>NZ_CP091798.1:2150000-2360444 GCF_022024215.1 Segatella bryantii | reverse complement strand
TTCACATCTTTATAAAAAGGATTATTAGTTTTGGTTTCATTTATTTATTTTGTTACTTTTATCAATGGATAGAAAAATCTATAAATCATATAATGGATGAATGTATTTGTTAAATATTATTTAATAATCCATAGAATATTTTTTTATAGCTAAATATTTCTTTTTTAGTATATACTAAAAAAGAGTAACTAGCGTTATATTAGTGGTATGCAGGTAAAAATATTTTTATTTCGTCTTATTATGGTTTGCGTGTTCGGCGTGTTTGTTTTGAGCTCGCAAGCTCAAGATATGATTCCACAGAAAGCAATCAATGATAGATCTTTTCTGCATCCTGAGATATTGGAATTTCCGCCACAATATGTTATCGAAGGTGAGGTAGATGATAATGGGGAAGAGTTGACTATTGAAAATCTTTACAAAACCCTTGAAGAATATGGTGTACTTTTCAAGAAGATTGTCGTTGCGCAGGCCATTCTTGAAACGGGTAATTTTTCTAGTCATGTATGTCTTACGCATCATAATTTATTTGGTCTTCGTCATCCTTCTGATGGAAGCTATTATGAATTTAATAATTGGAAGGAGAGTGTAAAGGCTTATCGTGATGATGTACAGTATAAGTATAATTCAGGTGATTATTATCTTTTTCTTCGTCGTATCGGTTATGCTGAGGATCCTCGCTATGTTTCGAAGGTGCGTATTATTGCTGATCGTCTTCCTTGGAAAATCTAGTGACCTTCTTCTGAAATATGTATTTTTTATCTAAATTATTTTACAAATTATTCAATAAAATTTAAAGGTAAAAGCTTTCCTTTTAATCACTAAAAGTTAAGCTTTTGAATTTTACCATTCGATATTCAAAATCATGTAATGAATTATTTCATTTTATTTGTGCTTATTTTTTTCTAGATGGAATGGTTACGATGTTAGAAATTAATGATATTTTTTGATGTTTTCTGGAAATTGTAACATTCTTTTTAAATAGTAGTGGAAGGGAGGATAGAGATGGTTATATACTATAAAAAGTCTATGTAGGTTTATGCATGATAGATAATGAACAGAGAAAAATGAGTTATAATTTTGTGTTTATTCTCTTTTTGAGTAATTTTGTAGCCTAAATCAATAAATATTATGGCTAAAGATACTTCAGGACTTACTCCGATGATGAAGCAATTCTTCTCGATGAAAGCCCAACATCCTGATGCGCTCTTGCTTTTTAGATGTGGTGATTTCTATGAGACATATGGTGACGATGCTATAGAAGCCTCTAAAGTATTGGGAATTACTTTGACTCGCAGAAATAATGGTGGTAATACAGGGCAGATGGAAATGGCAGGTTTCCCACATCATGCCCTTGATACTTATTTGCCTAAGTTGATTCGTGCAGGTAAGCGTGTTGCTATATGTGATCAGTTGGAAGATCCCAAAAAGAAACGGGAGGCATTGAAAGGAAAGAAAGGCCTTACAGAGATGGATAAGATGGTGAAACGTGGTATAACAGAATTGGTTACGCCAGGTGTCGCCCTCGATGATAATGTCCTGAATTATAAAGAAAATAATTTTTTGGCTGCAGTGCATTTTGGTAAGAATGCTTGTGGCATTTCTTTTCTTGATATTTCAACTGGTGAATTTCTCACAGGAGAAGGTACTTATGATTATGTAGAAAAACTCATTGGTAACTTTATGCCGAAGGAAATATTGTATGATCGTGCCAAAAAAGAAGATTTTGAACGTTTTTTTGGTACCAAACTAGTTACTTTTGAACTTGATGACTGGGTGTTTACTGAGCAGACGGCTCTCCAAAAACTTTTAAAGCATTTTGGTACTAAAAACTTGAAGGGTTTTGGTGTAGAACATCTCAAAAATGGTGTAATTGCAAGTGGTGCTATCATGCAATATCTTGAAATTACACAACATACTCATATTAATCATATTACTTCGCTCTCTAGAATTGAAGAGGAAAAATATGTACGTATGGATAACTTTACGATACGAAGTTTAGAACTTGTTTCTCCGATGCAGGAGGAGGGTAGTTCTTTGTTGAAAGTTATCGACCATACCATTACGCCAATGGGTGGACGTATGTTGAGACGATGGGTTGTGTTCCCTCTAAAGAGTGTAAAGCCTATTGATGAGCGACTGAATGTTGTAGAGTATTTCTTTCGTGAACCAGAATTTCGTGAGTGCATAGATGATCAGTTGCATCGTATAGGCGATTTAGAGCGTATTATCTCAAAAGTGGCAGTTGGTAGAGTATCGCCTCGTGAAGTAGTACAATTAAGAGTTGCATTAGATGCCTTACGACCGATAAAGACGGCCTGTCTTTATGCTAAGAACGAAGATTTGAAGCGAATAGGAGAACAGCTGAATCTTTGTGAGAGTTTAAAAAATAGGATTGAGCAGGAAATACAGCCAGATCCACCACAGCTTGTGAATAAGGGTGATGTTATAGCAGATGGTTATAATGCTGAGCTTGATGAGCTGAGAAGTATTAGTCGCAATGGTAGAGATTATCTGTTGAAGATACAGGAACAGGAAACTGAGAAGACTGGTATTAGTTCGTTAAAAGTGGGCTATAATAATGTTTTTGGCTATTATTTAGAGGTAAGAAATACTTATAAAGATAAAGTTCCAGTTGAGTGGATTCGTAAGCAGACATTAGCTCAAGCAGAACGTTATATTACTCAGGAGCTCAAGGAGTATGAAGAAAAGATTCTTGGAGCTGATGAGCGTATCTTATCGCTTGAAGCAAAACTTTTTAGCGAGTTAATAGTTGATATGCAGGCTTTCATTCCTCAGATTCAGATTAATGCTAACCTGATAGCTCAACTCGATTGTTTGTTGAGTTTTGCTGCAATCTCAGAGTTAAATCATTACGTGCGTCCTGTAGTAGATGATTCTGAAATTATAGATATCAAGCAGGGGAGACATCCTGTTATCGAAACACAGTTGCCAATAGGAGAGCAGTATGTGCCTAATGATGTGTATCTAGATAATGATAAACAGCAAGTGATGATGATAACTGGTCCGAATATGGCTGGTAAATCAGCACTACTGCGTCAAACGGCCCTTATCGTATTATTAGCTCAAATAGGTTGTTTCGTACCCGCTGAAGGTGCTAGAATTGGTTTGGTGGATAAAATCTTTACTCGTGTAGGTGCATCTGATAATATTTCCTTGGGAGAATCTACTTTTATGGTTGAGATGACAGAGGCTTCTAATATTCTGAATAATGTTACTCCTCGCAGTTTGGTACTCTTTGATGAGTTGGGGAGGGGTACTTCTACATATGATGGTATCTCTATTGCATGGGCTATTGTGGAATACCTTCATGAACATTCATCGGCTAATGCCCGTACTCTTTTTGCTACTCATTATCATGAACTTAACGAGATGGAAAAGCTTTTCTCACGTATCAAGAATTATAATGTAAGTGTGAAAGAAGTTGATGGTAAGGTTATCTTCTTACGTAAACTTGAAAGGGGAGGAAGTAACCATTCATTTGGTATTCACGTGGCAGAAATTGCTGGTATGCCGAAGAGTATAGTAAAGCGTGCTCATGTAATATTGAAACAGTTAGAGAATGAAAATTCAAATGTGGGTAGTGTAGGGCGACCTCAGGTAGAGAAGATCGCTTCAACCCAACAGGATGTGCAACTTAGTTTCTTTCAACTTGATGATCCTATACTCTGTCAGGTGCGTGATGAGATACTTGGTTTAGATATTAATAATCTTACACCTGTAGAAGCTCTCAACAAACTGAATGAAATTAAGAAAATTGTTTCAGGCAAATAATCATAAAAGGCGTATCCCTTCATGGGTACGCCTTTTATGATATATAGTATAATGATGGTTATTTACGAATAACTTCTTTTAATTTCATCCTCTTACCACTTGTGGCAATGCTATATACACCGATAATAATGAGTGGAATAGAGAGAATTTGCCCCATATCCATAGGTAGACTTGACTCGAATGCAACTTGAATTTCTTTGGTGTACTCAATAATGAATCGTGCAATGAAAATCAAGGTAAGGCAGAGACCAAAATAGAGCCCAGAACCTATACTCTGAGTACCCTTCTTCTTGTATATTATCAATATGATGAAGAAAAAGAGTAGATAACAGATAGCCTCATAAAGTTGTCCAGGGTGGCGTGGGTAGCCATCTACACGGGCAAAAATAAAGGCCCATGGTACGTCGGTTACTTTGCCGATAATCTCTGAATTCATGAGGTTACCGAGGCGGATAAAGAAAGCTGTTATACTTGAGCAGATACCCATATTATCGAGTACAACCCATCCTGGAACCTTAAAGTTGCGACAGTAGAGCCAAAGTCCGACAAAGAGTCCAAAAACACCACCATGAGATGCAAGTCCTTCATAACCTGTAATGTGCCAACTACCATCAGCGCCATATCGAGCCGGAAGAAGCATCTCGAGGAGATGAGTGCCACTACTTAGAAAGTAGTCTGGCTCATAGAAGAGACAATGACCTAAGCGTGCTCCTAGCAGAATTGCGAGGAAGATATAGATAAAGAGTGGTTCAAACTGTTCATCTGAGAGTTTCTGCTGGCGATATAGCTTCTGCATGAGTACATAGCCAAGCGCTAGACCGATAATCCAGCAGAGCGAATAATAACGCAATGTAATAGGACCTAGAGAGCCAATAATTGGGTCTGGGTTCCATACTATATAGTTTACTAAATCTGTAAACATAAGCCTAGGTATTAAACATTGAAGCGGAAGTGCATGATATCACCATCTTGAACAATATACTCTTTACCTTCAATGCCGAGTTTACCAGCTTCACGTACAGCACTTTCTGAGCCATACTGGATATAATCTTCATACTTGATTACTTCGGCGCGAATAAAGCCCTTTTCGAAGTCTGAGTGGATAACACCTGCACACTGAGGGGCTTTCCAACCCTTGTGGAATGTCCATGCCTTTACCTCCATTTCACCTGCAGTAATAAAGGTCTGCAGGTTAAGAAGGCTGTAAGCTTTTTGAATGAGACGGTTAACACCACTTTGTTCCAAACCTAGTTCCTCTAAGAACATCTGTTTGTCTTCGTATGTTTCAAGACCTGCTATATCTTCTTCAGTCTTTGCAGCAATAACAAGGGCTTCAGCACCTTCTTCTGCGGCAATTTTCTCTACGAGTTGAGAGTATTGGTTACCATTTTTAGCACTGTTTTCGTCTACGTTAGCTACGTAAAGAACAGGCTTAGTTGTTAGAAGGAATAAATCATGGGCAGCCTGCTGCTCTTCCTTGCTCTCAAAGGTTACTGAGCGTGCGTTTTTACCCTGTTCCAAAACGGCTTTATAAGCTTCGAGTACAGATACAAGAACTTTAGCGTCTTTGTTGCCTGATGCTGCTATCTTTTGCTGCTTAGCCAGTTGAGACTCGATGGTTTCGAGATCTTTCAACTGTAATTCTGTATCGATAATACTCTTGTCTTCTAATGGATCAACAGGAGCTCCACTTTCGCGTACAATATTGTCATTGTCGAAGCAACGGATAACGTGAATAATTGCATCGCACTCACGAATGTTACCTAAGAACTTGTTGCCAAGACCTTCACCCTTTGAGGCGCCCTTAACCAAACCTGCGATGTCTACGATTTCACAGGTAGCAGGAACAATACGTCCTGGATGTACGATTTCTGCCAATTTGTTAAGACGCTCATCTGGTACGGTGATGACACCTAAGTTTGGTTCTATAGTACAAAAAGGGAAGTTAGCTGCTTGTGCTTTAGCACTTGACAGACAATTGAATAGAGTAGACTTACCTACGTTTGGAAGGCCTACAATACCACATTTTAAAGCCATATTTTTATTTTAAATCTTTGATTTTTAACGTTAAAATTCAGTATGCAAAATTACAATATAATTTCGAAACAGCCAAATTAATGAGCTTCTAACCAGTTATTACCCCATCCTGCATCGGCAGTGAGTGGTACATCAAGGTGGAAGGCATTTTGCATCTCTTGTATTACAATTTGTTCTACCTTTTCTTTTTCTTCTGGATAGACTGAGAAGTTTAATTCGTCGTGTACTTGAAGAATCATCTTACTCTTAATACCTTCTTGGCGGAATCGGTTCCATATTTTAATCATGGCAACTTTTATAATATCAGCTTCAGATCCCTGAATAGGGGCATTGATAGCATTACGCTCTGCAAAGCCTCGTACTGTACCATTATGTGAGTTGATATCAGCTAAGTAGCGTCTACGGCCAAAAATGGTTTCTGCATAGCCGTTTTTTCGAGCGGCTTCTTTTGCTTTTTCCATATAGGCTTGCACCTTAGGAAAAGTTTTAAAGTAATCAGTAATCAAGTCTTTAGCCTCGCTATTACTGATGTTCATTCGTTGGGCTAGACCATAGGTTGTGATACCATAAATGATACCAAAGTTGGCTTGTTTTGCTTTCTTACGTTGACTGTCGGTTACTTTATCTATCTCTTCGTGCCATATTTTAGCTGCTGTCGCACGATGAATATCGAAACCTTCTCGAAAGGCTTCGATCATATTCTCATCGCCTGAGAGATGAGCCATAATGCGAAGTTCTATCTGACTATAGTCTGCTGAAAAAAATAAACATCCTGGTTCTGGAATGAAACACTTTCGTATTTCTTTGCCATCGTCAGTCCTCACAGGAATATTTTGCAGATTAGGGTCGCTAGAAGAAAGTCTACCTGTAGCTGTTAATGCTTGGTTGAATGAAGTGTGGATATGACCTGTACGTTTGTTGATAAGTGTTGGAAGATTATCTACATAAGTACTTAGTAACTTCTTCATACCTCGGTAGTTAAGTATATTTTCAACAATCGGATTTTTTGCCCTTATAGATTGTAAAACTTCTTCAGATGTTACATATTGACCGGTCTTGGTTTTCTTTGGCTTTTCCATGATATGCATTTTGCCAAAGAGAATATCTCCCACTTGTTTTGGACTAGATATGTTAAATTTTTCAGCAGCTTCTTCGTATATTTTTTCTTCATATTTGCGCATTCTTTCTGTGAAAACTTTTGAAGTTTCTTGTAGAGCATTGGTATCGAGGCATATGCCATTTCTTTCCATGTCAGCCAAAACGGGTACTAATGGCATCTCAATTTCCCAAAATAAGTGTTCGGCTTTTACCTCTCCTAATTTTGGTTCGAGTACATTTTTTAATCGCAATGTTATATCAGCATCCTCTGCAGCATATTCATATACATCCTTAGGGTTGAGATCTCGCATATTTTTTTGATTCTTTCCTTTAGGACCTATGAGCTCTTCAATATGTATAGTTTGATAATTAAGAAATACTTCGGCTAGATAATCCATGTTGTGATGCAGTTCGGGCTGGATAAGATAATGTGCAATCATGGTATCAAACATTTTGCCTTTTATTTCAATATCATAATTCAAGAGTACTTCGTAATCATATTTAATATTTTGCCCTATTTTTAGAATTTTCTTATTTTCATAGAGCGGTTTAAAAATATTAACTATTCTTAAAGCTTTTTCTCTTTCAGCAGGAATTGCAACGTAAAATGCTTTATTTTCTTCTACAGCAAAGCTTAAACCCACCAATTCTGCGTCTATAGCATTGGTAGATGTTGTTTCTGTGTCTAGACTGAGATTTTCAAATGTCAATAAAAAGTCACATAAAATCTTACTATCTTCTTCATTATCAATAAGTTTGTATTCATGAGAATGTGTTTTTATGGTCTCAAAACTCGCGTTTTTAGAAATGGTTTGACCATCGGTCTGTTCTACGGCAAATAAATCCAATTCTTGAATTGCATTTTTTTTCTTATTTTCTGATTTATTAAGAATTTTGTTTTTGAAACTCTTAAACTCGAGTTCAGTGAAAATTTCATCAAGTTTATCGGCATCAGGTTCTTGCAGCTTTAAATCTTCCATTTTAATGTCGGTGGGAACATCTGTACGGATAGTAGCCAAGAAATAACTCATCTTAATATCTTCGACAGCGTTTTCTACTTTTTCTTTTAGTTTGCCTTTGAGCTGAGAAGTATTGTTTAAAAGATTTTCGACAGAGCCAAATTGGTTAATCAATTTAGCAGCAGTTTTTTCGCCTACGCCGGGACAGCCTGGAAAATTATCAGCAGAGTCACCCATGAGGGCAAGCAAATCGATAATTTGAGTAGAGGAGGAGATACCATATTTCTGAGCGATTTCCTTTTCGCCCAAAATTTCATATCCGCCACCATGTTGAGGGCGATACATCTTTACATTTTTTCGTATGAGCTGTCCATAATCTTTATCAGGAGTCAGCATATATGTGTCGATACCTTTTTCGCCAGCTTGAATAGCTATTGTTCCGATAATATCATCTGCTTCGAAACCATCAGCCTGTAATATAGGAATTTTGTAAGCACGTAATATATCCTTTATAATAGGGACACTGGCTTTAATATCTTCAGGAGTTTCTTCTCGCTGAGCCTTATAGGCAGGAAATGCATCATGTCTAAAAGTCTTTCCATGATCGAATGCTACTCCTATATAAGTAGGATTTTCCTTTGTCAATACCTCGTTGAGTGTGTTGCAAAAGCCCATAATGGCAGATGTGTTTAACCCTTTAGAATTAATTCTAGGAGCTCTAAGTAAAGCGTAGTAAGAGCGATATATTAATGCGTAGGCATCTAAAAGAAATAATTTTTCCATTATAATTTTATATTATCCCGTAAAATTACTAAAAAAATACCATAAATCGAGATTATTTGATTAATTTTGTATCAAATTTCACGAAGTAATGGATTATTTATCTCTCATCAAATCTTCTATTTCTATTGATTTAGATGATTTTGTAGCTTTGTTTAACCAGTCTTTGAGTCATACTGACGGACTCTTATCGCAGGTTCTTGATCATATTAAGCAACGTGCGGGTAAGCGTATGCGGCCTATGCTCATCTTACTTATGGCCAAAAATTTTGGCAAAGTTTCTGATGTGAGTTTGAATGCAGCTGTTGGTCTCGAACTTCTTCATACTGCATCTTTGGTACATGATGATGTCGTAGATGAAAGTGATGAGCGTCGAGGGCAGGCTAGTGTTAATGCAAGTTATAATAATAAGGTTGCAGTGTTAGTAGGTGATTATTTACTTTCTACAGCTTTGCTTTATGTCTCTTATACTCATTCAGAAGTAATAGTAAGGTATTTATCAGAATTGGGTAGAACTTTATCTAATGGCGAAATCCTTCAGCTATCGAATATTCAGAATAGAACGATTTCTGAAGATGCTTATTATGATGTTATTAGTATGAAGACGGCTGCTCTTTTCGAAGCTTGTGCTGTTATTGGTGCAGAATCAGCTGGTGCTTCACATGAAGATACTATGGCTGCACGCGAATTTGGTAAAAAACTTGGACTTATTTTTCAGATTCGTGATGATATTTTCGATTACTATGATTCTAAGGAAATTGGTAAGCCAACTAGTAATGATATGGTTGAAGGTAAGCTCACTTTGCCTGTTATATATGCTTTAAATTCTACTGATAATAAGGAAATGTTAGAGTTGGCATATAAAGTAAAAGATCATACGGTAACTGATGAAGAAGTTGCACAATTAGTGCAGTTTACAAAGGAAAATGGTGGTATAAACTATGCTTATAAGATTATGGATAGACTTCATGAAGAGTGTATGATTTTTATCGATGAATATGTTACTAATCCAGAAATTAAGAAATCTATTACTGCATATCTTGATTATGTTAGTGAGCGTTCCTTTTAAATATGGAATAGTAAGAATATTTTTTTTACATAACAACTGCTTCTAAATATTATATTAAAGGGTAAGATTAAGTCAATCTTACCCTTTATAATATTTTAGTTTGTTTTGTTAAGATGGTCTGCTTAGAAATATTTAACCTCTTTACCCTGTACTGCACTAAGGAGAAGATTAGCTAAACGAGATGTACCAAGGCGGAACATCTTGTTAGTAAGCCATTCTTTGCCTAAGACTTCTTTTACTATAGTGTAGTATATAAGTGCATCCTGGACAGTATTTAAGCCGCCAGCAGGCTTCAAACCAATCTTATTGCCAGTTTCTTTAAAATATTCTTTAATGGCTGTACACATCACGTAAACGGCTTCAGGAGTAGCAGAAATCTTTTCTTTACCTGTAGAGGTCTTAATATAGTCTGCACCAGCATACATAGATAGAATTGAAGCCTTCTTTATGTTGCTGCAGTTAAGTAAATCGCCAGTCTCAAGAATTACTTTCATAGGTATTTCTTCGCCGCAGGTAGACTTTAATTCCATAATATCTTCAGCTACGCCTTCATAGTCTTCGCTGAGAAATTTACCAACAGGCATAACGATATCTATCTCATCAGCACCATCCTGAATAGCCAAAGCTGTTTCTGCTACTTTTACTTCCATGCGGGCCTGTGATGAAGGGAAACAACCGCTTACGTTAGCGATATTTACACCATCTACTTCAAGTGTATTGCGTACCAATTTGGTGAAAGAAGGATAGGTGACTACAGTAGCAACGTGTGGCATATCTGTGTAATCGTGAGCGAAACTGTTTACTTTTTCTACCATTGCCAAGATTTTCTCTTCTGTATCGGCTGTGTTGAGTGAAGTAAGTTCGACACTGCCAAAGAGGAATTTCTTTACCTCAACAGTATCATTTTCTGCTACTTTATTAGCAATAATGTCTTCTACTGCAGCTTTGATATCTTCATCTTTGATGTCAGTATTATACTTTGCTAAAGCTTGATCGTATATACTTAATTCTTGAATCTTAGCCTTTTCAGAATTGGCCTTATCCTTCATTACTTGGTCTGTAATATTACCTTTTTTTCCTAGTTCCATAATATTTAATTTTATGATTTTTTTTATTTCTGATTACTTTAATTGATGAGTGTTATCACTCGTATATTATTTTTTAGTTGTAAAATGACTTTTAATATTTTGCTTTTATTTTAATTTGGGATTGTTGAGATGTCTTTCAGAATCTCTTTTTGTTTTTTTGTCGAAACTTTTTTGGAGTTCAGCAGTGAGATTTATTCCTGTTTGATTGGCAAGACAGATTAATACCCATAATATGTCTGCCATTTCTTCTCCAAGGTTAGTATTTTCTCCCTCTTTGAAACTTTGGTCTCCATATTTTCTTGCTATAACACGGGCTAGTTCACCAACTTCTTCTGTAAGACAAGCCATGTTGGTGAGCTCATTGAAGTATCTTACACCATAGGTTTTGATCCATTTATCTACTTTTTCTTGTGCCTCTTGTATAGTCATATTATTTATTTGAGTTATATTATTTATTCTTTATTTTTGGTATCCATACATATCGTCACAGGTCCATCGTTAAGTAATTCTACCTTCA
Organism: Segatella bryantii; assembly: GCF_022024215.1. Classification (NCBI taxonomy): domain Bacteria; kingdom Pseudomonadati; phylum Bacteroidota; class Bacteroidia; order Bacteroidales; family Prevotellaceae; genus Segatella; species Segatella bryantii. The sequence goes on along the minus strand of NZ_CP091798.1, from coordinate 2,349,104 downwards.
TGTCTGCTCCGAATTCACCTGTGCCTACAGGTTTACCTATCTCTTCGCTTAAGCGCTTTACAAAGTGATTATAGAGTGGGATGGAGATTTCATGTTTGGCTGCTTTTATCCAGCTTGGTCTATTTCCTTTCTTGTAGCTTGCCATGAGTGTGAATTGGCTGACGACAATTATATCTCCGTTAACATCCATAATAGACTTGTTCATGATATGATTTTCATCATCAAAAATACGTAGTCCCTTTACCTTTTTTACAAGCCATTCTATATCTTCTTCTGTATCGCCTTCTTCAATTCCTTGTAGAATAAGATACCCTTTTCTGATAGATGATTTAACTTGTCCTTCGATAGTTACGGAAGCGTGTGAAACACGTTGTATTACTATTCTCATTTTTTATTTATTTTGTACTTGCGTCTTTTCGTATTACTATAACCTTGCAAATATACGAATTTATTTCGATTTTAGGGTTTTCTTTTTATATGTTATTTGGTTAAGTTACTACTTATATTTCTTTTTGTTAATTATTCATGAAAATGATGGTATAATATTTCCGCTTTTGAAGGGCCGAGTATACTCGTAAGTTTCTGGATATCAGCTTCTTTTATCGATTTTACTGTTTTTAGCTTTTTCAAAATTAGTTCTTTTGATTTTGGACCAAATCCTTTGATATCATCTAGTTCACTGTGTAATGCATGTTTACTTCGTTTGTCTCGATGGAATGTTATTGCATATCGGTGTACTTCGTCTTGTATTTGAGTAAGTACACGGAACAGTTCGGAATCTGTCTTGATTCCTATTACTTGTGGTGGCCAACCATAAAGTAATTCGTTTGTCCTGTGACGATCATTTTTTGCCAAACCTGCTATTGGTATGTTGAGATGTAGTTCACCTTCTATAACTTGTCTTACTACATCCATTTGTCCTTTTCCACCATCCGTTATAATTAGGTCGGGTAGTGGAGTTTTCTCTTCCACCATTCTTGTGTATCTTCGTCGAACTACTTCTTGCATGGATGCATAATCGTCTGGGCCTACAACGGTTTTGATATTGTATTTGCGATAGTCTTTGCGTGATGGTTTCATACCTTTATATACAATGCATCCTGCTACGGCATCAGAACCCGATATGTTGGAGTTATCAAAGCATTCTATGTGATATGGTAGCTTATCGAGTTTAAGAGCCTTTTTAAGCTGGGTCATGAGTCGTGTTTGTTTCTGTTCAGGATTAAGTTTTTCTGCTTGTTTAAGTCGATCGAATTTATACTGTTTTCCGTTCATTTCAGATAATTCTAGCAGGTGGTGTTTATCGCCTCTTTGTGGAACAAAGAATTCTGCATTCTTAATTTTCCATTCCATTTCGAAAGGAACGATAATTTCTTTAGCTTGACTATGAAAACGTTGTCGAATATCTGGAATAGCTGTAATCAGTAATTCCTCATCAGTTTCGTCTAATTTACGTTTATATTCGAATGTGAAACTTTGGTTAATGGTACCATTTTTGACGTGAATAAAGTTGATATATGCGTTCTTATGATTATCATCATCTGTAATAGTAAATACATCAACGTCGTCTATTGTATGGCTTACGACTTCACTTTTTGCTACAAAATCGTTAAGAAGAAGGTATTTCTTCTTGTATTTTTCTGCAACTTCAAATTTTAATAATTCAGCATTTTTTTGCATGAGATGGTAAAGAAACTCTTCTACTTTTCGAGTGTTTCCTTTCAATATTTCTCGCGCTTGTCGTATGTTTTCTTGGTAATCTTCATATGACTGCTTATTGATGCAGGGTGCTCCGCAATTGTGTATGTGGTATTCCAAACAAGCCTTATATTTGCCCTGTAAAACACCTTCTCTAGTAATAGGAAAGCGGCAAGTACGTGGTTTATATACTTTTTTTATGATGTCTAATACAGCATACATACTTGTAATATGAGGATATGGACCATAGTATGTGCCGAATTTTTTATTTATTGTTCTAGTTTTAAAAATACGAGGAAAATATTCGTTGGTAACGCAAATACTAGGGTAGGTTTTCCCATCTTTTAGAAGTACATTATATTTTGGATTATATTTCTTGATCAGGCTGTTTTCTAGTAAAAGGGCATCTTCTTCAGTATTAACCACGGTATATGATATATTATGTATTTTGCTGACTAATACTTTCGTTTTAAATCGGTCTACTTCTTTATGAAAATAAGTAGAAACTCTACTTTTTAGTTTCTTAGCTTTGCCTACATATATAATAGTTCCTTCACTATCGTAAAATTGATAGCTTCCAGGCTTCTCTGGCATGTTTAAAACAATATTCTTGAGATAGGTGACTCTTTTCTCATTTTCTTCTTTAGTCATTTTTCGTAAACCGTTTATTTATAGGAACTTTACTTTATCTTGTTTCACGTGAAACGTTAACGTTATGTGACGTGTGTTGTACTTAAAAGTATATGTTTGGCACGCTTAAACAAAGATAATAATTTTAATTTAAAGTAGAAAGTTATATATCATAAAATTAGTGAATAAACAGTATTTTATGGATTATTATTTATATGATAGCACGTTTTTTTTTGTGTGTCTTGTTTATAGTAAAATTTAAGTTAGGCATTTGTACGCTTAATATTGTGGCGTAGATTGATATCACTAAAGCAAGTGATTATTTTGATTTGCTTTATCTTAAATGTTGTAGTTGATTATTGAATTTTAGGTGTTAATATTATTTTTATTATATAAGTACTAATAGTTACAAAAGATATGAGAATTCTTATCTACAAATATATCAAAGTTTAATTAAGTATGTATAATACTTGTTGAATGTAGTTTTTTTAAAACACGTTTCTATTTATAACAACAATGTATAAATAGAATGTTTTGGTTTTTCTTATTTGTCCTGCGCTTATTTTAGCTTTTGCTAAAACGTATAATTTTGATAATTTATTCGTGTGCTATATTTTCTTGTATGTTTAATAGGGTACTAGAACTAGTGAGATCTTGATTAGAGTTTTTTGTAAATGTCGGTTTGTATTTGAATCTTCTCTAAATGTTTTTTTTGAAGATTATTTAAATTGTATTTTAATATTACGTAGAATAGATTGATTTCTAAGTATGCTACAAAATAAATGGCCAAACTTTTTATATAGTTGGCCATTTATTATTCCTTATAGCTAGTTTTTATAACTAATTGCTTGTACTATCATTTTAGAATTTTAGGAGAGAGGATACTTCAATGTCATCTCCAAATTCTTTTCTGGCATTTGGAAATTCGCTTTCTAATTCAATGATAAAATTGCAATATATTTTTTTAGGATGGAATTTCTTAACAAGTTGACAAGCTGCTTTCATAGTTCCACCTGTAGCTAGTAGATCATCATGGAGTAGGATTACATCGTTTTCATTGATGGCATCCTTATGAATTTCAATAGTGTCCATACCATATTCTTTGGCATAACTCTCCTGTACTGTTTCACAAGGAAGCTTTCCTGGTTTACGACAGAGAACTATTCCGGCGCCAAGACGTATAGCAAGAGCTGATGACATTACAAAGCCGCGGCTTTCGATTCCAACGATTTTAGTTATCCCTTTATCTTTGTAAAGCTCGTACATATCATCGCAAATTTCTTTCACACATTCTGCACTTTTGAAGAGTGTTGTTACATCTCTAAAATTAACCCCTTTGATAGGCCAATCTGGAATGCAACGCAGATTGTCTAATAATAGCTTTTCGTTCATTTTTGTTTTATTTTTATCTATAGTATTTACTATGTGAAACACGTTTTATTGGCTTGAAGTAGTAATATCTTTTGTTTTTCTAATTATTCCTATTTCAGTCAGTTACAGTATTTTGTTTCTATAAATTGTTTCACGTGAAACATTATCTACCGAGGAGAACTAATAATACGTTGATGTCACTCGGAGAAACGCCTGGTATTCTACTAGCTTGAGCCAACGTTTCTGGATCAATCTTGGCGAGTTTTTGGCGTCCTTCAGTAGAAATTTCATGAAGCTCTGCATAATTGAATCTACCTTTAATCTTGATATTTTCCAATCGATGCATTTTTTCTGCTACTATTTTCTCTCGCTCTATGTAGCCTTTATATTTCATCTTGATTTCAGCAGCTTCTGCAATCTCTTCTTTTCTATTTTCTGGCATATGAAGTTTTTCCTTTAAGGCTGGAATAATTTCGGCAAGATTTTGCAGATTAAGATGTGGGCGTGCAATGAGATCTATAAGTTTACAGCCAGCTCGAAGTGGGGTGGTGCCAAGTGCTTCAAGCTGAGAATTGATATCTTTTGCTTTGATTGGCATTTGTTCGCAGAATTGTATTAATTCATCGACAGCTTGTTTCTTTTGTATCCACCAATCATATCGGTCTCTTTTAGCAATACCTAAGTGGTATGCTTTTTCTGTTAGTCGTGCATCAGCATCATCCTGACGTAAGAGAATGCGATATTCGGCACGTGATGTAAACATTCTATAAGGTTCATCAACACCCTTTGTTACTAAATCATCGATAAGAACACCTATATAGCTTTCATCTCGTTTCATGATAAATGGTTCACCATTATTGCAGTAAATAGCCGCATTTATACCTGCTATGGTACCTTGACCTCCTGCTTCTTCATAACCTGTGGTTCCGTTTACCTGACCGGCAAAGAAAAGCCCTTTGATAATCTTGGATTCCAAAGAATGTTTGAGTTGTGTAGGATCAAAATAATCATATTCGATGGCATAACCTGGACGATAGATTTCTACATCACGGAATGCTCGAATTTTACGAATGGCATTCAATTGCACATCCATCGGCATGCTAGAAGAAAAACCATTCAAGTACATTTCGTTTGTATCTTCACCTTCTGGCTCTAAGAATAGGGGATGTTGTTCTTTGTCAGGAAAAGTTACAAGTTTGGTTTCTATAGAAGGGCAGTAACGTGGCCCTGTACTTTGAATTTGACCATTGAAAAGTGGAGAGTCTGCAAGACCTTCTTTCAATGTATCGTGTACTTCTTTATTTGTATAGGTTGTCCAACATGGTAACTGTTGCAGTACGCGATGTGGGCCCATGTAAGAAAATTGATGAAAATCAGAATCTCCATCTTGAACATCCATGTCTTCAAAATGTACGGAACGCTTATCTATTCGTACAGGAGTACCTGTTTTCATTCTTGCAGATGTTATACCCCATCGAGTAATGCTTTCTGTGAAATTATGAACAGCTGGTTCGGCACAACGTCCACCTTCTACCATTTTACGTCCGATATGCATCAGACCATTGAGAAATGTACCAGCAGTAACAATGATACTCTTGGCATATAGTTCTACCCCCCAGATAGTACGCACGCCAATAGCTTCTCCGTTTTCGACGAGCAGTTTGTCGGCTTGATCTTGCCAAATTTTCAAGTTTGGAGTGTTATCCAAAACAGTTCTCCATTCCCATATAAACTTTCCACGGTCACATTGTGCACGTGGACTCCACACTGCAGGCCCCTTTCCTATGTTTAACATACGGAACTGGATGGCTGTCTTGTCTGTAACAAGACCCATTTGACCACCGAGGGCATCGATCTCGCGAACAATTTGTCCTTTTGCAATACCACCAACGGCAGGATTACAACTCATCTGGCCAATTTTGTTCATGTCCATTGTTACTAGACATGTCTTGGCTCCCATGTTTGCAGAAGCAGCTGCAGCTTCACACCCAGCGTGCCCACCACCGATGACAATGACGTCATAATTAAATTTCATGATTGTTGTTTCCTATTTTTTGGCAAAAGTAAGAATTTTAATTTGATTTTTTTATAAAAAACTTTGATTTATCATCAAAATATAGTATTTTTGCAGTGCTGTATGTGCTGACAATACCTAAAAAAGTGGAGTCGATTTTGCATTTCGACATTTTGCATTCAGCTCTGTTGTATAAGGAAAGATATTAGTAGATAATAGTTTCTAACAGTTAAATATTTAAAATTCAATCATTTATGTGGTTAATCAATTCACCTATCGGTAGAAAGGTTGTTATGTCGGTTACTGGCGTATGCCTTATTCTATTCCTGACATTCCACTGCTGTATGAATGTTGCTGCTTTCTTTTCTGGAGAAGCATACAACATGGTATGTGAGTTTTTGGGTTCTAACTGGTATGCCGTTGCTGGTACTCTCGGTTTGGCAGTCCTTGCTGTCGCTCACATCGTTTACGCATTCATCCTAACAGCACAAAACCGTCGTGCTCGTGGTAACTCTCGTTATGAGGTTACTGGTTCTTACTCACAGGTAAGTTGGGCTTCTCAGAACATGCTCGTTTTGGGTATTATCATTGCTTTAGGTCTTCTCCTTCACCTGTTCAATTTCTGGTACAACATGATGTTTGCCGAGTTGGTAGGTATGGAAGGTCTTGCTCACAGTCCATCTGATGGTTTTGCATGGATCAAGGACACTTTCGCTAATCCTGTATTCTCTATTCTCTACATCATTTGGATGGTTGCAATCTGGTTCCACCTTACTCATGGATTCTGGAGTGCTATGCAGACACTTGGTGTTAGTGGTAAAGTATGGCAGAAGCGTTGGCAGTGCATCGGTTTCGTTTATGTTTCTATCCTGATGGCTGTGTTTGTATTCCTTGTTCTCTCATTCTGGCTCGGCTTTGCACCAAGTATGTGCTGTGCCTAATTGAGATTCTTTATTCATAATTTATAATAGAAAAAGATTATGTCACAAATAGATTCTAAGATTCCAGAGGGCCCAGTGGCCGAGAAATGGACTAATTATAAAGCTCACCAGCGTTTGGTGAACCCTAAAAACAAACTGAAGCTTGATATTATTGTTGTAGGTACAGGTCTTGCGGGTGCTAGTGCTGCAGCTTCTCTTGGTGAGATGGGTTTCAACGTACTGAATTTCTGTATTCAGGATTCTCCACGTCGTGCTCACTCTATCGCTGCACAGGGTGGTATCAATGCTGCTAAAAATTATCAGAATGATGGTGACTCTGTTTACCGTCTGTTTTACGATACTGTAAAGGGTGGTGACTACCGTGCTCGTGAAGCTAACGTATATCGTTTGGCAGAGGTTAGTAACAATATCATTGATCAGTGTGTCGCTCAGGGTGTTCCTTTCGCTCGTGAGTATGGTGGTATGTTAGCTAACCGTTCATTCGGTGGTGCTCAGGTTTCTCGTACATTCTATGCTAAAGGTCAAACTGGTCAGCAGTTGCTTCTTGGTGCTTATTCTTCTTTAATGTGCCAAGTAAATGCAGGCAAGGTAAAACTCTACACTCGTTATGAGATGGAAGATGTTGTTATCGTAGATGGCCGTGCTCGTGGTATTATAGCTAAGAATTTGGTATCTGGTAAATTAGAGCGCTTCTCTGCTAATGCAGTAGTTATTGCAACTGGTGGTTACGGTAATACCTACTTCTTGTCAACCAATGCTATGGGTTGTAACTGTACAGCTGCTATTCAAGCATATCGTAAAGGTGCTTATTTCGCTAATCCTTGTTATGTACAGATTCATCCTACTTGTATTCCTGTACACGGTGACAAGCAGAGTAAATTGACATTGATGTCTGAATCTCTTCGTAATGATGGTCGTATTTGGGTACCTAAGAAACTCGAAGATGCCAAGAAACTTCAGAAGGGTGAAATTAACCCTTGGGATATTGCAGAGGAAGATCGTGATTATTACTTGGAACGTCGTTATCCTGCATTTGGTAACTTGGTGCCTCGTGATGTTGCATCACGTGCTGCAAAGGAACGTTGTGATAAAGGCTTTGGTGTTAACAATACAGGTCTTGCTGTATATCTAGACTTCTCTGAGTCTATTAACCGTTTAGGTCTTGATGAAATCATGCAGCGTTATGGTAACCTTTTCGAAATGTATGAGGAAATCACTGACGTATTCCCAGGTGAACTTGGTAAGGAAATCAATGGTGTGAAGTATTACAAGCCTATGATGATTTTCCCAGCTATCCACTACACTATGGGTGGTATTTGGGTAGATTATGAGCTCCAGACATCTATTACAGGTCTGTTTGCTATTGGTGAGTGTAACTTCTCTGATCATGGTGCAAACCGTTTGGGTGCTTCTGCATTGATGCAGGGTCTTGCTGATGGTTACTTTGTATTGCCATATACCATTCAGAACTATCTAGCCGATCAAGCTATTTGGCCTAAAGTTCCTACTACAGCTCCTGAATTTGATGAAGCAGAGAAGGGTGTAATGGCAGAGATTGATCGCTTAATGAATATTAAGGGTAAGCGTTCTGTTGATTCTATCCATAAGGAACTTGGTCATATTATGTGGGAACATGTAGGTATGGGTCGTACAAAGGAAGGCCTTGAGGAAGGTTTGCGCTTATTGAAACAGGTTCGTGAAGAATTTAATACAAACCTTTTCGTTCCTGGTTCTAAAGATGGTTTGAATGTTGAGCTTGATAAAGCTATTCACCTTCGTGACTTTATTCTGATGGGCGAACTTATTGCTTATGATGCACTCTCTCGTAATGAAAGTTGTGGTGGTCACTTCCGTGAGGAGCATCAGACACCAGAGGGTGAGGCTGCTCGTGACGATGAAAACTACTTCTATGTAGGTTGTTGGAAGTATCAGGGTAATGATACAACAGCTCCAGAACTCATCAAGGAACCTCTCGAGTATGAGGCAATCAAGGTACAAACACGTAACTATAAGAATTAAAAACTATGGCAAGAAATATTAGTTTCACAATAAAATATTGGCGTCAGAACGGTCCTACAGCTCAAGGTCATTTTGATACACACGAAATGAAGGATATTCCAGATGATACATCCTTCCTCGAAATGCTCGATATCCTCAATGAGGAATTAATCGAGGCTGGCGAAGAGCCGTTCGTATTTGATCACGATTGTCGTGAGGGTATTTGTGGTATGTGTTCACTTTACATTAATGGTACTCCTCATGGTAAGACAGAGCGTGGTGCTACAACATGCCAGCTTTATATGCGTCGTTTCAACGATGGTGATGTAATTACAGTAGAACCTTGGCGTTCTGCAGCATTCCCTGTAATTAAGGATTGTATGGTAGATCGTTCTGCATTTGATAAGATTATTGCTGCAGGTGGTTATAACACTATCCGTACAGGTCAGGCTCAGGATGCAAACGCTCTTCTTATTTCTAAGGAGGCTGCGGACGAAGCTATGGATTGTGCTACATGTATCGGTTGTGGTGCTTGTGTTGCTGCTTGTAAGAATGGTTCTGCTATGTTGTTCTTGAGTTCTAAGGTAAGTCAGTTGGCACTTCTTCCTCAGGGTCGTCCTGAAGCTGCTAAGCGTGCTAAGAACATGATTGCTAAGATGGAAGAACTTGGTTTTGGTAACTGTACCAATACTCGTGCTTGTGAGGCTGTTTGTCCTAAGAATGAAAGTATTGCTAATATTGCTCGCTTGAATCGTGAGTATATCTCAGCTAAGCTGAGTGATTAAGTCGATACAGTGAATTGATAATACGGGGTTCGTTGTAATGCCTTCGGGTATTATAGCGAACCTTTTTTGTTTTTTTGATGATGGAAATATCTTCTGCAATAATCCAATATATTCAGCAACATCGTAAGGATAATGTTCGAAATTTGGCTTTGACGGCTTCTGGGAAATTTAGTAATAACGAGCTTTGTTTTATTCTTCAGCAAATTGAAGGATGGCAGAAAGCTTGTAAAAAACTCCCTTCATGGACTGTTATAGATGGTGTTCTTTATCCTCCTGGGCTTTCTATGGAACAATGTTCGTCTGAACAAACAGGGCGATATAAAGCCACCCTGGTTAGGCGACTTATGAATATTCCACAAGATGATAAGTCGTGTTTTGGGAGTATGGTTGATTTAACTGGTGGTTTTGGAGTAGATTTTTCTTTTTTAGCTCCTCTATTTCAGCATGCTACCTATGTAGAGCGTCAGAGTCATCTTTGTGATGTTGCAAAACATAATTTTGCCCTTTTTGGTCTTCAGCATGTAAATATCGCTTGTCAAGATTCAGAAGAATATCTTGAAGTGATGTCTCCAGTATCTCTCGTTTTCATGGATCCAGCTCGTAGAGATAACCATGGAGGAAAAACATATGCTATAGAAGATTGTACTCCTGATGTACTCATGTTAGTGAGTATTCTTTTGAAAAAGGCTGATTATGTAGTGTTGAAGCTATCTCCTATGCTTGATTGGCATAAGGCTGTAGAAGATTTGAATCAGAAGGCAAATATGGGGATATCTGACCGTAAGAATACAGTGGCAGAAGTACATATTATCTCTGTGAGCAATGAATGTAAAGAATTGTTGATAGTATTGACACGTCGTGCCAAGGAGTATATTCATGTTTATGGAGTTAATGACTGCCATGTTTTTGATTACAGTATACCTTCATCTTATGCGCAAACTGATTCTACATATTCTTCTCACAAATCTATACCGGTTTTGTCTGATATGACAGATATAGTTGGTCATGAACTTTACGAGCCTAATGCTTCACTCATGAAAGCTGGGTGTTTTGCAGAATTAGCAAAACGTTATGGTGTGATGGCTTTAAGTCAAAATACGCGTCTCTTTACAGCGACAAATCCTGTTGATTATTTCCCTGGTCGTGTATTTAAGATAGAAGCCGTAGCTACTTTCAATAAAAAGGAATTAAAAGAAAAATTAAAGGGAATAACCAAAGCAAATATAGCTGTTAGAAATTTTCCTATTAAAGTAGATGATTTACGTAAGCGTCTGAAATTAAAGGATGGTGGATATACCTATATTTTTGCAACGACAATCGCTGAAAAGCAACATGTTATTCTTATTTGTAAGCGTAAGCAGTAAGCTTCATGTTTGTAAATAAGTTGATAATTGAGTATAATCTACAAAAAACTGTAAAACAATAGGATTTTGGACCCACGCTTTGGTAAGGTTTTATTTTTTTTGTATATTTGCACGTTAAAGCATATAATAACAACAAATCGAATCAATGTCAACAATAGAGATAAAAAAGGTTGCAACCAAAAGGGATTTAAAAGATTTTATAGAATTTCATTATGATTTATATAACGGCAATCCCTATGATGCACCTAATCTGTTTAGCGACGATTTTAATACATTAAGTAAAGACAAAAATGCAGCTTTTGAATTTTGTGAAGCTGAATACTTTATGGCCTATAAGGACGGTAAACTTGTTGGTCGTGTTGCTGCTATAATCAATCATAAAGCAAATGAAAAGTGGAATCGTAAAGCTGTTCGTTTTGGTTGGATAGATTTTGTTGATGATTATGAAGTGTCAGCAGCCTTAATGAAGGCTGTAGAAGACTATGGTAAGTCAAAAGGGATGAATATGATACAGGGTCCATTAGGTTTTACCGATATGGATCCAGAAGGTATGTTAACTTATGGATTCGATCAATTGGGTACTATGGCGACACTATATAATTATGACTATTATCCAAAGCATATTGATCATTTAGGAGGATTTGAAAAAGATAATGACTATGTAGAGTATTATCTTCCTGTTCCTAAGACAATGCCTGATAAATATCGTAAGGTTGCTGAAATGATTATGAAGCGATATAATCTTAAAATTAAGAAAATTACACTTTATGATGTTTTTTTCAGAGGTTATGGACACAAGATCTTTACTGTTCTCAATGAAACATTTGCTAATTTATATGGCTATTCTGGTTTAAGTGAAAAACAGATTAAGCAATATGTGTGGATGTATCTCCCTGTTATTGACTTAAAACTAGTGACTGTAATTGAAGATGCAAATGCAGATAATAAGGTTATAGGTTTTGGTATTACCATGCCATCTTTAACTAAGGCTTTGCAGAAGTGTCGTCGTGGTAGACTTTTACCATTTGGATGGTGGCATATTCTACGAGCTATCAAGTTTCATAAGACTGACTGTGTGGATCTTCTTCTTCTTGGTGTTTTGCCGGAATATCGTTCTAAGGGTGCTAATTCCTTACTATTCTACGATTTAATTCCAAGATACCAAAAATATGGTATCAAGTGGGGTGAGACACATGTAGAAATGGAATATAATTCTCATGTACAGAGCCAGTGGGGACCACTAGATCCAATTAATCATAAGCGTCGTCGTTGTTATAAAAAGAATATTTAATTAATAAAAATATAACATATTAGATTATGTCAGAAGAAAGCGTAAATATACAAAACCAGCAACCTGTAGAATATACTGATGACAATATCCGACACCTTTCAGACATGGAGCATGTCAGGACTCGTCCTGGTATGTATATTGGTCGATTGGGTGATGGCAATCTGCCGGAAGATGGTATCTACGTACTTCTGAAAGAAGTTATTGATAACTCAATTGACGAGTTTAAAATGAAAGCTGGTAGCCGCATTGAGGTGGATATCGAAGATAATCTTCGTGTTTCTGTTCGTGATTATGGACGTGGTATTCCTCAGGGTAAACTTGTAGAAGCTGTCAGTGTACTTAATACTGGTGGTAAATACGATAGTAAGGCTTTTAAGAAGAGTGTCGGTCTGAATGGTGTAGGTGTTAAAGCAGTTAATGCTTTGAGTTCCCATTTTACTGTTCGCTCGTATCGAGAAGGTAAAGTCCGTGAAATAGAATTTGAAAAAGGTAATAAGATTAGTGATCATACCAATAAATCTAATGATGAAAATGGTACTTTTATCTATTTCGAACCAGATAACACTTTGTTCAAGAACTATTCTTTCCATGATGACATAGTGGAAACAATGCTTCGAAATTATACTTATCTGAATTCTGGTTTGACGATTATGTATAATGGTCGTCGTATTCATAGTCGTAATGGACTTGAAGACCTATTGACGGATAATATGACTGTAGACGGCTTGTATCCTATTATCCACATGAAAGACGATGATATAGAAATCGCCTTTACTCACACAAACCAGTATGGTGAAGAGTATTACTCGTTTGTTAATGGTCAGCATACTACTCAAGGTGGTACCCACCAAAGTGCTTTCAAGGAACATATTGCAAAGACCATAAAGGAATATTTTAATAAATATGAATATACTGATATCAGAAATGGACTTGTAGCAGCTATCGCAATTAATGTGGAAGAGCCTGTATTCGAGAGCCAAACCAAGATTAAACTTGGAAGTACTCAGATGTCACCTGATGGCGATTCTATTAATAAGTATGTTGGTGACTTTATCAAAAAAGAAGTAGACAACTATTTGCATATCCATACTGATGTAGCTGAGGTTATAGAGAATAAAATTAAGGAAAGTGAGCATGAGCGTAAAGCGATGGCTGGTGTTACAAAATTAGCACGTGAACGAGCAAAAAAAGCTAATCTTCACAATCGTAAACTTCGTGATTGTCGAGTACACTTCTCCGATGTCAAAAATCCTCTGAAAGAAGCTAGTTCTATCTTTATTACAGAGGGTGATTCTGCCAGTGGTAGTATTACTAAGAGCCGTGATGTGAATACGCAAGCAGTATTCTCTTTGCGTGGTAAACCTCTCAATTGTTTTGGATTAACCAAGAAAATTGTTTATCAGAATGAAGAATTCAATCTGCTTCAGGCTGCTCTTAATATAGAGGATGGATTGGATGATTTGCGCTATAATAAAGTGATTGTGGCTACCGATGCCGATGTGGACGGTATGCATATTCGTTTACTAATTATTACTTTCTTTTTGCAATTCTATCCTGATTTGATAAAGAAAGGACATGTATATGTGCTCCAGACACCATTGTTTCGAGTGCGCAATCGTAGAACGAAAATTAAAAATAAGAAAGTGATAGCTGCTGCTGATGAGTTGTTGGCAAAGGGTGAGAAAAAAAATGATTTTATCACTCGTTATTGCTATTCAGAGGAAGAGCGTCAAGAGGCTATTCAAGAACTAGGGCCTGATCCAGAAATCACGCGATTCAAGGGGCTTGGAGAAATATCTCCAGACGAGTTCGTACATTTCATAGGACCTGATATGCGATTAGAGCAGGTAACCCTTCATAAGAACGACCAAGTACAGAAATTACTTGAGTACTACATGGGTAAAAATACCATGGAGCGACAGAATTTCATTATAGATAATTTGGTTATTGAAGAAGATAAACCAGAAGCTGATACAGATCCGTTAGATTGATTTTTTGGGGATGTATAATTTTAAATGAGTGATATTCGATTTATAGATTTATTAGTTTGTCCATTATAATATGAAGAAAGGAATTCTTTCTCTTTTTCTGTTGTTTATGTCGATTTCAGCAATAGCGCAGTTGCGTCTAAACTTTGGTAAGGATAGTCCTTCTCGCAAGTTACAAATTGCTGAAATGGCCATTAATAAATTTTATGTCGATTCTGTCAATGAGCAGAAACTGGTAGAAGATGCTATTCAGGGTATGCTTGAAAAACTCGATCCGCATTCTTCTTATTCTACAGCTAAGGAAACCAAATCTATGAATGAGCCTTTACAGGGTAATTTTGATGGTATTGGTGTGCAGTTTAATATGATAGAAGATACACTGGTGGTTATTCAGCCTGTAGTCGGTGGACCATCAGAAAAAGTAGGTATTTTGGCTGGTGACCGTATTGTAGTGGTTAATGATACAGCTATAGCTGGTGTTAAGATGGATCGTAGCGAGATTATGCGTCGTCTAAGAGGTCCTAAAGGTACTAAGGTTAATCTTAAAATTGTTCGTCGTGGAGCATCTGGGCTTCTATCTTTTGTTGTTACACGAGACAAAATACCTTTGAAAACAGTAGATGCTTTCTACATGATTCGTCCGGGAGTAGGTTATATTCGCCTGAGTAGTTTTGGATTGACGAGTGCTAAAGAAGTGTTAGAAGCTTTGACGTCCTTACAAAAGCAAGGAATGAATAGTTTGATATTTGATCTTCAGGAGAATGGTGGAGGATTTCTGCATGCAGCAGTAGAGATAGCTGGACAGTTTCTACCCAAAGACGATTTGATAGTATATACTAAAGGTCGTGTAGCTCCAAGAGAGGATTATAAAGCATTAGGAGGAGGAAAAATGGAGAAGGGTAAGCTTGTTATTCTTGTGGACGAATTAAGTGCTTCTGCCTCCGAAATTGTTACTGGTGCTATACAGGATCATGATCGTGGTATAGTTGTTGGTCGTCGTTCCTTCGGAAAGGGATTGGTTCAGCGTCCAATCAACTTTGAAGATGGTAGTATGATTCGTCTTACCATAGCACATTATTATACGCCTTCAGGAAGATGTATTCAGAAACCATATCGTAAGGGTGATTTGAAGGATTATGAGATGGATTTGGATAAGCGTTATAAACATGGTGAACTTGTGAATAAGGATAGTATTCATTTTGATGAGACGCAGAAATTCTATACCCTCAAGAAACATCGTTTGGTTTATGGTGGAGGTGGTATTATGCCAGATTTCTTTGTTCCTCTTGATACAGCAAAGTATAGTAAATATTATCGTCAACTTGTGCTGAAAGGACTTGTTATTAATACTAGTTTAAAGTATATCGATGTTCATCGTAAGTCGCTTAAGGCAAGCTACAGAGATTTTTCTACCTATCAGAGAAGTTTTAAGATACCGCAGGAATTAATTGATAATATTATCAAAGAGGGTGAAAAAGCTGGAATTAAGGCTAAGGATGATAAGGAAATGGTCAAGAGCTTACCAGTACTCAAATTGCAGTTAAAAGCTCTTATAGCACGAGATATCTGGGATATGAACCGTTATTACCAAATTATCAATGAAGATAATGATGTTGTAAAAAAAGCAATAGAAGTGATAACTAAGTAAAGTAGTAGTAAAAGTTTTTTAGAAATATACAATAGAAAAAGGTGATTCTTAACACTTAAGGATCACCTTTTTCTATTGTATATTTTTGAATGATTTTATTTTCTCATTTCAGTTAGCATTTTAAGGGCTTTATCCTCATGTGCTTCCATTATTTCTCTTTCACCAGGTCCCTTGTCATTAATACCACAAAGATGAAGAATGCCGTGGATAATAACACGATAGAGCTCGTCTTCATACGTTTTACCGAATTTTTCTGCATTAGTGCGTATTGTATCCAAGGAAATTACGATATCGCCACCTATTATGTTTTCTTCTTCGTAGTCGTCATCATAGTCAAAGGTAATGACATCGGTATAATAGTCATGTCCAAGATACTGGCGATTACATTCCAGAATTCTTTCATCATCAACAAACATATAGCCGATATCGCCAACTTTTTTACCATGGTCAGCAGCTACTGCCTTAATCCAGGCATTTGTCTCACGTTTTTTGATTTTAGGCATTTTCACGCCATCTACATTGTATGTAATCATAATCAAATGTTTTATTTCACTTTTGGAAGAAATTCTGTGACGTCTCTGCCAAAGAATTTCAGTTCTCGTACCAAAGTACTACTGATACTGCTATATTGCGGTTCAGAGAAGAGAAGAATAGTTTCGATATTACCAAGTTGTTTGTTGATATCGGCTTGTTCGCGTTCATATTCAAAGTCTTTTACGCTTCTAACACCTCTTACGATGTATTGGGCTCCTTCACGATGACACATTTCTATTGTCAGATCGCTATATGAGATAACTTTTATTTTTGGGTCATCTGTATAAATCTTTTCAATATCAGTCATTCGTTGTGCCACTTCTTCTTGCGTATGTTTTAATTTGCTTACAGCTACAGCTATAATCAGCAGATCAAACAATCCTTTTGCTCGGTCTGCGATATTTTGATGCCCTATAGTAAAAGGGTCGAAAGTACCTGTAAAAACACCTATTTTTTTCATATTTTAATCGAATAAATCGGGCTCGACAATATTGCTAGCTATAATATTTCTTCCCAAGTGCTCAAAGGCAAGTTTAGTTGCCATTCGTCCACGAGGAGTTCGTTTTATAAAACCTTCCATGATAAGAAATGGTTCGTAAACTTCTTCTACTGTGCCTGTATCCTCACCGATAGCAGTAGCGATTGTGCTTAGTCCTACAGGACCACCCCTAAATTTGTCGATAATGGCAAGCAATATCTTATTGTCTGTCTCATCAAGCCCATACTGATCTATATTGAGAGCTTGAAGTGCAAATTTGGCAATTTCAGGCGTTATGGTTCCATTTCCTTTCACTTGGGCAAAATCTCGTACTCTTCGAAGTAGAGCATTGGCTATACGAGGGGTTCCTCGTGACCGTCTAGATATTTCTACTGCAGCTTCGTCTTCTATTGGTACATTGAGTAGGCTAGAACTACGCTTTATAATGCGCTGAAGAGTATCTGGATTGTAGTATTGTAAATGCAGATTAATGCCAAAGCGTGCTCGAAGAGGAGCTGTAAGAAGTCCACTTCGTGTAGTTGCACCAATTAGTGTAAATGGGTTCAAGTCTATCTGGATACTTCTAGCTGATGGACCTTTGTCAATCATAATATCGATGCGATAGTCTTCCATAGCCGAATAAAGATACTCTTCAACTACAGGAGATAATCGATGAATCTCATCGATAAATAGTACGTCATTTGGCTCTAAAGAAGTTAGTATACCTGCAAGATCACCAGGTTTGTCTAGTACTGGTCCACTGGTTATCTTGAATCCTACACCCAGTTCATTGGCAATAATATTGCTCAGTGTCGTTTTACCTAGACCAGGAGGTCCATGGAGCAGGGTATGGTCGAGAGGTTCCCCACGATATTTAGCAGCTTCTACGAATACACGTAAGTTTTCCACTACATTTTGTTGACCGCTAAAGTCATTAAATTGTAATGGTCTGAGTGCATTCTCAAACTCCTTTTCTGCGGGAGATATATTTTCGTTTCTTACGTCAAAATCTTCTACCATTCAGTTTCTTACGTTTTTCTTATGGTGCAAAGTTACTTATTTTAATTGACAAATATCAGAAAATCATAAAGAATACCATGATTAAAGGGTAAGAATATCGTAAATGAAGCACAGAATATGCTTCCAACCTTGCTGATTTCGAGTTTGCGCCTTTATAGATGCTTATATTGATTAAAGAGTAGAAGTTTTTGTGAAAATGTATCAATCTTAAAACATCTGATAATAATTTCTTTCAAACTATTCTTTTATTAACTAATTTGGTTGTAATTTTGTAAGTCGAATTTATGACGAATTGAAATATTTCGCCTCGTTTAAAAAAAATAAGTATGTTGAAATCTTTACAGAGTATCAGTCGCTGGTTGTCTAATTACACTTCAGCTTTTATTATTGGTATTGCAGTAGTTACCTTTTTCTTTCCTCATCTTTTTGATTGGGTTAGAGGAAAGACACAGACGGTTATTTTGGGAATCATCATGTTGACGATGGGGCTGACTTTGTCTACTAATGATTTTAAAGTTTTGGCTAAGCGTCCACTTGATATTTTTGTAGGTGCCTGTGCCCAGTTTATTATTATGCCAGGTATTGCGTATTTATTGGTTCGTGTGTGGAGATTAGAACCGGCCTTGGCTTTGGGTATTCTTTTGGTAGGATGTTGTCCAGGAGGTGTCTCAAGTAACGTGATGAGCTTTCTGTGTCGTGGTGATGTTGCCTTTTCGGTTGGTATGACTTGTGCTTCTACCATATTAGCACCTTTTATGACACCATTTCTAATGAAACTTACTGCAGGCGAGATAATCATTATAGATGCTGTTCGTATGTTTATGGATATTTTTATTGTGACAATTTTTCCGATTGCGATAGGATGTATGCTGAATTATTTTTATAGTAAGCGTGATGTTTTTCCTAAAATACAATCATTCATGCCTGGTGTGAGTGTTATTTGTTTAGCTTTCATTGTTGGTGGAGTTATTTCTACTGTACACGATAAATTGGTAGCTCGTGGCTTTTATCTTTTCATCTGGACGTTTGCTGTGGTATTCTGCCATAATACGCTAGGATATATCATGGGTTATTTGTCGGGAAAGTTTGCTGGTTTTAGCATCGCTAAGAAGCGTACTATTAGCATAGAGGTAGGTATGCAGAATGCAGGTTTGGCTACAGTCTTGGCTGGTAACTTTTTTGCAGCTCAGCCTCTTGCAGTATTGCCTTGTGCTATCAGTTGTGCATGGCATAGCATTTCTGGTACAATCTTAGCAGGACTTTATCTTAAATGGGATCAAACGCATGACCATCAATAAAAAAGTTTGTATATTTGCATTTAATTAAAATATATGCTAATGAAAAAAATATTGATGAGTCTGGCCCTCTTATTGGTCAGTATTTGTGCCTTTTCTCAAACGACAATAGATGGGCTTTATCGTACTTTTTCTGATGTCAAAGGGGCAAAGAGTATTACTATTCCGAAGTATATGATGTCGCTTGTTAAAGTTGGTACGAATACTGAAAAGAATAAGGTGCTCCAGAAAGTGGATGCTGTGAAACTTCTAGAACTTGATAATTGTAAGAAATCGATACGTAAAAAATTCCGTAAGGCTGTTGAAAAGCTCGATAAAGGCGATTATGTCGAATTTGTTCGTTCCGGTCAACAGAAAAAGGGAACTAGACTTTTAGTTAAGGGTGATGAAACGGTAATAACTTCAGTAGTAGTCATCGATGTTAGCGATGGTGATTGTAAGTTTGTGAAAGTAGATGGTCACATTTCACCTAAGGATGTAAGTAGTGTTCTCGACTTAAATATGGACGACTAACATGGTTATAAGAAATGCGGCTGAGAAATATTTGCCTTTAACATTTACGTTTATTAAAGCAAGTATTTTTCAGCCGTTATTTTTAGGATAACATCTTTCTGTAATATTCTTTTGGTATGATAACCATTTATAGAGCTAATGTATCTGTGGTATACTTACAAGATATTTTCTTGTGAGTTAGCTAATAGAATTCTGCAGTTTTCTAAAATTTCGATGAGGTCATCGGTTTTTGTGGCTCTTAGCATTGCGATACGAGTCTGTTTAAAGTCAGGTATACCTTTGAATATTGGACTGGCAGCCAAATGGCGACGAGTATGTAGAATACCACGATATTCGTCGATGCGCTCTACGTTAATTTTCAATTGCTCTTCTAGAATATCAATTTTCTTATTGATATCAAGCAATTTGTCATCAGGCTTTCCGTCCAGGTAATCGCGTATTTCCTTGAAAATCCACGGACGGCCAAAGGTAGCTCTACCCACCATAACTGCATCTACCCCAAAATCATCAAAAGCTCGTTTACACTCTTCTGGGGTAGTAATATCTCCATTACCGATAATTGGGATATGTATACGAGGATTCTTTTTTACTTCACCAATTAAGCTCCAGTCTGCTTCTCCGGTATACATTTGGCTTCTTGTGCGGCCATGAATAGTAAGTGCTTGTATACCACAGTCTTGCAATTGTTCTGCCAAATCAGTAATGACCAGATTATCTTGATCCCATCCAAGGCGAGTCTTAGCTGTTACTGGTACATTGACCGCCTCTACTACATGCTTAGCGATGTCAAGCATTAATGGTATATTACGGAGCAAACCTGCTCCTGCACCTTTACCTGCTACCTTTTTAACGGGACAACCGAAATTAATATCGATAACATCAGGATGAAACTGCTCAACAATTTTTGCAGCTTCTACCATTGACTCAACTTCTTTACCATAAATCTGTATACCTACAGGCCGTTCATCGTCATCGATGATCATCTTGTTTAAAGTTGACTTGATGGAACGGATGATAGCATCAGCAGAGACAAACTCCGTATACATCATAGCAGCGCCATAACGTTTACAAAGTTTACGAAAACCGATATCAGTAACATCTTCCATCGGAGCGAGGAAGACGGGTCTTTCTCCAAATTTAATATTACCTATTTCCATTTCGGCTGCAAAGATAGTAAATAGTTGGGAGTTAGGGGATAGGAGTTAGGAGTTTTTATAATATAGCATTACTTTTCTATCCTGTAGCAAGAACTTATTTTAAAAGATGATACATACCACCAGCTAGCCCCTTGATTACACCCTTCATTTCAAGTGTAAAGAGCATGCTTGTGAGTTTGTTGATTGGTATATTCGTTTTTACAGAGATAATATTAGTCTGCAAGTCGTTTGTCTTTTTGAGCAGATTAACGATAGCTTGTTCTTCCTTGTTCAGTTCAGGGAAGAGTTGTCGTTCTATGCCTTGTTGTATTGCCTTATCGAGCACTTTGTCTTCTTCCCATCCCATGGCTTTAACAAAGTCTTGGGCCGAAGTGAGCAAGGCAGCTCCGTTATCACGTATCAGGTTATTGCACCCTGTAGAGTATTCATCACCAATGCGTCCTGGGAAAGCAAAGACGTCACGGCCATAGCTTTGTGCTATTTCTGTCGTAATTAGTCCGCCACCTTTAGCGGCACTTTCTACAAGTATGGTGGCATCGCTCATACCCGCAACGATACGGTTTCGTCGTACAAAATTTATTTTGTCAGCATTGGTCTGCGTGAGAAATTCTGTTAGTAGTCCACCTTGGTTTACCATCTTTTTGGAAGTGGTAATATGCTGTCGTGGATAAAGGGTATCAAGTCCATGTGCTAAGACGCCAACTGTTTCATAATTATTTTCTAAAGCCTGCTGATGGGCATTAATGTCAACTCCATACGCCAGTCCGCTGACAATAAGTACTTTAGGACAGATGTATTTTAGGTTACTGATGAATTTACGGATAAGGTCTTTGCCATAGAGTGTGCAGTGTCGTGTTCCCACTAGATTAATAATTCTTTTCTGGTTTAGGTCAGCATTACCTTTATAGAATAGTACCAGTGGAGCATCAGGACAGTCTTTCAGTCTTTGTGGGTATCGTGGGTCGATAAGGCAGAGTGGAAGAATGTCATGTTTGGAGTCAAACTCCATTTCTACCTCTGCTCTTTTAAGAGGTTCATCTAAGTTTTGTAATGCATCAATCAAACGTTGAGAGGCATTAGGCAGAATATCCTTAATATTATGGCGATGCTCGATGACAGCTGTAGCAGAACCGAGCTCGCGATAAAGTTCTAATAGACCTGAAAGGGTGAAATAATTAATTCGGGTTAAAGCAATAGTATTAAGTATCTCTTGTTGATTCATTGAGTGTTAAAGTTAATCTTTCTTTGCAAAATAAGGGGCAAAGGCACGGTCGTATTCATCGCTATTACCCAGTTTACCATTAATGAGGCATACAAGTTCCACGGTAGCTCTACAGCAAAGTTTCTCATCTTTTTCGCGGAAGATATCTTGATGAAATATATATCTTACACCTTGTTTTTCAATCCAAAGACGTGATACGAGAATATCGTCACATTGTAAAGGGGTTTTGTACTGCAGATTCATACGGGCCACTACGGCATCTATGCCACGGTTGTGCATCTCGCTGAAACTAAGACCTGTAGTTTTCAGAAAGCGATGACGGGTATGTTCAAAATAATGTAGATAGTTAGCATTGTTAACGATACCTTCGATATCGCATTCATAATCTCTAACCTCCATTTTTGTTTCGTAGATATATTTTTCCATATTTTTAATTTTTCGTGATTTGATAAGTTGTCATTATTTGTATTTATAACTTTTTTCTTTATCTTTTATTATCTTATTCAAGTTTATCATGTCGTGTTTTCAGATACTCGTATCCGATACGGCACCTTAGGCATTCTTTTTTATCGCAATATTCATTTTTCAATTGAATGAGAGCCTGTGAATCACCTGCATTTTCCACGTTTAGGCCAACAGACTTCCACATTCTTACGATATAATTATTTTCGGCTTTAAGTTCTTCTAAAAAATCGAAAGCTCTGTCGCAAAGTTTATCATAGCCTTTATAACGTCCATAAGCGAAAAGCATCGGAATGGCTGTATTAATCATCAATAGATTGAGAGAAAAAGGCGATAGTATCTTCGTATTTGTTTCACTGCTAGAGCCGAATATATAGTGTGTTTCCCAATATTTGGTTACTGATGTCTTGAATATCTGTTTGATATCTTTTACACTTTTACATTCTATTAATCTGCTTAAACCTGCTTTGCGTGAATAATATAAGTTGGCTAGTTGAGATATTCGTATATATGGGAAATTTTGTGGGCGGAGCCGAAGAAATTTCCAGTATTTGTAATCCATCGGTGTAAGTGAAAACTTATGAGCAAGATAAAGATATTCATTTCGTAGTTTCGAGAAATATCCTTCAATGAGTGCCTTCTGTTGATAGTGTTGTGGTATCGTGTTGAGTTCCAGCAATCCTGCTTGTCCCATGAATATAGCTTCTATTTGAAATAAGTCATCGCGATGGTGGTCCACATCATGTAATGGAATGTGTTTTCCCCATTCTTCAAAGGCATTGCCGTTAATGCCAAATCCATAGCTTCGGGCTAAGGTGACAAAATAGCCTTTTTCCCAGTCTCCATCGCAAGCATTGACGCGTTGAAGTATGGCTACAGTCTTTTGTTCCAGTCGTTCTGTCTGTAGTGCGCTCATCCAACTGTGTATCATGAGTCGGGTGAGGTTTGGAATAATTTTATAGCATGGTGGATATTGGTCTATGCTCAATAATTCATGATAATGCTCTTGTACATAGCTAGGTATTGATAGTTTTATTTGTGGAAGATAGTCTCCTTTTTGAGTCTGGCAATCGGTATCGATAGTTTCACATACGTGCAGAATAACGTTATTGTATCGTTCATCCTGGTGGTGACCATGTACATACCAGTCGCTAGCCTTTTCATGAATCTCAATATTGCCAACCCAAATTGTATTGTCAATCTTGATCTTTGCATTAAAAAAGTCAGGGCCTGCATTCTGATTATGGAGTCCGGTGTCGATAATTTCAACTCGTTTTCCATCAGTAGTAGTAAGTTCTGTTAGGGGAAACAACTTGTGTTTCCACACATAGTGTAATAATAATTCCATTTCTATCTAAAAGCGTACAAATAGTCGTCGCAATCTGCAAAGATACTGAAAAAAGTAATAGATTGATAACTTTTATATCACAAAAATTCATTAAATTATAGTTGTATTCTTTGTACTTATCTGATTAAGTACTATCTTTGCGGTGATTAATCGGAATAAATACGTAAACAATGAAAATAGCTTTAATCGGTTACGGCAAGATGGGACACATGATCGAACAGATCGCTCTTGAGCGTGGCCATGAAATCGTTTGTACAATTGATGTGAATAACCAAGAAGATTTTGAATCTCCAGCATTTGCTTCGGCTGATGTTGCCATTGAGTTTACTAATCCTAAAGTTGCTTACGACAACTATTTGAAGGCTTTCAAGCATAATGTGAAGGTTGTTTCTGGTTCTACTGGTTGGATGGCAGATCATAAGGCAGATGTTGAAGCTTTGACTAAAGACGGTAAACAAACTTTGTTCTGGGCTTCTAATTTTTCTATTGGTGTTGCCATTTTCTCTGCGGTTAACAGATATTTGGCAAAGATCATGAATGGTTTTCCTCAGTATGGTGTAGAGATGGAAGAAACTCACCACGTTCATAAGTTGGATGCTCCATCAGGAACAGCGATAACTTTAGCTGAGGAGATTATTGACAATCTTAATCGTAAAGATAAGTGGGTTAAAGGCTTCCAACATAATGCTGATGGTACAGAAGAGGGTAGTAATGATGTTGCAGCTGACGAATTAGCTATTGCCAGCATTCGTCGTGATGAAGTACCAGGTATTCATAGCATTACTTATGATAGCGAAGCTGATAAGATTACAATTACTCATGATGCACATTCACGTAAGGGATTTGCTTTGGGTGCTGTGCTTGCTGCAGAGTATACTGCAAACCATACAGGCCTTTTGACCATTAGCGATATGTTCAAATTCTAATTATGGCAGATAACGAAAAAAAGCATTCTATTTTCAGTGGAAAACTGAATTATGATATGAGTGACAAGAAAAAGTCACTTAATATGAAGGTACAGTGGACCAAATTTGGTATTGTATTGGCTTTGTACTTTCTGTTTCTATTTTGGGTGAAAAGTTGGTTGGGACTTATTGTTGTTCCTTTCATCTATGATGTTTATATCAGCAAGAAGATACGTTGGCAGTGGTGGAAAGATGCTGAGGGACCAGTTCGCTTTATTATGAGTTGGGTGGATGCTTTGGTCTTTGCACTTGTAGCTGTATATTTTATTAATTTATTCTTCTTTCAGAACTATGTAATTCCTTCTTCATCTTTGGAGAAGTCATTGCTTACTGGCGATTACCTCTTTGTGAGCAAAGTTAGTTATGGTCCTCGTATTCCAGAGACACCACTGACTATGCCGCTTACTCAGCATACTATGCCTCTGATGAATGTGAAGAGTTATATAGAATGGCCTCATTGGGATTATCGCCGTGTTAAGGGTTTGGGTAATGTTGAACTCAATGATATTGTTGTATTCAATTATCCTGCAGGCGATACTCTATGCAATGAAGAGAAATGGCAGGCTGCAGATTTCTATCAGATGGCTTATTCTTTCGGTCAGCAGATTTATGAACAACAGAATAATGTTCCTGTAGATGTTGCCAAGCTTAATCCACAGCAACAGTATGATTTCTTTGCTCAGTTGTATGCTATTGGAAGAAAGTATATTATTGATAATCCGGGTGAATATGGCGATGTAATCTCTCGTCCTACTGACAGAAGAGAAAATTATGTGAAACGTTGTGTGGGTCTTCCTGGTCAGACGCTTCAGATAAAGAATCGTATTGTCTATCTCAATGGCATAGCTAATAAGGAGCCAGATAATGTACAGTACACTTATTATGTTAAGTTGAAGCAAGATCTACCAGAGGAATTCTTAGATGAGTATGGCATTACTATGGAAGATCTTACATCGCTTAATCAGAATGGTTACTTACCTCTTACTAAGCGTGCTTATAATGCTTTGAAAGCTCGTAAGGATTTGGTAGCAGAGATTCGAATTAATACAGATGCGACAACAGGTGACGTCTATCCGTTGAATGCTGTAACAGGTTGGACACGTGATAATTATGGGCCTATTTGGATTCCTAAAAAGGGAGAAAGTATTGCGCTTAATATGAAGAATATCGCCATCTATGAGCGTCCTATCAAGGTATATGAGCATAATCAGTTAGAAGTAAAGAATAATAAGATTTACATTAATGGTCATGAGGCTAAGAGCTATACCTTTAAGATGGATTACTATTGGATGATGGGTGATAATCGTCACAACAGTGCCGATTCTCGCTATTGGGGATTTGTGCCAGAGGATCATATTGTGGGTAAACCTATTTTTATTTGGTGGTCGCATAATCCAGATCATCCGGGTTTTAGTGGAATCCGCTGGAACCGTTTGTTTACTTTTGTAGATAATATCAAATAAACTCTAAAATACGCAGGGGTGGATTTTTATGTCCATCCCTCGTTTTGTCAATGCACATAGGGCAGATTTTTAAATTTCTTCTGGCTTTGATTATTGCCACGCTTGTGATGTTGGCTATCAGAACCTTTATATTCACTATCTATACTGTGCCTAATCAAGATTGGCGTCCTGATTTTGAAGCTGGTGATCGTGTTATAGTGAATAGAATTTCTAATGCTCCTATTCTTAAGGGTGATATCATAGCCTTTACAGATACAGTAGATGCTACAACTAATATAGGTAGGGTATTATATCTCCCCGGCGATACTATTAAGTATGGTAAGGAACTCTATCGTATTCCACTTATTTGTTGCAGGCGATGTGGGTGCAAGGATTGTAAACTATATTTGGTAAGGATTGGTAAACAACGTGTGTTGGTGCATAAGCATCAGATTATTGGCAAAGCTAAAAAAATATATCATTTAAAATTTTGAAAACAGCATTACTTTCTTCTACTTATTTCGGACCTGTTCAGTGGTACCAGAAATTGAATCGTTTTGAACATTGCTTGATAGAACAGCATGATAACTTTATGAAGCAGACGTTTCGTAATCGTTGTCTTATTCCTACTACTAATGGAGTTCAGGCTCTTTCTATCCCAGTAGAGCGTCCTGTTGATGGCAGACTGGATAAGACTCCGATGAAAGATGTTCGTATCAGTGACCATGATAACTGGCGTCATCAGCATTGGAATGCATTGTTATCTGCTTATGGAGAAAGTCCTTTTTTTGAGTATTATGCGGATGACATTCGTCCTTTTTTCGAAAGAAAGTGGGAATTTCTGCTTGATTATAATCAGGCGATAATGGAGAAAATGTGTGAATTGCTCGACATTCATCCATCTATTGATTTTACTGAGAGCTATGTCATGGCAGATTCTGTAATTGATATGACGGATTTCCGTGATGTTATTCGTCCGAAACACCCAGGAGAGGATACCGATTTTGTACCAAATACTTATTATCAAGTATATCAACAGCGTTTTGGGTTTCAACCGAATATGAGTGTTCTAGATCTTCTTTTTAACGAAGGTAATGAGGCTATATTCTATCTATAGTTCGGCTCATTAGTCCATCCTTATTATTCTTTCTATCAAAGCCATGAAGAAAATTATCCTATTATTTTTGTCGTTTTTAATGACAATATCTTTATCAGCTCATTCTTCTTTTGTAAAGGAGCATGCATTAAAAGATTCTTTGTTGGGCATGTTGGCTCGTTTTACTCAATATGTCAGTACTGATTATCAAGATATCGATGAAAAATATGGTTGTTTTCGTGGAGAGAATACGATGGGAAGTGATGAAAGAGGAGTTCGTACCAATGCTGATTTGAGCATGGTATGCGCATTCTTGTCCCATTATGCACAGGGAAAAGTAAAGCTGCCTCATCCGGTAACTTGGCAGAGAATAGATAGTATCGCCTATAAATCGCTTTCTTTCGCTTTAGATACGCATAAAGCGGTACATCTAAGAACTTGTAGGGATAAGCGTTATTGGGGCTCTGTAAGCAAGAAAGATCATCAGTGGGAAAGTAGTCTTTGGGCTTTGTCGGTAGCGTATTCTGCTTTTTTCCAATGGAACAAGTTGTCTTCTGCGCAAAAGGATAAATTATATCGCCTGTTAAAGGCTGAATGTAATTATGAGTTAGAGCGTGACATTCCTACTGGTTATCAAGGTGATACTAAGGCGGAGGAAAATGGTTGGGAAGTAGGTGTCTTGGCTGCTGCTATAGGTCTTTTTCCAAATGACTCTCTTGCATCTCATTGGTTTGAGCGTATGCGTGCTTTTGCTATCAATAGTTATTCTCATCCTTCTGATGCTACGAATAATAAGGTTATCGATCCTTGGTTTGATTCTAAAACGGTTGCCGATTTGTATCAAGGGGCTAATCTTTATGAGGATTGGACACTTCAGAATCACGGTTTTTTCCATACAAGTTATCAGAATGTTGTTATTCAGGAATTAGGTGAAGCTGCTTTGGCTCTGCGTCTGTTTCAAGGTGAATATATTAAATGGAAGTCAAATGCTTTATTGCATAATTGCGATCAAGTGACGAAGAATGTTTTGAATTGGCTTACGTTGCCTGATGGCGAGCAAGCTATGCCGAATGGAAACGACTGGAGCTTGTTTCTGTATGATCAGTTAACAAGTTATTCTACTATGGCTTGTATGCTTAGGGATGTTGATGCGCTTTATTTTGAGAATCAGGCTTATAAGCAGATTCGACATCGCCAGTTGACGACTTCTGATGGTAGTTGGCTTTTACGACCAGATGTAGGTGGACGTAGGATGGGGGTTCAGTCTCATCGTGTCATGATGAGTTGGTTGATGCATGAGATGTTATCTACTTCTGAGATGCAACCTACAGTGTGGAGTGAATTTCAGAAGCGACATGCTGAAGCTAAATTTTTTCCATGTCAAAGGATAGTTCGTACGTTAACTAAGAATTATTTTGCTTGTTTTTCATGGAGTGAGGGTAAAAATAGTTATACGGGTTATATTGCTCCTTTAGACTTGAGTAATAATAATTTGGTCGTTCCTTTTCGCAAGTTTAATACAGGTAACCTTTTAGGCTATATACAACTGCAGAATAAGAATATTAATGCACGTCCTATAGATACTCCTCATTTTATGCTTCAAGGAAATTATTTTCAGGTTAAGGGGCTTTTAATAGAGAATGATTCTACCTTGAAGCGTTCGTTCACATTAACTAGTAATGGGCATGGATTAGATTATCGTGATGAGGTTTTAGTGCTTCGTGATACAGAAATTCAGGCAGATCGTACTGGTATGATAGCTATTAGCACAGATGCTTTTACCTGTACAGAGAGAGAGATTTATCAGAAAAAAGGTAAAACAAGTATTGATGGCTTGTTGGAAGTTAAAGCTGATACGCCTTTGTCAGCAGAAATAGGCGATGGATCCGTGGAAAATTCGATTAATACGATTAAAGTATATCCTTTTGCCAAAAGTGAGAAAAAAAAGTTGTTTAAGGGAGAGCGTTTACATCATCGTGTCAATTTTACTATTAAATAAAATGCGATATATCTCATTTATTTGAAGATTAGAGTCGTCATTTTATTCTCGTCGAATATTTCTTGAGCTACAGCTTGTATCTGTTCAGCTGTAATAGCCTCTATTTGTGCATAGAGATTCGTAATATCTTTCTCCCATCCATAATAGAGAAAGCTTTTACCAAAGTCTATGGCGAAGTTTTCTCTATTATCACAGGCTACACCTACTTGGCCTTTAATCTGTTTCTTTGCAGCTTGTAACTGATGTTGGGATAGCGGTTTGTCTGTAAATTTTTGCAGTTCTCGGCGAACAATACGCAGACACCGATTTACATCGTTCGGATCACAACCAAAGTAGGTACACCATAGTCCTGTATCGCCATAGCTTACCATACTGCTTTCTACTGTATATACGAGACCGTTATGTTCTCGAAGCGCTAAGTTGAGTTTAGCATTCATACCAGGTCCGCCTAATATATTATTGAGCAGGTAGAGTGGCATGCGGCGTTGATCATGGATGGCATAGCCTTGATTACCAATCATGACGTGAGCTTGATGAGTACCTTTATCATAAATATATTTTCCTGGTTGATAGCGTAATGGTAGAGGTTCTTTTTCTGGTTCAATAAATGGCTTCTGTTCTGGAAAATCAGCTGTATACTTTTCAAGCAATTTTATTACTCGTTTAAAGTCTACATCCCCATAGATAAAGAATATTGCTCTCTCTGGACGATAATATTGATGTGTAAAGCGCAAGGCATCTTCTGTTTTAAATTGGCGTACCTGTTCAGCTTTTCCTAAGATGTTATGACCTAATGGATGACCTTTGAATACAATATTTTCGAATTCATCGTAGATAAGTTCAGCAGGAGAGTCGTTGTAGCTCTCTATTTCATCACAGATTACTTCTACTTCTTTATCTATTTCAGCTTGTGGATAAACGCTGTGAAATACGATATCGGTTAATATATCAACAGCGCGATTGATATGATCTTTAAGAACTGCAGCATAGTACACTGTTCCTTCTTTATTGGTAAAGGCATTCAAGTCGCCACCCACACTTTCTAAACAATTTAAAATATGCCAGGCTTTTCTTCGTGTAGTACCCTTAAAAGTAGTATGTTCACAGAAATGAGCTAATCCTTCCTCACCAGCTTTTTCCAGTCGAGTACCAGCATTTATTTCATATCCGCAATAAACAACAGGTGATGTACTTCCGAGGTGAATAACTCGGAGACCATTTTTCAACGTATACGTGTTATATTTCATATCATATACAAAATTACAAAAAAACTTTCATTAATTGGTTCGGGTGACTTTTCTTTTTGTTATATTTGCATTGCAAATATTTATAATTATGCGTAAAGTTATAGGAATAGGCGAGACCGTTCTCGATATTATATTCAAGCAGGGCAAGCCTGTAAGTGCTCTGCCAGGTGGTTCAACATTTAATGCCATTATTTCGTTGGCTCGTTCTGGAGTAAATACCACATTTATTAGTGAGACGGGTAATGATAGAGTGGGTGATCAGGTTATTAGTTTTATGAAGAAAAATGGTGTTAGCTCTGACAATGTTAGTGTCTTTCCGGATAGTCGGACACCATTAGCATTAGCTTTTTTGGATGAGAATAATAATGCTGATTATATCTTCTATAAAGATCATCCTCACGATCAACTCGAGTTTTCTTTTCCTGAGGTAAATCGCGATGATATTGTTCTTTTTGGTTCCTTCTTTGCTGTTAATCCTGTTGTTCGTCCACAGGTAGCTGGCTTTTTGGAGTATGCTAAAGAGCATGGTGCTATCTTGTACTACGATGTTAATTATCGCCCATCTCATCGTACAGATATTATGAAGATTACTCCAAACTTGCTAGATAATCTTGAGTTTGCGGATATTGTTCGTGGTAGTCATGAAGATTTTGATGTGCTTTATAAGATGCCAGATCCGGATAAAGTATATACGTCAGAGATTTCTTTTTATTGTAAGAAGTTTATCTGTACCCTTGGCGCTCAACCTATACAGCTGCGTGCGGAGGGTGGTTTCAAGAAAAGTTACCCTGTTTCAGATACGGATACTGTAAGTACAGTCGGAGCTGGTGATAACTTTAATGCGGGTCTGATTTATGGTATGATTAGAAATCATATTACCCGTGACGATATAGATCATGGATTGACAGAGGAACAATGGGATAGTATTGTTACGGCAGGACAGCAGTTTTCCACAGAGTGTTGTAAGGATATTTATAATTATATTTCACCTGAGTTTGGCGCAAATATGGAAGCGTTATTGAAATAATATATCACTTTCTATAGTGTCGAAACAATAAATCGGGTTCACTTCATAAGAAGCAAACCCGATTTATTGTTTCGAATAAACTTATTCTTATTTTCCTCTATTACCTTTGCGGGGACGGCGAATAGCCCAACCTTCTTCACTAAAATCAGGCTCATTATCCTTGAACTTTACATTTTTAGCTTTGTTTATCAGATCTCTCCAGTCCTCTTTTTTGCCACCTTTTGGGTAACTATTTTTACGGTCATGACGATCACCTTTACGTCCACTACCTCTACGCTCGCTTCTGCCGCTGTTTCTTCCGTGTCCAGCTTCGTCTGCATCATTACATCTTACCTCACGGCCCTTATATTCTAGACCATTAATCGTGGAGATAACCTTGTTGGCATCTTTTTCTGGAACTTCGATATATGAGAACTTAGAAAGTAAGTCGATATGACCTACAGCTTGGCGGTTCTTCATATTTTTGTTCAAGAATTGCATGACCTCACCAGGGTAGAAACCATCAGCTTTACCTAAGTTGATAAATAGTCGGCGATAACCAGGTTCTGCTTTGCGTGGACCTCTGCTCCTATCGTTTCGTCGATCACCTTTTCCACCACGTTCAGAGCGAATCTCACTACTCTTTCCTGTAGGCTGGATAATCTCTGGTGCATTCTTATAGTAATCTAAGAATTTGCCGAAAGTTACAGCTACCATCTTTTTGATGATATCTTCCTTGTCAATATATTCAAACTGGCGATTGATATCTTCCATATATGGAGCTATCATATCTTCATCTACATCAGTCTTCATGATATCGTTCATCACCTTGTAGAGCTGCTTTTTGCAGATTTCCTCTGCCTTAGGAAGCTCACCAGCAATGAATTCCTTACCAATTTGCTTTTCGATTTGGCGTACTTTCCACTTTTCCTTCACATGGATAATACTGATTGATGTACCCTTGCGACCGGCACGGCCAGTACGACCACTTCGGTGAGTATAACTCTCGATATCATCAGGTAATCCATAGTTAATAACGTGAGTCAATTCATCTACATCAAGACCGCGAGCTGCAACGTCTGTGGCTACGAGGAACTGGGTAAGATGATTGCGGAATTTCTGCATAGTAAGGTCACGCTGCTGTTGGCTCAAGTCACCATGAAGTGCTTCTGCATTGTATCCGTCCTTAATCAGCTTATCGGCAACCTCTTGTGTTTCAACCTTGGTGCGACAGAAGATAATACCGAAAATGCGTGGGTGGAAGTCTACGATACGCTTCAATGCCAAATATTTATCTTTGGCACTTACCATATAGTAGATGTGATTTACGTGTTCTGCACCTTCATTACGGCTACCTACTACGATTTCCTTATGATTATGGAGGTAATTCTTGGCGATACGCTCTACTTCCTTACTCATTGTGGCAGAGAAAAGTAGGGTAATATGGTCTTTAGACAATCCTTCAAAAATGGTATTGATACTTTCGGAGAAACCCATGTTCAGCATCTCGTCAGCTTCATCAAGTACTATATTCTGAACGTTTTCCAGCTTGGCTACACCGCGATTCATCAGGTCAACCAAACGACCTGGAGTTGCTACAATGATTTGTACACCGTGTTTCAGGGTACGAATCTGTGAACCAATATCTGTACCGCCATATACGGCAACGATGTGCATGCCATCTATGTATTTGGCAAACTCGTTTAAATCGTCAGCAATTTGCAGGCAGAGTTCGCGAGTAGGACTCAGAATAACTGTCTGTGTAATTTTGGTGGAAGGGTCTGTATTTTGTAATACTGGCAATCCATAGGCTGCGGTTTTACCTGTACCTGTTTGTGCCAATGCAATAACATCACTTTCGCGACTTAATAGGTATGGAATAACTTCTTCCTGGACTGGCATTGGATGCTCAAATCCAAGTTCACTGATGGCGCGGCAAATATCTTTGCTTACACCTAATTCTTCAAATGTCTTCAATCTTTTAACCTGTATTTAAATGTGAAGGACAAACACCCTTCCCAGCCATTTAAATAGAGTGTATTTCCTTCGTTATAAAAACGGAACTTACAAAGTGTAAGTTTTATCGGTTGCAAAGTTACTAAAAAACATTGGAATAATTTCCAAAAGTTGAATAAATAAAAAAATATTTTCCTTTTTTGCTTTTTTCTCCTATCATATTTTTATCTTTGCATGATATGAAAATAGCAGTATATTGTTCAGCAAATCGTAATATTGACCCTGATTTCTTCACAGCAACGGATGAATTAGGTAAATGGATGGGGTCTGAAGGCCATACATTAGTTTATGGTGGTTGTAATATGGGCTTGATGGAGTGTATCGGCAAAGCTTGTAAGGAGAGTGGTGCTATGACGATTGGCGTAATACCTACGCTGATTGAGAGCACTGGTCGTACCAGTAAGTTTGTGGATGTAGAGATTCCTTGTGAGAACTTAAGTGATCGTAAGGACTTGATGCTTACACAAAGTGATATTGCTATCGCTCTTCCTGGTGGTATTGGTACGTTGGATGAAATACTTTCTATGGCAGCTTCTCATACGATAGGATATCATCAGAAAAAGGTTATCCTTTATAATTTAAAAGGCTTTTGGAACCCTTTTATTCAAGTATTGGATGATTTGCAGCAGAAAGGATTTATCCGGGGTGATTATCATGATAGCATAGAGATAGCATCTTCTCTTGAGGATATTCAGAGAATAATAGCAGATATTTAGTGTTTCATGATATCAATCAGAATTTTATATATCAAAAAAAGGCTTACTTCCAATA
Organism: Segatella bryantii; assembly: GCF_022024215.1. Taxonomy (NCBI): domain Bacteria; kingdom Pseudomonadati; phylum Bacteroidota; class Bacteroidia; order Bacteroidales; family Prevotellaceae; genus Segatella; species Segatella bryantii. The sequence goes on along the minus strand of NZ_CP091798.1, from coordinate 2,314,805 downwards.
CGGAGCAAGCCTTTTTTTGATATATAAAATTTTCTTTATTTTGCGTTGATTTCTTTAATCAGACGGTCTGCATGTCCCCATTTGTCAATCATATAGAGTACATAACGAATATCTACACCAATACATCTTGCCAAGCGGCTATCGAAATTGATATCACTGCTCAAGCTATCCCAGTTGCCATCAAAAGCCAAACCGATTAGTTCTCCTTTACCGTTAAACATAGGGCTACCAGAGTTACCACCTGTAATATCGTTATTGGTCAAGAAACAGAGTTGCATCTTACCAGTCTTTTTATCCTGATACTGGCCAAAATCTTTCTCACTCATGAGCTGCTGCATAATAGGTTCAGCCTGATAATCGAAGATTTTTTCACCTTTCTTCATCTTTTCTACGATACTTTCAGCTACAGTGTAATAACCAGAATCTTTACCGCCAAGATCAAAGCTGCTAACCTGACCATAGCTCAGACGCATGGTAAAGTTGGCATCGCTATAGTGTGGTAAATCCTGTTCCATACGAATTTTTGCAGCGCAGAGATATTTCTCCTGTTCGTCGATACTATCGTTGAGGAGACCGATACCCTCGCGAAGGTCTTCACGTATATCCATGAGGTCTTCGCCATAGATGACACCTGGATCTTTCTTATAGCTTTTGCTATTGAAGTAGATTTTGGCATCCTTTTTCATGATGATAGACTTATTATAAAGGAAGTCTACGTATTCTGTATAGTTGCCACCAAATTTTTTATCAATAGTTTGATAGAATTTAGGCAGATATTTACTGTCTACATGTTCGCGATAATTCTTAAGCAGGGTTGCGAGTACTTCTTTGTCAAGAGGTGCGTCCCAGTCATTGCTATTATCTTCAAACTGGAAGTATTGTTTTTTGGCATTATCCTTAGGACCCTTTACTTCCATACCATTGTTCAATTTCAGTGCTCTTACAGAGAACTCAACATCACTTCTGCGGCTAAAAGATTCTGACCAGTTGGTCAGTACGTATGAAATCTCCATACGTTTCTTATAGAGACGAGCCAGAAGATCGAAATCTACTTTGTGTTCTAAATCCTTAGCAGTATCTTGCCAAGCTCGTATTTTAGCTTCGAATATTTGCTTCTGATTAATCAGACCGATAGAATCGATGCATTTGTTCATACCCAGTGAGTTTTTCCAGTAATTGGCACTATGAGCGAATTTTGAATCATACTTGATACGTACACCTTCGTCAGCACGCATGTGTTTCTGCATCACTTCTTGTTTTACACCACGAACTTGAGCCATTGGTGTGTTGAGCGAATTACGGCGTTCTTGAATGCCATAGCTAGAAAGATAACGACTAGTACTACCTGGATAACCGATGGTCATGGCATAATCTTTATCCTGATAACCCTGTAGACTTACTTGTGCCCAGCGTTCAGGCTTGTAAGGTACGTTGTCTTTGCTATAGGCTGCAGGACCATTAGTTTTAGGATCTGCATAGATACGGAACACAGAAAAGTCGCAAGTTTGGCGTGGCCACATCCAGTTATCTGTTTCACCACCAAATTTACCCATACTCTTAGGTACTGTAAAGACTAATCGGAGGTCGGTGAAGTCTTGGTAGGTGGTAGCATACCATTTATTGCCCTCATAGAATGCATCGATATCAATGTGTAGGGTTGAGTCGATTTTCTTGATAGAATCTGTCATGGCATTCTGTAGAGAGTCTATAAGTAGAGCTTTCTGGTCAGAATTTAATTTGTCAATATGTTGTGCGTTGATATAGTCTGTAATGTCTTTCTGTTCTTTCATAAAACTTACAAACATATCTTTATTAGGCAATTCCTCTGCATAGCTATTGGCTACAAAACCATTAAGCATGTAGTCATGTTCTATGGTAGAATGGCTACGGATAGCTTCGAAACCACAGTGGTGGTTTGTGAAGACCAAACCATCTGGAGACACAACGACACCAGAGCAAAAGCCCGAAAAGTTAACTACTGCATTTTTAAGTGAATTCTTACTATTATACAAATCGTTATAAGGCATAGTGAAGCCTTCTGCCTGCATAGTCTCATACACTTGTTGAGGCAGGTCGTAAAGAGTCCACATACCTTCGTCTGCATGAACTGCAGGTATGGATGCTGCTACGAGGAGAGACATTGTCAGTCCCTTCATCATTAATTTTTTCATCTCTCGTTATAATTTGTTTTGATTAATATTATTTTTTGATTTTTTTTATAATAGGTCCCAATGGAAGATCTCTCTTCACAATGAGAGCAATAAAAAGCATAATCAGTATAGTGTTGATAGCTAATGCAGCTATCATTGGAAGATAGTTATTGGTTGCAGATATAGCTCCAAAAAAGATAAGGGTTACACCAGCATAAAGTGCGATATCTTTTAATGGATATTTAATTGGATAATATTTCTGACCAAAGATATAGCTGATAATCATACTTATGGCATAGGATATAAATCCTGCCCATGCACAAGCCCAATAGCTGAATCTTGGAATAAGTAGAATATCTACTACAATCAGAATGACAGCTCCAATACCTGAAAAGTATGCTCCCCAAATCGTTTTGTCGATGAGTTTGTACCAGAAACTTAGGTTGAAGAAGATGCCAAACATGATTTCTGCAGCCATGACGATAGGTACAATTTCCAATCCATCCCAATAACTTTTTCCTACGATGTAGCGTAAAATATCCATATAGCCCATAACACAGAGAAAAGCTAATAGGGTAAAGATAATATAGTATTTCATGGCAGAAGCATAGGTGTCCTTATTATCTTTGTCTTTAGATTTACCGAATACAAATGGTTCATAAGCATAACGGAATGCTTGGGTTATCATAACCATAATCATGGCAATTTTGATGCAGGCGCCATAGATACCAAGTTGTACTCGGGCATCTGCCGCATTACCGTCATATACGTAAGGGAATATAATTTGTGACGCACATTGGTTAAGTTGGCCAGCTAATCCCATTACGAGTAAAGGCCATGTATAATTGAGCATGCGCTTGCATGTAGCTGCATCAAATGGGTTCTTGATTTCTTTTAATTCTCGTCCCAGCATAAGCAATACGATAGTAGAGCAAGCTAGGTTGATATAGAACACCCATACTACATCGAGAGTAAAGTTGGCATCATAGATACCAAATAAATTCCACTTGAAGTATGGTAGAATGATGAGATAGAGTAAATTGAAAGTTATATTTAACGTGATATTTAGTACTTTCAATGTTGCAAATTTCATAGGGCGATGTGCATATCTCAGATAAGCAAATGGGATAGCGGTAAAGGCATCGATAGCCACAGTGACATACATTACCAAAATGTATTCTGGATGATCTGTGTATCCTAGCCACCCTGCTATTTGCTGATTGAAGAGAATGATAATAGCTGCAAAGAGAATGGAAGTCGTAGCCACCATTTTCAGCGTTGTGGCATATACTTTTTTAGGTTCTTCACCATCTTTACTCATAAAACGGAAGAATGTGGTTTCCATTCCATAGGTCAGAATGATGATAAGTAGAGCTACATAGGCATATACGTTAGTAATAATACCATATTGTCCGCCAGCAGCATTAAATTTTGCGGTCTGAATCGGAACGAGCAGATAGTTGATAAATCGTGCCATAATGCTGCTTAATCCGTAGATAGCAGTATCCTTCGCTAAAGATTTTAAATTTGCCATTTATTTTATTGTTATTTTTATCTTATTTTTTTTTGTGCTTCTTTACGATGAATACCTTTTATGCAAAGAAAAGGTAGGCAATAAAGATTGCTGCTATGACACCTGCCAAATCAGCCAGCAGTCCACAAGCTACGGCATGGCGGGTATACTTGATATTGACACTACCAAAGTATACAGCCAATATATAGAACGTTGTGTCTGTTGATCCTTGAAAAATGCAACTCAATCGACCGATAAAACTATCCGGTCCGTAATTTTTCATAGCTTCTAACATTAATCCACGAGCACCGCTTCCAGAGAGTGGTTTCATGAATGCAGTAGGTAAAGCACCTACGAAATCGGTATTTAGCCCGCATTGTTCGATGCACCAAGCTATACCGTTAATCAGCATGTCCATAGCTCCAGAAGCGCGGAATACACCTATGCCTACAAGGATAGCAACTAGATACGGAATAATTTTCACAGCAGTGGTGAAACCTTCTTTTGCTCCTTCAATAAATGCATCGTATACATTGATTTTCTTCCATACACCAGCAAGGATAAAACTCAAAATAATACCTAATAAAATGAGGTTGCTGGCTAAACTGGTTACTTGGCCCATAGTGTCCTTATCCATTTGCCCGAATGCCCAGATGATGATACCTACAAAAGCGATGATACTGCCTAATGTGGCTAATAATACGGGTTGTAAGATATTAATTTTCTGCCATAGTGCGGTAATGATGATACCTGCTATGGTTGCTACGGCTGTAGCTAATAGAATAGGGATGAATACGTCGGTGGGGGTTGCTGCTCCATAAGAAGCACGGAAAGCAAGAATGGTAGTTGGAATAATGGTAAGTCCACTGGTATTGAGTACCAGAAACATAATCATAGGGTTGGTTGCGGTATCTTTCTGGTTATTAAGCTCTTGCATCTGGCTCATAGCCTTAAGTCCTGTAGGCGTAGCAGCATTATCAAGTCCAAGCATGTTTGATGCTATATTCATAAAGATACTGCCCATCACGGGATGGTTTTTCGGAATATCTGGAAATAGCTTTGAGAAAACAGGACTAAGTATACGTGCCAGTACATTTACAACTCCTGCTTTTTCTCCTATCTTCATGATGCCTAGCCATAAGGCAAGTACACCGGTAAGGCCGAGTGAAATCTCGAAGGCATTCTTAGAACTATCGAAAGTTGAATCGACAATTTTTTGGAAGATAGTTGTGTCTCCCATCAAAAGACCGATAATCGCAAAAATAAATGCGATAACGAAAAAAGCTATCCAGATATAATTTAGTACCATAGTGGTTGCAAAAATACGAAAAATAATGAATAATACCATCATTTACAGTGATTTATTCATTTTTTGCATGTTTTGCTTGTCCATCTTATAGTATCATTCCGATGATTTTTACTTTTTGATTTCGGGATAGATCACCAGGATTGCTTCCTGGGGCTCCTTCTGGTACTTCTTTGCCTACTTTGTGATAGTATTCTTTCCAATAATTGGTAATTTTACCGGTCTTATCGTGAAAACTCATTGGGATGGGCTCAAAAAGAAGGTGTCCTTGTTTGTCTTGGTAGCATAGTTGAACGAGCTCACTACAATAGATTGCACTGTCGTTGGGTTCAAAATAGAAATCATAGGGCTTTCCGATATATCTTTTGGCCTTGTCTATCGATGTCTTGATGTCCCATTTTGAATGGATTCTGCCGACATAAATATGCTCTTTTCGGCGATTTAATCGATTAAAAGTGCTGTCAATTGGCTGAAAGATAACTCCCTTGTGGGTAGCTTCTAGTATATATGGTTTACCTTGATTCTTTACGACTATAGACACATGACTAATGAGTGTGCCCTGAAAACCATTTGTAACATCAGTTATTGGATTGTCTGTTGCTGATGCATAAAAGAGCAAATCGCCTTCTTGGAGTTGTTCGGCAGTGTATATGCTCTGGCTATATGTGGGTTGCTGTGCGTAGCCTATGAGGGCTACACACAGCAAAATACAGTTTACTATAATTTTTTCCATTTATAGGGTAATGTTAATTTTTGCACCAGCAATAAACCAGAAACCTGGTTGTTTCAGACTTCCAAAGTCTACATAGCGATGCGAAATGAGGTTGTTCCCTTCAATATAGAGACTGTAGGTAGGCTTATTCCATGATAGACGAGCATCCAAAATGCTGTATGGCGAATATTTCTTCAGGATATTTGTCTTGGTCGTTTGGTCATAACCTGTAGCATACCTTCCATTTCTCTTTTGAAATCGGTAGTTGATGCCTAAATCCAGGTCTTTCCAAAGATTCATCTGCAGGTTGGCTACAAGTTTATGTTTCAGATACTCTAAAACATAGCGACTTGTAATGCCTTCATATTGCTTCTGATTTTGGTTCAAATAAGCATATTGTAGGCTGAATGTTTTCAGTATATGTTGGGTTGGCAAAATCTCTCTAAAGTTGAAAGTAAGGTTTGCCTCTACGCCAAAAGCGTTGATTTTTCCGAAATTTGTAGTCGTTAATACTGCAGAATCGGCCTTTTCATCGATAATCCAGTCAATCAGATTCTTATAGTGATTATAGAAAACACTAGCAGATGCTTGAAGGGCATTACCATTATATTTGGTACCAAACTCTAGGGCTGTTAATTCTTCTGGTTCCAGATTTTTATTGGCATTATAGCCTTTACTGTTGTAATAGAGCTCTGTAACCGAAGGCATACGCAATGAAGAATTATATGAAGCGTATATTTTCCAGTGCTCGCCAAATCGGTAATTGGCATCAATACCTGGATATACGCGCATATTCATTTCAGACCAGCTATTTTTAACAGCAGTTAGACCCAAAGATAGGGTAAAGTTGTGGAGTAGAATATTATGCTCGAGTACAAACTGAATGTTAGTTCTGTTGATACCGTTAGTATAGTTGCGGTCAGTACCAGCAATATGATGTACTCGGGATAGTTTTTCACCAAGATTTCCACTTACCAAATCTTCCTCGCGTATCTCAGCACCAAATGCAGTTCTACCAGCTCCCCAGTCAAAATAGCCGTTCAGATTTACGCCGAAAACATCGGTGCGATGATAATTATATGGATAGGCATCAGGATTATCGTGGAAAAGCTCAAAACGGTCCATATTTCTATTCCAGTAAATCAATGGATGGAAATGAAAGTTACCCGTTTTGTTTTCGGCTTGAATAGACGTGTAAGTTTTTGTAGTACGCTCGTACTGCTCATCAGAGTAGTTACTGTAGAAGGTATTACTTCCATACCCCTTTGTGCTTAGTCCTGCATGCCATCTTACGATAACTTGTTCGTCCTCATATCCTCCCTGATAGAAAGCCTTACCACCATTGAAATTCATGTTGAGATTGCCTGCATTGCTTCTGCTATAGCCATCACTCCGAGTAAAATTACCAGAAAAAGAGTGATTCCATCGGCCGTAATTTAGTTTCAGACGTGCTCCCATCTTGCCATAACCATAGCTTCCGCCTTCTGCGTATGCAGAAACCGAAGATGCGTCATGCTGTTTGGTTACAATGTTGATAGCTCCAAGGAGAGATGAAGTTCCATAAACACGAGCAGCAGGTCCTTCTAGAACTTCGATGCGTTCGATATCACTAATATCACATGGGAAATCGAAAGCGTTATGACCTGTCTGTGGGTCGTTAATGTTGACCCCGTTGAGGAGAACTGTAATCTGCTCATAGTTGCCACCTCTGATGCTGACATCTGTTTGGGCTCCGATAGGACCGCGCTGTCTTACATCTACGCTGGCTACGTATTTCAGCAGATCGTTAATACTTTGTACTGGAGCAGTCGCAATTTCTTCGCGACTCAGTACAGTTACCATTCTCGCTTGCTGACTCATGGTCAGTGGCGCTCTTGATGCAGTGACATTCACTTCATCAAGCTGCAGTACCTTCTGGTTGGTCACAGAGTCTACCTCTGCGAACTCTACCTTAGTACTCAGGCCTTCAGCTTTGGCATGACTTAGTGTAGCAACACTAAGAGTGCCTACAAGAACTTCTTTTCCCAAAACAGAGAAAAGAGAGTAGCCCTTGTTAGAGAAGCGTTTAAACTTCAGGCTGGAGCGCTTGTTTAAAATTGGTTTGTACATTTTGGTTAATTAATAATTATATTCTGCATTTATCGCAAAACGGTTACAAAGGTATGAAAAATAGTACAATTTTGAATAAAATTATTCAAAATTGTACTAAAAAATTATTTATGCAATGTTTTTACTGTCTTTTCTTCTGCTACTTTCGGTATTGTTCAGCATACCGTTGAGTACGAAGGCGACTATCGTTGGTGATCCTGGTGTTTTTAACTTTTCTCCATTTTACGATCCTGCATCAGGTGTCATCGGTCTATCACTTACGTTTTTCCCTTCTGAAGAGGGAGACACGGTTTACATTCCTGATTATATCTATGAGAATAATCAGTACAAGTATGTAGTTTGCATTAACACGGGCGCATTTTTTGACTGCCATGCAAAATACATTCGTCTGCCAAATAATAGATGTTTCCGACTACGACGATTGGCTGGACTAACAAATGATACCGAGCATGTCAAAAAACTGCGCGAATGGATTAAGCGCAATCCCAAACGTGCGAAAGAATTAGGTTATACCAATATGTAAAAAGACGATATGCCAGACGGCAAATGACATTAATATCGTACATACATAATTATTTATAACAAAGAAAGGGCAAAACTTCAATATGGGTTTTGTCCTTTCCTTTTTTGCTATTTATATTTCATGTAAGTTTTCTGCGGCTTTCTCATGGGTAGTGAACGCCTTTTTCAAACGTTCGTATTCACCCATACCTCCCTTGTAATGGCTTTGGATTTATCCACTAAACGTCATTCTTCGAAAACATATTTTTCGGACTGAGGCACTCTGACTTCTAACAAAAATGTATCATAGATTCTCTATGCAACTATGTTGCATAAAAGGGAAGACAGAAATAAAAATGTTTATGCAGACATAAAAAAGGAGTTACGCAAATTGCGTAACTCCTTGATTTTCAGTGTGGACCAGCTAGGGCTTGAACCTAGGACCTCCAGATTATGAGTTTGGGAGGATGATATTTAATGATTTTTAGCTAAAATAATTCGTGTTGATTATCAATGAGTTAGTAATTTTGTGATTGTTAAAGATAGGCTATTAAACCCTATATCAAACTTAATTTGTTTTCCCATTGTTTTCCCGGTTTTCCGGGAAAACATCGGGAAAACACAGATAGACTACAGTATGGGAGACAAGAAATTACAGACCACATTCCGTACAATGAGATACGGAGCCTGCACATTCTCGCTTATCCTCGATAAGCGCCATCCGAAGGTGAAGAAGGACACCTTCCCAGTAGCCATGCGCTATACGATAGACCGGAAGTCATGGTATCATTACATTGAGGGGGAGTATACGGAGCGTGACTTTTCACGCATTTGTACGCTTAATGCCCGATCGGTTCGGTCGGATGCCTACGAGAAGAAGTTGGAGTTTGACAGACTGTTCGACAAGTATAGTGGCATCATCTCGAAGCTTGGCAATAATCTGTCGTTAGACCGTATCAAAATGGTAATCCTTGGCGTAGGTACGCACAAGGAGGCTACCTTCATGAGTGTATGGGAAGATATGATCCATAAACTCAAGACAGAGAATGACGGAGCCCGTTGCACGACGGCTGAGTCGTATGAGTACGCTTTGCGTTCATTCCGGAAGATTATGTGGAAGCACCCTATAACTGGGTTCAAGATAGGGAAGGAGGAGATAGAGCAGTGGAGTGACGGGATGAAGAATGGGGTAAAGGATGCCCAGGGAGAGACTGCCGGCAAGATCAGTGATACAACTCGCGGCATCTATCTGCGCTGCTGCCGTGCAGTCTGGAACGAGTGCGTACGGCAAGGGTACCTTGTCAACAAGGAATATCCTTTCTCCAATATCCGACAGAAGGATCTTGTGGCTATTCCTAACGGGAAGACGCGCAAGGACCGTTATCTGACGGTTGAGCAGATGACACGGCTCTATCAGGTGTTCATCAACAATGAAAAGTCAGATAGCTGGAAGAGTGGCTATGCAGAGAAAGCTCACCGCTCGCTCGGGTTGTTCCTGGTCCAGTATCTCTGCAATGGCTTCAACCTTGTGGATGCCAGTGAACTGCGTTATAATTCCTATTACTTCAATTCTGAGCGAAGAGCGTTTAAGTTCAACCGCATCAAGACTACGAACAGGAGTGAGAGTGGATCAGAGGTCATCATCCCTATCATCCCGGCTCTTCAGCGTATCTTGGACGACATCGCTGCAAAACCCAAGTTGAATGCTCTCGTCTTCCCTTATATCCTTGATGGGGCAACAACGAAAGCGGAGAAGCGCGTGCGCACGTCAGCAGAGAACTCCAACATTCAGGACCGTGTCATCAAGATCTGTCAGGATGTGCTTCATTGGGAAGTAAGGCCTTCGGGTACCTGGTGCCGCCATTCCTTTGCCACCAATCTTCGTAATGCCGGTGTGGACATCAATTACATCTCTGAGAGTATGGGGCATAGTTCGAGTGACCATTCCATCACGGAACTCTACATAGACCACTATCCCTTGGAAAAGCAGATGGAATACAACTCTCTGTTGCTCAACCTTGAAGGGAAGAAGACCAAGCATGAGCTGCTCGTAGAGCAGTTGTCATCGATGTCAACAGAAGAATTGGCAGCATTGCTTGCGCAATCAAAATAAATGCCTTATATTTGTAGCCACAACAGAAAACGCCTATGGACAGTAATAAACCACATTTCGTTTCATCCGCATTCAAGAAGGATGAGGAGTATATACATTGGCTCCAGAAAGTCAAAGAGCAATATCGCAGCAGTCAGGCAAAGGCAGCTATGAGGGTTAACGATGCCATGATCGAGTTCTATTGGAAGCTCGGTCATGACATTGTGGATCTGAAGGCTGAATCCAAGTGGGGGACTGGAGTGATAGAACAACTGAGCCTGGATATGAAGACTGCTTTTCCAGATGTAAGAGGATTCTCAACTACAAATCTGTGGTATGTCAAGCAATGGTATGTATTCTACAGTAAGCAGTATTCAAAAATGCAACGGGCTGTTGCAGAATTACAAAAACTAATAAAACTCCCACAAGTTGTGGGAGAATTATTCGGTAAAGAAAAACTGCCACAACTTGTAGCAGAAGTAGGACAGTCGCCAAAAGTCCCACAAGCTGCGGGAGTTTTGGCCTATCCACGTTTCTTCAGTCTCGTTCCTTGGGGACATCATCGTCTCATCATCAATAAGTGCAAAGATATTGACGAAGCTATCTTCTATCTCCTTAAGGACATTGATGGTCATTGGAGCCGCAGTGTTCTTGAAGACTTCATCGCAGAGGGCCTATATCAAGCGCAGGGTAGTTTGCCATCCAACTTCGATACAACCTTGCCCGAGGACTATAGCGCGAAGGTGAAGGAAGTGTTGAAGGATCCTTATGACTTCGGTTTCTTGAAGATGCCTCTCAAATATCAGGAGCGTGACCTTGAGGATGCACTCACTCACAATATCACCCGCTTCCTCCTGGAACTTGGCAAAGGTTTTACTTTCTATGGCAGGCAGGTGGAACTGGTTGTGTCTGGCACGTCTTACTTCCTCGATATGCTGTTCTATCATGTTCGGTTGAAGTGCTACGTGGTAGTGGAGTTGAAGGTCACCGATTTCAAGCCGGAATATGTGGGCAAACTTAACTTCTATGTCACTGCCGTAGACCGTTTACTGAAACAGGACGACGATAAGCCGACAATCGGTCTCTTGATTTGCAAGTCGAAGGACAACACAAAGGTGGAATGGTCATTCGATGGGCTGAACAAACCTATCGGTGTTGCCGCTTACGACCTGAAGCGCTTCCTGCCAACCTCTGAGGAGATGGAATCACAGATCCGTCTGATGATGGATGAGCACGACAATAATACGTAAATAACCGTTTTATGAGCAATAAGAAATTCATCGCAGAATGCACAACATATGACTTCAAGCAAGCATTGGAGCGTAGAAAGGTTAAATCATGGCTGAAGTCAGTCTCCGCTTTCGCCAATACCGAGGGAGGCAGTCTGTTCTTTGGCGTTGCTGATGATGGTAGCGTCATCGGGTTGGATGATGTCCAGTCGGATGCAGAATTCATCAGCGAGATCATCAAGACGAGAATCGATCCTATTCCGGATATGGTTCTGACGCCATTTGAGCGCGAAGGCAAGCACTTGCTTGAGGTTGCCATTAAACCGGGACAGACGACACCTTATTATTACTACGAGAACGGTGCACGTACAGCTTTTGTGCGGGTTGGCAACGAGAGCGTAGAGTGTAATAGCCAGCAGCTATTGTCTTTGGTGCTGCGTGGCTCCGGTCATACTTGGGATAGCCTGAAAAGCCAGGAACATGCCGACAAGTATTCGTTCCGTATGCTTGCCAATACCTATGAGAAGCGGACACATCAGCAGTGGAATGACAAGTTGATTGAGTCTTTCGGTCTTGTCACTTCTGATGGGTACCTGACTAATGCTGGGTTATTATTTGCCGATAATTGTCCTGTCTACCAGTCGCGTTCCTTCTGTACGCGTTGGACAGGCCTGCAGAAAGATGATGCCATCAACGATTCAGAGTATCAGGGCAATCTCATCTATCTCCTTGAAATGACCACAAGCTTCATCAGAGCTAACACGGCAACGCGATGGTATAAGTTGCCTACGCACCGGATGAATATACCGGAATATTCTGACCGTGCCATATTGGAGGCAGTCGTTAACCATCTTATTCATCGTGACTATATCGTGATGGGAAGCGAGCTGCATGTGGATATCTACGACAATCGTATAGAGTTCTACACCCCGGGCGGAATGTATGATGGTGGCCAGCCTATCCAGAATCGTGATATCGACACCGTACCATCGCGTCGTCGTAACCCCGTCATTGCAGATGTCTTTGCCCAATTGGACTACATGGAGAAGCGTGGCTCTGGTCTTAAGAAAATGCAGAATCTGGAGTCGACACTTCCTACGTACAAAGGAGTACTGACGCCAACGTTCCGCAGTGACCCTCATGCATTCTTCACGACCTTCAGGAACATGAACTATGGTCTTACGGATGACGATTTCCTGCAGATTATTGGTGACCATGGGGAAGGTGTCATAGGGGTAGGTATACCAAAAACTACCCCCAAAGGTATACTAAAAGGAGAAAGTTCACCAGAAACCAGCTCTAAAGGTATACCAAAACAAGGTATACCAAAAGGAAAGGCTATACTAAAACGAGGTATACTAAAACCATTGGGTAAAACTGCTCAACTGATTATAGATATGATGGTCTCTGATCCAACATCAACTACGGAAGACTTTGCAGCTGCTGCTCATGTTTCAATTCCTGCTATCAAGAAGCATCTAAAGAATTTAACAGAAAAAGGAATCATAACCCGAGTTGGGGCTGCTCGTGGTGGTTTCTGGAAAGTCTTGAATCCGAATAAGGATCAATCATAGCTTGCTACTACTATTAGGGCAAGAGCCCGCAAGCTATCTAATCGAATGCTTGCGGGCTCTGTCATCTTAGTCGTTGTTCTCCTGGCGCTCCTTCCAGCGGCGGAAGGTGTTGGGATTGTTCTGTCTCATGTATATGCCGAAGGCAGCAGCATCCTTATTGGTTTTCTCCCGCTGATCAGCTTCCTGACAGCGCTCCTCATACTCTGCAGCCTTGTCAGCATATTCGTTAGCTTTTACTATTCCTCCAATAACTGCTGTGACTGCTATGATGACAATCAATACAAGTGTCAGAATATAGTAGACACGGTTCTTGTAGAATGAATTGAGCAGTTTGGCATGCTCGTCACAGAGGAACGCTTCCACTTTGTCAGGGATCTTGCTTAGCAGTTTCTTAATCCATGTCGCCAAATCCTTCTTGAACTCTTCCAACATATAAGTGTTGGCATGGATACAGTCCATGAGATCCTTCCGTCCCTCACGGTCTGCGAAGTCCTTGGGAGTGCCATCCTCATTGAGGTAGACATTGCAGAGCTCTGCTGAGAGGTCAAACATCCTGTCTGAGCTCTCCTTGTTCTCTTGAGCACTCTTCTCCATGGACTTGGCTGATTCTGCCATGGACTTGACGATCTTGTCAAGATCGGCCTTGGTGATGTTTCCTACCATACCGGTCATATCCTTTCCCGGCTTGTCTGCAACTGGGTTAGAGACATAGTCTCCGAGTCCCTTCTTCTTGTTGTTGAAATCCATACTCTTCATGATTTATCGAGGTTAGACTTAAGTTGTTTGATGTCGGTGATCAGTGACATTGCCTTGGCAATGTCGCTCTTGTTAGAGCCATTGGTATTCATGTGCCGCACCAATTGGTTAAGGTTGTTGCCCAGGTTGGTGAGCGTCTGACGGTAGCTGCGGGTGTCGGGACTGAGGTCTCTGACCTTCCGTCCAAGGATAACCTGACGGCAGTAAGCCGATGGCTTGTGTCCTTTCAGCGCTGCGTTGTTCGCAACCTGCTTCATCTGCTCTTCTGTCAAGCGGATGGTGATACGGCAAGGCATGGTCATCTTTGGCTCCACTGCCTTTACCTGCTGTTTTGATTTTGTTGTTGTCTTCTTTCTCATAGTGAAATGTGTTATTGAATATTTCAATTTAAGGACGAATTTGTTATTAGTAGCCGTAATAGCCGGATTCCAAGCGCCACTTCTCATCGAGATCGTCACTGCTTCCGTGATGCCCTCCGACTTCATGTTCCCGGTTTTGACCATGAGCAGCACCTCCTGAGGCATTGAGAATACCAGAGCCTTTTCGGCCATAGGAAGTCTTTGCGGTTTTGGTCGCCTTGGAATTGCCTGTAGTTCGCTTGACTGTCTTCCTACTCGTTGTAGCAGCCTTTGCTTCCGCAGCCTTGCGTTCTTTCTCTACCTTGGCTTTGAGTTCCTGATACTTCTTGGTGCCGACCTTATCAATGCGCTCCTTAACTGTCACGTTGACATTCAGTCTTTGGAGTAGTAGCAGATCTACGCCGAGTTCCTTCTCGATGGAGTAGGTACGAGTTTTATCGTCGTCCTCGTCGAAAATCTCGGCATACAGACACTGCTCATACGGATCGCGATAGAGGCTAATGCCTTCTGAGACTAGCCGACTGAGGAAGTTGGCATCGGTGGTAGTCTTGTCCTGTGCCAGTTTCTCAATCATGTACTTGCACCTCTGCTTGCGCTGCTGTGCCCTGATGGCTCTGCGCTGCCGCTCCTTTAATTCACCCGGATCTTTCTCTACACGTGTATAGGTGCGTTTCTTATTCTGCTCTTTGCATGACAGATGTCTCTCATCCGCATCGGAAGGTAGAGGATCTTCCTTCCTTGTTCCGACAGCCTTCTGATGTTGCCGTTCCAGATACAAGGCACGGGGTGCTGCCTCGAGTCCATATTCCTCACTGACCTTGGCTGCCGCGCGAACAGCATTCTTCTTGATGAAAGAATCACGTAGTCGTCTGCCATCGACCGTCGTTGTGAGGATAGCAATGTGAAAGTGCTCGTTGTCTGTGTTCTCATGATGGGCTACGACAAACGGACAGTCAAAGACATTGTTTCCCCTTTGGTCAAGCTCGCGCATGAAGGCATCTATCACATTGCGTTCGAACTCCACGCGGTCAGCCGGATTGTCAATACTTCTTATCTTCTCCGTGTCACCGTTACTCATCGAGATAATGATGTGGTAGCACATCGGTGAGTACTTATTGGCTATTGCCAGCCAATCATCAGCCATCTCCTTAGGCGTCTGTCCTTCGAGAGTCTCATTGAGGTAGAATACTTCACCTCCCTTCTCCGAATTTTGTCCGTAGCTGAGCGTGTAGGTCACGTTGTCTGATCGTAATACTTTTGCTATCATCTTAGATATATCTTTGTTGTTAATGTCAGACATTTCCCGCAAAGGAAGTCGAAGCTTAGCGAAGACTTCCCGGGTCTCGGGGTTTCCCTGAGCAAGGGTGGCTTGGCGGACAATCTCGGAGAGTTGTCAGACAAAGCCACATCTTGCACTATCAACCCGTTCGAGACATCATTTGCATGGCACTGTCATTCGTAGATCATACCTGTTGTCAGACAATGTCTGCCATCACAGTCCCCACCCTTTATGCTTGGGCTCCAAGGTGAGATTTTGAACAGGACCGGTACCCTTAGCAATCTTGTCGGACTTTTCTGCCTCCTGCTGTCCTTCTTCAGAAGATTGGTTCGTCAGACACTGTGAGTTCGATGTCTTGTCCGTTGTCAGACGGTTCGTATCTTTCAGCGATGGGGAGATAGCCTCTTCGTTGTCAGACATCTTAACGACATACTTCTCATAGATGTCTGACGGCATCTGCATCCTCATTCGGGAGGCAAGAGATTCGTAACCTTTGAAAATGTCAGAACGGTTTACTGCTGTCCCCTTGCAGGCATCGTTGATATCCTTGAACATTTGTCTGCCATCAGCCGTGTTGGGGAAGAATGTCTTGACCGACAAGAAGTCGGGATTGTCACGGATGAACTGCTGCGCCTTCTCGATGTTCTGTCTGCCATTGATGATGAGGTGGTAGGTACTGCTGAAGGACTGGCTCACCTGGTTCTTGTGCCACATCTCCATCATCGCGAGGAAGTCAGATGGACTGTCGTAGACAAAACAGTACTGGTTCTTCTTGATCTTGCCGATGGTGGTGATCGTACTTTCATCATAAGGTCTCCAGGCAGTGTCGCAGAAGACCATCCAGTTGTCGTTGTCGGCGGGGAAAGCCAACAGATACTTATCCTTCGACTTCTGAGGGTCATTGACCTCGACTTGCTTGCAGAACTGGTCAAGCACATCTGTGGAGATGCCGTGGCGGGTCATCAGTTCATAAACTGATTCATCGATGTCGTCGGTCAACGTCGTCCTGAACTTACCTAATCTTACTGTTGTCGTCGGGAAACTGCCCGGCAGAGTCTCAGATTCCTGATAGGCATTGAGCATGAGCTCCATGTGATCGTGGTAGTTGCCGTCGAAGTCACGAGGCTTGAAATTCAGATAGTCGATAAGTTCAGCCGTCTGACCATGAACACCGTCCTTACGGGATATCCATTCATTGCGGGCCATATTGACTGTGAAATCAGCAATGAAGCCGTTAGCGTTAACTACTGCACGGTAATGACGGAGCGACTGCACCTGCTCATAGTAGGGGAACCTCATGGCGGTGAGGAGGTCTGAGATAGGCACCTTGTTCATCTCAGAGCGTGAAACGAAAGTTGGAATGTTGTAAATCATAGTTCTTGAGATTTGAGGGTTAAACATTTTGTTCACTTGTAGATTGATTGAGACCTTTGCACAGATACTCATTGACATCATTGAATGGAAGCATCTTCTCTGAGCGGTTCTCTGCATTTACCTCCTTTCTGATGATGTCAAAGGCATTCTTTCCTGCATGGTCATTGTCCAGATAGCACCTAACCGACTTGTATCCTTTCAGAATCGGTATCGCCTTGTTTGCCATGCCGACACTGTTCAGAATCACATAATCGTATTTCTGACGGCACTCCGGCTTCATCATCGTTAGGAACGACAGATAGTCGAAGAAGCCCTCGAAGACACAGACGGTTGTGTTACCTTCCTTCTTGCATCGTGTGGAGATCGCCTTGCACGTGCAGATCTTCGTCGTCGGACTTCTAAACTCCCAACCACCCTTGTCGTTCTCGAAACCGATGGCCGAGTTCATGTGGCCGCTCAGTCGGTAGTCTACCTGATGGCATTCCTCTTTGGCTACATCAAGATCGATGCAACGCTCTTTGCAATAATCAAGGAAGTAGGTACTGGTTAGCGGAGATGCTCGTATATCGGTGAACGGTGAAGGACGCTGGCGTTCATAGTGTGTGTCACTGGGCCGGTAGAACATCTGCTTGTATGTTCCCTTACTGAGAATCTCCTTTGCCTTGATGAAATCCACGTTCCAGAGCTTCATCACGAGGTCGAAGATGCTGCCTCCTTCGCCGGTGCCATAGTCATGCCATACGTTCTTGTTGACATTGACACTGAAACTTGGCTTGGTCTCACTCCGGAACGGTGAGAGAAACTTCACTTCGCCGCGTGAGTTCTCCGGCTTGGCAGGTCGATAGCCCTGATGCTCCAGGTAGCTGACGATAGGTATCTGTCTCAGCTCATCTGTGTTGTTTAGGTTAGTGTTCATGACTTTTTATATAAATGGTTAGTATTTTTGTTGCTTTGTTGCTAAGCGCATCTAACTCTATGTTTATCAGAGTATACCGATAGCAACAGAAATTTCGATGCGTGTTGCTGTAGTATCAGTTCTGTAGCTATGTCAGCAACAACAGCAACATTAGAACGGTAGGTCCTTGTCGTCTTGTTGCTCCGTAACTTGTTCTGTATCAGTATTCTCACTGTTGTCAGCAACAAAGCAACAAAATCCGTATAGGTTCTGTAGTTTTTCTCTCGTCACTGTGTAGTATCTGCCCTTGCCCTGACTGCAAGTGTAGTTGCCAGGGATCATCACTCCGTAGGAGTACTGGTCGTAGGCGCTGGCAGAGGCACGGGGATGAAGATGCCACAGTTCCTTCAGCACTCTACGGATACCCGGGTCATCACACTTGATGCCTTTGTCTGAGAGCATAGCCTTGATGTCGCCCGATACGAAGGAGAAACTGTCGATACCCATACTGTCCATCAAGTCGAGACATAGCTCATACATTGCCGACTCAATCTGTGACCGCGAGTTCATCATAATCCGCGTCAGAGCCGGTGTCATCAGGTCCTTCGGGTTGAAGTACATGCGACTGGACTTGGGAACGGACAGACTTCTCTCATTCTTCAGATGATACATCAGATGAGGAATCTCCTTCTCGACCTTCGAGAGGAAGTTGACATCGTCACTCTCCAACTTCGGCACCTCACGCACCCAGTAGCGTGTCTCACCTGGATCGATGATCAACGGTTTATCGACGTTGTTGGAGCAGAAAATGAACTTGGCGAAGAACTCCTGCTGCACCTTGTCCTTCCCCTTAGCTTCTATCTTATAGATAGGAGAGGTACTCAGGTTCTTGATGCGCTCAGATGACTCCCGCTTGCTGAGCATCGCCTCGTCAACACAGATCAGAAGCATCCCCGCCCAGTCAGCGTTGAACTGACTACCGAAGTCCTCATTGGTGTTGAAGGTCACGTTGTCGCCAAACCACAGATGGAGGAAGTGCATGAAGGTCGACTTGCCCGTATTGCGCTCTCGCGAAACCAGTACGATGATGGGTAACTTCTGCCGTGGCTGCAGATAGAGCAATTGGAGATAGTCGTAGCCGAGCTCCTTCTGGTCACCGAAGATGTGCTGCATGAGTTTATCGATGTTCGGGAACTCACCTTGCTCCGGCTGGTACTTCATCGGGTGATAGAGGTTCCAGAACTTTCCATCTACCACCTGCTTAGGATGGACGTTGTCGGGAAAGATGATGAAGTCATCATAGCAAGGCACATCCTCAGCTACCTCCTGCCCATGATCCTTCTTGATGGTGCTGTACTTCCACCGGATGAGTTGCTTGGCACGAGTACCGTCGGTCATCGGCTTGTACACGATCTTATAATAATCGGTACGCACGCGTATGTAGAGGTCAGTATTCCCCTCCTGGGGAGAATACTGGTTTGCTGACTGCTGGGCTGTCATGCACACACCTCCTTTCCTTGTTTCTTGGCTTTGGCAGCCAACTCCAGAGCGAGGTCTGCGTCGATGACGATCTTACGGCCTACCTGGGTGATGGCACCGTCAATGATGCCACTACGCTTGATACGGTTGGCAGTCGGGATACTGCACCCGAAGGTGTCGGCGATACCCTTGATGCCATAGACTAAGTGTTTGGGCTTCTCAGCCTCAGTCTTGTACTTGTTCGCCTGATCAGAGATCAGTGATAGGTTACTGGCTAGGAAAGCGAACTGCTCTCCGGTCATCATGCAGAGCGGCGTCTGCATGAGTTCTTCAATGGAAAAGATTCCAAGTTTCATAGGTCGTGTGATTAATAATGGTTATACTTCTTGACAATACCCAAGGTACGCCTTATCGTTGTCGGTTGCAAAGTTAGGGAGGGGAAAATAATTCTTTGTCCTTTTAATTACAACTACAATTAAGAGGACAGAAAAGGGCATAAAAAATGGATAAAAAGGAGTGTCATTCCCTTTTATCCATCATTTTTCGTCTTGTTTGAGGTTCAAAGGTCCTCAATCGATCTCATTGAACAGTGGTATCCATTTCTGTGTCGCCATGCGAGCATTACGGTACTTCCCTTTCCTGTACTCTGCATAATTCTCAGCAGCCTCTTCAGTGATATTATACTCTTCGCATTTGCAGAGCAGATAAGCCTCACGGGCTCGCTTCAGGTCGCTTGGCATCTTATCTCCAAGAAACTCCGTGATTGCCTGACAGAAGTTTCCAAAGGTACAGCGCTGAATATGCACCTTTTGGATAAGTTGGAATTTCTTCTCTATCTCTTCTGGATCATTCATGCTGCGAGTCTTCTCGGAGGGTCGTCCGCCTAACAAGTAGAACAGGTAGCCCAGCGAGGTCGTATCCGGCTGACGCAAGCGATAAGCCCTGATTAAATCCTTCAGTCCCTCCTTATCGCCTGTCAGTAGATCGTCCAAGGAAAGGCAATCCTTCTTTCGCTTCCCTCCTGGGAGTCTAATCTTTGATAGAATACGGTTGATTAAGTTAGAAGACTCATCGGGCTCCGATTCTGCCGTTGCCTCCCATCCTTTTTTATCCCGCTCATAACCCAGTTCAAGGCTCTTCTTGACAAAGAGCTGTGTCAGCAGATTCTTCGCCACATACCCCATCATGCCGGACTTCTGCTTGTCTAAATTTAAACGCATCATAGTCATCATCTGTCTCATGCCACCGTCAAAAGCACAATAATAATAGAGACAATAGGAAAAGTCATCATCCGTGTGCTCGCCTATCATGACCATATTACGCAAAACCTCGGGGGCAAGGATCATAGAGTAGACGAAGGCCATTCGCTGTGCCATATCCACAAACATCTCACTGCTTCTCACGTTGCCAGTTTCATCTGTAACAAAGCCTTCATCATCCACCTCAGCATACAGGTCATCCAAGTAGCAACGTAGCAACTCTGGTTGTTCTGCCTTCAGTCGGTCAAAGTAGTCGTTCGTGATTAGGCATGTCTTGTTGTCTGGAGCCATCTCTTCTTCTGGCTTGAAGCACTTCACTTCTCCAGTCTCCGCATGGATGGAGAGAACCTTACCGCCTTGCAGAAACTCTGCAACGATAGGATCATACTGCTTGATAAATTCAGGGGTCTCTTTCTCCGAAGGGATATCTGCACAGTAGAGACGGAAGATGTAGCTGCACACCTCCAGGCGGTCTTGGGGTATACAGTCTGTAGCGAACTGCATAAGTTTCATGAAGAAGGAAAGATCCATCTTGCCGACACCCTCAGCTTGTTTTTTGAACGCATCGTACCGTTCCTTATGCATCTTGTGCCATGCCACTACTGTCTCCCTGAGCACTTTTGGGTCTGTGGGCGGAATCATTGTTTCTGTTGCCATAAACTCTCTTTTTGTTGCTTTTTGTGGTTACGATTTTAATAGGAATTGTCAATTCGCTTACAAATATACAATCTAATCTTGGTCGAAGCAAGCCTTTTACAAATTCTTCTTCCATTTTCACAGTCTTTCATAGTTTTCTTGTTAGCAACGCAACCTTAATTTATGCTAAATGAAAGATTTTCTTTAAATTTCCCTTGAAAAATTAATCGATTACAAAAATATACTTAACTTTGTTGCGAAATCCTTTTTCTCAAGCCAAATGGATGAAGTTTTTTTAGGCTGATATTCATGATATGGTGGAAAGAGACGCTCATGAGGAGTGTCTTGGAGAAGGATATTTTGATAAAGGCGTTTTATCTGACGCTTTGTTCTTGACGTATAGAAACTTCGCAAACTTCTTATCCTGTCAAGGAACATGGCAACGATAGATGTCCAGAGGTGTGTAATCACCAACTCGATGGTATACCTTATTGTAATGGTATATCAGAGATGTGATATACATATCGGCGTGGGCTTCTGCGTTGCTCGTTCTGACAGGATTGGGCAATGCGAAGGTCTCTATACGTGGAACGGGTAGCGAAAGTTCCACGCTTTTTTCATCCCCACCCTAAAAACTATATGGACACGTTGACTAAGTGGACAACCGACGGAGCGGCAATCTAACTCCGAGTGCTCGATTAATCTCTTGCACGATCCCCAGTGAGACTAACAATGGGGCGTCGGTAGAAAATGCCCCTATCGATTTAGCTGCCTGGTATGTTCTTAGAGTTTCTTATAGTCGGGAACAAAAGGTTTATGATTGGTTGAGAAATCAGGGATTTGAAGTCTATATTCCACTTCATTACGAAGAAGTTCTGAGTGATGGTAAGCGCAAACGAGTTAAAGTTCCTTTGCTTCACAATCTCATTTTTATCTATTCAACGCGCACAGACATTGACCTTGTGATGAAATCATCATCAAATAAATACATTTCGTATTATTATGCACATTTTAAAATGGATACTTTTGGGAAGAATCCTCCTTTAACCATCCCCAAGCGGCAAATGGACAATTTTATCCGTTTAACAAGTATCGAAAGCGAACACATACTCTTTGTATCTCCTGCCCACGCAAAGAGACCTATACACCTCGTAATCATCCGTCTGCAGGTAATCCTTGTAGTTTCCCAAAAGTTCTTCTCCTACTTTGCCGCCCCTTGATCCCTCGTACAAATAGTTGTACCGGACAAGGTGCAGCAATGGCGCTCGGAGCGTCCATATATATTCTTTACAGGCTTTATGCTTCTCCTTGTTGACCACCGGTATAGTCGTCCCGTCGCATTGGACATATCCTGTCTCATTGAGGATGGCCTTGGACAACTCTTCTGCAAGGGGTTTAAGCAACTCAGCCATAGGCTTGAAACACCCCTCCAAGGTCGTCTTCTTCAAATCGACTCCCAAATTGAGATATTTCTGGTGTTGTCTGTAGTAGGGCATATAATAGGCGAACTTGTCAAGCATGAACTCCACGATGGCGTTGTTCCCGAACATTCCTTGTCCGATAATCATCGGTGGCAGTTTTGCAATCATCATTCCCTTCTGTCCCTCCGGAACCAAAACCTGTCCGTTGACAAGGCCGTAGACTGGGCGGTCAATCCGGAGCACATAGACTTTGCCAGGTACTATCTCCACCTTTTCAGTATACTCATGACCGACAATCTTGTAATTCGACATGTCCACTCCGTCAGGCTCGACGACTACCGTAACGACGGGATAAGAGGGATTCTTGATGGCTGACCTCGTGGAACGCGGCTTTTTTGCTTGTGTGGATTTCAGCTCCTCCCGCTGTTTCTCGAGTTCCTTGTCAACCTCTTCCCGCATTTTCTCAATCTCCGCAGTGGGCTCATCCTGCCATTCTGGGAATGGGATGGTGAGCTGGTTCTTGTCCAGGGCACGTACTTTCTCACTGACTTTGCCGTAGAACTTGCGGACGAACCAAGCTACATTCTGCTTCAGCTTGAGGATCTCCTTGGCCTGCTCCTCTATCTTTGCATCTTTCTTCGCGATTTCTGCATCGTAGTGCTGACGCTGTTCCTCCGCCTGTCGCATGAGTGTGGACACCATGGCGCTGACCTCCGCAAACTGGTTTTGCAGAGTTTCTGTTTGTCGGCGTAATGTCTCAATTTCACTCATGTCTCATCTATTATTATGTACAAAGGTAACAAAAAAATACGACATCACAAAACGTAAACGCCTTTATTTACTGGCGTTTACAACGTTTTTTACCTTGGCGCACGAGTCCTTTTCAGCCGCTTGTCCGGCCTTTCCCTTATGCCCTCAACCATGACCATCAGGTCACGCCATTCCATATTGAAGGACTTCGTTGAAGGGTCATACTCGGGCAGTTTGAAGACTCCTGAGCTGAGTTTCTTCATATAGAGAACGAGGCCCCCGTCCTCGGCGGTAAGTATCTTACAGGTGTTTCTCCGCTTGTTGACGAAGATGAAGCAATCACCAAGCTTAAGCTCCATACCCATCTGGTTTATAACAAGGCCGGTCAGCGTGTTCCAGCTCTTCCTCATGTCGGTGGCCCCAGGACAGAGAAAGTAGCGCATTGTATCGTTAAGGCAAAACATAGGCCGAGATAATTGCGGAGATGATTTTCACTGCCTTCTGTTGAGCCTTGCCATTGAACCGAATGCTCATACCGTCGGGCAGATCAATGGCTATGCTGTCCTCATGCGGGAAATACAGAAGCCAAAAATATTTTTTATAATTTTTCCCTGAAAAGTTAACCATTATCAAAACATTTTCTTAACTTTGCGATTGTGAACCCTATCCTAAGCCTTCGAAGGATGACTGTCACAGAAGCAGAAGTCCACAAGTTGGTGGGAAGAGATGCTTATGAGGAGCGTCTTGATAGTGAGAATCATATATATGATTAAGGCGTTTATCTGACGCTTTGTTCTTGACGGCGCGAAATCTGGAAAATTTCAATTACAGTCAAAGAGCATCGCAACGATAGATGTTCATGGGTGTGTATTCACCAAGCCAGAGGTATACCTTATACTATAAGGTATGCCAATGGTGTGCTATACATACTGGCGTGGGCTTCTGCGTTGCTCGTTCTGACTGTAATGGGCAATTCCAGAGCCTCGCGACGTGGGACGGGTAACAGGTAAGGATCCCACGTCTTTTTTGTATATAATCACTGATTAAAAACTAATTGACTGTTTTGGGATCTGCAGTGGAGACGTATGAATATGAGGCATGTCTGCTTGATCTCTTTCTTAATGATGATTGCTTTATCTGCATGCACTACTAAGTCATCCGCATCCTATACAGAAGAGGAAATCCAAGAAATTGCATCTTCTGATGATTATGATGCAATGATAGATGCCATGTATGCATGTGTCGATGAATGCGGAGCTGTAAAAGATGAGTATCTTGATGGGAATATGCCAGATAAGGAGGCAAAAAGTAAGATAGATGAGATAACAGACAGATATGCTCCTGTATTATCATCACTGGAAAGTGCAGACTCAAGGGGCGATCTAAACTACGATCAGCACAAAGCCTTGATTGATATCACCAAGCAGGCGATGAATCACGTTATGGATGGTGTAAACAAAGTAATGGATGATATTGGAATATCCGGCGACGATATTGAGGATGCCGCTGATGATCAATAGCCTTTCAGGTATTATCTATTGAATCAATTAAACTAAGGAAATATGAAAACAAAAACTTTTCTCAAAGCCAAGTTAGCCTTCGCTGCGATGATTGTGGCAGGTTGTTTGACCGGCTGCGGTTCAAGCAATAATGGCTCTGATTTTCAAACTCAGTTGGTAAATTACCTGAAAAAAGACTTACCTGTTGTGACAACTTCCTCCAACAAGTATGCTGCTTACTTTGACTTTTCGGGCGTATACATCGCTTACAATGATCCAGCTACACACCAGACCTTTAACAGTCTTACTCAGAAGGTGACCGGCGAGGCAAGTTCGTTCGACATCTATTCCCTCGCCAACGCCAAGATTCAGTTGCTATCCGGTGCCAACTCTCCGGCAGCTCTCTTCCAGAAGCTGCACGACTCTAATCAGCAGGGACAGCTCTGGGCTCCTATCGAGAAGACACTACAGAAGATAGCTGACGAAGGTCGCCCGGCACTGTTGGTTACTGATTTCGAGGAATACACTAAGGACGGCGTCATCTATCGTCAGGCTTATGCCACTCCTTATTTTGAAAAATGGCTCAAGCGTGGCGGCGATATTCAGTTCTATGTGACTGACTACGTAGAGGGAAGCCTGCACAAGCATCTCTATTACGTGGTGTTCGACTACAACAACCACAAACTCAGCAAGATGGTAGCCGACGCCCTGCAAGGAGCCCCGAAGAACTACCGCACGTTCACGCTCTCTGTGAATAGCTATCCTATGGCTACCTCCTATCCTTCAGCAAACCAAGGTGGTACCTATCATGACGAGAATGGCGAGGACGTAGTGTCAATGTCTGCTGAAGACGGCAAAGACGGTTCATTCTTTATGATGGACAGTCTGCGAGCAGAAAGCTACAGTTTCGACGCTTCATGGCAAGATATTCTTAACAACGCTCATCAGCAGACCCTTGCCAACGGTGTACAGGTGCCTTTCCACCATCTCTTCAGCAATCTCTTCATCAACCTCTCCCATGCCGATTCCTACAATATCAAGCAGATGGCAGTGGTCGTTACCGATGTTGAGAAGGACTTCACGCTCTTCAACGACTGGAATACAGCTATGCTCAACAAGCCGGTCAAGAAGCACGATACCGACGGAGTATACCTCGACTGGGATGGTCATGAGGCCGGGCAGCAGTACTATGACGACAACGGAAATCTTCTGCCCGAATACAACTATCCGAAGATTGCCCAAAGCCAGCAGCCAAAGGTGATTAATGATATGCTGGTTTTCAACAACGGTCTTTTTGAGCAGACCAAGGCAAAAAATCCGGCACGGACCGAGCTCGCCATCGATTTTGACCCACGCTTTAACGGCACCATCGTCGGACAGAGTGAGAATCAGGCCAACGATCTACTGCGCATAGACATCGTGGTTGCCGATGCCGACATTTGTCCACAGGACAAAATAAACTCTCTCTTTGCATGGGATGGCAACGACTGCCTCTCTTCCGCCATCAAGAATGTGCTTCAGGACATGAAGCCCATCGGCAGACCCGTCTACAGTTATTTTGTAAGAATCAGATAATAACAAAAATCTATAATTATGGTAAACGTATCAAGTGCTTATATCTTAGCCATCATTGTATGTGCCGTCATGTTCATCATTTCGGCAGTAGTTGCTAACCTCATTTCCTTCAAGCCTGACATGAGTGATGTCGCCCAGCGCAAAGTTTGGTTCTGGGTGCTTGGTGTGCTGAATGTGGTCGTCGGATTAGGCCTGAACTATGGTATCTTCTTTACGAAGATCCATGCTCACTCTAAGCAGAATGACTTTCTCACGGCTATGGCCATTGCAGCGGCTGTATCCTTCATTCTCTATGTAGTGGCAGGATTCATTGCAGCCAAGATTTCCAAGACAGGAAAACTTAGTAACTGGTTCTAAAATAGTTGCTCATGAAAGATCAATTATTTGTCATTGCCATTGGCGGCACAGGCATGCGATGCCTCGAGTCGTTTGTGCATCTGTGCGCCATTGGCATGTTCGACAATGAAGAGATAAACATCCTTACCCTCGATACCGACCAGGGAAATGGCAACAAAGCCCGGGTCGAGAATCTGATAGACCTCTATCGGAAGGTCAAGAGTGATGATTCCCAGCAGGTAGACGGTGGCGACAAGAATACCAATACGTTCTTCTCTGCCAAGTTGAACCTGTATAAGTTCTTCACAAACTACTCCAACGATAACGCCAACACCTATCAGAAACTCTCAAACGTGTCCACGGCAAGCGTAGAGCAGCGTGAGGAAGATAAGGAATTGTCTGACTTGTTCTTCCAGGATGATACCGTCCAGACGTTCAATCTCGAGCATGGCTATAGGGCTCAGACCCATCTTGGCTCGATGCTGATGTATCATGCTATTTTACAAGCCGTGCGTAATGCCACGACCAATAAGGACAAGGCACACGACGAGGAGAAGGCTTTGCTCAGCTTCCTTACCCTTCTTGTGCAGGCAGGCCAACAGGCACGCGTTTTCATCTTCGGTTCTGTCTTCGGTGGTACAGGCGCTTCGTCGATACCTGTTATCCCACGTGCTCTCGCAGATGCCAGCAAGATAATGGGCGGCAATCAGCTCAGTCTGGAAAATGGAGCTAAGTTCGGGTCTACGCTCCTTACAGAATATTTCACCTTTGCCTCTCCTGATCGCAGTAAACTGCAGAAAGAAGGTGTCATTGCGTCAGCCGACAACTTTGCCATCAACAGTCAGGCAGCTTTACAGTTCTATCAGGACGATCCCACGGTGAAGAAATGCTATAAGAGGTTGTATCTAGTTGGTTGGCCTTTAAAGGACGAAGACTTCAGTGAGGATAATGGACAGTCTCCTACGGGTGGCGCTGAGCAGAAGAATCCTTGTCATGTTGTAGAGCTGATGTGTGCTTGTGCCGCTTACGATTTCTTTACCCTTAGCAGTGATACTATCGACAACATTAAGTCTGCCGAATACCGCTACCGTTGCATCGAGACAGTGAACAATGTGCTTAAGTTCAAGGCATCTGATTTCGTAGATCGGGGGGAGTTCTTCCTCAACAAGTTAGGTGCTTTCTTCTCGTTAGCCCATATCATTCTTGCCAAGCACCAAGCAGCATGGATTGGCACTAAGAATGGTGGCACTAAGTCGTTGCTTGATCGCTTTAGTACCCAGAACATCAAAGATTACAGCACAATCACTGATGAGCAGGCAGGCGAGATAGACGAATACATGAGAATGTTCGCATACTCAGTTTCCAGCAAGGGCGATGTCATTGTGCCAGGATGGCTGTGCCAAGTCAACAATTCTGTTGGTTCGAGTGAGTTTCTCTTTGCTCCATCCGCCTTTCCTCATTCTGCTAAGGATATACAAAAGATAGATCCGGGAGCTATATTCATTGACAACAGTCATAACTGGGAAAATCCATTGTTGAGCAATCGCTACGATTATTTCATCAAGCATACGATCACGGATTCCAACAGTCGGCCAAAATCGGAACAGAATGTGAAAACGACGAAGGAACGCTTCTTAGCCCATCTTTTCAATGGAATTACTATCGCCCAGAAATTTAAAATTTAATTTTGCTTCATGGACACTAAAGCTCTTATAATAGATACCAATTCTAACGGCAAGCTACAAGGAAATCTCGGCGCTTGGGAGGATGCTACAACACAGATGGGGCGTGTTACCCCGAATATCATTACTCCTGACGTTCAGAACTCAGATGACATAGAGGCCACCAGTATCGCCGCAGCCGTCTCCGGTATGCCTACTCCCTTTGCCCGTCCTACGCTCTTTGCCCGTGCGCTCGCAAGCCAGAACTCAGGCTCTGGCATATCATCCGGTCTCGCGAAATACTATGCTTCTCTTGTCGATGAATGGAGAGGCTTGATAGCCTGTCTGGCCCTTGATGCTGCAAATGGCAAGCTATCTGTTGACACCATTGAGCTCGCTTACTCCGACGGAAAGGATGTATCGCAGACAGCGAATGTGCTTGAGCCAAAGGGAGCCTTTGGCAATATGCTCCTCGATAAGCGCAGCCAGTGGTGTGACCAGAAGGCTGCAAACATGAACCTTGCCAAACCGCGGATTTGTATCATCAAATACAACGGCATGGTTGTCGGCGGTACGTCGCCAGACGTGCTGCTTTTTACGGCTCCGAAATATCAGATCGATGAGCCTTTAGCTTATGTCAACCCAAAGACCCACCGATTCACGGATCCGCAGACGCTTGGCAGGCTCACTCAAGACCAGTGGCTCGCCCTGGATTCTTACCTCCATTTGCTGATGGGCAGATTCCAGAGCCTGAACGGTTATTTCATTGCCGACGACAATAAGCCTGACTACACAAATCTCCAAGCCGAACTGCAGAAGTGGACCAGTGAGGTAGACGCTAAGGTCAGCGAGAAAAACTTCGACAAGAGCAACGCCTCGCCGCTGCCTGTCAACTATTTTACAATCGAGCCGTTTAAGTCCTTCTTCAATTATAGCGACAATCTCTTCGCCATCAACGGTGTCATCTTCAGCCAGGAGCAGGAGCATGCTCAGGCTTTCTCACCCGACGAGTTGTTGCTTCCCAACGATGTGGAGCTTGTCAATATAAATATACCTCTGCCCGCCACACGCGACCTATCGTCGTATCCTCTCACAGTGCTTAGGGCTACGAAGAAAGAAAGTACCGGTTTCTCATATTTCGCTCTGCCACTGAGTGAAACGGGTATCCGTGTGTTTGAAAAGAATATGGACACTTTGCTCGGACTGAATCCTAACGCTTCCGCTGTAGGCTCTTCTCTTGTAGGAGAATTCGACGAGAGGGCAAACACGCTGAAGGTGACCCTTACCATCAAGACAAAGGAAGGTACCGTGAAACCTATCACCGTCAACTATAGAGTGAGCCGCGACATCCTTCAAAATAAGGATGTTATCATCTGGCCTAACTTCGCTTCTGCTCAATGGAATAGATATTTCCTCTACTCCGAGATGCCACATAATGACCACTCTAACGACTGTCCGTTTGAGTCGGTACCATTCTGTGGAGACAACAGTACGCCAAGTCTTGACATTATCACTACTACTGCCACTACACAAGATGAAGAGGAAAAAATAGCAGTGCTCGCAGTGGATGGAAAGGCAAAAAGCTTAGATGGCAAGCTAACTGCCAAACTCGACGTATTCTCAGACTATCGCACATCCGACCAACGCTACAAGTATGAGATTTATGAGGCTGACAAGCCTTTCCGTGGCGTTGAGATAAAGAGAATGGGCAAAGTGTGCGGATTCTTTCTCATCAGGTATTCCACACAGCAGGACAACCATATCCTGCCATACAACTATGCCGGGATAGAGAGCCAGCTCAACGACGTTTCTCTCGGCATCGACTTCGGATCTACAAACACCTCCATTGCCTACTATAGTGATATGGATGGCAAGGCGAAAGGGTTCGATTTCCACAACCATCGCATATCACTTCTCCAGTGCCTTCATACTATCCCCGAGGGCAAGTTGCCGACGATGGAGAGTAGTGTATTCTTCTTCCAAAGGAACACAATGAGAAGCAATACTGTGAAGAGTATTCTTACCCTGCACGACCCGCGTCGTCTGCCCGAGGGAAACATCGTACGCCAGGAAGCAGTGTCGGGTGGGCTACCTTGCTTCAGCAGAGATTTGCCTATCAACGTTGTGAAGGACGGACATATCTCGCTGCTTTTCAGAAATACAGGCACAATAGCCGACCTTGTAAACAACATGAAGTGGCGTGGAGACGATCAGGACAAGGAGCATAAGTCGGCCTTTCTTTCGTCGCTTCTGCTCCATGTTTATGCTGAGCTCTTTGCGGAGGGAAGGGTGCCTGTTGAACTAAAGTGGAGCTATCCTTCATCTATGGGCGAGACTCTGCTTATGCAGTATTCACAGGTATGGGATTCACTCAGCAAGATTTCTCCCGTTGAAGGCAAGAACCTTACGGTATCCAAGAAGCCGGGCGGCAGAGTAGATTTTGGCGACTCAGGCAAGAATGCCTTTGCTGATGCCCTCAATGACGTTGGTGGTGATCCTTTTGGAAGTGCCAGTTTCCCTGGTGGAGACGCTTTTAGTGCCCAGATTCAAGACAATTCAACGCCATTCGGTGGTGGCGACTCTTCCGATCCGTTTGGAGCCGGAACATCATCTCCATTTGAAGGTGGTGCATCGTCTGACCCATTCAGCGGGGGAAACTCTGATCCGTTCGGCGGAGGCGATCCGTTTGGCAACAATACAGGTGGTGGATTTGGAGGTTTTGGAAGTACACAGCCGAAAGTACAGAAGAAGGTGGAAGACCTCAAGCCAGACGATGGCCCTATTGAGTTTAAGATAGAGCCGCTGAAGAAAGGTACGAGCCTTACCGAAGCATGCGCAGTGGCAAACTATATAGTTGGTACTCTCGACTCTCGAGTTCTGACTCTCTGCTTTGATATTGGTGGTTCTACAACCGATATATCAGCGATATGTGTAATTAAAGGCTCAGATGGGCAGATACATCCTACATTGATCAAGCAGAGCTCTGTTCGCTTCGCTGCTCAAAGAGTATCCGGTGCTACTGCCTACTTGTCTAATCAGTTCAAGAAAGTTCTCTTGGATACCTGTCAGCAGTTTGGCATCAAAATGACTGGTCTCAACTTCTTGGAAGACAAATACAGTGCATCTACTGCATCTTATTTCTATGAGCAGATTGTAGATTTGTTGCCCAAAGATCAGTTGCCGGCATTCTACCAGAAGATTGCCGCCGATTGCCGTGATCTTTTCAGCGTGAATCTCTATGTGACCGGTCTTATAATGTATTATGCCGGTCAGATCACCGAAAAGCTCATCAAGGAAATACGTCGTGCAAAGGATGGTCTTGGAGAAAATTGGAAGACTTTTGTCGATATCAAGTTTGTAGGAAAAGGCTCCCGCATTTTCGACTGGCTGAGCGTGATCAACAACAATGTAGCCCAGCAGTACTGTCGTGAGCAGTTCGTCCATGGTATGGGAGGAATGCAAGCTATTAGTCAGATGCTCAACAACTGGCCGCACTTCAACCTTCGCACTGCTGCCGATCTGGCGGGAAATGATATCGATAAGTCAGAAGTGAAATACGAGGTTGCCAAAGGCCTTGCCATGCCTGTCAACGAGCTCTATGTGCCTCAGGATAATGTGGGTATCGAGATACTTGGCGAGGAAGGATTCAGCATTGTGGCTGCATCGACGGGTAAGAGCACTCCTCTACAGTTCGACAACTCTATCACACCGCAGATGATGGAGCAACTTGGCAAGTACTTTATGGCTCCGACAATGGGCCAGCCATGCAAGCGTTTCATCGATTTTGCCGGCGTATTCTATAAGTACGCTTCGCATCTCTTCGAACTGAAGATGACGCAGAACGACTTCATGACGGCTTTCCGCAATATGTCGATCAACAGTTACATACAGAATCAGCCTGAGTTCCGTGCAGCCAAGAACCGCAAGGATGGCAGTTTCGACTATGTCAACCCGATAATCATTCTCGAAGGCATGAAGTTCTATGAAGAGTACCTGCTCAAGGGTATCGCAGAAAAGTAGTGCACGTATGAAGTATGCTGTATTGATAGAACTATCCCGTAGCAGGCTCTCCTTCCGCTACTACCGCGATGACGCAGGGAGATTCTTCCTTCCCTTCGACGAGAAAAGCGAGTCGTTGCCTCTGGCCATCTATTGCCAGGGCAATGACTTGCAGATAGGGCAGTATGCTCTGGAGGAAGCCGAGAAGCATAATCCCTGTGCGTGGAAGGATATCTTCGACGTGGTGAAGCAGAAAGGAAATTTCGTGTGTCGTGGTATCACCATGGGCATGAACGAACTGCTGCTCGTGGCGGTGAAGAAGTATCTCGATGATTTCTTCGACCGTATCCTCGTGCGCGCTAAGGGCGGACTGGAAGCCAACATCAGTTCCATGCCTCTGATCTTTCTTTTGCATTCAGACATAGAGATCAACGACAGATTGTTCGTACGCAAATCGTTCTACGATGGCGGATTCGTTAATCTGGCGGTTTGGGACTTTGGTAGCGAGATTGTGAAACGACTCTGTGGTGAACACAAACTCGACAGGAAGAAGTATGCCCTGACAGTGTTTGCAGAAGGAAGCAACCTCTATGTGGATGCCATTGATGTGAAACAGAAAACGATTCTTCGCACCTTGCCTCTACAAGGTAAGGGCGTGGATCCGCGGATAGACTATGCCGTTGATCTGATGTGGCAGTCGCTTGGCTATCAGAGTTATGCCCTCGTAAGAGAAAATGAGACTGATATTCTGAGGCGTGTAGCTGCGACGTTCTTGCAGAGCTCAAGGATAGAATTCAACGATCCTGTTGTCTTTAGCGATGGCGTAGAGAGAATAGTCTACTTGAGCCGTAACCAGCTCGAGGGAAGGTCCGTTGGTATTGATGTGGCCATTAGAGGAAGTATTCAGAACTTCATGTCGCAACTGAATATAGCCGAACAGGATTGTGCTATCATCGCTTGCGGGGCAGTCTCTGCGAGTGACTACTTCCTGACTAACCTCCGCAATGTGGGTCCCGAAGTGATAGTCGACAGCGACAATGGCTATCAGAAAACATTGGCAAGCATTCTGAATGAAGCCATAGCCAAAGACTTCCTGTTCGGTACCTCGGCAAGTGTGGCTCCAACCGGTCATCCTCTTGACGATAAACTGAAGGCGAAGGTCAACAGAGCTTTGCGCGAAGCAGCACTGATGACTCCGCAAAATGCGCAGATAGAGCTGATGAAGATTGAGCAGGAACTGATGGAGATAACTCCTGCTCCTACAGATTTGAAGGTTTATCTTGGCAAGGTTAAACTGGCGAAGGAGAATCTGAGACAACGCTCAACGGTCAACTCTCAGTCTCGTAGTACCAATACTCATGACCAGAACGCCTCGAAGCCAAAGGCGAAGGAGTCACTGCCACAATCTGATGTTAGGAGAATTGAGAACATACTGCGCATTGCTTCAAGGATTATTCCTGAGAATGCTATCCAGCAAATACAGTTGGAGAAAGATCGGTTGCTGCAAAAAAGTTCTTTCGACATCCAGGAATGGTTGGAAAAGCTAGACCGGGCACTGTGCGAGGCGCAAAGTCGACAGAGCCAGGAAAAGCCCAAACAGCCACATACACCTCCACCACTGCCTGGTATGAACAGAACTGCGAGGGTAGTCCGCCCGGCAGCTTCTCACATAAGTAGACCGATCAATGGAACTCCACAACCTGCCAAACAAGTAAGTGGACTGTCAATGGTGGAAGCTCGGAAGTTGTTTGCTGCTGCTATCTCCGATTCCTACAAGTCGCCGAAGTCAGTGGCTATTAAGAACTTGCAAGATCTGCTCGCGAAGTTTCATGCCGCAAACATTCACAACTTCGATGTGCAGATGAATGGAAGAATAAAAATACTAAATAAATAACCAAAATCTTAAAATTATGGGAAGATTTAATTTGAACAAAGGACAGACCTTCAATCTCAGTAAGGAGTCAGGTCTGAGCAAGATCAGAGTAGAACTCGGTTGGAAATCTGGCGCCGATCTTGATGCGTGCGCATTCCTACTTGGTTCGGATGGAACCATCCAGAACAATGCAGATTTCGTTTTCTACAATTCAGAGAACCGTGAGCAGCCCTTCGACCGTCAGAAGTTCCTCAATAAGAAGAACTGGCGAGCTAAGACCCGCCCTATGTCTGCTGATGGCTCCGTCTTGGGATCTCTTGATGATTTAGGAGACGAAGACGAAGGTGAAGATGCATCAGAGGAAATGTCGGTTGACCTTAATAAGGTAGACCCGAGCGTAACCGAGATTGTATTCTGCGTTACCATTTATAATGGCGACACTCAGGGTACAACATTTGGTAGTGTCCGCAACCCATACATCTCCATCATCAATGAGGAGAACAACGAGGAACTCTGCCGTTACAACCTTAACGAAAACTTCTCTCAGGAGACAGCAGTCGTTGCAGGCAGTCTTCTCTGTGACGAGAATGGTGACTGGAATTTCCAGGCTACAGGACAGGGCTACATGGGTGGCATGCAAGGACTGATCGATATCTATGCTGGTTGATAACTAAAACGATTGATTATGGCAGAAGATAAAGAAAAGAAAGGCGGCTTCAACCTTGACAAGGGCGGTGAGAAGCCAAAGTTCAATCTCGGAAAGGGCGGCGACAAGCCTAAGTTCGACCTCGGGAAGGGTGGTGACAAACCCAAGTTCGACCTTGGAAAAGGTGGCGACAAGCCTAAGTTTGACCTCGGAAAAGGCGACAGCAAACCGAAATTCAATCTTGGAAAAGACGATGACGAACCGAAGAGCGAGCCTAAGAAGAGTGAAACTACGAGTAAGCCGAAGATAAATCTTGGCAAGGAAGAAAAGTCAAAGTCGACTCAGCTGAACGCTAAGCCAGAGCCAAAGTCAACTAAGCCTACTCAGAAGCCTTCTACTTCTGGTCCTCAAGGTTCCTCTTCCACGGATGAGCAGCCGTCTAATGGCGGTTCTGGAAAAGGTAAATGGATTATAGCCGCGATAGTAGTCGCAATTCTTGTGATTGCCGGCATCTGGTATTCCAACAGGGATAAGGGTACCACAGCCAATGAGCCTACGGAGCAAGTGGCTTCAGACTCCACGAAAAATGGTTCTGATTCTACCCAGACTGCTCAAACCCCTGACGAAACTTCGGCTCCATCGGCAGGGCAGAATGAATCTGGCCAGAATAATGGCGGAGAGATCTCACCTTCACAGGGTGGCTCATCAGCTGATAACTCTGCTACTGAGGGCGATCAGCTCACTCAGCCAGCAAAGGCTTCTGAGTCTAAAGCCAGTCAGCCAGCAGGCACAGCAAACACAAGTGCTTCCTCTGCAGATATCCCATCTTCTGTTCGCGAAGCTGCTCAGCAGGTCTGGGATGGCAAATACGGCAATGATCCTCAGCGCCGCCATCTTCTTGGAAGCCGCTATGCAGAGATTCAGCGTGAGGTAAACAGAATGCATAAAGCAGGTTATGTTCATTAATCCCTAAAAGATGAGCGAAATACCTGTATTGTCAATTGTAATAGGCCTGATAATAGCCCTGGCAGTGCCGGGGCTGTTTGACGGCCGCTTTAAAAGAAAGAAAAAGAAACAAGCTTTTGCACGTCTATGTCGCATTATCGGATTTGCGATAATCGTGGTAGCTGTGCTGAGATGGCTATTCTAATTTAATGCTATTTCGAATATGATTAATCTGAAGAAGAAAGAAGAAACGATAGTGGTTCCCGAATCTAATGGTCCAGAGCATCTTGGAGTTGGCCTTGGATGGGACCCGGACGATAATGGTCAGCCTTTCGATCTTGATGCGTCAGCATTCATGCTTGGCGCAGATGGTCAGATAGTAGATGAGCCATTTTTCGTGTTCTACAATAATCCGTCTTCACCTGATGGAGCTGTTATGTCGTCAGGCGATGATCGTACAGGAGATTCCAGTGATGGCGGTGATGACGAGACTTTGTTTGTAGACGTTACTCTCGTAGACCCGCGTGTGCAGCAGATTGTTTTTGTAGCAACAATCCACGAAGCCGAAGAGCGCCATCAGAGTTTCGGTCAGGTGCACAACAGTTTTATCCGTGTCTACGACCAGGATACGCAGGAAGAAATTGCTCGCTTCAACCTTGGCGAGGACTTCACCAATGAGACTGGCGTTCAGGCTGGTCGTCTTTATCGTGATGGCTCCACATGGCATTTCGAGGCTCTTGGGCTCGGTGTCAATGGAGGACTTGAGGAGCTTCTCGGCATCTATGCCGCAAAGTTCTGCTAATTAACATTAAGTACATGGAACAAAAACACCACTACATTGGCTTGACTGAGGCACAGGTGCAAGAAAACCGTGCCAAGTATGGCGTGAATATTCTCACACCACCAGAAAAGGATCCTCTCTGGAAACAATTCTTAGAGAAGTTTACCGATCCATTGATTATCATTTTGCTCATAGCTGGTTTCCTATCGGTAGGTATATCATGTTATGAATATTTCGGGCTGGGTAAGAGTTGGGAGACTTTCTTCGAGCCTGTCGGCATCTTCGTGGCTATACTGCTGGCAACGGGCATTGCATTTATTTTTGAATTAAAAGCTGACAAGCAGTTTTCAATTCTTAATAAGGTCAATGATGATGAGCTCGTGGAGGTGATCCGCAATGGTAATGCCACTATGGTTCCCAAGAAAGACATTGTAGTTGGTGATATTGTTGTGCTCTCTACCGGTGAGGAGATTCCTGCTGACGGCAGACTGCTCGAGAGTGTCAGTCTCAGCGTGGACGAATCTACACTCACTGGTGAAACCTTCCCGCGCCGCAAGAGCACCCGTGAGGAGGAATTTGAAAAGGATGCCACCTATCCTACCAATCAAGTACTGCGTGGCACAAAGGTGATGGACGGCCACGGCATTTTCCAAGTGGAGGCTGTTGGAGACAAGACTGAGAATGGTAAAGTCTTTGAGGCAGCGCAGATAGATAACAGTGTCCGCACGCCGCTCAACGAGCAACTCGATGGCCTAGCCGATCTCATCACGAAGGTGAGCTACGTCTTTGCGGCCTTGATCATCGTGGGCAAACTGATGGTCTATTTTGACTGGGCGCCAATAGTCCTCACCCTGATCATCCCTACTGCCATCTTCTTCTATCTCGTTATCAAGAAGTTTGACGACTGGAAATGGCAGGCTGTCACAGTCTCCATCATTGCCTACTTCGTCATACTCATGGCTATGGTGACATATTTCTTCAACGTGCTCACACCGGACAAGCAGGTGGCTGACCTCATCACCTATACTCTCGACACGCTGATGATAGCTGTCACGCTGATCGTTGTAGCTGTACCTGAAGGACTTCCTATGGCAGTCACCTTGAGCTTGGCTTACAGTATGCAGCGAATGCTGAAGACAAATAACCTCGTGCGCAAGATGCATGCCTGCGAAACGATGGGCGCCACGACAGTGATTTGCACCGATAAGACCGGTACACTGACCCAGAATCAGATGCAGGTGTACGATACTCGCTTCTATGGGCTTGACAATCAGAAACTCAGCGATTCCCAAGAGAGCAAACTGCTCGAAGAAGGCATTGCCGTGAACTCTACGGCCTCTCTCGACTTCTCCAACAAGAATGCCATCTCTGCCCTTGGCAATCCTACCGAGGGTGCTTTGCTCCTGTGGCTACATAATAATAATGTGGACTACCGTGAGTTGAGGGAGGATGCAACGATACTTGCCGAACTGCCTTTCTCTACCGAACGAAAATATATGGCAACGGTCGTGGAATCATCGCTGCTACCACAGAAAAAGATACTCTATGTGAAAGGCGCGCCGGAGATAGTGCTGTCTCTCTGCAAGCAGGTGGAGGGCAACGTGAAGAACGAAGAGATTGCCAAGCAACTCCATGACTATCAGAACCAGGCTATGCGTACACTGGGCTTTGCTTATCAGATACTTGACGACGGAGACAAGACCATCGCTGACGGTAAAGTCGTAGCTAAGAATCTGACATTCGAGGGTATCGTTGCCATCAGCGACCCAGTGCGTGTAGAAGTGCCGGATGCCGTACGCGAATGTATGGACGCTGGCATCAATGTGAAGATTGTTACGGGTGATACCTCTGGCACTGCAAAGGAGATAGGACGCCAGATAGGTTTGTGGACAGACAAAGATACTGACCGTAACATCATCACAGGACCTGAGTTTGCGCAACTTTCAGATGATGAACTTGACAAACGGGTGCTCGATCTGAAGATTATCTCCCGTGCTCGGCCTATGGATAAGAAACGCCTCGTGGAGTCACTTCAGCGTAAGAACCAAGTCGTAGCAGTTACTGGAGATGGCACCAATGATGCTCCTGCGCTTAAAGCTGCCCATGTAGGCCTCTCGATGGGTGATGGCACTTCGGTGGCTAAGGAGGCGTCGGATATCACTATCATCGATAATTCGTTTACGAGTATCGGTAAAGCCGTGATGTGGGGACGCTCGCTCTATCAGAACATTCAGCGGTTCCTCCTCTTCCAGCTTACTGTGAATGTGGCAGCTTGCTTCATAGTACTCTTTGGTGCTTTCATGGGCACGCAGAGTCCGCTTACGGTAACACAGATGCTCTGGGTGAACCTGATTATGGATACTTTCGCTGCAATGGCTCTTGCATCGTTGCCTCCTTCGGAGAGCGTGATGAAGGACAAGCCACGCGACCGCAAAGCATTCATCCTCAACAGGACAATGTGCGAGAACATCTTCGGCGTGGGAGGTTTCTTCTTCGTGATGTTGCTTGTGCTGCTTTATGTCTTTGAGCATTCTGACATTACGCGGCTTACCGATCTTTTGCATGTCCACCTTGGAAAAGCCAACGGTTTGTCGCCTTACGAGTTGTCGCTCTTCTTTACGATCTTCGTGATGACTCACTTCTTCTATCTCTTCTGTGCCCGTGCCTTTGAGACCAATAGAAGTGCTCTTCACTTCAAGGGATGCAAGGGACTGCTCACAATAGCCACGATCATCCTTCTTGGACAGATTGCTATGACCGAGATTCCCGGTCTCCAGGAGTTCTTCAATGTGGCGAAAGGTGGCTTGAGGCTCGACGACTGGATTATTATCCTCGTGGGCTCTTCATGCGTCCTCTGGGTGCGTGAGATTTGGCATCAACTGAAGAGGGTTGTTGGTAAAGCTTAATATTTCAAAGTGCTATATTCTTTTTGTGGATATAGCACTTTGTTTAATTACATTTTAATCACTAAATTTTCTGGAATGGAAAAGATATTTAAAATAGCAGAGTGGGTGGGAATAATAGCACAAGCTGCAGCCCTCTATTTGGTATTCTTTGGCTCAGGTAATAGTGACATGTTCCTTTTAATCATCAGTCTTTTATTTAGCCTTAGTTATCCGATCTCTAAATTCCTGAATAGTGAGGCTGAAAATTATAGGAATGGACTTTACTCTGCAATAGGAGCAGCAATTGTAATTATTATCCTTGGTCTTATCTTTAAGGACTCTGGAAATTTTATTGATACTTTCTTTTATGAAATTTGTAAGCCAGGTTTCTTGATTCTCTATCTGATTTTATTGGCTCTGGCTGATTACTATGCACCGAAAGGTCAAGATTGGGCTGTAGGATTAGTCATAGGGGCCTTACTCCCTTTAATGTTGCTATTCATTATAGCAATTGTCATTTTGGTAGCATTGGGCGCCTCTGGTAGTAGGGCGGGATCAAGATCAATATCATCTTTAACATCATCTTCTCAGTCTTCAAATCGGGGTGAAAATAGAGGTGGTGATGGCTTTGGACGTGGCCTCAGTTACTATTGCATTTGGACAGATGGAAATACTGTTATAAGCAAGATGCCTAATGATTTCCATTTTCAGTGTGACCATGATCCTTCTTATGGGGAGGTAGAAAGATATCTGAAGAGACAAGGATGGCGTAGTTGTCATGTGCTTATGGTAAAACGTTCTGGAAGTAATGACTCAGTCCTTAACTATCTTAATGATTTAAAGGCTACTTATGGTGATAGACCGTTATAAAATTTTAGATTCAGAGGAGAGTATGTGATGATGTCATTAAGCACGCAATACGCATAGCTCCTTCGTAGATGAAAATTGATAAAGTATTAAAGCTTATGAATATTAAAGTTTTCTCAAAATGGTTGATAGTACTTGCCATCTCTCTGCCTATTGTATCTTGTAATCAGGGTAAGGGCAAAGAGAAATATAGTAGTGTAAATGAAACCCAGCAAAGTGGCAACTCTAAAGAGATTGGTAATACTCAACCTAACCAAGCAAATGAGATAGACCAGGTTAGTGATAATGGTGAACGCTACGAAATTCCTGCTCTTCGGGAAAAGTCTGGTGAGATAATCTTACACAGAAGAGGGTATACCGTTTCTTATAATCCAAAGACCCTCATACCTAACTGGGTGGCATGGCATCTATCCGCATCTCACACCGATGGTCCTTACAAACGGGGAGGAATACAATTCCATGAGGATGACGATATACCAGAGCCTCGTGTTAACACATATGATTATATTCAATCTGGCTACGATCGTGGACATATGTGTCCTGCAGGTGATAACAAGTGGGATAAGGAGGCCATGGAACAGTCTTTCTTGATGACTAATATATGTCCTCAAGCACATTCTCTCAATGTAGGTAGCTGGAACAGTATAGAACAACACTGCCGTAAATGGGCTAATCAATATGGCGATCTCTATATTGTATGTGGACCTATATTATACCGTCAGACACATAAAACGATTGGTCAGCATAAAGTTACTGTTCCGGAGGCATTTTTTAAAGTTATTATGCGCCTTGGTAAAAATCCGCAAGCTGTCGGTGTCATTTTCCGTAATGATGACAGTAGACATGAATGGGGTGACTATGTGAATAGCGTAGATCAAGTGGAAAGAATCACAGGATATGATTTCTTCCCAGCTTTGCCTGACAACATAGAAAATAAAATAGAGGCTAAGGCTGACTTCGATCAGTGGCCGAGATAATACATCAAAAGCTATGAGTAATAACAATAATCATCCTTTAGGCGAAGCTCCGTGGTTCCATGTAATAATCTCTACCGGTTTGGGTACTGGCTTTTGCCCGGTAGCACCTGGTACGGCAGGAGCTTTGCTTGCTCTTGTTGAATGGTATATTGCGTATCTGTTTCTTCCTGAGAGGACATTATTTCTTGCCACACTCATAACTATTATTGTTGTAACGTTAGTGGGAGTGTGGACATCTAACGTTATGGAAAAATATTGGGGGAAGGATCCTCGTACGGTGAATATAGACGAATTTGTTGGAACATGGATTCCTCTATTGGTAGCATCTTATGGCAAGTATACGTTGCTACTCGCTGTATTAGGCTTTTCTGCATTCCGTATTATTGATATATTCAAGCCTCTGGGATGCCGTTGGATAGATCAAAATGTTGAGGGCGGATGGGGTGTTATGTTAGATGACGTCCTAGCAGGATTATATGCTCTCATAATTGTTGTATTGGTTAGGCTGATGTTGTAATTTAATGAGATACTTTATAAAGGAGAACAATTTAAAATTTTATAAGGAGCCGGCAGAGTTCAACAAATATACTCCCAAGGAAACGCTGCAATATGCTGTGGGAGCAAATCTCTATATGCCAGCCACTCAGCATGATATTTTCAGGAAACTATCTAATGGGGCCTTCGGCGACTTGGGCTCCATTACGCTTTGTATGGAGGATGCCATCTCGGACGAGCAACTGCCAGAGGCAGAGAAGGATGTGCAAAAGCTTCTGAGCAGAATATATGAATATGGGCGAAAGGACAGTCTGCCTCTCGTTTTCATCAGGGTAAGGAATACTGAGCAGTTCATGTCGTTCTCGTCAGTACTTTCCGATGAACAGTTGAGCACGGTCTGCGGCTTCTGCTTCCCAAAATTTAATAGTGCCAATGGTCGAGAGTACTTCCGAATCCTTGACGAACTTATCCGGCGCAGCGGAGCCACGCTCTATGCCATGCCAATCATCGAAGACAGGAAAGCAATGTATAAGGAGTCACGCTTCCAAGAGCTATCGGATATCAGATGCATTTTGGAGGAAAACTATTCGCGGGTGCTGAATGTGCGTGTCGGAGGAACGGACTTCTCGTCCATCTATGGCCTTCGGCGGCAGTTGGACACGACGATATACGATATTAAAGTGGTGGCAGACTGTCTGAAAGATATACTTAATTTTTTCTTGCGCGATGAGAACAACTTCGTCGTTTCAGGACCTGTTTGGGAGTATTACTCCTGGAATGAAAATTCTCCCGAGATCAAAGGCTTGAAGCATGAACTGTCACTGGATATCCAGAATGGCTTTCACGGCAAGACTATTATCCATCCTTCTCAGATAGAGGCAGTCAACAAGGCATATATCGTGGATTACGATGAATATCAGGACGCTGTCAATATCTTGCATTCTCATGGCGGCGTTTTTGCCGGAGTGAATGGAAACAGGATGAATGAGACCAACCCTCACCGCAGTTGGGCTACAAAAGTGATGGCGAAAGCCGAAATCTTTGGAGTAGTGGAGAAAAATGTTATCATCTGAGAATATGTACAGAATCGTTAGCAATACCCTGAATATACCTATCGACGACATGTTTGTCGTTGGCAAGAGAGATAACAACACGAAGCGCAGTTTCCTCTTTATCAGTAAGCTGCTGGGTAAGCATCTCGCTGTGAAACCGAGCACAGTGAAGGATACTGGCGCTCGGTTAGCGTCGCTATACAGTGATGATGGCCACAGGGTTCTGGTCATAGGCTTTTGTGAAACAGCTACGGCGCTCGGACTGTCGGTGGCTTCTGCCATTAACGGCGCTGACTATATCGCTACAACACGTGAACCTGTCATCGGATTGCGGCAGATTTTGTCCTTTGAGGAGTCTCATAGTCATGCGCCGAGCCATTCGATGTTCAGCGATTCCATCTGTCTATATGACTACGATGAAGTCGTCTTGGTCGATGACGAGATAACGACGGGACACTCGATGTTGCATCTCATAGAGCAACTTGTCGGTCAAAGCAGTATACGTAGGTTCTCGGTTCTGACGATATTAGACTGGCGACGAAATGCCGATCGGCAAGCATTTAATGACTTTGCATTGCGCCATGGCGTCCGGATACATGTCCACGCGCTTGTAACTGGTGAAATTACTGAAGAAGATCACGTGGTGTATCATAACAAGCCTATAACAATGGTGGAGAATGACATTCCTTCGAAAGCGACGAGTGTATTCCCAAGGCGCATGGTTATGACTACGGATGGTCCTCTTCCATATCTTGTCCATTCTGGCAGATTTGGTATCTCTCATGATGAAATCGAACAGATAGA
Organism: Segatella bryantii; assembly: GCF_022024215.1. NCBI lineage: Bacteria > Pseudomonadati > Bacteroidota > Bacteroidia > Bacteroidales > Prevotellaceae > Segatella > Segatella bryantii. The sequence goes on along the minus strand of NZ_CP091798.1, from coordinate 2,271,016 downwards.
AACGCTCTCCCAACGTGCCGCCAACCGTATCGCTGAGGATCTGCAAGGCAATACTGTTCTCGTGCTTGGACATGGAGAGAATATCTACATTCCTTCGAGAGTAGCCGCCAAGTTGCAGGAAGCAGGGTTCAGCGTAATGTTCAAGACCACATCGAGAACTCCCATATTCGTAGACGAACAAATAATAAAGGATGCGGAGACATTCATGGACAGAGGCGTGCGATATCATTTCTACAACCGAGAGGAGGCAGAAGAGTTTGACAATGTGATTCTGCTTGCTGACACGCCTTTTCATGCTCACTTGTGTAATAAACTCAGAATTTACGATTTATGATGAAGAGCTCTTTTCGCGATGACGACTGCTTTTTCCTGCTGAAGGATCTTACAGGCATCATCCCTTTTACACCTTTCGACGAGAAAGAAAGTCTGATAGCCGAGGGACATAGCTATTCAGAAATGATAACTGAGGAGGAGCCTCTGCCCATGGAAATTAACGATATCTTCAAGTCGATGGTTTCGCTTCATGCCTCAGATATCGCCCGATACGTCGCTACAGTCTCTGAGGAAATACTCCGACGGTTTGGTGAGAACGTTGTCATTGTCTCATTGGCACGAGCCGGTTCACCTGTCGGAGCTCTGATTCGCCGGTATATCATCTTCAAATACAACATCCCTTTGCCGCATTACAGCATCTCTATCATCCGTGGACGGGGCATAGACCGAAATGCTCTCAACTACATCTTGAGGCGTCATCCTCAAGGTCGGATGGTGTTTGTAGACGGATGGACGGGCAAGGGCTCCATTTCAAGTGAACTCAAGAAGGATATTAAGGCATACAATAGCGATTGTGGCACCTCCATCAGTGACTGCCTTGCCGTGCTTGCAGACCCCGCACATGTGGCTGAATTTGTAGGGACAAGAAATGATGTGTGTATTCCAAATGCCTGTCTCAACTCCACTGTCAGTGGACTTGTTAGCCGCACTATCCTCAATAACAGTTATATTGGACCGAATGATTTCCATGGAGCAGTGAGATACGACAATTTCAGGGAGGATGATATGACGAATTTCTTCTTGAGCGCGATAGAGCATTGCTTTTCAAGGGACAACATCTGTCCTAATTCTATTCAGGGAGAAAGTCCAGTTGGAGAGGTTATTGAGCGATTGGCCCGAGATTTTCCTTTGGCAAACATCAACAAGGTGAAACTGAGTATCGGCGAATCTTCGCGTGCTCTCATCAGAAGGAAGCCATACATCGTACTTGTCAAGAATCCATCCAATCGGGATTTGTCCTTTGTCCTGTTTATGGCAAAGAAAAGAGGAGTCGAAGTAAGACAATATGACACTATGAATTACGAATGTATAACGCTATTGAAGTAGAATCATGTTTCTCATTTCCGATCTTGACAGCACACTGATATACTCGCACCAGGACGAGGGTGTATGTGTAGAATATTTAGATGGAAGGCCTATAACGTATATGACGGATCGGGCTTTTAATATGTTAGATATGCTATTGACTGTTCGCAGCTTTCATCTTGTGCCGTGCACACTTAGGTCTTGGGAGCAGACATCAAGGGTGTCTTTCGTTCGCGAAGGAAGAACACCCATTGTCGTTTGTGATAATGGTTTTTCCATTATCAGAGAAGGCTTCTTAGATAAAGATTGGGATAGACATATGCATTCAATCATCGAAACTGATAAAATAGCGGCTCTTCGCTCAAAAATCCTTCGCTTTGTAGAAAAATTTGAGATTCCAATTAAACAAGTGAAAAGTAATAGAGATTCTTTCTTAACTCTGATCTTCCAGGATGCTCAATCTTCAAAACGTTATGCAGATGGCATCCTTAGTGTAGTTCCCGATGACTACAAAATATCCAAGCAAGGACGAAAGATTTATATCATTCCTCTTGCTTTGGATAAATCTCTCGCTGTGAAGTATTTACAAGGTATTTATAAAGATGAAAGGTTTATTACGGCAGGTGATAGCGATGTAGACAAAAAATTTGTTCTCTTAGGAGACATTCGTATTATTCCACGCCATTCTTCAATAGAATTAAAGAATGCAGTCATTACCAAACAAGCTGGGGCATTAGCTGCTGAAGATATTTTAGAATATTGTATCAAGTCTAACGACCTTATTCCGGAGTAGTACTGAAATTTTTTAGATATTTGTACTATAATCTTGAAATTTTACTATAATCTTTCTATATTAGGGTGGAGGTAGAAATACCGCACGAGGACTCCAGAGGGTCCTTCAATTTATCGGCGCAATTCTTGACTTTATCGGCAGTCTTCCTGAAACTGGTAAACCTATTGCTTGAAACACTTAGTTGGGTCTATTACCTATAATCTGTAAAGAAGCATCTGTGCCTAATCTGATTTACTTGTCAGTTAAGCATAGGATGCTTTTTTCCTTTATTCTCACATCGATTTTCTGAATTCTTTCCTCAATGCCTTCTTGATACCCCATGATCTGTTTTCCCACTTGTTTTCCCGCCCTATTTTGGTGTCAAGATAAACGAAATATCAGGGACGTATCAAGGAAGAAGTGTTTTCCCATTGTTTTCCCTAAAAGAAAATCAGCAACCTAAGAATCGTCTTAAGTTGCTGATTTTCAGTGTGGACCAGCTAGGGCTTGAACCTAGGACCTCCAGATTATGAGTCTGTTGCTCTAACCAACTGAGCTACAAGTCCAATATTTGTATTTTTATTTTCGGGTGCAAAGATAATCTTTTTATCTTTAATATCCAAATATTTAGGCTAGAAATGTGTATTTTTCATTAAATGTAAGTATTTTTTTTGTTTTAGTGTAGTATATTGACGGTGATTATTTTATTTTGGCGCTTAGTTCTAATAATAAAAGTTCTTTTTCATGATCTTAATTTGAGTCGAATATATAGTATATTTGGTTAATTTTAAGGGAGAAAATGGTGTATGTAATTTTTTATGGGTAATTATTCATATCATGATGACGATTTCTCCTATATATATTTTTTATCATATCGTATTTTTGTAGTCCAATTAAGAATTAGGTGATTTGATACAATAGCGGATCGAATTTATGTAATAATTTCAATTTAAGTTTGTACAATAGATGTTTGATGCGAATATAGGTTAAGCGAATGCATAGTTACTTCAATTGTAATGCGAATGAAAAGGTGTACCGAATGGTGCACCTTTTTCGTTTATCATTTACAATCTAAAATTTTTTAGTTCTTCTTGAATACAATAGTTGGGAGACGTTAAATATTATTGATTGCTGATGTAAATAGATTGATTTTGAGTATCTTTGCATTTACTATATTCCATTATTAAAAGTAGAAGATGAAAAAAGAATCATATAATCCAGGTCTTGACGACCAGCAAGTAGCCGATAGTCGAGCAAAGTATGGCTCTAATCGACTTACTCCACCTCGAAAGACTTCTCTTTGGATGCTTTATCTTGATAAATATCGTGATCCGATAATCCAAATACTTCTTGTTGCTGTTGCCATATCTTTGATTATGGCTTTCCTGGAGAATGATTTTGTAGAAACTATCGGAATCTTTATTGCTGTTATTTTAGCTACTACTATCGGTTTCTATTTTGAACGTGATGCTGCTAAAAAATTTGGTTTGTTAACGGCAATGAATGATGATCAGATGGTAAAGGTTCGTCGTAACGATCATGTTATTGAAATTGCCAGACATGAAGTCGTCGTTGGTGATGTCGTGTTAGTAGAGGTTGGTGATGAGGTTCCTGCTGATGGAATACTTCTTGAGTCGACAGATTTACAAATAGATGAATCAAGTTTAACAGGTGAGCCTATTATTAATAAGGATGTTCTCGATGAAACCGGAGATTTTGGTGATGCAACTTATCCTAAGAATCTTCTTTTGCGTTCTACTATGGTTATGAATGGACGTGGTGTATTTGAAGTTGTGGCCGTCGGTGATTATACGGAGATCGGTAAAGTGGCACAAAAATCAACTGAAGAGACGAATACTAAGACACCTCTGAATGTACAGTTGGATAAATTGGCTTCAATGATATCTAAAATTGGTTCCGGTGTAGCTGTAGCGGCCTTTTTGATATTTTTGGTTCATGATATCTTAACTCAATCTGTATGGCATTCTGGTGATTACTTGAAAATGGCTGAGGTGGTACTTGGGTATTTTATGATGAGTGTTACACTGATAGTCATGGCTGTGCCAGAAGGTCTTCCTATGGCTGTTACCCTTGCTTTGGCCTTGAATATGCGTCGCATGTTAAAGTCGAATAATCTAGTACGTAAACTACATGCTTGTGAAACGATGGGGGCTGTTACTGTAATTTGTACAGATAAAACAGGTACACTAACTCAAAATAAGATGACCGTTAGTGATATGGTAATTCTCCATATGAAGGATAAAAATGTATCAGAAACAAGTGAATTGTTGAATGTTGGAATTGCCCTGAATACAACAGCTAATCTTGATGGTGATAAAGGTATCGGTAATCCTACAGAGGTGGCTCTGTTAAGTTGGCTGAAGACAAAACAAATAGATTATCGTAAGATTCGTCAAACTATTCCTGTTGAGCATCAAGTACCATTCTCTACAGAAAAAAAATATATGGAAACTGATGTTATTTGGGAGGGCAAAACATATCAATTTATTAAAGGTGCTCCAGAAATTGTTATCGGTATGTGTGAAATTTCCGATGAAATGAGGGAAAAAGTGGAAACGAAGCTTTTGGAATATCAGCAAAAGGCTATGCGTACACTTGCTTTTGCTATAGGTAAGGAGTTAGTGGCAATATGTGAAATATTTGACCCAGTTCGCGAGGATGTACCTGAGGCCGTAAAGCGCTGTCAGGAAGCTGGTATTGAGGTGAAAATCGTTACGGGTGATACTACTGCAACGGCTGCAGAAATAGGTAGGCAGATAGGTTTGTTTGCTGCTGACGAAAATAGCAAAGACGTTAGATATTCGATAACAGGTCCTGAATGGGCAGCTTTGAGCGATGAGGATGCCTATCAGCGTGCCACTGAGATTCGTATTATGTCAAGAGCACGTCCTACTGATAAGCAGCGCCTAGTGCAGATGCTTCAAAAACGCGGTGAAGTGGTAGCTGTAACAGGTGATGGCACAAATGATGCTCCTGCTTTACATTATGCACATGTGGGATTATCTCTTGGTTCTGGTACATCTGTAGCTAAATCTGCTTCTGATATGACCTTGCTTGATGATTCGTTTGGAAGCATTGCTAATGCTGTCATGTGGGGGCGTTCACTGTATAAGAATATACAGCGATTCCTCTTTTTCCAACTAGTGGTCAATTTAACAGCTTTGTTATTGGTACTGGGAGGTTCTTTAGTGGGTACGGAAATGCCTCTTACTGTAACGCAGATACTATGGGTAAATCTGATTATGGATACATTTGCCGCTATGGCTCTTGCTTCATTGCCTCCTTCTCGTGAGGTGATGAAAGACAGACCACGTGATCGTAATGACTTTATTATATCTCCAAAAATGGCAAAATATATATTGTCATGGGGACTAGTCTTTTTCGTATTAATGCTGACCTTTTTGGTATATTGTGAATATCATGGTGCGGGAGTGGATATACGAGAGCTGACCATGTTTTTTACCGTATTTGTCATGCTTCAGTTTTGGAATCTTTTTAATGCGAAGAGTTTTGGAAGCCATTTTTCTGCATTTAGAAGAATATATGCAGATCAGGGATTGGCCTTGGTGCTTTGCATTATTTTATTGGGCCAATGGTTGATAGTTACTTTTGGTGGTAAAATGTTTCGTACGGTACCGCTTACAGCGATGGAATGGGGGATTATAATTGCTTCTACATCGCTTGTCATGTGGATTGGTGAAGGCATACGTTTAATTCAACGATATATAGATAAAAAATAAGATGTTGATAAAAAATATTATATTTGATTTGGGGGGAGTCTTAGTTGGGCTTGATGATCAGCGTTGTATTGATGCTTTTAAAGCGATAGGTGCTCCCCAAATAGCTCAGTATATAGAAGATCATCGTACAGAGGATTTGTTTTATGATACAGAAGTTGGTAATATTTCTCAGCATGAATTTTGCAATGAGGTAAGACGTATTGCATCGTGCAACGTTCGTGATGAAGATATTGTTTGGGCTTGGAATCGGTTGCTTACGGTTATTCCGAATGAAAAGAAGGTGAGATTGCTCGAGTTGCATGATAAAGGGTTTAGATTGTTCCTGTTAAGTAATACCAATGAAATGCATTGGAATTATTGCGCAGAGGAATTATTCCCTTATAAGCGCTGGATAGCTCAGGATTTTTTCGATGAAATTTATCTATCTTATGAACTTCATAAGATTAAGCCTCAGGAAGATATTTTTGCAACTGTGCTAGCTGATGCAGGTATTAAAGCAGAAGAAACTCTGTTTATTGATGATAATGAGGCAAATATTGCTGCTGCGCGCGAATTGGGTATTCAGACATTTTGGAATGAGCATCCAGATGATTGGTTGAAGATTTAATACGGTTTCATCGAAAATGAATATTATTCATATTAGTGCTAGACACGTATCTGATTTACCTTGTGTAGCTACTATAGGTTTTTTTGATGGTGTGCACCGTGGGCATCAGTTTCTACTTCATCATGTCGTTGATGAGGCAAAAAAGTGTGGACTTAAGTCTATGGTTATCACGTTCGAAAGTCATCCACGTAAGGTGTTGCATCAGGATTATCAGCCTGAAATGTTGAGTACCCTCGATGAGAAACTTAATTTATTGGCAGGTTTAGGTGTGGATACTTGTGGGCTGCTTCGTTTTGATCAGCAAACTGCAAGTATGTCGGCTTTTTATTTTATGGAAAAAGTGCTTCGCGATCAGTTGCATGTGAGGAAACTTTATATTGGTTATGATAATCGGTTTGGTCATAATCGGGAAGAGGGATTTAATGACTATGTAAAGTATGGTAAACAGTTAGGTATTGAGGTTATTAATACCTCTGTTTTTCAATTGCAGCAGGTAAACGTAAGTTCTACGGTAATTCGTAAAATGCTGTATGAGGGTAAGGTTGAAGAGGCTCATGCCTGTCTAGGTTATCCTTATTCTCTTACAGGTGAGGTTGTTTGTGGTTTTCAAGAAGGTCGTCGTTTAGGTTTCCCTACGGCTAATATTGACCTTTCAGCCTGTGAAAAGTTAATACCCGCTAATGGCGCCTATGCTGTTTTAGTTCACATTGAGGGTGACAGTAGAGTATATCGTGGTATGATGGATATTGGTAATCGTCCCACATTCTGTGGCTTAAAGCGCTCGTATGAGGTAAATATCTTCGATTTCACGGGCAATATATATGGTAAGCGAGTATCTGTAAGTTTTATGCATTTTATTCGCACAGAGCAAAAATTTGAAAGTGTAGAAGCTTTGAAAGCTCAGTTAGAGAATGATAAGCGTGTTGTAAATGATAAATTGGATAAAGATTAATATTGTTTTATGAAAAAGTCGACTAAAGGTATACTTGATAGCATATTATATGCTATTGTCTTTGTTTTGATACAGCTGTTTGTTCAGTTAGCTGTTGCTTTGATATATAATCAATTTGAGAATGTTGGTTATGCAAATGTCGTTAATGGTATGGCTAGTGGTATTTACGGAGAAGCATTAGCTATAAGTACAGTTTTGAGTAGTGCTTTGACTATTCTGTTGTTTATACGTTTGAAGTGGTTTCCATTTTCTCTTTCTTATTTGAAAACACGACCTTGGGCAGTTATTATATGGACTGTATTGTTATCTTTTGGACTGATATTGCCATCGGAATGGATTATGGAGAAGTTACAGTTGACAATGGATCCAACATATACTAAGATTTTTGAGAGTGTGATGAAAGAACCTTGGGGTTTTATAGCAATAGGTGTATTGGCTCCTTTAGCAGAAGAAGTGGTATTTCGGGGAGCTATTCTCAATGCATTATTAAAAATATTCCCTAAGAAATATTATTGGGTATCTATATTGGTTTCAGCTTTAATGTTTGGCGCAGTCCATGGTAATTTGGTTCAGTTTGTCTTTGCTTTTTCTGTGGGTATTTTGTTGGGATGGATGTATTATCGTACCAATAGTATAATTCCTGGTGTTGTTTTACATTGGATTAATAATAGTGTCGCTTATGTCATGTTTAATTTAATGCCAAAGATGCAGGATGGTAAACTGATAGATCTGTTTCATGGTAGTGAAAAGATGATGGTGGAAGGACTTTTGTTCTCATTATGTGTCTTTATTCCGAGTTTGTTTCAGCTTGCTACTCGTATGAAATCTGCAGACCAACTGTAAAGTTTCCTGCGATAATGGCATATGGCAACAGTATGTTGTAAGCGATTGACAGGAAAAAAGCCCCGCAACTCTCGACAGAGTGGCGGGGCTTTACGTTAGTATGTTATGAAAAATTTGAGAGAATAGAAACTTCACAGTTTCAAGTAATTGTTTTACTAAAAAATGATTTTTATAGAGAAAGCATAGAAATAATCTACTTTAGTATGTTTTCGGCTGCAGTCGTTGTTTCGATACTGCTATGCTGCATGCTATCGATAACGGCAGAGTCACCCATGGCTACAGAAGCTCCCTTATAGAGTTGTTCTGTGGTGCCAGTATTGATGATTTCATCCTCTTCATTAAACGCTACTTGAGATGCATTTCCTAAAGTCAGGAATATAGCTACTATAGCAGCTGCCTTGAATAAAGGCTTCAAGTTGTTTGAAATGGTAACAAATCGAGCTTTGTGCAGATGAGCAATATGCTCGTTGTTATCAATAAGAGTCATCATCTTTTGGTCAAAGTCATCATCCAGCACATCTGTAACCTTTTCATTCTGTTCATAAATAAACAGTTCTTTATAAGTTTCCAGTTCTGCTGGTACATCCTTTTGACTAAAGAAGGCACGAAGTATTTTCTCTTCTTCAAGAGAAGTTTCGCACTTCCAATAGCGATCTAAAAGTTGATTGATGTACTTATAATCCATATTTGTCAAATTCTTGAAATCTTTTTTTTATTGCCTGTCTAGCTCTGAAGATATTTACTTTTACTTGTTCTTCAGTAATGGCCAGAATCTCGGCTATTTCTTTATACGATTTGCCTTCAAAGTCTCTAAGTTGCATACAACTTCGTTGTTTCTCTGGCAATTCGTTTACTAATTTTTTGATGATGTTAACCTTTTCTTTTCGGTCTATTTCATCATAAGGATTAGATGCATGGTCTGTATTGTCTACTTGTTCCTCATCAATAGATGGATTGTTATTTCCCATTTTCTTATTTCGGTCAAGAGCCAAATTTCGAGCAATGGTTAAACTATAAGCTTCTATTGATTCTATTTTGTCCCATTTATCTCGATTATTCCAAACCTTAATCAGCGTATCCTGTACAATGTCTTCAGCTTCTGCACGGTTAAGTGTGATTCGAAGAGCTAGCCGATAAAGTATATTCTTCAACGGCAATACATCGTTACGGAAACTGATATTTTTCATCTTGCCTCTATATTAACTGACGATTGTGTTTCAAGAAAGTTACAGTAAATCATACTTTCTTCTCAAATTTAATATTCATTAACGTTTAAGAAGGTGTTACTTCTTTATAATAGTGCCATGTTTGCCATCGATGGCTGAAGCCAGTGTGATAATAACTTGACTCACACCACTGTCTACTGCAGCAAGTGCGTTTTCTAATTTAGGAATCATGCCACCGGCTACAGTACCATTAGCAACATATTGCTCAAAATCTTGACGTGTAATTGTTGGAATCACGGTTTCATCATCTTCAGGATTGCTGAGAACACCTTTTTTCTCAAAGCTGTAAATTAGTGTTACATCATAAAAGCGGGCGAGAGCTTTAGCGGTTTCTGAGGCAATGGTATCTGCGTTAGTATTCAGCATGTTGCCTTTACCATCATGGGTTAAGGGTGCCATGACAGGAGTAATACCTTGTTCGATGATATTACGAAGTGCAAACCCATTAACATGTTCTACATCGCCTACAAACCCATAATCTATGCCGTTTTTTTGTGGGCGTTTATGGCTATGTATAACATCCATATCTGCACCAGTTAGGCCTAATGCGTTAACTCCCTTAGACTGAAGTTGGGCAATAATATTCTTGTTGACAAGTCCACCATAAACCATGGTTACTACTTCAAGCATTTCTGCGTCGGTAATGCGACGCCCATTAACCATCTTACTTTCTATGCCTAATGATGTAGCGACTTTGGTAGCTCTTCTGCCACCACCGTGAACTAAAACTTTAGGACCTTCGATGGCTGCAAAATTCTGAAGCAGCTGATCAAGACTTTGTGGATCTTCTACAATTGCTCCACCAACTTTAACGACTGTAATTTTCTGTTTCATAGTAGTAAGGAATATAAAAAATCAGGCCTCTTGTTCGAGGTCTGATTATATATTTATTCTAGATATGTATATCCATAGAGTCCCGAACGATAATTATTGAGGAATTCTTTTCCTTCTTCAAGCGAAATTTTACCAAGTTTTACGCTTTTCGTAACCCATTGTTCTAGTTGTCGTACGAGTTTTTTCGGGTTGTATTGAACGTATTCGAGTACTTCTTCAACTGTTTCACCATCGAAAATCTGATTGATTTCGTATTGACCATTTTTCACGGTGATATGTGCAGCATTCGTGTCACCGAAGAGATTATGCATATCGCCCAAAATTTCCTGATAAGCGCCCACGAGGAAAACTCCCAAATAATATGGATCGTTTTTCTTTAATGAGTGTACAGGTAATACCTGGCCCACATGACCGTTAGTAACGAAGTTGGCAACTTTACCATCGCTATCACAAGTGATATCTTGTAATGTCGCATTTCGTGAAGGACGTTCGTTAAGACGTTGTATAGGCATGACTGGGAAAAGCTGGTCTATAGCCCAACTGTCTGGTAGGCTTTGGAACAGAGAGAAGTTACAGAAGTATTTATCTGCCAGCAATTTATCGAGACCTCTCAATTCATCAGGTACATGCTTGAGTCCTTTAGAAAGACTATTAATCTCATGGCAGACACTCCAATACATGGATTCGATTTCAGCACGAGTTTTGAGATCAACCATACCATGTGAGAATAATTCCAAACATTCTTCTCGAATCTGTTCTGCATCGTGCCAATTTTCAAGCATCGTACGAGGACTCAGATTATCCCAAATCTCATACAAGTCTTTTACCAGTTGATGATCGTTGTCTTTAGCCTCAAATTCCTCTGGCATTTCTGGCAACGATGCTGTTTCCAATACATCGATGACCAAGACAGAATGGTGAGCTGCAAGACTTCTTCCACTTTCCGTAATGATGTTAGGATGTGGTATGTTATTCTTGTTGGCTGCATCTACAAAGGTGTATACACAGTCATTTACATATTCTTGAATAGAGTAGTTTACAGAACTTTCACTGTTAGATGAGCGGGTTCCGTCATAATCTACACCAAGACCACCACCACAGTCTACGAAATCTACATTGTAGCCCATTTTGTGAAGATTGATGTAGTACTGTGAGGCTTCACGGAGAGCCGTTTGAATACGACGAATTTTGGTTATTTGGCTACCAATATGAAAATGAATAAGGCGTAGACAGTCGTGTAGGCCTTTTTCATCAAGCATATTGAGTGCTTCGAGCAATTCTGAAGAGGTAAGACCAAATTTAGAAGCATCACCACCACTTTCTGCCCATTTACCAGAGCCAGAAGATGCCAATTTGATACGGATACCGATGTTTGGTTTTACATGAAGTCGTTTAGCAATTCGAGCGATAATCTCCAGTTCGTTTAGTTTTTCGATAACGATAAAGATTCGCTTGCCCATTTTTTGGGCTAATAAAGCTAATTCGATATAATTTTCATCTTTATATCCGTTACAAATAATTAGTGAGTCGCTTTGACACTGTACAGCGATGACTGCATGAAGTTCGGGTTTAGAGCCTGCTTCCAAACCTAGATTAAACTTGCGGCCATGAGAAATAATTTCCTCTACGACAGGTTGCATCTGATTAACCTTAATCGGATAGATGATGAAGTTTTCTGCCTTAAAGTCATATTCCTTTTTAGCTTTGGCGAAACAGCTAGCCGTTTTTTCGATACGGTTGTCAAGGATGTCCGGGAAACGAAGCAATACCGGTGGCGTCACATCGCGTAGCGCCAATTCATCCATGACATCACGGAGGTCGATTTGTACATTGTCCTTGCATGGAGTTACAAAGACGTCACCTTTTTCGTTGATGTCAAAATACGAAGTACCCCAACCATTAATGTTGTAGAGTTCTTTCGAATCTTCAATTGTCCATTTCTTCATTTACGATTGCTTATATATTCAATAATGCTCTTGCTTGTTTTACTGATATCTTTATTTTGTCGAAGTTGTCCATAAGGCTCACATCAAGGATATGTTTGGCTTTGTTGTAAAAAGGTTCGCGCTTTTGCAACTGCTCTTGGATAAACACTTTTACTTCTTCAGGTGTTTTGTTAAGGAGTAGCGGTCGAACGCTTTTTCCCATTCTCAAATGGCCATATAAAACTTCAGGACTAGCTTTCAGATAGAGTGTTTCTCCCTGTTCATTCATGTAATCCATGTTATCGAAGAAGCATGGTGTTCCACCACCACAGCTAATGATGACATTTTCAAACTCTGCTACTTCATGGAGCATGTTATGTTCTATTTTGCGGAATCCTTCTTCTCCAGATTCATCGAAAATTTGCTTGATAGTTTTTCGCATACGATTCTCGATGTACCAGTCTAGGTCATAAAATGTAAGTCCGAGGTCTTCAGCCAGGGCTTTGCCGACGGTAGTTTTGCCAGCGCCCATGTATCCTATGATAATAATTCTTTTCACTTGCGAGCTTTTCTGGTTCTTGCTTTTGGTTCTGGGGCATTGTTCACGATTTTTATGCATTCCTCGAGGGTGAGTTCTGCTGCTTTCTCGTGAAGTTCTTTTGGCAAACGGTAGTTTTTGCCGTCATAGGCAATATATGGACCGTAGCGCCCATTAAGAATCTCCAATTTATCGTTTTCTTCAAATTTCTTGATATGTTTTTTCTTTTCCTGTTCACGTTTATCATTGATAAGCTGTATTGCTTCTTCCAACGTGATTTCCATTGGATCAATGGTCTTAGGTATAGATACATATTTCTTCATATGGAGAACGTATGGTCCGAATCGGCCTGCACCAATGGTTACGGTTTCGCCTTCGTATTCACCCAGTTCTCTTGGTAATTTGAAGAGTTCTAATGCTTCCTCTAGTGATATGGTTTCGATGCTCTTATCTGCTGGCATTTGAGCAAATTTAGGCTTTTCTTCATCGTTAGCAGAACCTATCTGTACTACTGGTCCGAATCGGCCAATCTTGACAAATACAGGCTTTCCACTCTTAGGGTCTGTACCCAGTTCGCGTTCACCTGCTTTGTGCTCGCTTCGAGCTTTCATTACCTTTTCAACAATTGGCTCGAATTTAGTATCGAAGTCCTTCATCATGGTTGTCCACTCTTCTTTACCTTCAGCTATCAAGTCGAACTGTTGTTCTACTTTGGCTGTGAAGTTATAATCCATGATGCCAGGGAAGTTTTCTATAAGGAAATCGTTAACCACGATACCGATATCGGTAGGAACAAGTTTACCCTTGTCAGAACCTGTGTTTTCCTTTTTAGTCTTTTGGGTAATTTGGATACCTTTTAGAGTATCTACTGTATATTGGCGTTCTGTTCCTGGATGGTCACCTCTTAATACATATTCACGTTGTTGTATAGTACTTATAGTTGGTGCATACGTAGATGGACGTCCAATACCGAGTTCTTCCAGTTTGTGTACCAAACTAGCTTCTGTATATCTTGAAGGTGCTTGTGAAAAGCGCTGGGTAGCTGTAATTTCACGACGTTGTAAATTGTCGCCTTCTTTCAGAGAAGGAAGTATACGCAAGTAGTCTTCCTGATTTTCTTCATCATCATTGGTGACGTTATATACTTTCATGAAGCCGTCGAACGCGATAGTTTCACCATTGGCAACAAATTTATCGTCAGCATTGCTAATAGTAATATTTACAGTAGTCTTTTCAATCTGAGCATCTGCCATCTGTGATGCTGCAGTACGTTTCCAAATTAGATTATAGAGACGTTTCTCCTGGGAAGAACCTTCAATCTCAGATTTGCTCATATCTGTAGGACGGATGGCCTCGTGGGCTTCTTGTGCACCTTTAGAATGAGTTGTGAAATTACGTGGTTTACTGTATTCTTTACCATAATGCTTAATGATAGCGTCCTTGCTGGCATTGATACATAGCGTAGACAAGTTTACGGAGTCAGTACGCATGTAGGTTATTTTACCTGCCTCATAAAGGTGCTGAGCTATCATCATGGTTTGACTTACTGTAAAATTGAGCTTGTGTGCTGCTTCCTGTTGTAGAGTTGAGGTGGTGAAAGGAGGTGCAGGAGAACGCTTCAAAGGCTTCTTGGTAACTGATTCAACGGTAAAAGTTGAATCCTTGCACTTCTCAAGTAAGGCAACCACTTCGTCATGGGTCTTCAGGCGCTTATCGAGTTCAGCTTTTACTTCTGTAGCTGACCCGTCAGGAGCAATGAGTGCAAAAATAGCACTTACACGATAGTATTGTTCACTGTTAAAGTGCTGAATATCTCTTTCGCGCTCTACGATAAGTCGTACAGCGACACTTTGTACACGACCGGCAGAGAGCGCTGGTTTTACTTTTTTCCATAATACTGGAGAAAGTTTGAAACCTACCAAACGGTCGAGTACACGTCTTGCCTGCTGAGCATTGACAAGATTCATATCTAGATGTCTAGGTGTCTTGATTGCATCAAGAATCGCTTGTTGTGTAATTTCGTGGAAAACAATTCGGCTAGTTTTTTCTTCATCTAATCCTAATACTTCGCAAAGGTGCCATGAGATAGCTTCTCCTTCGCGGTCCTCATCGGATGCTAACCAAACTTTTTTAGCCTTTTTGGCGGTCGACTTTAGTTCTGAAACCAATTTGATCTTCTCTTCAGGAATCTCATAATGAGGTTCGAGTGTCTTTTTGTCTATGCTTAGCTCTTTCTTTTTCAAGTCACGAATGTGACCATAGGAAGACATAACCTTATAGTCTTCTCCTAAGAACTTTTCGATTGTCTTTGCCTTCGCAGGGCTCTCGACTATAACTAGATTTTCTTGCATAATCGGATATTTTCTTATTTAGGGCGCAAAAATAATTAAAACTTTTGCTTATACCTTATTATATGGAAAATTTTTATTTTTTTTAAGTTTTACGGCTCTTTCAACAAAAACGCTTTCTTACTCAGTAGAGTAGGAAAGCGTTCTCTTTATTGTTTTTTGCGTGTTGCTAAAAAACGAGTGACTGCTTCTTTGGCAGATTTTAGTCCAAATAGGTTTGGATTGATGTCTTCCAAATTCATCCAATAATAGGCTTCGGCATCATCCATGGCCTGTAGTTTACTACTATCACTGATATGTGCTTCGTAGAACAAATCTAGTGTAGGAATATCGATGCCGGAGTAATAATATTGGTTAGGTATACTAAAAAGATATTGTATATTGTTCAGTTCCAGACCAGTTTCTTCTTTCACTTCCCGAAGAGCTCCTTCTTCTGCTCCTTCTTCGATATCAGCAAAACCGCCAGGTAAATCAAATGTACCTTTGGCGGGTTCTATCTTGCGTCGTATAACAAGTAGCTGGTTAGCTGAATTGAGAATAAAAGTTGCGTTAGCCGAACTGGGATTCATAAAATATTCGAAGCCGCATGCATCACAACGCAAACTTTTGAAACTGTTTTTCTTAAATTGATGGCTGCCACATTGTGGACAGAATTTCCACTTGTCTATAATGTTCATTATAGTAATGCCTGTATTTCAGCATCAATATCATTAATTTGCACATCTCTCTTCTGAAGTGTGTTGTTACGATCAATCAAGAAGAAAGTAGGAATGTTTTGAACATTATATTTTACAAGACTCTGGCCTTCGAGTCCTCCTTCTTCATGGACACTAATCCATGGTAGAGCAGCAGTTTGAGTCTTCCAAAAATGTTCGTTAGGGTCTACAGAAACTTGATAGATCTCAAAGCCCTTGGCATGATACTTGTTATAGAGATCGCGCAGCATCATAATACGCTTGGTAGACTGCTCATTTTGGAAAAGATGGAAGTCGAGCATAACCACTTTTCCTTTGAGTTCTGTAAGATGTCTCAAATTACCCTTATTGTCATACAAAGGAAGGTCAATGATTCCTGATACAGAGACTTTGCTTGCGTCAATATTTTTCTGAGCATTATTGCTGGCGATGATGCGTACATCCTTCATTCCTTCTATAGCGATATTATGCAAGTTTTTGCCACGTTCTGCACCTGGATAGAATGAGTCCCAACTTGTTGCTACAGCCGCAAATACTTGAACATCTTCCTTGTTGTTTCTTGGATTAAAAATCAAAGATGTCTGTCCGCCGATAAATAAGGTTTGGAATAAAGCAAAGTATGAGTAGGCTTTGTAAGGCTCTTTGAATATATAATTCTGCTTAACGTTGGCTTTGTAGTTGTTGAGTAACTGTGTGATAACTACCTGAGCAGAATCTGTACCAATATTTGGATTTTGGGTAATTGCGTTAATTTGTGCCTGTAGGGTCATCTGTAATTGAGACAGTTGCTGAATCTTAGTACAATTATCGCTACCTTCTACTGTATATTTGGCAGACATAGTAGGGTAGGCTGCTTTGAAAGTAACTGTTTCTGTAGAATCGATAGACAGATTGATAATTTGATCTGCAATACGTAATCGATAGAATTCAGGTGTAATGGTGTCGAGAGCATTCTCTTCAAACTGAAAAGAACCATCCTCGCCAAGTTTTATAGAGTCGATGATAACAGGACCGTTAAGGCTGATGTTCTCTAGGTATAGTGTAGAGTCTTTAGCCTCTGAAATAGAGCCATTTACATGAAATTTCTTGTTATTGCAAGATGTTATGGTCAATAATGCGATAAAAAGCGCAGTTACCGATAAAAATTTTGATATCTTCATGATGTTTTATTATTTCGCAAATTTACTTGCAAAGATAGTAATTTTATGACAAAAGTCGAGAGAATTGACTAAAAACTTTAAAAAACAAAAATTCTTCCTTTTTTCTGCTTGTTTTTATTATAAAAGAGGTATCTTTGCCCTAATTTAAATTATTTGATGTTTAGTCAAAACAATAAAGTTTTAATTTTTTAGATGAACGTAATTACGAAAACAGTTCAATTGCCTGATGGAAGAACCATCACAATTGAGACCGGAAAGGTTGCAAAACAGGCTGACGGTTCCGCAGTATTGAGACTCGGAAATACCGTACTTCTCGCAACCGTTTGTGCAGCCAAAGAGGCAGTTCCGGGTACAGATTTTATGCCTTTACAGGTAGACTACCGTGAGCAGTATAGTGCTGCAGGTCGTTTCCCAGGTGGTTTTACTAAGCGTGAAGGCAAAGCAAGTGACGAGGAGGTCTTGACATCACGTCTTGTTGACCGTGCTCTTCGTCCTTTATTCCCATCGGATTATCATTGTGAAGTTTATGTACAGGTCATGTTGCTTTCTGCAGATGGCGTAGATCAGCCTGATGCACTTGCAGGTTTTGCCGCATCAGCTGCAATGGCTTGTTCTGACATACCTTTCGATTATACTATTTCTGAAGTTCGTGTTGCCCGTATTAATGGTGAGTTTGTTATCAATCCTACATTCCAGCAGATGGAAGAGGCTGATATGGACTTGATGGTTGGTGCTACCAAAGATAATATTATGATGGTAGAGGGTGAGATGAAAGAAGTTTCAGAACTCGACCTTATTAATGCATTGAAGGCTGCTCACGAGGCTATCAAACCTATGTGTGATCTTCAGGATGAACTGGCTAAAGAACTCGGTACTGACGTTAAGCGTGAGTATGATGACGAAATCAATGATGAGGAACTTCGTCAGCAGATTAAGGACGAGCTTTATCAGCCAGCTTATGATATCAACCATAAGGCTCTGCCTAAGCAGGAGCGTAATGATTCTTTCGATAAATTGCTTGCAGATTTCCTTGAGAAGTATGATGCTGCTCACGAAGATCTTTCTGCAGATGATTTGGAAGAGAAGCATGCTGAGGCTAAGCGTTACTATGATGATGTATTGCGTGATGCTATGCGTCGCTGTATCCTTGATGAAGGTCTTCGTCTTGATGGTCGTGCTACTACTGATATTCGTCCTATTTGGTGTGAGGTTTCTCCTCTGCCAATGCCTCACGGAAGTGCTATCTTCCAGCGTGGTGAGACGATGTCTCTTTCTACTTGTACACTTGGTACCAAGATGGATGAAAAGTTGGTTGATGGTGTTCTTAACCGTAGTTACCAGCGCTTCCTCCTTCACTATAATTTCCCTCCATTCTCTACTGGTGAAGCAAAGGCTCAGCGTGGTGTAGGTCGTCGAGAGATTGGTCACGGTCACTTGGCATGGCGTGCGCTTAAGGATCAGATTCCTGCTGATTATCCTTATACTGTTCGCTTGGTAAGTCAGGTACTCGAGTCTAATGGTTCTTCTTCTATGGCTACAACTTGTGCTGGTACTCTTGCTTTGATGGATGCTGGTGTGCCTATCAAGAAACCTGTTTCTGGTATTGCTATGGGACTTATTAAGAACCCAGGTGAGGATAAGTATGCTATATTGAGTGATATTCTTGGTGATGAAGACCACTTGGGTGATATGGACTTCAAGACCACAGGTACACGTGATGGTTTGACTGCTACTCAGATGGATATCAAGTGTGATGGTCTTTCTTTCGAAATCTTGGAAAAGGCTTTGATGCAGGCTAAGGCTGGTCGTGAGCATATCTTGAATGAGATGATGAAGACTATCTCTGAACCACGTGCAGAGCTTAAACCACAGGTTCCTCGTATCGAGGTGTTTGATATTCCTAAGGAATTCATTGGTGCTGTTATCGGTCCTGGTGGTAAGATTATCCAGCAGATGCAGGAAGAGACGGGCGCAACTATTACTATCGAGGAGACTGAGGGTAAAGGTCACGTTCAAGTTTCTGCTCCTAACAAGGAGAGTATCGATGCTGCGCTATTGAAGATTAGAGCAATTGTTGCTGTTCCTGAGGTAGGTGAAGTATACGAAGGTACTGTTCGTAGCATTATGCCTTATGGCTGCTTCGTAGAGATTCTTCCTGGTAAGGATGGTTTACTTCATATTTCAGAGATCGATTGGAAACGTCTTGAAACTGTTGAAGAGGCAGGTTTGAAGGAAGGTGATAAGATTCAAGTTAAATTGATGGAAATCGATCCAAAGACAGGTAAGTATAAGTTGTCTCGTCGTGCTCTTCTTGAAAAGCCAGAAGGGTATGTAGAGCGTGAGCGTCGTCCTCGTCGTGGTGGCGATCGTCGTAACAACGGTGGTGAGCATCGTCGCTTCGAGCATCAGGATAACAATGATGCACAGGGTGCTGAATAATCGATAACGATTGATCATATATGTAAAAGAGGTGTATTCCAATAGATACACCTCTTTTTTATATTATAACTTTACTGAACTTTCGCAAGTGAATATACATTCATCAAGCGACTAATTTATACATTTGAAATAGGCTCAAGCGAAAAATTATAGGGGTAATCCTTTATTTGGATTAAATTCTTTACCTTTGTCGCATGGAAGACAAAGGATTATGCTAGCCCGTATGGTACTGCCTAAGGAGGTGCTTGATCACTTCATTATTGTGAAAATCGAGTATGTTGACACAAAGACTTATGATGAGCCTGAAATGCACATCCATCTTGACGAGAATATGAATGTAGAATTGCAGAGTGACTCTCATTTCGAGTCCAAAGGTTTCATAGCTCCTGTTGAGGTGACAGACTTTCCCATCCGTGACCACAAGGTTGTACTGGTTCTTCGACGTCGCCGATGGGTTGATACTCGCACAGGTAAGAGCTTTGTTCTGCCTCTAAAGGTGACGGCTGATGGCACCCACTACTCGAAGGAGTTTGCGGCTTTTTTAAAAGAGACGTATGGAGAAATCCCCAGTGACCTGCCGTACGCTTGAGGATTTCTACTACATTGACGCATACACGTTTGAGAAGCAGTGCAAAGAAACACTGAGCGACTACCGTACCTGGAGTGAACTTTCCCATTCATCAAACGCTGCTGCTGAATCTTTCAATGCAAAGGTCAAGGCTTTTAGAACTGCACTAAGGGGAATTAGAGATGAGAAATTCTTCTTATACAGACTTTTTATAATTTATGTTTATCCCCACTAAATTTCTACTGACCCATTAATATTTTACTATTATTGGGTATGAGATGAAAAGAAAATAAAAAAAGGAATTACCTAAGTAATTCCTTTTCTGCGCTTCAAGATGGGCTTGAACCAACGACCCCCTGATTAACAGTCAGGTGCTCTAACCAACTGAGCTATTGAAGCAATTTGCAATTCTCAACAAAAAAGGAATCACTGGCGTAATTCCTGAAGGCGCTTCAAGATGGGCTTGAACCAACGACCCCCTGATTAACAGTCAGGTGCTCTAACCAACTGAGCTATTGAAGCAATTTGCTTAATTGCGAGTGCAAAGGTAAATATATATTTTAATTCTACCAAATTTTTTAGAAGAAAAATTCAATATTTTTTTGAAATATGTAATTTTTTGACCAATTTCGTTCAGTTTCTGCACATATTATATTATTTTTGCATCTATTACTTAACAAGGCATGGCTGCCTGAAATATACATTTGCATGAAAAAAGTAACATTATATCTCTTATTATGGTTGGCTACTATTCCTACTTTAGCACAGCAAAACAAGGAACACGATTTTGATGTGGCCAAAAACATGGAAGTATTTACCGATATCTACAAATATCTTGATTTGATGTATGTCGATACACTCGATGCTAATGAAGTCATTGGTAATGGTATTAATGCCATGTTGCGAAGTCTTGATCCCTATACTGTATATTATCCAGAAAGTAAAGTGAAAGAACTTAACCAGATGATTACCGGTAAGTATGCAGGTGTAGGTGCGCTGATTCGTTATAATATGCAACTTCAGCGTGTGGTAATTGATGAGCCTTATAAAGATATGCCCGCAGATGAGGCTGGATTGAAAAAAGGTGATATCATTTTGAGTATTGATGATTCTACGATGGTGGGTAAAGATGTTAGTTATGTTAGTGATCATCTGCGTGGCGATGCAGGTACCAGTTTTATTATAAAAATAAAGCGACCAAGTACAGGTAAGACGATGAAGATGAAGATTACACGTAAAGCCATTCAACTACCATTTTTGCCTTATTATGGTATGTGGGATAATAAGGTCGGCTATATAAACCTAAGTCAGTTTACTGATAATTGCTCAAAGGATTTTCGTCGTGCTTTTATTGATTTAAAACGACAAGGGGCTCAGTCTTTGGTGCTCGATTTACGTAATAATGGTGGCGGCTCTTTATCAGAAGCTGTAAATATCATTAATATGTTTGTGCCTAAAGGCATTACTCTAGTGAAAACAAAGGGTAAATTGAAGCGTGCCAATCATGACTATATCACATCAGTGGAGCCTATCGATACAGTTATGCCAATAGTGGTACTCGTTAACAATAATACGGCAAGTGCTAGTGAGATTACTAGTGGTAGTCTGCAAGATCTCGATCGTGCAGTGGTAATGGGTACTCGTACCTATGGTAAAGGCTTAGTTCAGATGCCTGTAGATATTGCTTATAATGGTAATCTCAAGTTGACTACTAGTAAGTATTATATTCCAAGTGGTCGATGTGTTCAAGCATTAAATTATAAACATGGAAAGGGTGGCTATGTGGAGCATGTACCTGATTCTCTAACTCGTGTGTTCTATACGGCTCATGGCCGTGAGGTTCGTGATGGAGGAGGTATTAAGCCAGATATAGAGGTCAGACCAGACTCTTTGCCTAATATAGCTTTCTATCTAGCTGGTGCTCGCGACTCATCTGAAATCTTGTTTAATTATGAATTAGATTATATAGCTAAGCATCCTACAATAGCCTCACCTGAAAAGTTTGAACTTACTGATGCAGACTATGAAGAGTTCAAACAACGCGTAGTAAGTTCTAATTTTAAGTATGATCGTGAAACAGAGAAATATTTGAAAGATTTGGTAAAGCTGGCTAAGTTTGAAGGTTATTACGAAGATGCTAAACCGGAGTTTGAGGCTTTGCAGAAGAAATTGAATCATAATGTGGCTAAAGAACTGGATTATCATAAGCCGACTATAAAGCAAATGATAGAAAATGATTTGGTGACAGCCTATTATTATCAACGTGGAGCTATTCAGAATGCACTTCGTTATGATAAGCAGATGAAAGCTGCAGTAGATTTGCTGAATAATCCTGAAAAATATAATAAACTACTTCAGCCAACAGAAAAGAAAAAGAAGTAAAATGTTGAAAAATAATTGTGTTTGACGATACCTGTAGAGGTAAATACAATCAAAAATACTTGTTTTTAAGTCAAAATTCAAAGAAAGTTAATAAAATACTTGCTTGATAATAAAAAACTTTGTAATTTTGCAATGTTCAGAGGAATGAGGGGCTCACAAAGAGTTCCTCATTTTTTTATAATAACATTTATATGATAGACAAAAACGTCGTAAAAAAGTTAGTTGATGAATGGTTGGAGGATAAAGAGTATTTCCTCGTTGACATTCAAATTAGTCCAGACGATAAAATCGTAGTTGAAATTGACCATGCTGACGGCGTGTGGATAGAAGATTGTGCAGAATTAAGTAGATTTGTCCAAGAACATTTGGATCGTGATCAGGAGGATTACGAATTGGAAGTTGGTTCTGCAGGCGTCGGTCAGCCTTTTAAGGTAGCTCAACAATATGTTAATAATATTGGCAAAGAGGTTGAGGTACTTGATAATACGGGTAAAAAGATTAAGGGTATCCTGAAATCTGTTGATGGTAATAACTTTGTCGTTTCTGT
Source organism: Segatella bryantii (assembly GCF_022024215.1). Classification (NCBI taxonomy): domain Bacteria; kingdom Pseudomonadati; phylum Bacteroidota; class Bacteroidia; order Bacteroidales; family Prevotellaceae; genus Segatella; species Segatella bryantii. The sequence goes on along the minus strand of NZ_CP091798.1, from coordinate 2,248,060 downwards.
ATCAGAAAAGGTAAAGGTAGAAGGTAAAAAACGTCCTGTTCTACAGGATGTAGATTATGCATTCCTCATGGATCAGGTGAAATATACTAAATACGTAATAAGTTTCAAATAAGATATGGCAGTTAAAAAGAATGAAGGTGAAACCATGAGTATGATTTCGACATTCAAAGAGTTCAAGGAAACTAAGAATATCGATCGTACAACATTGGTAAGTGTACTGGAGGAAAGCTTCCGTAATGTACTCGCCAAAATTTTCGGTAGCGATGAAAATTTCGATGTGATAGTAAATCCAGATAAGGGTGATTTTGAGATTTACCGTAATCGTGTAGTTGTTGCTGATGGCGAAATTGAAGATGAAAACAAGCAGATTTCTCTGACAGAAGCTCGAAAAATAGAACCTGATTATGAGGTAGGCGAGGATGTAAGTGAAAAGGTAGATTTTTCAAAGTTTGGTCGTCGCGCTGTATTGAATCTCCGTCAGACACTTGCTTCTAAAATTTTGGAATTGGAGCATGATTCATTATATAATAAGTATAAGGATCGCGTAGGTCAGATTATCTCAGGTGAGGTATATCAGATTTGGAAACGTGAAGTTCTTATCGTTGATGATGAGAATAATGAACTTATTCTGCCTAAGTCTGAACAGATACCTGCAGACCAGTATCGTAAGGGTGAAACAGTTCGTGCAGTTATCGCTCGTGTTGATAATGAAAATAATAATCCTAAGATTATTTTGAGCCGTACAAGCCCTATGTTCCTTGAGCGTTTGCTTGAGGCTGAGGTTCCTGAAATTAACGATGGTCTTATTGCTATTCGTAAAATTGCTCGTATGCCTGGTGAACGTGCTAAAATCGCAGTTGAGAGCTTCGATGAGCGTATTGATCCAGTTGGTGCCTGTGTCGGTGTGAAGGGTAGTCGTGTACACGGTATAGTACGTGAACTTTGTAACGAAAATATCGATGTAATTAACTATACTTCTAACATCAAGTTGTTTATCCAGCGTGCGTTGAGCCCAGCAAAGGTTTCTTCTATTAATATCAATGAAGAAGAGAAGAAGGCCGAGGTATATTTGCAGCCAGAGGAAGTTAGTCTTGCTATTGGTCGTGGCGGTTTGAATATCAAGTTGGCTTCTATGCTTACAGAGTTTACTATTGATGTATTCCGCGAGATAGATGAAAATGAGGCAGAAGACGATATCTACTTGGATGAGTTCTCTGACGAAATAGATCAATGGGTTATTGATGCCATCAAGGGAATTGGTCTTGATACAGCTCGCCAGGTGTTGAATGCTCCTCGTGAAATGTTAGTAGAAAAGGCTGACTTGGAAGAAGAGACCGTTGATAATGTCATAAACATATTAAAAGCAGAATTTGAATAATAAGGAATATTAATGAGCATCAGATTAAATAAAGCATTACGTGAATTAAACATAGGACTTCAAACGGCAGTTGAATTCCTAGAAAAAAGAAGTGACCTGGGTGAGGTCAAAGCTGAACCGAGTTTCAAACTGAATGATAAGCAGTATGAAGCTCTGAACAAAGCATTTAAGCAAGATGCTGAAGTTCGTAGTGAGGCGGAGAAACTTTTCCAGAAAAAACCAAAAGAAAAGAAGCGTTCAAACGAGCAGAAGAGTCATCATGCTGAAGATTTCCTAAAGTCGGATAAGCCACAACAGAAATTTACACCGTTGGGCAAAATCGATTTGGATAGTATTGGTAAGAAACCTACTGCTAAGTCTGCTGCTCCTGAACATAAAGAGACGTCCTCAAAACAGGCTGCTGCCGTCAGCCAAGCGTCTGTAAACAACGCCGCTCCTAAGGCTCCAGAGAGTAAAGTGACGGAAACTCCTAAGGCTCAGAAGGTTGAACAAACTCAGTCTCAGGAATCGGAAGCTCCAAAGGCTCAGTCAGCAGTTCATACTCAGCCTGTTGCTCAGAAGCAAGAGAATTCGGCATCAACTCCAAAACCAGTGGAACAAAAAAATCAGACTCCTGTAGAAAAAAAGCCTGTAGAAAATAAACCTGTACAGGCAAGTAATCAGACTGAAGAAAAGTCTGAAGTGTTTACCCTCAAGAGCGAGCGTAAGATTGTAGCTAATGAACCTAAGGTTCTTGGTAAAATCGATTTGAGCGCTCTTAATCAGAGTACTCGTCCTAAGAAAAAATCTAAGGAAGAGCGCCGTAAAGAGCGTGAGGAAAAAGCTGCTCAGAATGGTCAATCAAAGAAGAAGCGTGTCCGTATTAATAAGGAACGCGTAGACATTAATGCAGCAGCTAATCAGCAGGGTGGTAATGCTAACAACAACCGCAACAATAATAACAATAACGGCGGTGGTAAAAAGAATAATCGTAACAAGCGTGGCAATAACAATAATAACCGTAATCAGAAACCTTTAGAAGTAGATGATGAGGCTGTTGCACGTCAGGTAAAAGAGACACTTGCACGTCTTACTAGCAAAACTCAGAACAAGAAGGGCGCTAAGTATCGTAAGGAAAAGCGTGAAGCTGTTCAGGAGAAATTGGCTAAAGAGGCTAATGCTATGAACAAGGAAAGTAAGACTCTGAAGCTTACCGAGTTCGTAACTGTAAGTGAATTGGCTACAATGATGGATATCAGTGTTACTCAGGTTATTTCTACCTTGATGAGTGTTGGTATCATGGTATCTATCAATCAGCGCCTTGATGCAGAAACCATTAATATGGTTGCTGGCGAATTCGGCTTCAATACGGAGTATGTTAGTGCAGATGTACAGGAAGCTATCAGCGAAGAGCCAGATGATGAAGAATCTCTGACTTCACGTGCTCCGATTATTACGGTTATGGGTCACGTTGACCATGGTAAGACCTCTTTGCTCGACCATATTCGTAATACTAATGTTATTGCTGGTGAGGCTGGTGGTATTACACAGCATATCGGTGCTTACAGTGTAACCTTGAAGAATGGTCGTAAAGTAACCTTCCTGGATACTCCAGGTCATGAGGCCTTTACTGCGATGCGTGCTCGTGGTACTCAGGTTACAGATATCGCCATCATTATCATTGCTGCCGATGACTCAGTGATGCCTACAACTAAGGAGGCTATCGCTCATGCACAAGCTGCTGGTGTACCTATGGTTTTTGCAATTAATAAAATAGATAAACCTGGTGCTAATCCAGATCGTATTCGTGAGGACTTGGCTAATATGAACCTTCTCGTTGAAGAGTGGGGTGGTAAGTATCAGTGTCAGGAAATCAGTGCCAAGAAGGGGCTTGGTGTAGAGGAACTGCTTGATAAGGTTCTCCTTGAAGCTGATATGCTCGAACTCAAAGCAAATCCAAACCGTAAGGCTACGGGTAATATCATAGAATCTTCTTTGGATAAGGGTCGTGGTTACGTTTCTACAGTGTTGGTAAGCAATGGTACCTTGAAAATTGGCGATATTGTGATTGCCGGAACTTCATGGGGTCGTATCAAGGCTATGTTCAATGAGCGTAATGCTCGTATTGAGACAGCTGGTCCTGCAGATCCATGTATTATTCTTGGTCTCAATGGCGCACCTACAGCTGGTGATAGTTTCCATGTACTCGAAACTGAGCAGGAAGCACGTGAAATTGCTAATAAGCGTGAACAGTTACAGCGTGAGCAAGGTTTACGTACTCAGAAGCGTCTTACTTTGGGTGATATTTCACATCGTATCGCACGTGGTGAGTTCCATGAACTTAATATCATTGTCAAGGGTGATACTGATGGTTCTATTGAGGCACTGTCAGACTCTTTCTTGAAGTTGAGTACTGAGAAGGTTCAGGTAAATGTTATCAACAAGGCCGTAGGTCAGATTTCAGAAAACGATGTTATGTTGGCATCAGCTTCAGATGCGATTATCGTAGGTTTCCAGGTTCGTCCTTCTTCTGATGCTCGTAAGCTTGCTGATCGCGAAGGTGTAGAAATCAATACATACTCTATCATCTATGATGCAATCGACGATGTAAAGGCTGCTATGGTAGGTATGCTTGATAAGGTGAAGAAGGAGGTTATTACTGGTCAGGTAGAAGTTAAACAGGTATTTAAAATTTCCAAGGTGGGTACTATTGCTGGTGGTCTTGTTACTGAGGGTAAGGTACATGCTAAGGATAAAGCCCGTGTCGTACGTGATGGTATTGTTATTCGCACGGCTCCTATTGCAGCATTGAAGCGCTATAAGGATGATGTGAAGGAAGTACCAATGGGTATGGAATGTGGTATCAGCCTCGTTAACTATAATGATATCCTTGAGGGTGATGTTATCGAAACCTTCACGGAAATCGAAGTTGAACAGAAACTATAGTAACAATTGTTACCATCTCTAGGGGTGGTACACTTTTTGCTATCATATATTATAGGGGCGGATGTGGCATCCGACCCTATAAACGTAAAAATAGGTATTGATATATTATGGCAGAAACACAGCAAAATGAGTTTGTACGTGAAGTGGCTGAGAAGAAGTATGAGTACGGCTTCACTACCGACGTGCATACCGAGATCATCCCTAACGGACTCAATGAAGATATAGTTCGTTTGATCTCGCAAAAGAAAGGGGAGCCGGAATGGATGCTCGACTTTCGACTGAAAGCCTATAATTATTGGAAGACATTAGAACAGCCTTCGTGGGGTCATGTTCATGTGCCAGAAATAGATTATCAGGCAATATCTTATTATGCCGATCCTTTGGCAAAAAAGCCAAAGAATAAGGAAATCGATCCAGAGTTAGAGAAAACATTTGATAAGCTTGGTATTCCGTTGGAAGAACGTTTGGCGTTGAGTGGTACTGCTGTTGATGCAATTATGGACTCTGTATCTGTCAAGACTACTTTTAAGGAGAAGTTGGCAGAGAAGGGGGTTATATTCTGCAGTATCGGTGAAGCTGTGAAGAGTCATCCTGATTTGGTTCAAAAGTATTTAGGTACAGTTGTACCTTATCGCGATAATTATTTTGCAGCATTGAATAGTGCTGTGTTTAGCGACGGTTCTTTTGTGTATATTCCTAAGGGAGTACGTTGTCCGATGGAATTAAGTAGTTACTTCCGTATCAATGCTCGTAATACAGGTCAGTTTGAGCGTACATTAATCGTTGCCGAAGATGATGCCTATGTTAGTTATCTTGAGGGATGTACGGCCCCTATGCGTGATGAAAATCAACTTCATGCAGCTATCGTCGAGATCATTGTCATGAATAATGCTGAGGTGAAGTATTCTACAGTTCAAAACTGGTATCCTGGTGACGAGAATGGTAAAGGTGGTGTGCTCAATCTGGTGACTAAGCGAGGCGACTTACGTGGTACTAACTCCAAATTAAGTTGGACGCAGGTAGAAACTGGTTCGGCTATTACCTGGAAGTATCCTTCTTGTATTCTTCGAGGTGATTATAGTCAAGCTGAATTTTATTCAGTTGCGGTAACTAATAATTATCAGGAGGCAGATACTGGTACTAAGATGATCCACATGGGTAAGAATACCAAGAGTACTATTATCTCTAAGGGAATCTCTGCAGGTCATAGCCAGAATTCTTATCGTGGTTTGGTACGTGCTACTTCAACAGCAGATAATGCTCGTAACTATAGTTCGTGTGATAGTTTATTGTTGGGTAGCAATTGTGGTGCTCATACTTTCCCATATATGGATATTCATAATAATACAGCAGTTGTGGAGCATGAGGCTACAACCTCTAAGATTAGTGAGGATCAGCTATTTTATTGTAATCAGCGTGGTATCCCAACCGAGGAGGCAGTTGGACTTATTGTGAATGGTTATGCTAAGGATGTCTTGAATAAGTTGCCTATGGAGTTTGCTGTAGAGGCTCAGAAGTTACTTTCTGTATCTCTTGAGGGAACTGTAGGATAAACATAAAAACTAGAGAATTATGTTAGAAGTTAAAGATCTGCACGCAACTATCGCGGGCAAAGAAATATTAAAAGGTATCAACCTTACAGTTAATGATGGTGAAATTCATGCCATTATGGGACCTAATGGTTCTGGTAAGTCAACCTTGTCAGCTGTTCTGACAGGTAACCCGCTCTATACCGTAACAGGTGGTGAGGCTATCTTCAACGGTAAGAATTTGCTCGATATGAAACCAGAAGATCGTGCTCGTGAAGGCCTTTTCCTTTCATTCCAATATCCTGTAGAAATACCAGGAGTCAGTATGACAAATTTCATGAAGGCTGCGGTAAATGCAAAACGAGAATATGAAGGAAAAGAACCACTGAAAGCAGCTGATTTTATGAAGCTGATGCGTGAAAAACGCCAGCTTGTAGAACTCGATGCAAAATTGTCACATCGTTCTGTAAATGAGGGCTTCTCTGGTGGTGAGAAAAAGCGTAATGAAATCTTCCAAATGGCTATGCTCGAACCAAAACTGAGTATCCTTGATGAGACCGACTCTGGTCTTGATGTTGATGCTATGCGTATTGTAGCTGATGGAGTCAACAAAATGCATAATGAGCATACTTCTGCTATTGTTATCACACACTACGAGCGTCTGCTCGATATGATCAAGCCAAGTGTTATCCATGTTCTCTATAAAGGTAGAATTGTGATGACAGCAGGTCCTGAACTAGCCAAGGAAATCGAAGTAAAAGGCTACGAGTGGATCAAAGAAGAGGCTGATGCTAAGTATGGTGATTAACTAAGGTAAGAATATGTCAAGCGAGAAACAATATATTGAATTATATACGACAGCCCGAGAGATAATCTGCAAGCATGCTGCAGAGCCTCTTAATGCTATTCGTGACAAGGCCTTCGAGGACTTCAAGAAGCAGGGCTTTCCTTCGAAGAAGGTAGAACGCTACAAGTATACCAATATGGATAAGTTGTTTGAACCTGATTATGGTTTGAATCTTAATCGTTTGGAAATACCTGTTAATCCGTACGATGCCTTTCGTTGTGATGTGCCAAATTTGAGCACTTCTCTTTATTTTGTTGTCAATGATGCTTTCTATACCAAGGCTCAACCTAAGACGACTCTTCCTGAGGGTGTTATCGTCGCCTCTTTGAGCCATGTAGCTGCTACATGTCCTGAGTTGGTTGCTAAGTATTATGGTAAGCAAGCTAAGACAGAAGAAGATGCCATAACTGCTTTGAACACGATGCTGGCACAGGATGGTCTTATGGTATATGTACCTAAAAATGTCAAGATTGATCGTGCTGTTCAGGTTGTTAATATCCTTCGATCTGACGTGGACCTGATGATTAATCGTCGTGTTCTTATTGTGCTCGAAGAGGGTGCTGAGGCTACGTTCTTGTTCTGTGATGACTCTGCTGATGATCGTAATTTCTTGACTACTCAGGTTATTGAGGCTTTTGTAGGTGAAAATGCTAAACTCGAACTGAATTGTTTGGAAGAAACTCATCTCAAGAATACGCGTGTCAGCAATGTCTACATCGAACAGCAGGCCAATAGTCGAGTTTATCACAATGTAATTACTTTGCATAATGGAATTACTCGTAATAAACTTGACTTGGTATTTAAGGGTGAAGGTGCAGAGTGTTATTGTAATGGCTGTGCCATTGAAGACAAGAATCAGCATGTTGATAATAATACGCTGATAGATCATCAAGTTCCTCATTGTGATAGCCATGAACTTTATAAGTATGTGCTTGATGAGAATGCTGTAGGAGCCTTTGCAGGTAAAGTACTGGTTCGTAAGGAAGCGCAGAAGACAACATCTCAGGAAACCAATCAGAATCTGGTAGCCACCAAAACAGCTCGTATGTATACACAGCCTATGCTCGAAATATATGCTGATGATGTGAAGTGTGCACATGGTTCTACTGTAGGTCAGTTAAATGATGCTGCTATGTTCTATATGCAGCAGCGTGGTATTGACCAAAAAGAAGCTAAAATGCTGTTAGAATTTGCTTTTATTAATGAAGTTATCGATCAAATGACACTTGAGCCACTACGTGACCGCCTTCATCATTTGGTAGAAATGCGTTTCCGTGGCCAGCTTAATAAGTGCGAAGGTTGTAAACTTTGCAAATAATAGAAAGGAGTTTGAAATGTATGATATTAACCAGGTACGTGCTGATTTTCCAATACTATCGCGTCAAGTATATGATAAGCCTTTAGTATATCTGGATAATGGTGCTACCACCCAAAAACCTTTGTGTGTACTCGATGCAATGCGTGCCGAGTATCTTAATGTAAATTCAAATGTTCATCGTGGTGTGCATTGGATGAGTCAGCAAGCTACTGAACTGCATGAAGCAGCTCGTGAAACTGTGCGCAAATTTATTAATGCAAAATCTACTACAGAGATTGTCTTCACCAGAGGTACTACAGAGGGCTTGAATCTTGTAGCATCATCATTCTGTGATGAGTTTATGCAGGAAGGCGATGAAGTGATAGTATCTACAATGGAGCATCACTCTAATATCGTACCTTGGCAGTTACAGGCTCGTAAGAAGGGTATCGTGCTCAAAGTCATTCCGATGACAGATAAGGGCGAACTTATCATGGATGAATTTGAAAAACTGATAACACCTAAAACCAAATTGGTCAGTGTGATGCATGTCAGTAATGTTTTGGGTACAGTTAATCCTGTAGAAGATATTATTCGTATTGCTCATGAGCACGATATTCCTGTAATGGTTGATGGTGCACAGAGTACTCCACATTTCAAGGTTGATGTACAGGCGTTAGATTGTGACTTCTTTGTTTTTAGTGGTCATAAGATATATGGTCCTACAGGTATCGGTGTTCTTTACGGTAAAGAAGAGTGGTTAGACAAGCTACCCCCTTACCAAGGTGGTGGTGAGATGATCGATCACGTGAGTTTTGAGAATACTACTTTTGAGCGTCCACCTTTGAAGTTTGAAGCAGGAACACCTGATTATGTTGCTTCTCATGGTCTGGCTGTAGCCTTGGATTATGTGAGTGCATTGGGTATGGATGCAATCTATGCCCATGAGCAGGAGCTTACCCGTTATTGTACAGAGCGTTTCCAGGAAATAGAGGGAATGCATATCTTTGGTCAGTCCGACCATAAGGATGCGGTAGTAAGCTTTCTTGTTGGCGATATCCATCATATGGATATGGGTACCTTGCTCGATCGTTTAGGCATTGCTGTCCGCACAGGTCATCACTGTGCGCAGCCATTGATGGACCGCTTAGGTATCCTGGGCACAGTCCGTGCTAGTTTTGGTCTGTATAATACCAAGGAAGAGGTAGATATCCTGGTAGAAGGTATCAAGCGTGTTAGCAAAATGTTTTAATATCATGCTATTTCTCAACGAATCATATAGGGGGCTGATTATCATGGGATAGTCAGCCCTTATGTCATGTAGGAATAGAATTAGATATCTGCATTTTTGCACTGTATGAAAGTATAAACCATCCAAATACCAAGTGCGAAGCGTAGTAGAATAGACATGTCAGCTGGGAAAATACCGAGAAAGAAAGCTGTTTGTGCTTTAATGAGTAACCAAGTCTGTTGCATGGTTATGTTTTTTCCAAGTATGCCACTATAATATAGGCGCAACCATTCTGCCGGCATTTTAACTTTTTGAGTGATGGATGTCCAAGTCCCAATCATTCTTTTAAAAATGCTTTTAGTTGTTTCGCGGTTGCTCATGTTTACTGATAAAGTCACATTCTTTTCCATAATCTTTGTCTTTAACTAATTACTGTTTGCAAAGATATAGAATGGTTGTGCAATAAAAGTTCACTTAAAATATTAGTGTGTTAAAAACGAAATTTATTAAGAATTATTAAGAAAATAGCCCAATGTTAGAGTCACATTACTATACAGATTTAATTGAGGCCGGTTGTGATGAGGCTGGTCGTGGATGTTTGGCAGGTAGTGTATATGCAGCAGCAGTGATTTTGCCAGCCGATTATAACAATCCAGAATTGAACGACAGTAAACAACTATCGTTGAAGAAGAGATATGCGCTACGTGAGCAGATTCAGAAAGATGCTGTAGCTTGGGCTATTGGTGTTGTTACCCCTGAGGAAATCGACAAAATCAATATATTGCATGCTAGTTTTCTGGCGATGCATCGGGCTATAGAACAGCTCCAAGTAAAACCTCAGGCTTTGATTATCGATGGTAATCATTTCGATCCATATAAGGATCTTCCTTATACAACAATAGTCAAGGGAGATAGTAAATACCAGTCAATAGCAGCTGCCAGTATTCTTGCCAAGACCTATCGTGATGACTATATGAAGGCTTTGGCCGAAGAGTATCCTTATTATGACTGGGCAAGCAACAAGGGTTATCCTACCAAGAAACATCGTCTGGGTATTCGCGAGCATGGAGTAAGTCCATATCATCGTAAGAGTTACAATCTTTTGGGAACAGGAGAACTGAGTTTAGACTTTAAAGACGAGTAGTAATGCGACACGATAAAATGGAAAAGGAGCTCCGCCTGATGTTAATTCTGGTGGAGAATCATAAACTTGATGTGAATGCCATTTGTGAGAGAATGGATATTTCCCGTCGTATGTTTTATTATTATTTAGAGAGTTTTCGTACATGGGGATTTAAAGTGGAGAAGGATGAAGCGAGTGTATATAGTATCGATCGCGAATCACCATTTTTGAAGCAACTCTATGAAACCATTAATTTTACGGAGGATGAAGCTATTACGATCCGTAAGGCACTTGATGTGGCTGGTGGCAATAATGCTATTGTAGACCGTATAAATCGTAAATTGGCTAATTTTTACGACTATAAAATTCTATCAGATCCAGAAGCTCGTCTACAAGCGGCTCATAATATTACAGTACTCTATGAGGCTATCAAATATAAACGATTGGTAAAGATAGAAAAATATTCTTCCCCGCATAGTCAGTCGGTATGTGACCGAATTGTTGAACCATTTCTGTTGATGAATAATAATAATGACGTACGTTGTTATGAGTTGAAATCGGAGATGAACAAAACTTTCAAGATATCCCGGATGGGCAACGTTACGATGTATGATTTGTCGTGGGAGCACGAAGAGCGTCATAAGCAGGTGTTTACCGATATATTTATGTTTAGTGGCGAGAAAATATATCCTATAGAGTTGCGGTTAGGACAACTCTCTCACAATTTGCTAGTAGAAGAGTATCCAGCTTCAGCCAAGTATATAACGCAAGAAGACGAACATCATTGGCATTTGCAAATGAATGTTGCCAGTTATCTTGGTATCGGCCGTTTTGTTTTAGGACTCTTATCAGATATCGATGTCCTCGGCGATGAGGCATTCAAGAACTATTTGAAGAATCAGTTGAAGGAAAATGTTAAACGCTTTTGACACTTCTATTGCTTATTTTGTAAAAATTGCGTATAAACCTAATTATAGTATACTAATTATTACATTTTTCATGGATATTCTAACAGTTTTAAAGAGTTTATATGATTTTTACTGCTAATGAATGTTAAATATTTATGGTTTTATACGCAATAATTTGTTTTCCTTATTAATATATGGTAATTTTGCCAATCGTTTGCCTGCATGGGTGAATTGTATCTTGAAATGTAGTGTACGACAATATGATACGAGCTGTTTTTTGTGAGAGAAATTAGCAGGATTTTATGAGAATAAATTAGTGTTATATGTCGCAGAAAGAAATTATAACTATAAACATTTTAATTAAAAAAATCGAGAGGGATTTATGGAAAAAAGACTAAAGATGGTTTTAGCTGGTCTTGTCCTGTCTGCAGGGATGGCTATGGCTCAAACACAAATTAGTGGTACAGTGATCTCTGCTGAAGATGGACAGCCTGTTATTGGTGCGTCTGTAAAAGTAGTAGGCACAAAAATGGGTACAGTTACCGATATTGATGGTAACTTTTCTTTGAATGCTCCTGCAGGTTCTAAGTTGGAGATTTCATACATAGGTATGACATCTCAAACAGTTACCTCAAAGGGTGGTAAGCTTAATGTGAATCTTCAGCCTGATCGTCAGAATCTTGATGAGGTTGTAGTTGTAGCTTACGGTACAGCGAAACGCCAGAGTATTACTGGTGCAATCTCAGTTGTTGATGGTAAAAAGATTGAAGACCGTATTGGTACATCAGTAACCGGTGCTCTTGAGGGTAGTGCTCCTGGTATTCAGGTGAACAACTCATATGGTGAGCCAGGTGCTGAGCCTACTATTCATATTCGTGGTGTCGGAACCTTGGTTAATAATGGTACTAGTCATAATTCCGATGGTGTTCGTAATGCAGACCAGCCTCTTTATATCGTTGATGGTACTCCTTACGAAGGAAAGATCTCAGAGTTGAATGCTGCCGATATCGAGAGTATGTCAGTTTTGAAGGATGCTTCTTCAGCAGCTTTGTATGGTAACCGTGCTGCAAATGGTGTAGTCTTGATTACTACTAAGCATGCAAAGTCTTCTAAACCAACAGTAACTCTTAATATTAATCAGGGTATTTATCAGCGTGGTATTCCAGAATACGAACGTTTGGGTGCAAACCAGTGGATGGAAGCTTCTTGGAAAGCGATGAAGAACTATGTTATGGATGTAGCTGGTTATTCAGAAGCTCAAGCAGCAGCTTATGCAACTAATAATTTAGTTGGCGACTTTGCCCGTAAGAATATCTATAACGAGGCTGATAATGCTTTGTTTGATGAAAATGGTAAATTGATCGGTACTTTGAATCCTAATTATACCGATTTAGACTGGAATGATATCGTAGAACGTACTGGTTATCGTCAGGAGTATACCGCTACAGCAAGTGCTTCTAGCGAAAAATTCAATGTATATACTTCTGTTGGTTACTTGAATGAGAAGGGTTACATCCAGAACTCAGCGTTCGAGCGTTTTACTGGTCGTATTAATGCCAGATACGATGCAACGAGTTGGTTGCAGGTTGGTTTGAACCTCTCTGGTGTTTCTTCAAACCGTGACTTTAACTCAAATGCTTCAGGTAGTGCTTATGCTAACCCATTTAACGTAGCTCGTTATATGGCTCCTGTTTATTCTTATTACAAACATAATGCAGATGGTACCTATGCACTTGATGCAAATGGTAACAAGCAGTGGGATACAGAGTCTTCATATTTGAGCAACCGTAACATCGGTTACGAAATTCGTACAGATAAAGATCGTACAAGACGTAACGCTATCGATGCTACAGGTTTTGCTAAGATTAAGTTGCCTTATGGTTTTGGAATCTCTTTGACCAGCAACTTAAATACAACAACATCAAACCGTCAGAGGTATAATAACCCTAACATCGGTGATGGTGCTGCCAACAATGGTCGTCTTTCAGAATATGATTATAACTATGAAAAGAAGACTGGTCAGGAACTTCTCACTTGGAATCATGATTTCGACAAGCATAACGTTGACGTCATGCTTGGACATGAAAATAATGGTTGGAGACGTAAGTCTCATGAAGTGATGAATACGAATGCTGCTATTGATGGTCTCTTGTCATTGAGTAACTTTGTAACAAACTCTTCTACTGAAGGTTATACTTACGAGTATAAGACAGAATCTTATATGGGTCGAGTACGTTACAATTATGATTCTAAATATTTTGCAGATTTCTCTTATCGTCGTGATGGTTCATCTAAGTTTAAGGATGGTCATCGCTGGGGTGATTTCTTCTCTTTCGGTGCTAACTGGAATATGAAGAAAGAGAATTTCATGAAAGATGTAAAATGGGTAGATGCTCTTCGTCTTCGTGCTTCATATGGTGAAGTAGGTAATGATATGGCTGTAGATTACTATGGTTATCAGGGTCTTTACTACATCACTAAAAATGGTGATAACCCAGCATTGGTTCGCCAGAAATTAGCTGCCGATGATATTAAGTGGGAAACTACTCAGACTGTTGATTTTGGCGTAGAGGGTACACTCTTTGATCGTTTGAACTTCAGTATTGGTTACTATGACAAGCGTTCTAAGGATCTTTTGTTTGAAGTTCGTATGCCTTTGTCTGCAGGTTCATTCCCTTATGACAGCAATATTGCTAATATGACACTGTATAAGAACATTGGTACTCTTTCTAACCGTGGTTTTGAGTTCTCTTTCAACGGTGATGTCGTAAGAGGTAAGAACTGGACATGGAATTTAGCACTTGATGCAACTACTTTGAGCAACAAGGTTATTTCTCTTCCAGATCACAAGGACATCCTTCATGGTCAGCAGAACTATTCAGAGGGTCATTCTGCTTATGAGTGGTATACTTATCACTTCGAGGGTGTAGATCAGATGACAGGTAACTCTTTGTATACTTTGAATACATCACTTGAGTCTACTGCAGCTGCAGACGGTGCATTGGTTGAAATCAATGGTAAGAAGTATACTACTTCTACAGCTTATGCTGCACGTGTATGGGCAGGTACAGCACTCCCATCTGTATACGGATCATTTGCTTCTAACTTGTCTTGGAAAGACCTTTCTTTGAATCTTCTTTTCTCTTATAGCCTTGGTGGTAAGACTTACGATGCAACATATCAGAGTTTGATGTCAACATCATCAGCTTCTTCAGCATCAGCTCTTCATGAAGATGTGTTGAAGTCATGGAATGGTGTGCCAGCTGGTATGACAGAAACTTCTGCTAACCGTATTGATCCAAATGGCATCCCAGTATTGAACTTCAATCGTAGTACAGATACTAATGCTACTAGTGACCGTTGGTTGACAAGTTCTTCTTATTTGATTTTGAAGAATATTACATTGGGTTATAATTTGCCAAAGGCTCTTGTTTCAAAGTGGGGTCTTCAGGGTGTTTACGCAAAGGCTGGTGTTGAAAACCTCTTCACCCTTACTTCACGCAAGGGTCTGAACCCTCAGTCTTCATTCACAGGTTCTACAGATGATACTTATGTATCAGCTCGTGTATTTAACTTCAGCTTGCAGTTCACTTTCTAATAGGTAAAAGCAATTATTATAATGAAAAAGTATATTAATAAAATATTTTCAGGTGTAGTGCTGACTTCAGCACTTATCCTGTCATCTTGTGGCAGTGATTATCTGAATGTCTCTCCATCTGAGTCAGTTGAAACTGATCAGGTATATGAAACAACAACTGGTCTTCGTAGTGCCCTTAATGGTATTGCTAAAGAGATGACCACACAGCAGTATTATTATGGTTCTCCTTTTGTAGGTGAGAGTGGTATTATTCGCCTCTATGAGAATTTGCCAAGCCAGAACTATAATTATAACTACTATGCTTCTGGTTGGTCACCTCTCCATAATCAGACCTTCCACCTTCGTGGTACATCTATCTATGATAGCTATGCTTGGGCATATTACTATCAGCTTATTGTTTCAGCCAATGCTATTATCAATCATGCTGATGATGCCGAGGGTACTGAAGACGATAAGAAGTTTGTGAAAGCTTCTGCACTTGCTTTCCGTGCATTTGCTTATGAGAAATTGATTCATTATTATTGCTACCGTTGGCAGGATAGTAACAATGGTGCTAGTCGTGGACTTCCTTTGCGTCTAGATGAGTCTACCAATGAAATTGCAGCTTCTACTTTGGCTGAAACTTATCAGCAGATCTACAAAGATCTAGATGAGTCAATTTCACTTTTTGGCTCAACTAAATCTAATCGCAATGCAAGTGAGGTTTGGATACCTAATGTAAATGTTGCACATGCTGTATATGCTCGTGCTGCATTGACCAAACAAGATTATAGTAAGGCTTTAGAGCAGGCTAAGTTGGCTCGTGAAGGTTTTGAGTTGATGTCAAGAAGTGATTATCAGCAGGGCTTCTGTGATCCTACTAGCGAATGGATCTTTGGTAGCTATGGTAGTACAGCTGAGAATAACTGGTATTGGGCTTTTGGTACCCAGGGCGCATGTAATGGTTACTATGCTACAACTCAGCCTACTGGTGCTGGTACTATTGGCCATGAGCTCATCGAGCGTATTCCAGATAATGATGTACGTAAGCAGATTTTTATTACAGAGGATAAAGTATTCCCTGAGTTCTCAGAGAAGTTGACTTTGGCTAAGGAAAAATTGGCTGAAGCTAGAAAATCAGGTTCTGCAGATTCTGCAGCTTTGAAAGCTTTGATCGCTGATTCTACCAAGTGGGCTGCTACTATCAATGCAGGTGTAAATCAAACTTATGGTATCATCGGCATGGGTTCAGGTGAGGCTTATGACAAGGCATGGGAATCTGCTGATTCTGTTATCAAGGCTCATAATGTAAAGGGTAAGTCTGCAGCTTATCAGTCAGAATATTATTACCTTGATGGTCAGATGAAGTTCTGGGTAAACGATCAGCCTGGTGTTGGTTATGTACCATTTATCCGTTCAAGCGAAATGTATCTTATCGAGGCAGAGGCAAACTATTTCTTGGGTAATGAAGCAGCTGCCAAGAGTGCTTTAGAGGCTCTTAACGTGGTAAGAAATCCAGAGTACACTTGCAATAAGACTGGTAAGGAACTCTTCAATGAAATCAAAGACTATCGTGAGGTTGAACTTTGGGGTGAAGGTTTCGCATGGAGCGACTATAAGCGCTGGAATATTCCTGTAGTTCGTCACAGTTTTGCTCAGGGTGGTAATGCCCATACTGCAGTTGCTGTAACGGTTACTCCAGAGTCTGGTAATAAGTGGACTTGGGTTGTTCCTAATGGTGAGGTCGATTACAACTCATTAATCAAGAATCAGGAATAATTTTTGCGTAGCAAATTCGTTATTCAATATATGGAGTGTCATAAGTTTATCTTATGGCACTCTTTTTTTACATAAAATCTTCTATATATAAGGAGTAAGTAAAACTCACAAATCATATCATGGATAAGAAATTGAAATTTACATTTGACATGGTGCCACCATCGTGGCCTTTATGTTTCGTTCAAGACTGTCCAATGGCTACAGCCTGTATTAGTCATTTAGCAGGGGAGCATGTTCCTGCTAACGTATCCTTTGGTCCTGCTGTTTATCCTACAGCACTTCATGATGGGCATTGTGTACATTTCAAGCAGATACGTATTATGCGTGGTGCCTGGGGCATGAATGAACTCTTCCGACAGTTAACACGAGCGGATAGTGCTACTTTGCATAGGCGAGTGAAGGCTTATCTTGGGGGGAATGGTACTTATTATCGCTATAATAGGGGAGAGCGAGTGCTTACTCCTAATCAGCAGGAGAATATCCTTGCGATGTTTAAAAACTTTGGGTATACGAAATGTCTAGAGTTTGATCATTACCAAGATGTATATGACTTTTCCTAAGTTGTAGCTATCCTTGATTTGAAAACCTTAATTTATCCTCCCATCCTCCATCTTGATGTAGAGTGAGAAGAACAAATCATCTTATTACCATTATGTGGTAATGTCGTTACCAATCTTTGGTAACGTTGTTACCACATATTGGTAATCATGTTACCAAAGGTTGGTAATTGTTATTTGTACCATGCGTTTGGTGTGAATAAGTAGTAAAATTTACATAAAAATAGCGTTTTACCTATTAGATTATTACTTTTTTATTCAGAATAGTAACTTTTTGGTTATAAAATTTGTTTAAATTTAAAAAATAATATAACTTTGCACCCAATAAGAGGGAAATATTTTATTTAAGATATTTTGATTTGTACAGATTAAATTTTTCGTATTTATTATAACTTTAAAACAGAGAGAGATTTTATGGAAAAAAGACTCATGACTTTTTTCGCCTGCTTATTCCTTAGTTTAGGAATGGCTTTGGCTCAGACACAAGCCTCAGGTACCGTACTTTCTAGTGAAGATGGAGAACCCGTTGTTGGTGCTTCACTGAAGATTGTGGGTACTAAAATAGGTGCAGTGACCGATATCGATGGTCACTTCTCAGTTGTTGTGCCTACAGGTAGCAAACTTGAAGTATCTTACTTAGGTATGATTACTAAGGTGGTTTCTGCTTCTAGTAACATGACCATCAAACTTGATCCAGACAATAAAGTGTTGGATGAAGTTGTAGTTACAGCTATGGGTGTTTCACGCGACAAGAAAGCCTTAGGCTATGCTGCTCAGTCATTGAATGCCAGCGAATTGAACAAGGCTGGTACATCTTCTTTGGCAAGTGCCATGCAAGGTAAACTTACTGGTGTTGATATTCGTACTTCATCAGGTGCACCTGGTGCTTCTGCCCAGATTACAATTCGTGGTGCACGTTCTTTCGATGGTAACAATACTCCATTGTATGTAGTTGATGGTATGCCTATTTCTTCTCAGGCTGACTATAGTACTGGTAACTCTGTAACCGGTGCTGACCAGGCAAGTCGAACTATTGATATCAACCCAGAGGATATAGAGTCTATCAATATCTTGAAGGGTCAGGCAGCTTCTGCTCTTTATGGTATTCGTGCTTCTAATGGTGTTGTTTTGATTACTACTAAGCGTGGTCACAAGCAGTCTAACAAGCCAGTGATTACTTTCTCTACAGATTTGAGTGCTCAGACTGTTAGCCGTAAGTTCAAACATCAGGATGTTTATGCTCAGGGTAACAGTATAGATGCATATAATCCAAACTCTTCAATGACATGGGGACCTAAGATTAGCGAATTGGCTAATGACCCAACTTATGGTGGTAATACTAATAATAAGTATACCAATGGTGATTTGACTTCACATGCTGGTCAGTACTATAATCCTAAATATGCATCTGCCGGTTTAGATGGTTGGACTACTCCTCAGACTTATGATAATGTAAGTGATTTCTTCAGAACTGGTTTCACCCAGAACTCTACCTTCAACATCTCTCAAATGAAAAATGATGTAAGCTACTCATTTAGTATCAGCGATACTTATCAGAATGGTATCATCCCTTCTACAGGTATGACCCGTACTGGTGCTCGTGGTGCTGTAGACTGGAAGGTGAACGATCAGTGGAAGACGGGTTTCTCTGCTAACTATAGTGCAGTGAAGATTACCTCTGCTCCTGGTGCTAACAATGGTATTATGAACGTGGTTTACTCTGCTCCTGCTGAGTATAATTTGAAGGGTACTCCTTACAGTGTTCCTGGTGACCCTACCAGTCAGGTCTTATTCCGTAGTACTACATTTAATAACCCATACTGGTGGGCTGACAATGATGAGTTCTCTCAGCACACCAACCGTGTATTTGGTAATGCATACGCAGAGTATCGCCCTAAGTTCAATTGGGATACAGATAAATATAACCTCGTTTTCCGTGAGCAGGCTGGTATTGATGTCTATACTACCAACAACAGTACTGTAGCTGAAATCGGTTCTGCTTATAACAATAAGGGTGAAGTAGAGAACTATGGTGTTCAAGTTAATATCTTCAACAACTTGTTTACTGCTAATTTCACAGCTAAGTGGGGTGCAGATAAAGAATGGGATTTCGGTTTCTTGCTCGGTAACGAGTTCAACCACGAAAGCAAGCGCTATTGGGATTACGATGGTTCAGGTTTGGCTTTCTATGGTCAGCCAGTTATTGGTAACACCACTTCTATCGATATTCATTCAGAATACAACCATCAGGAACGTACCGTTGGTACTTTTGGTCAACTCTCTTTATCTTGGAAGAATATGTTGTTCTTCACAACAACAGGACGTAACGATATTGTTTCTACTATGCCACGTGGCAACCGTTCTTTCTTCTATCCATCTGTATCATTGGGTTGGATTTTCACAGAGATTCCTGCTTTAAAGAGTGATTTCCTCTCTTATGGTAAATTGCGTACCTCTTATGCTCAGGTAGGCCAGGCTGGTCAGTTCTACAGTAACTATATGTATGTACCTTCTTATGGTAGTGGTATGTATATCTATACTCCTATTTCTTATCCTCTTGGTGGTGCAACGGCTTATTCTCCTTACTATGTCAAGTTTGATGAGAATTTGAAGCCACAGAATACTTCTAACTGGGAAATGGGCCTCGACTTAGGTCTCCTCAAGAATAGAGTAAAGGTAGAATACACCTTGAGTTATCAGGATGTAAAAGATCAGATCTTTGATGTTCCTACTGCTGGTTCTACAGGCTATCAGTATCTTCGTACCAACGCTGGTCGTATGACAACATGGGCTCACGAGCTTTCTGTTAAGGCTGCTATTGTAGAAAGTAAGGATTGGAATGTTGACTTAGGTGTTAACTTTACTTCAGTAAACAACAAGGTTAAGGAACTCGCTGAGGGTGTAGAAAGTATCATGTTAGGTGGTTTCGTAGAGCCACAGATACGTGCTCAGGCAGGTTACACCTATCCTAATATCTATGGTTACGCATTCAAGCGTGCAGAAGATGGTCAGTTACTCCTCGTAGATGGTCTTCCACAGGCTACTTCTGCCAGTGTAAACCTGGGTGAATGTACTCCAGACTTTAACATGGGCTTCAACCTGAATGTAAACTACAAGCGTTTGAATCTTGCTGCTACATTGGATTGGCAGAAAGGTGGTCGCATGTACAACGGTACTATCTTGACCATGAATTATTTCGGTGCAACAGAAGAATCTCTTCCTTACCATGAAGGTACTATGGTAGCTGAGGGTATCGATGAGGCAACTGGTCAGAAGAATACCGTGGAGGTAAGCAAACAGGAATACTACCAAGCTTACAACGAGGTTACTGAAGCAGGTATCTTCGATACAAGTTATTTGAAACTTCGCGACTTAACCTTGTCATACAATTTGCCTAAGTTCGCTGGTATTGATATGTCTGTATATGCTTTCGCAAGAAACATTCTGTTGTGGTCTAAGATGCCTAACCTTGATCCTGAAAGTTCACAGGGTAATGGTAATATGAGTGGTTATTTCGAGCGTTTCTCTGTACCTAACACTTCAAGCTTTGGTGGTGGTTTCAGAATTACATTCTAATTAAATTTATCAATTAAGAGAAAGGATTTCAATTATGAAAAAAATATATATGCTCGGATTTGCACTGGCTCTTTTCGGACTTGTTTCTTGTTCTGAAAACCAGTTGGATTCCATTAATAAGGATGAGGCTCACTCTGGTGTGGACATCGTGAATGCTAAGTTCCAGATCACAGAGGCTGAAACTTCTACCGTTTACTCTTTGCTTTGTGGAAACTACGCTTGGTATGTTTCTTCATATACAGAGCAACTCTTTGGTACAGGTAATAACCAGTTGAAGAACGTAGAGCTTCGTCATGCTTCAGAATTGGCAGGTAGTTCCGTATTCAACAATGAGTGGAACTCTACTTATACTAGTTTGAATAACATCGTTAATATCCGTAAGAAAGCTACAGACGGTATCAATGCTGGTCATAGTGATGTAATGGGTATGGCAGAAGTGCTTGAGGCTATCA
Organism: Segatella bryantii; assembly: GCF_022024215.1. Lineage (NCBI taxonomy): Bacteria > Pseudomonadati > Bacteroidota > Bacteroidia > Bacteroidales > Prevotellaceae > Segatella > Segatella bryantii. The sequence goes on along the minus strand of NZ_CP091798.1, from coordinate 2,226,881 downwards.
ATTGGGGTGTTTTGACCGACCTTCATGGAGATATCCCTTATTCTGAGGCTTTTGGCGAAGTTGCAGCTCCTAAAATAGACAGCCAAAAAGATGTATATGACCATATTTTTAGTCTGCTTGATGATGCTATTGTTAATCTGGCTAAGGGTGGTTCTGAAGTTGGTTCTCAAGATATTCTTTTTGGTGGTAAGACTGCGAAATGGTTGGGCTTGGCTCACGCAGTTAAGGCTCGCTACTTGCTCCATACCTATGGTGTAAACAAAACTGATGATTTGCTGAAACAGGTTCTTGCAGAAGCTAATGCAGCTGTAGAGGCAGGTTTTGATGGTTGCAGTTTGAATGTATTCAATGGTGTAACAGCCGATAATTCTTGGTCTGCTTATTGGTGGAGCCGTTATTATATTGGAAGTTCAACAACTGTTGGCAACTTGATGAAGGACCGTAATGACCCTCGTTATGCACTGTATAACTTCAATATGTTTGAAAATGATGTAATCGCTACACCAGGTGATGACAAAATGGCTCAGGAGACAAAATATGTAAATGCTCCTGCGTGGTTGGAGAATGGTGCAGCTTCTTTACACATCTTCAGCAAGTCAGAGCTTTACTTTATCCTCGCAGAGGTTAAGGCTCGTTTAGGTCAGGATGCTACTGCAGATTTTGAAACAGCTGTTACTGCTTCTATGGAAGATTATTCTGACGCTTGTAGCCCTGTAACAGAAACAACAATCTCTGATTCTGAGATTGCAGACTATCTTGTAGCAGAGAAGGTACTTTTTACAGCTAATCCTCTGAAGGAGATTTTTGTTCAGAAGTATTTGGCTCAGACTCGTGATGAGCAGTTGGAAACCTACAATGATATGCGTCGTTGTAGTTATGTAGATGGCAGCTATGCTGTTACCATGACTAACTCTAAGAATACACAGGGTGGTTTCAACCGTTGGCCTTTACGTTTGCCTTATGGTGACAGTGACGTGGTTTCTAATCCTAATGTTGCTGCTGCATTCGGCACTGGTAATGATGCTGGTAACTATGTATTTACAGAACCAGTATGGTGGGCTGGTGGCAATCGTTAATAAAAATAACAATACTCTCGATATTTAGGGCTGACCTTTAGGTTAGCCCTTTTTTGTACAAAATTGCTATAATACTTTCAGAATAGAAGCATAAATGTTCAATAAAACAATAATATGAAAGAAAAATAAGTAAAAAAGTTGCTTTTTGATTATATTTTTTGGGTAATTTCAAAAATATTAATATCTTTGCACTCAATAAGAAAACAAAATACTTACAGAGAGAGAATTCAAAATTTATCTATTTATAAGAGTGATGTTCGTAAATTACCAATAAAACAAGTTCATAGTTATACCATTTTCTGGGATTGAAAGTGGAGAAGTCGTATCATGTGTTCAGAGTCTGCTTCTTCAAGAAGCACGCTAAATACTTCTAAAGACGACTATGTTTTTAAGTACACTACATTACAAATACATAAAAACAACACAGATTGCAGCAGTTGTAATCTGTAAGTTGTTATATAAGGAAATATGGTTAATCTTCTATGATTAACTAATTTCTCTCTCGACACGGGCTAGCAGGCGTGCTAGCCCTTAATTTATCTATAAACAGTCGCACATAATCGCAAAAAAAGAAGTAACTTTGCATATATTATGAAAAGAATATTATTAGCTTGGTTTTTGTTGTGTGCCCTGTTTACTCAGGCACGGGTTAAGACGACTATTGATGAACATTGGGTAGGTACTTGGGCAACGGCTCAGCAGATACCTGTAAAATCGTATATGCCATACAATAATGACATGTCTAATCGTTCGGTTCGTCAGATCGTTAAAGTCTCAATAGGTGGTGATATGATTCGCCTTCAATTGTCAAATGAATTAAGTTCTGAACCGGTATATATACGTTCCGTATATGTTGCTACTTCTGTAGATTCTTTTACGATTCTGCCAAAGACGGCAAAATATCTAAAGTTTGGTAATCAGTATAAGGCTGTTATTCCTGCAGGTAAGACTTTAACAAGTGATGCTTTGCTCTTTAAACTGGTCCCATTGCAAAAACTGGCTATTACCATCAATTACACGAAAGCTCCTTCTAAACCTACGGTACACATGGGGTCTCGTACTACTTCTTATATCATGAAGGGTGTAACCAATGCGCACAGCAATTTTGCACCATCTTTTCGCGAAAATCACTGGTTTAATATCTCGGCCATAGATGTCTATTCTACCAAAGCTCATGCTATCGGTATTATTGGCAATTCGATTACAGACGGAAAGGGTAGTACCGATAATGCGCAAAATCGCTGGCCGGATATGCTTTCTGAATATCTACAGTTAAAACATAAAGTAGATAACGTGGGTATTCTGAATATGGGCATTGGTAATAATCGTGTAGCTACTACCGGTGGCTTCGGAACAATGGCCAAGTTGCGCTTCAATCGTGATATTTTAGAGCAGCAGGGCTTAGAGAGCGTGGTGATCTTTGAGGGGGTGAATGATATCGGCAATAGCAAAGGTAATAGTGAGGCTGTAGCGGCGTTGCTTATTGCTACCTACGAAGAAATGATTAAAAAATGCAAAGCCCGTAAACTGAAAGTGTATCTAGGTACCATAACTCCGTTTAAGGGAGCTGGCTACTATTCTCCATTCCACGAGGCCGCCCGACTTACGGTGAACGAATGGATAAGAAGTCAGAGAGGTAAGGTGGATGGTATACTCGATTTCGACGAACTGCTACGCGATCCGGTAGAGACCGACAGAATGATGAAAAACTATCAGAGTGACTGGCTACATCCGAATGCAGAAGGCTATAAACTGATGGGACAGTATGCTGCAGAAATTCTGCGATAGAAAACAGGCGTTTTGTTTCGCTATTTGAGTGATTATTGTTAATTTTGCACGAAAATAAAATCTTAAGATAATAATTTTTATATAGTTATGGCAAAGAAAGCTTTATTGATGATTCTCGATGGATGGGGAATCGGTAACAACGGTGCTGGTGACGTTATCTTCAGAACTCCTACTCCTTATTTGGATTATCTGAATGCAGTATCAGCTCATTCTGAACTCCAGGCTTCTGGTGAGAACGTAGGTCTTCCTGACGGACAGATGGGTAACTCAGAGGTAGGTCACTTGAATATCGGTGCAGGTCGTGTAGTATATCAGGACCTCGTGAAGATCAACAAGGCTTGTGAAAGCGGTGATATCCTTAAGAATAAGGGTGTTGTAGAGGCTTTCTCTTATGCTAAGGAAACCGGTAAGAAAGTTCACTTGATGGGACTAACTTCTACAGGTGGTGTTCACTCATCTTTAGATCATCTCTTCAAGTTTGTTGAAATTGGCAAGGAATATGGCTTGAAGAATCTCTTCGTACATTGTTTCATGGATGGTCGTGATACAGACCCTAAGAGTGGTAAGGGTTTCATCGAGCAGCTTCAGGCAGTTTGTGAAAAGAACGATGCTAATATCGCTTCTATTATCGGCCGTTTCTATGCTATGGATCGTGATAAGCGTTGGGATCGTGTGAAAGAAGCTTATGACCTGCTCGTTGAGGGTAAGGGTAAGCAAGCTACTGATATGGTTAAAGCTGTAGAGGAAAGCTATGCTGAAGGTGTAACTGATGAGTTTATCAAGGCTATCAATAATGCTAACGTAGATGGTACTATTCAGGAAGGTGATGTTGTTATCTTTATGAACTTCCGTAACGACCGTGCTAAGGAGCTTACTCAGGTGCTTTCTCAAGAAGATCTTACTGCAGAAGGTATGCATACTATTAAGGACTTGAAGTTCTACACCATGACTCCATACGATGCTCACTTTAAGAATGTAACTGTTCTTTTCCCAAAGGAGAATGTTGCAGATACTTTGGGCGAATACTTGAGCAAGTTGGGTAAGAAGCAGCTTCATACTGCAGAGACAGAGAAGTATGCTCACGTAACCTTCTTCTTTAATGGTGGTCGCGAGGAGCCTTATGAGGGTGAGGATCGTATTCTTGTTCCTTCTCCAAAGGTAGCAACATACGATTTGAAGCCAGAAATGAGTGCCTTTGAAGTTAAGGATAAATTGGTAGCTGCTATCAAGGAAGATAAATATGACTTCATCGTAGTTAATTTTGCTAACGGTGATATGGTTGGTCATACAGGTGTATACAATGCGATTGCTAAAGCAGTATATGCTGTAGACCAGTGTGTACGTGAGGTTATAGAAGCTGCTAAGTCTACAGGTTATGAGGCAGTGATTATCGCTGATCATGGTAATGCTGATAATGCTATCAACCCTGATGGTACTCCTAACACAGCTCACTCATTGAATCCGGTTCCATTCATTTATGTCACAGACAATAACTCTGCTAAGGTAAAGAATGGTCGTTTGGCAGACGTAGCTCCTTCTATTCTCCATATTATGGGTTTGGAAAAGCCTGCTGATATGACAGGTGAAAATCTGATTGAAGATAAATAATCAAGATATGAACGTAAAGATTGAAGACAGTTGGAAAGCGCATATTGGTGAAGAATTTGACAAACAATACTTTGTTAATTTGACCAATTATGTTCGTGAGGAGTATTTGCATTATCGTTGTTTTCCTCCAGGCAACAAGATTTTCAATGCCTTCAATCTTTGTCCTTTTGATCAAGTGAAGGTGGTCATTATCGGTCAAGATCCTTATCATGAGATGGGACAGGCTATGGGATTAAGTTTCTCTGTGCCAGAGGGTATCCTTATGCCTCCTTCACTGATTAATATATTCAAAGAGATCCAGATGGACCTTGGTAAGTCGATGCCTGCCAATGGTGATTTGACCAGATGGGCTCAACAAGGTGTACTTCTGCTTAATGCTACTTTAACGGTACGTGAACATCAGGCGAATAGCCATCAAAAATTGGGGTGGAACCAGTTTACGGATGCGGCTATCAAGGCTCTTAACCGTGACCGTGAGCATATCGTATATTTACTCTGGGGAGGATATGCACGAAGCAAAGCGGCTTTAATCGATTCTTCAAAGAATTTAGTATTACAGTCGGTTCATCCCTCGCCATTATCAGCTAACCGTGGAGGTTGGTTTGGTAATCATCATTTTTCTCGTTGTAATGAATACTTGCAACAGCAGGGAGAAACACCTATTGAATGGTAATCGAATGGTAAACCTGAATTCTTATGGTTTACCTTCTTTTTTATATACGCAATGGATAATCAACAACTTCATATTTTACAAGTAGGTAATGTGCTGGTGTCACCAGATATATTTACTGAAAAATTTTGTTGCGATCTGGAAGCCTGTAAGGGGGTATGCTGTATCGAAGGGGATGCAGGTGCTCCGGTAACTATGGATGAGATTGCAGATATCGAGGATGTTTTAGACGATGTATGGGCTGACATGGCAGCTTCTGCTCAATCTGTAGTAGATAAGCAAGGAGTGGCTTATGCAGACCAAGAAGGCGATTTGGTGACTAGTATTGTTCATGGTAAGGACTGCGTCTTTACTTGTTACGAAAATGGTACGTGCCTTTGTTGTTTAGAACGCGCTTTTAGACAGGGTAGAACGAAATTTGTAAAGCCTATTTCGTGTGCATTATATCCAATACGAGAAAAGAATTTTGGTAATAACTTGTATGGTATTAATTATCACAAGTGGAAAATCTGTAAGGATGCTGTTAAAAAGGGTAGAGAACTTAATTTACCTCTTTATAAATTTCTTGAGGGACCTTTAAAACGCAGATTTGGTGAAGAATGGTACCAAGAACTGTTAGATATTGCAGCAGAGCTTAAAAAAGAGGGCTTGATTGATGTATAGAAGGCTAATGGAGCCTTCTATACTCTGTAGGTGACATGCCTACGTGTTCTTTGAAGAACTTTCCAAGAAATGATTGGTTAGCAAAATTCATTTCTAGGGTTATTTCTTTTATGCTTTTTCCAGAGTTTTTGAGTAATACTTTAAGTTCTCTAGTGACGTAATAGTCTATCCATTCATTAGGTGTGCGATGGCTTACCTGTTTGATAATCTCAGATAGATATTTTGGGGTTATACATAGTTTCTGTGCATACCAGCTTACTCGTCTCTCACTTTTGAAATTCTGTTCTACCAAATAAATGAATTTTGCTAGTATAATTTCTCCTCTTGATTGTCGCTTGATATTGATGTGCTGTATGCGATAGATAGCGTTGCTGACATCGTATATCATAGAAGAAATCAGCATTCTGACAGTATCTTTGCGAAAATGATGGTTTTTATTTTGAACTTTCTCTTTGAGCAGTTGAAAGTAGTTAATGATAGCATTAACTTCTTCAGGTTGCAGGCTGAGGATAGGGTGGGTGCGTGAGAATAAAAATAAAGATGAAATCTCATTAACTCCTTCGATGATTTCTTGTAAAAAGTCTTGTGAAAGCATTATTGCAATGCCACTGCAATCTTCAGAAAGTTTATAATCTTCTGTTAATTGTCCTTCGTTGATAATCATCAAGTCATTCGGATGAACAATGAGTTTATCTGTATCTACAATATATTCCGCATGACCTTTTAGGCATAAAGCTAATAGTATGCACCCCATTTTACGACTTTCTGCAGGCAACGGTAATTCGTTGACTTCGTCAAAGAGGATGAGGTCATTTTCAATATATAAATCCTTTTTACTGGCTATTTTTGCAGAAAAAATTGTAATGGGCTCTATTTTATCCAATATCATTTATAAAAGAATCTTATTTTATTTCTCTTTTAATAGAGATAACTATTATGAATATATGGTACGATTTCCAGACCTTCTATAGACTGTATTTGTTCTGGTTTAAAATCGCTGTCACCCGTTATTAATACAGTTTTCTGGGTGTCATAAGTAAATTTTCGGCAAGCTTGTTCATCCATTTCACCTGTACAGATGTAGGTAAGGCCTCCTATTTGGATTTCTTCACCCATTTTGGCCTCCCTTAAGGTAATTCGAATCCAGCCTGTAAATGTTCGACCGAAATCTACGTGAGTACCAAGGTTGTCAGTACTGATATTTACAGGTTCCAGATGCTTTACGATGTGCTGTGATGGATATATGGATGTGTTTAAGATGTACGTAAAGTGAGTTGTATCAGAGGAAGTGCATGGATTTTTCCAATCGAGGTTCCCTGTATCTGTACTTTTCCATAAGGCATTTTTTCTTCTTCCGTCTATATATTCTTCGTTGCCCGGTAAAGTATACATTCCTGTTGTCTTACAGTTCCAGCTTCCATCAGCAAAATGGCTGAATGGTTTGCCATCGTAATCCAAGCCTGAATAACATGCTGATATCTGTTTGTCAGTCTTAATCCCTTCTATAGGTGAATACCATATAGCGATGGTGTTATACTGTTCATCTAAAAAGCGTGTTATGTCGAAACTGATAGCTTGTGCAGTATTGTTAGAATGCGCCATGGATGGTAAAAGAACATCCCTGGATACATTTCTCTCGTTCACAAAGACTTGAAACCGTCCTGTACTGGCAACAGTCAGTGATGCTTGTTGGGGGCGTTTTATCGATCGGTAAGTGTGCTGAAATTGTATTTGCGATGAATCATCAGCTTCTGGATGACAAATCCAGTAACAATTAAATTCTTGAGCCTGTAAGTGTGTAAGTTGTAAAAGTAAAAATAATAGTAATGAAATTCGCATGGGAATGCATAAAAAAATGATAGGCGGACGGAAAGCCGTCCGCCTATATCTATTATTGTTATGCGTCGATATTTGCATAGGTTGCGTTCTGCTCAATAAATTCGCGACGTGGTTCAACATCATCGCCCATAAGCATAGAGAACGTTTCATCAGCTTCTGCTGCATCTTCAATAGTTACCTGCTTCAGTAATCGGCTAGTTGGATCCATTGTCGTTTCCCATAACTGTTCAGGATTCATCTCACCAAGACCTTTGTATCGCTGTGTGTGAATACTCTTGCCATCATCGATACCATTGCCATATTTGTCAATAAATGCTTGTCGTTGTTGGTCTGTATAGCAATATTCACTCACTTTATTCTTGAAAGTACATTTATAGAGCGGTGGAGTAGCTATGTATAAGTGTCCCTCCTCGATAACTTTAGGCATAAAGCGGAAGAATAGTGTCATGATCAGAGTGTCGATGTGAGAACCATCGACATCGGCATCGGTCATGATAATAATCTTGTCATAACGGAGCTTATCGATGTTTGCCTCACGGTCTGCCTCACCTTCTACGCCAAATCGAACACCAATGCTCTGAATGATATTCATAACAGATTCAGCTTCGAATACTCGGTGCCATGGCACTTTTTCAACGTTCAAAATTTTACCGCGTAGTGGAAGGATAGCCTGTGTATAACGGTCACGGCCCTGTTTAGCAGAACCACCAGCCGAATCACCCTCGACAAGGAAAATCTCACATTGTTTTGGGTCTTTGTTAGAACAGTCTGCTAATTTACCAGGAAGACCGCCACCGGTCATTACATTCTTACGCTGAACACTTTCACGTGCTTTTCTAGCTGCGATACGCGCTGTAGCTGCAAGAATCACCTTTTCGCAGATAGCTTTAGCTTCAGAAGGATGTTCTTCAAGATAATCGCTTAATGCTTCTCCTACAGCTTGCTGTACAGCACCAGCAACTTCACTGTTACCAAGTTTGGTCTTAGTCTGACCTTCGAATTGAGGTTCTGCTACTTTGATAGAGATAACAGCAGTTAAACCCTCTCGGAAGTCTTCACCAGCAATTTCAATCTTAGCTTTTTCTATCTGTTTTGAGATAGCAGAATCGTTATCTGCATAAGCTTTCAGCGTTCGAGTAAGTGCAGTACGGAATCCTGTGAGGTGTGTACCACCCTCGATAGTGTTGATATTGTTAACATAAGAGTGAATATTCTCAGAGTAGTCAGTATTGTACATTACGGCTACTTCGATAGGCACACCCTGTTTTTCAGTTTTCAGATAAATAACATCATCGAACAAATGGGTACGATGACGATCGACATAGCGAACGAATTCTTTCAAGCCTTCGACAGCGTGGAATACTTCTTGACGAGTTTTTCCTGTTTCAGCATTTGGACGAAGGTCAGTCAGTGTAATGCGGATACCAGCGTTTAGATAAGCAAGTTCACGCATACGTCGAGCTATGATGTCCCACTGGAATGTTGTTGTTGTGAAAATCGTAGGGTCTGGCCAAAATTGCTGGCGTGTACCACGTTTATCTGTTTCGCCGACAATTTTTACAGGATAAAGAGGCTTACCCTTTTCGTATTCTTGCTGATATATCTTACCGTCGCGAAATACTTGAGACTTCATGTGTGTAGAAAGTGCGTTAACACAACTTACACCTACACCATGGAGACCACCTGATACTTTATATGAACCCTTGTCGAATTTACCTCCAGCGTGTAGAACTGTCATGACAACTTCAAGGGCAGATTTGTGTAATTTCTTATGCTCGTCAACAGGAATACCACGACCATTATCTTCTACAGTAATAGAACCATCTTCGTTAACAGTAACTTGAACGTCTGTACAATAACCAGCCATAGCTTCATCAATAGAGTTGTCTACCGTCTCATTGATCAAGTGATGGAGACCTTTTTCGCTTATGTCTCCAATGTACATAGCAGGACGCTTACGTACAGCTTCAAGTCCTTCTAGAACTTGAATATTACTGGCCGAGTAATTTGCCTCGTTATTCTGATTTTCTGCCATTTGTTTTGATTAGTATTATTTACGTGCAAAGATACTAAAAAACAATGAAATAGGGAATAAAAGACGACTAAAATAGCCCATAAAATATGCTAAAAAAGTCTTTAAAAATGGTTTCTTCGTGATATGGATAATTGAAGGATATGTAAAAAGAACAAGGCTGAAATCTATATAGACTTCAGCCTTGTTCTGACAAAATAGCTAAATTAAGCTAATTTGTTGATATGAAGTGCTAAACCTGATTTGAGGTTTGCAGCCTTATTAGCGTGAATAATATTGGTTTTAACCAACTTATCTAACATCTTCTGAACCAATGGATAGAGCTTAACTGCTTCATCCTTTTCAGAAGTAGCGCGCAACTTACGGACAGCATTGCGCATAGTCTTTGCATAATACTTATTGTGCAAAGCCTTCTTCTTATCCTGACGGATTCTCTTGATTGATGATTTGTGATTTGCCATCTTTGTTTCTTCTTTTTATTTTTCGTAGTCCCTAGGAGAGTCGAACTCCTCTTTAGAGAATGAAAATCTCTCGTCCTAACCGATAGACGAAGGGACCTTGGCTTTATTTTGCGGGTGCAAAGTTAAGATATTATTTTTATTCCTCCAAACTTTTGAACGAAAAATTTTAGAAAACTGATGTTTTTTTGTATTTTTGCCCTAAAATAATTGAATTATTCGAGATGTTGGTAAAAACTAGAGCAATTGTGCTCCATTCGATTAAATTTAAGGAATCGCAACAGATTGTGGATATGTTGACCGAGGAGCAGGGAAGAATTTCATTTATTTGCCATGTTTCTTCTTCTAAGAAAGGCAAATACAAAAAGCAGTTTTTCCAGCCTTTAACGCTACTTTTGGTTGAATATGACTATCGAAGTAACAGTAAGTTGCAGCATCTTCAAGATATTGCCATTGAATCTCCTTATTGTTCAGTCCCTTTTGATGCATTCAAGTTGGCTATTTCAATGTTTATGGCTGAATTTTTGCTATATGCTACTCGTGATGAGCAGCAGAATATCCCTTTGTTCTCTTATATACACAACAGCATGAGGTGGCTTGATGGTGCAGTTTCTTCTTTTTCAAATTTTCATTTGGTGTTTATGATGAAGCTTTCTTTATTTTTGGGTTTTTATCCTAACTTAGAGGATTACCATCCGGGGGATATCTTTGATCTTAGAAATGCGTGTTTTTCTTCTTTGGTTCCTATTCATAAAGATTATGTATCCTCGAAAGAATCTAGCTTGATAGCTTTATTGATGCGATTGTCCTATAAAACAATGCACCTCTATACGATGTCACGCGAGGAGCGTAATCATTGTACAGAGGTGATTCTTTTATATTATCGTCTTCATATTCCGGGATTTCCGGAATTAAAATCTATAGATGTCCTTAAAAGTCTTTTTGCTTAAGCAAAGCTAATGACTCCTGGTGTAGGTGAATCTGGTTTGTCATCGTTATTATTTTCCATAACTAGTCCTGTTGCTTGTTTACGGATTTCCTCAAGCATTTGGTGAGTACGCTTGTAGGTTGGCGTATTCTCTACAGATATGATAACATCTTCATTATCAAGATCTTCAGGACGGAAGAGATAGATGTTAGGTCTGCGTTTGTACAGATTTGTTTTTCCGTCTTTGCCATAATAATGGATACGACGTTGGCGCATTTGCTCTGCTTTTTCTTCTTCTTCTGCGCGTTGAGCTGCTTCTTCCTGAGCAGATTTATTGAGACGTGTACTCATTCCATCTACATTTTCCAAGCCAAAACCTGTTGCTAAGATGGTTACTTTTACGCGTTTGCCGAGTTCAGGATCAAGAGCAAGTCCCCATTTTATTTCGAAATCGCTGCCAAACTTCGCCATGAAGTCGTTTACATCGTTCATTTCTTCCATCATCAAGCCTGCGCCTTCACCATTATTTTTGTCGCTGCTAAAGTTGATGCTTAACAAAATTTTCTTGGCATTGAAAATATCGTTGTCATTCAACAAAGGAGAGTTGAGTGCATCTTCGATAGCTTTTTTAACGCGGCCTTCGCCTTCACCGTATCCAGTACTCATGATAGCTACACCACCATCTTTTAATACAGTCTTAACGTCATTGAAGTCAAGATTGATAAGACCATGGTTCGTGATGATTTCTGCAATACTTTTTGCAGCTACACTTAGTGTATCATCTGCTTTGCCAAATGCATCGAGTACAGTAAGAGCAGGGTATATTTCGCGGAGTCGCTCATTATTGATGACCAAAAGAGCGTCTACGTGTTTAGACATCTGTTCTACGCCGTCGAGAGCCTGATCTATTTTCTTGTCTCCTTCAAATCGGAATGGTATAGTTACGATACCCACAGTAAGGATACCGAGTTCTTTTGATTCACGTGCAATTACTGGAGCTGCTCCTGTACCAGTACCGCCACCCATTCCGGCTGTTATGAATGCCATTTTCGTGCCATCGTTGAGCATGTTTTTGACATCTTCGATACTTTCTTCGGCAGCAGCTTTTGCTCTTTCTGGTTTATTACCGGCACCAAGACCTTCTGCACCTAATTGAAGATGTACTGGTACAGGTGAGTCGTTAAGAGCCTGTGCATCAGTATTACACAATACAAATGATACATCGTGAATACCTTCGCGGTACATATGGTTAACAGCGTTTCCACCGCCACCACCAACTCCGATTACTTTGATGATGCTATGTTCCTGTTCTGGTTCTCCGAAATCAACGATCGGACTATTTATATTATTATCAGCCATTGTCGTACTATTAAATGTTTTAAACTATTTCTGCAAGAAGAAAGATTATTCATCTTCGGGTTCTATCATCTTTTTGAAGAATCCTTTGATATTGTTCATAGCCTTATGAGTGAAACTATTTTTTCTTTTCTCTTCAGCGATGCGTTTTGCTTCTTCTTCCTCAGCAATGCGTTTTGCTTCATCCTCAGCTTCTTTTTTCTTTCGAGCATCTTCTTCTGCTTGTTTTTTTTCTGCAGCTGTTGGAACGATACCTGTGGTTATGGTTTCATTGATGTTACGTGTGTTGCGATTGTCTGTATTGTTTGCATTTACCGGTTTCTGATCGATTCCGCTAAAGAGATCATTTCTGATTTCATCGCCAGCACAGTTCATATCACCTTTCGCTAAAAGACCAAGAACGGTATTTAGTCTTCCGTCTTTTTCTGTGATGAGTGGATCTGTTGAGTGAATCGTGGTGTTTACAAACTTTGCTATTCTGATTTTCTCTATCTGAATATGATTGTTAAATGTGCGGAAAGCTTTCTCTATGTTAGGCATATTGGCACCACCACCTGTAAGAATGAGGCCACCTAACAGTTTGCCACTGTATTCATTTGGTACTTGGAACCATACGTTCTCAACGATTTCCTGTACTCGACCTTCGATAATCTCGATAAAGGTTTTGCTATCAATCTTGCGATCCTTATCGATAGAGTAGGTGAGCGTTTCATCAATCGCACTATTCTCTGTATAGGCACATGCATATTTTAGTTTCATCTTTTCTGCATCGAGCTCGTCCATTTGGAGCGAAGTGATGTCTTTAGTGATATTGTTGCCTCCTAACGGAATGACTGCAAGATGGCGGAGGATATTTTTGTAATATACTGATACAGTCGTAGTTTCTGCACCGAGGTCAACAAGGATACAGCCAGAGCGTTTTTCTGCATCTGTTAGTACAATATCTGCCAAAGCTAAAGGTGCTAGATACATTTCTGCAATAGCGATACCTGCGTTATCGAAGCAAGTATTCAGGTTACGATAGAAATTTTTACGCCAAAGGATGTTCAGGAAGTTTCCTTCCAATCGAGAGCATTGGATACCTACAGGATCAGCTTGATATTGATAGTCTACTTTATATTCTTGAGTAGCAGCATGCAGTATTTCCTGATCTGGATAACTCATATTGCGATTGGTATCCATGAGTTCATCTATCATTTCTTGTGAAACAATAGTATCAGTAACAAGGTCTTTTACAATAACGTTTTTCATGCTTCGGATAGATTGGCCGCCTACTCCGACATAGACTTGAGCAATATCAGCTTTCAGGATATTTTTCAACTTGGTTATGATGTGTGTGAGACATTGACCTGTCTTGTCGATGTTATAAACCACACCTTTACGAATGCATGACTCTGCGTTTTCCTGGACGGTAGCAAGTACGGTAATACTTCCGTCAAGGTTTTTTTGCCCTGCAATTCCTGTCATCTTAGATGAGCCAAGTTCAATAGCTACGATAAATTCCTTTGCCATACTTATTTTTATATGATTTTCTATTCTTTATTCTGTTACTTGATTCATATCCTGAACTTCAGGTTTTTCCTCAACTTTTGCTTGTATTTTCTTACAGATAATCTGATTATCGAATTCGAGGCTTATATGAGAATATTTGTTCCATCCAGCCTGAGATAATCCATATTTGTAGAATTTTTCTAGACGTTCCATTTTGGTCTTGGTAAATTCCGCAATTTGCTGATTTCTTTCTGCTTGTTTGTTACTTGTAGGAAGATACCCAAGGAAGACAATATGGTGTCCTATTCTCGGAATAATTTCGATTCCACGATCGGGGAGTACATTGATTTGTTCAACCAAATTTTTCCACAAATCGTTATTCATTAATTCTTGACAGAGCACTGATATATACTTCTGTGCATACCATTTGCTAATATATCCTGTAGCAATGATCATGTCGCTTGTATATTTAGTATTTGGCATAATTTGGTGGTGATCATCGACGTAATAATCATCACCATTAGCAGCTTTAATGCGAACGATAGGCATTCGTTGGGTCAGACTGATATAAATGTGCCCATCTTCTGTCTTATAACATTCGGCAGTTTTTACAAATGCGCTTGATTTAAGCATTTCTTCTATATTTCTGCTGCTAATGTATTTCATTGGCTTGGCCAATGGATACATATTATTCTGTTTCAGTCTATGCTTGATTTCATTGACGTCAAGAAAGCCATTGGTCGTTTCATCTTGTATATCAATCGTGACTTTTGTGCATATGCGATTGCTTTCATCGGGTTTGTTAAACGCGGTGAAAGCAACTACGATATATACAGCTAGTATGATATCAAAGAATATTATTAGAACTTTCTTCCAATGAATTCGCATTGTTTGTTATTTGTTTTCTAGAATTTTTGCAATTTGTGGTACATAGTTGTCTAAGTTTCCTGCACCAAGAACAACTAAGACATCGAAGTCTCGATTCTTTACATAGTCGAGAACGTCGTCTTTTAAAATCATATCTTTTTCAACACCTTCTTTTAAATTGTCGTATATCAGCTTACTGGTTACGCCAGGGATTGGTTCTTCGCGTGCTGGATAGATTTCTGTTAGAACAACTTCGTCGAATAAACTTAATGCTTCTGCAAAATCTTTATAAAAGTCACGTGTTCTTGTATAAAGATGTGGCTGAAACATGGCAGTAATCTTTCTGTTTGGATATAATTCTTTCAGACTCTTTGCGCTCTGCATTACTTCCTTAGGATGGTGTCCGTAATCAGATAAGAAAACATGCTTGTTGTTCTTAATCTTGAAATCAAAACGGCGGTCTACACCTGTATAGGTCTGCATACCATATTTGAGTTCTTCTGCAGTACAACCGTTAAGTTGTGCCATAGCCATAGCTGCGATACTATTCTCGATATTGATAGGAATAGGTTGTCCTAATTGAATATCTTTCACATTTTCGATAGGTGAAACCAGATCGAAAGTAATCTCTCCATTGTTTATGTTAATATTCTCAGCATGGAAATCACCTTCGTCACGACTGTAAGTAAATGTTTTTACCTTATCGCTAACGTTTGGTTTTACTTCAAGATTGGTGTGGATAATGAGAGCACCGCCATCTTGAATTAACTCGGTATAATGACGGAAACTTTCGAGGTATGCTTCTTTTGTGCCATATATATCCAGATGATCTGGGTCTGTGGAAGTAATGACACTCATCCAAGGACGTAGCCAGTGGAAACTTCTGTCAAATTCATCAGCTTCAATTACTACATAGTCGCTCTTATCTGAAAGGATATAGTTTGTACCATAGTTCTTAGAGATACCACCTAAGAAAGCGTTGCAGTCTAGATGACTTTGATGCATGATATGTGCGCACATGGTAGAAGTAGTCGTCTTACCATGTGTACCGGCAAAGCATAAACCTTTGTGAGTACGTGTTAGTGTGCCAAGTACTTGTGCACGTTTTACGACTTCAAAGCCATTTTCTTGGAAATATAATAGTTCCTTATGACTAGCAGGGATGGCAGGTGTATAGATAACCAAACATGAATCTTTTTTTCTGCAGGCATGAGGAATTTCGTCAAGATTTTCTTCGTAATGTATCAACATACCTTCTTTCTCTAACTGGTGAGTTAAGTCTGAAGGTGTCTTGTCGTAACCTGCTACAACAAGACCTCTGTTGATGAAATAGCGGGCGATAGCACTCATGCCGATACCACCTGCGCCTATAAAATATACAGCCTTAATATCTTTAAGTTCCATATTATTTATTTTGTAGCCAGCTTGATAACTTCATCTGCAATAATATCAGCAGAATTTGGTAAAGCCATTTTTTTTATGTTTAAACTAAGTGAATTTAGTTTGTTATTGTTGCTAACTGTTTCGATTGCCTTTTTGAGCAAAATGTCTTTAGCTTCAGAGTCTTTAACATACAATGCTGCATCTTTATTAACCAGTGCCATTGCATTCTTGGTCTGATGATCCTCTGCAACATTTGGTGAAGGTACTAGAATAACGGGTTTACCAATTAGGCAGAATTCTGAGATACTACTTGCACCAGCTCTGCTGATGACAAGGTCTGCAGCCTGATAGGCAGCACCCATATCGCTGATGAAATCTGTTATGATGAGCTGAGGCATTTCTTTGCCTTTCATTTGCTCTTGGATTGCCGCTGAATAATATTTTCCAGTTTGCCAAATAAATTGTATGTCACTGTTTTGAATAAGATCGAGATGATTGAGCACACTTTCGTTAATGGTACGTGCACCGAGACTTCCTCCAACAAGAAGTATCGTCTTTTTTTCTGGATCTAAACCAAATTTTTTGCGTGCTTCTGCTGGTGTCATTTCTGAATTCAATACATTCTGACGAACAGGATTACCAGTTTTGATTATATGGTCAGCAGGGAAAAAGCGTTCCATGTTATCGTATGCTACACAGATTTTACTTGCTTTTTTTGCTAAAATCTTGTTGGTTACACCGGCATAAGAATTTTGTTCTTGCAATAAGCATGGTATACCCTTGCTTGCACATACATTGAGAGTAGGTCCACTTGCATATCCTCCTACACCGACAGCAACCATTGGCTTAAATTCGTTTACGATTTTTTTTGCCATTCTCTGGCTCTTCCAAATC
Organism: Segatella bryantii; assembly: GCF_022024215.1. Lineage (NCBI taxonomy): Bacteria > Pseudomonadati > Bacteroidota > Bacteroidia > Bacteroidales > Prevotellaceae > Segatella > Segatella bryantii. The sequence continues at coordinate 2,209,828 of NZ_CP091798.1, read as the reverse complement.
TTGTAAAGAACTTTAATATTTTTCAGTAAATTCTTGCGGTCAAAGCCGCAGATAGGGAGTCCTTTGATCTCATAACCTGCAGCAGGAACACGCTGCATCTCCATACGTCCTAAAGCTCCGATAAATAGTATTTTGGCGTCAGGACGTTTGGCTTTGATGGCATTGGCAATAGATACTGCTGGAAATATATGTCCGCCAGTTCCTCCTCCACTTATTATGATTCTAAGTTCATTTTCCATATCTTCTTTTATATTTTATTGGCAAAAGTAATCAAAAAAATCGTTTTTTTATAATTTTTGACCACTTATCTTTTATTGATTTTCCACCTTTGTAAAACTAGTTCCCTACTGGAACGTCTTCTTTGGTTTGCTCTCGTTTAGCAGCAGATCGACTTATACTCAAAATAACGCCTATATATACGCAATTGATAACAGTAGAAGTACCTCCTTTGCTGACGAGTGGAAGTGGTTGTCCGGTTACCGGAACCAATCCTACTGCTACTAGCATATTGAAAAGTGCTTGGGTGACAAGAAGTATCGCAAGTCCCATGGCTAAAAATGCTGGAAAATTGTTGCAGCATTGTCCTGCTATCCTTCCGGTTCTAAATAGTAGGATGATGTAAAGTATAGCTACGAATGCTGCTCCCTCTATACCTGTTTCTTCGATAATGATAGCGTAGATGAAGTCTGAGAACGCCTGTGAGAGAAAGTCTCTTTCTACGGAGTTACCTGGACCTTTACCGATGATATTGGATGAGGCTATGGCAATATTAGAATGAGCCACCTGAGCATCCTTGTCGAGGTCTACTTCTTGTGGTGGAATAGGTTTACTGTTTGTAAATTTTAGAATACGAGATTTCCAAGTGTCAGCTCGGTGGAATATTTTGCCAAATGTTCCTGATTCTTCTTTCTGCTCTTTGATTTCTTCAGTAAGATTTTGTGTAGACGCTTTGTCTGGAAGCTCATGACCAAAAATCATAATCGATGCTAAAGCGAGTACTATGCAGACTACAATCACACCGATAAGTTGTCCTATTTGCTTGCTTGGTACACGTCCTAATATCATCATACATAGGATAGTAGCACAGAGCAAAATGGCTGTTGACATATTTTCGATCATAATAGGAAGAACAAAAAATATACTGACAAAAAGAATATACTGAAAAGCCTTTTTATCAGCACCATGTTCTGTCTGCATGGCACTGAGTATCTGTGCAACAGCCAGTACCATGGCTCCCTTTGCGATCTCCGATGGTTGGAATTGAACGCCTAACAGACTAATCCATCTTTGTGCACCATTAGTGGATTGACCTGCAAAAAGTACCCATATCAGTGTGATAAAGGAAAAAGCCAATAGGAAGGGTGTGACGATTTTAAAATATTTGCACTTTACATTTAATGTGCAGAGCATAAAAAATAGTCCCAAGGCTAAAATACCGATGTGCTTAATCATTGGCGCCCAAAAGTTTCCTCCCTGGTATGACAGTGAACTTGAAGCTGAATATACTTCAACGATACTGAACATACAGAGGAAGAAAAATACCATCCAAATGACTTTGTCCCCCTTGAAAATATTGCCTAATTTCTCGTTATTCATTAATTGTTTTCCTCTAATTTTAGAGTGATCTTACTAGAGTTTTGAATTGTTCACCTCTGTCTTCCATATTTTTGAAGAGGTCGAAACTTGCGCAACATGGGCTGAGCAATACAGTATCGCCCGGTTGGGCCAAGTCACGACATGCCTGAACGCATTCTTTCATACCGTGTGTGTCTTTTACAGGTATGCCAAATTGGTCGAAGTTTTCGTGTAACTTTTTATTGTCAGCACCAAGATATACCAGTCCTCTACATTTTTCTTTTACTAAGTCATAAATTTGACTGTAATCATTACCCTTATCCTTACCACCGAGAATAAGTATGGTTGGAGTTTTCATGCTTTCCAAAGCATACCAGCATGCATCAACGTTTGTTGCTTTCGAGTCGTTAATGTATTGTACGCCATCTACTTTGCATACTTTTTCTAGTCGATGTTCTACGCCAGGGAAACTGCTAAGACCTTTGCGGATATCTTCTTTCTTGATGCCAGCAATATCCGCTGCAATGCCAGCAGCCAAACTGTTGTAGATATTGTGTTTGCCAGTTAGACTCATATCATCCTGTTCCATACAGAAAGGTGTAGGGTGCTCAATGATGTATTTTCCATCTTCGATATAACCAATTACATTTTTTTCTTTGATTTCAGAGAATGGACAAGCCCTACCGGTAATTTTGAATTTGTTCAGTTCCTTCTGGATAACTGGATCGTCATTCCAATAGATAAAACTATCCTCTTGAGTTTGATTCTGGAGAATACGCATTTTTGCATCTGCATAGTTTTCGAACTTGTTATCATATCTGTCCAGGTGATCAGGTGTTATGTTAAGTAGAATGGCGATATTTGCACGAAAATCGTACATATTGTCAAGTTGGAAAGAACTTAGTTCGATGATGTAATACTCATGGGGTTCTTCGGCCACCTGAAGTGCCAAACTATTACCGATGTTTCCAGCTAATCCTGCATCGTATCCTGCAGTTTTGAAGATATGATAGATAAGCGAGGTTGTAGTCGTCTTACCGTTACTACCTGTGATACATATCATCTTGGCATCAGTATATCTGCCGGCAAATTCGATTTCACTGATAATATGAATTCCTTTGTTGATGATTTTCTGAATCATTGGTGCTTCCTTAGGAATACCCGGACTCTTGATAATTTCATCAGCATTGAGTATTTTTTCTTCTGTATGCTGACCTTCTTCCCATTCTATCTGATGGTCTTCAAGCATCTTTTTGTACTTGTCTTTGATTTTAGACATATCAGAAACAAATACGTCAAATCCTTCTTTTTTGGCAAGAATTGCGGCTCCTGCACCGCTTTCTCCTGCACCCAATACTACTATTCTGCTCATGGTTTATCTAATCTTCAAAGTTATTATTGTTAATGCTGCAAGAATGATGGTAATTATCCAGAAACGGATAGTTATCTTAGACTCATGAAAGGCGCCTTTTGGCATCTTTAGAAGATACTTACATTCTGGATCTAACTGACTATCCTGTGTACGGAAGTTATCATGTATAGGGGTACGCTTGAAGACTCTCTGCTTAACACCCTTTTTCTTTCCCAATTTATAGTACCATACTTGTATGATGACACTAAGACTTTCAACAAAGAATATACCACATAAAATAGGAAGAAGCAACTCTTTGTGGATAATAATGGCGCCAACGGCGATGATACCGCCAATGGTTAGTGAACCGGTATCGCCCATGAATACTTGAGCAGGATAGGCATTATACCATAAGAAGCCGATAAGGGCTCCAATGAATGCGCAGAAAAATACTACCAATTCTTCTGATCCCGGAATATACATGATATTCAGGTAAGATGCAAATTGTATGTGCGAACTGACATATGCCAGTATGCCTAAAGCTACGCCTATTATCGCAGAGTTTCCTGCACACATACCATCCATACCATCGTTTAGATTGGCTCCGTTTGATACTGCGGTAACGACAAATATGGTCATGATAACAAAAAGTATCCACCCCGCTGCTACACGATATTTACCGCAGAACGACGTGATTCTAGAATAATCCAGATTATGCCCTTTGACAAATGGTATAGTCGTTTTTAAAGACTTTTTGCTTTCCGTGCGATGCTTAATTACGGTTTCTTGTCCTTGGTGCTCTATAGCCAGATTCTCATTCATTTTTACATCCGGTGATGCCCATAGTACTAAACCAACAATAAGGCCAATACCGATTTGTCCTACGATTTTATACTTACCCTTCAAGCCTTCTTTGTCTCGTTTGAAGATTTTAATGAAATCGTCCATACCACCAAGAAATCCTAACCATACGGTTGTGATAATCATAAGGATTAAGTAGGTATTTCGAAGACGGCCTAATAGGAGTACAGGTAGTAGAATAGCGACAATGATGATAATGCCACCCATAGATGGTACACCTATCTTTTTTACTCCAAATGGGTCTATAGAAGCATCACGTTGTGTCTCTGTTATTTGCTTGCTTTTCAAATATTTTATGAATCGCTCACCAAACCAGGCTGAAATGGTCAGTGAGAAAATAAGGGCAAGTAAAGCACGGAATGAGATATACCCCCACATGTGTGCTCCGCTAATGCCATATTGCTCTAAGAATCTAAACAGATAGTATAACATATTTTCTTATTTTAGTCTTCTTTTTCAGAATCAAAGATTTCTTGTAGTACTTCCTTATCATCAAAGTGGTGCTTTACTCCTTTGATATCTTGATAGTTCTCATGTCCCTTGCCTGCAATAAGGATAACATCACCTTTTTGGGCTAGCATACAGGCTGTACGAATACCTTCTTTTCGGTCAACAATGCTGATTACTTTTTTCATCTGTTTGTTGTCCAGACCGGCGAGCATGTCATTGATAATATCCTGAGGTTCTTCGAATCTCGGGTTATCACTAGTGATAATAACTTTGTCGCTTTGTTTTACTGCTTCCTGAGCCATCAATGGGCGTTTACCTTTGTCTCGGTTACCACCTGCTCCACAAACAGTGATGACATGGCCTTTGCCGTTGAGTACTTCGTGTATAGCGTTGAGTACGTTTTCTAATGCATCTGGTGTATGTGCATAATCTACAATAGCTGTATAGCCGTTAGGAGAGTGGAAAGGCTGTAAGCGTCCATTTACACTATGAAGAGCGCTTAAAGCTACAAGAACGTCTTCTGGATCTTTGCCAAGCATAACAGCTGCTCCATATACAGCAAGAAGATTACTTACATTAAATTTACCGATGAACTGTACATTTACTTCCTTGCCATTTACTTCCAGTTCCATACCATCAAAATGGCACTCTAAAATTTTAGCACTGAAATCTGCTAGAGTACGAATAGAGTATGTCTTGACTGTAGCTTTAGTATTTTGTACCATTATCATGCCGTTTTTGTCATCAGCATTGGTAATAGCAAAAGCGTCTTTAGATAATCCGTCGAAAAATGCCTTCTTAGCATTGCGATAGTTTTCGAAAGTTTTGTGGTAGTCTAGATGATCGCGAGTCAAGTTGGTAAAGAGAGCGCCTGCAAACTTTAATCCTCCAATTCTCTTCTGGTGGATGGCATGGCTACTGCACTCCATAAACGCATATTCGCATCCAGCTTTTACCATCTCACTCAAAAGTGCATTCAGTTCGATAGGATCTGGAGTAGTGTGGTCAGCTGGTACTGCCTTATCTTCGATGTAGTTACATACTGTAGATAGAAGTCCACATTTGTGGCCCATTCTACGGAACATATTATATAATAAGGTAGCAATAGTTGTTTTTCCATTAGTTCCTGTGACACCAACTAGTATAAGGTGATGAGAAGGATTACCATAAAATGCAGTTGCTACTTTTCCCACAGAGTCTTCTGTAGATTCTACTTGTATATAAGTAATACCCTCAGTGTACTGCTGAGGCATATCTTCAAGCAAAATGGCGGTAGCACCCAGTTCGATAGCTTTAGCGATATAGGCGTGACCGTCAGTTTGTGTTCCTTTCATGGCGATGAACAGATGGCCTTTCTCGATTTTACGGGAGTCGATGTTCACGCCGGTAACTTCTTTTTCGACATCACCGATAATTTGTATCGGTTTAATGTCATAGAGCAACTCTTGTAATTTCATCATTATATGTTTTATATTTTATTTCAAAATTAGATAGCACTTTTCGTTTTTCTTAATGTAGTGTCCGGCAGGTAGACTTTGTTTTACTACTTTTCCCCTTCCATCAATGATAGTCTTGACACCTCTGCTCTCTATGGCATATACAGCATCACGGGCACCCATACCTAGTACGTCAGGAATGACCTTCTTACTATAAGACGGTTCTTTTATTAGCGCTATGGTCTTATTATTCTTATTCTGAGCTTTTCCCCATATAGGGTTGCCGTTTAGGTAAGAACCAGACCAGTTTGTATTAGTCTTGATACCTAGAGTATTCAGTACATTATAAGCGGCTGTCAGGTTTCCGTTCAGTACATCAGGTATCAGTATAGAAGAAGCATCTTTTGCATCTTCTATATTAACCTTCAGTCTTTGTGCCATTATACCTTCTGCAATATTGTGGAATACGACGCCACTCATACCACCTCCAGAAGCAGGTAGGCCTGACTTTTGAATACAAACGATGCAACTGTATTCTGGTGCATCAGAAGGGAAATATCCTGCAAAACTCAGCAGATAATTGGTTCCACCTGCTTTATATCCAGCAGAACCTTTTGACATCTGCGCAGTACCTGTTTTACCTGATACCTTAAACGATTCTGAGCCGGCCTTCTTTCCCAGTCCAACACTTACCACCTGTTCCAGGATGGTTTGTATTTTCTTGATACTCGTAGGTTTGGCTATGGCTGGTCGTATCACTTCAGGAGGAAATTCCATTACGGTTTTTCCGTCTTTTACTACTCTCTGTACAAATCTAGGGCGCATCATCTTACCATTGTTAGCAATAGCGTTATAGAATGTCAGTGTAGAAATTGGTGGAATTTGAGTAACATAACCGATACTCATCCATGGTAAATCAGTTCTACTCCAATTATCATATTGTCCGTGACTATTTTTGTGTGGCATTCTAATACGGGCAGGTGTTGCACCGACAAGAGGAATGCCAAGGTCATCTCCAATACCAGTTCGTAAAATACTCTTTACGAATTTTTCTGGATTATTGCGATAATGATCATCGATGATACGACTTACACCTACATTTGAGCTATACCAAAGGGTTTGTGGTAAGGTGAGGAGACCGTAACCGCCTTTACGCCAGTTCCAGTCTTTCATCTCCCGTCCGTACATTGGCCATACTCCAGCTGCTGTTTCAACTTTGGCTGTTGTATCGACAACTCCATCATCAAGGGCTACGAGAATTGATGCCGTCTTAAAGACAGAGCCCGGTTCGAGCAAGTCACTTACAGCATGGTTATGAATTTCTCGATATTCGTTATCAAAGCATTTTTCCATATTTACAATGGCCTTGATGTCACCAGTAGCTACTTCCATGACGATAGCTACTCCTACGTTACCATTGATTTCTCTTAATTCATCGACAACGGCTCGTTCAGCCAAGTCTTGGATGTCTACATCGATAGTCGTAATGATATCTGCTCCGTCTACAGGTGGCGTATCGGTGATATTCAAGAATTTGTTTCTTACCTTTCGTCGATGTACGATACCATTTTTGCCTCTTAGAATAGAGTCATATGAAAGCTCCAAACCAAATCGAGCAGTATCTTTTGCACCATACATAGCTCCAATAGTACGACCTGCAAGTGATCCGTATGAACGTTTGCGGGCATTATACTCTTCGTAGTGAAAGCCGCTCTTGTATGGGCTAAGATTGAAAATAGGAAGGACCTTGATTTCAGTAAAGGTGTTATAGTCGATTCGTTTAGGCCAAATAGCCCAATGTCTACTTAATTTGGTTCGTCCCTCAGCCAAGTGATTTTTGAATGCAGCTGATGACTTTTCTGGGAATATATGATGTAGCCCCTCTGCTATAGAATCTATTTTAGCATCCCATAGAGAGTCATTGTTTGCATCTTTCAGAGCCTTAAAGTCCATGTAAACTTTAAACTCTGGAAGTGAACTGGCAAGGAATTGGCCTTTGCAACTTAATATGTTTCCACGTGCCGGTTTTACCTTTACGCTGTCCTTTTTGACACGATCGGCAACTTGCATCCAGTAATCGTGTTTGGCAGTCATGATATATAAAGTTCTGCCAACGACTGTTACAGCAATAAATGTCATTGCTATTGCAATACAGCGGTAACGTGGAATTACTTTTTTATAGTTAAACTTGCTCATTCTTCGGGTACATTAATAATATATGGAGGTTGGCTAGCTATCTTCAGCACACTATCTTTGTTGTTTTTCAACATTTGAAGTATATGGCTTTCTCGATTTCTTTCTGTGAGCTGGCTACTTGTAGATAATGCTCTATACTTTGCATTCTGTAATTCTACTTGTAATCTATCAATTTCTATCATGTCTTTTTGAACAGAATATCGATTAGAAATATATATGATGACAAAGAAAACCACCAGTACAATTAACCAAATCTGGCTTCTGATAGCTTGTGCAGAAAGAATATCACCACCAAGAATCTTTCGGAGTGTAAATCGGGCTGATAAAGGTTCGTCTTCTTCTATAGCTTGCTTTACTATAGCCTGTTTTAAAGATTCAACCATAGGCTCACTTCCTGTAGATTCAGTTTTCAGAGGCTTATCCTTTTCTTCTTCAAGCTTTTCCGAATTCTCTTTACTAGAGACAATTACAGTTTTTGGGGCGATTTCTTCAAGAGGTGTATTCTTGTTGCTATCGTCTTTCTGATCTCCTGTATTTTTGTTTGTTTCTGATGTCATAGTTTCTCTGCAATTCTCAACTTGGCACTTCGACTTCTTGGATTATTTTCTTGCTCTTCTTGATCTGGTATGATTACCTTGTTATTGATCAGTTTGTAAGGAGTCTCAGACTTGCCAAAGAAATCTTTTACGATTTTACCTTCAGGATTTCCTGATTTCATGACGTTTTTAACGATTCTATCTTCTAGAGAATGATAGGTGATTACGGATAATCGTCCACCTGGGCGAAGTAGCTCTGTTGCTGAATTCAGCATTTCCTTCAAAGCGTCCATTTCATGATTTACCTCTATGCGAAGAGCTTGGAAAAGTCGAGCCATATCTTTCTTTTCTTTTTCTCTTTTGAAAAGAGGTTCTGTGGCTTTGATGAAATCTTGCGTTGTCAGAATTTTCTGATTTTGTCGATACCTTACAAGTGCGTTAGCTATCTTTCGGCTGTTTTTTAACTCGCCATAAAGATAAAAGATATCGGCTAATTGGCTTTCTGGATAGTTGTTTACTATGTCTGCAGCTGTCATGTCTGCTCGTTTGTTCATTCTCATATCCAGTGGTGAGTCAAAGCGAAACGAAAAACCGCGGTCTTTATCGTCAAAGTGATGTGACGACACGCCTAAGTCGGCTAGTAGTCCATCAATATAATCTACATGGTAGTATCTCATCCAATTTTTGATATATCGGAAGTTTGATCTTACAAATGTAAATCTAGGGTCATCTATAAAGCGATGGTCCTTTTCATTTGATCCTGCTTCTGCATAGTAAATATTATTTTCTGCATCTGCATCTTGGTCAAAACTGTAGAGATGAGCTTGAGAGTCCAGACATGAAAGAATTTTGCTGGAATGTCCACCTCCGCCAAAGGTTACATCGATGTAGATGCCGCCAGGTTGGATATTCAGTCCGTTTACGGTCTGTTCAAGGAGAACGGGTACGTGATATGTCTCTGCAGTCTTAATCATTGTTTTTTGTTTGAATTATATTGTAATTTGTTGATTCCTGTGGACTCATCATTTCTTGAAGTATGTTACTGAACTCTTCAGGGTCTTTCATCTGTGCGGTACAGGTGTCATTGTTCCAAATCTCGATGCAATCACCCATTCCGATAAATTTGATGTTTTGATTGATACCGGTCTGGGTTAATTGGCGTTTAGAAATCAGAAATCTCCCATTACTGTCTAGGTTAAGAATTTCAGCATCACTCACAAACTGACGAAATATACGTTGATGTTCTGCATTCCATCGATTAAGGCGTGATCGAAGTGAATCCATCTGTTCGTTCCAGACTGATTCCGGATAGATGACCAAACAAGGTTGAAATACATCTTTGCGTAATATAAGGCCTTCTTCGCCAGACGCAGATAGCACCTTGCGGAAAGTAGCTGGCAAAAAGGCTCTTCCTTTTGAGTCAACTTTAGCTTCTATGTTCCCTATAAATCGCATGCGTACATAATTAATAGAAAACTGGGTTCAAAGTTACACATTTTTCCCCACAAATCTCCACTTTGCTCCACAAATTTCAAAAAACTTATAAAAATAGAGATTTTGTATTTGTTAGTAATTGTTATGATAGAATTCTTTTTTTTAAAGTTTCTTTTAAAATAATCCATATGCTATAATAGTGATGATGAAATATATTTTCTGTAAAATGTAAATAAATTATTAAAAAAATAACAAATATATTAATATTAATTTACATAAGTATGAATAGAAAGTTAGATGGAACGTTTTCAAGAGTAAAATGGCTATAGATAGTAGTTATAGCGTTGAATCATAGTGTGTTGTCAGAAAAACAATTGGTTTAAAGTGTAATACAGTAAAAATATTTTTGTTTGTTTTAGTGTGATTCTATACAAAAAAAGTGTGTTAAAATATGTTGAGAAAACTGATTAGCTTTAATTTGTAAAAAATGTAAAGGTTGCAATTCCTATATTGAACACCCTTTTGTAATTCTTGATTTTAAGTCTTTGACAGGCAACTTTGCAATCTCTTTGCGTGTCTAAAATTAAAAGATGATACTTTAGATAGAAAACTTGTTTTTTATTTGCAAAAGGGAATGATCCCATAAAGAACAGGTTCTCAATTTTCAAGATGTACTTTTTGTGCAAAAAAAGGCGTTTTTTTGAACTTTTTTTATGGAAAAATGGATATAATTGAAAAAGTTCTACTATTTTTGCATTAAGATAGTGTTAGTGTGATGAGTGACAATATAGAGAAAACGATAGATATCGATAATATTCTAAAGAACAAGTTAGGGACAAAAGCAAAATATGTTCCAAGATTTGTTGTGTCTTGGCTTAAACGAATCGTTCACGAAGATGAAGTGAATCGCTATTTATGGGAGAGCCGCCACAAAACTGGCACAGAGTGGTTGACCGAGTGTGTGCACTATTTGGATATGGATCTTCAGATTGTAGGAAAGGAAAATCTCCCAGATAAAAATGATGGTAAACTTTATACGTTTGTATCCAATCATCCTTTAGGTGGGGCAGACGGAGTAGCATTAGGATCTATTATCGGTGAGCATTATGAGGGAAAATTCCGTTATTTAGTCAATGATTTACTGCTTTATCTGCCTGGATTAAAACCTGTAAGTATTGGTATTAATAAAACGGGTAAGAAAGGACGTTCATTCCCTGCTATGGTAGAAGCAGGATTTCAAAGTGATAACCATATGTTGATGTTTCCTGCAGGATTATGTTCACGAAAAATTAATGGTAAGGTTCACGATATTCCTTGGAAGAAGACATTCATCAGTAAGAGTATAGAATATCAGCGCGATATAGTGCCTATCCATTTTGGTGGTCAGAATTCTGAATTCTTTTATAAATTGGCCAATGCATGTAAGGCCTTGCATATCAAGTTTAATATTGCCATGCTATTCTTGGTAGATGAAATGTATAAAAATGTGCATAAATCATTTCGAGTTTCTATAGGTAAGCCTATTCCTTGGCAGACATTTGATAAAAGTAAAACCCCTGCCGAATGGGCACAGTGGGTAGAAGATAAAGTTTATGAATTATAATCAATTTTAGACAGAAGGATCTGTTTATTTTTGATCAAATATATTTAAGAAATGGAAGAAGATATTATTCAGCCGATTGATACGGAACTCCTACTCAAGGAGTTGACTCCGGAAAAGAGACTTCGTACAACCAATAAAAGTCACAATCATATTTATATCGTAACAGCTAATGATTCTCCTAATGTGATGAAGGAGATTGGACGTCTGCGTGAAATTGCTTTTCGTGAAGCAGGTGGAGGTACAGGCAAGTCTATGGATATCGATGAATTTGATCTTGGACCTAATTGTTATAAACAACTAATCGTCTGGAATCCTGAAGCTAATGAAATCATTGGTGGATATCGTTATATTTTAGGAAGAGACTGGCAGTATAATGAAAATGGCCAGCCAATATTGGCAACTAGTCATATGTTTCATTTTTCTGACAAATTTATTAAGGAATATGCTCCTTATACCGTGGAACTAGGTCGTTCTTTCGTGTCACTTGAATATCAGAATGCGCGTAAGAATACAAAGAGTATCTTTGCTTTGGATAATTTGTGGGATGGATTAGGCGCTTTAACTGTAATTTATCCAAATATTAGATATTTCTTTGGAAAAATGACGATGTACCCTTCATATATCCGTGAGGGTAGAGATATGATATTGTATTTCTTAAAAAAACATTTTGAAGATAAGGAAAATCTCGTTATTCCAATTAAGCCTTTGGCGTTAGAAACGTCAGAAGACAAATTGCGTCCTCTCTTTAATGGTAATAATTTTAAGGAGGACTATCGTATTTTGAATCGTCGTATTCGTGAGTTTGGTTATAACATCCCTCCATTGGTCAATGCATATATGAATTTGAGTCCTACCATGAAATTGTTTGGTACAGCTATCAATTATGGTTTTGGTGATGTAGAAGAAACGGGAATTCTAATCTCTGTTAGTGAAATCTTAGAAGAAAAAATAGTAAGACACATTAATAGTTTTATAGAAGAGCATCCTGAGGCACTTAAAATAACAAGTGGAGCCAATAAAATTATTTATAAGGAGAAATGAGTATGAAGAAAATTTTGTATTTGGTAATCATTGCTTTGTTGATGCCTTTAATGGCATCAGCTCAGTCTTCTAACGATGTGATTGATCTTGATTTGGATATTTTGACTGATTCTATCAGTGCTTCTGATTTAGCAAAATTAGGCAATTTGTCAGCTGAAGATAAAGCTTATCGTAGCAAATTTTTAAAAGATTTGAAAACTACAGGACAAAAGATTAATGAGATTTCTGAAGTTTGGTCTCAAGAAACCGCTAAACGTGGATATCCTAAGAAAAAGACGGTCAAGGCTAAAGCTGCTTTGATTGATCACTATATATTCTTGATGAGCACTCAACTTTCAGACGCTCGCCTAAATAGAGTGATTGACAAGAAAAAGGTACAAGATAAAATTTTGTACTGGCAAAATTACCGAACGAATATAGAGAAATTGATGTAATCAATATATAATTTCTATAAATAATTAGTGGTATCCGTCTGCATTATACAATAGGCAGACTGATACCATTAATTTTTTGATATACATCTAAGGCATATACATCGGTCATGCCGCTTATATAGTCTATTATGGCCAATATTCTAGTTTCTAAGTCTTCGCTGTGGATGGAATATTGGCTACTCACTCTTCTTATCAGTTGTTGGGAGTAAAATTTCTGAGGTTCTATTGCTGCATCGATAAATACTTCCATCAATGTTTCCAGTATCTTATAACCTGATAACTCGATATCTAGTACTGGTTTGCTGTGATAAATCTTCTCATGCGATAGCTTTTCGCAATATTGATAAGCTTTTTTCACGGATGGTGTGATGTTTTGAATCAAACTGCCTTCGAAAGTACCATTGAGTATTTCGTCTTCATGTTCGATAAAAGTATTGACGCATTCACCTTCGAGTTTCCCAATTACGCAAGCCCTCATATAAACCACTTGCTCGTTTTCGTCAGTAACCCCTTCATGCTCAATTGTGTCTTGGATATACGCTTTGCCTTCTTCATCGAAGAAATTTAAAAGTGCGTGTCTTGTTTCGTCAAAGCTAATAAGTTTGAGTTTGTGAGAATCTTCTATATCCATAATTTCATAGCAGATATCATCAGCTGCTTCTACGAGATATACGAGTGGGTGACGGGCATATTTCAGAGGTTCGCCTGGTTTACTTTTACAGATGATACCCAATTCATCGGCAATTTTGTGATAGGTTTCTTGTTCTGTTTTAAAGAACCCAAACTTACCATGACTACCAGCAAGACTGCTTGCAAATGGATACTTTACAATACTAGCCAGCATTGAATAAGTCATTGCGAATCCTCCTGGTCTTCTGCCGTTAAACTGATGGGTCAGGAGTCTGAAAGCATTAGCGTTTCCTTCGAAATGGGTGATGTCATCCCAAAATTGTGAGCTGAGTTGACTTTTTAGAATACTTCCCTTTCCTTCAGAAAAGAATGTCTGCATAGCCTTTTCGCCAGAATGTCCAAAAGGAGGATTTCCCATATCGTGTGCCAAGCAAGCAGCACTAACTATAGTACCGATTTCCTCAAATAAAGTGTTGGTTAGTTCTGGGTGTTTTATTTTGAGTCTTCTGCATATATCATTGCCCAAACTCATGCCGAGCGATGATACTTCTAGACTGTGTGTAAGACGGTTATGAACAAAGATACTGCCAGGGAGCGGAAATACCTGTGTCTTGTTTTGCAGTCTTCTGAAAGGTGCAGAATAAATGAGTCGATCATAATCTCTTTTGAATTCTGATCGATCATCATGCCGAAGAGCATGTTTATGCTCTTGACCAAGCCGTTTGTTGGTAATTAGTTGTTGCCAATTCATGTCACAAAAGTAGTTTATTTTTATCTAAATACTAGCATTTTATGTTTAAAAATGCTAGTATGTAAGGATAAATAGCTATTTTTGCAATTAAATCTGTAAAATCACCTATTTATGTTGAAAATTAAAGTTGTTAATACTGGGCATCAGCAATTGCCTGCTTACGCTACAGTGCAAAGTGCAGGTATGGATCTTCGTGCTAATTTGGATGAGGCTGTTGTTTTGCGGCCTATGGAAAGAAAACTTATTCCGACCGGTTTACATATTGCTTTACCTGATGGTTATGAAGCTCAAATTCGTCCTCGCTCAGGTTTGGCTCTAAAGCATGGCATTACCGTGTTGAATTCTCCGGGAACGATTGATGCAGATTATCGTGGTGAAATCATGGTACTATTGATTAATTTCTCGGATCAGGATTTCATTATAAATGATGGAGAGCGTGTTGCTCAAATGGTTATAGCACGTTATGAGCAGAGTGAATTTGATATCGTCAGTTCGTTGGATGAAACAGAACGTGGAACAGGTGGTTATGGCCATACAGGTGTAAAATAATCTTGGTCCATTGTTGGTGGAGATAGTAAAATGTTTAAAGGAAAAAAAATAATATATCAGTTGTTCATAATTGGTTGCTTGAGTTTTATCTTGCTACCATTATTTGCCCGAAAGGTCCAAAAGAGTAATAGTTCCCTTCCGGTTACCGAATTATCAAAAAATGACCAGAAGCGCTATCAATATTTCTTTTTGGAAGCTATGCGTCAGCAGAATGCGGGCAGATATGATGCAGCATTCAGTCTGTTGCAACATGCGCTTGATATTAATCCTAATGCTGCTGAGGCCTATTATTATCAGTCGATGTATTATTCTCAGCTGAAAAATGACTCGTTAGCTTTGGCTTCCTTAGAGAAAGCTTCAGCTTTAAATCCTGATAATTCTACCTATTTAGAACGTATCGCTCAATATTATATTGGTAATCGTAATTACGATTTGGCAATAGAAAAGTATGAAGAATTGAGCCGTAAAAATCCAGAGAGCGCAGAGTATCTTCAATTGCTGTCACAACTATATCAGCAGCAGAAGAAATATGACATGATGATTCAAACAATTAATCGTTTGGAGACTCTTCAGGGTAGTAGTGAGCAGTTTTCTTTAGCAAAAATGAGAGTTTACGAAATGATGAATGACAAAAAGTCTGCTTATCGTGAACTAAAGACGCTTGTAGAGAAGCATCCGCTGGATGCCAACTATAAAATAATGCTTGGTAACTGGCTCATGCAGAATGGCAGAGAAAAAGAAGCTTATAAGAATTTTATGACTGTTCTTCAAGACGAACCGAATAATGCTTATGCACAGTCATCATTATATGATTATTATACTGCAGTTCACGAGGATTCATTAGCAGAAAAACTAATGTTAAATATCCTAGTAAGTCCCAAAATGGACAATGAAACTAAGGCAAGTATGCTCAGATCGGCTATACAGAAAAATGAACAGGAGTCTGGTGATTCAACTAAAATATTTCATTTATTTGATTTAGCCTTGTCTGTTCCTCAAACCAATGGCGACCTTGCAGAGTTGAAAGCTGCCTATATGAGTTTAAAAAAAATGCCTGAAGATTCTCTAAATAAGGCATTGGAGAAGGTTTTGGAGATTGCTCCGGATAATGCAGGTGCTAGAATTCAGATCATTCAGTCATACTGGGCCAAGAAAGACTTTGATAAAGTGATTAGTTTAAGTCAGACTGGTATAGCCTATCGTCCCGACGAAATGGCTTTTTATTATTTCCTTGGTTTGTCTTATTTTCAACAAGATAAGAATGACAATGCGCTTGATGCCTTTAGACGTGGTGTAAGTCAGATTAATTCGCAGAGTAATGCTAATATCGTATCAGACTTCTATGCGATTATGGGTGATATCCTACACCAAAAGGGATTGGCTGATGAGGCTTTTGCTGCTTATGATAGTTGTCTTCAGTGGAAATCTGATAATTATGGGTGCTTAAACAATTATGCTTATTATCTCAGTGTAGAAAATAGAAATCTACAGAAGGCGGAGCAGATGAGCTATAAGACGATAAAGGCAGAGCCTAATAATGTAACTTTTTTGGATACGTATGCTTGGATATTATTTATGGAGCAGCGTTATTCTGAAGCAAAAATATATATTGATCAGGCGATAAAAACTGATTCTGACTCCATACAGAGTGCGGTTATCCTAGAACATGCTGGCGATATTTATTCTATGAATCAATTGCAGGAAGAAGCTGTAAAATTCTGGAAAAAGTCTCTTCATGCAGGAAATGATAGCAAGGCTTTACCTCGTAAAATAAAACAAAAAAAATATATTAAAGAATGAGAATGAAGAAACCATTACTGTTTTTCATGATGGGCATGGTGCTTTTGATGTTGTCTACATCTTGTGTAGCAAAAAAAATGTCCCTCAATTCAGAAACTCGTTTGAAGCAAGATACTTTACATATGCAAGTTGAGTCTGAAAAATCTCAGACACGATCTGTGCGTGAATTGACTTATGCACGTAGGGTATATGATAATCAGGTGTATACGGAAAATATTGTCGGTGGCATGAGTTTTCGCCTCGAGGCGGGTTCAAAAAATATATCTGTTCCTGGAGCTCTTAAACTTCGCAAGAATAAAATGATTCGCATCCAGTTGTTTATTCCAATATTAGGAAGTGAAGTTGGACGCATGGATTTTACACCAGATTATGTGTTAATAGTAGATCGAATTCATAAGCAGTATATTAAGGCTGATTATAATCAGGTAGATTTCTTACAGAAGCAGGGGCTTAATTTTTATTCATTGCAGGCCTTGTTTTGGAATCAGTTGCTAGTGCCAGGTAACACTAAAGTATCTGATTCTGATTTGAAGCGCTTCTCTGTTAGTCTTGATGAGAAGGGTGAATTCATTCCTTTAACATTGAAGAATGGATCAATGACCTATAATTGGAATACAGATAAAACTTCAGCAAAAATCCAAGAAGCTATAATTGCTTTTAAAGATACGAAGTATGGCACTTCTACTTTAAATTGGAAGTATTCTGACTTTAAGAATATCGGTGTGAAACAGTTCCCTGCTTCTCAGATATTTGAATTTGTTACTCATGCAACTCGTAAGGAACAAAAGGTAAAGGTAACTATAAATATGGATGAGTTGGGTACAAGTAGTGATTGGAGTTTGGAAACAGAACTGTCACCCAAATATAAGCAAGTAGATGTCCAGGAAGTACTGGGTCAAATTATGAATATGTAATGAAACGAGTCCTATTAATTGTATTACTAATTTCTTTTTGCTTATTGCCTTATGCTCAGAATAAAAAGCAAAGGAAATTAAATGGTAAGGCTACAACAACAAAGGTAGCAAAATCAAAAATAATAAAAAATACTGTTTATACGAATTCTTCTATCCGTGGATTGCAGAATCAAAGGGCTGCTATTCAGAAAAAAATTCGTGAACAGGAGGCTGAATTGCGTGCTAATAAGGAAAACGTTAAGCAGCGTCTTCAAAATCTTCTAGTGATTAACAGTGAAATCGACCAGAAGCAAAAAAGTATAGATGGTATTCAGAGTGATATTCACCATATAGAAGGTAATATTGGCATTCTTAAAAGTCAGCTCAAAACGTTAGAGCAGCAGTTACAAGACCGTAAGGCCAAGTATATCAAGTCTATGCGATATATGAGCAGACATCATTCTGTTCAAGATAAACTTATGTTTATTTTTAGTGCCAAAAGTTTTGCTCAAATGTATCGCCGTTTCCGTTTTATACGACAATATGCTGCTTTCCAAAAGGCGCAGGGTGATATGGTAAAGGCCAAGCAAGAAGAGGTTACTGGTAAGCATGTTGAACTGGAAAAAGTAAAGGGGCATAAAAACAGCTTGCTTACCGAAAGCAAAAGGGCTCGTACAGAATTGGAGGGTAAAAAGACAGAGCAGCAAGATGTAGTGAAAACACTACAGTCCCAACAAAAAACGATACAGAATATCATAGCAGAGCAACATAAGAAAGATGCTGCATTGAATGCACAAATAGATCGTTTGGTAGCACAAGAAGTGGCAAAAGCACGTGCTCGTGCTGCAGCTGAAGCAAAGAAAAGAGCTGCTGCTGCCGAAGCTGCTAAGCGAAGAGCTGCTGAGTTGGCTAAAAAGAAAGCTGCAGCCGAAGCCGCAGCTCGTGAAAATGCACGACGAATAGCTGAGGCAAAAGCGAGAGAGGCTAAATTGAAAGCAGAGGCCGAGGCCGCTCGTAAGGCTGCCGAAGCTGCCAAACGTGCTCAGGCCGCAGCAGCTGAAGCTAAGAAGATAGCCGCTGCTGAGGCTGCAACTAAGGCAGCCGCTGCTCGAGAAGCTGCAGCGGCTCAGGCTGCTCGTGAAGCTCAAGTGGCTCGAGAAGCAGCTGAGCGTAAAGCGAAAGCTGATGAGGTAAGAACAAAAAAAGAATTAGCTGAAGCTAAAGAAGAGGCTCGTGAGGCTGAATCTTTGTCATCGGTAGACCGTATGATGAATAGTGGATTTGAAGCTAATCGTGGTCGACTTCCTATGCCTATTACAGGTAGCTATCGTATTGTCAGCCATTTTGGTCAACATAGCGTAGATGGCTTAAATGGTGTTACTCTTGATAATAAAGGTATTAATATTATGGGGCATGCAGGGTGTAATGCCAGAGCCATTTATGATGGTGAGGTTTCTGCAGTCTTCGGCTACTCGGGTACATGGGTTGTCATGGTTCGCCACGGGGCGTATATTTCTGTTTATTGTAACTTGAAGTCTGTGGCTGTCCATCGTGGGCAACGGGTTAGTGCAAGACAAGGATTAGGTTCGGTAGGAGCAGATAATATATTGCAGTTTCAGCTCCGTAAAGAAACGGCTAAATTGAATCCTGAAGCTTGGCTAGGTCGATAATATAAAAAAGAGGCTTAAATTTATTAAGATTTAAGCCTCTTTTTTATATTTCTCATGTTATCATGTAATATGAAGAGCTTTAAAAAAATGATATCGATGCATCGAATCCTGGCATAACAATAATTGTCGAATAGTTGCTGACTTTTACAGTATGTAATGGAGATATTTTCAGCAAAGATGCGTAAAGACACATATAACAGAATAATGCAGTATTATCGTATATCAGTATGATGGAGTAATTCAGTATATTGCTTAATTGCATTTCTTATTTCATCGATTTTGATGTATTCATCAGCGGAATGACTTCTACTGCTTTCTCCTGGTCCTAATTTAAAAGAAGGGAAACTCATGAGTGCTTGATCACTTAGTGTTGGAGATCCGAAAGGAGTCATTCCCATAGAAATACACTTTTGAATAATCGGATGTTCTACATCTATTCTTGATGATTTAAGTCGGTAGGAGTGTGCATGGCATTCACTTTTGGTATGTTCATCGATAAAATGAAAAACATCTTCATTATCATAGAATTCGTTGGTTCTAATATCTACGACTAAAGTACATTTATCAGGAATAACATTGTGCTGGGTTCCTGCATTGATTTGGGTAACTGTCATCTTGGTTGGACCAAGGAAAGGACTTACTCTATTAAATTTATAATTCTTAAGCCAAGTTAGATCGTCAATTATTTCATAGATGGCGTTAACGCCTTCGTTTCTAGCAGCGTGCCCACTTTTACCGTGTGCTATAACATCAATAACCATAAGTCCTTTTTCTGCAACTGCAGGTTGCATGCCAGTGGGCTCACCGACAATGGCTAAATCAACAGATGGCAGTAAAGGTAGTGCTCTACTGATGCCATCTTTACCGCTGATTTCCTCTTCTGCAGAAGCTAAATAAATATAGTTGAAACTTTGTGGTTCTTTAGCTAAAAAACGATAGACTTGGAGTAATGAGACGAGTCCACCTCCACAGTCATTGCTTCCAAGGCCATATAGCATACCGTTTTCAAGGATCGGTTCGTATGGATTTTTTGTCCATGTCGCAACAGGTTTAACAGTATCAATATGTGCATTGAGCAGAAGAGTAGGCTTATTAGTATCCCATCCTTCGCTGAGTATCCAAATATTATTACCTTCGCGATGAGGTTTGAAACCGTATTGGATTATTGATTCTTCCAGAGCGTCTGCTGCATCTTTTTCAGTTCTGCTGACAGATGGAATAGCAATGAGCTTTTGTAAAAGTTCGATAGCATCGTTAGTATATAATTCTAGTTCTTTCATATTCCGCAAACTTACATAATTTTTATGATATACAAATAAAAAAAATACCGAAAAAGAAAATTATGGTTGGCAATTTATTTTGTTTTCTTATGAAATTCTTCTATCTTTGCAATAATATAAAACTTTGTTATTATGCAAACGAGATGTCATCTTTCGGTTTTAATTCATGAACAGGCTAAAAAGTATGGTGATAAACCAGCTTTAACTTTCCGTAATTTTGGAAGCCAAAAATGGAAAGATGTTTCCTGGAATCAATTCTCTTTACGAGTAAAACAGGTAAGTAATGCGCTTCTTAATCTTGGGTTAAAACCACAGGATAAAATAGCAGTATTCTCTCAGAATTGTATCCAATATTTGTATACGGATTTTGGTGCTTATGGTGTAAGAGTGATATCTATTCCTTTTTATGCGACAAGCAGTGAACAGCAGATTCAATATATGTTGAATGATAGCGAAATTCGTATTCTTTTTGTTGGAGAACAAGAGCAATATGATAAAGCACATAGAGTGTTCGCTTTATGCCCAACTTTGGAACGCATAGTCATATATGATCCTAGTGTACGTATTAGTTCACATGATCCGAATACTCTTTACTTTGAAGATTTTATCAAATTAGGTGAAAATCTACCGCGCCAGTCTGAAGTGGAAAAACTTTGGAGTGAAGCTTCGGATAAAGATATCTGTAATATCCTCTATACGAGTGGTACTACTGGTGATAGTAAGGGTGTGGTGCTTACATATGAACAGTATAAAGCTGCTTTGGAAGCTAATGCTAAATGTGTACCTGTGAATGAAAATGATAGGGTGATCAATTTCTTGCCATTCACTCATATCTTTGAACGTGGCTGGGCTTATCTGGCTATGTCGAAGGGTGCATTGATGATTATTAATACATATCCGAAGGAAATTCAGGAGAGTATGCGTGAAACCCATCCAACTTGTATGAGTTCTGTGCCTCGTTTTTGGGAAAAGGTCTATATCGCTGTTAAAGCAAAAATGGATTCTGCAAGTGCTATTCAGAAGAAAATATTCCAGGCAGCTTTAGCAGTAGGGCATAAGCGCAATATCGTTTATAAAAGTAAAGGTCATCGTGTGCCTCTTTTGCTGGAATTACAGTATCAGGCTTATAATAAATCTATTTTGGGTTTGGTGCGTAAGCAACTAGGACTAGACCATCCACACATTTTTCCTACAGCAGGGGCTTATGTGTCTCCAGAAGTAGAGGAATTTATTCATTCCATCGGCATTAATATGATAGTGGGATATGGTCTTACTGAAAGTTTGGCTACAGTGTCTTGCGATCATGCAAATGAACCATTTACTATTGGTTCTGTAGGACGACCGATAGATGGAATTCAAATTAAAATCGGTGAGAACGATGAGATTTTATTAAAGGGGCCTACCATTACCCCAGGTTATTATCATCGTGACTCTGTGAATGCCAAATCTTTCGATGAAGAAGGATTCTTCCATACAGGTGACGCTGGCTATCTGAAAAATGGTGAGTTGTTTTTGAAAGAACGCATTAAAGATCTTTTTAAAACTTCTAATGGAAAATATATTGCCCCACAGCAAATAGAAGCATTATTGTTAGTCGATAAATTTGTAGATCAAGTTGTAGTTATTGCAGATCAGCGCAAATTTGTTTCTGCATTGATCGTTCCTGATTTTCGCGTGTTGGAAGAATGGGCACGAGAGCATAAAATAAAAGTTGATTCAAGAGAGTCTCTTTGTTCAAATGAGAAGGTCGTAAAGATGATGTTTGACAGAATTAAAACACTGCAGCAGCAACTTGCTCCTTATGAACAGATTAAGCAATTTACACTACTTGCTCATCATTTCTCAATGGAATCAGGTGAACTGACTAATACTTTAAAGATTAGAAGGTCGGTAATTTATAAGAATTTCAAAGAAATTATAGATAAGATGTATGAGTGTTAATGGGGTGCGCCCATGAATAGATTAAAATAGAATAAGATGATAACAGCAGACCAGTTAAAAAATGTTATGGAGCGTACTGAAGCTCTATATCGTTATTTGAATATAGATCAGAAAAAAGTAGAGTTCGAGGAAGAACAACTACGCACACAGGCTCCTGATTTTTGGGATGATCCTAAATATGCTCAGGAACAAATGAAAAAAGTCAAGGAAATCCAAAAGTGGCTTGATGGTTATAAAGAGGTTAGGCAATATGCAGACGAACTTCAGTTAGCTTTTGAATTCTATAAGGATGAAATGGTTACTGAAGAAGAAGTTGATGACGATTATGCTAAAGCTATTAAGGCTATTGAGAATCTTGAGTTGAAGAATATGCTTCGTCAGGAAGAAGACAGTATGGATGCTGTATTGAAAATAAATTCTGGTGCTGGTGGTACAGAAAGTCAAGATTGGGCTTCTATGTTGATGCGTATGTATATGCGTTGGTGTGAGGCTCATGGATATAGCGTAAAGATTACCAATATGCAAGATGGTGATGAAGCTGGTATTAAGAGTGTGGAAATGACGATTGAGGGCGGTGAGTTCGCTTACGGTTTCCTAAAGAGTGAGAATGGCGTACATCGTTTAGTTCGTGTCTCTCCATACAATGCTCAAGGTAAGCGTATGACTAGTTTCGCTTCTGTTTTCGTTACTCCTCTTGTAGATGATACTATCGAAATTTATGTTGATCCTGCCAAGGTTTCTTGGGATACTTTCCGCTCAGGTGGTGCTGGTGGTCAGAATGTGAATAAGGTTGAGTCTGGAGTTCGTCTTCGTTATCAGTATGAGGATCCTGATACTGGTGAGCATGAAGAGATCCTGATTGAGAATACGGAGACACGAGATCAACCTAAAAACCGTGCTAAGGCTATGTTACTGTTGAAGTCACAGTTATATGATCGGGCGTTGAAAAGAAAGCAAGCAGAACAGGCTAAAGTTGAAGCTGGTAAGAAAAAAATTGAGTGGGGAAGTCAAATCCGTAGCTATGTATTTGATGACCGTCGCGTAAAAGATCACCGAACTAATTACCAGACTTCTGATGTGGATGGAGTTATGGATGGTAAATTAGATGAATTTATCAAATCATATTTGATGGAATTTGCTGCAGTCGATGCTGCTTCTGCAGAATAATCGAATTATAAACCTTTAAAACAACATATCATGGGTACTAATAAAGCACTAAGAAAGGCAAAGCATGATGCTTATATGGCCAAACAAGAAAAACAAGGAAGAAAAGTAGTCAATTGGATTTTTGGCATTCTGATTGTACTAGCTATTATGTTTGCAATATTTACAGTCTATATTGTATAATGAGTGGATTTGAAATAGAAAGGAAATTTTTAGTCAAGAAAGGCGACGCGTTTAAACGTGCCGCCTTTTCTTGCAGTCATATTGTGCAGGGATATATTCCTGCTGATGGTGCTACAGTTCGTATTCGGATTCGTGATAATCAGGCTTACCTTACGATAAAAAGCCATTCGGTGGATGGGGGATTGTCTCGTTATGAATTTGAAAAAGAAATTACCATGGATGAGGCTCAGCATCTTATCAAACTATGTAAGGGTGGGGTGATAGATAAGCATCGGTATTTGGTAAAATCAGGAAATCATACTTTTGAAGTAGACGATTTCCATGGTGAAAATGTGGGCCTTATTATGGCTGAAGTAGAGTTATCAAGTACAGAAGAAGAATTTGAAAAACCAGAATTTATAGGAATAGAGGTAACAGGTGATAAGCGATTTTACAATTCACATTTATTAGAGAATCCTTTCTCTTTATGGAAGAATACTTTGCCAGAAGAGTACATATAAGTGATATAAAAGTAAGAAGACTAAGAAATTGATATATTATCTGGATATTTTCTTTCGTTTTTGCATAAAAGGATATATTTTTTTTATACTTTTGCAGTGTAAATCGAAAAGAAGAATTTTATGTCAAATACAGAGAGAGTAAATTTTGGTAGTAAGTTAGGTGCAATATTGGCTACGGCAGGTTCTGCTGTCGGATTAGGTAATGTATGGCGTTTTCCATATATGGCTGGTGAAAACGGAGGTGCGGCGTTTATTCTGATTTATTTTGGATGCGTTTTGATATTGGGTTTGCCATGTATGCTAGGTGAATTTATTATAGGTCGTCATGGTGCTTCTAATACATATCGAGCTTATAGCAAGATTTCTGGTGGAAGTTCATGGAAGTATATAGGTTTTCTTGGTGTATTAACCGGTTTTTTGATTACAGGTTATTATGCTGTTGTTGCCGGTTGGTGTTTGCAGTATGTTTTTGCAACTATAACCGGACAACTTCATGGTGATCCTCAATATTTTGCTGATTATTTCAGTAATTTTTCTATGGATCCTTTAATGCCATTATTTTGGACGTTAGTAGTTATTATTGTAACCCATGTGGTCATTATTAATGGTGTAAGAGGAGGTATAGAGAAAATATCGAAGATGCTCATGCCAACTTTGTTTATCTTGTTGGTTATGATGGTTGTTGCAGCATGCCTGCTTCCGAATGCGTCAAAGGGTATAGCTTTTCTCTTTGTTCCTGATTGGGGTAAAGTTACGTCTGATGTTTTTCTTGGAGCCTTAGGGCAGTCTTTTTACTCATTGAGTATTGCTATGGGATGTATCTGTACATTTGCTTCTTATTTTTCTCGTCAGACGAATTTGATTAAATCTGCTCTCCAGATTAGTGCATTGGACAGTTTGGTAGCTATTTTGGCTGGATTGGTGATATTTCCGGCTGCATTCTCTGTTGGTGTTCAACCGAATAGTGGAGCCTCATTGGTATTTATAACTTTGCCAAATGTATTTCAGCAAGCTTTTGGCAACCAACCTCTTATAGGTGTTATCGTATCTTTGATGTTTTATGGTTTACTTTCTTTAGCAGCTTTGACCTCTTTAATATCTCTTCATGAGGTAAGTACGGCTTTTTTATATGAAGAGTTGCATATAAGCCGTAAGAAGGGTGCATTGATAGTTACTATCTCGACTTTGGTTATAGGTTCTATTTGCTCGTTATCATTAGGAAATTGGAGCGGTTTGTCTTTCTTTGGGAAACCATTATTCGAAGTCTTTGATTTTGTAACAGGGCAGATTTTTTTGCCAATAGGTGGTTTCCTTACTTGTATATTCTTGGGGTGGATTGTACCTAAGCAAGTGGTTAAAGATGAGTTTACGAATTGGGGAACATTAAAGGGTACTTTTTTTAATTTCTTTTTGTTCACTATGCGTTTTGTTTGTCCTGTATGTATATTGGTCATCTTTCTTCATCAGTTGGGAGTAATTTAAGTGTAGCCAATAAAGGTAAGATAGCTGAATAATTTTTTATGGAAAATAGAGGAAGTTTTGCTACAAAAATCGGTGTAATTTTAGCTACAGCAGGTTCTGCTGTGGGTTTGGGAAATATTTGGAGATTTCCTTATATGACAGGTCAAAATGGTGGCGCAGCTTTTATTGCTGTTTATTTTGTCTGTATTTTGTTATTAGGAATACCTGGTGTTATTGCAGAATTTGTTATAGGACGTCATTCGGGAACCAATGCAGCAAGGGCTTATCGTAATTTAAGTTTAAAAGGCCCTTGGGGGCTTATTGGTTATATGGGTGTCTTTACCTCTATGATTATATTGGGCTTTTATGCTGTTATTGCTGGATGGTGTCTTCAATATCTGTTCGCTTCCTTAACAGCAAAGATAAATGGAGATGCTGTTTATGTGCAACAATACTTCAAGGAGTTCTCTTCTAATCCAATAGAACCTACTTGTTGGACAATTTGCTTTATTTTATTAACACACTTTGTTGTGGTTAGAGGTGTTCGTAACGGTATAGAGAAGGCCTCTAATATCTTGATGCCAACCTTATTTGTTTTGTTGGTTATCATAGTGATAGCATCATGTTCTTTGCCAAATGCTTCTAAGGGAATTGAGTTTTTGTTTCAAGTAGATTGGAGCAAATTATCGTCTTCTGTTATTTTTGATGCTTTGGGGCAGGCATTTTTTTCTTTAAGCCTAGGTACGGCTTGCCTTTGCACGTATGCTTCTTATTTCAATAGGCAAACTAATTTGGTAAAATCAGCTGTTGTTATAGCGCTTATAGATTCGTTTATTGCAATTTTAGCTGGTTTGATGATTTTTCCTGCAGCATTCTCTATTGGAGTTAATCCTGATAGTGGACCATCTTTAATTTTTATAACACTGCCAAATGTATTTTATCAAGTATTCTCGGGTGTTCCAGTTTTAGGAAATATTATATCTGTGTTATTTTATTTCCTTTTGTCATTGGCAGCATTGACATCTACTATTTCTATGCATGAAATTGGTACGGCTTTTTTTTATGAGGAATTAAAAATACCTCGTAAGCAGGGAGCTTGCATCGAAACTGCTGTTTGTATGGTGATAGGTATATTATGCTCTTTGTCTTTTGGTGCTAATCAGTTCTTGACGGAATTTATAGCAAATAAGTCTTTTTTAGATTGTTGTGATTATCTTACTTCAAATATTCTACTTCCATTAGGTTCTTTCTTTACTTGTATATTCTTGGGATGGTTTGTTTCCAAGAAAATTGTAAAAGATGAATTCACAAATTGGGGTACATTAAAGAGTACTTTCTATGGTATTTGGATCTTTACTGTTCGGTTTATTTGTCCAGTATTAATAGCACTCATTTTTTTACGTCAATTGGGAATAATAAAAATATAATAGCTACGTTTTATAGATATATGGCTTAAGTATGTTATATATTCTAGAATGATGCGAAATTATTTGAAGCATATTTTTTATCTTCAGCGCAACGATAGAAAGGCTCTTTTTGTTTTATTGTTAATCACTGTTGTTTGTATCTTTATCTTTTTTTATATTGATACAAGTTATACTCGTGTAGATATGTCTCACGAAGACTCATTGCGGTTTTATGGAAATTCGGTGTCGCAATTGAATGGTCGTAATCATGTACCTGCAGAGTATTATCAAGTAGAAGGCAAAAATGTAGCTTTGTTTCCATTTGATCCTAATACAGCAGATAGTACACAGTTATTGGCTTTAGGATTGCAGGCTTGGCAAGTAAGAAGTATTTATCGATATCGTGCTAAGGGTGGTATTTACCGTAGACCTGAAGATTTTGCCAGATTGTATGGATTGACAAAAAAGCAATATCGTGCATTGGAACCTTATATTCAGATTAGTGATGATTATCAACCTTCTGCAGAGTTGTTTCCTGAATCATCCGTTTCTCATGCAGAAAAAAATCGTTCTTTTGAGCGTGATACATTGAAATATCCTCAAAAGTTAAAGGTGGGACAATATATATCTTTGAATACGGCTGATACTACAATGTTGAAAAAGGTTCCTGGCATTGGTAGTACTTTTGCTTCTCGTATTGTTCGTTATCGAGAGCAGTTAGGTGGATATTTCAGTGTATCTCAACTTTTGGAGATAGATGGGTTTCCTGAAGAGGCCTTGAAATTTTTTGTTATAAACAATAAGAGTATCCACAAGTTAAATGTAAATAAACTGTCTTTAAATCAGCTTCGTAAGCATCCATATATTAATTTTTATCAGGCTCGTGAAATATGTGATTATCGTAGATTAAAAGGGCCCTTGAATAGCTTGTCAGAGCTGCATCTTTTTAAAGACTTTTCTGCTGAAGACATACAGCGACTGTCACCTTATGTATCATTTTAATATAAAAAGCACTAAATGAATCATCCATTTAGTGCTTTCTGTCGGGATTAGGCGACTCGAACGCCCGACCCCTACGTCCCGAACGTAGTGCGCTACCAACTGCGCTAAATCCCGATTTGCAATGCAAAGTTACACTAAAAAAACGAATAATCAATTTTTTTTGAGAGAAAATTAGAAGAAAATTTGTGGGAATCAAAAAAATGTTTTATCTTTGCACTCGCAATTCAGAAATGGTACCTTAGCTCAGGTGGTAGAGCAATGGACTGAAAATCCATGTGTCCTTGGTTCAACTCCAAGAGGTACCACAGATAAGCGATTACGTTTTACGTAATCGCTTTTTTTAGTTCTTATATTTTGTTCTTATTTGAGTGCTGACAAATGCAGTTATCTCTTTTGTGTATAGTCATCGTTCTGAATTTCATGTTGAGTGCGTCAAAAGTAAGTAACTTATTGGTAAGTAATTCGCCTGAGCCTGTAAGGTATTTCAGTACTTCGGCCGCTTGTATTGTACCAAGCATACCAGCGATGGCTCCAAATACTCCGGTCTCATGGCTACGTGGTACATCATTTTCGGCAGGTGGCTCTTGTAAGTAGCATCGATAACAGGTTGTGCCAGGTACATGTGTAAAAGTCTGTCCGGTAAAGGCTCGAATTGCACCATGTGAGAAAGGCTTCTTCAACTTGATACATGTATCGTTGATAAGAAATTTAGTTTGAAAATTATCTGTTGCATCTACAATAAAATCCCAGGATGAGATAATTTTTTCTGCGTTATCGGATGTAAGACGGGTATGATAGGTAGTAACTTTAGTGTCAGGGTTAAGTCTTTCTATTTTTTCTTGAGCACTCTCAACTTTTAATCGTCCTAAATCGGGTGTAGAGTGTATAATTTGGCGTTGTAGATTAGACAGATCTACGCGATCTGCATCTATAATACCAATATGACCAACACCAGCAGCGGCAAGATAAAGCGCAATAGGAGAGCCCAGACCTCCAGATCCGACTATCAGTACTTGTGCATTTAGAATTTTTTCTTGGCCTTCTATACCAATAGAAGGAAGTAGAATGTTACGATGATATCTTTCTTTTTGTTCTGAGGTTAAATCAGTCATATTTTATTTATTTATTATGATAAGAGCTGAAACTGGGTAAAAAGTTTCAGCTCTTATTAATATATAGTGATAGTTCTTAATTTATAATAATTCAGGAAGCTGGAATAGCTTAATGCCGTTAGAGCCTTTAATAAGGATATAATATCCGGAAAGGTTCTCCTGTCGTATAGCCTCTTTTACTTCATCCACATTGTGGAATTTGGTAAAATTACAGTTCGTCTTTTCAAATTCTTCACCTACTAACCATACTTTATCAATATTGCATTCTTTGAGCATGTCAGCAATCTTCTGATGCTCTGCGTCAGAAACGTTACCTAATTCACGCATATCGCCAAGTATAGCCATTTTGGGTGAAACTGCCATGACTTTGAAATTTTCAAGGGCGGCAGCCATGCTAGAAGGATTGGCATTGTAGGCATCTACGATTAACTTGTTATTTTCTGTAACAGTAAGTTGACTTCTATTGTTGCTCGGGCAGTAATTTTCTAGGGCATGATTAATCTGTACAGGATCAACCCCGAAATGCAAGCCTATAGTAATAGCAGCTAACATATTGTCGATATTATATGCACCAATCAGTTGTGTCTGAACTTCGTATAACTGAGGTTCGCCTTCTTTTCTCCAATTAAATTTCAGGAATGGTGCACAGCTGAGCACTTCACCTTGGATGTTGGCATCTTCATCTTGGCCATAGGTAATTACGCGGTTGATGTTGCGTTGCTGAACCATCTTTACAAGATGTGGATTGCTTTCATTAAGAAATACTAAAGCATCGTTTTCAGCTAAAAAGTCATACAATTCACCTTTGGTCTTTTTGACGCCTTCAAAACTTCCAAAGCCCAGTAAGTGAGCACGACCAACATTGGTAATCATACCACAAGTCGGTTCTACATATTTGACAAGAACATCGATGTCTCCAGGATGGCTTGCACCCATCTCTACAACTGCGATTTCATGTTCCTTATTTAGTCTCAGTAAAGTCTTTGGTACACCGATGTCATTATTAAAATTTCCTTCGGTATGCATTACATTATATTTTTCACCGAGTACAGCAGAAACTAGTTCTTTTGTAGTTGTTTTTCCGTTAGTACCAGTGATACCAATAACAGGTATATCAAACTGTCGACGATGTTCTCTTGCTAGTTCTTTGAATGTGGTTAGGGTATTGTCGGTAAGAATATATCTTGAGTCACCTTCGACGGCATATTCTTTCTCATCGATAATCGCATAGGAACAACCTTTTTCCAAAGCCGAGGCAGCAAACTTGTTACCATCGAATGATTCGCCTTTCAAAGCAATGAAGATACTATCTTGAGGACAGTCACGGCTATCTGTTGTAACCGTAGGATGCTCTTGATAGATTTTGTAGAGTTCTTTTATATCCATGATGTGATAAATATTTGAATGCAAAAGTACAAAAAAAACTGTAAGCTACTGCTTTTTCTCAATTAATATTCTTAATTTTGCAGTAATATGACAGCGCAAAATGACTATATGATAAATGTCCATGGACAACTGCTTTCGTTACAGAAACCAGTTGTTATGGGTATCTTGAATTGTACCCCCGACAGTTTCTTTGCCGGAAGTCGTAAACAAACAGAAGTAGAAATAGCTGAACGAACTTGGCAGATTATCAATGAAGGTGGTTCTATCATTGATGTTGGTGCTTTTTCGACTCGTCCTGGTGCTCAAGAAGTCTCGGAAGAAGAGGAAATGCGTAGATTACGTTTTGCATTGGCTATCGTACGCCGTGAATCTCCTTCTTCTATCGTTTCTGTCGATACTTATCGTCCGAATGTAGCTCGTATGGCAGTGGAAGAATATGGGGTAGATATTATCAATGATGTTTCTGAAGGTG
The DNA here is from genome assembly GCF_022024215.1 of Segatella bryantii. Lineage (NCBI taxonomy): Bacteria > Pseudomonadati > Bacteroidota > Bacteroidia > Bacteroidales > Prevotellaceae > Segatella > Segatella bryantii. The sequence continues at coordinate 2,178,711 of NZ_CP091798.1, read as the reverse complement.
GAATCACGGGGATTGTAGATACTCCTTTAGAATCTTCAAAAGAAAGGGAATATCCAGAAATTTTCCAAATGATGGGAAAATTAAAAGTTCCTTATATCCTGATGTCTGTACAGGGTAATCTACATGATATGATATATCGTTTTTCTCGTGAAATAGAGCAGCTTCATGAATTGCAAGTTAAGGATATAATTCTTGATCCTGGCTTTGGATTTGGTAAAACGATAGAGACTAATTACCAGATACTTAACGAAATGGATAAGTTAGAAATATTTGGCCTGCCGGTATTGGCTGGAGTATCTCGTAAGCGCATGATACATCAACTTATTCAGGTGCCTGCTGATGAAGCATTGAATGGTACAACTGTTGTGGATACCATGGCACTGATGAAAGGTGCAAAAATACTTCGTGTACATGATGTATTGGAGGCTTCTCAAGCTGTAACCATATATAATCAATTGATTTCTTCTTCTCAAGTGTAGACTCTATGATCGTATTTGGAATAAAGGATATTATCGATGTTTTTCTCGTGGCGTTGATGCTTTATTACATCTATCGCTTGATGAAAGAGTCACGGTCTCTTAATGTCTTTTTGGGTATCATGTTATTCGTTTTAATTTGGCTATTTGTTAGTCAAATTGTCGAAATGAAATTATTGGGCTCAATATTAGATAAGTTGGTCAGTGTCGGAGTGATAGCGCTTATTGTAATTTTTCAGGAAGATATTCGCAAATTCCTGTATGAATTAGGCACCCAGAAAGGTATACGTCGCTTGGTAAATTTCTTTAAGTCTAATAGAAACTCTACTAAAGAAGAAGATAAAGAGACGATTATACCAATTGTTATGGCTTGTATGAGTATGAGCAAAAAATATGTTGGTGCTCTGATCGTCATAGAGCGTGGCGTACCTTTAACTGATATTGTAGATACGGGTGAACTTATTGATGCTCGTATAAACCAGCGTTTGATAGAAAATATTTTTTTCAAAAATTCTCCGTTGCATGATGGGGCGATGGTTATATCTCGTAAACGTATAGAAGCTGCAGGATGTATACTTCCTGTCAGCCATAATCAAGATATTCCGAAAGAATTAGGACTTCGCCATCGTGCAGCTATGGGTATTTCTCAAAATAGTGATGCCATTGCAATAGTAGTTTCCGAAGAAACGGGTAGAATATCTGTAGCTATAAAAGGCGAATTTCATCTTCGCCTTTCTGCAGAAGAGTTGGAGAGTGTTCTTACGCGTGAGATTTAGAAAAAAAAGCAGTTTCTTTCTCATCTATCTACATATTTTTTCGTACTTTTGCAAAGCAGATGTTACAATTTTTAATAATACGATCTACTGAAATTTAAATTTTAAAATATATTATATTATGGATTTATTACAGCAAATTATTGCGCGTGCAAAAGCAAACAAGCAGCGTATTGTGCTCCCTGAGGCAGAAGAAGAGCGCACATTAAAAGCTGCCGATAAGGCTCTTGGTGATGACTTGGCAGATCTTATCCTCATCGGTAACCCTGATAATTTGAAGGCTCTTGCTGATAAATGGGGTCTTAAGAATATCGACAAGGCAACTATCGTTGATCCTCAAAACAATCCTAAGACAGAAGAGTATGCAGCTGCTTTGGCTGAACTTCGCAAGAAAAAGGGTATGACTATAGAGCAGGCTCGTGAATTGGTAACCAAGAACAATCTATACTTGGGTTGTATGATTATCAAGACAGAGGGTGCTGATGGTCAGATTTCTGGCGCATTGAGTACCACAGGTGATACTCTTCGTCCTGCGTTGCAGATTATCAAGTGTGCTCCTGGTATTACTTGTGTTAGTGGTGCAATGTTGCTGATTACCAATCAGCCTGAGTTTGGTGAAAATGGTGTTGTTGTTATGGGTGATGTTGCTGTTACTCCTAATCCTTCAGCAGATCAGCTTGCTCAGATTGCTTATACTACTGCTCAGACTGCAGGAAGTGTAGCTGGCTTTGCTGATCCTCGCGTTGCTATGTTAAGCTTCTCTACTAAGGGTAGTGCTAAAGATGCTATCGATAAGGCTACTGGTAAGAGTGTATATATTATTGACAAGGTAGTTGAGGCTACTAAGATTGCTAAAGAAAAATTCCCTACACTTCATGTTGATGGTGAACTTCAGGCAGATGCTGCTCTTGTTCCAGGTGTTGCTGCTAAGAAGGCTCCAGGTAGCGAAATCGCAGGTAAGGCTAATGTCTTGATTGCTCCTAATTTGGAAGTTGGTAATATCGGTTATAAACTCGTTCAGCGTCTTGGTGGTGCTATTGCTATTGGCCCAATCCTCCAGGGTATCGCACGTCCTGTTAACGATTTGTCTCGTGGTTGTTCTGTAGATGATATCTATTATATGATCGCAATTACAGCTTGTCAGGCTCAGGATGCTAAAAAGGCATAAACTTTTTTCTCTAATTCAATAATTTAAAAATCAGATAGATGAAAATTCTTGTATTGAACTGTGGTAGTTCATCAATCAAGTATAAATTATATGATATGGCCAACGAGTCTGTATTGGCTCAGGGTGGTGTAGAACGTATTGGTATCGATGGTGCTTTTATTAAAGTAACTTTACCAAACGGAGAAAAGAAACAGATTAATGCAGAACTCCCTACTCATAAAGAGGGTGTAAACTTGGTATTCAAATGCCTTCTTGATAAAGAGTTTGGTGCTATTAAAGATTTGAAGGAAATCGACGCTGTTGGTCATCGTATTGTGCAGGGTGGTGATAAGTACAATCAGTCTGTCATTGTAGACCAAAGTGTAGAGGAAGGTATAGAGGAATTGTGTGATTTGGCTCCTGTACATAATGCAGGTCACTTAAAAGGTATCCGTGCTGTAGATGCTTTGATGCCTGGTACTCCTCAGGTTTGTGTATTTGATAATGCATTCCATAGTACAATGCCTGATTATGCATATCTTTATGCTATCCCTTACGAGGTGTATGAAAAGTATCATGTACGTCGTTATGGTTTCCATGGTACATCTCATCGTTATGTATCAAAGCGTGCTATCGATATGTTGGGTCTCGATCCTAACAACTCTAAGATTGTAACTTGCCATATTGGTAATGGTGCTTCTTGTTCTGCAGTTGTTAATGGTAAGGTGATGGATACTTCTATGGGACTAACACCATTGGCTGGCGTTATGATGGGTTCTCGTTCTGGTGATATCGATCCTTCTGCTGTAACTTATATTATGGATAAGTTGGGTAAGCAGCCACAAGAAATGGCTGATTATCTTAATAAGGAGAGTGGTTTACTTGGTATTAGTGGTGTTTCAAGCGACATGCGTGATGTTTATGACGCTTCAGTTGCAGGCAACAAGCGTGCTCAGCTTGCTATTAAGATGTACACCTATCGTATCAAGAAATATATCGGTTCTTATGCAGCTGCTATGGGTGGTGTTGATGCTATCATCTTCACTGCTGGTGTAGGTGAGAATCAAGCTCAGATTCGTCAGTACTCTTTAGAGGGACTTGAATTCCTTGGTGTTGAGCTCGATAAAGAAGTGAATCTTGGTATTCATGGTAAAGAAGCTGTTATTTCTACAGCTAATTCGAAGGTTAAAGTTGCTGTTATCCCAACTGACGAGGAAATCGTTATCGCAAGAGATACTCAGGAACTTGTATCTAAGTTGTAATGACTGCGAAGTTCGACTTCGTTAACTATATAAAGGATTCTCTTCTTCGTTCTTGCAAGTAGAGAATCCTTTTCAAAAAAAGCATGGAACAACCACTAGACAAAACTATATTTTATAAGACAAACAAATCAAAAACAAATTACAAACAAACAACTTTTTAAGTACTAAAACACTACGCAAATGAAGAATAAAATTGTAACCTTTGGTGAAGTCCTCTTAAGACTCTCTAAATTTGGCAGAAAACGCTTATTTCAGCCAGGAGAATTTATTGAAAATTTTGGTGGAAGTGAAGCCAATGTGGCTGTTTCATTGTCTACTTTAGGTGACAATGTGCAATACATTAGTCGCTTGCCTGATAACCTTCTAGGCAAATCAATCCAAATGACGCTCCGTAATTATAATGTCAATACTGATAGTATGATATGGGGTGGTGATCGTTTGGGATCTTATTATTTTGAGGAAGCTGCAGCCATGCGTAACTCTAGTGTGGTATACGATCGTAATGATTCTTCTTTTTATACGATTAAGCCTGGAATGATAGACTGGGAAAAGGCTTTCAGTGATGCTGCTATCTATCATTTCTCTGGTATTAGCTGTGCTATTAGTCGTGATTCCTTGGATGCTACTTGGGAATCTGTCAAGAAAGCTAAAGCTGCTGGTATTCCTATATCTTTTGATGTAAATTATCGCAAGAATTTATGGAAATTTGGTTCTGATGCTCAGGATGTTTTGCAGATATTTGCAGAGAAGGCTGATATTATCTTTGGTGATCAGGGTGAATATGAGGTGATTTCTGGTATGCCTGCCATTCCTTTTAAAGCTCTGGATGCCAATTATGAAATAGAAAGAGATGAATATCAGGCTTATTTCGATAAGGTACAGGAGATGTATCCAAAATGTAAAATATTTGTAATGGCTATACGTAACCAGATAGCAAGTACACATCATACTCTTACGGGTATGCTTTATATACAAGGTAAACTCTATACTACACGTATCTATGATATTAGTCCTATTGTAGACCCTATGGGTGTGGGAGATGCCTTTATTGCTGCTTATTTGCATGCTTATCAACATTGGAATGATGACCCTCAGCGTTGTCTTGATTTTGCTTTGACAGCTTCTTCATTAAAGAATACCATTCCTGGTGACTTTAATTTAAATACAGAAGAGGAAATAGAACTCGTCATGAATTCAAATGGTCCTATCAAATTTGATGTAGAATAATTAATTTTATACAGATAATTTATATAAGGCAACAGTAAAAAACTGTTGCCTTTATTTGTTGTTTTATAAAAAAAAAGTCAAAATTTGATTCTTACTCTTGTATAATAAGAAAAATATTTGTATTTTTGTAGAACTTTTATAAGCTAAGAATAAATAAAATCCAACTAAATTTTGTGACTTTGAAAAAATTTCGATACTTGTATCGGAATTAAGATATATTGTGGTTTTTAAGTAAAGACTGCAAGTAAGAGACTACTTGAGTTAATTAAAGTTTAAAGTACTAGTACGTGGGCTGATTTAGCTGGGAAGCAAAGTCAGTCCTTTTTTATTTTTATTTTTTCTTATTGTTCTTTCTCTTTTTCTTGGTGGTTAATATTGTTTTTATTATCTTTGCAAGCGAAAGAATACAAATAAAGTTTTGAATAATAGATGTTTGATGCGAATAAATCAACTTTAAGCAAGAAAGCCTTGTCGTGATGACAAGGCTTTTTAAATGGATTATGTTGATTAATTTATGGTATACTTTCACCTTCGACATATTGTTCTAGGAACATGTGCTCTCCATCAAAAACGGCATAAGTAAATTGCCAAATCCAATCACCTAAAATAAGCATTCTGCTCTTTTTACTGAGTTTTAAATCAAGTTCAATATGCCTATGACCATAAAGAAAGTAATCAATGTTGGTATGAGTTTGCATATATTGCTTGGTAAATCTTATAAGATCTTCCTTATTCTCGCCCTTATATGGTTCTTCTTTACCGTCAGGTCGTTTCAATCTGCTGTGCTTTGCCCAGTGGAGTCCTAATGAAATTCCCCAGCGTGGATGAATGGCATTAAATAGTTTTTGACATGTAGAATTGTGGAATATTTTGCGAAGAATTTGAAATTTAATATCAGGATCTCCTAGTCCGTCTCCATGTGCAAGAAAGAAAATCTTACCATAGATATCGGTTGTTATGGGTTTATGGTGAACTATGACACCACACTCTTCTTCCAAATAACCATACATCCAAATGTCATGATTTCCTGTGAAGAAATGAATTTCTACACCATTGTCAGTCAATTCTGAGATTTTTCCGAGAAATCGCGTAAATCCCTTAGGAACAACATATTTGTATTCATTCCAAAAGTCAAACATGTCGCCCAGCATGTAAATAGCTGAAGCTTTCTCTTTGATACTGTCGAGAAATCTTACCAATCTGCGTTCTTGTGTGCGTCTGTGCTCCACAGCCAGTGATCCTAAATGCGCATCACTTAAAAAGTAAACGTTTTTTCTCAATGTGTTGTTGTATTTATGCAAAACCTAGTTCTACTTTAGCTTCTTCGCTCATCATGCTTTGATCCCATGCTGGTTCGAAAACAAGATTTACGTTAGCAGCCTTTACTCCTTCGACACTTTCTACCTTTGTGCGAACATCTTCCAATATAAAATCGGCAGCAGGACATGAAGGGGCTGTAAATGTCATGTCAATATCCAGAATACCGTCATTCTGAAGGTCTATTTTGTATATCATTCCAAGATCCCATATGTTTACAGGTATCTCTGGGTCGTAAACGGTCTTAAGTACTTCTACGATTCGTTCTTCAATAATTGTTTTTTCTTCTTGTGTCATACTTTATCACTTTTCTGCAAAGATACATTATTATTTTGGAAAACGATTCTTGCTTTTAAAATTTCAATGATTTCTATATGATATGGTGTGCTTCACGATAGGAATAGTATACTCCATCTGTTACAATTACGTGATCAAGGAAATAGATTCTCATGATATCGCAGGCTTTCATAACTCGTTCTGTTAGTCTGTCGTCTTGTCTGCTTGGATTCGGATTATTGCTTGGATGGTTGTGGCTAAGTGCTAATACTGTTGCATTGCTTAGTATTGCTTCCTTCATGATGATTCTAATGTCAACAGCAGTTTCGCTTATTCCACCGTGTGATATCCTTATGGCTTTAATAAGTTTATAGTTCTGATTCATCAGGATAATCCAAGCTTCTTCAACGTCAAGATCTTGCATTCTTGGGTGCATATACTCATATATGTCGCTTGCACAGTTGAGAGATGTCTTTTTTTCTACTTCTTCTCGTTGCCTACGTTTGCCAAGCTCGCAAGCTGCAAGTATAGTAATGGACTTTGCCGGTCCTAAGCCATTATATTTTTCTAGGTCATTGAGTGACAATTTGCCAAGAGTGTTCAGGTTATTATTGCAGTCGTTCATAACCCTTTTCATTAAATCGACAGCACTTTCTTTTGATGATCCAGAACCTATAAGAATGGCTAATAATTCTGCATTGGAAAGATTCTCGGCACCAAGCCTTTCCATCTTTTCACGTGGCCGATCTTCTTCGGCCCATTCATTAATAGATAGTTTCTCGGACATTTAGTTCTTTCTTTAATTTTTCTATTTATAGAAATTTTTCTGGTAAGCACTGAATTCGCCCTTGTTTTTGATGCAGCGTTGCCACCATGCTTGAATAAAGCCACATCCATATCCTCCTAACTGTATATAGGCCGAAATGATACTAAGCATGCCTATTTTTATGCTCTTGTTCTGAAGAGTTGAATCTATAAATAATAGTAGAATATAAAGAATAATAGGTATAAGTGGAATTGTGGATACCCACAGAAAGTTGTGATTACCAGTAGTTATAAGTAGTATGAGCCCTATTATTGCTATTAGGCTTAAAGTAATCATACCTGTAGTGAATACTGCAGGTAGTAAATGTACTAGTTTAAGGCTTTCTGGGTATTTCTTGTAGAGATTTATTCGAGCTATGCCACTGTTGAATACTTGTCGCCAAAACTTTTTGAAATCTGTTCTTCTTTTGTGCCAAACCCAAGCTTCAGGAAATAATCGGCATTGGTATCCTGCTTTGTAAATTCTAATACTAAAATCTATATCTTCGCCAAATCTCATTTTGGAGAATCCACCAAGTGCTTGATAGACCTCTTTACGAATTCCCATATTAAATGAGCGAGGATAAAATTTGTCAAGTTTCTTTTTTCCTCCTCGAATACCACCAGTTGTAAAAAATGAGGTCATAGAGTAGGATATAGCCTTTTGAGTGTCTGTGAAAGATGGGTGAGCGCAATCAGGACCTCCAAAGCCATCAGCAGGTTCACGTTGGAGTTCGTTGTCTACAGATTTCAAATAGTTGTCTGGCAATACTACATCGCTGTCAAGGATTAATAAATATTCCCCTTGTGCTCTTGCTGCTCCAAAATTTCTACTTTGGCCAGGACCAGAATTTTCTTTCATGAAATAATGAATATCTAGCTGCGTCTTGTATTGATTACAAATGTCGTGGCATGGTATTTGTGAACCATCCTCAACAATGATGACTTCGAAATTTTGTATTGTCTGATGAGTTAGACTTTCCAAAAGTTCTTCCACTTCATTTGGGCGATTAAAAACAGGAACGATGATAGAGTATTTCATTATATCAGTAGTTAATGTAAAAAGTTAGGGGCGGATAAAGTCCGCCCCCATCAATATGCTTGAATTAAAAGATTATTCAGATACACGACCAAGGTAGCTACCGTCACGAGTGTCAATCTGAATAGTTTCGCCTTCATTGATGAACAATGGTACGCGAACTTCAACACCTGTTTCCAGTGTAGCTGGCTTTGTAGCGTTAGTAGCAGTATTACCTTTTACACCTGGTTCACTTGAAACAATCTTCAAAGTAGTTTTAACAGGCATTTCTGCAGACAGGATAGTACCTTCTTCTGTATCGGTAACAACGTCTACAACGTCACCTTCCTTCATGAATTCAACACCTGTAATCTGCTCCTTTGGAATAGGAATCTGCTCGAATGTTTCCTGATTCATGAAAATGTAACCAGTAGCATCTTCATAAAGATACTGGTATGGACGATGCTCAACGCGAACATCTTCAAGTTTGAAACCAACCTGGAAAGTACGCTCAAGTACGCGACCATCAGATACATTCTTTAACTTGGTGTTCATTACGGTGTTACCTTTTCCTGGCTTTCTGTGCTGGAAGTCTACACATTTCCAAATACCACCATCCATGCGGATGCAAGTACCAATCTTGATTTCCTGTGAATTAATCATTGTAGTATATACTTTATATATTTATTTGTTTTATATCAATCCTTGTTTTTATACTAGTATCATAAAAACGTTGCAAAGTTACTGTAAATTAGGCAAAAACCCAAGGAATTCACGAAAAAAACATAAATATTTGGCCTAATTTCAATGTATTTTTTTGTTATTTCAAAAATAATGCGTAATTTTGCAGTCCAAAGTTGGGTGGTGTAGTGTGCCATCACATTTCCTTGCACAGAAATAAATAATAAATAAAAAACAAAATGAAAAGAACATTTCAGCCTCACAATCGTCGTCGCGTAAACAAGCATGGTTTCCGCGCACGTATGGCAACAAAGAACGGCCGTCGCGTTTTGGCTTCTCGCCGTGCACATGGTCGTAAGAAGTTAACAGTTTCTAGTGAGCATCACGGAAAGTAATTTTCGTTTCTCTAACGAAAACTGATTAAAACAGAAAGAAGTAAAGGTATATCTTTGCTTCTTTCTGTTTTTTTTGTACTTTTGCATCATATATAATCTTATAAGATGACATCATCAGAATTCTTAAGTAAGTTTAAAAGTAAATATCTCTGGGGAAACCTGCTGGCCATGTTGGTTGTTGTAATTTTATTGGGTATAGGCGTTAGATTTGGTATAGATGCTTATACACATCATGGTGAATCTATTGCAATACCTGATATTAGGCATAAAAACTGGGCAGATGCAGAGAAAATTCTTGAGAATGCTGGTCTGAAAATTGAAGTTTCTGATACTGGCTATGTCAAAACCTTACCACCTGATTGTATCTTGGAGCAGTCTCCAGCTCCTGGTGAGTTGGTAAAATCTGGACATGTTATATATGTTACGGTTAATGCAAGCTCTACTCCTTCTTTAGCTTTACCCGATGTAATTGATAATAGTTCTTTACGTGAGGCTATGGCTAAACTTACTGCTATGGGTTTTAAACTTGGGGCTCCTCAGTTTATTCCAGGTGAGCAAGATTGGGTTTATGGCATATTGGTAAATGGACGGCATGTCGTTGCTGGTGATCGTATACCGGTTGGGGCTACTCTGATTATTCAGGTCGGTAATGGGCAGCGTGATGCATCAGATTCTATTGATATGGTTGGCAATCCGTTTGAGGAGGAACCTGTGGGGGGCTCTTCTGATGAAGATGAGTTTGAAGAAGTAACAGAGGCTGATGCCGAAGAAACTTCGGGAGGTCAGTCAAGTCACAATAATTCAACAGAATAGATATGATAGAAAATATAATCAATGATATAGAGGATGATGATCAGCAGCTTTTCGAACATTGGAAGGTGCAGGTAGATGAAGGGCAGACTCCTGTTCGAATAGATAAATATTTAGCTGAGAAAAATCCATACCAAAGTCGTAATCGTATCCAAAATGCGGCTGATGCGGGTTTTATTCAAGTGAATGGCACTCCTGTTAAGAGTAATTATAAGGTGCGTCCAAATGATGTGATTACCCTTATGCTCGATTATCCTAAGCATGATACAAGTATTGTTGCTGAAAATATTCCAATTGATGTGGTTTATGAGGACGATGACCTTATGGTTATTAATAAAGCAGCTGGTATGGTAGTTCATCCAGGTGCTGGCAATTTTACGGGTACCTTAATTAATGCGATAGCTTATTATTTGAGAGATCTTGAATCTTTTGATGCGAATAATCCTGAGGTCGGTCTGGTACATCGTATTGATAAGGATACAAGTGGCTTATTGGTAGTAGCAAAGACTCCTGAAGCCAAGAGTGCTTTGGGTAAGCAGTTCTTTAATAAGACTACACATCGTAGTTACAATGCTCTTGTATGGGGAAATATTGTTGAAGATGAGGGACGGATAGAAGGTAATATTGGCCGTGATCCTAAAAATCGTCTTCGTATGAAGGTTTTTGAACCAGACAGTGGTATTGGTAAATCAGCAGTAACTCATTATCGAGTGTTGGAACGATTTGGTTATACTACCTTGATTGAGTGTATTTTGGAAACTGGACGTACCCATCAGATACGTGCGCACATGAAGCATATTGGGCATCCGCTGTTTGCTGATGAGACGTATGGTGGAAATGAAGTCCTACGAGGTCAGCGTAGTAGTTCATATAAAGCTTATATTCAAAATTGCTTTAAAATTTGTCCTCGACAGGCTTTGCATGCTAAGACACTCGGCTTTATTCATCCTCGTACAGGGCAGCAGTTGGATTTCACGTCAGAATGGCCTGCTGACTTCTCTGCTCTTATTGAAAAATGGCGTAATTTTATTAGTGGTACTACGCTGAATACATTTGTAGATTAATTGTTGTATATATAATATGGAAAATTTAAAGAGAAACATTGCCATCGTTTGTGGTGGCGATTCTTCTGAACATGATGTTTCAATGCGTTCTGGTGAAGGACTTTATTCTTTCTTCGACAAGGAAAAATACAATGTGTATATTGTCGATATTAAAGGTCTGAGTTGGAATGTTAATTTTGATAATGGTGAAACCGCTCCTATTGATAAGAACGATTTCTCTTTTATGAGGGATGGTAAAGTCATAAAATTCGACTATGCATATATTACAATTCATGGTCAGCCTGGTGAAAACGGTCCTCTTCAGGGATATTTTGATTTAATCCATCTTCCATATTCTACAAGTGGCGTCTTGGTTGAGGCTATGACTTTTGATAAGTATGTTCTTAACAACTACCTACGTGGCTTTGGTGTTAATGTGGCTGATAGTGTTTTAATCAGACGTGATGAGGAATTTGATGAAGAGGCTATTGCTGCGCGTTTAGGTATGCCTTGCTTTGTTAAGCCTGCTGCAGATGGTTCTAGTTTTGGTGTTTCAAAGGTTAAAAATGCAGATCAGCTGGCTCCAGCTCTTCGTGTAGCATTCATGGAATGTAGTGAAGCTATGGTAGAAGGTTTTATGGATGGTATTGAGATTTCTCAGGGTATCTATAAAACAGCAGATAAAACTGTTGTCTTCCCTGCTACCGAAGTGGTAACTAACAATGAGTTCTTTGATTATAATGCCAAATATAATGGTCAGGTTAAAGAAATAACTCCAGCTCGTTTAAGTCCGGAAACAGCAGAAAAAGTTGCTGCGGAGACAAGCCGAATCTATGATATTCTTCATGCTAATGGTATTATTCGTATTGATTATATTATTTCTAAGGATGCTGATGGTAATGATAAAATTAATATGCTCGAAATCAATACCACACCTGGTATGACTGTAACCAGTTTTATACCTCAGCAAGTTCGTGCTGCTGGTCTTGATATTAAGGATGTTCTTTCAGACATCGTTGAAAACCAATTTTAAGTATTAACAATGATTATCCCAAAAGAATTTGATCAAATCCGTCCTTGGGAGCCGGAAGATCTTCCTGAGGTTTATGACAGGCTGCTTGCGAATGAACAGTTTCTGCATGTTATAGCATATTTGTATCCGAAGGTTCCTCTAGAATTTATTGCCGATAAACTTCGCAAATGTAAGACTAATCTCAATTTCCAGTTGGAATTTGTATATCCTTTCCTAAAGGACTTGATGAGTAAAGCTTCTTTGGGATTGGAGTCTAACTTTGAGGCACTGGATAATACTCGTAACTATACTTTCATAAGTAATCATCGTGATATTGTGCTTGATTCTGCTTTGCTTGATGTTTCAATGGTTGATGCAGGTTTCAAGACTACTTGTGAAATTGCTATAGGCGATAATTTATTATCTTTGCCATGGGTGAAAGATTTAGTGCGGGTCAATAAAGCTTTCATCGTGGAGCGTAGCTTATCCATGCGTCAGATGCTTCTTTCAAGCAAACGTTTAGGTGAATATATGCATTTTGCCATTCAGCAAAAGAAGGAAAATATTTGGATTGCTCAGCGTGAAGGACGTGCTAAGGATAGCAATGACCGTACGCAGGAATCTATTTTGAAGATGATGGCTATGGGAGGTGAAGGCTCTGTTATCGATAGACTGGTGGCTCTTCATCTTGTACCAACTTCTATCAGTTATGAATATGATCCTTGTGATTTCCTAAAGGCTAAAGAATTTCAGCTGAAACGTGATGTAGAAGGATGGAAGAAAAGCCCTATGGATGATGTGATTAGTATGCAAACGGGTATATTCGGTTACAAGGGGCATGTATATTATCATACGGGAGCATGTCTTGATGAGTGGCTTCGTAGTTTACCTGCTGATATAGCCAAGACTGACTTGTATGCTGCAATTACTGATCATATAGATCATGATATTTACATGAATTATCGTTTATATCCTGGTAATTATGTAGCTTTGGATGAGTTGAATGGTACAAACGATTTTGCATCGTACTACACTTCAGATGAGAAAGCTGTATTTGACAAGTATTTGGATAAACAGCTTGAAAAGATTGATCTAGAAAATAAGGATATTCCTTTCTTGAGAAATTGTATGCTAACAATGTATGCTAATCCTGTTATTAATCAGCAGAAAGTAAAATAGAATTTTAGCATTCAATAATAGAATAAGGGTGTTGGTGATTTTTAATCATCAACACCCTTATTCTATTATTGAATGTTTTTCCTTTACAGGCTTTCAAGCATACGTTTGATAACTACTTCGGCAGAGATTTCACGATTAGCTGCTTCTGGGATAACTAGGCTATGATTACTCTCGATAACGTCATCGGTTACGATTAACCCTCGGCGTACTGGCAGACAATGCATGAAGTATCCATTGTTCGTCCAGCTCATATGTTCTGTATCAATGGTCCAGCTCATGTCTTTATTTATGATCTTGCCATAGTCTTCAGGATTAGTGACACCAGGGCAACTCCAGTTCTTGGCATAGACAAAGTCTGCATCTTCCAATGCTTTCTTTTGGTCATATTCTATGGTCGCATTGCCTGCGAACTTAGGGTCCAATTCATATCCCTTCGGATGTGTAATAACGAGATCTACATCTGCAGCATTCATCCATTCTGCAAATGAGTTTGGCACAGCTTGAGGCAAAGCCTTGCAGTGAGGAGCCCATGTCAAGACAACCTTTGGACGTTTTTTGGTTGGTGCAGTAGCAGGGTTGCTCTTTAGTTCTTCCCATTTCTCATGGATTGTAATGAGATCTGCAAAAGCTTGCAAAGGATGTACGGTAGCAGTTTCCATTGCAAATACTGGACGACCACTGTATTTTACAAACTGATTAACTATTGTCTCTGCGTAGTCATATTCGCGATTGCTAAGACCTGCGAATGAACGTACACCTATAAGATCACAATAGCTACCCATAACAGGAATTGCTTCCAGTAAGTGTTCACTTTTATCACCATCCATGATAACGCCACGTTCCGTTTCAAGTTTCCAAGCACCGGCATTAACATCAAGTACAATAACATTCATGCCTAGGTTCATGGCTGCTTTCTGTGTACTCAAGCGTGTACGAAGACTGTTATTAAAAAAGATCATTAATAGGGTCTTGTTTTTACCCAATTCTTGATAACCAAATCTATTCTTTTTTACTTCTAAGGCTTCTGTTAACGCCGTATCAAGATTGCCAAGGTCTTGTACATTAAAAAATGACTTCATGTTATTTCTCCTTTTTTTATGAGTTCTATATTAATTATGCACGGATTTGTCCATGCCCTGTAATAAGCCATTTGTAAGTGGTAATTTCTTCAAGGGCCATTGGGCCTCGTGCACCTAATTTTTGTGTACTGATACCAATTTCTGCTCCCAGACCAAACTGTGCTCCATCTGTAAAGCTTGTAGGTGTGTTGACATAAACACAGGCAGCATCAACTAGGGTTTGGAATTTTTTCTGAGCGTCTTGGTCTTCGGTTATGATACTTTCACTATGTCCACTTCCATATTTGGCGATATGCTCAAGAGCTTCATCGATGTTAGCAACAGTTTTTACGCCCATCTGTAGACTCATCGATTCGTATGACCATGTTTCTTCGTCAGCTTTTTCCAGTAAGTCATCGGTATATTTTCCTTTGAGGGCTTTATAGGCTTGGGCATCAGCATAGATTCTTACTCCTTTAGTCTCTACCTTACTCAGTAGTTCTGGAAGATCTTGTAAACGCTTCTCATTAATAATTAGCGTATCCAAGGTGTTGCATACGCTTGGACGCCTTGTTTTCGCATTGTCTACGATATCTTTACCGATTGTTAAATCACCCTCTTCGTCAAAATAGCAGTGTACGATACCTGCACCCGTTTCGATAACTGGAACTTTGGCAGTAGATTGTACAAACTTGATAAGATTTTTACCACCTCGAGGTATGCAAAGGTCTACATATCCTACAGCATTGAGGAGTTCGCCTGTGGCTTCGTGAGTGGCAGGAAGTAACTCTACAACGTTTGTATTGATATGATACTGCTTCAATACGTTGTGTATGAGTTTAACTTCAGCACGATTGGTATCATCAGCATCCTTGCTTCCTTTCAGTATACATGCATTTCCGCTTTTAAAGCAAAGTGAGAATACATCAAAAGTTACATTTGGGCGTGATTCGTATATCATGCCGATAACGCCGAAAGGTACACTTACTCGTTTTAAGTTGAGGCCGTTTTCAAGCGTTTTTTCCTTAAGCGTTTTACCTAAAGGGGATGGAAGAGTAGCGACATGGTGCATGTCGGCAGCGATATCTTCCAGTCGTTTGTCATTGAGAAGCAAACGATCGTATACTTTATTACTCTTGTCCATACGAGAAAGGTCGCTTCGATTAGCTGCGAGTATTTCTTCTTTGTGAGCAAGTATGGCTTCTGCTACTGCTTGTAATATTTCGTTGCGAGTTTCATCCTTGATGAGGGTCAGTGATTTACTTGCAGCTTTTACGTTTTTGAAAATTTCTTCTAGTTGCATAGGGGAGAGATTGTCTAGTGTAACTTATTATTTCTTATTCCATATAGAGGTAGTCATAGTGTATCAGCGGTTTAATATCATGTTCGCCGATAAGTTTTATAGCCTCTTCAGAAGAGTAACTACTTCTTCCTACAGCTATGACCTTATCTTTATCGTCTACTACATTTATAATATCTCCTTCTTCAAATACACCTTCTATAGATGTAACACCAACTAATAGCAGACTGGCAGCTTTTTTCCCTTTTAGTATTTCTTCTGCTTTGGCGTTGATATGAATCTTTCCTTTAGCAAAGTCTTCGCTGTGAGCTATCCATTTCTTAACCTGTGATGTAGGGTTAGGATTAGGACGGAATTCTGTATGCATCGTTTCCTGTGGATGGGTTATCAGATCTACTAAGATGTTTTCAGTCTTACCGTTGGCGATGATGACGCGAACACCCTCTTCTGCTACTTTTCGAGCGATACGAGTCTTTGTAATCATACCACCTCTACCAAATCCACTTTTGGTTTCTTGGATATATTCATCAAGATCCCGGTCGTAGTTGACCATTGGAATAACGCGAGTATGAGGCTCTTTCGGATCACCATTGTAGATGCCATCTACATTAGATAAAATGATAAGAGTGTCGCAGTCCATCATAGAAGCAATGAGGCCGGAAAGTTCATCATTATCCGTAAACATTAATTCAGTAACGCTAACAGTATCGTTTTCGTTGACGATAGGGATGACATCATTTTTGAGCATTACGTTCATACAGGCTCTCTGATTTAGATATTCACCACGGGTGGAGAAACTTTCTTTCATGGTAAGTACCTGGCCTACATGAATATTGAATTCACGAAATAAATCGTAATAAAGGCCTATTAATTTTACTTGTCCGAGTGCAGAGAAGAGTTGTCGCTGTTCTACACTATCAAGTTTGTTTTCTACTTTCAGTTCATTACGGCCACAAGCCATGGCTCCTGAAGAAACGAGGATAATTTCATGTC
Source organism: Segatella bryantii (assembly GCF_022024215.1). NCBI lineage: Bacteria > Pseudomonadati > Bacteroidota > Bacteroidia > Bacteroidales > Prevotellaceae > Segatella > Segatella bryantii. Next base: position 2,161,940 of record NZ_CP091798.1, on the reverse strand, counting down.
CATTTTTCTTCAGCCATACGATTTGATCAACGATAGCCGACATTCTGGTTACATCCAGTTTGCCGTCATCCCTGGTGAGAACATTACTGCCCACCTTTACTACGATTCTACTCATGTTGTCTCTCTTATAATTTATAGAGAGGTATGCCTTTGTAGCATACCTCTAGTGGTTTATTTTTTGTCTTTCTTTGCGTCATTGGCGCGAATTTCCACACGACGAATTTTTCCAGATATAGTCTTTGGAAGTTCGTCTACAAACTCTATTACACGTGGATATTTGTAAGGTGCAGTTTCATGTTTTACATGATTCTGCAGTTCTTTAATTAGTTCTGGTCCTGCCTGTGCTTTATAATTGTCTTTTAGTACTATTGTTGCTTTAACAACCATGCCTCGTATAGGATCTGGTACACCGGTAATAGCACATTCTACTACTGCAGGATGAGTCATCAGTGCATTTTCTACTTCGAATGGGCCGATGCGATAACCTGAACTTTTGATGACATCGTCTGTTCTTCCTACAAACCAGAAATAGCCTTCTTCATCTCGCCATGCCATATCGCCAGTATGATATATACCGTCATGCCAAGCCTGATATGTTTTCTCTTCATCACGATAGTAGCCCTTGAATAGTCCTACTGGCTTACTTTTGATGGTACTGATGCAGATTTCGCCTTTTTCTCCGTCCTCACATTCTGTTCCGTCAGGTCGAAGCAGTTTTACATCGTATTGAGGATTAATTTTTCCCATACTTCCAGGTTTAGGTTTTGTCCACGGGAAAGTACCTAAAGTCATAGTAGTTTCGGTTTGTCCAAATCCTTCATAGATGTGATTTCCTGTGAGTTCAAAGAACTTTTGTTCTACAGATGGATTCATGGCTTCACCTGCAGTAGTACAGTATTTTAGACTGCTAAGGTCGTATTTACTGAAATCTTCTAGAATCATGAAGCGATATATGGTAGGTGGAGCACAGAATGAAGTGATATGATATTTCTCCATAGCTCTCATGATCTTTTCTGCAGTAAACTTCTCATGGTCATATACAAATACGGTAGCACCAGCAAACCATTGTCCGTATAATTTACCCCAAACGGCTTTGCCCCAACCTGTATCTGCTACTGTAAGGTGAATACTTTTTTCTTGCAGGTTATGCCAGTATACACCAGTTGTCAGGTGTCCTAGTGCATAGAGATAGTCGTGTGCTACCATTTTAGGTTCTCCACTAGTGCCGCTGGTAAAATACATCAGCATGGTATCATCATTTTCATTCACATTAGCAGGACGTTCGAAATCTGGAGCTTGTTCCCATTCTTTGTGCCAATTGTGAAATCCTTCTGGTACAGGCTTGTCCGCTTCTATCATGGAGTTTACTGCTACCAGTGTTTTTACGGTAGGGCTTTCTGCTAATGAATTTTTTACCTGAGTTGTTACATATTCATCGTTAACGCAGATGATAGCCTTAACGCTGGCTCTTTGGTTGCGATATTCGATATCTTTTGTGGTGAGCATGTGAGTAGCAGGAATGGCAATGGCTCCGATTTTGCATAACCCCATCATGCATAGCCACCATTGATAGTGTCTTTTTAATATCAACATGACTTTGTCGCCACGCTGTATGCCTAAACTCAGAAAATAGGCTGCAGTCTTATCTGTTTGTTCCTTAAAATCCTGAAAGGTAGTTTTTACTTCTTCACCTCTTTCACTTGTCCATAACAAACATATTTTGTTAGGTTCTTCTTTTGCCCATTCGTCCATAACATCATAGGCAAAATTGAAGTTCTCATTTATTTTGAAATGAAAATTTTTTTTAAAGTCTTCCTCTGAAGTGAACTTCGTTTGCGTTAAAAATCTTTCTAACATTGGTTTGAGTTTAAATTACAATACATAGAAAATGAGCTTGTTCTCCATTGAGGGCACGCATACAATGAGGTTGCCTTCCATCAAAATAAATGGTATCACCTTCTTTAAGTACAAGTACTTTTTCACCGATAGTGATTTCCAGAGTACCTTTAAGTACATAGTCGAACTCATGTCCATCCTGTGTATTCTTACGATGGTTCTTATCACCTGGGAGTGGGTCTACTACAGTGTAGAAAGGATCTATTCTTCGCCCTTTAAAACCACCGGCAAGAGTCTGATATTTATAATCGTTTCCACGGTCAATTTCTTGTCCCTGACCTTTTCGTGTTAGGTAGTATGAATTCATACGTGGCTCTTCACCGAAAAGTAGAACATCAAGATCTATTCCGTATCTTTTTGATATTTTTGAAAGACGATATACAGAAGGGTCAGCTTCTCCTGCTTCTATTTTAAGATAATGATCTAAGCTGATTTCGCATAGTTCTGCAACTTCTTCTGCAGGAATGTCGAGAACTTCACGAAGGCCTCTCAATCGTTCTCCAATTAGTTTTATAGATTCTTCCATAAGTTAATTGTTTTAAAATAATCGTCTTCAAAAGTACAAAAAAAACTTCTACTTTTGTTTTCGGCAGATTGTTTTCTTATTTGTATTTGTAATAAAATCTAAAATGCTGCACATTGGTATTTATCATGTGCAGCATTTTAGAAAAACTCTTTAAAGTTTATTTTAATCCAGCTTTTAATCCTCTGATAACAGCAGATGTAAAGCCGGCATGCTCCATTTCATTTAATCCTTTGATGGTCAAGCCACCAGGAGTTGTAACTTTGTCTATTTCGGCTTCAGGGTGGTTTCCATTAGCTTGCAGTAAATCTACTGCTCCCTTTACGGTCTGTAAGACAATGTCTTTTGCGACATCTGCTTTGAATCCTAGTTCTACACCACCTTCTGATGCTGCTCTGAAATAACGCATGGCATAAGCTATACCGCAACTGGCTAACGATGTTCCTGCACCAAGATGCTGTTCGTCGGTAACAACGGTTTGGCCAACGCTTTTAAATATCGCTTCGGTTTCTTTTATCTTTTCTTCTTCGCAATCGCATGGGGCAATGAAAGTCATTGAAGATTTTACAGCTATAGCGATATTGGGTATAACTTGCAGCAGGGTAGGCTGGTCGCCATCTTTATCCAACCATTTTCGAAGTTGCTCTGAAGGTATTGCTGCTGCCATGTTAAGGATTGTCTGGTTCTGATAATCAAGTGTAGACTTTATCTCATTGATGACATGCTCTACTAGCCATGGCTTAACTACGATAGCGATGTAGTCTGCGCCTTGTATAGCTTCGATATTGTTGGTTGTCGTGTTGGCACCTAATTTCTTGAATTTTTCTAGTTTGTCGGCGTGTGGATTAGAAACGCTTATATCTGAAGGTTTGAAATCTTCTGATTTCAGTAGGCCTTCGGCAAGTGCTCCACCCATGGCACCGGCACCAATGATAGTAATCTTCATTTTATATAGTTGCTAATACTTTCTTGAATTTATTCATGAAATCGTCAACATTGGCCTTGGTCAGACACAATGGTGGTAAAATTCTAAGGATATTGGTTGATGCACAACCAGTAAAGCAGTGCTCGTCGTAGATGAGTTTTGAGCGTATTTCTTTATGTGGAATGTCCAAAACAATACCAATCATTAGGCCTTTTCCACGAATCTCAGTGATATGACTGTTTTCTTTCTGTAATTCCTTGAGCTGTTGTATAAAATATTCTCCTACCTCATTTGCGTTGGTTACAAGGTTTTCTTTTTCGAATACATCGAGTACGGCCAAAGCTGCGGTACATGCCAGATGGTTACCACCAAAAGTTGTTCCCAAGCGACCATATACAGGTTCGAATTCTGGAGAAATGAGTACACCGCCCATAGGAAATCCGTTGCCGATACCTTTAGCTACAGTAATCAGGTCTGGTTTGATATCCAGCCACTGATGACCGAAGAATTTTCCTGTACGACCATAGCCGCATTGTATCTCATCGCATACCAGGAATGTGCCATATTTCTTACAAGCTGCTTGTAATCCTTGGGCAAAATCTTTGTTTACCATATTGCAGCCGCCGACACCTTGAATACATTCGATAATACAAGCGCATACATCACCCTTGGCTAGTTCTTTTTCCCATGCTTCCAAATCGTTGAGTGGAAGATAGGTTACAAGACCATTATCGTTGATTGGGGCAATAATTTTAGGATTATTAGTTACCTCTACAGCAAGAGATGTACGGCCGTGAAATGCTTTTTCTGCAGATAATACACGTCGTCTGCCATTGGTGAATGAGGCTAATTTTAATGCGTTTTCGTTGGCTTCGGCTCCTGAGTTAATCAAGAAGAACTGGTAGTCTTCGTAACCACTGATTTTGCCAAGACGTTCTGCAACTTGTTGCTGCAGTTTATTGATGACGGAATTGGAATAAAAGCCTAGCTTATTGAGTTGATTTGTCATCATTTCTACATAGTGAGGATGACAGTGTCCGATACTGATTACAGCATGACCACCATAAAGGTCAAGATATTCTTGACCTTTATCGTCCCATACGTTGCAACCTTTGCCTTTGACGATATTAACGTCAAAAAGTGGATAAACATCAAATAGTTTCATATTTAGAATGCTGAACCTTTAAGTTTTAATCCTGCTGTCTGGTCGATGCCGAACATGATGTTCATGTTTTGTACAGCCTGACCAACTGCACCTTTTAGCAGATTATCGATGCAGGAGGTAATTAATAATTTATCGTCAATCTTGTCGCAGTGTACCAATGCTTTGTTGGTATTAACCACTTGCTTTAAATCAAGAGGCTTGTCTATATAATGTGTAAACTTTGCATCCTTGTAGAAAGCCTTATATCCAGCTATAATTTCCTCAAGTGGTTTATCTGTCTTAACTACTTCTGTAGCGAAAATACCACGCGTGAAGTCACCGCGATACGGTATGAAGTCGATAGAGGCTTCAAGATGACCCTGTACTTGTGTCAGACTTTCACGAATCTCAGGAATATGCTGATGCTTGAAAGCCTTATAGATGCTAAGATTATTGTTGCGCCAAGAGAAATGAGTTGTTGATCCTGGCTTCTGCCCAGCTCCTGTGCTGCCAGTAATAGCATTTACAGCTACATCTTTGTCGATGAGATTCATGCTTGCTGCAGGCAGCAATCCGAGTTGGATGCATGTTGCAAAACATCCCGGATTGGCTACATGCTGAGCTGTGGCTATTTTTGATTCATTTATTTCTGGTAAACCGTATACGAAGTCATGAATTTCTGCGGTTGGTTGCATGGTATTTACCACTTCCTTAGGTGCCAGTCGAAAATCCTGAGCTAAATCAATAATTTTAACATTAGCTGGTATTTTATGCTCCTTCATGAAAGCTTCACTCTTGCCATGGCCGAAACAGAAGAAGATGACATCAACCTTATCAAAAGGAAGTTCGTCTGTAAACTTCATATCTGTATCACCGTAGAGGGCTTCGTGTACATCGGTAACAGGATTTCCGGCATTACTACCACTGTTAGCAAAAACGATTTCTACCTCTGGGTGGTTTAGCAATAGACGAATGAGTTCTCCGCCTGTGTATCCTGCTGCTCCTAATATTCCTACTTTTATCATTGGGATATGTTATGGCTTAATAATCTTTAGATATGATAATCTTTTTATTTTCTTTCGTTTGGATGCATTCCGTAGAATACTCGAAGTGGAGTAGCACTCAGCTTGATAAAGCCTTTGGCATCGTCTGCAGTCCAACCGTGGTTCATCTCGCCATATTCGCCAAGTTTTGACTTGGTCAGGTCGTCATCTGAGTCTACACCTACTGTTTGAAAACTGTAAGGGCGAAGTTTCAAGATAGCAGTTCCGTTCACATGGCGTTGTGAACTGGTCAGGAATGCTTCTATATCTGGCATCACCGGTTCTAGATATTGACTTTCGTGCAAGAACATACCATACCAATTGGCTACTTGGTCTTTCCAATACTGCTGCCATTTACTCAATGTACTTTTCTCTAGTAAACGGTGAGCTTCGATAATCAGTTTTGGAGCTGCTGCTTCAAATGCCACACGGCCCTTAATACCGATAATAGTATCACCAACATTACAATCACGGCCGATGGCATAAGAGGCACCAATCTCTTCTATTTTCTGTATGGCCTTAATTTTGTCTTCAAATTCTTCACCGTTCACAGCAGTGATTTCGCCATTTTTGAATGTAATTTTCAATTCTTCTTCGGCTTTATCACTGGTAACATGCTTGAGATATGCCTCTTCTGGCAGACCCTGGGTTGGATCAAGAATCTCGCCACCACAGATACTTGTACCCCAAATACCTACATTGTATGAATACTTGAGTTTTGTGAAATCTGCATAGAAGCCATGATCATTCAGGTAGTCTACTTCTTCTTTTCTGCTAAGTGCTTGATCTCGAGTTAATGTAATGATTTCTACTCCTGGAGCCATTACAAGGAAGGTCATATCGAAGCGTATTTGGTCGTTGCCAGCGCCTGTAGAACCATGTGCGATAGCATCTGCCTGAATCTCATTAGCATAGCGTGCAATGGCAATAGCTTGGAAAATTCGTTCTGATGATACTGAAATAGGGTAGCAATTATTACGCATTACATTACCATAAATCATGTATTTCAGGCTCTTTTCATAATATTCTTGAGTTACGTCGAGAGTTACATACTTAACAGCTCCAAGCTTATAAGCATTTTCTTCGTTTACCTTCAGTTGTTCTTCACTGAAACCACCCGTGTTAGCGCATGCTGCATATACGTCCCAACCATCTTGAGTAAGTTTCATAACTGTATATGATGTATCTAGTCCGCCTGAAAAAGCGACAACTACTTTCTTTTTAGCCATAATATATACGATAAATTTGTGTTGAAAATTAATATAAGTATGATGTTCTCTTCTGGTATCAGTTACCTAGTTTCTTAAGACGCTCGAGAGTCTTTTCTGAAAGCTGGATAGGCAGTGTCTCGTTTGGATGATCTGCTGGATTGTACATCATTCCTGTACAAATACAGAATTTTCTTTCGGTTCGTTGTAGAATGTCATGGTTGATACAACCTTCACATCCACGCCAGAATGATTCGTCGTCTGTCAAGTCACCGAATACAACTGGTAAATACCCAAGTTGAGTATTCATCTTCATGACAGCTGATCCTGAGGTGAGAGAGAAGATTTTTGCTTCTGGCCATCGTACACGAGCCAGTGTGAAGGTTACATTCTTAATGCGTTTAGCTACACCACGACCTCTAAAAGCAGGATTAACGATAAGACCAGATGTCGTTACATAAGTCTTATTGCCCCATGTCTCGATGTAGCTGAAACCTACAAATTTACCATTGCATAAAGCTATGACGGCTTTACCTTCTTTCATCTTGGTAGTGACATATTCGTGAGAACGCTTGGCTATACCTGTGCCACGGTCCTTAGCGGAAGATGCCATTGTCTCCAAAATGGTGTCTACATACTTCTCGTGGGAAGCATCAGCAACCATTACTTCAATCTCTTCCATTATTATTACTTTATAATTTGTTCTTTTAAAGTCTTTTAGTTCATTCCGTCAATGACAGAACTGAGCTTGTCCATTACGGCCTTTTCAGATATATTCTCTTTTTTGACAATAAAAATAGTATCGTCTCCTGCAATTGTACCTAAAATTTCTGTCACGTCACTATTGTCAATATTATAAGCGATGCTACTTGCATAACCAGGACGAGTCTTGATGACTCCTAAATTACCAGAGAAAACAATGGATAAAAATCCTGGAGACTGTAACATTTTTGTAACAGATTGTGGATTAGATATACGCTTGTACATGGTTTCGTTAGGGAGTACATATACATACTTGCCATTCATGCTAGCTGCTTTGGCAACTTTGAGTTGCTTTAAGTCGCGACTCAATGTTGCTTGGGTCAACTTAAAGCCTTCTTTAGCTAAAGCTTTTAATACTTCTTCCTGACTTCCTAATTCCTGACTAGATATTAACATCTTCAGGGCTTCCATTCTAGCGTTCTTAACTTTCATACGTTGTATTTTTATTCTATTTTCGCTTGCAAAAATAGAAATTTTTGTATTTATCTGCAAGAGTTTTTGCATAAAAATTACTCAAAAGCTTTAGTTTTTAAGGTTATTTGTATATTTTGTGTATAGATACAGTGGTTTTTGTATATTTAGTTATATGAATAAATTTTCTTTTTAGTGAATGTTTTAAAGAAATAATAAGAAAAGCAGAATAAAATTAGATTATCTCAAAATAATTCACTACCTTTGCCAACCGTTCTATGATACTTCATTTAGCTGTAGTGATATAGCTTTATATATAAATGAAAAAGGCGTCTTCCGTAGGAAGGCGCCTTTGGTGTTTATTATTATTTACTTAGTTGCGGTTGCTACCGAATATTCTTAATAAATACAGGAAGAGGTTGATAAAGTCTAGATATAGCGTGAGTGATCCTAATAATGCATATTTCTGCATTTGTTCGCTTGCATCGGGTGCCATGGATAGCATATGCTTAATTTTCTGCGTGTCGTAGGCGGTTAACCCCACAAATATCAGAACTCCAAGATAGCTGATGATTAGGTCTAATCCAGAACTTGCTATAAACATGTTTACGATGGTTGCAATGATGATACCGATTAGGGCCATGAATAGTAATTTGCCCATTGAGGTCAAATCTTTCTTAGTGAAATAGCCGACAAGAGACATTGTACCAAATGTACCAGCTGTTACGACAAAGGTCTTGACTATGGCAGTGGTAGAGAAGGCTGCAAAGATTACTGACAATGTGGCACCATTTATTACGGAATATGCAATAAACATAAGGGTGGCAGTTGCTAGTGATAAGCGATTGATTGCTCCTGATATACCCCATACTAAAGCTAATTCTGCAATGATGAGACCAAAAAATAATATTTTATTGGTAAATATGGTTGTCATGAGGGCTGGACTGGTAGCAACGCCATATGCAGTTACTGCGGTAATGACAAGAGCCAAAGTCATCCAAATATATACTTTGCGCATTAATGCAGGAAATGCTAAAGAAACATTCCAGCTTCTTTCATTTATCATTCGATAAAGTTCTTTTTCTTTCATAATTATTATTTTTAGTTTGTATCAATTTCATCAAGCGCAAAGATAATGCCAAGTTTGTTATAAAACAAGTTTTTGGGGGCTTTTTAGCGATTGTTTAATCAAATTGCGTTCTTTTTATAGATAATAGTAAGAGAAGATTTTGTCTTCTTTTGTTGAACTGTTATCTTTAATAAGTATGTTTGTGCAGTTTTAGATAGTCTACGAAAAAGTGGTAAAGGCTATGCAAAAGGATTTAAAAATGTGAGGGAAATGTATATAAGCATAATTATTTTCAGTTTTTCAAATCTTATGAGGGTTTCTGAATAGGATGTACAAATGCCATAGATACACAGAATTCTGTCACATCGATACGTATCGGAACGTCTGTTGATTTTTCCTACTTGTAATGGTTTGACTGTCAAATAATTTATCAAAAAACAGTGTTTTCAAAAATCGTTATCTAGCTCGAAAAAATCAACTTTTGATCAGCCTGTTTGGTCTTTTTTCTTCCCCTCGATTTTCTCTCCCGCCAAAACCCCAGCTCCTGGGGGTCGAAACCTAAGACTTTGTTCGCTAAACTCTATGACCTTATCGCATCAACCCTAAGCTTTCGACCCCTAGGAGCTGGGGTTTTGGCGCCCATTTCTTGAACCAAAGAAACGTTAAATGTGTAACTTGTTGATATTCAGATAGATACGAAAATTCTTCAAAATTCACGTATTTGAGGCATTTCATTCTGGCAATTTCAAATACGCAAACCTCATGAGGGTTCTTGTCCGTAAATTTCAAATCGGTTCTTTTGTTGTACATGTCGTAGTGGTATATATCTAACAATGTTAAAAGTAGGCTGATACTGTAAAATATGTCGGGGAGTGTAGTAAGCGGTGTCAACCAGTTTCATCACGCTGTTTCCGATGGTGACGGATGTAAGGCAAGAGCAATCAATGAATACATGCATGCATAACTGCCAATACTCGTATAATTTGTGGGAGAGGGGAGGCTTAAAATTTATCTTCCTTTAATTATAGATATACCTCATTCTTTTTCTTTTAATATTATTCTCTCTATTATAAAATATTATTCTCTTTATATATTATAATGTGTACGTCCACGGAATTAAGCTTTTATTGTCAAAGAATGCGCAAAATCTTAGTTTTTTGCAATTTTTTCTTGAAAACATTTGGAGGTTATGGATATTTTGTATATCTTTGCACTCGCTTTCAAACAAACGGAAGCAGCCAAATAACGTTGGTTACGAGGCTTAAGAGAAAGAGTTCTTTGAAAAGATTACATAGACAGAGAAGTAGTACAAGAAGCGTTCACATATTATAGATATGTGTGAATGGGTAACAAAAACGAACCGTCAAGTTTAGTTTTTGTCCAGGCTTTAAACCGACTTCAATAAAAGGATAAGCGTCCTTGAAACAGAGACAAATCATCTATTCTATAGATATTTAAAGATATTTTACAATGGAGAGTTTGATCCTGGCTCAGGATGAACGCTAGCTACAGGCTTAACACATGCAAGTCGAGGGGTAACATGAAGAAAGCTTGCTTTCTTTGATGACGACCGGCGCACGGGTGAGTATCGCGTATCCAACCTGCCCATAAGTAGGGAATAGCCTTGCGAAAGTAAGATTAATGCCCTATGGTTTCCATTGAAGACATCTGAGATGGAATAAAGATTTATCGCTTATGGATGGGGATGCGTCTGATTAGGTAGTAGGCGGGGTAACGGCCCACCTAGCCGACGATCAGTAGGGGTTCTGAGAGGAAGGTCCCCCACATTGGAACTGAGACACGGTCCAAACTCCTACGGGAGGCAGCAGTGAGGAATATTGGTCAATGGACGGAAGTCTGAACCAGCCAAGTAGCGTGCAGGATGACGGCCCTATGGGTTGTAAACTGCTTTTTTAGGGGAATAAAGTTAGCCACGTGTGGTTATTTGCATGTACCCTACGAATAAGGACCGGCTAATTCCGTGCCAGCAGCCGCGGTAATACGGAAGGTCCGGGCGTTATCCGGATTTATTGGGTTTAAAGGGAGCGCAGGCCGTTTGGTAAGCGTGTTGTGAAATGTCCGGGCTCAACCTGGGCACTGCAGCGCGAACTGCCAGACTTGAGTGCACAGGAAGCGGGCGGAATTCGTGGTGTAGCGGTGAAATGCTTAGATATCACGAAGAACTCCAATTGCGAAGGCAGCTCGCTGTAGTGTTACTGACGCTAAAGCTCGAAAGTGCGGGTATCGAACAGGATTAGATACCCTGGTAGTCCGCACGGTAAACGATGGATGCCCGCTGTTTGCCCTTCGGGGTGAGTGGCTAAGCGAAAGCGTTAAGCATCCCACCTGGGGAGTACGCCGGCAACGGTGAAACTCAAAGGAATTGACGGGGGCCCGCACAAGCGGAGGAACATGTGGTTTAATTCGATGATACGCGAGGAACCTTACCCGGGCTTGAATTGCAGATGACGGATCTAGAGATAGTGACTTCCTTCGGGACATCTGTGAAGGTGCTGCATGGTTGTCGTCAGCTCGTGCCGTGAGGTGTCGGCTTAAGTGCCATAACGAGCGCAACCCTTCTCTTCAGTTGCCATCAGGTCAAGCTGGGCACTCTGGAGACACTGCCACCGTAAGGTGTGAGGAAGGTGGGGATGACGTCAAATCAGCACGGCCCTTACGTCCGGGGCTACACACGTGTTACAATGGCCGGTACAGAAAGTCGGATGCCCGTAAGGTCATTCTAATCAAGAAAGCCGGTCCCAGTTCGGACTGAGGTCTGCAACCCGACCTCACGAAGCTGGATTCGCTAGTAATCGCGCATCAGCCATGGCGCGGTGAATACGTTCCCGGGCCTTGTACACACCGCCCGTCAAGCCATGAAAGCCGGGGGTGCCTGAAGTCCGTGACCGCAAGGGTCGGCCTAGGGCAAAACTGGTAATTGGGGCTAAGTCGTAACAAG
>NZ_CP091798.1:1935000-2145000 GCF_022024215.1 Segatella bryantii | reverse complement strand
CTGCAGATATGCCTCTTTATTTTATGAAGAATTTTCATGGGGTTGGTATACAGTTAATCAATGACCAGTTGGGTTTAATGAAGCATCAGATGATTAGTGTGCAATATGCTTATAAGCATCGGCTTTTAGGGGGACAAATAAGCATCGGCTTACAAGCAGGTATGGCCAGTGAGTCTTTTAAGGGAAGCGAACTGGATTTGGATGATACCGAATCGGGAACTGATAATGCACTTCCTACCTCTGATGTAACTGGTAATGGTATGGATTTGTCAGCTGGTGTGTATTATTCCAAGGGTAATTGGTATGCAGGTTTGTCAATTACGCATATTACAGCTCCTACAATAACTTATTCTTCGTCAGATAATAATATCAATGAACTCAAGATTGACCCAACTTATTATTTGACAGGAGGATACAATATTAAACTAAGAAACCCGTTTTTAACAATAAAACCTTCTGTCTTGGTTCGTACGGATGGTGTAAGTTATCGTGCAGATATAACAGGACGTTTAGTTTATAATCATGATAAGAAATTATTATACGGTGGTTTAGCTTATAGTCCGACTAATTCTGTTACGGTTTTGGTAGGTGGCAATTTTCATGGTGTTATTATAGGGTATAGCTATGAAGTCTATACTTCAGCTATTAGCATTGGTAACGGAAGTCATGAATTATGTATTGGATACCAAACGGATATTAACTTAATGAAGAAAGGTAAAAACCTTCATAAAAGCGTAAGAATACTATAGAAATTAGAATATAATAGAAAGCGAATTATGAAAAAAATATTACTAGCCCTTTGCTCTTCCATTGCTCTGATAACTTTATCAGGGTGTTTGGGTGCTCGCTCTGCGTCTGTATCAGGAAGAGGAGGTGAAGTAGTTGGCGTAGGTGGAAGGAATTTCGTAGAACCTACTCCTTATGGCATGGTTAAAGTTAATCGTGGTCATCTTAGGATGGGCCTAGAGAACAATGATTCTTTGTGGGGAAAGAATACTCCTGTAAAGGATATTTCTGTTGATGGTTTTTGGATGGATGAAACAGAGGTCACAAATTCAGAATATAAACAATTTATTAATTATGTCAAGGATTCTTTGTTAAGAACACGTCTTGCAGATCCTTCATATGGTGGTGATGAAAGTTATATGATTACAGAAGATAAGAATGGTGATCCTATAACTCCTCATTTGAACTGGAAAAAGCCGTTGCCTCGTAAGCCAAATGAAGATGAAAAGCGGGCTTATGAGAGTTTGTATACGGTTAACCCAGTGACAGGTGAAAAATTGTTAGACTGGCGACAGATGAATTATAAGTATGAAATCTATGACTATACAAAAGCGGCTCTTCGTAAAAATCGAATCCGTCCACAGGAACGTAATCTGAATACAGATATTGCGGTGGATGAAAGCGAAGTGGTTATGATTTCTAAAGATACTGCTTATATTGATGATGAGGGTAGAATCGTAAGTGAAACGATTAATAGACCTCTTTCTGGTCCTTGGGATTTCTTGAATACGTATATCGTGAATATCTACCCTGATACAACAGTGTGGGTTAATGATTTTAAAAACTCTGATAATGAAGTATATTTAAGAAGTTATTTCAGTAATCCTGCTTATAATGATTATCCTGTAGTGGGTGTGACATGGGAACAAGCTAATGCTTTTTGTGCATGGAGAACTGATTATTTATTAAAAGGACTGGGTAACGAAGCCCGTTTTGTACAGCGTTATCGCCTTCCAACAGAAGCAGAATGGGAATATGCTGCGAGAGGCAAGAATGGAAGTGAGTTTCCATGGGAAAAGCAAGACGTAAAAAATGGTAGTGGATGTTTCTATGCTAATTTTAAACCTGATCGTGGTAATTATACTCAAGATGGTAACTTGATAACAAGTAAGGTTGGAATTTTTTCTCCTAATTCTAATGGGCTTTATGACATGGCAGGTAATGTGGCTGAGTGGACTAATACTGTGTATACAGAGTCTGGTGTCGATGCTATGAATGACTTGAACCCAGAGCTAGAGTATAAGGCTGCAAAAGAAGATCCATATCGTCTCAAGAAAAAAAGTGTTAGAGGTGGTTCATGGAAAGATCCAGAATCGTTTATCAGATCAGCATGGAGAAGTTGGGAATACCAAAATCAGCCACGTTCATATATTGGCTTCCGTTGTGTGAGAAGTCTGGCTACAACATCTAGTACAAAACAAAAATCTAATAAGAGAAAATAATGACAGAGTATAGTAAGTTTAATATTGTCTATCGTCTGCAAAAGTGGATGGATAGTGTACCTGGACAGACATTCTTAAACTATGCCTACAGTTGGGGTGCTTCTATTGTAATTCTTGGTACCCTCTTTAAACTGACTCACCTTCCTGGAGCTAATGTCATGTTATTCTTGGGTATGGGAACCGAAGTCCTCGTGTTCTTTATTTCAGCTTTTGATCGTCCTTTTGATAAAACTCAAGAGGGTATGGATCTTGCTATTCATGCTTTTAAGGCAACAACGGATGATGATGATAAAGCAAGTGTAAATAATAATGATATTGTTGCTACTCCAAGAAGTAATGGAGCATCTCGTGTAGCTGGTAACCAAACGGTGGTTGTTCCTGTTTCATTGAATGATGCTTCTAAGGCTGCAAACGTAACAGCGGTAGAGATAGAAAACGGTTCTCATAATTTAGGTTCTGTTCCTCCAATAAATACGGAGGTAGTAGATGCTCAGAATAATTATATAGAAGAACTCAAGAAACTTGTAGATACTTTAAGTAAAGTTAATGAGCAGAGTACTCGTCTTACACGTGATAGTGAGGAAATGGAAAATCTTAACCGTACACTTACAGGCATAAGTAAGGTTTATGAAATGCAACTTAAAAGTGCAAGTCAGCAGATTGGTACTATTGACCAAATCAATGAACAGAGCCGTAAGATGGCAGAGCAGATAGAGCAACTGAATAAGATCTATGCTCGAATGATTGAGGCGATGACTGTAAATATGCAGGTAGCTCGTCCGGCAGGCGCTTCTCGTATCAAAGATGAAGACTGATCTTATCCTTTTTAAGTTTTAAAACACTATGGCTATAAAGAAAAAAAGAGTTACACCTCGCCAAAAGATGATAAACTTGTTGTATGTCGTCTTGATGGCCATGTTGGCTCTAAATATATCAACAGAAGTCCTAAATGGATTTTCTATTGTCGAAGAAAGCCTGAATAGAACAACAGCTAACTCTTCCTCAGAGAATCTATCGCTATATAAAGATTTTGAAGATCAAATGCAGAAAAATCCGGCGAAGGTGCGGGAGTGGTTTGAAAAAGCTACAACTGTAAAGAATATGAGTGATTCTCTCTATAATTTTGCTCAATCATTGAAGGTTGCAATAGTAAGAGAGGCTGATGGTGAGTCGGGTGATGTTTATCATATTGAAAATAAAGATAATTTGGAGGCCGCCGGTATTATTATGTTGGCACCTGGCTCAGGAAAAGGAAAAAAACTCTATGAAGCGGTAAATCGTTATAGAGAGCAAATTTTAAAGATGATAGCCGATCCTGAACAAAAAAAGATCATTGCCAGTAATTTGTCTACCGCTTTACCAAAGAAAGCAAATACGTTAGGTAAAAACTGGCAAGAATATATGTTTGAGAATATGCCAGTGGCTGCTGCTGTTACGTTGCTATCGAAATTACAAAGTGATGTGAGATATGCAGAGGGTGAGGTGCTTCATACGTTAGTTGCTAATATTGGATTGAAAGATATCCGTGTTAATAAACTTGATGCGTTTGTAATACCAGAGAAAACAACTCTTTATCCAGGGGAGCGTTTTAATGCTAATATCGTAATGGCAGCTATAGACACAACACAGATACCTGAAATCTATGTGAATGGTTCTCGAGTACGTTCTGCTAAGGGTGATTACTCTTTTACGGCAGGTGGAGTAGGCGAACATCAGTTTAGTGGTTATATTTTGATGCATAATGCTAATGGTGAGACGCTTCGACGGAATTTTTTGCAGAAGTATAGTGTTATACCAGCGCCAAATACAGCAACTGTTGCTGCCGATTTGATGAATGTGCTCTATGCTGGTTTCCAAAATCCAGTAAGTGTTAGTATGCCTGGTATTCCGCAAAATGCGGTTTCACTTACAGCTTCTGGGGCTTCAGTATCATCTCGAGGTAATGGACATTTTATAGTAAAACCAACTGCTGTTGGTAAAGATGTTACATTACATATTTCTGGTCGTGATGGTAAAAATATGCGTAATGCAGGCTCTTTTATTTTTCATGTAAGGAAATTACCTGATCCTACAGCGTATATCAGTTTGGGTACAGATCGCTTTAAAGGTGGTGGCATGGGAAAAGCTGCTTTGATGGGGGCTAGTGGTATCCATGCAGCTATAGATGACGGCTTGCTGGATATCCCGTTCCGTGTGGTTAGTTTTGAAACTGTATTTTTTGATAATATGGGAAATGCTATACCAATGGCATCAGCAGGTGCTAGTTTTACTGATCGGCAGAGAGATACATTTAGAAAATTATCTCGTAACAAGCGTTTCTATATTTCTCATATCACGGCGATTGGTCCAGATGGAATTACTCGTAAATTGCCTACAGCAATGGAAATTATTGTAAAATAATGAATAGATTTAAAATGAAAATGAAGAAACTCTTATTCATATTTCTGATGGGATGTACATCGATGACTGTCTGGGCACAGCCTACAGCTCGTCGTCAAGCTCAGCAGAAAACTCAGACGAATGCAAACAATATTACGACTCGTGCTCGTTTGGATTTCCCAACAGCTGCTCCAATGGAAGAAAATGTGGTTTGGCGTAGAGATATCTATCGTGAAGTCGACTTGATGCTCGATCCTAATGCTGGTCTTTACTATCCAACAGAGTCAATAGGTAATCAGATGAATCTGTTTACTTATATCTTTAAGTTATTTATGACGGGTAATATTAATGTTTATGAGTATCGTTTGGATGGTAATGAGTCTTTTATTGATGCAGCAAAGGTGAATCCGAAAGCTTTTCTAGATAATTATCATATTTATTATGAGCGAACGGATAGAGGTATTCATATCGATGATAGTGATATTCCATCTAAGGAGGTTAAGGGATATTATGTGAAGGAAAGTGCTTATTTTGATCAGGTATCTGCTACTTTTCATACTAAGGTGTTAGCTTTGTGTCCTATTATGCAGCGTGAGGATGATTTTGGAGATGGCTCTCAGAAGTATCCTTTGTTTTGGGTGAGATATGATGATCTAGCTCCTTTTCTCGCTAAGCAGCAGATTATGACAAGTAATCTGAATAATGCTGCCACAATGAGCATTGATGATTTTTTTACAAGGAATCAGTATCGGGGTAAGATTTATAAGACCACTAATATGTTGGGCAAGACTCTGGCTCAGTATTGCAATACAGATTCTGCTTTGACAAAAGAGCAAAAGCGTATCGAAGCAGAGCTTGTGGCTTTTGAAAAGAATATTTGGGGAGATCAAGCTAAGAAAGATTCTCTAGATAGCATTGCTAAGTCACGTGTAGATGTGAAAAAGAATAAGGTGGCCAAGTCTAAAAATAGAAGAGATAAAGTTAATTCTTCATCAAAGCGTTCTCGCGGAGAATCTTCTACTGGAAGTAGTGCTCGTGTAACTGTCCGTAGACAGCGTCATTAGTGTAAGTTTTTATTTAAAGATAAGGTATAATGAAAAAATTATTTTCTGCATTGTTGGTTGTCATGTGTTTGATGGCAACTTCAGTAAATGCTCAGACTAAGTTTGGTATAAAGGCTGGTATCGATGCTACGAGTATGAGCTTGAATAGTGAAGAAGTTTTTAAAGCTTCTAATAGAGCAGGCTTCTTTGTAGGTCCAATGGTTAAGTTCACGCTTCCTATTATAGGTTTAGGTGTTGATGCTGCAGCTTTGTATGATAACCGAACTTCAAAAGTAGCGAACGAATCAGCGGCATCTTCTGAGTCTATCAAGCAACAGTCTATATTGATTCCTGTAAATGTGCGTTATGGTGTAGGCCTAGGTGATGCAGCTAATATATTCCTCTTTGCTGGTCCTCAGTGGGCTATTAATGTCGGCGATTCTGAATTTAAATGGAATAGCACAGATAGCTATTCTTTGAAGAAGTCAACATTTAGTATTAATGTTGGTATTGGAGCAACTGTGTTGAGTCATATTCAATTGACAGCTAACTATAATATTGCTTGTGGCAAATCTGCTAATTTGGATGTGTGGGATGCTGTATCTAATGCAACCAAGAGTTATAATAGTCGTAATAATACTTGGCAGATTGGTGCTGCTTATTTATTCTAGGAATTATAAGCATCCTCATATAAAATGCAGACAACCTCTTCGTTGTCTGCATTTTTTTGTTTACCTTTGTTCATTATGAAGTATGTTGATGTTATTTTACCACTTCCTCTAGAGGGGCTTTTTACCTATGGTATTCCAGAAGAAATGATGGATAGGATAGCCGTAGGTCAGCGTGTTTTGGTGCCATTGGGGAAAAGTAAAAAGTATATTGCTATAGCTTCTCGTTTGCATCATGATGATCCATCATTTAAGGTACGTCCAATACTTGATATTTTAGATGATCAGCCAATATTGTATCCAGAACAGTTAGATCTTTGGCAATGGATATCTTCATATTATATGTCACCGATAGGCGATGTTTATACCGCAGCGATTCCTGGTGGCTTGAAAAGCCTGGATAAGTATAAACCTAAAATGGAAACTTATGTGGGACTGGCCGAAAACTATCAACATGAAGAAACGCTACATATAGCTTTGCATACATTATCTCGTGCTTTTAAGCAACAAAAAGCCTTTATCGAATTTTTAGCCTTGAGTCATTGGGATTCTTTAGAAGGTGATCAGCCGCGTGAACCGATTAAAGAGATTACGCGTGAAGAATTGATGAATGCTTGTCCTTGTACTTCTGCTGTTGTTAAAGCTTTATGTGATAGAGGAATTCTGTGTATTTATGAAAAGGAAGTTGGTCGACTAAATACTTCTTATTCATCTGCTTTATTACCATTAAAGCAATTGAGCGATGCTCAGCAAACAGCCTATCATCAAGTACTTCAGCAATTTGAACAGAAGGATGTCGTACTTTTACATGGCGTAACGTCAAGTGGTAAGACGGAATTGTATATTCATCTCATCCAAAAAGCTATTAATGAACACAAACAAGTGTTATATCTTCTTCCAGAAATCGCATTAACTGTGCAGATTATGGAACGTTTGAAAAAGATTTTTGGCAATAAATTGGGTATTTATCATTCTAAATACAGTGATGATGAGCGAGTGGAAATATGGAAAAAGCAACTGTCTGAACATCCATATGACGTTATATTGGGTGCACGAAGTGCAGTCTTTCTGCCATTTCAGCGTCTAGGTTTGATTATTGTTGACGAGGAGCATGAAAGTTCTTTTAAGCAACAAGACCCTGCTCCTCGCTACCATGCTCGCAGTGTGGCAGTAGTGCTGGCAAAGCGGTGTGGAGCTAAAACTTTATTGGGAACAGCTACTCCTTCCATGGAAAGTTACTATAATGCTGTTCATGGTAAATATGGTTTTGTGGAGCTTAAAACACGTTTTCAAGGTATACAATTGCCAAAAATACAGGTAGTAGATATTAAAGATTTGCGTCACCGTAAGATGATGAATGGTCCTTTTTCTCCTCAACTGTTAGCGGCTGTAAGAGCCGCATTGCAGTCAGGACAGCAGGCTATTCTCTTTCAAAATCGAAGAGGATTTGCTCCGATGATAGAATGTAAGGTATGTGGATGGGTTCCTAAATGCTTGAACTGTGATGTGTCTTTAACATTGCACAAGAATCTGAATTTGTTGACATGTCATTACTGTGGTTCTACTTATCCTGTACCATCTGAATGTCCAAACTGTGGAAGTACAGAGATAAAAGGTAGAGGATATGGTACAGAGAAAATAGAAGACTATATCCGTGAAATATTTCCGGAAGCTAAGGTTGCCCGTATGGATCTTGATACTACGCGTACTCGAAATGCATATGAACGCTTAATAGGTGATTTTTCTGCTGGAAGAACCAATCTGCTTATAGGTACCCAAATGATTAGTAAAGGACTGGACTTTGACCGGGTCAGTGTGGTCGGTATATTAGATGCAGATAGTATGCTTAATTATCCTGATTTTCGTGCTTATGAACATGCTTTTATGATGATGTCTCAAGTTAGTGGTAGAGCAGGAAGAAAAGGAAAACAAGGATTGGTGATTTTACAAACCAGAAATACAGATCTGCCGATTATACAGCAAGTTGTGCATCATGACTATACTTCCTTTTTTAAAGGTCTTTTATCTGAGCGACAAATGTTTCATTATCCACCATTTTATCATTTAATTTATGTGTATATGAAACATAAGAAAGATAATGTTGTAGAAATGGCTGGACAGGAGATGGGATATACGCTCAAACAGTGGTTTGGTGAGCGTGTGTTAGGTCCAGATAAACCTTCTATATCTAGAATTAAGGATATGAATATCCGTAAAATCGTATTAAAACTCGAGAATGGTATTCATCTTAATAAAGTACGCGAGTACCTTCGGTTTGCTCAAGAGCACATGTTGAAGGACTCGCGTTACGGAGCTTTGCAGATCTTTTATGATGTAGATCCGCTATAAAAATCTTATCGTTGCAGTTTCGGGTATGGATTAGAATTTGAAGTCGACACCAACACCGAATACATGGTTGGTACGGGTGTAATCAGAATTATATGATAATTTAGTTGTACCCAAAGTCGATTCTTCACTAGTCTTCTCATGACCATAGAGTGTTGTGAAGTAAGCCAGATTCAAATCTAATTTATTTGTAAGATGAAGGCAAACACCTGCACCAATGGAATTAGAACTGGTAACAAACGATTTGTCTTCCATATATTCTTGTGTGAGGCCGTAGTTTGTATTTTGCCAACCTGCACTTACTGTAACAAGTTTACTAGCATCATATTCGACACCTGCATTTAACTCAATTGTTCCACGAGAAAGTTTCTCGTTTTTATTGTTATATGCAGTAGCTTGCTTATCCCAAAAATAATGGTAACCAATATTGATGCGCAATGGATCTATAGGGCTGTAGCCTACACCCAGGGTTAATAATGCCGGAATATCGCATGCTATGCTCTTGCCATCTGCATATTCACCGATGGCTTCATCCAGCTTTTGGTCAAACTGAGTCTTTAAACTTACCATGGCATCTGTTACGTTCTTACTATTTAATATTGCTGCACTTGTATTTTCATCGAAACCATTTGCAGAGAACGCTGAGGCTAGGTTTGCCGGTAAATTACCAATACTTGGAGTTCTGTTAACCGACTCATTTTTAAGTCGCATGCGAGTTTTAAACTCATATTTAGCACTAAAATTCCAATGACGGAGTTTGTAGTCAATAGCAATAATTGGTGTAAATCCCCAACCATTTTGATCACAATTCAATTCAATATCTGCTGAATTTGATTTGGTCGGATCTAATACTTGATATAGTGGCATATTACCAACTTTTATATCTTTTACGTATCCATAGTAGTTGCAGGATGCATAAACAGTGCGAAGACCTCCGTATACACTCCAATTAGAATTCAGCTTATAAGCTGCACCAACAGAAAGTCCAAAATAATATTGGCGACCACGCATATAACTGTTGAAACTGTATGTGCCTTTTGTGCCAAACATTGCATCGTTCGTAAAAATTTGCATTCCTGTTGTTTGCAGTGCTTGATTAATAGTGCCGTCAATAGCATTAGCTAGTCCAACTGCCCCCATGGCAGTTTCAGAAACGATCTTTTCAAAACTTCCTAAGCCATCATCGAATTTACATTTACCACCACCACCGGCTACTGCAAAGTTAGCTTGTAATGAAAGATTGTTTTTGTTATATGCAAACTGGAATGAAGGGAGTACAGGAGCAAATGCTTTTCCCTTAAATTGACGTTGTGCCGTAGGGTTATTGGTATTATTATTAAATAATGCGTACTCATTCTCTATGGTTCTGGTCTGTGCTACGGTCTGCCAGTTGATAGAAAAATATGTACCATCATCCATAAATGCTACACCGGCTGGATTATAATATACACCATCAATGCCTATAGAAGCCTCACGGCTCATCATACGATTAAATGCTATATGCTGGTTGGTGTTAGTAAGTAATCCACCAGCAAAAGCAGGAGAACATGCTGCTATACTGATAGCAGTAAATGCCAATTTCATTTTATTCATCTTAAAATATCTATAACAAATTGGTCGCAAAGTTACTTATGTTGTTCGATTTTACCTAATTTGCCAATCCTATTTAAAGTATGTTAACAATATACGAAAAGAATCTTGCACAAACTATAACAATTGTGCAAGATTCTTTTGTGAATTTATGTGATAATCTTATGCTCTTGTATTCTGAGCTTTTTTGAGTTCTGGATATTGGATTCTTGTGTGATAAATGGCCTTGAGACGGTCTATCAGTACGTTTTTGGCAAGATAAATATCGCGGAAAGTAATCGGACATTCTTTAAAGAAACCATCTGCTAATTGACCATCAATTAATTTATTTACAAGATTGCTAATGCTTTCTTCTGTGTATTCTGATAAAGAGCGTGAAGCAGCTTCTACAGTATCTGCAATCATTAATATAGCCTGTTCTCGAGTGAAAGGATTAGGACCTGGGTATTGGAATATAGTTTGGTCTATTTCTTCATCAGGATGCTCGTTTTTATATTTGATATAGAAATATTTGGTAAGTCCTGTTCCATGATGCGTAGTGATAAAACTCTTAATAATACTTGGTAAACCGTATTTCTCTGCAAGTTTTAAGCCATCTGTTACATGGCTGATGATGATACGTGCACTTTCTTGATAAGGAATGTTGTCATGTGGATTTACACCAGCTTGGTTTTCTGTGAAGAAAACAGGATTATTCATTTTACCGATATCATGATATAATGCTCCTGTTCTGACGAGCAAGCTGTTGGCTCCGATACGGTTTGCAATCTCTGCAGCTAAGTTACCCACGGTAATGCTATGCTGGAATGTTCCAGGTGCAATCTCACTCAAATCGCGAAGAACCCCTTTATTGGTATTTGATAATTCAAACAAGGTGACATTTGAGATAAATCCGAATGTCTTTTCTATTAAGAACATAAGCGGATATGCAAGTAGCAGGAATATACCATTTATGGCAAAATACTTATACATATTTCTATCAAGTTCGCTCAAACTATTGGTTTGTATAAGTTGTAAGGCCAAGTAAATAGCTGAACTAGCCAGTGTTACATATATCGCAGTCTTAAATACTTGTGCTCTTCTGGAAAGATCCCGAAGTGAATAGATAGCAATAAGGCCAGATACTAATTGAACAGCAACAAATTCATACTGATATTTTACTGCTACTGCACTTATGAGAATCATAATGGCATGAGCTACAAATGCTGTTCTTGAGTCCATAAAGACACGTATAAAGATGGCACCCATAGCGAAAGGAATGATATATACGTTAAAGATGCTATGCTTCATAATGAGAGATACGAATATAGGGAAGATTGTTATCATCGCATAGATCATGGCTATGTTTCTGTTTTTTTCAAAGTAATCCTTCCTGAACAAAACCATGTAGATAGAGAATAATAAAACAAGTATGAAGACATACAGTGTTTGCCCCATGTATGTTGTGGTAATCTCTATTTGTGTTGACTCTCTTCGCTTCATCTCCTTCTCGAAAGAATTGAGGACGCGGTAAGTATATTCGTCGATAATTTCTCCTTGGTCTATAATCTTTTGGCCACTTAATACCATTCCGCTTGCTAGTGGTATACTACTTAACATATCGTTTCTTTCCGATTCTGTCCTGTTCTTTTCATAGATTAAGTTTGGCTCAATGTAGTCATTCAAATTACATCTCTGCAAAATCAGCTTCTGTTTCCCAAGAATAGAGTCTTTGAATAGTTTTTCATATGCACCCATAGTAGAGTAGAAGCAGTTCAGTTGTACACTTTGTGCTTTTTTCCCATAGACCACTCGTATCATGCTTGTGGTATCCTTATAAATAGTATTATATTCCGGTGTATACATGATACCCGCCGCATACAATTGATGTAAGCGATTGATAATCGTAGCTTTGTATTCTGGAGATAGGCCCGGGATTCCTTCCTTGAAATCTGAATTAAATTTTTCTATTTCTTTTTTTTCTACTGAAACGTCATATCTATAATATGGCTGAAATAGTTTGAGCATAGAATCACGTTCCTGACGAATGGTCTCATCGGTCTTATAAATAGGAAAGTCAAATTTGGCTATGAATGAGCCATACATCCATGGTTTATTGATATCGTAGTGAAAACGTTGTCCTTCTTCACGTGGCAAAAACCACACGATAATAAAAACCGTACCAAAGACAAGACCGATACGTGTGAAAAAATTACGCCAATAGTGTTCTTCTTTTCTTTTGAATGCGCTCATTTGCAGTGTTTTTATTTTTTGATATTGCGAAAATACGAAAAAATTGGGCTATAATGCAAAAAAATATGTAAATTTGCACAAAAATTATATCTTAAGCTATATTTTTTAGGATGGCAGAAAGAAAAGTTAGAGTGCGTTTCGCACCTAGCCCTACAGGGGCTTTGCATATTGGTGGTGTTCGTACCGCCTTGTATAATTATCTCTTTGCGCGCCAGCATGGTGGTGAACTGGTATTCAGAATTGAGGATACTGATTCGCATCGTTTTGTACCGGGTGCAGAGGAGTATATCATTGAATCTTTTAAATGGCTCGGCATAAAGTTTGACGAAGGTGTTAGTTTCGGAGGAAACTATGGTCCTTATCGCCAAAGTGAGCGTCGTGATATTTATAAAAAGTATGTAAAGCAATTATTGGATAATGGTAAGGCATACTATGCGTTTGATACTCCAGAAGAACTTAATGCTAAGCGTGAAGCAGTAAGCAATTTCCAATATGATGCACATACTCGTATGGAAATGCGTAACTCTCTTGCTTTGCCAAAGGAGGAAGTAGAGAAACTCTTGGCCGATGGTGCACAATACACAGTTCGCTTTAAAATTGAACCAGGAGAAGAGGTTCATGTTAACGATATGATTCGTGGTGATGTGTGTATCAAGAGTGATATCTTGGATGATAAAGTGCTTTATAAGAGTGCAGATGAACTTCCAACTTATCATCTAGCTAATATTGTTGATGACCATTTGATGGAAATCACTCATGTGATACGTGGTGAAGAATGGCTGCCTAGTGCACCTCTTCATGTCTTGCTATATAAGGCTTTTGGTTGGGAAGACACTATGCCTCGTTTTGCTCACCTTCCACTGTTGTTAAAACCTGAGGGTAAGGGAAAATTGAGTAAGAGAGATGGTGATCGTCTTGGTTTCCCTGTGTTCCCGTTGGAGTGGCATGATCCAAAGACAGAGGAAGTATCTTCTGGTTATCGTGAAAGTGGATATTTCCCAGAGGCTGTTGTTAATTTCTTAGCTCTGTTGGGCTGGAACCCTGGTACAGAGCAGGAATTATTCTCTCTTGACGAGCTTGTTCAAGCATTCGATATATCAAAATGCTCAAAGAGTGGTGCTAAATATGACTACAAAAAGGGCATTTGGTTTAATCATGAATATATTCTTCGTAAGAGTGATGAGGAAATTGCACAGTTATTTGCTCCTATCGTAGCTAATAATGGTGTTGATGCTTCTATGGAACAGGTTACAGCTGTTGTTCACATGATGAAAGATCGAGTTGATTTTGTTAAGGAACTTTGGCCATTGTGTTCTTTCTTCTTTATTGCTCCAACTGAGTATGACGAGAAGACTGTGAAGAAACGTTGGAAGGAATACTCTGCACAGCAGATGACCGAACTTGCTGAAGTTATCGAAGGAATCGATGATTTCTCTGTTGAAGGTCAGGAAGCTGTTGTCATGAAGTGGGTTGAAGAAAAAGGATATAAGCTAGGTGATGTTATGAATGCTTTCCGTTTAACTTTGGTAGGTATTGGTAAAGGACCTGGTATGTTCGATATTACAGCCTTCCTTGGAAAAGAAGAAACACTTAAGCGTCTTCGTAGAGCAATAGAAGTGTTGCACTAATTGAATATTCATTGAAAAATAGAAAGTCGTGTATATTCTTTTTACCTATTTGTTAGAGCTGGGCGTTGCAATAGCAAGTCTGTTCAGTAAAAAAGTAAGAAAGATGTGGCGTGGTGAGCGTCACTCTTTTGAGATTCTACGGGAGAAGGTAGATCCCAATGCACGATACATTTGGTTTCATGCTGCATCTTTGGGCGAATTTGAACAAGGTCGTCCTTTGATGGAGCGTGTACGCCAAAATTATCCTGAGTATAAGATATTACTTACTTTCTATTCGCCTTCAGGATATGAGGTGAGAAAAGATTATAAAGGGGCGGATATCATTTGCTATATGCCTATAGATACACCGACCAATGCAATTCGTTTTTTGCGTCTGGTTCGTCCTGTTATGGCTTTTTTCATCAAGTATGAGTTTTGGTATAATTTCTTGCATATACTTCATCATCGAAATATTCCTACTTACAGTATATGTAGCATTTTTCGTCCTGATCAGATTTTCTTTAAGTGGTATGGGCGTCAATATGGAAGAGTCTTGAAGTGTTTTACACATTTCTTTGTGCAAAATGAAGAAAGCAAGCGGTTGTTGGCTGGTATAGGACTGAATAATGTCGATATTGTAGGTGATACAAGATTTGATCGTGTCTTACAGATAAAAGAAGCTGCAAAGCAATTGCCTATTGTTGAGGCTTTTGTTCATTCCGGTGATCCGATGCGGTCTAAGGTCTTTATAGCTGGTTCTTCTTGGCAACCTGATGAGGATATTTTTATTCCTTTCTTTAATAACCATAAGGATTGGAAAATGATTATTGCTCCTCATGTGATTAGTGAGAATCATTTGGCGCAGATTGAAAGTAAATTGCAGGGAAAATCTGTACGATATACTCAAACTTCTAAAGAACAGGCTGCAGAGGCTGATTGTCTAATCATCGACTGTTTTGGTCTTTTGAGCAGTATTTATAGATATGGAGATGTTTCATATGTAGGAGGTGGCTTTGGTGTTGGTATCCATAATACATTAGAGGCAGGTGTATGGGATATTCCGGTTATATTTGGTCCTAATAATAAAAAGTTCCAAGAGGCTCAGGGACTATTAAGGGACAAGGGGGGATTTGAAATTACTAATGCTAGTGATTTTAATCAAATTATGACTGGATTTATTCAAGATCAGAAGGCTATTTTACGTGCAGGTAGCCAAGCTGGTAATTATGTAAAGAAGTTGACAGGTGCAACGGATATTATTATGAATAGTATTCAGTTGTAGTGTACAGCGTTGATATAAAAAACACCGAATTTCATTTAGAAATTCGGTGTTTTTTATTTGATAATTCGGTAATAATTTTCTTTTCTTGGTTTTACTGTATTTGGATGGCTGGAAGCATAGCCTAAAGCTAAGGCTCCGATGCCAACAAGTCCGTCGGGAAGGTTCCATGTCTTCATAAGTTCTTTGCCTTCATCTGTAGCAAACATACTATCTTCTCGATTTATCCAGCAAGATGCTAACCCTATAGAATGAGCAGCCAACATCATATTGCCAAGAACTAAACTTCCATCACGGAAATTGTTAACATTATCTAGAGGTGCGAAAACAAGAACAATGGTAGGAGCATCGTAATATGGGTTTGAAGTTACTCCCATAACGGTGGCATTCATTCTGATGAGTTGCTCCTTTTGTTGTTCATTCTGAACAGCCACGATCCATGGTGCTTGTGTTCCATGTCCTGTTGCAGCCCATGTTCCGGCTTCTAAAACAGTTTGAAGTTCTTCGTCTGTTACTTGTTCTGGTTTAAACCTACGAATACTTCTTCTCTCTTTAATAGCTTTTAATACTTCGTTGTTCATATTTTCGTGTTTAGTATATTTCTGATTGCAAATATAGTAAAATAAAAGAAAAAATACTATTTTAATGCTGATACAATTCTTTCTAATCCTTCTTTTAATGTTTGTCTAGGGCAGGCCAAATTCAATCTTAAATATCCTTCACCAGAAGTTTCTCCATAAAGAGTACCGTTGTTAAGCATTACTTTACCTTGTAATAGTTTGTTGTAGGCTTCTTCAGAAGAAAGGTTGGTAGCTGTAATATCTATCCAAGCTAAATATGTGCCTTCTAACTTTAGTACTTCAATATTTGGAAGTTTTTGCTTAAAGAAGTCAACCAAATATTTATAGTTGTCTGCAATATACAAAATTAGTTGGTCAAGCCAGTCTGCACTGTTATCGTAAGCAGCCTCTAGCGCTAGAACACCAAACGGGTTGACATCACAGACTTCGTAAATATTGATATATCTATCAATTTTTCTTCTTCGCTCAGAATCTTTACATATGATATTGGCGATTTGTAGTCCTGCTATGTTGAAAGCCTTGGTAGGTGAGTTTAATATGATACTGTTTTCTGCACATGCTTCGGATACAGAAGCAAAAGGGATAAAGGTATATCCTGGCATAATGAGTTCACCATGAATTTCATCGCTGATAACTTTAACACCATGGCGTAAACAGATTGTATTTAATTTTTCTAATTCATCTTTACTCCATACTCTTCCTGCAGGGTTGTGAGGATTGCATAGTAGAAATACGGTTGTTTTCTCGTCAGAACATTTTTTTTCAAAGTCGTCAAAATCAATAATATATGTATTTCCTTCACGTATGAGTTTGTTCTCAAGTACTTCACAGCCTTGGTTTTTAATGCTTGAATAAAAGCAGTTATAGACAGGGGTCTGTACTAGTACTTTCTCTCCAGGTGTCGTCAGGGCTTTTATACTACAGCTAATGGCAGGTATAACCCCTGATGTATAAATAATCCAATCTTTTTGTATATTCCAATTGTGTCGTGTTCTGAACCAATTGGTGATAGATTGATAGTACGAATCTGGTACTAGTGTATATCCAAAGATGCCATGGCTTACACGTTTTTGCAGTGCTTCAATGATGGCTGGTGCAGTTGCAAAATCCATATCAGCAACCCACATAGGGATAACATTATCCTCAGATATGATATCCCATTTATATGAGTTGGTTCCTCTTCTATTAATAATTTTATCAAAGTTGTATTTCATGAACTTTATCTTTCAGTGATTTCACAGTTGTTAGGAGCCTTAACATATTCATTAATTGTTACAGAGCCGATTTCGTCTGCGACAATTTTTCCAGAAATAGGATTTTTGATATTTGTAATTCTTCCTTTTATTGATGCGTTGATATTACTACATTCTTCGAAAGCTCGGTCACACTCCTGATCAAAGGTGCAGTCTTCAAGTATCACATTGTCCATATAACAGAGTGGCTGTTCGCCTGAGATATGGCAACGTACCAGTTTTACGTTAGTAGAATGCCATGCAAGGTATTCTCCGTTCAGTTCAGAATCGTAAATGGTAACATTGTTGCATTCCCAAAAACTATCTTTCGTAGTTATCTTAGCATGGCGTATTTCTACATTTTCGCAATATTGAAATACATATTTTGCATCACTGATTAAACCATCTACAAAAATATTCTTTGAGAACATAAATGGATATGTGCCCTCATGAAGTTCTACATCTTTAATTTTCAGGCCATCAATTTTCCAAAATGTTTCATCAGCATCATTGATTTTGACATTTTCCAGGGTCAGATTATTCATTTCTCTGAAAAATTTTGGACCATCTATGATACAATCTTTCATGGTCATATCATTGCTGTACCAAATAGCAGAGCGTGAGCCTGGTGCAAAATAACAATTGGTGATAAGACTTTTATTAACATGCCACCATGGATATTTTCCATAGAATTTAGAATTGTTGCATTCTAGGTTTTGACAGCATTTTATGCCAGATTCTCCATCAGTGATAGTTATATTTTCAAGTCTCAAATTTTGTGATCTAAATAGAGGTCTTTCACCTCCAAAGCTTTTATTCTTTATAATTTCCATCTTTTTTTTATACCTATTGTTTCTTATTTTTATTTATGTTGCAAATATACATACTGTATCGCAAACGTTAGGTATATTAATTACGGAAATGATAACCATTTTTGCAGTTTTATTTTTAGACTTTACAAAAAAAGCCTGAAAACAGAGTTTCAGGCTTTTTAAAATTATGTATAACAAATTTCAAGAATTAGAGATTTGCATTGTCATTTTTCCATGCTTCGATACTTGGAACGATATCTAGGTCAATAATCTCTTGACGCATCTTGCAAAGGTGCTCGTAAGATTTCTGAAGTTCTGCAAGTTCTTCAGGTGTACCCGTTGGCTCTGAATAGTGGACACCAGTCTTATCGATAGTAGTAGGCATTGCCATCATAACATTCTTGAAACCAAGTTTGTCATCGTTAACATAGCAACCTGCAGGAAGAGTGAATGGTTCGCCACCCATAGCAGCTTCAATCATCTTAACTGCATTGTAAGCTGGGCTCTGGAAAGAACTGCGACCACGAAGTTTGATGATGTTTGAACCACCTTGTACAGTCTTATGTTTGATTTCTTCCCAACGCTCTGCAGAAAGGCCCATTTCAGACAATGGCTTGCCGTCAATCTTAACCTGAGAAGCAAATACTGCCATCTGCTCACCATGGCCACCATAAGTATGTGCGCCTGTAACCTTATCCTGCTGTACACCAAATTCGTGAGCAAGAGCTTGCTGCAAACGAGTAGAATCAAGAGCTGCAAGTGAAGTCAACTGATTTGGTTTCAAACCTGAGTGGATAAGAGCTGTAAGAGCTGTAACATCGGCAGGGTTGAAAATTACAACAACGTGATTTACGTCAGGGCAATACTTCTTGATGTTCTCACCGAATTCAGCAGCAATCTTACAGTTACCTTTTAACAAGTCTTCACGAGTCATGCCCTCTTTACGTGGTGCACCACCAGATGAAATGATGAATTTAGCATTTGTGAATGCCTCTTCTGGATCTACTGTGTAAGTGATATTTGCACCAGGGAAAGCGCACTGCTGCATCTCGTCGTATACACCATGTACTCCTGGCTCATAGATGTCGTACAAGCAGATGTTTGGAGTAAGGCCGAGCATCAGAGCACTCTGAACCATGTTTGAACCAATCATACCACCGGCTCCGACAATTAAAAGTTTGTCATTAGTTAAAAATTCCATAACTGCGTATTTATATAAGATTTTTAATTTGTCTATCTTTATTTTCTAAACGATTTGTTTTCTCAAACAAATTATCTCTTAGAAGCACCGCAAAGTTACTAAATTAAAGTGTAATTTCTGCATTTACTTGTTATTTAATTTGTGATAATTTCTTAAAATTGCTATCTTTGTAAGGTCTAAATAGCAAAATAGATATGAAACAGAAAGTATATGAACGCTTGGAGGCTCTTCGTGAGTTGATGAGACGTGAACGAGTTGCGGCTTTTATTTTTTCTAGTTCAGATCCGCACAATAGTGAATATGTTCCTGATCGTTGGAAAGGTAGAGAATGGATATCTGGTTTTGATGGTTCTGCTGGTACTGTGGTTGTTACATTGAAGCATGCTGCCTTATGGACAGATTCTCGTTATTTTCTTGCAGCTGAAGTGCAGTTAAAAGATACGGGTATTGAATTGATGAAACTTAAAATGCCAGGCACGCCTTCTGTTTCTCAATGGATTGCCCAGGAAATTTACGATGAAAATGACGGTGGAATAACTGAAATAGGAGTGGATGGACGGGTAAACTCTCATAGTTTTGTAGAACAACTAAAATATGATTTGCAGCAATCTGGCATAACCGTACGTACGAATTGGGATCCTTTGGAAGAATTATGGTTGGATAGGCCTGATATTCCTAATGCTATTATACATATTCATCCTTTGAAATATGCAGGGGAAAATGCTATAAGTAAAATTAAACGTATTCGGCATGAGGTAAGTTTACTGCATGGAGATGGAATTTTGATATCTTCTTTGGATGATATCGCTTGGACTTTGAATCTTCGAGGAACAGACGTTCACTGTAATCCTGTTTTTGTGTCTTATCTACTTATCGAACCAGATAAAGTTGTTCTTTTTGTTGATGCTAACAAATTAACATTAGAAGTCAAGCAATATTTATGCAAAATAGGTGTTAGTGTACTTCCGTATAATTCAATATCTTCCTATTTACATAAGGATTATTTAGCCTATAATATATTGCTTGATCCTGATGTAACGAACAGTTATTTGGTAAACTGTGTTGATCGTAAACGTGTAAAAATAGTATTTGGGCATTCACCTGTTCCTGCCATGAAAGCGGTTAAGAATTCTGTTGAAATAGAAGGATTTCATCAGGCAATGTTACGAGATGGTGTCGCAATGGTAAAGTTTTTGAAATGGCTTCAGCCTGCTATAGAGGCAGGTGGACAGACGGAAATTTCGTTAGATCGAAAGCTAACATCTCTTCGTGCTCAACAGGCTTTATTTAAAGATATATCTTTTGATACTATTGTAGGTTATGAGGCACATGGTGCTATCGTGCATTATGAAGCAACTCCGGAAACGGATGCTACTGTCGATGCAAAGGGGCTTGTCCTGATAGATAGTGGTGCTCAGTATGAGGATGGTACAACAGATATTACACGTACGATTGCCTTGGGACCTGTAACGGAAGAGCAGCGTCATATTTACACCTTAGTTTTAAAAGGACATATTCAGTTGGAATTGGCGAAGTTCCCAGTAGGAGTCAGTGGAACACAAATAGACGCTCTTAGCAGAGAGGCTATGTGGCGAGAAGGATTCAACTTCTTACATGGAACTGGGCATGGAGTAGGTTCTTATTTAAATGTTCATGAAGGTCCTCATCAGATAAGAATGGAGTTTATGCCAGCCCCACTACATGCAGGAATGATCGTAACAGATGAGCCTGGATTGTATCTTTCTAATAAATTCGGTGTGAGAATAGAAAATACTCTTCTTATCAAAAAATATATGAAGACCGAATTTGGGGAATTTTTACAGATGGAACCATTAACACTTTGTCCTATAGATTTGACCCCAGTGGATATAACAATGTTGTTACCGGAAGAAGTCATGTGGTTGAATAATTATCATCAATTAGTTTATGCAAAATTATCTCCGTATCTGTCTGTAGATGAGAGAGAATGGCTGAAAAATGCGACAAAAGCAGTAGAATTATAAATAAAATGCAAAAAAAAGGCTGAAAAGTTGTTTTTTTAATAAATAAGATGTAATTTTGCACCCGCAAATAGTGGCACTAGGTCACAAACGCTAAGTTTAACAAATTTAAAATTAAAAACAAAAAGTATGATTATTGTACCAGTAAAAGATGGTGAGAACATCGAAAGAGCTTTGAAAAAGTTCAAGAGAAAATTCGAAAAGACAGGTGTTGTTAAGGAGCTTCGTGCTCGTCAGCAGTATGACAAGCCATCTGTTTTGAAAAGACTCAAGATGGAACACGCTGTCTACGTACAAAAAT
The DNA here is from genome assembly GCF_022024215.1 of Segatella bryantii. Lineage (NCBI taxonomy): Bacteria > Pseudomonadati > Bacteroidota > Bacteroidia > Bacteroidales > Prevotellaceae > Segatella > Segatella bryantii. Next base: position 2,123,501 of record NZ_CP091798.1, on the reverse strand, counting down.
TACGTGACGCTGAGGAATAAAAATTTTCCTCTTAAAATTTGGTAGTTTGAATTTTATTCCGTATATTCGTTGCTGAAAACGTAATATCAGTGCGATGATAATAGAAGATTTTTTGGACTACTTGCAATTTGAGCTTAATCGCTCAGAGCGCACGGTGCAAAGTTACGGTGATGACCTTCGGGCATTTCAATCGTACTTTGAAGGTTTAGATGATCATCTCTCGTGGGAATCTGTAGATTCTGACGTAGTACGTGGCTGGATAGAGCTGATGATGGATAAAGGAAATAGTGCAACTTCTATAAATAGAAGGTTAAGTGCACTTCGTACTTTTTATCGATTCGCCCTTTCTCGCAAAAGAGTTGAGTCAGACCCTGTTCATATGATAAAGGGTCCCAAAAGGGGAAAGCCTCTTCCTCAATTCTTGAAGGAGAATGAAATGAATGCTCTGCTGGATACGGCTATGCATGGAGAAAGTTTTTATGATGTTCGTGATCGTACGATTATAATGACTTTCTACGAAACGGGAATTCGCCTTTCAGAACTGATTGGATTAGACGATAATGATGTCGATTTTCAAAAAGGTGAACTGAAAGTTACTGGTAAGAGAAATAAACAGCGTATTATTCCGTTCGGAAACGAATTGGCAAGTGCGCTAACAATATATATGAAACTCAGAGATGAGTTTATTGGTAATACATCTCTTGCTCTGTTCGTGTCGAATAAGGGTTGCCGTTTGAATGGTAATCAGGTGAGGTATCTAGTTCAAAAAAATCTATCTAGGGTTAGCACGTTGAAAAAACGTTCGCCCCATGTGTTGAGGCATACATTTGCTACAGCTATGCTAAATCATGAGGCTGGATTAGAAAGTTTGAAAAAATTGTTGGGTCATGCTAGTCTGTCTACGACAGAGATTTATACGCATACAACCTTTGAACAATTAAAACGTATATATTCTAATGCCCACCCTAGGGCTTAACCTTTTAAAATTGGAGGTCACTATGGAAGTAAAAATTCAGTCGATCCATTTCGATGCTACCGAGAAGTTATTGGCATTCGTTGATAAGAAAGTTGCCAAGTTAGAAAAAACTTATGAAGATATTCAGAAAGTAGAGGTGCAATTAAAAGTCGTAAAACCTGCTACTGTCCTAAATAAAGAAGCTGGAATAACCGTAACGGTGCCAGGTAATACATTGTTCGTAGAGAAAGTGTGTGATTCTTTTGAGGAAAGTGTGGATCAAGCAGTAGATGCTTTGAAGGTTCAATTGACTAAATTTAAAGAAAAACAAAGAAAACACTAAAATTTTTTAGGAAAAAATTTGGTGATTCAAAATAAATTCGTAACTTTGCAGCCGTTTCACAACAACATGAAATCAGAAGCCGTGTACGGCTGCAAGATTTGCCTCTTTAGCTCAGTTGGCCAGAGCACGTGATTTGTAATCTCGGGGTCGTTGGTTCGAATCCGACAAGAGGCTCAAGAAACGAAAAGTTCGTGGTCCGGGTAGTTTCCAGAGTGGCCAAATGGGGCAGACTGTAAATCTGCTGCTTCTAGCTTCGGTGGTTCGAATCCATCACTACCCACATTTGCGGAAATAGCTCAGTTGATAGAGCACTAGCCTTCCAAGCTGGGGGTCGCGGGTTTGAGCCCCGTTTTCCGCTCTATTTTTGTTCGCTGTAATAGCTCAGTGGTAGAGCACTTCCTTGGTAAGGAAGAGGTCCTGAGTTCAACTCTCAGTTACAGCTCTTTTTGTATATTTCGATCTTGAATAAGAGAAGAAAATATTTAAATAGATTATTCATTTATATAAATAAAAAGTTTAAGCTATGGCTAAGGAAGAATTCGTGCGTACCAAACCGCATGTAAATATTGGTACTATTGGTCATGTTGACCACGGTAAGACTACATTGACTGCAGCTATCTCTAAGGTTCTTAATGAGAAGCTTGGTACTGCTGAAGATGTTAAGTCATTCGATCAGATTGATAATGCACCTGAGGAGAAAGAGCGTGGTATTACTATTAATACAGCTCACATCGAGTACGAAACAGAAAATCGTCACTATGCACACGTTGACTGTCCGGGTCACGCTGACTATGTAAAGAACATGGTTACTGGTGCTGCTCAGATGGATGGTGCAATCTTGGTTGTTGCTGCTACTGATGGTCCTATGCCTCAGACTCGTGAGCACGTACTTCTCGCTCGTCAGGTAAATGTACCTCGTTTGGTTGTTTTCTTGAACAAGTGTGATATGGTTGACGACGAGGAAATGCTTGAACTCGTTGAAATGGAAGTACATGAAATCCTTGAGCAGTACGGTTATGAAGAGGATACTCCAATCGTTCGTGGTTCTGCACTTGGTGCTTTGAATGGCGTTGATAAGTGGGTTAATAGCGTACTTGAGTTGATGTCAACTTGTGATACTTGGATTCAGGAGCCTACTCGTGACCTCGATAAACCATTCTTGATGCCAGTTGAGGACGTATTCTCTATTACTGGTCGTGGTACTGTAGCTACAGGTCGTATTGAGACAGGTAAGTGCCATGTAGGTGATGAGGTTCAGTTGCTCGGTCTTGGTGAAGATAAGAAGTCTACTATCACTGGTGTTGAGATGTTCCGTAAGACTCTTCCAGAAGGTGAAGCTGGTGATAACGTAGGTTTGCTTCTCCGTGGTATCGATAAGGAAGAAGTTAAGCGTGGTATGGTAGTTGTACACCCAGGTGCTATTACTCCTCACGATCACTTCAAGGCTTCTATCTATGTTTTGAAGAAGGAAGAGGGTGGTCGTCATACTCCATTCGGTAACCACTATCGTCCTCAGTTCTATCTTCGTACAATGGACTGTACAGGTGAAATCAAACTTCCAGAGGGAGTAGAGATGGTTATGCCTGGTGATAACGTTGAGATTGAGGTTAGCTTGATTTATCGTGTTGCATTGAACGAAGGTCTTCGTTTCGCTATCCGTGAGGGTGGTCGTACAGTAGGTTCAGGTCAGATTACTGCTTTGCTTGAGGATCTTCCTGAGAACTGGCAGAATAAGAAGTAATTATAGATAATTACATAGTCTCCGCATCTTGCGGTGCGGAGACACATACGGGTTTAGCTCAGTTGGTAGAGCACTGGTCTCCAAAACCAGGTGTCGAGGGTTCGAGTCCTTCAACCCGTGCTAAAAGAAGATAATATGTTTACAAAGATAGTTAATTATTGCAAAGCTTGTTATAATGAGCTAGCGCATGAAACTACATGGCCAACTGGACGCGAATTAACGCACAGTGCAATGGTTGTATTATCTGCTTCCCTTGTCATTGCACTTGTAGTATTCGCCATGGATTCTGTTTTTAGATTCATCATGACTGGTCTTTATTCAATTGGTAACTAAGGAAAATGGCAGAGACAATTAACAAATGGTATGTTCTTAAAGCTGTAAGTGGTAAGGAAGCTAAAGTTAAGGAGTATATTGATGCTGAGATCAAACATAATGATTTGTTAGCAAATAATATTTCTCAAGTACTGATTCCTACAGTTAAACAAGCAACTTTAAGAAATGGTAAGAGAGTAGTCAAGGAGAAAGTAAGTCTTCCTGGCTATGTTTTTGTTGAAGCTAATCTTAAGGGTGATGTTGCTCATACTTTAAGATTTATGCCTAACGTATTAGGTTTCCTTGGTGGATTGGATGAGCCTACACCTGTTCCACAGGCAGATATCAATCGTATGCTTGGTACTGCTGATGAAACAGAGTTGGAAGAGAGTATGGATGTTCCTTATGCAGTAGATGATACTGTAAAGGTTACAGACGGTCCTTTCAGCGGTTTCAGTGGTGTTATTGAAGAAGTTGATTCTCAGAAGCACAAACTGAAGGTGATGGTTAAGATCTTCGGACGAAAGACCCCGTTGGAGCTGAGTTTTATGCAAGTTGAAAAAGAATAATGCCTGTTACGAAGTATTGTTCTTTTTATAAATTCAAATTTTTAATATACAAAAAAAATGGCTAAAGAAGTTGCTGGATTAATCAAATTACAGATTAAAGGTGGCGCTGCAAATCCTTCACCTCCAGTAGGACCTGCTCTTGGTTCTAAGGGTATAAATATTATGGGATTCTGCAAGGAGTTCAACGCCCGTACCCAGGATAAGGCTGGAAAAGTTTTACCAGTTGTTATCACTTACTATACAGATAAGTCATTTGATTTCGTTATCAAGACTCCTCCTGCAGCAGTTCAGCTGAAGGAAGCAGCCAAGGTAAAGTCTGGTTCAGGTCAGCCTAATCGTAAGAAGGTTGCTGAAATTACTTGGGATCAAGTAAAGGTAATCGCTGAAGATAAGTTGAAAGATCTTAACTGCTTTACAGTGGAATCAGCTATGAGACTTATTGCTGGTACAGCAAGAAGTATGGGTATCACTGTAAAAGGGGATTTCCCTGGTCAATAATTTATAACTTCAATTAGAAAAATGAGTAAACTGACAAAAAATCAAAAATCAGTAGCTGATAAGGTTGAAGCAGGGAAAGCATACTCTTTGGAGGAAGCTTCAAAATTGGTAAAGGAAATTACAACAACTAAGTTTGATGCTTCTCTTGATATTGACGTACGCTTGGGTGTAGATCCACGTAAAGCTAACCAGATGGTTCGTGGCGTTGTATCTCTCCCTAATGGAACAGGTAAAACAGTTCGTGTTCTTGCTCTTTGTACACCTGATCAGGAAGAAGCTGCTAAGGCAGCTGGTGCTGATTATGCAGGTCTCGATGAGTATATCGATAAGATCAAAAGTGGATGGCTCGACATTGATGTCATCATCACTATGCCATCTTGCATGGGTAAAGTAGGTCCTTTAGGTCGTTTCCTTGGTCCTCGTGGTTTAATGCCTAACCCAAAGAGTGGTACTGTAACAATGGACGTTGCTAAGGCAGTTAAAGAAGTTAAGCAGGGTAAGATTGACTTCAAGGTTGATAAGGCTGGTATTATCCACACATCAATCGGTAAGATTTCAATGACTCCTGAACAGATCGCTGGTAATGCAAGAGAATTCCTCAATACAGTTATCCGTTTGAAGCCTGCTTCTGCTAAAGGTACATACATCAAGAGTATCTTTATTTCTAGCACTATGAGTAAGGGTATCAAAATTGATCCTAAATCAGTTGAATAACTCTAAAAGTATTGAAAAATGAAGAAAGAAGTTAAAGATACTATTATCGTAGATTTAGGTCAGAAGTTGAAGGAATATCCTCACTTCTATCTAGTTGACGTAACTGGTCTTAACGCAGAGGCTACTAGCAAGCTCCGTCGTGATTGCTTTAAGCAGGAAATCAAGATGGTAGTTGTTAAGAATACCTTGTTGCGTGAGGCAATGGAAGCTTCAGATGTAGATTTCGCTCCATTATATGGTAGTCTTAAGAATAACACAGCTGTTCTTTTTGCTCATACTGCAAATGTACCAGCAAAACTTTTGAAGGACTACGCTAAAGAGGGCATTCCTGCATTGAAAGCCGCTTACGCTGAAGAAGAGTTCTATGTAGGTGCTGATAAACTTGATGAACTTGTTTCTATTAAGAGCAAGAACGAAGTTATCGCAGATATCGTTTCTTTGTTGCAATCACCTGCAAAGAATGTTATTTCTTCTCTACAATCAGGCGCAAACACTATTCATGGTGTGCTTAAGACTTTGGGCGAGCGTGCTGAATAATCAAAAGTCACAATTATTTACAGTATAAACAAAATTAAATTTTAGAATAAAATGGCAGACGTAAAAGCTATTGCAGAAGAGTTAGTAAATCTTACTGTTAAGGAAGTTAATGAATTGGCAACAGTCCTGAAGGACGAGTATGGTATTGAGCCTGCTGCTGCAGCTGTTGCTGTAGCTGCTGGTCCTGCTGCTGCAGGTGCTGCAGCTGAGGAGAAGTCAGCATTCGACGTAGTTCTCGTTGAAGTAGGTGCTACTAAACTCCAGGTAGTTAAGGCTGTTAAAGAGGCTTGTGGTCTCGGTTTGAAGGAAGCTAAGGATCTTTGCGACGCAGTTCCTGCAACATTGAAGGAAGGTGTAGCTAAGGACGAGGCTGAAAACCTTAAGAAGGCTATCGAAGAGGCTGGTGCTAAGGTAGAGCTTAAGTAATCGAACTTAACTTTTTAAAATATGGTTAGAGTCCACCAAGTAGGTGGGTTCTAACCTTTTTGTGTCTTATATATTTAGATTAACAACACCCGTTAAAATCTTCTAATGACAACAAAAGTAGTAAATAATAGAGTAAATTTTGCCAGCGTGCATAATCCGTATCCATTCTCGGATTTTCTCGATGTGCAGTTGAAGTCTTTCCGTGACTTCTTACAGTTGGATACTCCGCCTGAGGAACGCAAGAATGACGGTCTTTTTAAGGTATTTGCAGAGAATTTTCCTATAACCGATACAAGAAATAATTTCGTTCTTGAGTTCTTGGATTACTATATTGATCCGCCTCGTTATACTATTGACGAATGTTTGGAGCGCGGCTTGACTTATAGTGTACCTTTGAAGGCTAAGATGAAGCTGTACTGTACTGATCCTGATCATGAGGATTTTGGTACTTTTATCCAGGATGTTTTCTTGGGTACTATCCCTTATATGACACAGAATGGTACTTTTATCATTAATGGTGCTGAGCGTGTTGTCGTTGCTCAATTGCATCGTTCTCCTGGTGTATTCTTTGGTCAGGGTGTTCATGCAAATGGTACTGTACTTTATTCTGCACGTATCATTCCTTTTAAGGGTAGTTGGATTGAATTTGCAACTGACATCAATAATGTCATGTATGCATATATCGATCGTAAAAAGAAATTGCCTGTAACAACATTGCTTCGTGCGATGGGTTTTGAACAGGATAAAGATATTCTTCAGATTTTTGATCTTGCCGAGGAGGTAAAGGTTAATAAGAAAAATCTTAAGGCAGCTATTGGATGCAAGTTAGCTGCTCGTGTCTTGAAGAGTTGGAATGAAGACTTTGTTGATGAAGATACAGGTGAGGTTGTTTCTATAGAGCGTAATGAAGTCATTATGGACCGTGAAACAGAATTGACTGAAGAGAATATTGAGGATATTCTGGATAGCGGTACACCTACAATCTTACTTCATAAAGATGCAGAGGCTGCTAATAAGTTCTCTATTATCTTTAATACATTAGCTAAAGATCCAAGTAACTCTGAAAAGGAGGCTGTTAATTATATTTATCGTCAGTTGCGTAATGCAGATCCTGCTGATGATACTAGTGCTCGTGAAGTATTCCAAAATCTATTCTTCTCTGATAAGCGTTATGATTTAGGAGAAGTAGGCCGTTATCGTATCAATAAGAAACTTGGCTTGGATACTGATATGGATACTAGAGTCTTGACTAAGGAGGATATTATTGCTATTATCAAGTACTTGATTAAGCTTGTTAATTCTCAGGCTACTGTTGATGATATTGACCACTTATCTAATCGACGTGTTCGCACTGTTGGTGAACAGTTAGCTAATCAGTTCTCTATTGGTCTTGCTCGTATGAGCCGTACTATTCGTGAACGCATGAATGTTCGTGACAATGAAGTATTTACTCCAACAGACTTGATTAATGCTAAGACAATTTCTAGTGTTATCAATTCTTTCTTTGGTACAAATCCATTGTCACAGTTTATGGATCAAACTAATCCATTGGCAGAGGTTACTCACAAACGTCGTTTGTCAGCATTAGGTCCTGGTGGTTTGACACGTGAACGTGCAGGTTTCGAGGTGCGTGACGTACACTATACTCACTATGGTCGACTTTGTCCAATTGAGAGCCCTGAAGGTCCAAACATTGGTTTGATTTCTTCACTTTGTGTATATGCAACTATAAACGAACTTGGCTTTATCGAGACTCCATATCGTAAGGTTAATAATGGAGTTGTTGATATGGACAATGAAGATGTTGTTTTCTTGTCAGCTGAGGAAGAGGAAGGCAAAATTATTGGACAGGGTAATGCTCCTTTAAATGTTGATGGTACATTTATTCGTAAAGTCGTTAAGTGTCGTCAGGATGCAGATTATCCTGTAGTTACTCCTGAGAATGTAGACTATATGGATGTCGCTCCACAACAGATCGCTTCAGTTTCTGCTTGTTTGATTCCATTCTTGGAGCATGATGACGGTCACCGTGCTTTGATGGGATGTAACATGATGCGCCAGGCTGTTCCATTGCTTCACAATGAGGCACCTATCGTTGGTACTGGTCTTGAAAAGCAGGTATGTGAGGATTCACGTACTCAAGTTACAGCAGAAGGTGAGGGTGTAATCGATTACGTTGATGCTACAACAATTCGTATTTTGTATGATCGTACAGAAGAAGATGAGTTCGTAAGCTTTGAGCCAGCATTGAAAGAATATCGTATACCAAAGTTCCGTCGTACTAACCAGAACATGGTAGTCGATCTCCGTCCTATTTGTAGCAAGGGCCAGAGAGTTAAGAAGGGTGATATTCTGACAGAGGGTTATGCAACAGAAAATGGTGAATTGGCACTCGGTAGAAACCTCTTGGTAGCTTATATTCCTTGGAAGGGTTATAATTATGAGGATGCTGTCGTTATTTCTGAGCGTATGATTCGTGAGGATGTATTGACATCTGTACATGTTGACGAATATTCTCTTGATGTTCGTGAGACCAAGCGAGGTGTTGAGGAATTCACCAATGATATTCCAAATGTAAGTGAGGAAGCTACAAAGGATCTTGATGATAATGGTATCATTCGTGTAGGTGCTCGTGTTGAGCCAGGTGATATCTTGATCGGTAAGATTTCTCCTAAGGGTGAAAGTGATCCTTCTCCAGAAGAGAAGCTCCTCCGTGCGATTTTCGGTGATAAGGCTGGAGACGTTAAAGATTCTTCACTTAAGGCTAACCCTTCATTGAGTGGTGTTGTTATCGATAAGAAATTGTTCTCTCGTGCTGTTAAGACTCGTGAATCAAAGAAGCAGGATAAGATAATCTTAGCTAAGATAGACGAGGAGTATGAGGCAAAGAACGATGATCTTAAGGATATCCTTGTTGATAAGTTGTTGACTTTGACTGAGGGTAAGGTTTCTCAGGGAGTTAAGGACTATACAGGTGCAGAGATTATCACAAAGGGTAGTAAGTTTACTACTGTTGCTTTGAAAAATCTCGAGTATGATGGCGTAGAGTCTAATAATTGGACTGGCGATGAGCATACAGATAAGCTTATCCAAAAGTTGATTATGAACTATATCCGTAAGTATAAGCAACTTGATGCAGAATTGAAGCGTCGTAAGTTTGCAATTACTATTGGTGATGATCTTCCTTCTGGTATTTTGCAGATGGCAAAAGTATATATAGCTAAGAAGCGTAAGATTCAGGTAGGTGATAAACTTGCTGGTCGCCATGGTAATAAGGGTATTGTTTCTAAGATTGTAAGAATGGAAGATATGCCATTCCTCGAGGACGGTCGACCTGTAGATTTGGTTTTGAACCCAATGGGTGTGCCTTCTCGTATGAACTTGGGTCAGATTTTCGAGGCTATCCTTGGTGCTGCAGGTAAGAAGTTGGGTGTTAAGTTTGCTACACCTATTTTTGATGGTGCCAAACTTGATGATTTGTCAGAATGGACAGATAAGGCTGGTTTACCACGTTTGTGCTCTACTCATATCTTTGATGGTGAGACAGGTGAGCAATTCGATCAGCCAGCTACCATTGGTATGACTTACTTCTTGAAGCTTGGCCATATGGTAGAAGACAAGATGCATGCTCGTTCTATTGGTCCTTACAGTTTGATTACTCAGCAGCCACTGGGTGGTAAAGCTCAGTTTGGTGGTCAGCGTTTTGGAGAGATGGAGGTTTGGGCACTCGAGGCTTTCGGTGCCAGTCATGTACTTCAGGAAGTTCTTACCATCAAGTCGGATGATGTAGTAGGCCGTTCTAAAGCTTATGAGGCAATTGTCAAAGGTGATGCCATGCCAACTCCTGGTATCCCAGAATCACTTAACGTATTGCTTCATGAACTTCGTGGTCTTGGTTTGAGCATTAAACTCGATTAACAGTCAACCCCTTAACAAAAAGAAACATGGCTTTTAAAAAAGAGACAAAAGTAAAAAATAATTTTACGAAAATTACCATAGGTTTAGCTTCTCCTGAAGAAATCTTGGAAAATTCGTATGGCGAGGTTACTAAACCAGAAACCATTAACTATCGTACATATAAGCCTGAACGAGATGGTCTTTTCTGCGAGCGTATTTTTGGTCCTACTAAGGATTATGAGTGTGCTTGTGGTAAGTATAAGCGTATTCGTTATAAAGGCATTGTTTGTGATCGTTGTGGTGTAGAAGTTACAGAAAAGAAGGTTCGTCGTGAGCGTTGTGGTCATATCGAACTTGTAGTACCTGTTGCTCATATTTGGTATTTCCGTTCTTTGCCAAATAAGATAGGTTACCTTCTGGGTTTACCAACAAAGAAGCTTGACGCTGTTATCTACTATGAGAAGTATATCGTTGTCAAGCCAGGTGTTATGGAAGGTAAAAAAGATGCCGATGGTGTCGAATTAAATGGTTCTCATAAAATGGACCTCCTCAGTGAAGAGGAATATATCGATATTATCGATAATCAAATAGATCCTAATAATGATCGTTTGGCTGATGATGACCCAAATAAGTTTGTTGCTAAAATGGGTGCAGAAGCTATTTATGATCTCCTGACAGATATCGATCTTGATGGTCTTTCTTACCAGCTTCGCGACATGGCTAATAATGATTCTAGTCAGCAGCGTAAGACAGAAGCATTGAAGCGTCTTCAGGTTGTAGAAGCTTTCCGTACCAGCAAGGGTATTAACAGACCTGAGTGGATGATCATGAAGATTATTCCTGTTACTCCACCAGAACTTCGTCCATTGGTTCCACTTGATGGTGGTCGTTTTGCAACTTCTGACTTGAATGATCTTTATCGTCGTGTTATTATTCGTAATAACCGTTTGAAGAGACTTGTAGAAATCAAGGCTCCGGAAGTCATTTTACGTAACGAAAAACGTATGCTTCAGGAGGCTGTGGACAGTTTATTTGATAATTCTCGTAAGAGCTCAGCTGTTAAGAGTGAAAGTAATCGTCCTTTGAAGTCTTTGTCTGACTCTTTGAAAGGTAAGCAGGGACGTTTCCGTCAGAATTTGTTGGGTAAGCGTGTTGACTATTCTGCTCGTTCTGTAATCGTTGTAGGTCCTGAGCTGAATATGGGTGAATGCGGTCTTCCTAAGTTGATGGCTGCTGAGCTATATAAACCATTTATCATTCGCAAGCTTATTGAGCGTGGTATAGTAAAAACTGTAAAGAGCGCTAAGAAGATTGTTGACCGTCGTGAACCAGTTATTTGGGATATCCTTGAAAATGTAATGAAGGGTCACCCTGTTATGCTTAACCGTGCTCCGACACTTCACCGTTTGGGTATTCAGGCTTTCCAGCCAAAATTGATAGAGGGTAAAGCAATTCAGTTACATCCATTGGCTTGTACTGCATTTAATGCAGACTTCGATGGTGACCAGATGGCTGTTCACCTTCCTTTGAGTAATGAAGCTGTATTGGAAGCTCAGATTTTGATGCTTGAGAGCCACAATATCCTTAACCCTGCTAATGGTGCTCCTATCACCGTACCTGCACAGGATATGGTGCTTGGTTTGTATTATATTACTAAATTGCGTCCTGGTGCTAAGGGTGAAGGCTTGACTTTCTATGGTCCTGAAGAGGCAATTGTTGCAAGTAATGAGGGAAAGTGTGATTTACATGCGATTGTAAAGGTTGTAGTAGACGATATTGTTGATGGCAAGCATGTTAAACATATGGTTGAAACATCAGCAGGTCGTGTTATTGTAAACCAAATTGTCCCTGATGAGGTTGGTTACTTCAATGATATTATCTCTAAGAAAACTCTTCGTGGTATCATTGCTGATGTGATTGGTGCTGTCGGTATGGCACGTGCATGTAGCTTCTTGGATGGTATCAAGAATTTGGGTTATCGTATGTCTTATGAGGCTGGTCTTTCCTTCAATCTTGATGATATTATCATTCCAGAAGAAAAGGTCGCTATCGTAGAAAAGGGTAATAAGGAAGTTGAGGAAATTACCAATAATTATAATATGGGTTTCATCACAGATACCGAACGTTATAATCAGGTAATTGATACATGGACTCACGTAAATAATGACTTGGGTAACATTCTGATGAAGGAGATGCGCGAGGCAGATCAGGGTTTCAATGCTGTTTATATGATGCTTGATTCTGGTGCTCGTGGTTCTAAAGATCAGATTAAGCAGCTGTCTGGTATGCGTGGTTTGATGGCAAAACCTCAAAAAGCAGGTGCAGAAGGTGCTCAAATTATTGAAAACCCAATTTTGTCAAACTTTAAAGAGGGTATGTCTGTGTTGGAATACTTTATTTCTTCACATGGTGCTCGTAAGGGTTTGGCTGATACTGCTATGAAAACTGCAGATGCTGGTTATTTGACTAGACGTTTGGTTGACGTAGCTCATGATGTTATTATTACTGAAGAAGATTGTGGTACATTAAGAGGCCTAGTTTGCTCGGCTTTGAAGAATGGTGATGAAATCATTTCAACGTTGTATGAGCGTGTTCTTGGTCGTGTATCTGTACATGATGTTGTAGATCCAACTACAGGTAATCTTATAGTTGCTGCTGGTGAAGAAATTACTGAGCCTAAGGCCAAAGCTATTGAAAATTCGCCAATCGAAAGTGTAGAGATACGTTCTGTACTTACTTGTGAAAGTAAGCATGGTGTTTGTATGAAGTGTTATGGTCGTAACTTGGCTACAGCTAGAATGGTACAGCTGGGTGAAGCTGTGGGCGTTATCGCAGCTCAGGCTATTGGTGAACCTGGTACACAGTTGACTCTTCGTACATTCCACGCTGGTGGTATTGCTGCTAACGCTGCTGCTAATGCTAATATTACGGCAAAGAATGATGCAAAACTAGAATTCGATGAACTTCGTGTTGTTCCTTTTGTAGAGGAAGATGAGGAAGGTAATGATATTAATTGTCAGATGGTAGTAAGCCGTTTGGCTGAGGTTCGTTTTGTAGATCCTAATACAGGTATTGTTCTTTCTAGCTTGAATGTTCCTTATGGTGCTTCTTTGTATAAAAAGCACGGAGATGTAGTTAAGAAAGGTGATGTTATCTGTAAATGGGACCCATTTAACGCCGTTATCGTATCTGAATATGCTGGTGTTCTGAAGTTTAATGATGTTGTTGAAGGTCAGACTTATCGTGCAGAGACCGATGAAACAACAGGCTTGACTGAAAAGATCATTACTGATTCTAAAAATAGATCTTTGGTTCCTACATGTGATGTAGTTGATGCTGAAGGTAATGTAGTAGGTACATATAACTTCCCTGTAGGTGGTCACGTTGTTGTTGAAGATGGTCAGACCATTAGTACAGGTACAACATTGGTTAAAATACCTCGTGCTGTTGGTGGTGCTGGTGATATTACCGGTGGTCTTCCTCGTGTAACCGAGTTGTTTGAGGCACGTAATCCTTCTAATCCTGCTATTGTTTCTGAAATTGATGGTGAGGTTACTATGGGTAAGGTTAAACGTGGTAATCGTGAAATCATCGTAACTTCTAAGACTGGTGACCAAAAGAAATACTTGGTTCCATTGTCTAAGCAGATCCTTGTACAGGAACATGATGCTGTTCGTGCAGGTACACCTCTTTCTGATGGTGTTACAACTCCAGGTGATATTCTTGCTATTAAGGGTCCTACCGCTGTACAGGAGTATATTGTTAACGAAGTTCAGGATGTTTACCGTCTTCAGGGTGTGAAGATTAATGATAAGCACTTTGAAATCATTGTTCGTCAGATGATGCGTAAGGTTCGTATCGATGATCCGGGTGATACAACATTCCTCGAGCAGGAACTTGTTGATAAACTCGACTTTGCTGATGAAAATGATCGTATTTGGGGCAAGAAGGTCGTTACAGATGCAGGTGATTCAGAATTGCTTAAACCTGGTCAGATTGTGACGGTTCGTAAGCTAAGAGATGAGAACTCTAGCTTGAAGCGTAGAGACTTGAAGTTAGTTCAGGTTAGAGATGCTGTTCCAGCTACATCTACCCAAATCCTTCAGGGTATTACCCGTGCAGCTTTGGGTACTAAGAGTTTCATGAGTGCTGCATCATTCCAGGAAACTACTAAGGTACTCTGTGAGGCTGCAATTCGCGGTAAGAGTGATTATCTTGAGGGTATGAAGGAAAATGTTATTTGTGGTCATTTGATTCCTGCAGGTACAGGTCTTCGTCAATGGCAGAAACTTGTTGTAGGTTCAAAGGAAGAATATGAGCGTATACAGGCTAATAGAAAGAATGTTCTTGACTTTGCAGATAACAATGTTGCAACAGAATAATCTTTAATATTATACTTTTAAAAAGGAGTTGTCATTTTAATAATGACAACTCCTTTTTTAGTTATAGATTTGTGTGTTCTATGTATTTTAAGTATCTTTGCAAAGTAAAATCCAATTATAATTATTACTTATGGCAGAAAATTCAGATAAAGAAAATGGTAAAGCGGTTCAAATAGATATTAAACCTGAGGTTGCTCAAGGTGAATATTCTAATTTGGTGTTGATAGCTCATTCAAGTTCAGATTTTATATTAGATTTTGCTAAAATACTGCCAGGGATGCAGCAGCCACAAGTCAAAAGTAGAGTGATTTTGGCTCCAGAACATGCCAAGAAACTTTTATTGGCATTGAAGGAAAACATTTTTAATTACGAGAGTGCTTATGGAGAAATTAATATTTCAGATCAGGCCCCTCGTACTATAGCTCCTTTTAATACTGGAGGTAATGAAGCTTGACGTAATTTATTTTGTGAATATATTCTTGCCCCATTAGAGCTTCTGACAGTAGTACTTTTGGTCTGTATTTTTGGAGTCTACAGCAAAGTCTTTGTACGCTCATTTGAAAGAATACTTGACTTTAAACTAGTTGCTACATGCTGTTTACTAAAGTTTTAGTCTTAGCTGGTTGTAATAGACTAGTGGATCTGTCTAATAAAACTTGATGTATTCCAATGGTGAACTTCGATAATGTTGCATGACAATATCATGTATCTGAAAGTTTATAATCAAATTGAAGAGTAGAGGTCTGTTTCACTCTCACACAGTTATTGAAACGTTTTCAGAACTATACTTATTATAGAGAAATTCTACTCAACTGCTAATTATATTTACTGCTATCTGTTTTTAAAGTCTTAGTTACTATAGAATACCACTTGCTGAACTTGTTGGATTTTAAAGTTAAACATTAAAAAAATATTAATAAAGACTATATTCTGCTAATTTTTGATTAATATGGTCTTTTTATTTTAGATAATAGATATCATATTGCGGGATTTTTTGTACCTTTGCAGCCCGAAACGGTTTGTGAAAAGTTGTTTCGTAACAGGTTGATAATAAACAAAATAAATATATAAATTAAAAAGTAAAATTATGCCTACTATTTCACAATTGGTTAGAAAGGGCAGAAAGGTATTGGTAGACAAGAGCAAGTCACCAGCTTTGGATAGCTGTCCACAGCGTCGTGGTGTTTGTGTTCGTGTATACACAACTACTCCTAAGAAGCCTAATTCAGCAATGCGTAAAGTTGCTCGTGTGCGTTTGACAAATCAGAAAGAGGTTAACTCTTATATTCCAGGAGAAGGTCATAACTTGCAGGAGCATTCAATTGTTTTGGTACGTGGTGGTCGTGTTAAGGACCTTCCAGGTGTGCGTTATCATATCGTACGTGGTACACTTGATACTGCGGGTGTTGCTAATCGTACACAGCGCCGTTCTAAGTATGGTGCAAAGCGCCCTAAGGCAAAGAAGTAATATCAACTTATTATTAAGCTGAAGGCTATTAGTTAGGATAAAAGGCTAAGTGCTAGATGCTTTTATGTTTTTTTTTAGTTTTGCTGGAGAAGTAACAGGTTGAGTAAACGCTCGAGTGAGAGCATTGAAGAACATTGAAACAGCCCCAGTCAAATAATTTTTATTAAAATGAGAAAAGCAAAACCAAAGAAGAGAGTGATCATTCCAGATCCTGTCTTCAACGACCAGAAGGTCTCTAAGTTCGTTAATCATTTGATGTATGATGGTAAAAAGAATACATCTTATGAAATTTTCTACAAAGCTCTTGATAATGTAAAGGCTAAAGCTGCAAACGAAGAGAAATCAGCTCTTGAAATTTGGAAGGCAGCTTTGGATAACATTACTCCTCAGGTAGAAGTTAAGAGTCGCCGTATCGGTGGTGCTACTTTCCAGGTTCCTACAGAAATTCGTCCTGATCGTAAGGAAAGTATCGCTATGAAGAATCTTATTGCATTTGCTCGTAAACGTAGTGGTAAGTCTATGGCAGAGAAATTGGCTGCAGAGATTATGGACGCATTCAATAATCAGGGTGGTGCATACAAGCGTAAAGAAGATATGCATCGTATGGCTGAGGCTAACCGTGCATTCGCTCACTTTAGATTCTAATCATTTAGGAGGATTATAAGAAATGGCAAATCGTGATTTACATTTGACTCGTAACATCGGTATCATGGCTCACATTGATGCTGGTAAGACTACAACATCAGAGCGTATCTTGTTCTATACAGGAAAGACTCATAAAATTGGTGAGGTACACGATGGTGCGGCTACAATGGACTGGATGGCTCAGGAGCAGGAGCGTGGTATTACAATTACATCTGCTGCTACTACTTGTAACTGGAATTATAACGGTAATAGCTATAAAATTAACTTGATCGATACTCCGGGACACGTTGACTTTACTGCTGAGGTAGAGCGTTCTCTTCGTGTTCTTGATGGTGCTGTTGCTACATATTCAGCTGCAGATGGTGTTCAGCCACAGTCTGAAACTGTATGGCGTCAGGCAGATAAATATAACGTTCCTCGTATTGGTTATGTTAATAAGATGGACCGTTCTGGTGCAGATTTCTTTGAAACTGTACAGCAGATGAAGGATATCCTTGGTGCTCATCCAGTTCCTGTTCAGATTCCAATTGGTGCAGAGGAAAACTTCAAAGGTGTCGTTGACTTGATTAAGATGAAGGCTATCTTATGGCATGATGAGACCATGGGTGCAGAATATGAAATTGAAGATATTCCTGCTGATTTGGTTGATGAAGCACAGGAGTGGCACGATAAGATGATCGAGGATGCAGCTAACTTTGATGATGAAATTATGGAACTTTATCTCGATGGTAAAGATATTCCAGAAGATAAGATTCTTGCTGCTCTTCGTAAGGGTTGTATTGCAATGGAGTTAACTCCTATGACTCTTGGTTCTTCTTATAAGAATAAGGGTGTACAGCCACTTCTTGATTATGTTTGTGCTTTCCTTCCATCACCTCTTGATACTCCTGCAATCGTAGGTGAAAATCCTGAAACAGGTGAAGAAGATAGTCGTAAGCCTTCAGAGACAGAGGCAACTTCTGCTCTTGCATTTAAGATTGCAACTGATCCATTCATGGGTCGTCTTGTTTTCTTCCGTGTTTATTCTGGTAAGATTGAGGCTGGTTCTTATGTTTACAACCCTCGTTCAGGAAAACGTGAGCGTATCAGCCGTTTGTTCCAGATGAACTCTAAGCAAGAGATTCCAATGGATTCAATCGATGCTGGTGATATTGGTGCAGGTGTTGGTTTCAAAGATATTCGTACCGGTGATACTTTGTGTGATGAAAATCACCCAATCGTATTGGAATCTATGTCATTCCCTGATACTGTAATTTCTATTGCAGTTGAACCTAAGAGTCAGGCTGATGTAGCTAAAATGGATAATGGTCTTGCAAAATTGGCAGAAGAGGATCCAACGTTTACAGTTCGTACTGATGAGCAGAGTGGTCAGACTATTATTTCTGGTATGGGTGAGCTTCACCTTGATATTATCATCGATCGTTTGAAGCGTGAGTTCAAGGTTGAGTGTAATCAGGGTAAACCTCAGGTTAACTATAAAGAGGCTATTACTAAGGCAGCTCAGAGCCGTGAAACTTATAAGAAGCAGTCTGGTGGTCGTGGTAAGTTCGCATGTATCGATGTTACTATCGAACCTAAGGATGAGGATTACACAGAGGGTGACTTGCAGTTCATTAACCAGGTTAAAGGTGGTAATGTGCCTAAGGAATTCATTCCTTCTGTAGAGAAGGGTTTCAAGGATTGCCTTTCTGCAGGTGTTCTTGGTGGCTTCCCAATGACTGGTCTTAAAGTTACATTGAATGATGGTAGCTTCCATCCTGTAGACTCTGACCAGTTGTCTTTCGAGTTAGTTGCACATCAGGCATTTAAGGTTCTCTGCCCTAAGGCAGGTCCTGTTTTGATGGAGCCTATCATGAAGGTTGAAGTTGTTACTCCAGAGGAGAACATGGGTGATGTTATTGGTGACTTGAATAAACGTCGTGGTTTAGTTCAGGGTATGGAAGAAGCTCGTAGTGGTGCTCGTATCGTTAAAGCTATGGTTCCATTGGCTGAAATGTTCGGTTATGTAACAGCTCTCCGTACAATCACTTCTGGTCGTGCAACATCTTCTATGGAGTATGATCATCATTCACCTCTTTCTTCTTCTATTGCTAAGGCTGTGCTTGAAGAAGTTAAGGGTAATTCAGAACTTCTGTAATAAGATATAAAACTAAGAAGAGACGCTGTTTAGCGAATGACTCTTAATCAGTGCTCTCTTCTTTCTATTTTTAATATATAATTTATTTTATCTAATGAGTCAAAAAATTAGAATTAAGCTTAAGTCTTATGACCACCAGTTGGTAGATAAGTCAGCTGAAAAGATTGTGAAGGCTGTTAAGGCAACAGGCGCTATTGTTAGCGGTCCTATTCCATTGCCAACACACAAGCGTATTTTTACTGTAAACCGTAGTACTTTCGTTAATAAGAAGTCTCGTGAGCAGTTCCAGTTGTCAGATTTCAAGCGTCTTATTGATATCTATAGCTCAACAGCTAAGACTGTAGACGCACTTATGAAACTTGAATTGCCTAGTGGTGTTGAAGTAGAAATTAAAGTTTAACTATTTATATTAAATTGAAATGCCAGGATTAATTGGAAGAAAAATCGGAATGACATCCGTTTTCAGTGCCGACGGTAAGAATGTACCGTGCACTGTTATCGAAGCAGGTCCTTGTGTAGTAACCCAGGTTAAAACCGTAGAAAAAGATGGCTACAAGGCTGTTCAGCTTGGTTTCGGTGAGGCTAAAGAGAAGAATACTTCAAAGCCTTTGATGGGAACCTTTAAGAAAGCCGGCACAACACCTAAGAAGCACTTGGCCGAGTTCAAGTTTGATGAGGAATTAAACTTAGGTGATACCTTGACTGTGGAAATCTTCAATGATGCTCAGTTTGTAGACGTTGTTGGTACCTCAAAGGGTAAAGGTTTCCAGGGTGTTGTTAAGCGTCACGGTTTCGGTGGTGTAGGTCAGTCTACTCATGGTCAGGATGACCGTGCTCGTAAGCCAGGTTCTATTGGTGCTTGTTCTTACCCAGCAAAAGTATTTAAGGGTATGAGAATGGGTGGCCAGATGGGTGGCGACAGAGTAACTACTCAAAACCTTAAGGTGTTAAAAGTAATTCCAGAGCATAATCTCATTCTTGTTAAGGGTTCTGTAGCTGGATGCAATGGTTCAACTGTTTTAATTGAGAAGTAATGGAAGTTAACGTATTAGATATTAAAGGTCAGGAGACCGGCCGTAAGGTAACTCTTAATGATGCTATCTTCGGAATTGAACCTAACGATCACGTTCTTTATCTCGATGTTAAGCAGTATCTCGCTAACCAGCGTCAGGGTACAGCTAAGTCTAAAGAAAGAAGTGAGATGTCTGGTTCAACTCGTAAGTTGGGACGCCAGAAAGGTGGTGGTGGAGCTCGTCGCGGTGATATCAACTCTCCAGTTCTCGTTGGTGGTGGTCGTGTATTTGGTCCTAAGCCACGTGATTATCGTTTCAAATTGAACAAAAAAGTTAAGGTTTTGGCTCGTAAGTCAGCTTTAACTTACAAGGCACAGGAAAATGCTATTGTTGTTGTTGAAGATTTCAATTTTGAAGCTCCAAAGACTAAAGATTTTGTAAATATTGCTAAAAATCTTAAAGTTGACAACAAGAAGGCGTTGGTAGTTTTGCCAGAAGTAAATAAAAATGTATATTTGTCCGCTCGTAACTTAAAGAAGGCTAATGTCGAGACAGCATCATCTATCAATGCATATAAAGTTTTGAATGCTGATGTTCTTGTTATTTCAGAAAGCTCACTTGAGACAATCGAGTCAATCTTAAATAAATAAAGGAGAGAAATATGTCAATTATCATTAAACCATTGGTCACAGAAAAGCAGGCCAAGATGACAGAGAAACAGCCTAACCGCTATGGTTTTGTTGTTCGCCCTGAGGCAAATAAGCTCGAAATTAAGAAAGAGGTTGAGAGTCTCTATAAGGTTACAGTCGTAAGTGTGAATACGGTTCGTTATGCAGGTAAGCGTCAAGCACGTTATACAAAGGCTGGTCTCGTAAAGGGACAGAAGAACGCATTCAAAAAGGCAATCGTTACCGTTAAGGATGGCGATCAAATTGATTTTTACAGCAATATTTAAATAAAAAATGGCAGTACGTAAATTTAAACCGGTAACTCCGGGACAAAGACACAAAGTTATTGGCACGTTCGAGGATATTACTGCATCCGTGCCAGAGAAGTCTCTCGTTTACGGCAAACGTTCTACTGGTGGTAGAAATAACACTGGTAAAATGACCGTTCGCTACATTGGCGGTGGCCATAAGCAGAAGTATCGTCTTATAGACTTCAAACGTGAGAAAGATGGTGTTCCAGCTGTAGTTAAGTCAATCGAGTATGATCCAAATAGATCTGCTCGTATTGCGCTTTTATACTATGCAGATGGTGAAAAACGTTACATTATTGCTCCTAATGGACTGCAGGTTGGTGCAACCTTAATGTCTGGTGCTGATGCTGCACCAGAAGTAGGTAATTCACTTCCACTTGCTAATATCCCAGTTGGTACTGTAATTCATAACATTGAATTACGTCCAGGTCAGGGTGCTTTATTGGTTCGTTCGGCTGGTAATTTTGCTCAGTTGACTTCTCGTGAGGGCAGTTATTGTGTTATTAAGCTTCCTTCTGGCGAAACTCGTCAGATCTTGAGTGCTTGTAAGGCTACTATTGGTAGTGTAGGTAATTCTGATCATGCTCTAGAACAGTCTGGTAAGGCTGGTCGTTCTAGATGGTTGGGACGTCGTCCTCACAACCGTGGTGTTGTTATGAACCCTGTTGATCACCCAATGGGTGGTGGTGAAGGCCGTCAGAGTGGTGGTCATCCACGTTCACGTAAGGGCTTGTACGCTAAGGGTCTCAAGACTCGTGCACCTAAGAAGCTTTCTAACAAGTATATTATCGAAAGAGCTAAAAAATAAAGAGTAAATTATGAGTCGTTCATTAAAAAAAGGTCCATATATTAACGTATCACTCGAGAAGAAAATTCTTGCTATGAATGAGAGTGGTAAGAAATCTGTAGTTAAGACATGGGCTAGAGCTTCAATGATTTCCCCTGATTTTGTGGGTCATACTGTTGCAGTTCATAACGGAAACAAATTTATCCCTGTTTATGTTACAGAGAATATGGTTGGTCATAAGTTAGGTGAGTTCTCACCTACTCGTCGTTTTGGCGGACACTCTGGTAATAATAAGAAGTAAGGGTTAAATCCATTTAAAGTAAATAAATAATGGGAGCAAGAAAACATATCGCGGCTGAAAAATTAAAAGAGGCACGCAAAAATTTGTACTTTGCTAAGCTCAATGGAGTACCTTCGTCACCACGTAAAATGCGTTATGTTGTAGACATGATTCGTGGTATGGAAGTTAACAAAGCTCTGGGAGTACTTAGATTCTCTAAGAAGCAGGCTGCTGCTGATGTAGAGAAACTTCTCCGTTCAGCTATCGCTAACTGGGAAACAAAAAATGACCGTAAAGCTGAGGACGGTGAACTTTTTGTAAGTAAAGTCTTCGTTGATGAAGGTGTTACTATGAAACGTATGAGACCAGCACCACAAGGTCGTGGTTATAGAATTCGTAAGCGTTCTAACCATGTAACTATCTTTGTTGATGCTAAAACTAACGACGATAAATAAATAATAGAATGGGACAGAAAGTTAATCCAATAAGCAACCGACTTGGTGTAATTCGTGGTTGGGATTCAAATTGGTTCGGTGGTAAGAACTTCGGCGATAGTCTTGTAGAAGATCAGAAAATCCGTAAGTATCTTAACGAGCGTTTGGCTAAGGCTAGCGTTTCTCGCATTGTCATCGAACGTACCTTGAAATTGGTTACCATTACTATTTGTACAGCCCGTCCGGGTATCGTTATTGGTAAAGGTGGTCAAGACGTTGATAAATTGAAAGAAGAACTGAAGAATCTCTTTAAGAAGGATATTCAGATTAACATCTTCGAAGTTAAGAAGCCTGAATTGGATGCAACTATCGTTGCAACTAATATAGCTCGTCAGGTAGAGGGTAAGGTAGCTTATCGTCGTGCTATTAAGATGGCGATTGCTAATACAATGCGTGCTGGTGCTGAAGGTATTAAAGTTCAGATCACAGGTCGTTTGAATGGCGCTGAAATGGCACGCAAGGAGATGTTAAAGGAAGGCCGTACTCCTCTTCATACATTCCGTGCAGATATTGATTTCTGTCAGGCAGAAGCTCTTACTAAGGTAGGTTTGCTCGGTATTAAGGTATGGATTTGCCGTGGAGAAGTATATGGCAAACGTGATCTTACACCTAATTTTACTCAAGACAGTAAGAACAATCGTAATAACGGTCGTTCTAATCGCGGTAATGGTCGTAAGAGAAACAATAACCGTTAAATGTAAGAATTACAATGTTACAGCCTAAAAGAGTTAAATATAGAAGACCTCAAGATGGACGTGGTAATAAAGGTAACGCCCATAGAGGTACACAGTTAGCTTTTGGTTCTTTTGGAATTAAGACACTTGAAGCTAAGTGGATTGATAGCCGTCAGATCGAAGCTGCACGTGTTGCATTAAACAGATACATGAATCGTCAGGGACAAGTTTGGATTCGTATTTTCCCTGATAAACCAATTACTCGTAAACCTGCTGATGTGCGTATGGGTAAGGGTAAAGGTGATCCAGCTGGATGGGTTGCTCCAGTAACTCCAGGTCGAATTCTTTTCGAAGTTGAGGGTGTATCTTTTGATATTGCAAAAGAAGGCCTTCGCCTTGCAGCACAGAAGTTGCCTGTTAAGACTAAGTTTGTTGTTAGACGTGATTTCGATAAAAACGCTTAATTATGAAGATTAAAGAAGTAAGAGAACTCGAAACCAAGGAATTGGTAGAGAAATTAGAAGCTGCAGAGGCTAATCTTAAGAAGATTAAGCTTAATCATCAGATTACTCCTCTCGTAAATCCATCTCAGATTAAGGCCGCTCGTCGTGATATTGCGCGTATGAAAACCGAACTTCATCAGAGAGAACTTAACAAATAATAATGGTCCAGATGGAAACAAGAAATTTAAGAAAAGTAAGACAGGGTGTTGTTATCAGCAACAAAATGGATAAAACCATTGTTATTGCAGCTAAGTTCAAAGAGATGCACCCTATTTATGGTAAATTCGTTCAGAAGACGAAGAAATATCATGTACATGATGAAAACAATGAAGCTAATGTTGGTGACACTGTTATGATCATGGAGACTCGTCCTTTGTCAAAAACAAAGAGATGGAGATTAGTACAAATTGTTGAAAAAGCTAAGTAATTATGATACAAACAGAATCAAGACTTACAGTGTGTGATAATAGCGGCGCACGTGAAGCAAAATGTATTCGCGTTCTCGGTGGTACCGGTCGTCGCTATGCTAGCGTTGGTGACGTTATCGTAGTTGCTGTTCAGAACGTTATTCCTTCTAGTGATTTGAAGAAAGGTGCTGTTTCTAAAGCATTGATCGTTCGTACCAAAAAGGAAATCCGTCGTGCGGATGGTTCTTATATTCGTTTTGATGATAATGCTTGTGTATTGTTGAACAATGCCGGTGAGCTTCGTGGTAGTCGTATCTTCGGTCCAGTTGCACGTGAACTTCGTGCAGTTAACATGAAGGTTGTTTCATTAGCACCTGAGGTTCTTTAATTTAAAAAAGAAATTTAGTAATGAGTAAATTACATATTAAAAAAGGCGATACCGTAATTGTTCTTACTGGTAAAGATAAGGGCAATAAGGGTAAGGTGCTTCAGGTTCTTGTAGATGAGAACCGTGCTATTGTTGAAGGTATTAACTTGGTATCTAAAAGTACCAAGCCTTCTGCAAAAAATCCTCAGGGAGGTATTGTTAAGCAGGAAGCTCCTATCAATATTTCAAATTTGAGTTTAATCGATCCTAAGAGTGGTAAGGCTACTCGCGTTGCTATCAAGCATGATGGTAAAAACGTTATCCGTATTGCTAAAAAATCAGGGGAGGAAATTAAATAATGGATACAGCACAGTTAAAGAAGGTTTACAAGGAGACTATCGCTCCTGCGCTGCAGAAGCAATTTAATTACTCTTCTGCAATGCAAACTCCTGTATTGAAGAAAATTGTGATTAATCAGGGTCTCGGTGATGCAACTCAAGATAAAAAAATCATTGATGTTGCTATCAACGAAATTACAGCAATTACTGGTCAGAAGGCTGTTGCTACATATTCAAAGAAGGATGTTGCGAACTTCAAACTTCGTAAAAAGATGCCTATTGGTGTAATGGTTACATTGCGTCGTGAGCGTATGTATGAGTTCCTTGAAAGACTTGTACGTGTTGCTTTGCCTCGTATCCGTGACTTCAAGGGAATTGAATCTAAGTTTGATGGACGTGGTAACTATACTTTAGGTATCACAGAGCAAATTATCTTCCCTGAAATCAATATTGATCAGGTAGATAGAATTCAGGGTATGAATATTACTTTCGTAACATCAGCTAAGACTGACGAAGAGGGTTATGCTCTCCTAAAGGCATTTGGTCTTCCATTCAAGAACGCTAAAAACGATTAAAAGATATGGCAAAAGAATCAATGAAAGCTCGCGAAGTTAAGCGTGCAAAACTTGTTGCTCGTTATGCTGAAAAACGTGCAGCTTTGAAAAAGATTATTGCAACTTCTAATGATCCAGCTGAGGCTTATGAGGCATCTCGTAGGCTTCAGGCTATTCCAAAGAATGCTAATCCTATTCGTCTGCATAATCGTTGCAAGATAACTGGCCGTCCAAGAGGTTATATGCGCCAGTTTGGTCTTTCACGTATTCAGTTCCGTGAGATGGCATCTTCAGGTTTGATTCCTGGTGTTAAGAAAGCAAGTTGGTAATATTATTACCGTTCATTTTATATTTTTAATATTGTCGGGGATGTCCCGATTAATTAAATTATTTTTTATGACAGATCCAATAGCAGATTATCTGACAAGACTCAGAAACGCGATCATGGCTCATCACAGAGTTGTTGAGGTTCCTGCGTCAAATTTGAAAAAAGAGATTACTAAGATTCTCTTTGAAAAGGGTTATATCTTGAACTACAAGTTCATTGAGGATGGTCCTCAGGGTACTATTAAAGTAGCTCTTAAATATGATCCAGTTACTAAAGCAAATGCAATAAAGAGTTTGAAACGTGTTTCTACTCCAGGTTTGCGTAAGTATACTGGTTATAAAGATATGCCAAGAGTTATTAATGGTTTAGGTATCGCAATCTTGTCTACATCTAAGGGTGTAATGACTAATAAGGAAGCTGCTGACCTGAAAATCGGTGGTGAGGTTCTTTGCTACATTTATTAATTGGAGGGATTTATATGTCAAGAATAGGAAAATTGCCAATTAGTATTCCATCAGGAGTTACAGTTAACTTCGATGAAAAAGCAAATGTTATCTCTGTTAAGGGTCCTAAAGGTGAACTTTCACAGGATATCAACGAATCAATCAAGGTAAAGATTGAAGATGATAAGGTTATTTTTGAAGTAGATGAAAATAGCCCAGTAAATTATAAGCAGAAACAAGCTTTTCATGGTTTATATCGTTCACTTGTTAACAATATGGTTGTTGGTGTAAGTGAAGGATTTAAGAAAACTATGGAACTTGTAGGTGTTGGTTACCGTGTTTCTAATCAGGGTAATATCATCGAGCTTTCTTTAGGTTATACTCACCCTATTTTTATTCAGGTTCCTAGCGAAGTTAAGGTAGAGACAAAGTCAGAAAGAAACCAGAATCCTATATTAACTTTGGAGTCATGTGACAAGCAGTTACTTGGTCTCATCTGTGCTAAAATTCGTTCTTTCCGTATGCCAGAACCTTATAAGGGTAAAGGTATTTTGTTCCAGGGTGAAGTTATTCGCAGAAAGTCTGGTAAGACAGCTGCTGCTAAGTAATTTTTTATTTTTACGATTATGACAACAAAGAAAGTAGAAAGACGAATTAAGATAAAATTCCGTATTCGCAAGAATGTAAATGGAACTGCAGAACGTCCTCGTTTGAGTGTTTTTCGTTCTAATAAACAGATCTACGCACAGGTTATTAACGATTTGACTGGTAAGACATTGGCTTCTGCTTCTTCACTTGGTTTGGAGAAGTTGCCTAAAGTAGAACAGGCTAAGAAAGTTGGTGTATTAGTTGCAGAAAAGGCAAAAGCTGCAGGTGTTGAATCAGTAGTTTTTGATCGTAATGGTTATCTGTATCATGGTCGTGTTCAGGCATTAGCTGATGGCGCTCGTGAAGGTGGTCTTAAATTCTAAACGATAATGGCAATGAATAAAGTAAAAGTAAATAATGATGTTGAATTAAAGGATCGCCTTGTTGCAATTAATCGTGTAACAAAGGTAACTAAAGGTGGTCGTACTTTCACATTTGCTGCTATCGTCGTTGTAGGTGACGGTAACGGTGTTATTGGCTGGGGTCTTGGTAAGGCTGGTGAAGTTACAGCTGCTATATCTAAGGGTACTGAAGCTGCAAAGAAGAATCTTATTAAGGTTCCTGTTTTGAAGGGAACTGTACCTCATGAAGTCGAAGTAAAGTTCGGTGGAGCACAAGTTTTGCTTAAGCCAGCTGCTGCAGGTACTGGTTTGAAGGCCGGTGGTGCTATGCGTGCTGTTTTGGAGAGTGTTGGTGTTAAGGACGTTATTGCTAAGTCAAAAGGTTCTTCTAACCCTCACAATCTTGTAAAGGCAACTATCCTTGCACTTTCTGAGATGCGTGATGCTTATCAGGTTGCTGGTGAGCGTGGAATCTCTATGGATAAAGTTTTTAATGGTTAATTAGGATATAACGATGGCAACAATCAAGATTAAACAAATTAAAAGTAGAATTGGAGCACCTGTAGATCAGAAGAAAACACTTTTGGCTTTAGGTCTTCATAAGATTTCTCAAGTTGTTGAAGTTGAGGATAATCCTAGTATGCGTGGTATGATTCGTAAAGTTCATCACCTTGTAACCGTAGTTGATTAATTTAAACTTAAAATTGAACAATTATGAAATTAAATAATTTAAAACCAGCAGTAGGTTCTACACATTCACGTCGTCGTATTGGTCGTGGTCCTGGTTCAGGATTAGGTGGTACTTCTACTCGTGGTCACAAAGGTGCTAAGGCTCGTTCTGGTTATAAGAGAAAAATCGGTTTTGAAGGTGGTCAGATGCCTTTGCAGCGTCGTATTCCAAAAGCTGGATTTAAAAATATTAACCATAAAGAGTATTTTGCTGTTAACTTGTCAACTCTCCAGAGTTTAACAGAGGCTAAAGGTTTTACAAAGATTGGTATCGCAGAACTTAAAGAAGCAGGTCTTACTAATGGTAAGGAGCTAGTTAAGGTTTTGGGTAATGGTGAGTTAAAAGCTAAAATCGATGTAGAAGCTAATGCATTCTCAAAAACTGCAGAAGAAGCAATCAAGGCAGTTGGTGGCAATGCAACAATAATCTAAATAAATGAAAAAGTTAATCGAGACACTGAAGAATTGCTGGAAGGTTGAGGATTTGCGTCAGCGACTCCTTATAACTCTTCTTTTTACGGCTATTTATCGTTTTGGCTCATTTGTTGTCCTTCCGGGCATCAATCCGGGCATGTTGGAAAAATTACAGTCGCAAACTTCAACAGGTCTTATGGCCTTGTTGAATGCATTCTCCGGTGGAGCATTTTCCAATGCGTCTATTTTCGCTTTGGGAATTATGCCTTACATCTCGGCTTCTATCGTTATGCAGCTTCTAGCTATTGCTGTACCTTATTTTCAGAAGATGCAGCATGAAGGTGAAAGTGGTAGAAAGAAAATTAATTGGTATACAAGGATCCTGACTGTAGCTATATTGCTCTTTCAGGCTCCTTCGTACTTACTTAATTTAAAGATGCAGGCAGCTGGTGCCTTAGCTTCAGGTATTTCTTGGACAGTATTTATGATTCCTGCTACTATTATTCTTGCAGCAGGAAGTATGTTTATCCTTTGGTTGGGTGAGCGTATTACTGACAAGGGTGTAGGTAATGGTATTTCTCTTATCATTATGATTGGTATCATTGCTAGATTACCTCAGGCTTTTGTTCAGGAGGTTACTTCTAGATTACAGGCTATTACTAGCGGTGGTCTAATTATGTTTATTGTGGAGCTACTTATCTTATATGGTGTAGTTTGCGCTTCTATACTTCTTGTTCAAGGTACTAGAAAAGTTCCAGTTCAATATGCAAAGCGATTGATTGGGAATAAGCAATATGGTGGTGCTAGACAGTACATTCCATTAAAGTTGTTTGCTGCTAATGTAATGCCAATTATTTTTGCGCAAGCATTGATGTTTATCCCTTTGGCTATAGTACAGTATCAATCAGACGGAGCTAGTTCTGTTGTACGTCAGTTGTTGGATAATAGAAGTTTGCTTTATAATATAATTTATGTTGTATTGGTTATAGCATTTACTTATTTTTATACTGCTATTACTTTGAATCCTACACAGATGTCCGAAGACATGAAACGTAATAATGGTTTTATTCCTGGTGTAAAGCCAGGTAAGGATACTGCAGAATATATCGACACCGTTATGTCTCGTATAACTTTACCGGGTTCTTTTTTTATTGCATTTATAGCTATCATGCCAGCTCTTGCTGGACTTCTTAATGTTCAACAGGAATTTTCACAGTTCTTTGGAGGTACTTCTCTTTTGATTCTTGTGGGTGTTGTTATTGATACATTGCAGCAAGTTGAAAGCTATTTGCTTATGAGGCATTATGATGGATTGTTAAATTCAGGTCATACTCGTCAAGGGAGCGTTTCTGCATATTAAATTTTCGTCATGAGTTTTATTCTTAAGACGAATGATGAAGTTGGTTTAATGCGCAAAGCCAATCAATTAGTTGGTGCAACGTTATTTGAACTTGGTAAACATATAAGACCAGGTATATCGACCTTCCAATTGGAACAGTTAGCTAGGGATTTTATATTAAAACATGGAGGTACTCCATTTTTTATTAATTTTCTTAATCCTCTTGGAGGGTCTTTTTCTGTTTCTGAAAATTATTCAGGACATGATTTGAACAAGAAAACAGTTACTCTTAGTGAGGGTGATATTATATCTATAGATTGTGGCGTTAGTTTCTGTGGCTTTTGTGGTACCTGTTCTCGCATTTTTTTTGTGGGGAATGTTTCAACTGGTCTAACGGAGTTGGTTCATGGTATTGAAGTTGCTCTCATTGATGCAATTAATTCAACTATTCCTGGTAAATATATTTGTGATATAGGATATTCTATTGAACAGGTATTTGAATCATTAAAAGGTGTTAGAGTAAGACAGATTTTTGGGAATAGCATCGGACAAGAGTTTGCAGAATCAACAAGATTATCTTTCAATTCAAAAAGAGGTAAAAGAGTTCTTTTAAAAAATGGAATGTGTTTTACTATTAATTGTATAGTAAGTTTAGAGAAAGGTTATTTAACCCAGCATAATATCAGTAGTGGTTTTGCAGGGAATAATGCACAGTTATCACTCCATTTTAAGCATACTTTTTCTGTTGGTATTGATCATGTGGATATTTTATCAAGTTTTGATAGTATAGAACGAATTGACAGTTAGATAGTATTTTATGGCAAAACAGTCAGCAATTGAACAGGATGGTACAATTTTAGAATCTCTTTCTAATGCCATGTTTAGAGTGGAATTAGAGAATGGAGTTCAGATTGTAGCTCACATCTCTGGAAAGATGAGAATGCATTATATAAAGATTCTCCCAGGAGATAAAGTAAAAGTGGAAATGAGCCCATATGATTTAACAAAGGGTAGAATAGTTTTCCGATATAAATAAACAATTAAAATGAAAACAAGAGCATCATTAAAGAAGCGTACACCAGATTGTAAAATTGTACGTCGTAAAGGTCGTTTGTTTGTTATTAACAAAAAGAACCCTAAGTTTAAATTGCGTCAGGGTTAATTAAAAAATGTGAATTCTTTGGTAGTTATTTATTTTCTATTAAATATTTTGACTACCTTTGCTTTCCATTTTAGTTAAACACATTTTATATTTATTATTTCAAATGGCAATTAGAATTGTTGGAGTAGATTTGCCCCAGAATAAGCGTGGCGAAATCGCATTGACTTATATCTTTGGTATAGGTCGAAGTAGTTCAGCAAAGATATTGGATCAGGCAGGTGTAAACCGTGACTTGAAGGTCAGTGAGTGGACTGATGAGCAAGCAGCTAAAATCCGTGAAATTATCGGCGCTGGTTTTAAAGTTGAAGGTGATCTTCGTTCTGAGATCTCCATGAATATTAAGCGTCTGATGGATATCGGTTGTTATCGTGGTATCAGACATCGTAATGGTCTTCCTGTTCGCGGTCAAAGCACTAAGAACAATGCTCGTACTCGTAAGGGAAAGAAGAAGACTGTTGCTAATAAGAAGAAGGCTACTAAGTAATTTTGAAGGAGTTAAATTATTATGGCAAAGACAAAAGCAACATCTAAAAAAAGAAATGTAAGAGTTGATGCAATTGGACAACTTCATGTTCATAGCTCTTTCAATAACATTATAGTTTCTCTTGCTAATAATGAAGGTCAGATTATTTCTTGGTCTTCTGCTGGTAAGATGGGTTTCCGTGGTTCTAAGAAGAATACACCTTATGCTGCTCAGATGGCAGCTGAAGACTGTGCAAAGGTCGCTTTCGATCTTGGTCTTCGTAAAGTAAAGGCTTATGTTAAAGGTCCTGGAAATGGTAGAGAATCAGCTATCCGTGCTGTACATAGTGCAGGTATTGAGGTAACTGAGATTGTAGACGTAACACCATTGCCACATAATGGTTGTCGCCCTCCAAAGCGTCGTCGTGTTTAATCAATATTACAGATCCTTTAATAATTAGCATTTTAAATTATGGCAAGATATATAGGTCCAAAGTCTAGAATTGCACGCCGTTTTGGTGAGCCAATTTTCGGCGCAGATAAAGTTTTGAGTAAACGCAATTTCCCTCCAGGTCAGCATGGTAATAACCGTCGTCGTAAGCAGTCTGAGTACGGTGCACAGTTGGCTGAGAAGCAGAAGGCAAAATACACTTATGGTGTATTAGAGCGTCAGTTCCGTAACATGTTTGATAAGGCCGCTAAATCTGATGGTATTACAGGTGAGGTTCTGTTGCAGGAACTCGAGAGCCGTCTTGATAACGTGGTCTTCCGTTTGGGTATTGCTCCAACACGTGCTGCTGCTCGTCAGCTTGTTAGTCATAAGCACATTGTTGTTGATGGCGCTGTTGTAAATATTCCTTCTTATTCTGTAAAACCTGGTCAGGTTATTGGTGTTAGAGAGAAAGCTAAGTCTCTTGAGGTTATCGAAGGTGCTTTGGCAGGTTTCAATCATAGTAAGTATCCTTGGATCGAATGGGATGAAAACACTAAGAGTGGTAAGTTCCTTCACAGACCTGAGCGTGCAGATATTCCTGAGAATATTAAGGAACAGTTAATAGTTGAGTTGTACTCTAAACAATAAATCATTGAATTAATGGCGATATTAGCATTTCAAAAACCTGACAAAGTCGTAATGCTGGAGGCTAACGATAAGTTCGGAAGATTTGAGTTCCGTCCTCTCGAGCCTGGATTTGGTGTTACTGTAGGTAATGCCCTCCGTCGCATGCTTCTTTCCTCTCTTGAAGGATATGCTATCAATACTGTTAAAATTGCAGGTGTTGAGCATGAATTTTCTTCAGTTCCGGGTGTTAAAGAAGATGTAACCAACATTATCTTGAATCTCAAACAAATTCGATTCAAGCAAGTAGTAGAAGAATTCGAGAACGAGAAAGTTAGTATCATAGTAGAGAATTCAACAGAATTCAAAGCTGGTGATATAAGTAAACATCTGACTGGATTTGAAGTGTTAAATCCTGAATTAGTGATTTGTCATTTAGACCCTAAGGCTTCGATGCGAATTGACCTTACAATCAACAAGGGACGTGGTTATGTTCCTGCTGATGAGAATCGTCAATTTTGTACTGACGTTAATGTCATTCCAATCGATTCTATCTACACCCCTATTCGTAATGTTAAATATTCAGTTGAACCTTATCGTGTTGAACAGAAAACAGACTACGATAAATTAACAATTGAAGTTACTACTGATGGTTCCATTCATCCAAAGGATGCGCTTAAGGAAGCAGCTAAGATATTGATTTATCACTTTATGTTATTCTCTGATGAAAAGATTACACTTGAAAATCCTGATCAGGATGGTAATCAAGAGTTTGACGAAGAGGTTCTTCATATGCGTCAGTTGTTGAAGACTAAGTTGGTAGACATGAATCTTTCTGTTCGTGCTCTTAACTGTCTGAAAGCTGCGGATGTAGAAACTTTAGGTGATTTAGTTCAGTATAATAAGACTGATTTGCTTAAGTTCCGTAATTTTGGTAAGAAATCGCTTTCTGAGCTTGATGATTTGCTCGAGAGTCTGAATCTTTCGTTTGGAACTGATATTTCAAAGTATAAACTTGATAAGGAGTAATCTTCTTATCTTAATTAAAAAACAATAATGAGACACAATAAAAAATTCAACCATTTGGGTCGTACTGCATCTCATCGTGATGCCTTGCTTTCAAACTTGGCTATCTCTTTGATTATGCACAAAAGAATCACTACGACTCTTGCAAAAGCTAAAGCTCTTAAAAAATATGTAGAGCCTTTAGTTACTCGAGCTAAGAATGATAGTACAAATTCTCGTCGTGTAGTTTTCCGTTATTTACAGAATAAAGAGGCTATCAAGGAATTGTTTGGTACTGTTGCAGCAAAGGTTGGTGATCGTCCAGGTGGTTATACTCGTGTAATCAAATTGGGTACTCGTCAGGGTGATGCAGCTCCAATTGCTTTTATCGAGTTGGTTGACTTTGATGAAAACATGTCTAAAAGCGCTAAATCTGCTGCTAAGAAGACTCGTCGTTCACGCAAGTCTACAAAGGCAGTTGAAGAAGTTGTTGAGACTCCTGAAACCGAAAATAATGCAGCTGAGTAAGTTTTAGCATTTTATATTAATCTCCATCCCGAAAAGGATGGAGATTTTTTTTGCTCTATTTAAAATTTGATTGCTTCAGGAAAGTTCTTGTAGCATATATAAGTTTGTCATTTATGAATGGTTATATGCTTTCTATAAGTAATTTTCAATCCTATGGTCTTTGTTTCCTTATTAGATTATGCCTCATTTTGCTTTTATTGCCTTTTTGCTCTGTTATTGTGCAGTGATAGCGGATTCATTTTTATCACATTAGTGTCTTTTCAAGATGCCTTTTGTTTTTTTTGAATAATTATCTATTATGGATTTTCGCTTTTGTAATTGTGGATGACTTCTTGTATCCAGTTTTTCTTGTGTAAGTTTTTCAAATCAACCAACTACGTTAAGTAGTTCTTTCATTGAGAATTTACGTTGTATTTGTTTCTTACTAATCTTTGCTTTTGTAATGTGAATTTAGCAAAATCTATTTTCATACTTATGATACTGAATTAATCGCCTTTTTAAGTTCCCTTATGCACTAAAAAAGTTACATTCTTTTTTGAAAAGCCAGAAGAAAATACTATTTTTGCAATGGTTTCAGTGGTTTAAAAATTATTCATTTTAAATATAAAAAATATTATGGCAGTAAATTACAAGGATTTAGGCTTGGTAAACACTCGTGAGATGTTTAAAAGAGCTATCAAAGGTGGTTGGGCAGTTCCAGCATTTAACTTTAATAACCTTGAGCAGCTGCAAGCTATTGTTAAGGCTTCATCTGAGTTGAAATCACCTGTTATTATTCAGGTTTCAAAGGGTGCTCGTAACTATGCCAATTCAACTCTTCTTCGCTATTTGGCAGAAGGTGCAGTTGCTTATGCAAAGGAATTGGGTTGCAACCATCCTGAGATTGCTCTTCATTTGGATCACGGTAGCAGTTTTGAATTGTGTAAAGACTGTATAGATCTCGGTTTCTCATCAGTAATGATTGACGGTTCAGCTCTTCCTTATGAAGAGAATGTTGCTTTAACTAAGAAGGTGGTAGATTATGCTCATCAGTTTGATGTAACCGTAGAAGGTGAGCTTGGTGTATTAGCTGGTGTTGAAGATGATGTAGTTGCTGAGGAATCTCATTATACTAAGCCTGAGGAAGTTGTTGATTTCGCTACTCGTACAGGTTGTGATTCTTTGGCTATATCAATTGGTACTTCACATGGTGCTTATAAGTTCAAGCCAGAGCAGTGTACACGTGATCCAAAGACAGGTTTACTTGTACCACCACCATTGGCATTTGATGTTTTGGCTGGTGTAGAAGAGCAGTTACCAGGTTTCCCAATTGTTCTTCATGGTTCATCTTCAGTTCCACAGGAATATGTTAAGATTATCAATTCTAACGGTGGTAAGCTTCCTGATGCTGTAGGTATTCCAGAGGAGCAGCTTCGTAAGGCTTCTGAGAGTGCTGTTTGCAAGATTAATATTGACTCAGATTCACGTTTGGCATTTACAGCTGGTGTGCGTGAAACATTGACTCAGCATCCTGAATATTTCGATCCTCGTCAGTATTGTGGCGCTGGTCGTGAGTATATGGAGCAGATGTATCGTCATAAGATTATTGATGTATTAGGTTCTGATAACAAGTTGGGTCAACTTGATTAATAGATTAAGTTTATTTTAATTTTATAGTAGAGGATGGGGCAGAATTGACTCATCCTCTTTTTTTGTTAATTTGGGTTGATATTATGAGCAATGCGTAGCAGGTGATCGTCTGGAGCGAGTTGTAATAATGCTGATATTCCTTTTTAATCCTTGTGTAAGTAGTTCTAATAGCAATTAATAAGTGTTTAATTTAAAACGTGTAAGAGGTATGCAATTAGAATGTCATACCATAGAAATATTATAATTCGCACAGAGAATAATACAAGTCTTAGTGGAATTATAATATTTTGCTATACAGTATCATCTTTATCAGATAGCTTTCTGATACCGGTAGCTTCTAGTCTTCTAAGCGTAAAAATGCTTGAGGTAAATACTTAATTATATCACTTGCAATCAAACTTTCTTTGCCTAAATCTTTTACAGCTAAATCACCCGCTAATCCATGCAAATACATGCCAAGTTTGCATGCTTCTTCTTGCTTATATCCTTTTGCCAATAATCCTGTAATAATACCAGTAAGAACATCGCCACTACCTGCTGTAGCCATTCCGCTATTTCCAGTTGTATTGAAGAAAATATGTCCATCGGGAAGACAAAGCGCAGAATAGTGTCCTTTTAAAATGATATAGACTTGGAAATGTTCAGCTAGCTCTTGTGCTTTCCGAAGTCTGTCGTAGGAACCATTATTGATGCCATTATTAAGTCTATCCATCTCTTTAGGATGAGGAGTTAGTATAGCACCTGGAGGTAATTGTTGCATCCATGCACGATGATTGGCAAGAATATTTAAGGCATCAGCATCAATGACAATCGGGCAGGTAGCTCTTCTTATTTGGGCAATTAGTGCAATAGCAGTATTTTCTAAAGAACCTAATCCTGGGCCAATTCCCACTGCATTATATTTTTCAGTATCTATTGGTTCTGAAAAATATAATTCATCCTTGTCCATTTGGAGAACAGCCTCAGGTACAGAAATCTGCATAATTTCATAGTTTCTTCTAGGCGTAACGGCAGTAACTTTACCAACTCCAGCTCGTAAACAAGCTTTAGTAGCTAGAACAGATGCACCAGCCATGCCGTAGCTGCCAGCTATGATAAGTGCGTTTCCCATATTTCCTTTATGTGCAAAGTCATTGCGGTGGTGGAGAAGTGAACGAATATCGTTTTCTTCAACCATTTGATATGGGCTATCTGTGTTTTGTATAAATTCTTGAGACAATCTGATATCCAGTACTTTAATCTTACCAAGAAATATTTGATTGTCAGCCAAGAGCATAGCTAATTTTTTCTGTTGGAGTGTAAATGTTTGATTTGCTTTAATGATATTCGTAGGTATATTGTAAGTATTGTCTTCACACATCAAACCAGAAGGTAAATCAATACTTATAACCTTACAAGCAGATGCATTAATATATTTTACTAAAGAAGCAAATCCGCCAGAAAGCGGCTTATTCAGTCCGCTTCCAAATAGTCCATCAATGACAACAGTATTTTCGTCTAGTGTAGGAGGATCAAAATTTACAGTTATTTCTGTAAATTTCTTGATCTTTTTCCCATCGAGAATTCTTTGTTTATTAGTCGCACATTCTTCAGAAAGGTGATTGTGAATATTAAAGAGGAAAACAGACACGTTGTATCCATTTTCAGCTAGCATTCGTGATACAGCTAGCGCATCACCACCATTATTGCCCGGTCCTGCAAAAACTACAAAAGAGATACGATTATCATATTCTGCAGAAATCGCATGGTATATCGCTTTAGATGCGCGTTCCATTAAGTCTATAGATGATATAGGTTCGTGCTCTATAGTGTATTTATCAAGTTCGTGGATTTGGTTGCCAGTAAATATCTTCATACATGCAAAAATACGAAAATTATGCCAATGAGTATGTTATGTTTGCTATATTTTTCGTAATTTTGCTCCAAATTTAAAAATCATATCAATGAGTATCGTAAAAATCAAGGATTTAACGTTTAAAACGTTCATTCCGGAAGATGAAATCCAAAAGAATGTCAAGCAGGTAGCAGATAAAATCAATCATGATTTAGCTGGAAAAAATCCATTGTTTCTTGCTGTTCTTAATGGGTCTTTTGTATTTGCAGCAGATCTCATGAGATATATTACTATCCCATGTGAAATCTCTTTCGTTAAATTGGCCTCTTATCAGGGTACTACTTCTACAGGTACAATCAAGGAAGTAATTGGTCTTAATGAAGATTTAGCTGGGCGTACAATTGTCATAGTAGAGGATATTGTAGATACAGGTTTTACGATGAAGCGTATGGTAGAGTCTTTAGGAACTCGTGGACCAAAGTCTATCCATATTTGTACATTATTGTTAAAACCTGGAAAACTTCAGGTACCTTTGAACATTGAGTATGCTGCCATGTCTATTCCAAATGACTTTATAGTCGGTTATGGTTTGGATTATGATCAGCAAGGTCGAAATTTAAGAGATATCTACACCCTTGTAGATGATAAATAATTACTTGTAAAGCGAATAATCAAAAACAAATCTATAAGAAAACAAATGAAAAATATTGTAATTTTTGGTGCCCCTGGTGCTGGAAAAGGAACACAGAGTGACAAAATGATAGAAAAATATGGTTTAGGTCATATTTCTACAGGTGATGTGCTCCGTAGTGAAATCAAGAATGGTACAGAACTTGGTAAGATTGCTAAAGGATTTATTGATAATGGTCAGTTGATACCAGATGAACTGATGATTGATATCTTGGCTAATGTATATGATTCTTTTGGTAAAGAGCATAAAGGTGTGATCTTTGATGGCTTCCCTCGTACTATACCACAGGCAGAGGCCTTGAAAAAAATGCTTGCAGAGCGTGGGCATGTTGTTGCTGCAATGATAGAATTGGCAGTTCCTGAAAAGGAGTTGATGAGTCGTCTTATTAATAGAGGTAAAATCAGTGGTCGTTCTGATGATAATGCGGAAACTATTCAGAAGCGTTTGAATGTATATCATGAGCAGACTTCTCCGTTGATAGATTGGTATAGTAAAGAAGGAATTCATCATCATGTAGAGGGTCTTGGTACAGTAGATGAAATCTTCAGCCGTATCGAGTCAGTGATAGATGCCCTCGAAGATTAATTTTAACATATAATATAACGTTATATTGAATGGCAGAATCTAATTTTGTAGACTACGTAAAAATTTATTGCCGCTCTGGAAAGGGTGGTAGAGGATCTATGCATTTAAGGCATGTTAAGTATCAGCCTAATGGTGGACCTGATGGTGGTGATGGCGGTCGTGGAGGTAGCATTATTCTTCGCGGCAATCACAATTATTGGACTCTGCTTCATTTAAAATATCAACGTCATATTAAAGCTGAGCATGGTGGAAATGGCGGGCGTGACAAGTGTCATGGTACTGATGGTAAAGACATGTATATTGATGTTCCTTGTGGAACGGTGGTATATAATGCTGAAACAGGAAAGTATATCTGTGATGTTACGTATGATGGCCAGGAAGTTGTGCTGTTGAAAGGTGGTAGAGGTGGTCTTGGTAATTTTCAGTTTCGTACTTCTACAAATCAAGCTCCTCGTTATGCACAGCCAGGAGAACCTGCTCAGGAATTGAATGTCATTATGGAATTGAAGCTCTTGGCAGATGTTGGCTTAGTTGGTTTTCCAAATGCAGGAAAGTCTACTTTGCTTTCATCTTTGTCAAGTGCTCGTCCAAAGATTGCAAACTATCCATTTACTACATTGGAGCCTTCACTTGGTATAGTCAGTTATCATGATCATAAGTCTTTTGTGATGGCTGATATTCCTGGTATTATAGAAGGTGCTAGTGGTGGAAAAGGGTTAGGACTTCGTTTCTTGCGTCATATCGAACGTAACTCATTGCTTCTTTTCATGGTGCCTGGAGATACAGATGATATTAAGAAGGAATACGAAATCTTACTGAATGAGTTAAAAACCTTTAATCCAGAGATGCTTGATAAGCATCGAGTTCTGGCTGTTACCAAGTGTGACTTGCTTGATGAAGAATTGATGGAGATGTTAAAAACGACTTTACCTGATGATTTGCCAGTTGTTTTTATTTCATCTGTAACAGGATTAGGTCTGAATGAACTGAAAGATGTATTGTGGCGTGAGCTCAATAGTGAAAGCAATAAGCTTCAGGATATCATGTCGGAAGATACATTGGTTCATCGTGATAAGGATATGTTAACGTTTGCTGAAGAGTTGGATGCTGAGCATGTCATTGATGACGATGAAAATGCTGAGTATGAGGCTGACGATATTGATGATCTTGATGATTTTGAATATGAATAAAAAATCATAATCTTTGAGTTTTGCAGAAACTTGATTTAACATATTATCATTTTGGTGATGATGTAGTTGCTTTTTCCTCTACTCGTCATGGCGGTTATGGTATAGGAAATTATAGTGACTTTAATATCAATCCTTACAGTGGTGATGATACAACCCATATAAAGGCTAATCGGGAATTATTATGTAGCTTATTACATATTCCTGATAGCCGTCTTATATTGCCTCATCAAACGCACGGGATTGTATGTCGCCAAATAACCCAGTCTTTTTTAGATAGTCCTTCAGAACTCCGTGATGCTTTATTAAATCAAGTAGATGCCGTTATGACAAATTTGAAAAATGTGTGTGTAGGAGTTTCTACTGCAGATTGTATTCCCGTTTTACTTTATGATAGTCATCGGAAAGCAGTTTGTGCTATTCATGCTGGCTGGCGAGGAACGTTGAATAGAATAGTACAACATTGTATATTAGAATTTACGCGTGCCTATTCGGTGAAAGTTTCAGATATACGTGCAGTGATAGGACCTGGCATTTCATTGCAGAATTTTGAAGTTGGACAGGAGGTTTTTGATCAATTTCGTTTAGCAGGTTTTGATATGTCTAAAATAGCAAAGAAGTATACCAAATGGCACTTAGATCTTTCTGAGTGTAATCGTATACAGCTTATAGAGTCTGGCCTGTTACCCGATAATATTCATTTAAGTGGTATTTGTACTTATCAAGAAGTGAAGCATTATTTTTCTGCTCGTCGATTAGGAATATTGTCCGGGCGTATCTATACAGCTTTGATGCTTCGTTAATCTTCTAACCTTGATAATCTAAAATTATGAAATTAAAACATTTGTTTATAGGCTTGCTTACTTTCGGAAATAGTTTTTTGGTGTGTTATGCTCAGCAGTCTGGTTTTTCAGTAGCTGAGCAGGAACAAATCAGTATCCCAACACCACATCTTTTTTCACATAGTAATGTACTCACTATAGACTTTAGTACTTATAGTAATCAGGATTATTCTTTTCCTTTACCAATAGGTAAGGCTACATTGCAGAATAATCAGGCACTAGAAATTACGACGAGAAAAGGTGACGCTGTTCGAGCGATGTTTGCAGGAGTAGTTCGTTTAGCTCGAAAGACTTCTAAGTATGGAAATGTTATAGTCGTGCGTCATGATAATGGTTTGGAAACGGTTTATGCCTATAATCTTCAGAATGTTGTCAAAGTGGGACAGCGTGTTAAGGCGGGGCAGACTTTGGCTATTGTTGGTGGAAAGGATAATCGTTTTTTTTGTCTTTTTGCTATAATGATTAATGGAGGCTGGCTTAATCCTTCAATTTTTGTAGAGGTTAATAGTCATAAATTGAGTAAAAGGGCTTTTTCGTTTAAGAGATTCGGAAATCATGTTGATATTATTCCATCATCATCTTCTTCAAATGGAAGTTTATTACAAGAAAGTTCAGATAAAAAAAATAATTCGCCAGTGAAATTGACATTGGATCCAGAAGAAGCCTCAGATCCTTTCTTGAATAGTATGACGTTCAAACTTGATTTAGAAGGCATTCAGAAGGAGCATTGGGCTTATCCTTTACCTGGAAGTCATGTTATAAGTTCATATGGCGGTAAAAGAAATCATTCTGGTGTTGATATCAAAACAAAGCCTAATGATAATATCTTAGCAGCTTTTGATGGTTTAGTGATTAAGTCTTCACCCTTTTCGGGTTATGGTAATTGCATTGTTATTAAGCACGCTTATGGATTTGAAACTCTCTATAGTCACCAAAGTAAAAATTTGGTCAAAGTAGGTCAAAAGGTTAAAGCTGGTCAAGTTATAGGTTTGACAGGACGAACGGGTAGAGCAACTACAGAGCACTTACATTTTGAAGTTCATTTTAAGGGTAGAACAATTAATCCAGCTACTATTTTTAATCATGTGGCACGTCGATTGCAGGCATTTACTCTAATACTTTCCAAGAGCGGAAATGTGAAAACTCTGAAGAAGTAAAAATAAAAAACTCATACCAAACATTATGTTGGTATGAGTTTTCTATTTTTACTTCTTTTTCTGTGATTTCCTATTTGCTCTTTGCTGGCGGTATTTCGCCTTTTGTTTAGCAGATCCGGAACCATGAGAACCGGTGATGTATTTCTTCTTTTTGGCTTTAGTTTTTACTTTGCCATCGTCATTATGTCCTCCCTTTGGAGCACTTTTAAATACCAGACCACCACCGGAAATGATCTCGTCTATTTCGTCTTCGTTGGGCATAATTTTTATTATATATTAATGGTGGAACAAACGGACACCAGTCATTGCCATGGTGATGCCGTATTTATCACAAGTTTCAATAACATTGTCATCTCGGATAGAGCCTCCTGCTTGTGCTATATATTGTACACCGCTCTTATGTGCACGTTCGATGTTGTCCCCAAATGGGAAGAATGCG
Organism: Segatella bryantii; assembly: GCF_022024215.1. NCBI lineage: Bacteria > Pseudomonadati > Bacteroidota > Bacteroidia > Bacteroidales > Prevotellaceae > Segatella > Segatella bryantii. The sequence continues at coordinate 2,081,661 of NZ_CP091798.1, read as the reverse complement.
TCACTACCGAGAGATACATTTGTATTTTTGGCAATCCATTCCTGTTTTTCTTCACGTGTGAAAACTTCCGGTTTTTCGGTAAAGAACATTTGCCAAGTACCATCACGTAAAACATCTTCGTATTCATCACTAATGTATACATTGATAGTGTTGTCTCTGTCAGCGCGGCGTATACCTGGCTTAAATGGCAGCCCCATCACTTTTGGGCTCTGGCGAAGCCACCATTCATCAGCTTTACTTCCTGCAAGTCGTGTACAGTGTACGCGGCTTTGTTGTCCAGCTCCAATACCAATAGCTTGTCCGTCTTTGACGTAGCATACAGAGTTACTTTGAGTATATTTCAAAGTGATGAGGCTTATCATCAAATCTCTGATAGCTTCTTTAGGAAACTCTTTTGATTTAGTTGGGATATTTTCAAACAATTTTGGATCATTCAGTTGGATATTATTTCTTCCTTGTTCGAAAGTGATGCCAAATACTTGCTTGTGTTCTATCTCATCTGGAATATAATTTGGATCAATCTTAATGACATTGTATGTGCCTTTACGCTTTTCTTTCAAAATTTCGAGGGCTTCTGGTGTATAATCAGGTGCAATAACACCATCGCTAACCTCACGTTTGATAAGAAGTGCCGTTTCTTTATCACAGGTATCGCTTAGGGCACAAAAGTCTCCATAAGAGCACATACGGTCAGCTCCACGTGCTCGAGCGTATGCACTAGCAAGTGGTGTCAATTCAAAATCAACATCATCAACAAAATAAATTTTCTTGAGTGTGTCAGATAATGGAAGTCCTACAGCAGCACCAGCAGGTGAAACGTGCTTAAAACTTGCAGCAGCAGGTAATCCGGTAGCTTCCTTCAATTCTTTTACCAATTGCCAGCTGTTTAGGGCATCCAAAAAGTTAATGTACCCAGGACGACCGTTAATGACTTCGATAGGTAATTCCTTACCACCTTCCATGTAAATTTTAGAAGGCTTCTGGTTAGGATTACATCCATACTTTAAAGCTAATTCTTTCATTATTGAGGGATTAATAAAATAGTATTGCAAAGGTACAATTTTTCGATGATATTTGCTTATCGTATTTCAAAAATTAATATCTTTGCAGTAGATTTTAAAAATACGTTAGGTTATGAAGCGTGATTTTCATCTTCTTATTCAAGCTGTAGAGAAGAAACTAGGTAAAAAGATAACTTTGGCAAATGAAGTGGGCAAGTTATGTCAGCGTTTGAAAGAAACAGGTAAATTAACTCCGTCTTCTTTAGATAAATTGGCTTTATTCGTGGGTTTTCAGAACTGGAAAGAATTTCAGAATGCCTTGCATGGAGATGAAGATGGTCAAGTTAATTATAATGGTTAGAACAAAAATAAAGAGAGATTCCTTATATGGAGTCTCTCTTTATTTTTGTTTTGGTTGAATTGCTTAGTCTGCCTTAACAACGGTTCTCTTCTCAGCAATACGAGCCTTTTTACCGGTGAGTTTACGAAGGTAGTACAATTTAGCACGACGTACTTTACCACGTTTGTTCACTTCGATGCTATCAATAGCAGGAGATTCGATTGGGAATATACGCTCTACACCTACTGTGCCTGACATTTTACGAACAGTAAAACGCTTTTTGTCACCATGACCAGAAATCTTGATAACAACACCACGATAGAGCTGGATACGCTCTTTAGAACCCTCGATAATCTTGTAAGCTACAGTGATTGTATCACCTGCACTGAACTTAGGGAATTGCTTACCTGTTGCAAATGCTTCTTCAGCAACTTTAATTAAATCCATGATTTAAAAAATATTTTAAATGATTTGTATTACGATGCAACGTGACACGCAACTCTTCTGCTGTCAGCGGTTACACCATAAAGCGGTGCAAAGTTACTACAAAAAATGTAAAGAACCAAATTTTGGTACCTTTTCTTTGCCTTTTTATCCTTTTTAACTACCTTTGCAGCAATCAATTATAATTATAATGTGTAGTAAGTATTTTGTTTTAGGTCTAATTAGTGCTTCTCTTTTTACAGAGTCGTGCAGTTCTCATTACGAATTACTGTCTGTAAAGCGCAATCGAATAATCATAGATGAAAGATATGATGCTAATCCAGATGAGGCTGCGATTCGTTTTTTGGCTCCTTATCAGCATACTGTTGATAGCTTGATGAGCCCTATTGTAGGTCAGGTTGCTTATGATTTGTCTGCAAAGAGGCCAGAAAGTAGTTTATCTAATTTATTAGCAGATATTTTGGTGTGGGGTAGTTCAAAATTTCAGGAGCATCCTGATTTTTCGGTTTATAATGTTGGTGGTATTCGTGCTGCTTTTGCAAAGGGGACAGTAACCTATGGTGATGTCTTAGATGTTTCTCCTTTTGAAAATAAAATATGTTTGCTTTCTTTATCAGGTGAAAAAGTTTTAGAGTTGTTTCGTCAGATAGCAAGTCGTGGTGGAGAAGGGGTTAGTCATGGTGTTCAGCTCAAAATCACTAAGAGTGGAAAACTAGTTGAGGCTATTCTGAATGGTAAGCCTATTGATCCACAAGCAACTTATCGTGTAGCCACTTTAGATTATTTGGCTCAAGGTAATGATCAACTTGTTGCTTTTAAATCAGGAGTGAATGTTCTTTCACCTAAATCAAAGGATAATAATGCTCGTTTTATTATAATGGATTATTTCCGTGAAAAATGTTCAGGAGGCCGTGCATTGGCACCAATAGTTGAAGGTAGAATTAAAGTGGTTGAATAATATGAAAATCAAGAATATTTTATTAGGTTGTCTTTTCTTGTTAGTGTTACCTTCTTTTGCACAGAAGCATTTGGAGATTTTGCATACAAATGATACTCATAGTTGTATAATGCCGTTGAGTAAAAATTTGGCTGATACGATGCTTGCTAATCGTGGTGGTTATATTCGTCGAATTTCTATGTTAAAAGAAGAGCGTAAAAAGAATCCTTATATTTTACTTTTTGATAGTGGCGATTTTTCTCAAGGATCTCCTTATTATACCCTATATAAGGGTGATGTGGAGATTGGTTTGATGAATCAGATGGGCTATGATGCTGTTACTATAGGCAACCATGAGTTTGATTTTGGTCTTGAAAACATGGCTCGTCTTTTTAAAAAGGCTAATTTTCCGATTATTTGTTCGAATTATGACTTTACAGGAACCCCTCTTCAAGATATTGTTAAACCTTATATTATTTTAAGGCGTAATGGAATCAAAATAGGAGTTTTTGCTTTGTGTCCTAAGTTGGATGGTTTGGTCTCAAAAAATAATTATGGTTCAGTTGTTTACTTATCTCCTATAGAAGTTGGCCAAAAAATGGCATCCTTCCTTAAGAAAAGTAAAAAGTGTGATGTTGTTATTCTGTTGTCTCACCTTGGTTGGAATATCGAGGGTGATGATGATAATGCGCTCATATCACAAACAAATAATATTGATTTGGTCTTGGGTGGACATTCTCATTCTTTTTTAAAAGAGTTAGAGTATGTACCTAATAAAGATGGCAAACTTATTCCTGTAGATCAGAATGGTAAGAGTGGTTTGTTTATTGGTAAAGTATTTTTAGATTTTCAAAAGAAATAAAATTTTTGAATGAAACAAGAAATGCACTCATATTAGAGTGCATTTCTTGTTTCATTCAAAATAAAATGTTAATGCGATTATTTTACTTTTAGCTTGATCTACTGAAGTTGTGTATGGGAGCAGTGCTCCATCTTTTACTTTATTTGCGTGATTTTTATCGAGACAATTTGTTAAGCCGAACATGAATTTAAGTTCTGGTCTTAGCTTAAAATATGGAAGGTAGAAATCGCAACCTAATCCTGCTTCAATAAAGACATCAGAACTTTTAAGTTTTAATATATCATCATCGTTACCGCTTAAATTGATCATTGGATTAATGCCAAACATCAAATAAGGTCTATGATTATTAAATCTTGGAGCAGCTGCGATTAATTCGATAGCTGTAGATATATAAGCAGTTTTCATATCTTGCTGCTTTGTCGAAAGTTCTTTGTTGTTTTGATCAGCTGTTAAGTTTCTGAAATTATAATGTCTAGTACCGAAATAAAGTGTAGGTGCAATTCTTAGTTGGAAGTGTGTGTGTAGTCGTATTTCGCCTAATACGCCAATGTTGAATCCTGGTTCCCATTGGTTTTGATCACAAGTAATTAATGCTTCTTGTTTGTTTCCATTTTCATCAGTATACGTATGTAATCCCACATTATTGAATTCTATATCTTGCATGTGAGTTCCTACTAATATTCCAAAATGGAATTTTCTTAGATCTGTATAGGGTCTATTTTCTACAACTTTTTCTTGTGCTTGGCAAGTACAACAGAGTAGAATATGTAATATTATGATTGTTATAGTATTCTTCATTGATTTTATAACGGGTTGTTATCACTTTTATTATATATACTATTTCGACTTCGTACAAATAAAAAAAAATCTATCATCATTTTTAGGTATTTCAAAAATATTTTATAACTTTGTAGCCATAAGTAGGTATTTCTACTTTATTATACAAACATTATATTAACAATAAATATTTTTATTATGGCTTACGTTATTGGTGACGATTGTATCGCATGTGGTACATGTATTGATGAGTGCCCAGTTGGTGCTATCTCTGAAGGTGAAAAGTATTCAATTGACCCAGACGCTTGTACAGAATGTGGTACATGTGCTTCTGTTTGTCCTAATGAAGCTATTGCTCTTCCTGAGTAAGAAAATACTTTTTAGTTACATAAAAAGGAAAAAGGCGTTCTTTTTAGAACGCTTTTTTTGTTTTATGTTGATGTGTTCTTGTTGGTGCAATTACCTTTCCAGGCCCTGTGGTAAAAAAATAAAATTGCAGGAGGTAATAGTATTATGAATATGATGTAGTTATGTAGTCAGTATTTGAAGTAATGGAGGATCATTTTTCGATGTTTGATTTTATATAAAAAAATGAGGTGAACAAAAATGTTCACCTCATTGAATATTTTTTTGTCGATTTTTACTGAGCTGATTCATCTGTGATACCTAATGCAGCTTTAGCATTTTTATCATTTGGATCCAGTTTATACAATTTTTCGTAATATGGTTTAGCTTTTTCTAAATCATTCTTTGTACCCCAGTAGTAGTAGCCAATATTACTATAAGCTGATTTCAAATAGCCTGTTTCGTCATTGTCACGGCCTTCTTTGTTCTCAAGTAAGTCTATAACTTTCTGGAAGAATGAAGCTGCTTTCTCATCGTATCCAGCTTTAGAAGCTTGGAAACCAGCTTGTAGACCAGCCCAACCTGCTATTGATGGAAATTTTTCTGCAATTTTATTGTATATGCTAAATGCTTTATCGTATGTTGCATCTTTTGCAGCACCTGTTAGTTTTTCAGCTTTAGCCAAATATACACCAGCTAATTTAGCGTAGTCTGATGGTGCAGCTGCAGTGTTTGCACTCATATATTTTTCATTATACTCGAGTGCTTTATCTTCGTCGCCCATTGCAGTATATACGTCCGAAATGTACTGTAATGGTTTAATGTCATCAGATTTCATTTCAAGAGCCTTGTTATACTGTGTAATAGCTTCGTTATATTGTTTGTTACCAGCTAAAGCCATGCCATAGTAAACGATATCACGCTGTGTTTTTTCTATAGAGTCTGTATTGACGATTACATTTGCAAATTTGATAGCCTCTTCAAATTTTTGTAGGTCATCAGCACTCCATAAAGCTACACGTTGGAATGCAGCACTTTTAGGGAATTTGTTGATACCAAATTTTGCAAGTTCTAAACTTTGTTCTTTTTTGTTCTGCAAGTAGGCAGATACTGCATATTCATTAAGCTGGAATTCTTTCAGCTTGTTCTTATCAGCTTTGTCGAAATTCTCCAAAGCCTTATCATATCTACCGCCACTATAGTATGTGTGTGCTGCTTCAGCTTCAATAGGAAAATCTGGACGTTCCTGTTTTAATTTATTAAGTGCTCTTTCTGCTTCTTCTGGAAATTTTCTGTTTACAGCAGCATAGCTCATATATCCTTGTGGATTTTTAGGGTCCATAGTCATAGCCTGTTCGAACCACATAGCAGCGTTACCACCATCATCTTTAAGAGCTGCGATATTTCCAAGAAGTATATATGCGTCGCCAAAGTTCTTGTTTTTCTGAATTACAATATTAGCAATTTCTTCTGCTTCTGCGTATCTTTTAACGCTTACCAAAGCATTTCCTAATGCAATCAGAGCTTTAGGATCTTTCTTATACTCTTTTTTATAAGTCTTGATGAGATCTTTTGTTGCCTCGACATCTTCAGGCTTATCTTTTAACACATTTACGATTGACTTTAAAGGTGTTTCAAAATTAACATCTTGAGCGCAAACTGGTGCAGTCATACTCAGTACGAGAGCACCTATCATAACATATCTTCTTGTATTCATAATTCTAACATTAATAGTTGTTAATTCTAAGACTCTTTATTATTTCAAAGGTTTAATTTAATTTTTTACATTAACAGTTCTAATATTAATTTCTCCTCTGTATGGTAAAAGTCCTGATTTAAATATTATTAGCTGTCCAGTAGGACTTGTAATATAATTTGCAAAACTCCATGGTAATGCTTTGCTACCGTCTGCAACATTAGCCCATAATGTTCTTACAAATGGGTATCTTCCATCTAATAAATATGCTTGGTAAGGTTTCCAGCTATTCATGACGGTAGCTTTATCCCTTGTTGATATTGACATTACATGGATATTTTTATTAAATGTTGTATTGGTAGTATCTCGTTTGTCGTTCAGCCAGTTTGATCCAATAATGCCAATGGCATTTGGAGTCTTATGAACGTATTCGATAACTTCTTTACTTGTTTTAGCTGCGAAGATATTTTTTCCTTCAAGCTTCTTTCCACCAAGAATAGAATCTACAACGAAATTGGTTGTTGCGGATCTTACGTTATCAAGAACGACTTCAATATTTCCTCTTTTTGAGCCTGGATTAATTTGATTCCAGTTTGTAGCTTTTCCTGTCAGTATTCTTTTGATATCATTTACAGTGATGCATGTATCGTTATTTTCTTGATTTACAATAAAAGCAACACCATCATATCCGATAGGAAAACTTTGAGCTATGATATTAGAATTGGTTTTAATGTATGCCAATTCACTATCCTTTAGTTTTCTAGAGGTGATTAAAAGACATGTTTTGAAGTCTTTCAACATTTGAAGTCCCGTAACTTCATCTGTGTATTTAGGTTTAAGATGAGCTTTAGGATATTCAAATTCAAATTGTTTTCTCTCTTCTTCTACTATGGGAGAAAAACTTTCGTCAGAGACGAATTCAATCGTCCCTGACGTCGGTGTATCAGTTCTCTTAACCTTACTATTTTTCCCACTGCATGAGAAAAGTAGTAAGGGTAGAGATAATCCTATAATACTATAAGATACGGTCTTTTTCATATAAATTATTGCAATCTGAATGAAACAGGTACGTTGTATTTAACACGTACTGCGGAACCATTCTGCTTACCAGGATTCCACTTAGGCATGCTCTTAACAACACGAGCTGCTTCGCGGTCAAGTGAAGGGTCTACAGAACGAACGACTTTAACGTCAGAGATTGAACCATCACGTTCTACAACGAATGATACAATGACACGTCCTTGAACACCATTCTCTTGTGCTACAACTGGATATTTTACGTTGCTGCTGAGATATGACATCAAAGCACCATTACCTCCAGGGAATGAAGGCATAACTTCTACAACGTCGAATACCTTATTAGTAACAACTTCAGTAGGAGCTGCTGCTGGTGGAGGTGGAGGTGTATTGACAGCAATGTCATTTCTTACAGCCTCTACAGTACGGTTCTTAGAACCTTCTACATCCTGGTTACCTACAGCTGCTTTATCATCCAATTTATCCATCTGCTTCAACTGGTTGTCCTCTTTTACGAGTTCATCCTTTTTGATGACAGGGGCAGTAAACTTCTGAGTTTCGCGAGCTACAGGTATTTCCTTTTTAGGCTCTACTTTTGGTTTAACAGGTTCCTGTTTCTTCTTGTCTTCTTTCTTAGCCATCTCCTGAGCCTTAGCAAGCTGCATAGCTTCCATATAGGCCTGCTGTTCTTCCATCTGCTTCTGCTGAATAACCTTCCATGCAAGGAAGCCACCGATGAGAGCTGCAGCTATGACCAAGATAACAATAGCTTTGATATTTCGCGAAGAAGTACCTTTTCTAAGCTGGTAAGCTCCGTACTCCTTGTTTTTGTTGGCGAATACCATATCTACCCATTTAGGGTCGTATAGATCTATTTTAGCCATTTTTTCTTGTTTTAATTAAGTTGTAAATCATTACTCCTTAACACCTGCAGATTTGAGAAGTTTCTCGTCGTCAGGGTTAAGTTTGTCAATGACATACGTACCAATGTTCAAAATCTGCATTTCATCGAGCGCATCGACAAGGTTCTTGTAAGAAGCATTGTCAGTTGGTTTGATGACAATAGTCAGAGTTGGTATCTTCTCGCCACCTGGGAGTTCACCACCTTTGATATCAGCAAGTTTCTTCTGATAGATGCTGTCTGGCATCATTTTAGGATTCTTTGCTCTCTCTTGGTTCAACTGCTTTACGGCAAGACTGATACGTGTTACAGGACGAGTTCCATCTTCTGTTGCGTGATCTCTCAAGGCTTTACGGATACCATCGTTACCCCAAGTTGTCTTTTTCAGCCAAGCTGGGTTGTCATATTGTGGTACACCTTCGCCATAATAGATCTGATTGTCAGCAGCAACATAAAGAGTAACTGTCTGAGAAGCCTTAGCTTCATTTTTCTGATCTTCTCTTGTATTTTCGTCATTGCTAGGCATGGTTAACTCCATGGTCTGAGGCTTGCTCAGAGTGGTACAAAGCATGAAGAATGTGATCAGAAGCATAAGCATATCCACCATAGGCGTAAAGTCTACGCGGACATTCATCTTCTTTTGTTTACCTTCTTTCTTAGCCATTATTCATCCCCCTCTTGTTTAAGCTGTGTGATCATGTAGTAGTGGCTCTCATCCATATCCTGAAGCTCGTTCATGACGCGTTTAACTGTTTTGTAAGGAGTCTTAGCATCTGCCTTAAGAGCGATTTTAATATCCTCGTTTACAGTACGTGCCTGATTTACCCAGTTTTGGAATTCACTCATACCACCATCGATACTATCCAATGGAATACCCTTAGTTGCGAGTACCTTATCGCGCTGCTTTGAAGGCATTGCGAGGTATGCTGCTAATTCCTTCATTGGAACACCGAATGTACCTTCAGTCTTGAAAACATCTCTCAACTGTGGAGCAATATTTATACCAAACTGACTTGCCATTCCGTCCAATGTACTACCTAGCTGGTCCGTATTATCAATACTCATAAATACCTGGCCTTCACCTGTAGGTTTGCCTGTGGCATCCTTTTCAGGGCTAACCAGAATTGTCAAAACGCCGTTCTCTGGCACCTTTATTTCAGATACAGATCCTGGTGTATTTACCTTAACTGGCTCATTCTTAACGAATGTAGATGTCAGCATAAAGAAGGTAAGCAACAGGGTCATTACGTCTGACATAGGCGTCATATCGATCCAGACGTCACTCTTCTTAATTTTTACTTTACCCATAGCGATAAAATTTTAAAGGGTTAGCAAAAATTAAGCCTCTTCTGTGTGGTTTGCTTCGTATGTCTGAGCAATAGAATAACCTACCTCGTCAAGAGCGTATGTCAATTTATCAACCTTGTTTGTGTAGAAGTTGTAAGATACAACAGCACACCAAGATGTAGCGATACCGAATGCAGTATTGATCAAAGCCTCAGAAATACCGGCAGAAAGAGCAGCTGAGTCAGCACCACCACCTGCAGACAAAGCAGAGAATGACTTGATCATACCTGTTACAGTACCAAGAAGACCGGTCAAAGTACCCAATGTTACGATAGTAGCGATGATAGGAAGGTTCATTGTCAGAGTTGGCATCTCAAGCTGAGTTGCTTCTTCGTGAGCCTGCTGAATCTTAGCTACCTTCTGAGCCTTTTTCAAGTTAGCGTTAGCGCCTGATTCCATGTCTGCATAAGCGTTCAAAGAAGCTTTTACAACATTAGCTACAGAACCTTTCTGCTTGTCGCAGAGCTCGTTAGCCTTTTTGAAATCGTTAGCATCAAGAGCAGCCTTAATGTTTGCAACGAACTTAGGAAGTGAACCCTTACCGAAAGCTGTCTTCAATGCGAAGTAGCGCTCGATAGACATAGCTAAAACGGTGAGCAACAATGTGTGGATAACTGGTACGACTACACCACCTTTGAAGATTGTACCCCAAACGTCAGCTGGTGTTGTCATAGCTTCACCATCCTGGAAGTGCATTGGGTTACCGAACCATGTGTAGAACAATGTAAATGCGATACATGCGCAAACAACGATGATCCAGAATGCACCTCTTACTCCCTGAAAGCCCTCAGATTTCTTAGGGCTGGCTTTTTGATTTGTAGTTGCCATAATTTTAAACTTTTAATTTTTAGTTATTTGATAAATTTAAATTGTTATTTTCTGATTTAACGCCAACAATTTACATATATTGTTTATGTTAGGTTTGCAAAGGATCTAATATTCCCTTTTAAATGTTTCCCGCAAAGGTAATCATTTCATCAAAATTATGAAACTAATTAATAAGTTTTAACGGGATATTTGCTAAAAAATCACAAATACCCCGCTAATCCTATAATTTTTTTGCCTTATTATTTTAGTTTGCTTACGGCTTCTTTGATTCTTCTAAGAGCTTCTTTAATGTTTTCATCGCTAGTTGCATAGCTCATTCTGAAGCATTCAGGGCTTCCAAATGCATCACCTCCTACAGAGGCTACGTGTGCATTTTCTAGCAAGTAAAGTGCAAAGTCTGTAGAATTATTAATTGTCGTTTTTCCATCGCTTTTTCCGAAGAAACTTGATATTTTAGGGAAAAGATAGAATGCACCTTGTGGCATATTAACTTCGAAACCAGGAATGTCTTTGGCCAGTTCAACAATCAGATTTTTGCGTCTTTCAAATGCTTTACGCATTTCTTCCACACAGTCTTGTGGACCTTCGTATGCTGCTACTGCGGCCATTTGACTTACATCACATGTACCACTTGTGTATTGACCTTGAAGTTTGTTGATTCCTTTGATGATCCATTCTGGTCCAGCAACCCAACCTAATCTCCAACCGGTCATGGCGTAAGCTTTTGATACGCCATTACAGATAATGGTACGTTCCTTCATGCCAGGGAATTGAGCAATACTTTCATGTTTGCCTACGTAGTTAATATGCTCATAGATTTCATCTGCTAAGACGAATAGGTCTTCATGCTTTAGTACAACATTGGCAATTTCCTTCAATTCTTCTTTGCTGTATACGCTACCTGTAGGGTTACTTGGTGAACAAAGAATTAGCATTCTTGTGTTAGGGGTTATTGCTGCTTCTAGTTGTTCTGGTGTTATTTTGAAATCTTGTTCAATAGGAGCGTCTATTATAATAGGTGTTCCTGCTGCTAGTTTTACCATTTGTGGATAGCTTACCCAATATGGTGCTGGTACGATTACTTCGTCACCTTCATCAATCAGAGCCATAATAGTGTTGCAAACTCCTTGTTTGCCACCTGTTCCACAGATAATTTCGCTAGAAGTATAGTTCAGGTTGTTTTCTTTTTTGAGTTTGGCTACAATTGCATTTCTCAGAGCCGGATATCCAGGTACGGGAGAATATTTGGAATAATTGTCAGTTATTGCTTTTTTTCCAGCTTCCTTGATGTGCTCAGGGGTCATGAAGTCTGGTTCACCAACACTCATGTTGATAACGTCTATGCCTTGAGCCTTCATTTCATTACTCTTCTGTGACATCGCCAGTGTTGCTGATGGTGCCAATCTGTTTAATCGATTAGATAATTGTGCCATATTTCAATACTACTGATTGTTATTTTTGCAAAAGTAATCATTTTATTCTTTAATAGAAAAGAAAAGTGGCAATATTTCGCAAATTATATAGAAATTGTGAAATATTGCCACTTTTGTGGGATTATTTTTTACTTTTATTTTATGTGTAGTCTATGCCCCATACGGTCTCTTTTGGTTTTTAGATAGCGTTCGTTGTAGCGATTTGGTGCTACTTCTATAGCTACGATTTCTGTTATCTCTAAGCCGTAGGCTTCTAGTCCAACTCGTTTAACAGGATTATTTGTCAGAAGTCTCATCTTATGTATACCAAGGTGTCTTAGCATTTGGGCTCCACATCCGTAGTCGCGTTCATCAGGCTTGAATCCAAGGTGTACGTTAGCATCTACGGTATCATAACCTTCTTCTTGGAGTTTGTAGGCTGCAATTTTGTTCATAAGGCCAATGCCTCTTCCTTCTTGTTGCATATAGATGATAGCACCTTTCCCTTCTTTTTCTATCATTTCCATGGATTTATGAAGTTGGTCGCCACAGTCACAACGTTTACTACCCATGATATCACCTGTTGCACATGAAGAATGTACACGTACGAGAATTGGTTCATCTTCTTTCCATTCTCCTTTTATTAGTGCCATGTTCTCCAGTCCATTGTTTTGGCGGAAAGGTATGAGTCTGAAGTGTCCCCATGCGGTTGGCATATCTACTTCTTCACCGACTTCTATACATGATTCTTTGCGAAGTCTGTATGCGATAAGATCTTTGATACTGATGAGTTTCATGCCCCATTCTTTAGCCTTTTCGGCTAGTTGTGGAAGTCTAGCCATGGTTCCATCTTCGTTCATAATTTCAATGAGGGCACCTGCTGGATATAGTCCTGAAAGTTTACAGAGGTCTATGGCTGCTTCTGTATGTCCAGAACGACGAAGTACTCCGTTATCTTGTGCGTAGAGTGGGTTAATGTGCCCAGGTCTTCCAAAAGTCTGAGGAGTAGATGTTGGATCAGCCAATGCTTTTATCGTTTCCGCCCTGTCGTAAGTAGAAACACCAGTACTGCATCCTTCCAACTTATCTATTGTTACAGTAAATGGAGTACCCAACATGGATGTATTATCTTCTACTTGATGGGGTAAACCGAGTTCATCTGCTCTAGATATAGTTATAGGGGCGCATAATACACCTCTAGCATTCTTGAGCATGAAATTCACTTTGTCAGGAGTTATTTTTTCGGCAGCAATAATGAGGTCTCCCTCATTTTCACGGTCTTCATCATCAACGACGATGACAAAATTACCATTTTTGAAGTCTTGCAAAGCATCTTCGATGCGGTCAAGTTTGATTTCTCCCATGTCTTTATACTTTTTAGTTACATTTCTTGTATTCGTGCAATCACCTGTTCGTTGGTTTTAGAGGTGATCTTTAAGTCTCTTAGTAGGCGCAGTCTGAATCGCCACATTCTCATGTAGAAAAATAGGCCTGCTGGTATGATGATAGCGGCAATAATATTTTTCCATTTCTTTTCAAAGGGACGAGTATGGGCCTTTACAGCCATAATGGGGTATTGATTGATATATCTGAGAATTTGTTGATCTTTGGTATTTGCCAAATTCTCAATAATCTTTTCTAGTTCCTCATTAATCATTTCTATGGCATGATCAGGTTTGTATTTGAAGAATACACGGATAGGATTTGGTGCCTTTTTCAAGCGATGTACAGTATTGTATTCTGCTATTTGTTGTGATATTTTTTGCAACTGTAATGCATCAGCTTGATAATTAGGTTCTTCTATGATAACTTCTTTGCTTGGGATGTGACGCTTAAGTCTTAATCCAAGTGCTTTCATAAGCAAGTTTCGGTAGACGTCAACGTTAAAGACTACAGAATCTTTATTGGCCTTATAAGTTACAAAAATAGCTATCGGGGTTAATACACCTGGTGCAAGACCCTTTCCGAACCAAATAGCCCAGATGCCTTCTCTGGCCATTCTGAATCCAGAGTTGTCAAGAATGTAATATATTATGAATACTAAGACTGAAATAATTACAGGTACACCTAATCCACCTTTTCTGATAATGGCACCTAAAGGTGCACCGATAAAGAAGAAAATGAGACAAGATAGGGCAACGGTGAATTTGTTGACCATTTCTATTCTATGTCTTCTTATGTTCTTATCACCATCACTTGTAAGAAGACTCTTAAATTCTAAATCGCTCATCTCATTTTGAGCTTTGGCTAAAGCTGAAGCTACAGTTTGCTGTTTTTGTTCTGTCGATAATTTGCCGAAAATACTATCTATATTATAGCCTTGGGTATATGCAAGCTGTAGTGCTTTTAAGGAATCTCTTCTCTCTGTATGAGGTATGTTATAATACAGCATATTGAGATCTCGTAAATAATTTCTACCAATGCTGTCATATACTAAATTAATAGAGTCTAAGTCATTTCGTATTTTTGCAAGACTTTTACCTTGAGCATTATTAGACAAAGCTGCAGCATCGGTAAGGTTAAAATCACCATCAAAATCAAGGACGATTTTTTTGTATGTAAAGGTTTCGCGACGATATGGTACGGCTGCACTGTTGCCTAATTCGTCAGAACGCATATTTTCAAACCATTCTCCACTCCAGAGTTTTAAAATTAGGTGTTTTTTTTCAGCGGTAGATTGCATCATACCAGAATCGGCAAGGATAATGGCTGCATCCTCGTAACTTTGTGTCATACGGTATATCATGATACCATATAGTTTTCCTGATTTTAAGTCTTTTTTTTGAACGTAAATGTTACTGTTAGGTATTCCGTCATAAAAAACACCTTCAGGAATTTCTAGTTCTGGACTTTTTTGCTTCATAGAAATCAGCAATTGACTGAGTTTCATGTTCGCATCCGGACCGAGATTGTTCTCAAAGTAGAAAGAGGCCATCATGATGATACAGGTAATTACAATCAAAGAGCGTAAAGCCTGTAATAATGATATTCCTGCGGCCTTGATAGCTGTAAGTTCTGAACTTTCTCCTAAGTTTCCCAATGTAATCAAAGAGGAAAGAAGAATTGCTAGAGGTAAAGCTTGTGGAACCATCATTAACCCCATGTACCAAAAAAATTGTGCAAGGGCTGTCATTGGGATACCTTTACCGATAAGATCGTCAACGTATCGCCATAAAAATTGCATCATCAGCACAAATTGGCAAATGAAGAAGGTTCCTGCAAAAAGTAGTCCAAACTGTTTGGCAAGGAATATATCTAATTTCTTTATGCGGAGCATATTTGAATAATTGCTTATAAACTAGTTTGCAAAAGTAACACAAAAATATCAAAATCTTTGCTTTTTACGGAATTTTATTATTTTTGTATGAGTGTGTAATGTGGTGTATGATTATTGATACAAAAAGAGAAATTTTGATTTTTGATATTAATATAATAAGGTGTAAAAATTGTATAAAGGATGCTTTTATTATTATTTGAAAATAAAATAGCAAAAATCTCTCAAAATATTTGGTGGGTTTAAAAAAATATATTACCTTTGCACCCGCAATCGAAAACAAGATTGAATGTGATGGCGGGATAGCTCAGCTGGTTAGAGCGTCGGATTCATAATCCGGAGGTCGTGGGTTCGGGTCCCACCCCCGCTACAAATAATGAGGTTATATCTTAATTAGTAGATATAATCTCTTTTTTTGTTTGCAAGTTTCTTCAAAGAAGAAATGTTCGTTTCAGTCTTTTGGGTATAGTACAAAAGTTTCCGTTCTTATAGAATTTTAATAGCATTCAGTAAGATAATCGACGCCGCTACTAAGAAATTAGTGGTTGATTTATTTTTAGTAACCAATAAAAAAGGTGTAAAAAATCCTTTTTTTTAGTAGCTATTCGTAAGATTTTCGTAACTTTGCAATCTCAAAATATATAATGTACATAATATATGGCTGAAAGAAAACAAATCAAGACTGCATTAATCTCAGTCTTTCACAAGGATGGTTTGGAAGAATTGCTTGCCAAACTAAATGAAGAAGGTGTTAAATTTCTGAGTACTGGTGGTACGCAGCAATTTATAGAGTCTTTAGGGTATGATTGTCAGAAGGTAGAAGATGTTACCACCTATCCTTCTATTTTGGGTGGTCGTGTAAAAACTCTGCATCCAAAAGTGTTCGGAGGAATTTTGGCACGTCGTGATAATAAAGGCGACCAGGAGCAGATGAAAGAATATGAGATACCTTCAATCGACCTTGTTATTGTAGATCTTTATCCATTTGAACAAACTGTAGCCAGTGGTGCATCTGAGGCTGATATAATTGAGAAAATCGATATAGGTGGCATCTCTTTGATTCGTGCAGGAGCAAAGAATTTTAAGGATGTCGTTATCATTCCAAGTAAGGCAGAGTATTCAGTTCTTCTTGATATATTGAAGGAGAAAGGCAATGCTACTGATATTGAAGATCGTAAGATGTTTGCGGAGCGTGCATTTGGCGTAAGCAGTCACTACGATACAGCTATTCATGCTTGGTTTGCTAAATAAACAATTTAAAAAAGAGTAAGAAAAATGGGATTTTTTTCTTTTGTTCAAGAAATTGCAATGGACTTGGGTACAGCCAATACGATTATTGTCAGTGATGATAAGATCGTAGTTGATGAGCCTTCTGTTGTAGCCCTTGATCGCCGTACAGACAAAATGATAGCTGTTGGTGCCAAGGCTAAGATGATGTATGAGAAAACGCATGATAACATTCGTACAATTCGTCCTTTGCGAGATGGTGTGATTGCAGACTTTACAGCTTGTGAGCAGATGATGCGTGGTTTGATCAAGATGGTTCACACAGGTAATCGTCTTTTCTCACCTTCACTTCGTATGGTAATAGGTGTTCCTTCTGGCAGTACAGAAGTTGAGCTTCGTGCTGTTCGTGATTCTGCAGAGCATGCTGATGGCCGTGATGTATATCTCATCTTTGAACCAATGGCTGCTGCTATCGGTATAGGTATCGATGTAGAGGCTCCTGAAGGAAACATGATTGTTGATATTGGCGGTGGTAGTACCGAAATAGCTGTTATCTCTTTAGGTGGTATTGTTTCTAATAACTCTATTCGTACTGCAGGTGACGATTTGACAGCTGATATTCAAGAATATATGAGTCGTCAGCACAATGTAAAGGTCAGTGAGCGTATGGCCGAACGTATAAAAATACATGTAGGTAGTGCGCTGACGGATTTAGGTGATGAGGCTCCAGATGATTTCATCGTTCATGGTCCTAATCGAATAACAGCTCTTCCTATGGAGGTACCTGTTTGTTATCAGGAGATTGCGCATTGTCTTGATAAGACTATTGCAAAGATTGAAAATGCTGTATTGAGTGCGTTGGAAAATACACCACCAGAGCTTTATGCTGATATTGTTAAAAATGGTATTTATTTGTCTGGTGGCGGTGCTTTGCTTCGTGGTTTGGACAAGCGACTTACAGATAAAATCAATATTCCATTCCATATTGCAGACGATCCATTGCATAGTGTGGCTAAGGGTGCTGGTATCGCATTGAAGAATGTAGACCGTTTTTCTTTCTTGATGAGATAGTATTATGCACAACCTTATAGAGTTTTTGGCGAAATATAATCATTGGTTCGTCTTCATACTCCTTGAGGTCATCAGTTTTGTGCTGTTATTTCAATATAATAGTTATCAGGGTAGTGTATGGTTCTCCTCTGCCAATGTGGTTTCGGGAAAAATATATGAGTGGAACTCAGAGATCGAGGCTTTCTTCTCGTTGTCACAGGTAAACGAAAAGCTTGTTTTGCGAAATGTTTATTTGGAGCAACAGGTGAGAGCCTTATCTGATAGTTTGACTTCTAAAACCCAAGATTCTTCTTATTTGAGGAAATCGCAGATGGTTTTGCTCCAAAATTATCGGTTAATATCAGCAAAAGTAGTCAGCAATTCTATTACAAAAGCAGATAACTTTATTACGTTGGATAAAGGCTCAGCTGATGGAGTGAAAAAGGATATGGGTGTAATCAGTGGAACTGGTGTAGTAGGTATTGTTTATCTAGTATCTACACATTATTCTATTGTTATCCCGGTTTTGAATACCAAGTCGAATATCAGTTGTTGTATTCAAGGGAGAGATTACTTTGGTTATCTCCATTGGACGGGGGGAAATTCCAAAATGGCTTATGTTGATGATATTCCACGTCATGCTCATTTTAAACTGTATGATAAGATTGTAACCAGTGGTTATTCTTCTGTTTTTCCTTCTGGTGTTTTAGTTGGAAAAATTATGCATGTGTATAATTCTAGTGATGGATTATCGTATCGTCTAAAGATTGAATTGTCAACAGATTTTGGCAATCTGCGTGATGTTTGTATTATCGATAATAGTTTGATTCAAGAGCGTATAGAATTATTCCATGCTGCTCAGGATTCTATTAAACCAAAAGAGGAATAATATTATGAATATTGTAATGATTCGTGGGGTTGTTACCTTTATTATTCTGTTATTAGCACAGGCTTTGGTATTAAATCATATCCATTTTTTTAACTGTGCGACTCCTCTTCTGTATGTCTATATGGTACTTCATTTTCGAAGAAACTCTCCAAGGTTTGCTTTGTTAATATGGAGTTTCACCATGGGATTGTTAATAGATGTATTTTCTAATACACCAGGAATAGCAGCTAGTGCGATGACCTTTATCGGTTTTGTCCAGCCTTACCTCTTGGAATTGTTTGTACCTCGAGATAGTGCAGATGACCTTGTTCCTTCAGCAAGAACCTTAGGAGGTGCTTCTTTCTTTTATTATACGCTGATATTAGTTTTCTTATACTGTTTGCTGTTTTTTACTTTGGAGACGTTTAATTTCTTTAATTGGTTGCAATGGCTTTTCAGTATTTTAGGCAGTATGCTATTAACAATAGTACTATTGTATGCAATAGAGAATGTTAGAAGGAAGTAAATGAAAGATTTTAATATCGAAAATCGTCGGTTTGTTATAGGTGGAGTGGCTATTACTATAGTCACTCTTTATATCATTCGTCTTTTTACATTGCAGATAGTGAGCGATGACTATAAGAAAAATGCCGATAGTAATGCTTTTTTAAAAAAAATAGAATTTCCTTCGCGAGGTGTTATTTTTGATAGAACTGGTAAACTGATGGTTTACGATCAGCCTGCCTACGATATAATGGTTGTTATGAATGAAGAAAGTGGTAGGTTGGATACGTTGGATTTTTGTCAAACTCTTGGAATAACTAAGGAGTATTTTATTCAGCGTATGAATGATATCAAAGATCGTAGTAAAAATCCTGGATATTCTCGTTATACACAGCAGCTTTTTATGAGCCAAATTCCAGCTAAGGATTTTAGTATTTTTCAGGAGAAAATGTTCCGTTTTCCCGGTTTTTATGTACAGAAAAGAAGTATACGTCAATATACTTATCCATATGCAGCACATATATTAGGAGATATTGGTGAAGTCTCTGAGAGTAATATTGAGGAAGATGATTATTATCAGCCCGGTGATTATATAGGGAAACTGGGTATTGAAAAGTATTACGAGAAGCAACTTCGTGGTGAAAAAGGTATTCAGATACTTCTTCGTGATGCTCATGGGCGTATTCAAGGGCATTATCAGCATGGTAAGTTTGATACCAAACCAGTTCCCGGTAAGGATCTTACATTGAGTATCGATGTTCAATTACAAGCATTAGGGGAACGCCTTCTTGAAGGTAAAATCGGTAGTATTGTAGCCATCGAACCTTCCACAGGAGAAGTGTTAGCATTAGTTTCTTCTCCAACTTATGATCCGCGTCTTTTGGTGGGACATAATCGTGGTAAGGTACATAAGGCATTGGCTCGCAATGTGTGGAAACCGTTGCTCAATCGCGCTATTATGGGACAATATCCTCCGGGGTCAACCTTTAAAACTACTCAGGGACTTACATTTTTGTCTGAGGGTGTAGTTAATTCACATACGTTGTTTCCATGTAACCATGGATTCCGTTATAAAGGTCTTCATGTAGGCTGCCATGGTCATGCTTCACCTGTTAATTTGAATTTTGCTATTGAGACATCTTGCAATGGTTATTTCTGTTGGGGACTTTATTATATGATGGCAAATCGAAAAAAATATCCTTCTGTTCAAGTTGCCATGGATACGTGGCGAGATTATATGGTTAGCATGGGTATGGGGTATAAGCTTGGTATTGATTTGCCTGGTGAGAAGCGTGGTCTGATACCTAATTCTGCTTATTATGATAAGGCATATCATGGTTCCTGGAATGGGCTAACAATTATTAGTATAGCCATAGGACAAGGTGAGGTAAATATGACACCTCTTCAGATTGCTAATTTAGGAGCAACTATAGCTAATCGAGGCTTTTTTTATGTGCCTCATGTCGTAAGAAAAGTGCAAGATGAGCCATTGGATACAATGTATACTCGTCGCCATTATACCAAAGCTACACCTAATGCATATGCTCAGATCGTTAATGGTATGCGTAGTTCTGTATTAGGTGGAACTTGTAAATATCTTGGTCATCTTGATTTCCCTGTTTGTGGAAAGACGGGTACGGCGCAGAATCGTGGACAGGATCACTCTATCTTTATGGGTTTTGCACCAATGAATAACCCCAAAATAGCCATCGCTGTATATGTAGAGAATGGTGGTTTTGGTGCTGACTTTGCTGTTCCTATGGCAGCATGTTTATTTGAGCAGTATATGAAAGGTAAATTGTCGCCTTCTATGGAAAAGGAGGCTTTAATGTTACAAAAACGAAGAATTGGTTATGGAAAGGCGAATCGATAGGCAACCAAGTGTATTACGATCTCTTGATTGGTGGACAATAGGAATCTATCTTTGTCTACTTGCTTTTGGCTGGATTAGTGTCTGTGGAGCCAGTTTTAGTTTTGGCGATACAGATATTTTTAGTTTGAGTAGTCGCTCGGGCATGCAAATTATTTGGATTGGTACGTCTATCGTATTAGGTTTTGTTCTGTTGATGCTGGATGATCGTTTTTATGATACCTTTGCTTATGTGCTTTTTGCGGCTATGTTGCTCTTGTTGTTTGTGACGATTTTCAATCCACATCAAATAAAGGGCTCTCGATCATGGCTTGTATTAGGACCTTTACGATTGCAGCCAGCAGAGTTTGCTAAGTTTGCAACAGCTCTTGCTATAGCCAAGTTTATGAGCACATATGGATTTGATATACATCGTTGGAAGCATCTTTTTGCAGCAGCTGCATTTATCTTTTTACCAATGCTTTTTATTATAGGTCAGCGAGAAACTGGTTCTGCATTGGTCTATTTGTCTTTCTTCTTGATGCTTTATCGTGAGGGAATGCCTGGTAGCTTCCTTTTTACAGGAGTTGCTATGGTGATATACTTTGTGGTAGGTATTAAGTATGAGCAAGTTTTTTTGTGGGATACGCCTACATCTATTGGAAAATTTGTTGTATTGCTACTTGTTCAAATTTTTACGGCAGTGATGGTACAAGTATATTGCAATGATAAAAAGAAAACATGGCTCATGATAACTTATGCGATTTGTACAACACTTATATTCTTATTATTCTCAGAGTTTGTCATTCCTTTTGATATCGTGTGGGTTCAATTGATGATTAGTGCGGGGGTTATAGGTTATGTACTTTATTGTGGATTAAGTACGCGTATCAATAATTATTTCTTTATCGCATTATTTGCTATAGGTAGTATAGTATTTTTCTATTCTGCAGATTTTGTGCTTAATAATGTGATGGAACCTCACCAACGGGTGCGTATTAATGTTTTGTTGGGTCTTGACGAAGATTTGTCCGGAGCCGGTTATAACGTGCATCAAAGTGAGATTGCTATCGGTTCTGGTGGATTACAAGGCAAAGGATTTCTTAATGGTACACAGACAAAGCTAAAGTTTGTGCCAGAGCAGGATACCGACTTTATATTCTGTACAGTTGGAGAGGAAGAAGGCTTTATGGGATCAGCAGGTGTATTGCTTTTATTTTTAGCTTTAATATTACGACTGGTTTATTTGGCGGAGCGTCAACCTTTTAAATTCGGTAGGATTTATGGTTACTGTGTGCTGAGTGTTTTTCTTTTCCATGTCTTTATTAATGTTGGTATGGTATTAGGTTTGACACCTGTTATTGGCATCCCTTTGCCGTTTTTTAGTTACGGTGGCTCCTCATTATGGGGCTTTACTTTCCTCCTCTTTATATTTTTACGAATAGATGCTGGTCGAAATCTGATTAGAGCATAATAAAAAGTAAAACAGCTAATTAACTAATAATTAGCTGTTTTACTTTTTTATTAATGTTTAGTGTATTGTATGCCAATATCGCTTATTCCAGGAAGAATTTCCCTTTTCATATCATGTCTTACTCGTACCACAATAGAATCTCCTTGTTGTAGCTCTATAGGATGAAGAGGAAAATTGTACTGGTAGTAGCTTATTCCTTGTCCTTGTGCTGTACCATTTTTGTCGATTAAGTTACAGTTTAGGGTATCTATGTATGTTCTATCACCAGGGATAATTATTTGCTCAACAATAAGAGATAGCCCCATGAAAGGGTATGCACCATTGATTCTCAGGCCTAGTTTTGGTCGATATGTACCTTTATCGGCCAGTTTAGGTACCTCAAAGAATAGGGTATCGTTCTTTTCCCATCCAGATATTGGTGTATGACTATATTTGTCGTACACCTTTTTACTATTGCACGATGTGAGCAGCAGTATTATTACTGTATAAAGGAAAGTTATTTTTTTCATTATTATTTATCTTCCTCCCACTTGGTGTTATTGATTTCCTTCAGTCTTTGGCTTTTTATTATTGTTGTTTGGTCTTCTTCGATGATTTTTTTTGTTACGATTTGTATTTGTTGAATCACTTTGAACTGTATTATTATTCCTGTTTGGTCGATTATTATTTTCTTTAGCATTACGATTTACAGGAACATTTTGTTTACCTTGCTGTTCGTTTTGTAGATTATCATTTTGAGTTTGCTGCTGAGGCTTGTTCTGACGGTTATTGTTTACATTACTGTTGTTTCCAGAACGATTGCGTGATTTTTTCTTTTTTGCTTTGTCAAATCTGCTGATATCAGCATTAGCCAAAAGGTCGATAGGTTTAGAAGGTTCTTTGATTTTATCTTCTTCGAGCAGTGATACTGGTTTTTCGCCACGTTTATTCATGGCAATAATTTCGTTTGCTCGTTCTGCGCTGATAGTTTCCAAATTTGCTGCAAGATTCTTGTCTGTGGAGTATGTCAGCTGGTGTGACAGAATATCAATTTTAAATTGATAGTAGTCGCTATCCATAGTTTGTAAGACAATTTCTTTTCCTGGAATACTTTGTCGTGCCTCTATATATTCATCTACCTCATAGTTTAGACAGCATTTTAATTTGGCACACATACCAGCTAGTTTCTGAGGGTTAAGAGAAATATCTTGATGGCGTGCCGCATTAGTGCTTACCGAAACAAAGTTTTTCATCCATGTGGCACAACATAGTTCGCGTCCGCAAGGTCCTGTACCTCCAATGCGCCCAGCTTCTTGACGAGTACCAATTTGTTTCATTTCGATGCGTACGTGGAAAGTTTCAGCCAAAACCTTTATTAACTGTCGGAAGTCTACACGCTCATCTGCGATATAGTAAAAAATGGCTTTGTTGCCATCACCCTGATACTCTACGTCACCGATTTTCATTTGTAATCCTAAGTCTTTAGCAATTTGTCGACTTTGAATCATTGTGTCATGTTCACGGCTCTTTGCTTCTTCGTATTTTTCCATATCAACAGGCTTTGCAATACGATAGATGCGTTTAATATCATCGGCTGATTTTAGATTTGCCTTCTTAATTTGAAGTTTAACTAGTCTTCCTGTGAGACTTACTACACCGATGTCGTGCCCAGGATTGGCTTCTACAGCAACAATATCTCCCTTTTTGAGTTCCAGGTTATTGTCGTTGTGGTAATATCCTTTTCGGGTGTTTTTGAATTGCACCTCGACAAGGTCAGTGCTACGGGAGTTTCCTGGTACGCCAGCTAACCAGTCGTATGTGTTGAGCTGTCTGTCCTGACGACCAACAGCACAAGAGCACAGACCTCGGTCGCATCCGTTGCACATTCTGTATTTCATATCATTGTAATCCATATTTTATTTTCGAATTAAAAGTACTATCATTTTAAGTGCCATATCAAAGAAGACGATTTTGGCATTGGCATTTTGTCCGATATCGTGGTGAGCTCTCTCAAGTAATTCTGTGATATCAATCACATTGGCTTCATTAATGAAACGAGCGAAGTTTTTGGAGAAATTTTCCTCATCCTGTGTCATGTAATTGAGATCAGGTTGTTGAAAATTAAACATGAAATTTTCTCTAATCATTCTCATGAAGTAGGTAAGCATGCGACGCTGTTTTTCTCTACCGAAGAGCGATATAGTTTCACTCCATTTTTTAAGATCGTGTATGTTCCTCATGTATGCTAATCGCATGAGCATGATAAACATGTCTAAGAATTGTCTGTTTTCGTTGCCGGCATCCAATTCTTCTAAAGCTTTATTCCAGTTGCCGTTGGCAACTCGTGCTACTCTTCGAGCAATATCTTCATCAAGGCCTCTTTGTTGTATGAGAGCCTGCTGAATAGCATCATTGTGTATCTTCTTGAAATCAAATCGTTGAGTACGGCTTCTAATGGTTTCCAAAAGATGCTCAGGTTCTTCGCTTACAAGTATAAATACTGTTTCGTGAGGTGGCTCTTCAAGTATTTTCAACAGTTTATTTGCACTTGTCAGATTCATACGTTCAGGAAGCCAAATGATGCTTACCTTATATCCACCTTGGCTTGATTTTAGACTTAGGTTTTTGGCGATAGCATCACTTTCTGCTGCTGTAATAATAGCCTGTTGGCTGGTAGCTCCCATTCGTTGCATCCACTGGTTAACCGTAAAGTATGCACCCTGTAGGAGCATTTCGTGCCAAGGTTTGGCAAAATCATCACTTATCGGCTGATGGTCTGCACCCATACCTGGCAGTTTTATGGTAGGGTAGGTGAAGTAGAGGTCAGGATGTTCCCATTTCTTTAGCATCGGACTGTCATTGAGCAGGTGTGATGCAAAAGCTAAAGCCAATGCCATTTTTCCACATCCTTGTGGACCACAGAAAAGCATAGCATGGGGTATTCTGTTTTCTTCGGCAAGTTGGAGCAGATGTTGAGCAGCTTCCTCTTGGCCAATAACTTCACTAAACTTCATCTCGTATTATAATAATCTTCTTGCTACTTCTTTTACGCTGTCTACTGCAGAAACGGTATAGAAATGTACATCATTTACACCATTGGTATATAGTTCTTTTACCTGGTGGGTTGTCCATTCTATCCCAAGTTGCTTAGCCTCTTCGTCATTCTTGCATTTCATAGCTTCGTTAGCCAACTCTTCAGGAAAATCGATGTGGAAGACACTAGGAACAACTGATAATTGTGATAATTTGGCAAATGGTTTGATACCAGGAATGATAGGTATTGTGATGCCCATTTCGCGTGCTTTCTTCACAAAATCGAAGTATTTCTTATTGTCATAAAACAGTTGGGTTACGGCATAAGTCGCACCAAGATCCTGTTTTTCTTTTAAATATTTTAAGTCGATATCCAGATTTGGAGCTTCGTTATGCTTTTCAGGATAGCATGCTACTCCGTATTCGAATTTTTTTCCTGGATGCTTGATGGGAGTACCATCTACAAAGTAGCCATTGTTAAACTGATTTACCTGTTTAATCAATTCTGTAGCGTGATCGTATCCACCTGGTACTGCTTTAAATCTATTGTCTTCGTGTGCTTTGTCACCGCGAAGCAAGAATAATGTCTCAATACCCAAAAATTGTATGTCGAGCAGTTCGTATTCTATATCCTCTTTAGTAGCTCCGCTGCAGATCAAGTGTGGAATGACAGGAATGTTATATTTGTTCTGAATAGCAGCAGCTATAGCTACAGAACCCGGACGTCTGTGGATTCTGCTTTTCTCAATGAGTCCGTTTTCTAGTTCTTGATAGATATATTCAAACGAGTGGTTTGTAATGTTGATAAATAGAGGATTGAATTCTTTCAATTTATCGATTGTGCGAAACAAACCATCTGTTCCGTTTCCTTTTAGAGGTGGTAGTACCTCAAAAGAAAAATGCTTTTGCGCATTACTGCTATTTAGTATTTCTGAAATATTCATATATGTTAAAAGGGTATTTGGTTGCAAATTTACTAAAAAAAAGTGTCAATAAAGCACGATTTATTGCTTTTTCAAGGGCTTTTTCGTTATTTTTTTAGGGCTAAATAATAAGTGTAAATCATTATTTTAGATTTTGGTGGTTGTATTGATGATTTCTGTCATATCTTGAAACGGTACATTATATTCAGCACGAAATCGTGTGAAACAATTGGTGCTATCAGTTTGCTCATGATGAAGTGTGCATTGAAAGCAGAGATTCATTCCCAAGTATAAATATCCGTTATTCTATGCTTTTTGCTATTTAATAGCACTGTCATTATATAGAACACTCTTGTAGGGTTTATGAATTCTTTCAAAGGATTATATTTGGGGCAGTTAAAATATGAAATAAGTTTTGTTAGAATATTGTAAAGTCATATTGGAATATGCTTTTAGATAGTTGTATATGTTGCTAAAAATATTGGTAGAGTAGAATATAGCAATCAAGTTTTTATAAAAAAAAGGAGTTACAATATTGTAACTCCTTTTGTGATCCGTTTGGGGCTCGAACCCAAGACCCCAACATTAAAAGTGTTGTGCTCTACCGACTGAGCTAACGGATCTCCGTAACTTTGTATCTCAAAAGCGAGTGCAAAGGTAATGCAATTTTTTGAAACTCCAAAATAATTTCGCACTTTTTTTTGAAAAATCTTCATTTTTTTTGTTTTAGGGCTGTTTTTGTGGGGTTTCTTCATGTTCTCGGGTGACATATCTTTGCCAATAAGCCATAATGAGAGTCGTGAGTGGAAGCGCAATAATTAACCCAATGAAGCCTAAAACTGCTCCCCAAACAGACAAACTGAGCAATAGAACTGCAGGATTTAGTCCCATAGCCTTGCCCATAACCTTAGGAGTTACTATAAAATCAGTGATAATTTGTACAATAATGAATACCAGAACTGCAGAACCAAAGACAATCCAAAAGTTCTCACCTGTGTCTGCTGCTTTGAGCATAGCAAGGAAGGCTGTTGGAATCAGAGCGAAAGTATGCAAGTAAGGTACGAGATCGAGAATACCAATCAAAATACCTAGACCAATTCCCATAGGGAAACCGATAATTGTAAAGCCGATGCAGAACATGATACCCATAATAAGGGCAACAAGTCCCTGGCCTCTGATATAGTTATTGAGCGCATGTTCTACGTCCTGTGCTAATTCTTGCCAAAATGGACGATTCTTCTTAGGGAATATCTTAATCCAGTTTTGGGTAAGGTATTCGTAATCTAGAAGAATGAAGAACATATATAATAACGTAATCATGGAGGCTATTATACTGATTACAATGCTCGCTGTTTGTCCTAAAACATTGAAGACTTTGGGCATTGCAGTCTTTACAGCATCGTTAAAGTCCTTGCTCTTTAAGAAATGTTCTATCTCAACTTGGTTGTTAACAAACCAATTTTTTATAAGTGTTGTTAGTGAATTACTATGTGTAGTTTGCCCCAACCACCTGTTTAGTACATCTTCGAAGCGAGCAAACTGGTCAAGCATTGGAGGAATGATAGCATAATATAAGGCTCCGATAACAACGACAACAAGAATAAGAGTCAAAATGATAGCTAAAGCCCTCACTTTAACATGCATATTGTATTGGATAAACTTGACGATAGGATAAAGTAGATAGGCAAAAAGCCATGCTATGAAAAACGGGAGCAGTACACTGCTCAGATAGTTGACGACATAAAATGTAGTCAGGATAAGCAATATAATGCCTATCCAACGAGCTGCTTTATCAAAGGTTATTTCCTGTTTCAGAAACTGTGGCTCTTGCATGTTTCTTTTCCTCCTTTAACTTATCCTCTTCAAGCACTTTGCGATAACATTCTCGGCAAAGAGGTTCATATTCTTCTTTTTCACCAAGAAGAACACGGTTGTTGTTATGTACAAGACGATGACTGACATATGCTAAAGCACCACAACGTACACAGATTGCATGTACCTTGGTTACTTCATCGGCAATGGCACAGAGTGCTGGAATAGGACCGAAAGGTACCCCCTTGAAATCCATGTCAAGACCAGCAATGATAACACGAACTCCCGAATTGGCTAGCTGATTGCAAACATCTACAAGTCCCATATCGAAGAATTGGGCTTCGTCGATACCTACTACATCAATTTCGTCAGCCATAGCGAGCAAATGTAATGCTGCAGATGATTCAACTGGGGTAGAATGGATCACATTTTGATCATGGCTAACGACATCCTCTTCAGAATATCGTGTATCCATAGCAGGCTTAAATATTTCCACTTTCTGCTTTGCAAATTTCGCACGCTTCATACGGCGAATCAGTTCCTCTGTTTTTCCAGAGAACATAGACCCGCACACAATCTCGATTCTTCCAGGGCGACGTGTTTCGCCAATTAAATTTTCAGTCATTTGAATGCAAAAGTACAAAGACGTTTTAAAAATTGCAAAGAATTAGTCCCTTTTTTTGTTGTCGAAGATAATTTAACTATATTTGTATCAATTATGGGCATATTATATATTGTACCTACACCTGTAGGCAACATGGAAGATATGACGTTTCGTGCCATTCGTATATTGAAGGAGGCAGATGTCGTCTTGGCAGAAGATACTCGTACTTCAAGTGTCTTACTGAAGCATTTTGAGATTAAAAATCATTTGATAGCTCATCATAAATTTAATGAGCATGGTACTTCGGCTCGCATTGTTGAGGAATTAAAGGCTGGTCGTACAGTTGCGTTAATTAGTGATGCTGGTACTCCAGGTATTAGTGATCCAGGTTTCTTTTTAGCACGTGAGGCTTCTAAAGCGGGTATTACGGTGCAGACTCTTCCTGGACCAACTGCTTGTATTCCTGCTATTGTAAATTCGGGACTCCCTTGTGACCGTTTTTGCTTTGAGGGGTTTCTTCCACAAAAGAAAGGACGTCAGACTTTCTTAGAATCGCTGAAAGAGGAATTCCGTACGATGGTATTTTATGAGTCTCCTTATCGTGTTGTGAAAACCTTACAGCAGTTTGCTGAATATTTTGGTGGTGATAGAAATGTTAGTGTAAGCCGTGAAATTTCCAAAATGCATGAAGAAACGGTAAGAGGTTCCCTTAATGAGGTTATTACTCATTTTAAGGAAGTCGAACCGCGAGGTGAATTTGTTATTGTGCTTGCAGGTAAAGAAAGAGTCAAAAAGAGTGCTAAAAACAAAAAGCTAAAAGACGAAGAAAAATGAGAAAGTTATTGATGGTGGCAGTGTTAGTTACTTTAGTTGTGACAGGCTGTCAAGATAATAAAAAAGAGGCCCCAGCTTTAGTTCGTTTAGAGCAGACAGATTCGCTTCAAAAGATAATTACCCAAAAAGACAATGAAATGAACGACTTGATGGGTACGCTCAACGAAATAGAAACAGGGTTTCGTGAAATCAACGAAGCTGAAAATCGAGTGGAGTTGGTTAAAGATGGTGAAGGCGCCAATCGTTCTCAGCAGTTGCGTGAGAATGTCCAGTTTATCTCAAATCGTATGAAGCAGAACAGAGCTTTGATAGCTAAACTGAGGCAACAGTTGCGCGAAAGTAGTTTTAAAGGTGATGAGTTTAAGAAGACTATCGAAAACCTTGTGAAACAGATGAACGAGAAAGACCAGCAACTGCAGGAACTTCGTGTAGAATTAGATGCTAAAGATATTCATATAACAGAGTTAGATGAAACAATCAATACTCTCAATTCTGATGTTAATAATTTGACTGCAGAGAGTGCACAGAAGACAGAGACTATAACGAATCAGGATAAGCAATTAAATACAGCGTGGTATGTTTTTGGAACAAAGAAAGAATTGAAAGAGCAGCGTATCCTTGTTGATGGTAAAGTGCTTCAGGGGAATTTCAATAAAAGCTATTTTACCAAGATTGATATTCGCGTAAGCAAAGAAGTAAAGCTTTATTCCAAGTCGGTTCGG
Organism: Segatella bryantii; assembly: GCF_022024215.1. NCBI lineage: Bacteria > Pseudomonadati > Bacteroidota > Bacteroidia > Bacteroidales > Prevotellaceae > Segatella > Segatella bryantii. The sequence goes on along the minus strand of NZ_CP091798.1, from coordinate 2,051,601 downwards.
CTATTGACCATGCATCCTTCTTCTAGTTATACGCTGACGCAGGATAATAATAATCAGTATATTCTACGAATATCTAATCCTCAGCTTTTCTGGAGTACTAGCAAGTATTTGGTCGTTTTAGTCAAGTAAAAGAGAATTTCTATATGCTAGAATCGGGCAACTTTTTTCATGATGAAAAGGTTGCCCGATTTGTTTTATCTTCGATGTTGAAAGAAACGCTGCATCAGTTCTTTGCATTCATCTTCAAGTATGCCACAAGTTGTTGAGGATTTGGGATGCATAGCCTGTGGAGCATATTTACGATATCCTCGTTTTTCTTCGGAAGCACCGTATACAATTCGTGGTATTTGTGCCCATCCTATGGCACCGGCACACATCGTACATGGTTCGATAGTCACATATAGTGTGCAGTCTTTTAGATACTTCCCACCAAGTGTATTGGCAGCTGCAGTTATAGCTTGCATTTCAGCATGAGCCGTAACGTCATTCAGTGTTTCGGTTAGATTGTGTGCTCTTGATATGATTCTTCCTTTGCATACAATAATAGCACCGATGGGTATTTCGCCCTCCTCGAAAGCTTTTTGGGCTTCAATGAGTGCTTTGCGCATAAAGTTCTCGTCTTCTTTTCGTATTTCTTCTGTTGTCATAAACCTATTTTTAGTGAGACAAATTTACAAAGAAAAGTTTGAAGATGTAGAATAAAAATCGTAATTTTGCATTAGTAATAGTGAATAATAATGGCAGAACATAACGATTTAGGTGCTTGGGGGGAGGATAAGGCTCAAGAATACCTGGAAAGTGAAGATTATGTAATTCTTGAGCGAGATTGGAAGGACGGTAAGCGTGATCTTGATATTATTGCAGAGACTCCTGATGGTGAGCTAATTGTTTTTGTAGAGGTTAAGACAAGAACGGTTAATGATGGACAGATGCCTGAAGAAGCTGTTGATCTTGCTAAAATAAAAAATTTACGATCAGCTGCTAATGTCTATGTTAAGACTTATGAGGTTGACAAACCGCTTCGCTTTGATATCATCTCAATTACTGGTTCTGATGGTATAGTCCAAAGGTTTAAACATATCGAGGATGCTTTTAACCCATTATTGTTTTAAAAATGAATATAAGGGCAATACATTTAAAGGAAACGGATTCAACAAATCGTTGGTTAGCAGATTATACACCAGCGAGTGGTGAAGATATGACCGTTGTTGTTGCTGACTATCAGACGGCAGGTAAAGGACAGGGTACCAATACGTGGGAGAGTGAAGTTGGTAAAAATTTGCTTTTTAGTATATTGATACATCCGACAATGGTCCCTGTGGCTCGACAGTTTCTATTATCAGAAATGGGGGCTGTTGCTATTAAGTCTGTTTTAGAGAAATATACGGATGGTATTACTCTTAAATGGCCGAATGATGTTTATTGGAAGGATAAAAAATTATGTGGTACACTTATTCAAACTTCGATAGCTCAGCATCATATCAAAAATTGTATTTTTGGTATTGGCCTTAATGTTAATCAAACAGAATTTAGAAGTGGTGCCCCAAATCCCGTTTCGCTTGTTCAGATACTAGGTTATGAATTGGATTGCGAAGAATTATTGCTTGAAATTGTTGAGGCTTTCAAAAAAACAATGGAGTTAGTTTTACGAGCTGATTATAATTCGATAGTTGCTTTGTATCATTCTGCGTTATATAGATCGCATGGTTTTCATACCTATCGAGATGCTTATGGAGAATTTGAAGGTGCTTTGGTAGAAGTAGAAGATGATGGTCATTTAATTCTGAGGGATCGGAAAGGAGTGATGCACTCTTATGCTTTTAAGGAGGTGCAGTTTGTGTTAGATTAAAATGTAAACTTATTAATATATGGCAAGATTCAAGAGAATACTGCTCAAGTTGAGTGGTGAAAGTTTAATGGGTAATCAAGGTTTCGGTATTGATCCAGATCGTTTATCTGACTATGCAAAACAGATTAAGGAAGTTCACGAAATGGGTGTACAGATAGGTATTGTTATCGGAGGTGGTAACATTTTCCGTGGGCTTAGTGGTAGTCAGAAGGGGTTTGATCGTGTAAAGGGTGATCAGATGGGTATGTGTGCAACTGTTATTAACTCTCTTGCTTTGAGCAGTGCCCTGGGTGCTTTGGGAGTTAAAACAAAAGTATTAACTGCTATTCGTATGGAGCCTATCGGTGAATTTTATAATAAGTGGAAAGCAATAGAGTCAATGGAAGCAGGATATGTATGTATATTCTCTGCAGGGACTGGTAGTCCTTACTTCACTACAGATACTGGCTCTTCTCTTCGTGGTATAGAGATTGAAGCTGATGTGATGTTGAAAGGTACACGTGTAGATGGTATTTATACAGCTGATCCTGAGAAAGATCCAACAGCTACCAAGTTTACTGATATTACTTATGATGAAATATATACTCGTGGCTTAAAGGTGATGGACCTTACTGCTACTACGATGTGTAAGGAAAATAATCTTCCTATCTATGTATTTAATATGGATATCTTTGGTAATCTTAAAAAAGTAATGGAAGGTGAAGAGATAGGCACACTTGTGCATAACTAATTTCTGTAAGAATGTTATATATAAACAATAAAAGGATACCTCTTTGCAGGTGTCCTTTTATTGTTTTTATTCTTCTGTAAAGTCTACATATTCTCCTTCGTCCTTTGGAATAATCTTCTTATTTACTTCTCTAGAATTGTGCACGTCGAAAATAATTTCTTCGTCCGAAGAACAATCCTTTGATTTATTCTGCTTAGAAGTATAAGAACCATTACTATGTTGATTATTACCAAAAGATTCATTCATCTGCTGTTTAAAGCGATTAGCATGTTGGCGTATCCGTGTATAAATACGAAAAGCGACCATGCCCACAATCAGAAGGAATGCAATGATGATAATTAGCAGAAAATGAAGAATTGTTACCATATAATTATACTCTCTTACGGTTGAGAATAATTGAAAGAATTACGTACCAAGCTATAATGAATGCAAATGAAGCAGTCAAGTAGCCGATGCATAAAAAGAGAGTAAAGAAGATAATGCATGTAATGATAAAAGAATATTTTACTTTGTTTTCTTTCCATCCCCAATGTTTGAATTTCAAAGCGAACATTGGTATCTCAGAAATGAGTAGCCAACTGCTCAGACAAATCATGAATAGTAGAAAGTATACACTATACGTAGAATGTTCAAAGAAAGGAGTGCCTCCTATAATTAATGACCCCCAAAAAAGGGCATTAGCAGGTGTAGGTAATCCGATAAAAGAGGTAGTCTGACGCTCATCCAAATTAAATTTCGCTAGTCTTAAAGCAGAAAAAGCAGCCATAATATATGCGAAATATGGAATATATGCTCGATAAGTGTCTAAGAACTCAGGATACTCTATAACATTTAGTTGCCAAAAAATGATGGTAGATGGGGCGACACCGAAGGTGATATCGTCTGCAAGTGAGTCTAGTTCTTTTCCAATAGGAGAAGACACTTTGAGTAAACGAGCACTCATTCCATCGAAGAAATCAAATATGGCACCAATGATAATCCATGCCAGGGCCATGGATGTGTTTCCTGTAAACGCATAGGTAGTGGCAATGCAGCCAGAAACCAGATTACAGCACGTAATAGTATTTGGAATATGTTTCTTGATAGACATTACTTCAATTTTGCAAGAATTGTTTGATCGCCAGTCGTCTTCTGTCCCATTTTTACCAAAATTTCAGAATCGACAGGAAGGAATACGTCTACTCGTGACCCTAATTTGATAAAGCCGAGGTGTTCATCAATGAAGCAATCTTCTCCGTCTTTAGCGTAAGTAACAATACGACGAGCTGCTGCACCGGCAATTTGACGACACAAAATATCAACACCGTCTGGTGTAGTAATCATTGTATCTGCTCGTTCGTTTTCCTCACTGGCTTTTGGGAGCCATGCTTTATGAAAATTACCATTGCGATGACGTACAAACTTTACTTTTCCATCAACAGGAAACCAGTTAGCATGAACATTAAAGAGGCTCATAAAAATGGAAACCATAATGCGTTTGTCGTGGAAGTATTCATTTTCTTGAACTTCCTCGATAACAACGATTTTACCATCTGCAGGAGCAACAACAAGTTTGCTGGTATCGTCTACATTAATATAGCGGATAGGACATTGGTAAAAGTTTGTTACAATACCATAGACTATACCGAAAATAACTACAAAACTCCAAAATGGAATTTTTGTTTCAAAGACATACCATAGCAGTCCCGCAACTGCTATTAATAAAATACCGCTATACAATAAGGTGTTTGTTCCTTCTCTATGTATTCTGATTTTTTTAAATTTCTTGATTCTATTTCCCATTCTGCGGATTAGGTTTTTATCATTCTGTGCAAAGGTAAACCTTTTTTGGTAATTTTGCAAATTTTTTCTCTTTCTTTTGGCTATTCGGAGTTTTACTCGTATCTTTACCAACGTTTTTCTAAGGAGAGAACTATATAAATGGAAGATTTTGTTCATTTACACGTCCACACTCATTATTCTATTCTTGATGGTCAGTCTAAGATACCTCGTCTTGTTGATAAGGCTATTCAGGATGGCATGAAAGGTATGGCTATTACCGATCATGGCGTCATGTTTGGTATTAAGGAGTTTGTAGATTATTGTAGTGGTGTTAACAAGGGACGGAAAAAGGAAGGTTTAGAACCATTTAAGCCGATAATTGGTTGTGAGATGTATGTGGCTCACCATCGTCTTGAAGACAAGGTTAAAGAAAATGGTGATCAGAGTGGTTATCATCTTATAGTTTTAGCAAAAAACTATGAGGGATATAAAAATCTCATTAAGTTGGTATCCCGTTCTTGGGTTGATGGTTATTATTATCGTCCTCGAACAGATCGCGTAGATCTAGAAAAATATCATGAGGGTCTTATTGTTTGCTCAGCCTGTATTGCGGGTGAAGTCCCTGCTAAAATTATTAAAGGTGATATTGCTGGTGCTCGTGAAGCTTTAGAATGGTATCATCGTGTTTTTGGTGAGGATTATTATCTGGAACTGCAACGCCATGAGGTAAAGGATCCAGTGATTATGGCTAACCGTGAGGCTTTCCCTTTACAGCAAAAAGCTAATAAGGTCTTAATAGATTTTGCTAGGGAATATGGTATCAAATTGATTTGTTCCAACGACGTTCACTTTGAGGATAAAGAAACGGCGGAGGCACATGACCATTTGCTTTGTTTGTCTACTGGTAAGGATTTGGATGATCCGATGCGTATGCGATACAGTAAGCAAGAGTGGTTTAAAACACGTGAGGAGATGAATGAAGTTTTCTCTGATGTTCCAGAAGCTCTTTCAAATACATTAGATATACTGGACAAAGTAGAAATGTACAGTATAGATCATGGTCCTATTATGCCTTTCTTCCCAATTCCTGAATCGTTTGGTACAGAGGATGATATCCGAAAAAAGTTTTCTACAGAAGACTTGTTGAAGGAATTTTCTTCTGATGAAAATGGGGATAATACTCTTCCTCGTGAGGATGGTTTGAAGAAGATAGAGTCGTTAGGAGGATGGGATAAAGTTTATCGTATCAAGTATGAAGCTGAATATTTAGCAAAATTAGCTTACGATGGGGCTAAGAAATTATACGGTGACCCACTGCCGCAAAATGTAAAAGAACATGTAAATTTCGAGTTGCATGTCATGAAGACTATGGGTTTTCCTGGCTACTTCTTGATCGTCTCTGATTTTATTCGAGCAGCTCGTGAGGAGTTAGGGGTTATGGTCGGTCCTGGTCGTGGTTCAGCTGCGGGTTCTGTGGTTGCTTATTGTTTAGGTATTACGAAGATAGACCCACTAAAGTATGATTTGCTGTTTGAACGTTTCTTGAATCCTGATCGTGTAAACCTTCCTGATATTGATACAGACTTCGATGATGATGGCCGCGGTAAGGTGTTGAGATGGGTAATGGATAAGTACGGTCATGAAAACTGTGCTCATATTATTACCTATTCGAGTATGGCTACCAAAAACTCTATTAAGGATGTTGCTCGAGTAGAAAAGTTGCCTCTTGATCGTTCAAATGCTTTATGTAAAGCCATTCCTGATCGTCTCCCTGATGGTCTGAAGATGAATTTGACTAATGCAATCAAGTGTACTCCTGAATTACGTGAGGCAGAATCGTCTTCTGATCCAAGAGAGCGTAATACTATAAAATATGCTAAAATGCTTGAGGGTACAGTCAGAGGAACAGGTATTCATGCTTGTGGTTTTATTATCTGTCGTGACCCGATTAGTAATTGGGTTCCGGTATCTACTGCTGATGACCCAGATTTTCCTGGTCTCAAAACGGCAGTGACTCAGTATGATGGTCATGTGATTGAATCTACTGGTTTGATCAAGATGGACTTCTTGGGTTTGAAAACACTTTCCGAGTTAAAAGAGGCTTGCAAAGTTGTTAAGCAAACTACTGGTGTTGAAGTAGATCTAGATAATATTCCTATTGATGACGAGCTGACTTATAAGTTGTATCAAGAAGGAAGAACCATTGGTACCTTCCAGTTTGAATCAGCAGGTATGCAGAAGTATCTTCGTGAACTAAAGCCTACCGTCTTTGAAGACTTGATAGCCATGAATGCCCTGTATCGACCAGGACCTATGGATTATATACCTTCATTTATTGCTCGTAAAAACGGCAGGGAAGAGATAAAGTATGACATTCCTTGTATGGAGAAATACTTAAAGGATACGTATGGTATTACTGTGTATCAAGAGCAAGTGATGCTTCTTTCTCGTCAGTTAGCTAGTTTTACTCGTGGTGAGAGTGATGCCCTTCGTAAGGCAATGGGTAAGAAGAAAAAAGCGATTGTAGACCAAATGAAGCCAAAGTTCTTGAAGCAGGGACAAGAAAATGGTCATGATCCAAAAGTGCTTGAAAAAATTTGGGGTGACTGGGAGAAATTTGCTTCTTATGCTTTCAATAAATCTCATGCCACTTGCTATTCATGGGTAGCTTACCAGACAGCCTATATGAAGGCTCATTATCCTGCAGAATTTATGGCCGCGTTGATGACCCGTCGTTTTAGTCAGATTACAGAAATCACCAAATTGATGGAAGAATGTAAGTCGATGGGTATACAGACATTAGGCCCTGATGTTAATGAGAGTTATTCAGGATTTGGTGTTAATGATAAAGGAGAAATTCGTTTTGGTCTTTCTGCTATTAAGGGTATGGGTGGTAATGCTGCTGCATCTATAGTAGCTGAACGCCAGAAAAATGGGCCATATAAATCAATATTTGATTTTGCAGAACGAGTAGATTTTGGTTCTGTCAACCGTAAGGCTTTTGAGAGTCTTGCACTGAGTGGTGGTTTCGATGGCTTTGGTCTTCGTCGTGAACAATATTTTGGTACTAGTGCCAAGGGGGAAGTTTTCCTTGATACACTTGTAAAATATGGTCAGTTGTTCCAGGCTGAGCAAATGGAAGCGCAGACATCACTCTTTGGTGGAGCTGATGCTATTGAAATTGCAACTCCTCCGATACCAGAGGGAGAGCAGTGGAGTACAATTGAAAAGCTAAACAGAGAGCGTGATCTTGTCGGTATTTATATATCAGCTCATCCTCTTGATGATTATAGTATCGTGTTAAATAGCATGTGTAATACGCATTGTACAGAAATTGAGGATAAGGCTGAGCTTGCAAAGAAGGAAGATATTGTTTTAGGTGGAATCGTTACAGGCGTAAAATCTAAATTTACCAAGAATGGTAAACCATGCGGCTTTGTGACAATCGAAGATTTTGAAGGCTCAGGAGAACTTGCTTTTTTTGGTGAAGATTGGGGTAAATGGAGAGGTATGTTGACAGAAGGCTGTTCGGTATATATAACTGGTAAATGTGTTCCCAAATATCGTGATTCTAATTATTACGAATTTCGTATCTCTGATATACAATATTTACAAACGGTAAAGGATACTAAAATAGACAAAATTACGATAGAAGTAGAAAGTGATGTACTTGACGAAGCAACAGTAAATGATATGAATATCATATTGGCAAACCATCCTGGTAAGACTGCGGTTTACTTCCAGATACACGACAAAGATACACATAGTGTAGTTTTGCTTCGTGCTAAGGATATGATGATTGATATTCCGAAGGAGTTGATTCATCTGATAGACAGTAATGCAGATATGAATTATCATATCAATTAATTATGGCATAAAGTTTGCGGATTCCGTATTTATTAATTAAATTTGTGCACATTATAAACTAAACGAAAGGAATAAAGATGGAAGTAACAATTACAACTGACAATTTTGAGTCTTATAAAAATGGTGAATTACCTTTGGTAGTAGATTTGTGGGCAACATGGTGTGGTCCTTGTCGTATGGTAGGTCCTATTGTTTCAGAGCTTGCTAATGACTATGATGGCAAAATTGTTGTAGGTAAATGTGATGTAGAAGAAAATGATGAAATAGCTATGGAATATGGTATTCGTAATATTCCTACTATTTTGTTTTTCAAGGGTGGTGAGCTAGTTGATAAGTTCGTTGGTGCTGCTTCAAAGGCTACTATCGAAGAAAAATTCAAGGCTTTGCTGTAAGATTCATAGTTTCATGATATATAAAAAATGAGAATGTCAAAATGGCATTCTCATTTTTTATATGCTTATGTTTAGTATTCGATGTTTCTAGTACCATCTTCGTTGGCGGTTATAGTAACTTTAACAGCATCTTCAGGAAGTAGGTCTTCTATGAGTTCAGGCCATTCTAGGAAACATAAATTACCACTGTAGAAATAATCTTCATACCCCATGTCGTATACTTCATCTAACTTTTTAATTCGGTAGAAGTCAAAATGGTATATTGGCTCACCTAATTTGTTAGATGTATATTCATTGACGATTGCAAAAGTTGGTGATGTAATCACGTCGTCAACATCTAGTGCTTCACAAATGGCCTTAATGAAAGTAGTCTTTCCAGCTCCCATTTTACCATAAAACGCAAAAATTTTGTTGTCGCCTAAATTATTTAAAAATTCTTGAGCGGCTTCCTGGATATTATCCAGTGATGTAATCGTAATCTTCATATTTTATCTATTTATCTCTTTCTTGGTTTTAAAGTAATCAGTGGAATGAGCATTTCCTCCATTGAAATGCCACCATGCTGAAATGTATCCTTATAGTAAGATACGTAATAATTGTAATTGTTTGGATAAGCAAAGAATGATTCACCTGTGGCAAATACGTAAGACGTGCTAATGTTAGGTGATGGTAACTGTGCTTTAGCAGGCTCTTTTATGGCAAAGACTTCCTTGGAATTATAAGCTAAGTTCTTTCCTAATTTATATCGCAGATTGGTATTGGTGTTTCTGTCTCCGATAATTTTTACGGGTTTAGAAGCACGTATGCAGCCATGGTCAGTAGTTAGAATAATTTTAAAATCTTCTTTGGCTAGTTGTTTAAATAGTTCGGATATGACAGAATGTCGCAGCCAACTTGTGGTAATACTTCGATATGCCGATTCGCTATTAGCGAGCTCTCTAACCATTTTGGATTCTGTTCGGGCATGAGATAACATATCAATGAAGTTGATAACAACGACATTGAGATCTTTTGATCTAAGATTATCAAAATGCTCTAAAAACCTATCTGCACCTATGGAATCATTGATTTTGTGATAAGAAAAAGAATTGTGTCTTCTGAATCGGTCTAATTGTGTCTGGATGAGTGGCGCTTCGTTCAGATTCTTACCTTCTTCTTCATCCTCGTCTACCCACAATTCTGGAAACATTTCAGCAATTTTGTTAGGCATAAGTCCACTAAAAATCGCATTTCTTGCATATTGTGTAGCAGTAGGAAGAATGCTCATATATACATCTTCTTCAATGTCGTACAGATCACCTATTTCTTTAGCAAGCATTTTCCATTGATCGAAACGAAAATTGTCTATTACAATGAAAAATACTTTTTCATTATTATCTAATAATGGGAATAATTTTTTCTTGAAAATCTCTGGACTTATTATAGGCCGTTCGGCTTCTTTATCCTTCATGGTCTTGGGGTTAACCCAGTATAGATAGTTTTTGGATATGTATTTAGCAAATCCGATATTGGCTTCTTCTTTTTGCATTTTCAGCATATCGGTCATTTCGCTATCTGTACTACTGAGTTCGAGTTCCCATTTCACAAGAGTTTTATATAGGTTAATCCAGTCTTGTGCAGTTCTGCATTCGCTGATCTGCATCATGATATTCTGGTAGTTTTGCTGATATTCGCTCTGTGTTACTTCAGTAACGATTTCCTTTCGGTGGATATTTTTTTTCAGACTGAGCAAAATTTGACTAGGATTGACAGGCTTAATCAGATAATCTGCTATTTTAGATCCGATTGCCTGATCCATGATGTGTTCTTCCTCGCTTTTAGTGACCATAACAATAGGGGTCGTAGGTTGAATATCCTTTATCTTTTGGAGCGTTTCTAGTCCACTGATACCAGGCATCATCTCATCCAGCATTATAAGATCATAGTTCTGCTGTTTGCATAGGTCAATTGCGTCGCTGCCGTTACTTGCTGTTACAACTTCGTATCCTTTCTTCTCAAGGAATATAATATGTGCCTTTAGAAGTTCGATTTCGTCGTCTACCCACAATAATAATCCATTGCTCATAATTAAAATCCTTCTAAATCATAATATTCATCTTCCAAATCGAAGGTTTGCTTTTGAGGTTGGCGTTTGTCCTTCGTCTTGGAACTGTTGCTTTTTGTATTACTAAATCCATCATTGAAATATATGCCTGTATTTGTCTTTTTGGAAATAGATTCCTTTTTGACCGAAGACTTTTGGGATGGTATATTTTTGCTAACTTTGCTATTGCCATTGACAATTGTCTTCTTTGTTGTTTCTTTTTCAATGACTGTTTTGGTAGGAATGGTAACTCCTAAAGTCTTTGGTGATGCAGGTACAGGAGTTGCTGTTTTTTCTTCTTTAATTTCTACAACAGTTGTATGAGAAGAAGGAGAAGAAGTATTTTTTTCTTTTTCCTGAATAATAGTACCTTCTAGTTTAGGTTCTATATCCAAACCATTGTCAATGAAAATACCGTCATTAAGCATATTATTCATTTCTTCTTGTGTCGGTGTTGTACTGCTATTTTCTTTGTCAGTGATAATTTCTTCTGGCTCAGTCAATAGGCGGAATGTACGTATCTTAAGTGTTGCAAAATGCTTCTTGTAGAATTTATCATAATCACTATAAGACAAATATTTCCCAATTATCTCAAGGTTTGTATTGCTAATGATTAACGTGTTAGCATTTTTTTCAATACTCCTGACAATATTTTCCTGATCTGCTAATTGTCGAGCATATTGCATTGCTTCGTCATAATTCCTAAATCCTTGGATGCGCATGCGATGTATGCCGTCAACATCGTCGATGGCTATATCGAAATTGCGGACAAGGAAATTGGTGAAATTGAACTTCGCAACTTCAAATAATAATTTGTTTTCATGTAGTGAATCTGGATTATACATGATGATGAAATTAAACTCCGTATTTCGTTCAGCCGTAAATTTTTGATTTTTAATAGTATTACTATCATTAAGAATATCTGCACGCTGATTCCATACCACATTCAAATCAAATTTGGCTCCATGTAGTTTTCTTCCGTCGTTAACTCCATTCAAAATCATACCAGCCATTTCTGCCAGTCTGCTGTTAGCGAATTTATCGACGATAGTTTTCATATCAGAAATACAACCTTTGGTATCACCACTATTGAGTTTGCTCATACCACCGATAAATAGAAATTTATCTCTATTAGCACCAGTAGGGAAGCGATATTCAGAAATACTTGTATTGGCTTTAACTTCTTGATATCGATCTGCTTTAAATGCTTCGTATGTAGCAGCGTATAGAGAGTCTTCTATTTGTTCACCAAATTTTGCATTTTCTATATAATATGGGTCAGTAAGGAGAGTCGTCCATTGACTTTGTGGATAGTCATCTTTTAATTTTTCGATATAAGTATTAGCTCTATTAGCTTGTCCTTCACGTGAATATAACAAAAATAAATGATAATAAACATCATCGAGGTGTTCATAATCTGAATAATTGTCAGTAATACGTCTAAGTGCTTTTTCGCTAAGTGTAAGATTGTCTAATTTATCTTTAAAGATTATGCCACAGTGGTATAATGCATCTTGAAGAATCTTATTACTTGCTGTAATTTGTTCTTCTGTAAATGGAATATCTTTGAGATAATATTCGCGCTTATGTGGATTGTTCTGTGCGCTATCGCTTATATTTTCCAGCGAATCAAGTCTATTCTGTTCTGCAAAAAGAGAATCTCTCTGTTCATCAGATAATTGTTCCTGATTCTCTTCACCCATAGCAACAACGGTTTTATTGGAGCGCTGCCAGTTATCCACGTTTTCCCGTTTGCCCCATGATCTTTCAAAGGAAGCTTTTCCCTGTGATACCGTTAAAGGATTGTAGAAATACCAAATTCCGTTTTGTCGGGTGTTAGATAATTGTTGAGGCTGCTGTTTATTTGTATTTGCTGTATGAAAGCCATTCTTGCTGTTATTAATTGTAATTTGTGCTTCTGCTTCTTTATTTTTTTGTTCTTTTTCTTTTTTCTTGTAATTAGCTATTAATTTATCAATAATAGCATATCTTTCTTTATCGCTCATACGAGCTAAACGCTGTAGAGAGTCTTGTAATTCCACAGCGTCACTATAAGGAACCAATTCTTCAAGAATCTTGTCGCGATCTTCAAGAGTCTTATAATCTTTTCGGTCTTTATCGAGAAGACCTATAGCAGTACTATAACATCGATGTGCATCTCCGTATTTTTCCTTATCCCAGTATAAATTGCCAAGATGTAGCAGTAATACACCTTTTTCTACACCATTGCGAGTTGCTTTTTCATATCCTTCTTCGTAGGCTTTTATAGCTTGCATAGTGTCTTTTTGTGTTAAATAGATATTTCCAATGGCATAGTATACTTGGTCAAGATATTCTTTATTGTTATCAGATGTAGCCATACGTCTGAGTCTTGAAATCATTTTCTTGGCTTGCCCTCCAGCCATAACTTCAGTCATAGCAATGCGTGCATTGAATGCCAGTTCGTATGGTGGATTGAGTCTTTGTACATGCTTAAATGCAGTATAAGCTTCTTGATAATGACCTAAAGAAGCCTCAATTTGTCCAAGTAAAAACCATTCACGAGCTTTTTGCTTGCGTCTCATTTCGTGCTTGATAACCTTTTTCAGAAAAGGTATTGCTTTTTCGAAATTATGGGTATGTAAATAGTAATCGGCATACGTGTAGTCCCATTCTTTTTGTGCGCGCCAATGGATGGAGTCTCTTTCTATATTTTTCATGACATCTTCTGCATCATACAAAAATCCCTGTTGTATGAAGCATTTGGCCAACCAGGCACGTGCCTTTCCATAAATGGCAGGTTGTGTCTCGTATAATCGACTCATATAGGAAAAGGTTGATACAGCTTCGTCAAACTGTCCGGAATGAAACTGAGACCGTCCCATTAATAACCACGCTTTCCAAAGAAATGGGTTAAATTCTTTGCGATTAAGCCACTCTATATCTTTTGCAGTTTTTCGTCTGCTTTTATCCCAAATTGGTTTACGTTTTATACTATGTTGTTGGATAGCTTTTTCACATTTTTCAATAGCTCTATCAAAGTTAGACTTGCCAATAGCTATACTGTTCTTGTTTCCAACAGTATACAGTGGAATTATTTCAGTATAGTTGTCTCGATTGCCGTTTTCTTTTTCAAGGGAAGCGTCAATATAGGCTAGCGAACCATTGTAATAGGTGTTGTATTTGGCATTAAAAGAATGCCACCATCTATTTTTAGCTGTATTCTTTTGGGTAGAACAGCTCACAATGGCTACAAGAATAGACATTATTAATAGTAGTTTAATATGTGAAATTCTAATTTTCAAATTCTAATGCTTTTATGATATTTTTGATGAATTAATCTTTCTATTTTCATCATGATGTACATGATGATGCTTACAAAGATTATGGACGCTCCAGAAGGAACATTTAACTGGTAACTGATGCCAAGTCCCATAAGGCAGTCTATCCATCCGATAATGATGCTGAGTAGAATCATCTTTTTATAAGAGTATGTATAAAGATTTGCTGTCATCTGTGGTATAGTCAGCAGACTTATAGCTAAAACGATACCCACCATTCGTAGTGTTGACACAATGGTCATCGCGATGAGAGCCATCATGAGATATTCGATGAAAGTTACAGGTAGGTGTTGTGAACGAGCAAAAGTACGATCGAATGCAATACTTTGTATAGGTCTTAAAAAGAAAGTAAAAAGTAAGGTTACCACAGCTGCCAATATACCTAGAAGTATGAGGTCGCAACTTTCTATCGTTAATATGTTGCCAAATAGAAACGATGAAAGATCAGGCATAAATCCTGGAGTAAGAAAGCAGCATATAATTCCGATACTCATGCCAAGTGTCCAAAAAAGAGCAATTGCAGAATCTTCTCGTACACCTCCTTTTCGGGAAATCCACTGAACACCAAAGGCGCTCATGATAGAGAAAAACATGGCACTCCAAATCGGACTGATTCCCAAAATGACACCAATGCCTATTCCACCAAAAGAGGCATGAGTGATACCACCACTAATGAATACCAATCTGCGGGTAACGATATAGGTACCAATGAATCCGCAGAGTATGCTGGCTAGTAGAGAACCGATTAGTGCATTCTGGAAAAATGTATATTCAAATATACTCATGTTTTTTGTCGTTTTTATCGTTTGTAGAGTTTGCATCTTCTATAAGTGCAATTAACTCATCTTTCAGAGGATTTGGAAAATTAATCTCTCGTAATATCAAACTTCTGTTCCACGCTTTTACCTCTTCTGGTCTCATGGTGTACATAATGTCTGAAAATAGCTCGACTTCTTCATTTGTATAGCTATCAGATGCTTTATGTTTGAACTGATCAAGTTCTTCGTCATCGAAATATTCTATTTCTTTGGTCGCAGCTTCCATGACGCATTCTTGTTCGCATTTAGGGTTAGAACCACTGCAGGTAGCGCAGTTGGCTGTTGAGGGAGCTATAATAATTTGACTTTCTCCTTTCCTGTTTGATATATAGCCGAACAAGGCTGCAATAATACCTAGAAAAGCTAGTGAACCGATTAATACCCACATTGTGTTAATTTTGTTTGATTATAAAATTTGCCTGTCGTAGATCATCCCAAAAGTGTGGGTATGATTTGCTGACTACTTGTGGATTATTCATCAACAGATTCTTATGAACAAAGCAAGTTGGTGCAAAAGCCATAGCCATACGATGGTCTTCATAAGTATCTATCGGTGCCATGGACGCTTCACATCTATCGCCATTCCAAATTAAAGTATCATCGTGCTCATCATGCAGTATAAAACCAAGTTTTCTTAGTTCTATTTTGAGAGCTTCTATACGATCGGTTTCTTTAATTTTCAGACTTGCTAATCCTGTAAAATGGAATTTTATACCCAATTCGCAGCAAGTTACAACTACGGTCTGTGCTAAATCTGGACATTTTGTAAAATCGTATGTAAACGACTCTAAATGGTATGGAGTTTTGGTTAGTGTAACTGTTGTTGTTGCATCAGTACCTGATTCTTCAAAAACAGTGCGTACTCCTAACTTAGCAAAGATATCCTGAATTACAGAATCGCCTTGGAGTGAATTCCTGAACAGCCCGGTAAGATGTATTTTAGCCTGGTCATCTTTGCAAAGAGCCATAATTTCGTACCAATATGAACTGCCACTCCAGTCATTTTCAACAAGATACGCTTTGTTAATATATGGTTTTGGTGATACTTTGATAATATTCTCGCTTTCCCATTGTGCTTCTGCTCCAAAATATGCCATAATTTTAAGTGTCATGTTTATATAAGGTCGAGACACAATTTCACCGGAAAGTTCAAGTTCTAATCCTTGTTTAAGAATTGGTCCAATCATTAATAGAGCTGAAATATATTGAGAACTTATATTTCCTGGAATTTGCAAATGTCCTCCGGTAAGTTGTTTCCCTGTGATGTGAAGTGGTGGAAATCCATCTTCTTTTATATACGAAATATTGGCGCCAAGTGACTTTAATGCATCAACAAGTATTTTGATAGGACGATGTTGCATTCTTTCGGTTCCTGTAATAGTATGTGAACCAAGAGTAGATGACAGAAAAGCTGTCATGAAACGCATGGCAGTTCCGGCTGCTTTGATATCGATAATGTCAGGGCTATTTTTTAAAGCAGCTATGATGACCTCCGTATCATCACAGTCTGAAAGATTTTTGGGGAGAATCCCGCCGTGTGATAGTGCGTATATGATGAGTGCACGATTGCTAATACTTTTACTGGCTGGCAATTCTATAGTTGCATCTATTTGTTGGGGTGCATTTATTGTGTATGATTTCATCGAAGTTCAATTATTTTGTTATCTTGCTACATGAATAGGCAGATCGAATATCTCGTTGTTGGTAGCTCTTGTTACTGATACTGCGTTAGAATTCTTTTTCGGGCCAGGAATTAGTGGGCTATAGTATAATACATTTCTAATTCGATCTCTTTGTTCCTGAGTAAAGAGATCGCTGTGGCTAAAAGAATAATCCATGAGATTGTGTGATTGGAACGTAGAGTCTTGGTTGGTTCTATTCACTAATTCATAAAA
Organism: Segatella bryantii; assembly: GCF_022024215.1. Lineage (NCBI taxonomy): Bacteria > Pseudomonadati > Bacteroidota > Bacteroidia > Bacteroidales > Prevotellaceae > Segatella > Segatella bryantii. Next base: position 2,034,886 of record NZ_CP091798.1, on the reverse strand, counting down.
ATTATCAATAGTCAACCCTTCAATATTCAAGTTTTGTTTGTTATATTCGTTCATTTCCAATACTCTTTCTGTCAGTTGGGCTGTGTATGTTACACGATTGTATGAAGGTGTGTCTTTACAATAATCTGTATCTTCTTCCTTGTCTACAAGTTTATCATCTCCATCATCTGCAAATACATGATGTAATCCTAGATAATGTCCTAATTCATGTGCAAGAGTTACACTTATGTCAACTGTACTAGAGTTGATGTTCCAATTTGGGTTACGCTTATTCTGTGTATACCTCCAAGAGTCAGAGGACTTTTGGGCATATTTACTATTGATGGATGAGCAATAGGCAAATTTTATATTGTCTTTTGTCACTTGGCCATCTTTAACAGATAATCCTTCCAGTTTGTGTTCTGTTGTTGTATATGGCAAATGAGAGATACCTAAAGTCGTGGTAGACTTGGTTGTATCTGTCTTGAAAGGGTAGACCATAATATTGATATAGTCGTTAGGTTCCCAGATTAGGGATTTATATTTACCCGTCGAATTTTTCATGAACTCTGACGGTGAAATAGAATCGCTATTCCAGTGAATATATTCTATACCTGAATTTTTTAGCAGTTCTCCTTGTTCATTATGGGTAGCCATGACAAAGTCAATGCCAAGGTCCACACTTTGCGAATTATATATATTACCTTTGTACAGATCGTTTACATTCTTCAGAATTGTAGTAAAGCGTTCTGGAGGTAAGCTGTCTTTTTCTGCTTCATTCGTATATAGAATATGAAATATTACAGGTAGCTGATATCGATAGCTGTCTGTAATATTATTAGCAGATATGGTATCCTGATCTTGATGACTTTGTCCATCTTTGTTTCCAGTTGTATTATCTGAATCTATGGTATATATACTATCATCAAGCTCTTCTGTAGTATTTTTTGAGCACGAAGAACAAATTATAAGCAGTGTAATGATGGAGAGAAAAAAATGATATTTCATACCTCTTTATTATTGTATAATGCAAAAATACAATTTTTTTTGGTTAAAGGAGCAAAGAAACTACTGAAAATTCATTAACTCAACATCTTGTAGTCATAAAGAAATTTAACAAAAAAATAACTTATACTTGCTTTTGTTCTTTTTTGATATGTGGATGTAATATTGATGCATAGAATACTGTTAAAATGATAATCGTCGAACAGTTGCTGACCAATTAATTAAAAATGCACTGGAATCAGATACTAAAGTACAAATATTCTTTTAAATCAGCATTTACATACTTTTTAATCATTTTTTACATTTTGTTGATTAAGCTTTCAGCCCAAAAATGCTAGATTTTGTTGGCCTGTGGAATGCGAATTTTGTATTTACTCGTAAAATTTCAGCTATTTACAGAAAGATTTTAGTAAGTTTTTGGTTGGAAAATATATTGTAGAAACTACGGGGAATTAATCAATGTTAATCTGAGAGGCCTAATTATTTTCATTTTGATACATTTGATGGTTTTGTAGTTATAAGTTTGAATAAAAATGAGAGTAAAATGTTATAGTTTTGTGTAAGGTATAAAAAGTTTACAAAAAGACAGCTTTAAACTGTAAGTAATTATTTCTACCTTTTAAAATGATTTGTCCGATATTTAGATAGAATTTTGTCTAAAATGATTTTGAGACACTATTTTTAGCTATATATGTAACTGTGAAATTTACAAATAGTAACTATTTACCCTTAAAAATAGATATTTTAAATTAAAAGTACATTTAAAAATAACAGCTTAGATATGGTTGAAAAAAATGTATAAAATAGTGTTAAAGAAATAACGAAATTTGAGAAATATACACTATATTTGCAATAGAAATAAAAACAATATCTGATTAAGAACCTAAAAACTATATGATTATGAAACGTGTATTATTACTTTCAGTTTTGGCAATGCTCACTATAGCAAGTTTTGCTCGTAAGCATGTTGAAAATGCAACAGTAGTTGCAGATACAATATATTATGCAGAGAATATGATTAATGTTGCTCACGCAGATCAAGCTAGTTATTATAGATTGCTGATGACAACAGGTAAAGGTCTTAAAAAGCAGGATGTATTCCAGGATTTCTATATGAATGGTAATCTTCGTGCAGAAGGTGGATATAGCTTTATAGATTTAGCTAATGACAAGAATACCGTATTCAATGGTGAAGTTACCACATATTATAAGAATGGTAAAGAGAAATGGCACGGTATGTATGTAAATGGTCAGCGTCATGGATACTTTACATTACAGCTTCGTGATGGTGGTGTTGCTGTTGTACGATTTGTTAATGGAAAGTCTGCTTATGATTATTTCACTATCACTAGAAGTGATGGTACTGTCGAGAAACATTCAATGGACGAGATAAAATCTCTCTTATAAATACGATAAATTTTGTTCATAACCACTAGAGATTCAATAATAAAGGTGTGCCATTAGGCACACCTTTTCCTGTTTTATAAGTGTAGTTGATTTAAAGTTCAATTGTAAGTTCTACGGGACAGTGATCGCTGCCCATGATATCTGTGTGTATTTTAGCATCTAAAACTTTTTCTTTAATCCTATCAGAAACAAGGAAATAGTCAATGCGCCATCCAGCATTTTTCTCTCTAGCACGAAATCTGTACGACCACCATGAGTATGTTATTTGCTCTGGATATTTGAATCTGAAGGTATCTGTGAAGCCATTTGAAAGGAGTTGTGTCATCTTTTCTCTTTCTTCATCAGTGAATCCTGCACTCTTGTGATTGGTTTTAGGATTCTTGATATCGATTTCTTGATGGGCCACATTCATATCACCACAGACGATTATTGGTTTCCTCTTATCAAGTTTATGAAGATAAGTTTGAAAGTCCTTTTCCCAAATCATTCTGTAGTTGAGGCGTTTTAACTCATTTTGTGAGTTTGGTGTGTAAACCGTTACTAGAAAGAAGTTATCATATTCTAAAGTGATAACTCTGCCTTCATGATTATGATCGTCTATGTCAATGCCATAAGTTACGTTTAGCGGTTTCGTCTTTGCGTAAATTGCAGTTCCGGAATATCCTTTTTTATCTGCATAATTCCAAAAAGATTCATAGCCGTCAAACTGCAAATCTAATTGCCCTTCTTGCATCTTTGTTTCTTGGATACAGAAAAAATCGGCATCAAAGGATTTAAAAGTTTCTTTAAATCCTTTAGTTACACAGGCTCTTAATCCGTTAACATTCCACGATATTAATTTCATACTATTGGCTTGGATTCTTAGATTCTCTTAGACTCTCCACGAAGAAGATTCATAAATTCTTCTCGGGTTTTTGCTTGTTCAAAAGCACCACTGAATGCACTTGTTGTAGTAATAGAATTTTGTTTTTCAACGCCTCGCATCTGCATGCACATATGTTTGGCTTCTATTACAACCATAACACCTTGTGGGTGAAGGGTATTCTGGATACAGTCTTTAATTTGTTGGGTTAGGCGTTCTTGAACTTGTAGACGATGACTGAAGATATCAACGACTCTTGCTACTTTGCTTAATCCTGTGATGTATTTGTTAGGAATGTAAGCTACGTGTACCTTGCCATAGAATGGGAGGATATGGTGCTCACACATTGAGAAGAAATCAATATCTTTTACGATAACCATCTGATTATACTTTTCTTCTTCAAAGAGTGCATCTGTTAGAACTTTATGAGGATCTTGCGTATATCCTCTAGTTAGTATCTGCATTGCTTTAGCAACACGCATCGGAGTTTTTGCTAATCCTTCTCTATCTGGATTTTCACCTAAAAGCTTTAATACTTCTTTATAGTGATTTGCGAGTTCGTCTAATCCCTCGCGAAATTCTGTTTCTGGATTCATTGTTATTGTTTACTTTATTTATTGATTCGAATCTTTAGTATTGAACTGTGATTTTACCTTTTACGATACTTGCTGAGCTGTAGCCTAATTTTTTGATAGCTTTAAGCATTCGATTTGCTTCCGCAAAACTTTTGTAATTGCCAACTCGGCAAATCCATCTTGGAGAGTAAAAGTGCACGTATACCGGTTGATCCGGAAAATTCATTTTGATATTACTTCCTATTTGTTCGGCTTTTTGCCTGTCATTTCTTGTATTTCCTCCAGCGAAAGCCTGTACACGGTATCCCGTTATTTTATGGCTTCTAGCCATAATTTTCTTTCTCATATCAACAGTCGGGATAGAAAAATCATCATCTAGCGAGTCGGCTTTCTTGTTGTTATTCTGATGATTCTCTTTGTTGATAATGGTTTGGGGCGTTTCTTTATTCTCTTTTATAGGGTTGACCGATTCCTGGGATTGATGTTCCTTAGTAGAATGTTGTGGTTCTACAATCTGTTTCTTTTTTTCTGTGTTTGATATCTTATCAGACACAGTCTTTGAACTTGTTTGCAGTAGTGTTTTTTGATTGTTGTTGCCATTCACTAAGTCGTTTATCTCTTTGCTTTGAGTAACCGTAACTGTTCCTTGACCTTGGGTCTTCTTTTGAAGATGGTCCATGAATGTCTGAGCTGAAATAGAAACAGCTGATGTCATGGCTATAAACAATATGATTACGAATTTTTTCATACTTTGTGAATGTTTTATGAGCAAATAAATGACCTTCAGGCTAACCAGTAGAGATAGCCTGAAGGTATATGGTATTATTTCCAAGCGTCGATGATACCCTTGAAGTCAGCGCATTTCAAAGAAGCACCACCAATCAAACCACCATCGATATCTGGTTTAGCGAACAACTCTGGTGCATTGCTAGCTTTGCATGAGCCACCATAGAGTATAGAAGTGTTCTCTGCAGCTTCCTTGCCATAAACCTCAGCTACGCAGCTGCGGATGTATGCGTGAATCTCTTCTGCTTGCTCTGCAGTAGCGGTTTTACCTGTACCGATAGCCCAAATTGGTTCGTAAGCGATTACGATGTTCTTCCACTGTTCTGCTGTGAGGTGGAAAACGCTACCTGCGAGTTCAGCCTTGCAAACTGCTTCCTGCTCGTTTGCCTCACGTTGTGCAAGACTCTCACCGATGCAGAAGATAACCTTCAAGCCATTAGCCAAAGCGAGGTCTACTTTCTCCTTCAAAATTTCTGGAGTTTCGTTGTAGTATTCACGGCGCTCTGAGTGCCCAAGGATAACGTATTCTGCACCGGTACTTTTTACCATAGCAGCACTAACCTCACCTGTGAATGCACCCTTTTCTTTGTTAGCACAGTTTTCAGCACTTACAGCAACAACGCTATCTTTCAACAACTCGCTTACAGAAGCAAGGTGAATGAATGGAGTTCCGATGATTACCTCACAGTTTGGCTTTTCTGCAGCCAAAGCTTCTTTAAGTTCAGTAGCAAGAGCTACACCTTCCTGCAGGTTCATGTTCATTTTCCAGTTACCTGCTACGATTTTCTTTCTCATTTTTTTTGTTTTAAAAGTTGATATATCTTGTTAGAATTCTCTTTCTGTTTTATCCATTTTGACCAAGCCCATAGCCTGTCTGCTAATGTCAAAAGAAATAATGGTAAAATAAACCATATTATAATCGTTAGTATCTTTGTAGGAATGTTATCTTTTTTTAGTTTTCCAATATCAGAATGTGACAGAGGCTTGCTGAGTTGCTCCTTATCTGGTAAATCGTTGTGACTCCATTTTTTTATGATCGTTCCATTTTTTATCAGCATGAGTCCAGGATTACTTCTAATCATTGTTTTTAGTGTAGTTTCATCTGCTGTGTAGAAAGGATATTCTGCACCTGTAATATTTCTCCATTTTTCAATGGCCAAACTATCACTAGCAGTAAGTCCGATAAATGCAATGTTGTGATCTTGAGCATATTCATAGATTAACTCGATATCTCCAAAATTAGAATCACTAGCTTGTTCTACATGTGGTGAGATGAGTATAAAAGTATATCCTTTGTTATGAAGTATTTGCGTAGAGATATCTTCTCCTGTTTTATGATCTTGTATAAAAAAATCATGAATAGGGGGAATATATCCTTCTTCTGTTTGTGTGGTCTTACTATCAACAAAAGTCCACGTAGAGTCTGGGTAATGATCTAGGGTAAACTCTTTTTGGATTCCATTCTTTTCCATAATGAATATAGTCTCAAATTGTGGCTGCTTAGCACCTGCAGGTATTTGCATGCCTTCTATTATATTAGCGCCAACATGATAAGGCCTAAAATCAATTATTGGTAATTTGTATAGACAATAAGAACTTGATATGAAGATGAAAAGAATGGTGTAGTTGATGACAATCCATTGATTTGATTTGGAAATGAATCTGATCATCTGCCTTGGCCATTTATAAACAATGATGGCACAGACTAATAATATGATATTTTTTAGTAGTGTTTGTCCGTTGGTGAGTTTGATAGCATCTCCAAAGCAACCACAATCTTTTATTGGATTAGCCCATACCAACCATATGGTTAATAATGTCATGATGACCATAAATGCCAAACAGACGCGTGAAATAAGTTTGCGGCGAATGGCAAAGAGAAGAAATACACCGATGCAAAACTCAAGGTTAGATATAGCAACCGAAGCTAGCAAAGTAATCCAATCGGGAATAGTACCCTGTAAATTGATGGCAGCCAAATAGTCGTCAATCTTATATTGGGTTCCTATAGGATCAATAGCTTTTACGTATCCTGAGAAAATAAAGGTAATGGCTATGATTATTCTACATAGAAAAACAATAGAGGTCAGAACTCTATCCTTTGCAGATGGGCTTGACTTTATTTTATTGTTTGTATTTTCTATAGCCATTTATCTATTTTATTATATTTTACTTTAGTTTTATTGCGCCAAAAACAGCATAGTTGATAATGTCCATGTAGTTAGCGTCAATACCTTCTGAGACAAGAGTTGCTCCTTGTATATTTTCAATCTCTTTAACTCGTTCGATTTTGGTTAAAATAAAGTCGGTGTAGCTTGTTGTGCGCATAGAGCGCCAAGCTTCGTTATAATCATGATTTTTTTTCAGCATTAGTTCCAACGCTTCTTGAGCATGTTTGTCATAAAGAGCTATAGCCTGCTTTGGTGTCATGTCAATTTGGTCGGCAAATCCATTTTCGAGTTGAATGAGTCCAACGATTCCATAGTTGATAAGGGCTATAAATTCTGGGCGAATGCCTTCGCCTACAAGCGATTCTCGCTGAATTTCTAGTGATCTTATACGCTTGGCCTTAATGAAAAGTTGGTCGGTCAGTGAAGATGGTCTGAGAATTCTCCAAGAAGCACCGTAGTCATGTAATTTCTTTTCGAAAAGAGTGCGGCATTCTTGCATGATTTCTCTAAATTGTTGTTCTGTATTTGATATTTCAGACATAATCTTTTTATATAATTTGCTGCAAAGATACATATAATAAATGAGAAATGAAAATGAAAAATGAAAAATGAAAATTTCCATTTTTCATTTATAATCATTAACTTTGCAAATTCAAATAAAAAATATGAGAAATCTTTCAAATGCCGATTTGGCAAAAATACTCGATAAAGACATTTTCCACAAGATATCATATGCTGCAGATAGCTTGCAACTTGAGTGTTATGTTGTTGGAGGTTATGTACGTGATTTGTTTCTAGAGCGCCCTTCCAATGATATAGATGTGGTAGTTGTTGGTAGTGGTATAGCTGTAGCGGAGAAGCTACGTCAAGAATTAGGTAAAAAAGCGCATATTTCAGTTTTTAAAAATTTCGGTACAGCCCAAGTGAAGTACAAGGGTATGGAAGTGGAATTTGTTGGAGCTAGAAAAGAAAGCTATAGTCATGATTCTCGTAAACCTATTGTTGAAAATGGAACTTTAGATGATGATCAGAATCGTCGCGACTTTACAATTAATGCTTTAGCTGTATGTTTGAACAAAGAACGTTTTGGCGAGTTGGTAGATCCTTTTGATGGGCTTCTTGATATGGAGGATGGTATTATCGCTACACCATTAGATCCTGATGTCACTTTTTCTGATGATCCGCTTCGAATGATGCGTTGTATTCGTTTTGCAACTCAATTAAATTTTCAAATAGAAGATGTTACTTATGAAGCTCTATCTAGAAATGCAGATCGATTGAAAATTATAAGTGCAGAACGTATCGCAGATGAGTTGAACAAAATTATGCTTTCTCCACATCCTAGTGTGGGGCTTTATTATTTGCATGAAACAGGTCTTCTTAAATTGATTATTCCTGAGCTGGATATCATGGATGTCGTAGAAATACGTAATGGAAGAGGGCATAAAAATAATTTTGACCATACACTTGAAGTGTTGGAAAATGTTTGTAAAGCTCAACTCGCTAAAAATGAAGTAGAACCGAAAATTGTATCTATTAATACGAAACTTTGGTTGAGATGGGCTGCTTTGTTCCATGATATAGGAAAACCAAAAAGTAAGCGTTGGGATAATGTCGCAGGATGGACATTTCATAATCATAACTTTTTGGGTGCGAAGATGATACCTTCAATTTTCCGTCGTATGAAATTGCCTATGGGAGCAGAAATGAAATACGTTCAGAAAATGGTCGAGCTACATATGCGTCCGATTGTTATTGCTGATGAAGAAGTTACTGATAGTGCAGTACGGCGTCTTCTCAATGATGCTGGCGATGATATTGATGATCTCATGATGTTGTGTGAAGCTGATATAACAAGTAAAAATGCAATTAGAAAGCAGCATTTTTTAGATAATTTCCGTGTTGTGAGAGAAAAATTAGCAGAGTTGAAGGAGAAAGATTATAAGCGACTTTTGCAGCCGGTAATTGATGGTAATGAAATCATGGAAATGTTCCATTTAGTACCATCTCGTGAGGTTGGTACTCTTAAACAGACCTTAAAAGATGCTGTTCTTGACAATAAAGTAGCTAATGAAAGAGAACCTCTTCTACTGTTACTTCGGGATAAAGCAAAACAGATGGGATTACTCTAATTCCATCTGTTACACGAATAGTTTGGTTGATTTTTTTAAAATATTCTCGTCAAACAATTTGATTTTTGGTAGCAATAAAGTGCTTTTAACGTTATCCATACGTTAAAATATGTGTTCTTTTTTTCTTTTTTGTGTTAAAGGATGTGTATTTCGTTTTTAACATATTGATAATTATAGTAACTTTGCTGTGAAAAAACTAATAGAGACATCTTAGTTTTCTATTTAGGATAAAATTTTTATTTTAGTAGTTAATATTAAAACTATAAATAGGTATGAAAATTAAAAGTTATTTATTCCTTGCAGCTGTTGTTGCTGTATTGTCATCTTGTGGTGGGCAAAGTCAGCAGTTGCCGGCAGATAATTCGTTTGCGGTACGCACTGCAGGCGTATCTAATGCTGATTTACAGACGACATATCCTGCTACAATCAAAGGTATTCAGGATGTTGAAGTTCGTCCAAAAGTATCTGGTTTCATAACTAAAGTTTATGTTCATGAGGGACAACGTGTTTCTGCGGGCCAAATATTATTTGAAATAGACAATGAAACATATCAGGCATCTGTACGTCAAGCGCAAGCTGCTGTAAATACCGCACGCTCACAGATGAATACTGCTAAGTTGACCTATGAAAACAATAAAAAATTGTTCGAAAAGAATGTAATTGGTCAGTATGAGCTTTCTACAGCTCAGAATTCTTACATGACAGCAAAGGCTAGTGTTGCTCAGGCTGAGGCATCTTTGGCTTCTGCTAAGGAAATGTTGGATTTCTGTTATGTTAAGAGCCCTGCATCTGGTGTTGTAGGTAGTTTACCTTATAAGGTCGGTGCTTTGGTTAGTTCTTCAAGTCAAGAAGCATTAACAACAATATCTGACGTAAGTACAGTTGAGGTTTTCTTCTCTATGTCAGAAAGTGAGATACTCAATCTTACAAAGACGGCTGGAAATGTACAAGGTGCAATATCTTCTTTTCCATCAGTAAAACTTCAGTTGGCTGACGGTACCGTGTATAATCAGCCAGGTAAAGTTGTTAAGATGAGCGGTGTTATTGATGCTACTACAGGTTCTATTTCTTTGATAGCTCATTTTGCTAATCCAAATCGTTTATTGAAGAGTGGTGGTGCTGGTAAGATTATTATTCCTAATATCAAGGGCAGTCAAAATCAGATTATCATTCCTCAAGAAGCTACAGTAGAAGTTCAGGATAAATTCTTTGTCTATGTGGTAACTAAGGATAGCAAAGTGAAATATACAGAGATTACTGTAAATCCTCAGAATGATGGTAAGAATTATATTGTTACCAGTGGCTTGCATGTGGGTGATCGTTTCGTAAGCAAGGGTATTACGAAATTGAATGATGGTATGGCTATTAAGCCTATTACGGAAGCTCAGTATCAGAAACAACTTGATGAGGCTGCAGAGTTAGCCAAAAAACAAGGAACTGCTAAGGGCTTTATTGAAGCTATGACAAAATAATTAAGGTATTAGAACAAAATTATGACATTTACAAACTTCATAAAACGACCGGTACTATCGACGGTGATTTCTATCTTCTTCGTCTTATTGGGTACCATCGGATTGATATCTCTGCCTATAGAGCAATATCCTGATATCGCTCCTCCAACCATTGTTGTTCAGACTACCTATACAGGTGCGGATGCTAAAACCGTAATGAACTCTGTTATTACTCCTTTGGAAGAGAGTATTAATGGTGTGGAGCACATGACTTATATGACGTCTACAGCTACCAATGCTGGTTCTGCAATGATTACTGTTTACTTTGAACAGGGTTCAGATCCAAATATGGCTGCTGTCAATGTTCAAAACCGTGTATCTCAGGCACAGGCCTTACTGCCTTCCGAAGTTACTCAGGTAGGTGTTACCGTCTCTAAACGTCAGAGTTCTAACGTTATTATGTATTCTTTGACAACAGAAGACGGTCGCTATGATGGTAAGTTTCTTACCAACTACAATAATATTAATATTGTACCACTGATTAAACGTATCTCTGGTGTAGGTGATGTGCAGACTCCTTCTACACAGAATTATTCAATGCGTATTTGGCTGAAGCCTGATAAAATGAAGGAATATGGTCTGATACCTTCAGATATTACTGCAGCTTTAGCTGAACAGAATATTGAAGCTGCTCCTGGTTCTTTTGGTGAACAGAGTGATATGGCTTACGAGTACACTCTTCGTTACAAGGGCCGTTTATCAACAGTACCAGAGTATGAGAATATAATCTTGAATAGTAAGACTACAGGTGAGACTCTTTATTTGAAAGATGTAGCAAAAATAGAACTTGGTGGTCTTCAATATAATGTATTCTTGAAGAATAATGGACAGCCAGCTGTGCTTGGTATGGTTCAGCAGATTGCTGGTTCCAATGCTACACAGATTGCTAATGATGTAAAAGCAGCTTTGGCAGATGCTCAGAAAGCTATGCCTCCTGGCATGGAAGTTACTTTTGAACAGGATGTTACTGAATTCTTGTTTGCTTCTATCGAAGAGGTTGTTATGACCTTGTTCATTACTTTGGGCTTGGTATTCTTGGTAGTATATATTTTCTTGCAGGATTTCCGTAGTACTTTGATTCCAATGATTGCCGTTCCTGTGGCATTGATGGGTACATTCTTGTTCTTGTGGATATTTGGTTTCTCTATCAACTTATTGGTGTTGTCTGCTATGTTGCTTGCTATTGCCATTGTTGTGGATGATGCTATCGTTGTTGTTGAGGCTGTTCATGCTAAACTTGATCAGGGATATCAGAGTGCGTTGACTGCATCTATCGATGCAATGAATGAAATTAGCGGTGCTATTATCTCTATTACATTGGTAATGTCTGCTGTGTTTGTCCCTGTATCATTTATTAGTGGTACTAGTGGTACATTCTATCGTGAGTTTGGTGTTACCATGGCTATTTCTATCGTAATCTCTGCAATCAATGCATTGACTTTGTCTCCTGCACTTTGTGCGATATTGCTGAAGCCGCATGCCAATGATAAAGAGCATGGTAAAACAAGTTTTTTGGATCGTTTCCATGCTGGTTTCAACCGTTCTTTTGAGAATCTGACAAATAAGTATAAGAAGGGTGTTGAACGTGTTATTAATCATAGTTTAATAACTGTTGTTTCTGTTGTTGTCGGTATTGTGGCTTTGGTCGTTTTGATGAGAACTACTCGTACAGGTCTTGTTCCTGATGAAGATACAGGTACATTGTTCGTGATGGTTTCTGCAGCTCCAGGAACTAGTCAGGAGCGTACGCAGGAAATTGCCGACCAGATTGATAAGATGTTTGCTAATAACCCTGCTATTCAACGTCGTGAACAGATTGTAGGTTATAACTTTATTGCAGGACAGGGATCCGATCAGGCAACCTTTATTTTGAAATTGAAACCTTTTGAAGAACGTTCTAACGGTTTCTTTGATAAGATTAAGGCTATAGTTTCAGGTGACCCTATGCGTGCTGTAGTTAACCCATTGGAAAATACTAGTGTATTGGGTATGATCTACAAGCAGGCTGCTATGATTAAAGATGCACAGATCTTGGCATTTGGTCCACCTATGATTCCTGGTTTCTCTGTTAGTAATGGTATTACGATGACTTTGCAGGATAAGACTGGTGGTGATTTGAATAAATTCTTTAATATCACTAAATCTTATTTAGCAGAATTGAATAAGCGTCCAGAGATAAAGACTGCTATGACAACTTACAACGCCAACTATCCACAGTATATGGTTGATGTAGATGTTGCAAAATGTAAGCAGGCTGGAACTTCTCCTTCTGCAGTGCTCTCTACTATGCAAGGTTATTATGGTGGTCTTTATGCATCTAACTTTAATGCCTATGGTAAACTCTTCCGTGTAATGATTCAGGGTGATGTTGAGTCACGTATGCGACCAGATGGCTTGAGTAATATTTATGTAAGAACTGCTAGTGGTATGTCGCCAGTAAGCGAGTTTGCTACTTTGCGTCGTGTTTATGGTCCTTCTAATATTTCACGATTTAACTTGTTTACTTCTATCAACTTGAATATTACACCACAAGATGGTTATTCTACAGGTCAGGCTCTTCAGGCTTGTGAGGAGGTGGCTGCAGATAATCTTCCTATTGGTTATGGCTATGAATATTCAGGCTTAACCCGTTCAGAGGCTGAAAGTTCTAATACTACAGGCTTGATTTTTGCTCTCTGTTTGCTCTTTGTATATTTGATCTTGAGTGCTCAGTATGAGAGTTATATTTTGCCATTGTCAGTTATTCTCTCTATTCCATTTGGTTTGGCTGGTGCGTTTGCGTTTACTCAGATTTTCCAGCATACGAACGATATTTACATGCAGATATCTTTGATTATGTTGATCGGTTTGTTGGCAAAGAATGCAATTTTGATTGTACAGTTTGCTTTGGAACGTCGTAGAACCGGTATGGCTATCAAGTATTCTGCAATTCTTGGTGCTGCAGCTCGTCTCCGTCCAATTTTGATGACCTCATTGGCTATGATCGTTGGTTTGTTGCCTTTGATGTTCGCTTCTGGTGTAGGTAAGTATGGTAACCAGACTTTGGGAGCTGCTGCTGTTGGTGGTATGTTGATTGGTACCGCAGTCCAACTATTTGTAGTACCTTCATTGTTTGCTATCTTCCAGTGGTTGCAGGAAAAACTTACTCCATTGAAGTTTGATGATGAGGAAAATCCTGACGCTGCAGCTGAGTTGGCTCAGTATGCGCATTGTAAGAAGCTCGAAACTTACGTTAATCAATTTGATCAAGATGAAAATAAATAATATAGTAGTTATAGGTCTTGCTGCGCTCACTCTGAGTAGCTGCAAGACTCTGTATGGCAAATATGAACGTCCTGATGTTAACACGAAAGGATTAGTACGCGATACAGCATCTATTGCTGATACGTTAGCCGTTGCTGATACGACAAGTTTTGCCAATTTGCCTTGGCGTAGTGTGTTTACTGATCCTCATTTGCAAGAATTGATAGAGAAGGGACTCAAAAATAATCCAGATCTCTTAAATGCTGCATTAAATGTAGATATGGCTCAAGCTCAACTAAAAGCAGCTAAGTTGTCTTTTTTGCCTTCTTTTACTTTTACTCCTAATGGAACATTGGCAGGAGTGCAGGATGTGTCAGGTATAACCAAAACTTATACTTTGCCTATTAATGCTAGCTGGAATGTTGATTTGTGGGGCAAACTTTTGTCTTCTAAGCGAGCTGCACAGGTAGCGCTTCTGCAGAGTAAAGATTATCAAGTATCTGTACAAACTAATTTGATTGCCAACATTGCTAATATGTATTATACACTCCTGATGTTGGATAAGCAAGTTGAGATTGTAAACGATATGGAAAAGTTGACAAAGGATACTTGGGAAATATATAAATTACAGAAGGATGCCATATTAGGAATTCGTTCTACAGCTGTTCAAAGTGCTGAGGCTAACTATTATTCTGTTTTGACACAGAAAGAGGATTTATTGCGCCAGATTCGTACTACCGAGAATTCATTATCGTTAGTATTGGGAGAGTCTGGACATGCTATAGCTCGAGGTGATATAGATCAGCAGAATCTGCCAACCTCATTCTCTACTGGAGTGGGTATTCAATTGTTGAATAACCGTGCGGATGTTCATGCTGCAGAAATGAATTTGGCATCTTGCTTCTATGCGATAGAGACAGCTCGTGCCAGTTTCTATCCTGCATTAACGATTTCTGCCACAGGTGCTTTTTCCAATAGCTTGGGTAATGCTATTGTTAATCCGGGTAAGCTGCTTTGGAATGCTATAGCATCTTTAGCTCAACCGATTTTCCAGAATGGTAAGCTTACAGCCGCACTTCGTGTATCTGAAGCTCAGTATAAACAGGCTTATAATACGTGGCAAAATTCTGTTTTGAGTGCAGGCAATGAAGTTAGCAATGCTCTTGTTCTTTATAATACTTCTGCCAAAAAGAGTAAGCTTGAAGAGAAGCAGATTGCTGCTTTGAAGAAAAATGTAGAGGATACTAGAGAATTGATGGCAAGTGCTGGTAGTAATTATCTTCAGGTTATTACAGCTGAGTCTTCACTCCTTAATGCACAGTTATCAAAGATTAGTGATGACTTCAGTAAAATGCAAGCTATTGTTAACTTATATTATGCTCTTGGTGGTGGTGCCAAGTAATAATCCTTAAAGAAATAACTATGGCAAATGAAATAAGTGAGAAGGCTTATGTTTCTCCAAAAGCCAAAATTGGGAATAATTGTAAGATATTTCCATTCGCCTATATTGAGGACGATGTAGAAATAGGAGATAATTGTATTATTTTCCCATTTGTGAGTATCTTGAATGGTACAAAAATGGGTAGCGGTAATAAAATTCATCAGGGAGCAGTTCTTGGTGCTCTTCCTCAAGATTTTGATTTTTGTGGTGAGAAAACGGAGTTGGTAGTTGGTAATAATAATATTATTCGTGAAAATGTTGTTATTAATCGTGCTACCCATGCTGGTGGTCAGACTGTAATTGGTGATGATAACTTCTTAATGGAGGGAGTCCATATTTCTCATGATACTAAAATTGGTAACAAGTGCGTTTTGGGCTATGGTACCAAGATTGCTGGATCTTGTGAAATTCACGATGGTGTTATCTTTTCTTCTTCTGTTATCGAAAATGCTAATACTCGTGTTGGTAAATTAGCAATGATTCAAGCTGGTACAACTTTCTCTAAAGATGTTCCTCCTTATGTTGTTGTTGGTGGAAAACCGGTTACTTATGGTGGACCTAATACTACGATGATGACCGTAGCAGATGTATCACCAAAGGTTCAGAAACATATTGCTAATGCTTACCGTCTAGTTTTTCATGGACAGAACAGTGTATTCGATTCTGTTCTTCAGATCGAATCACAGATACCTGATAGCTCTGAAATTCGATATATTGTAGAATTTATTAAAGGCACAAAAGCTGGTATTGTCTCTAAAAAGTAAGACAAACCATAGCAATTTACTCTATATAACAATAAAAAGGATTTATCATTATGATAAATCCTTTTTATTGTTATATAGAGTGATACATATTTAATAGGAAGCAGTGCAAGTTATACCAAGTTTTTCTACCATTAGTTTTATATGGTCTAACTCTTCATGTGTGGCTTTAATAAGGTCTTTATCAGGAGTTTCTCGGTCTATGGTATATACCATTACTTCTTTTGGTTTAATCTCTTGTATTGCTTTCAGCCAAGGCTTGGTATATTTTTCCCCGGTATTATCCATATTCTTGTTGCCACTTTTGCCTTTTAGAAACATGGTCTGTATGATGACATGTCCATTGAAAGCTTTTAGATTTTCAATAATCGTATTGACATCGTATGGTTTTCCTGTTGGTCTATCTAATGCATTGATGTATTCAGGATCGATAGTGTCCAACTTTAATATATTATTATCAACTTGTAGAAGTGCCTGGTGTACTTTAGGATTGTTAATAAAAGTACTGTTGCTTAAAACGCTAACTTTGGCTTGAGGACAATAGTCATTTCTTAGTTTGATGGTGTCATTTATGATTTCTGCAAATTGTGGATGTCCAGTTGGCTCTCCGTTCCCCGCGAAAGTTAATACGTCAGGATGAACCCCTGTTGTATGCATTTCTTTTAGTTTTTGTTCCAAAGCATCAGCTACCTGCTCACGGGTAGGGCGTTTGTGATGTGGAATATGATCTTTGTTGAATCCGCATTCACAATAAATACAGTCGAAAGTGCAGACTTTTCCATCGTCCGGCATGAGGTTAATGCCTAATGAAATGCCTAATCTGCGGCTATGAATAGGACCAAATATAGGAGATGGATATAATACCGTGCTCATTATATACAGAATTTAAAATCTAATAATATCGTTTAGTCAGCAAAGGTACAAATTTCTACTAAAAGATAGAGTTGCTTTTTTTATTTTCGCGTTAATACAAGTTAAAGCCTCGTTTAATCATTTATTTTTTTGTTACTTTGCAACAAATTTGGTGTGCTGTACCAATATCAGAATAAATCTGTTTTGGTCCGGTATTTATTTAGAACAAATATTTGGTATAAATATCTCTTAATAATGGGAAATAAACGTAAGAAAGCCGGCAGTCGATCAAGATTGCAGGTGGCTACTTTGTGTATTAGTACAGCAATGGTACTTGTTTTGTTAGGAATGGTTGTTTTTTCAGTCTTAACAGCGAAGAACCTCTCAAATTATGTTCGTGAGAATCTTGTTGTAACAATCATGCTTGATCAAGATATGACTTCCTCTGAAGCTCAGCAGATTTGTAATAAGCTGAAAAGTCGTCCTTATATTAATCATTTGACTTATATAAGTAAAGAAACGGCTTTGAAAGAGGGAACCCAAGAGTTAGGAGTAAATCCTTCTGAATTTGCAGGTGTAAATCCTTTTCTTTCTTCCATAGACATTACCTTATTGGCCGATTATGCTAATAGTGATTCTTTGAAATGGATATCTCGTGAACTTCAGGCTTATCCTAAAGTAAATGAAGTGGATTTTCAGAAAGATTTGGTAGATCAGGTTAACCATAATATTGTAAAAATTAGTATTGTCCTTTTAGTGTTAGCTGTATTGCTGACCTTTGTTTCTTTCTCATTAATCAGTAATACTGTAAAGTTGAGTATTTATGAGCGTCGTTTTGCTATCCATATAATGAAACTGGTTGGTGCATCATGGAGCTTCATTCGTAAACCTTTTATCAAAAGGGCGATTTTAATTGGTATTTTGGCTGCTTTAATCGCCTGTGTCGTGCTTGGAGGGTGTGTATATCTTCTTTATCGTTTTGAGCCGGATGTGTTACTTGTGGTTACTTGGAAGGAAATGGCTATCACTGGAGCATCTGTCTTTTTGTTTGGTATAATTATCACAGCCTTTTGTTCAACAATTTCTGTTAATAAGTTCTTGAAAATGAAAGCTAGTGCTCTTTATAAAATTTAATTTAAAAAATTATATACTATGGATAAGAAAAATTTGGCATTCGACAAAGTCAATTTCATATTATTGGCAGTTGGTATGTTAATCGTTATTTTGGGTTTTATTCTGATGAGTGGTGCTGGTTCTACAGAAACATCATTCAATACTGATATTTTTAGTACTACTCGCGTGAAAGTTGCACCTGTAGTTTGTTTCTTTGGCTTTATATCTATGGTATATGCCATTGTTCGTAAACCAAAAGATACAAGCAATAAGGAGGCATAATGGATTTAATTCAAACGATAATTATCTCTATAGTTGAGGGATTGACAGAGTTTTTACCTGTATCTTCAACAGGTCATATGATTATTACTCAGAATCTGCTA
Organism: Segatella bryantii; assembly: GCF_022024215.1. NCBI lineage: Bacteria > Pseudomonadati > Bacteroidota > Bacteroidia > Bacteroidales > Prevotellaceae > Segatella > Segatella bryantii. The sequence goes on along the minus strand of NZ_CP091798.1, from coordinate 2,016,665 downwards.
GGTGTACAATCTGGTGATCCGTTTGTTCATGCTTTTACTTTTATTATACAGTTTGGTGCCATCCTTTCTGTAGTTTGCCTTTATTGGAAACATTTCTTTCAAATGAGAAATAAGCATGAATTTAATGAGAAAATGAAATTTTATGGCTTGCTGATTATTGGTGTGCTACCTGCGGTCATAGTTGGTTTGGTTGCTAAAAAAAGTGGATTACTCGATTGGTTGCTCGATTCTGTACATGTAGTAGCAATAACCTTGGTGTTAGGAGGTATTTTCATGCTTTTCTGTGACCGTATATTTGATAAGGGTAAGGATGATAACGAAATAACGACAAAACGTGCCTTTTTTATTGGATGTTTTCAGTGCTTATCTGTTATTCCGGGTATGAGTCGAAGTATGTCAACAATAGTTGGTGGTATGCAGCAGAAACTCACTCGTAAAAATGCCGCTGAATTCTCTTTCTTTCTTGCTGTTCCTACGATGGCTGGAGCTACTTTACTAGATTTGATAGAGATGTTCGGTGAAGATACCCAATGGGCTACTTCTGAAAATATTATGTTATTGATCGTAGGGTGTGTCGTGGCTTTCTTTGTAGCTCTCTTTGCTATGAAGTGGTTTGTTTCATTCCTAGCTAAATATGGTTTCAAATGGTTTGGGTGGTACCGAATTTTGGTAGGTTCCATCATTTTGCTTCTTTTGGCAACAGGTCATTCACTTGTAATGGTAGACTAAATGAATTTTTTTCAAGGAGAAATTTTAGCAATAGACAAGCCTTATCGCATCTCAAGTTTTGGCGCTTTGGCGCATGTTCGTTATCTGTTGTCTCGTAAGTTAGGTCGTAAAATAAAAATAGGACATGCAGGAACTTTAGACCCATTAGCAACAGGTATACTTATTCTTTGTACGGGTAAAGCAACTAAGAAAATTGAGAGTTTGCAATATCATACCAAAGAATATGTAGCAGGCTTGCAATTGGGAGCAACAACGGCGAGTTACGATAAGGAACATACAGTAAATTATACTTACCCAACACACCATATCACTCGAGAATTGGTGTTGCAAACTATTCAGCAATTTATAGGGGATATTCAGCAGGTTCCTCCCACCTATAGTGCAGTCAAAGTTGGTGGAGAACGTTCTTATGCATTGCGAAGAGCAGGCGAAGAAGTAAAGTTGCAGCCAAAAACGGTTCATATTGAGGAAATTGAATTATTGGACTTTGATCCCACAACGATGCAGATGACTATTCGGGTAGTATGTGGAAAAGGTACTTATATTCGTTCTTTGGCGAGAGATCTTGGAAGGGCTTTAGGAAGTGGAGCCTTCCTTACATCTTTGAGAAGAACTCGAGTAGGAAAAGTTACTATTCAGGATTGTGTGAATTATGACCATTTTGCAGAGTGGCTTGATACAATCGAAATAGATTTTGAAAATAATTAAGAACTAAAAATCCAGAAAGGAAATTTATATATTATGAAACTATCACAATTTAAATTCAAATTACCTCAGGATCAAATTGCTTTGTATCCTCATCAAGTAGAGAAGACTATAAAAACATCTTCTGGCGAGAAAACGTTTACAGTTACTCGTCGTGATGAGTGTAAGTTAATGGTACTTCATAAGAAATCAGAGACAATTGATATTTTTAAGAAAGATAGCAACGGTAATGATATTCAAGGTGAGTATCTTGATTTTCGCAATGTTCTTGACTATTTTGATGATGGTGATACTTTTGTGCTAAATGATACGAAGGTCTTTCCTGCACGTTTGTATGGAACTAAGGAGAAAACGGATGCTAAAATAGAGGTATTCCTTCTCCGTGAATTGAATGAGGAAATGCGTCTTTGGGATGTTCTCGTAGAGCCAGCACGAAAAATTCGTATCGGTAACAAACTTTTCTTTGACGACTCAGGGTCTATGGTGGCTGAGGTTATTGACAATACCACAAGCCGTGGTCGTACGTTACGTTTCTTATATGATAGCCCACATGAGGAATTTAAGCAGAATTTGTATGCTTTAGGTGAAGCTCCACTTCCTCGTTATGTTATTGATAGTCGTGAGGATCATCATGCTACAGTTGATGATTTGGACGATTTTCAGTGTGTTTTTGCCAAGAATGAGGGTGCTGTTACAGCTCCAGCAACAGGTCTGCATTTCAGCCGTGAGTTGATGAAGCGTATGGAAATCAAAGGCATTAATACTGCGTTTATTACTTTGCATTGTGGGCTTGGAAACTTTCATGATATTGAAGTTGAGGATTTAACCAAGCATAAGATGGATTCTGAGCAGATGATTATTGGTCGTGAAGCTTGTGATTTGGTTAATGATACTAAGAAAGCTGGACATCGCGTTTGTGCTGTTGGTACAAGTGTTGTAAAAGCTACAGAAACTGCTGTTGGTACAGATGGTTTCTTAAAGGAGTACGATGGCTGGACTAATAAGTTTATTTTCCCACCTTATGATTTTGGTCTAGCTGACTCTATGCTTGCTAATTTTTATCATCCAGAGTCAACCTTGCTCATGGAGACTGCAGCCTTTGGTGGTTATGATTTGGTCATGGAGGCTTATCATAAAGCGCTTGAAAATGGTTATAAGTTTGGCTGTTATGGTGATGCTATGCTTATTTTGAACGATTAATATGCATACCGTCTATCTTAGCCTTGGTGCAAATATCGGTAACAGAAAGCGCACGATACGTGAAGCAATTGAAAAAATAGAGGAGATGGTTGGTGTCGTTGTACGCCAATCAACTCTTTATGAAACAAAGCCATGGGGCTTTGAGTCTCCTAATGATTTTATTAATGCTTGTATTTGTGTTGAAACTGGATTGTTACCTCATCAATTGTTGCTGACTACTCAGAATATAGAGAAAGAATTGGGTAGAATAGGAAAGTCAGTAAATCAAGAATATCATGATCGTGTTATAGATATTGATATTCTGCTTTATGATGATTTAAGTATAGATGAACCAGATTTAAAGATTCCTCATCCTTTAATGAATGAACGGGATTTTGTAATGAAACCCTTACAAGAAATACTGAAATAAAAAAAGGTTTGGATTATTTTGTAATCCAAACCTTTTATTTTTCTTGACTTCGCAAAAATTACTTACGGAGACCGAGAGCCTTAATGATAGCACGATAACGCTCGATATCGTTTTTCTTCAAGTAGTTAAGGAGAGCACGACGCTTACCTACCAACTTTGTCAAAGCACGAGTAGTAACGAAGTCCTTGTGGTGCTCCTTAACGTGCTCTGTCAAGTGCTTGATACGGAAAGTAAACAATGCAATCTGGCTTTCTGCTGAACCTGTGTTCTTGCTGTCTTTACCGAACTCTGCGAAGATTTCTTCCTTTTTTGTCTTGTCTAAATACATGATTTGTTTGATTAATATAAAATGGTGCAATTACATCCTTCGTACGCCATATCTACCTTAATCACAGCGGGTAAGCGGACTTGAATGCATCGGATTTTCCGAAATTGCGGTGCAAAGTTACAACTTTTTGTAGTATCGAGCAAATATTTCCAATAATTTTTGTACTTTTGCACTTGAAATAAGCATATTAAGGTAAAAGAAATGCAAGACATTAGAAACATTGCAGTTATTGCACACGTCGACCACGGAAAGACTACTTTGGTTGACAAGATGATGATCGCCGGTAATCTGTTCCGTGACGGCCAGGATAACAGTGGCGAAGTTTTGGACTCCAATGATTTGGAGCGTGAACGAGGTATAACCATTCTCTCAAAAAACGTTTCTATTAACTGGAAGGGTACAAAAATTAATATTCTTGATACTCCGGGTCACTCAGACTTTGGTGGTGAAGTAGAGCGTGTGCTCAATATGGCTGATGGTTGTCTTTTGCTCGTTGATGCCTTCGAAGGCCCAATGCCACAGACACGTTTCGTTCTTCAGAAGGCTCTTCAGCTTGGTTTGAAGCCTATTGTTGTTGTAAATAAGGTTGATAAGCCTAATTGTCGTCCTGAGGAAGTGTACGAGATGGTATTCGATTTGATGTGCGATTTGAATGCTACAGAAGAACAACTTGACTTCCCGGTTGTTTATGGTTCTGCGAAAAACGGTTGGATGAGTGAAGACTGGAAAACACCAACTGATAATATAGACTATCTTTTGGATAAAATCGTTGAGATTGTTCCAGCTCCTAAATATTTGGAAGGTACTCCACAGATGTTGATTACGTCTTTGGATTATTCTAACTATACAGGTCGTATTGCAGTAGGTCGTGTTCATCGTGGTACTCTTAAGGAAAACCAGAATATCACTGTATGCCACCGTGATGGTAGTATGGAAAAAACAAAGATTAAGGAACTACATACTTTTGAGGGAATGGGCCATAAGAAGACTGATGAAGTTTCTTCTGGTGATATCTGTGCTGTAATCGGTTTGGAGCACTTTGAAATCGGAGATACTATTGCCGATTTCGAAAATCCAGAACCTTTACCAACTATAGCTGTAGATGAGCCTACTATGAGTATGTTGTTTACTATCAACGATTCTCCTTTCTTTGGTCGTGAAGGTAAGTTCTGTACTTCTCGCCAGATTACTGATCGTTTGAACAAGGAATTGGAAAAGAATATTGCTCTTCGTGTTCGTGAAGTTGAAGGATATACAGATCGTTGGATTGTTAGTGGTCGTGGTGTACTTCATCTTTCTGTGTTGGTTGAAACCATGCGTCGTGAGGGTTACGAACTTCAGGTAGGTCAGCCACAGGTAATCTACAAAGAGATTGATGGTGTGAAGTGCGAACCTATAGAGGAGTTGACAATTAATGTACCTCAGGATTATTCTAGTAAAATGGTTGATATGGTAACTCGTCGTAAGGGTGAATTGACTGGAATGGATACTGAGGGCGATCGTGTTAATATTACATTTGATATTCCATCACGTGGTATTATTGGTCTGCGAACCAATGTGTTGACTGCTTCTCAAGGTGAGGCTATTATGGCACATCGTTATAAAGAGTATCAGCCATACAAGGGTGAGATTGTTCGTCGTTCAAATGGTTCTATGGTTGCTATGGAGACTGGTACAGCTTTTGCTTATTCTATTGATAAGTTGCAAGATCGTGGTAAGTTCTTCATAGATCCAGGAGAAGAAGTTTATGCTGGTGAGGTCGTTGGTGAGCATATTCACGAAAATGATTTGGTTATTAATGTAACTAAGGCTAAGCAGTTAACTAACGTTCGTGCTTCTGGTTCTGATGATAAGGCTCGAGTAATACCTAAGACTGTAATGAGTCTCGAAGAGTGTCTTGAGTATATTAAGGAGGATGAGTTCGTAGAGGTTACTCCAAAGAGTATGCGTATGCGTAAGGCTATTCTTGACCACTTGGAGCGTAAGCGTTCTAACAAGGATTAAGATTTTGATAAAATATAAAAAGGATGCAATTTTGATTGCATCCTTTTTTATATTTTCGAATTTGTTTATTTTGGATAAACTCTTTCCAAGACCTCCTTTGGTATTTTTCGATATCCATTTAGTTATAGATAAGTAGTGTCAAATGTCTTATGATGCTAAAAGCTTTACCAAATTTTGCTGTAGGTCTACAGTTAGATTACTTGTTTGTAATATTACTCCGTAATAGTATCTAGGAAGTTTCTTGTTACATCAAATGAGCCTTCGGCCATTTTGTCCCAAAAATCAAAATACATCTGTGCTTTATGGTCTTTTAAAGGCACATCGCTTATGATGCGGAAACTAATGAAAGGAATGTTATAAATATGGCAAGTCTGTGCAATAGAACAACTCTCCATATCAACAGCTGTAGCCATAGGGAATTTGTCGAGTATCGACTGCATCTTTTCTCGAGAATCTACAAACCATTCTCCGCTGACAATCAGTCCTGGTACAACTTTTTCTTTACTATTAATCCGTGTAGCAATGTTTACAAATTTCTGAGGAGATTGGAACTGCGCAGGCATGCCCAGTATTTGTCCGAATTCACACTCGCTGCCACAATAGGCATCATGGTAGACACATGAAGTCGAAACGACGACATCACCTACTTGGAGTGAAGTATCTACTCCTCCAGCACAACCTGAAGAAATAATGAGATCTGGCTGGTAGTTGTTAATCATCTCTACTGCTCCAATCGTAGAGTTAACTTTTCCGATACCACATTTTTGCAGAATGATATCATGATTACCGATTTTACCAATAAAGAAATCTTTTTTGTGATGGGTTTCTTTTTTGGCATTAGTGAATAAAGATTGCAACTGTGCTAATTCTTTATCCATGGCTACAATAATACCTATTTTCATAATCCGTTCTTTTATTTTTTGCAAATATACTAAAAAGATGACAGATGATACGGTAGAGTTGCTATATTTTTTGTACTTTTGCCATAAATACAAACGTTTATATTAAATAATGAAAGCATTTAAGAAATATCTGCTAGACATACTAGCAGTAGTTATTTTTGCTGTAATTTCTTTTGTCTATTTTATGCCTGCAGATATGGATGGTCGTATCCTCTACAGACATGATTCTTCTGCCGGTGTAGGAGCTGGACGGGAAATTAGTCAGTACCGTGAACAAACTGGCGAAACATCACGTTGGACCAATTCTGTATTTGGAGGTATGCCGACTTACCAATTGGCACCTTCTTATAAGAGTACTACCGTTTTAAATGAGGCTGTTTCTGCATATCACCTATGGTTGCCCGAGAATGTATGGTATGTGTTTGCCTACTTGCTTGGCTTTTATATTCTCTTAAGGGCATTTGATTTTAGGCGTTCGTTAGCTGCTTTGGGTGCTATCATTTGGGCTTTCTCCAGTTACTTCTTCATTATTATTGCCGCAGGACACATCTGGAAAGTGATGGCATTAGCTTATTTGCCACCGATGATTGCAGGTATCGTATTGTCTTTCCGTGGAAAATATTTATGGGGACTTGTTTTGACAGGTCTCTTTGGTGGATTCGAGATTCTCGCTAACCACGTTCAGATGACCTATTATTATCTCTTCATAATATTCTTTATGGTGTTGGCCTATTTAGCTGAAGCTATCAAGAATAAAACTATGCTAAATTTCTGGAAAGGTGCAGCTGCTTGTGCAGTCGGTGCCGCTATAGCCATTAGTCTTAACCTCTCTAATCTTTATCATACATGGGAATATGGTCAGGAATCTATGCGTGGTAAGAGTGAACTGGTTAAGAAAAACTCTGCAAATCAGACGGAAAGTGGTCTAGATCGTGATTATATTACACAATGGAGTTATGGCATAGATGAAACTTGGACACTTTTGATTCCAAATACCAAAGGTGGCGCTTCAATGCCTTTAAGTCAGAATGAAATCGCAATGAAAAAGGCTGATCCTCAGTTTATGCAGGTTTATCAGCAGATTGGTCAGTATTGGGGTGAGCAGCCTGGTACTTCAGGTCCTGTTTATGTAGGCGCTTTTGTCATGTTACTTTTTGTGCTTGGGCTCTTCATTGTTAAGGGACCTATGAAATGGGCCTTGTTGGCAGCTACCATACTTTCTATATTGTTATCTTGGGGACGAAATTTTATGGGATTTACCGATTTCTTCCTTGATTATGTTCCTATGTATGCTAAGTTTAGAACGGTTGCTTCTATTTTGGTTATAGCCGAATTTACTATTCCTTTATTGGCAATGATGGCACTCAAGAAGATTGTAGATGAGCCTGAAATCCTGACGACCAAAATGAAATGGGTATGGATTAGTTTCGGTCTTACTGCGGGCTTCTGTGCTTTGTTTGCATTGATGCCAGGAGTATTCTTTTCAGATTTTATTTCTTCTTCAGAGTTAAAAGCATTACAGCAGATACCCGCTGAATATCTGAACCCTCTGATGTCTAATCTGATTAGTATGCGTCAGGCTATGTTTACATCAGATTGTTGGCGTTCGTTCGTTATCATCCTTATCGGTATGGTGTTCTTAATGCTTTACAAGTATAAGAAAATCGGCGATGTTTACATGATTGTCGGTTTAGCTGTACTTTGCCTTATTGATATGTGGCAAATTAATAAGCGCTATCTTTATGATGATATGTTTGTAGAGAAGAGTCAGCGCGAGGCTCCTCAACCGATGACAGAAACTGATAAGCAGATTTTACGTGATAAATCATTAGATTATCGTGTACTTAATTTGGCTTCGAATACATTTAATGAGAATGAAACTTCTTATTATCATAAGAGCATAGGTGGTTATCATGCGGCTAAACTTCGTCGCTATCAAGAGATGATAGATGCGTATATTTCGCCAGAGATGCAGAAATTGATGTCTGCTGTTTCTAAGTCAAATGGCGATATGACAAAAGTGAATGGGGATAGCATATTCCCAGTCCTCAATATGTTGAACGCCAAATATTTTATTCTTCCGCTTCAGGATGGCAAGACTGTTCCTTTACAAAATCCTTATGTATATGGAAATGGATGGTTTGTTGATCATGTTGACTTTGTAGATAATGCAAATGAAGAAATTGCAGCGTTGGGTAAGTTAAACCTCCGTCATCAAGCTGTAGCAGATAAGAAATTCCAGGAACAACTTGGACAAAGTACGGTTCAAGACCAGACTTCTATCGTGAAGTTGACATCTTATAAACCTAATCAACTGGAATACCAGGTAAAATCAGGCAAGGGTGGTATTGTCGTATTTTCTGAGATTTATTATCCAGGTTGGACTGCTACTGTAGATGGATCTCCTGTTGAATTAGGACGAGTTAACTATATACTTCGTGCCTTGAAGGTTAAAGCAGGTAGCCATAAGATAGTGCTCAGTTTCTTCCCTAAATCAGTGACAGAAACAGAGACTATTGCTTATGTGGCCTATATTGTTCTAATCTTAATTATAGGTTTAGGAGTTTATATAGAGTGGAAAAGAAAAAAACAGCTAAGTAATATGTAGTTATAATAATCAACACTCGGCAGTTATGACTGATTGTATCGTCTTCGTATTTGGCGGGGACGATACAAAAGTTTTATTGAAAAGGTGTGAGTTTGATTCGCATTAGGGATGTTGATTTTAAAGATGCTTTGTGTTTATGGAATTCCAGACAAAAGTAGATATACAATCTTCTTCTTGGAAAATTTCACCGTGTGAAAAGATGCTTTTTCTGGGGAGTTGTTTTGCTGATAATATAGGTAATCGATTTCGAGAAGAGCAGTTTCGGGCTATCGTCAATCCCTTTGGAGTGATGTATAATCCTGCTAGTATTCTTCATTCTGTTCAAGAGCTGTTAGATAGTTCACATGAAATAGAGGGAGTGGGGAGCTATGAAGATAGAATTCCTCAGGTTGCTATATTTACCTTAGGTACTAATCATGTCTATATCCTTAAGGAAACTCGTGAAATTGTAGATAATTGTAAGAAACGCCCCCAGCATCTATTTGTAGAGAGAGCATTGTCTGTCAGTGAATGTTATCAGTATTTAGATGAAGCAGTATCGTTGTTGCGAAGCGCCAATCCTGAGATTAAAATAATCCTAACTGTAAGTCCGATACGTTATCGAAAATATGGCTATCATGGAAGTCAACTTTCCAAGGCTACTTTACAGTTAGCTGCAGACCAACTTGTACAACATTATGTTAGCGAAGAAAATGATAATTCCGTTTGTTATTTTCCTGCTTATGAAATCGTTAATGATGAACTACGCGATTATCGTTTTTATAAGCCCGATATGTTGCACCCTTCAGAGCAAACCGTAGAATACATCTATGAGAGGTTTGCTGAGGCCTATTTTAGTGAGGATACTCGAAAATTTCTAGCAGAGTGGAAGCCTATAAAAGAAGCCTTGGGGCATAAGCCGTTTCATCCAGAATCTGAAGAATATAAGAAATTCATGGATAAAACAATGTTAAAAGTATCCATGCTTTCAAAAAAATATCCGAAATTTGCATATCAGAAAATAATTAAGTGAAATGATATATACTATTGAAAAAGTAACCACACTTATAGGTGCGCGTCGCTATGGAGACAGAGACTGTAATGTCGGTTTTATTTTGACAGATAGCCGTTCACTCTGTTTTCCTGAAGAAACTCTTTTCTTTGCTCTAAAGTCAGAGCGAAATGATGGGCATAATTATATAGCCGAGTTGTATCGTCGTGGAGTCAGAAATTTTGTTGTATCTGATGTTCCGAATAATTTTGCCTCAGATTATCCAGATGCTAATTTCTTGCGTGTTGTTAATACGCTTGAGGCTTTACAACGATTAGCAGAGCGTCATCGTGATGAATTCAATATCCCTATTGTGGGTATAACGGGTAGTAATGGTAAGACCATCGTTAAAGAATGGCTATATCAGTTGCTTTCTGATGATATGTATGTTACACGTAGTCCTCGTAGTTATAACTCTCAGATAGGAGTGCCTTTATCAGTTTGGTTACTTAATAAGCAAACTGAGATTGGTATATTTGAGGCTGGTATCAGTGAGCCTGGAGAAATGCTTGCGCTTCGTGACATCATCCAGCCAACAATTGCAGTCTTAACGAATTTGGGGTCTGCTCATCAGGAAAATTTTAAGTCAAAAGAGGCGAAATGCCGTGAAAAACTGATCCTTTTTCATGATGCTAAAACTATCGTCTATAATATGGACGATGAAATTATAAATGATACAGTAGAGTCTTATAACTATTCGGGAGAAAAAATAACATGGTCTTTCAAGAATCCGAAAGCTACTATGTTTATTAAATCGGTAGAAAAAAGAAAAAATGATACTGTCATAAATTATAATTTTAAAGACAAAGAAGGAAAATATATACTGCCATTTATCGATGAAGCTTCTATTTCTAATTCGATAATTTGTGCAATAGTTACGCTTTGTTTGGGTGTCAGCACTGATGTTCTCTCTCGCCGTATGGCTAAACTTGAACCTGTCGCTATGCGATTGGAGGTAAAAGTGGGGCAGCATGGTTGTACATTGATTAATGATAGCTATAATTCAGATGTGAATTCGCTGGATATCGCTCTTGATTTTATGAATCGTCGTCCTGATCATAAGGGAAGACGTCATACATTGATATTGAGTGACATCTTCCAAAGTGGTGAAAAACCAGAAAACTTGTATCGTGATGTTTCGGATTTGGCCTATAAGCGTGGTGTTGTCAAATTTATTGGTGTAGGACCCGAATTGAAAGCACATGCTGATCAGATACAGATTCCTGAAAAATTCTTCTTTTCTTCTGTAGAACAGTTGATAAATAGCGAAGTATTTCGTTCTTTGCGTGATGAGGTTATTCTGATTAAGGGGGCACGTCAATTTGGTTTTGACCAGATTACCGAACTTCTTGTCCAGAAAGTGCATGAGACTATCCTTGAGGTAAATCTAAATGCGGTAGTGAAGAATCTTAACTGGTATCGTTCTTTTATGAAACCAGAGACCAAATTGGTCTGTATGATAAAAGCGAATGCTTATGGTGCAGGTTCTGTAGAGATTGCAAAAACTTTACAAGATCATCGTGTTGATTATCTTGCTGTGGCAGTAGCCGATGAAGGTGTAACGTTACGACGTAATGGTATTACAAGTAATATCATGATTATGAATCCGGAAATGACGGCTTTCAAGACTATGTTTGACTATGAACTAGAGCCAGAAGTATATTCTTTCCGTTTGCTTGAAGCATTGATAAAAGCTGCGGAAAAAGAAGGAATTACCGATTTCCCAGTTCATATCAAATTAGATACAGGTATGCATCGTTTAGGTTTTGATCCGATAAACGATATGGATAAACTTATAGATCGGTTAAAACATCAGAATGCAGTCATACCAAGAAGTGTATTCTCTCACTTTGTCGGTTCAGACAGTGATGATTTTGATGATTTCTCAGCTAACCAATTCGCTTTGTTTGATGCGGGGAGTAAGAAATTGCAGGCAGCATTCGATCATAAGATACTCCGTCATATAGATAATTCTGCAGGTATAGAGCACTTCCCTGAGCGCCAGTTGGATATGTGCCGTTTGGGGTTAGGCTTGTATGGTATCAATAGTCGTAATAATGAAATTATCAACAACGTGAGCACGTTGAAGACCACCATTCTTCAGATGCGACATATCCCAGTTGGTGATACGGTGGGTTATAGTCGAAAAGGAACTATAGAACATGACAGTGTTATTGCAGCAATTCCTATCGGATATGCAGATGGACTGAACCGACACTTAGGTAATCGTCATTGCTATTGTCTTGTTAATGGGCAAAAAGCTGAATATGTGGGCAACATATGTATGGATGTTGCCATGATTGATGTTACGGGGATAGACTGTAAAGAGGGTGATACCGTAGAAATTTTTGGTGATCATCTACCAGTAACCGTCTTGTCAGATGTTCTTGATACGATTCCTTACGAGGTACTGACTAATATTAGCGACCGCGTTAAGAGAATTTATTTCCAAGACTAAAATTTCTTATTAAAAATAAAAAGCTAAGTAAAAAGCTAAAAAAGTAGAGGCACGTATGCTTTTTGCCCGTTACTATTTTAGCTTTTTACTTTTTTTTTGTATCTTTGCAGACAATCTAATCTTTAAAAATCTATTGAGATAAAATCAAAACTTAAGCAAAATTATGGAACAAGTGTTTAGCTATATCATCAGCTTAGGTGCTAGTGTAATGATGCCAATCATTTTTACAATCATCGGCTTGTGTATAGGTATGAAATTCGGAAAGGCATTACTTTCTGGCCTTTATGTAGGTGTCGGTTTTGTTGGCCTAGGTGTGGTTACGGCGTTACTGACAAATAATTTTGGTGATCCACTTAGTGCAATTTCTCAAATTTATCATCTTCAGTTGAATGTTTTTGATATGGGATGGCCTGCAGCAGCTTCTGTTGCGTATAATACAGCCGTTGGTGCCTTGATTATTCCAATTTGCCTTGGTGTTAACTTTTTGATGTTGATTACAAAGACAACTCGTACTGTCAATATCGATTTATGGAACTATTGGCATTTTGCTTTCATCGGTGCAGTTGCTTACTTTGTAATGGATGAAAGTCTTGCATGGGGGTATTTTGCAGCGATTATATGTTATATCGTAACATTGGTATTTGCTGATATTACAGCAGACAAGTTCCAAGGCTATTATGATAATCTTGATGGAATTTCTATTCCACAGCCTTTTGTTCAGAGTTTTGTTCCTTTTACATGGGTTATCAATTGGGTGCTAGATAAAATACCTGGATTCAGTAAACTCGATATAGATGCTGCAGGTTTAAAGAAGAAGTTTGGTGTATTGGGTGAGCCATTAGTACTTGGTGTTATTGTCGGAATTCTGATTGGTATAGTTGCCAAACTTGATATAAAGAAGATACTCTTCTTGGGTATAACTATGGGTGCTGTTATGGAATTGATACCTCGTGTTACTAAACTCTTCATCGATGGTTTGATGCCTATCTCAGAGAAGACAAAGGAAATTGTTGGTAAGAAGTTTAATGGCAAAAGAGTAAATATCGGTATGAGCCCAGCTTTGGTTATCGGTCATCCAACAACATTAGTTGCTACACTGCTCCTTATTCCAACTTATCTCATTATCGCAGTTGTCTTACCAGGCAACCAGTTCTTGCCATTGGCTTCATTAGCAGGCTTGTTCTATCTTTTCCCTATGATTTTGCCTTATACCAAGGGTAATGTTGTCAAGACGTATGTTATTGGTTTGGTAGCACTTGCTGTAGGGTTGTATTTCGTAACCAATATGGCTCCAGATTTTACTAAAGCTGCAGCAGCTGTTTATGCTGCTACTGGTGATCAGGCAGCTAAAGTTCCAGAAGGTTTCTCTGCAGGAAGTATGGACTTTGCTAGCTCTTTGTTTGGTTATGTTATCTATGCTTTCACTAAATATCTATCATGGATAGGTGCAGGCGCACTTGTCGTTGTTACTGCAGCATTAATGTGTTATAATCGTATGCAGATTATAAAAGATGAAAAAGCTGCTGCTCAAACTATTAGAAACAAATAATCACGCTAAAATATGAAAAAAATAGTATTATCAATTGCTTTGTGCTTAGCTGCTAGTCTCGTATCTGCACAAGATTTCAAAGGCTATGAGGTTAAAGCTGAAAATGCTTATACTAATTATAATGTACGTTGGGCTACCGGTCCAGAAGATGCTAAGCATTATACTACAGATCGTTTACGTAAGGAATATCTTATTGAGAAAGTCTTTGCTCCAGGTGAAGTCAACTGGACTTATACATTCTATGATCGTTTCCTTATTGGTGGGGCGGAGCCAACAACAACTCCATTGAAGTTGACATCTATTGCTCCTCTTTATGTTGATGAAAGTAAAGGAACCAGTGGTCGTACACTGCTTGATAATCGTGAATTGGGTATTATCAATATTGGTGGTAATGGTATTGTTACTGTTGATGGAAAGAAATATGAATTAGGCTTCCAGGAAGCTCTTTATGTTGGTAAGGGCGCAAAGGAAATTATTGTAGCCAGCAAAAATGCAGCTGAGCCTGCTAAGTTCTATTTGAATTCAGCTTGTGCACATGTAACTTATCCTACAAAGAAGGTAACGTTGAAGGAAGCAAAAAATATTAAAGCCGGAAGTTTGAAGGAAAGTAATGATCGTGTAATCCATCAGATGATTATTGATGGTGTTGCAGGTGTTCGTACTTGTCAGTTACAGATGGGTATTACAGAATTGAAGGAAGGTAGCGTGTGGAATACCATGCCTGCACATACACATACTCGAAGAATGGAAGCTTATATGTATTACAAGGTACCACAGGGCCAGAAGATTCTCCACGTCATGGGAGAGCCACAGGAAACTCGCCCTATGTGGATGAATAATGAACAGGCTGTTATTTCTCCACAGTGGAGCATTCACTGTGCAGCAGGTACAAGCAATTACACCTTTATCTGGGGTATGTGTGGTGAAAACTTGGTTTACACCGATATGCAGGTAGTAGGTATCCCTAACCTCAAATAATTAATTTACTTAAACAAAATCAAAAAGTAATGAGTTCAATACAAACAAGTAAAATGACCAACTTTCGTTGGGTTATTTGTGCACTGTTGTTCTTGGCAACAACTGTGAACTACATGGATCGTCAGGTTCTATCATTAACATGGAAAGACTTTATAGCTCCAGAGTTCCACTGGACAGATGATGACTATGGTACGATTACCGGTTGGTTCTCTATCTTTTATGCTATAGCTAACCTTTTTGCAGGAAAATTTATTGACTGGATGGGTACCAAGAAGGGTTACCTCATAGCTATTTTCGTGTGGTCAACTGGTGCGGTTATGCATGCAGGTTGTGGATGGGTAGCTATGCAGATTGAGGGCTATTCTTCTATTGAGGCACTACGTTTAGTACAGCGTGGCAGTGATGCTGCAGTGGCTATTGCTACGGTTAGTGTATGGCTTTTCCTTTCTTGTCGTTTAATTCTTGCACTTGGTGAAGCTGGTAACTTTCCAGCAGCTATTAAGGTAACTGCAGAGTATTTCCCAAAGAAAGACCGTGCTTTCTCTACCTCTATTTTTAATAGTGGTGCTTCTATTGGTGCATTGGCAGCTCCTGCTACCATTCCATTGTTGGCTCGCGCTATGGGTTGGGAAATGGCTTTCGTCATCATTGGTGTATTAGGATATGTCTGGATGGGGCTTTGGATATGGTTGTATGATAAACCTAATAAGAGTCAGTATGTTAATCAGGCAGAGTTGAACTATATCGAGCAGGATTCTGATATAGCTGAGGTTCAGGATAAGCAGGAACCAAAAGAAGAAAAAACTATCGGTTTCTTGGATTGTTTCACTTATCGTCAGACTTGGTCATTCATTGTTGGTAAGTTTATGACCGATGGTGTATGGTGGTTCTTCCTCTTCTGGGCTCCAGCTTACTTCTCAGATCAGTATGGTTATACCTCAGACTCAACCATGGCTATTGCTTTGATTTTTACCCTTTACGCTATTACAACAATCTTGAGTATTGGTGGTGGTTATTTGCCAACTTATTTTGTTGATAAGAAAGGTATGAATCCATATATCGGTCGTATGCGTGCCATGTTGATTTTCGCTTGTTTCCCATTGCTGGGATTGTTTGCACAGCCAGCAGGTGAAATTAGTCCATGGTGTCCTGCTATTATTATTGGTCTCCTTGGTGCTGGTCATCAGGCATGGTCTGCTAATTTATACTCTACCATTGGCGATATGTTCCCTAAGTCAACTATTGCTACTATTACAGGTATTGGTGCTATGGCTGGTGGTTTAGGTTCTTTCTTGATAAATAAGGGCTCTGGTATGCTCTTTACTTATGCAGAAGGTCAGGGCTCAGCATTCAGCTTTTTGGGTTTTGAAGGCAAGCCAGCCGGTTATATGATTGTATTCTGTATTTGTGCTGTTGCTTACCTTATTGGTTGGATTATTATGAAAATTTTGGTTCCTAAGTATAAACCAATTATTGTAGAAGATTAATAGATTTATTAATATAGTATATAAAAAAGCCTGGTGAAATTATTCATCAGGCTTTTTTTATATGGTGTACTTTCTTGTGTTATTATTCTAGAAATCCTTGATTTTTAAGAGCTTTTATCATGCCTTCAGACATGGTTTCATTATCCTTTTTAGTATATCGTATATCAGTGAAAATTTGAGCTAGTGTCTCTTTTTTGTTAATCTCAACAAAATGCTTATTCTCTTCGAGGTTTTCTTTTTCTTCGTAGAAGTCATTAATTTTGTCTGCGTTGTAATCCTCGAATTGCTCTTGATGAATAATAGCGCGTAATGGTAAACGGTCACTAAGTGTTGGATTTTCATCGGGCCATCCTAAAGTGATCGTTGCTACAGGGAAAACAAGCTTAGGAAGCTTAAGAGTGTCTATAATGAGTTGTGGCATATAGACTGTTGTACCTAAAAAGCATGTACCGAGACCTGCTTCTTCTGCAAGATTACAAAAAGTCTGGGTATAGAGTAGAGCATCTGTAGTGGCGTTCATAAAACTTAAAAAATTACTATATCCAGGTACGGCTTTTCGATTTTCTGCCCATATAGAAGTACGACGGAAGTCTGCACATATTGTTAATACAACAGCAGCATTTTTCACCATAGGTTGGTTGAAATGTGTTGGTGCAAGAGCTTCTTTTCCTTCTTTACTACGAGTTATGACAACGCTGTAAAGTTGGAGATTACCCATAGTAGGTGTTCTTTCAGCTTCCTTAAGTAGTTTATTTAATAGTTCATTACTAACTTCTCGTGAGGAGTATTTTCTAATTGTCTTTCTTGTTGTTATAGATTCCATGTTGATATTTTTACTTATTTACAACAAAGGTAATTTTTTTTTTTTATTCATGCGCACATTTAGCTAAAAGCTTCGTAAATAAAATGTAAAAGCTTATAAAATAGTATCGTATAATTGAGATAATAGCATTTCTTTTTATCTAATTAAAATAATAGTAACTCTAGTTTATAACTACTATGAGTACTTTCAAAATAGAGTATAGCTAACAAATCGGTGCACTGAATTTTGTCACAGCTCAAATTGTAGAACGGCTGCGGAGTGTTGATATATGTCAAATAAAATATCAAAAAATACATCCTACAGAAATCTTCATCTAGCTTGAAATCTTCAATTTTTAGACAGACTATTTTGTATCTTGCTTAACCCTTAACCTTCTCTTCCTGCTAAAACCATAGTTATTGATGGGTAAATACATACTTTGAACTGATAACTACTATGGTTTTATAGTATAAATCCTATACTTTTGAACCGTAAAAACTATGCTTTTACCAAGCAAGTTTCAAATTGATAAAGATAAAAAATGCGTAACATGTTGATATTTTGCTAGTTATAAAATGCTTCAGAATTTGCATATTTAAGCCTTTCTAGTATACTAACTTCAAATACGCAAACTACAAATCGGTTTCTGTCAATTAAATTCAAAAATGTAGTAATGTATGCAGATATTGTTCTTCTTGTCGTAAGTGCGACAGAAGGGAGTATTGAAGATAAATTTTATCGAGCATAGTTTGTAGTGAAGATGAGTAAAATGAATTTTCTTTTTGGGGAACTTTTTAAAAAAATGGAGAAGGAAAGTTTTCCAAAAAGAAAATATTATAGCTTTTTTTAAACGAAAAGATTTTCGAAATTAGATTTATTCGAGTATATTTGCATCACATAAATCTTTTATATCTTACATTTGCATTTTTATTAAATAATGGAGGAACAAAAAATGTATACCTTCGATGAAGCATTCGAAGAGTCCTTGAAGTATTTCGATGGAGATCAGCTTGCAGCTCGTGTATGGGTAAACAAATATGCAATGAAAGACAGTTTCGGGCATATTTATGAAAAGTCACCATTAGAGATGCATTGGAGAATTGCCAACGAGGTGGCTCGTATCGAGAAAAAGTATAAAAATCCTTTAAGTGCCCAGGAAATTTTTGATCTTTTGGATCATTTTAGATATATTGTTCCAGCTGGAAGTCCGATGACGGGTATCGGTAATACTCATCAAGTAGCAAGTTTGAGTAACTGTTTTGTTATTGGTCTTGATGGTGATGCTGATTCTTATGGCGCTATCATGCGTATAGATGAAGAACAGGTTCAGTTGATGAAACGACGTGGTGGAGTGGGACATGATTTGAGTCATATTCGTCCTGCAGGTTCTCCTGTGAATAATTCAGCATTAACCAGTACCGGTATAGTTCCTTTTATGGAGCGCTATAGTAATTCTACTCGTGAGGTGGCACAAGATGGTCGTCGTGGTGCGCTTATGTTGTCTGTAAGTATCAAGCATCCTGATAGCGAAGCTTTTATTGATGCAAAGATGACAGAAGGTAAGGTGACAGGTGCAAATGTTTCGGTTAAAATCGATGATGAATTTATGCAGTGTGCCACAGAAGATGAACCTTATACACAGCAGTGGCCTATTCATGATGTACATCCTTCTGTTGTAAAGCAGATTTCTGCGCGTAAATTATGGGATAAGATCGTACATAATGCATGGAAAAGTGCAGAACCTGGAATCTTGTTTTGGGATACGATTCTTCGTGAGAGTATACCAGATTGTTATGCAGATTTAGGTTTTCGTACAGTAAGCACCAATCCTTGTGGTGAGATACCATTGTGTCCATACGATAGTTGTCGCCTGCTCAGTATTAATCTTTATTCATATGTAGAGAATCCTTTTACTCCACAGGCTTCATTTAATTATGACTTGTTTAAAAAACACGTTCAGTTGGCTCAACGTATTATGGATGATATCGTTGACCTTGAAATGGAGAAAATCGATTTGATTATGAGTAAAATCGATAAGGATCCTCAATTGGAAGAAGTGAAGGGTGCAGAATATCATCTTTGGGAGAAAATAAAGCGTAAAAGCAGTCTAGGACGCCGTACGGGTGTAGGTATTACTGCAGAAGGTGATATGATAGCTGCTATGGGGTTGCGATATGGTACACAAGAGGCTACAGATTTCTCTGTATCAGTACATAAGACTTTAGCTCTTAATGCCTACAGAAGTTCTGTTAATTTGGCTGAGGAACGTGGTGCTTTTGAAATATATGATGCAAATCGTGAAGCCAAGAATCCTTTTATACTACGAATTAAAGAAGCCGATCCTGCATTATATGCTGATATGGTGAAATATGGTCGTCGTAATATAGCATGTCTGACGATAGCCCCTACTGGTACAACCTCGATTATGACACAGACTACCAGTGGTATAGAACCCGTATTTATGCCTGTTTATAAACGTCGTCGTAAGGTAAATCCTACTGATAAAGATGTACATGTTGATTTTGTAGATGAAGTAGGTGACAGCTTTGAAGAGTATATCGTATATCACAAGAAGTTTGTTGAGTGGATGAAAATCAATGGCTTTGATACTGACAAGCGCTATAGTCAAGATGAAATCAATGAGTTAGTGGCTAAATCTCCTTATTATAAGGCTACAGCGAATGATGTCGATTGGCTTATGAAGGTGAAAATGCAAGGTGCCATTCAGAAATGGGTAGACCATTCTATCTCTGTAACGGTTAATCTTCCTAACGATGTAGATGAGTCTTTGGTAAATCGCTTATATGTAGAGGCCTGGAAAAGCGGTTGTAAAGGATGTACGATTTACCGTGATGGTTCTCGTTCAGGTGTAATGATTTCTGCCTCAAAGTCAGAGAAAAAAGAAGCAGAAAAACAGGGCACAGCAGATCCAAAAGAGCAGGAAAAGGATGATGTGGAAAACAAACAGCCTGAAGTAGTAGAAGTTAGGCCAAAAGAACTCGATTGTGATGTGGTAAGATTCCAGAATAATAAGGAAAAATGGGTAGCTTTTGTGGGATTACTTGATGGATATCCTTATGAAATCTTTACGGGGCTTCAGGATGATGAGGAAGGAATCTCTTTGCCAAAGGGTGTAACTAAGGGTAAGATTATTAAACAAACGAATGAAGATGGTTCCCATCGTTATGATTTCCAGTTTAAGAATAAGCGTGGTTACAAGACAACTGTAGAGGGATTGAGTGAAAAATTTAATCCTGAGTATTGGAATTACGCTAAGCTCATTAGTGGAGTATTACGTTACCGTATGCCAATTGATCATGTATTGAAACTTGTATCTTCGTTATCATTGAAAGATCAGAGTATCAATACTTGGAAAAATGGTGTAGAACGTGCTTTGAAAAAGTATATAGAAAACGGAACCAAGGCCAAGGGTAAAAAGTGTCCTGTTTGTGGACATGAAAATCTGGTCTACCAAGAAGGCTGTTTAATATGTACAAATTGTGGAGCTAGTCGTTGTGGATGATGAAGGTAAAAGAATGCTATATAAATATAACGAACCTGCGGTTTCATGCCTATCATGGCGTGTTACCGCAGGAGCGTTTAACGGGTAATGACTATTTATTAACATTGCATATCTGTTATGATTTTTCAGAGGCTTTAATATCTGATGATGTTAGGCATACTTTAAATTATGCAGAAGTATACCAAATTGTTTCAGAGGAAATGAAGCATAGCTGTAATCTGCTTGAGAAAGTAGCGGGCAATATAGGAAGCCATCTGATTCAAGCATTCCCATTAATTCAAGCAATCGATTTGCAGATTACTAAGGTTAATCCTCCTATGGGGGCTGACTGTAAAGGTGCAGGTGTAGAAGTTCACTTAATAAATGATAAATCCGAAGTCTGATTTTGTGTTATTTGCTAAATAATGATTACTTTTGTACGAATTCATTCATGATATGCATAAGAAATTACTGTTAACGATAGCAATACTTTTGTGTTTTGCAGTCTCTGTTGTAGCTGCAGATCAGAAATTCACGCTTGTTATTGATGCCGGACATGGTGGGCATGATGCTGGCGCTATAGGAGCAATCTCTAAAGAAAAAAACATCAATCTGAGTGTGGCTTTAGCTTTTGGCCAATATGTAGAGCAGAATTGTCCAGATGTAAAGGTTATTTATACACGTAGAACTGATGTCTTTATACCTTTGAAAGAGCGTGCAAGTATTGCAAATAGAAATAATGCAGATTTGTTTATTTCTGTTCATACCAATGCTCTTCCAGGTGGTAAGATAGCCAGAGGCTTTGAAACTTATACGCTTGGTATGCACCGTGCTAAAGATAATCTAGACGTCGCCATGCGTGAGAATGGAGTTATTTCAATGGAGCAAGGCTATAAGCAGACTTATCAAGGTTTTGACCCTCGTTCGTCTGAAAGTTATATCATGTTTGAATTCATTCAAGATAAAAACATGCAGAAGAGCGTAGATCTTGCCCGTTATATTCAGAATAGTGTGTGTACTCATGTTAGTGTACCTAACAAGGGTGTACATCAAGCAGGATTTTTGGTATTAAGAGAAACCTCGATGCCAAGTTGTCTTATCGAACTTGGTTTTATCACTACTCCTGATGAGGAGTCTGCATTGAATACATCTTCCTATGTAGATTCTCTTGCAAAACAAATTTATAACGGTTTCAAGCAGTATAAGGAGCAGTATTATACAGGATTGACTGTACCTTACCGTGCGACTAAAAAAGCAAAAGTCGAGATGCCTAAACTTGTACCAAGTAGCTATCAAGAGAATAAATCCAATGATGCTCCCAAAACGATTCGGAAAGTGGTTAAGCCAGCGCCGGTGGTATCAGAAAAGCAAAATGCTGTACAACCATCAGAGGTGCCTATATTTAAGGTGCAGATTTTAACGAGTAGCAGAGAATTGCGTAAGGGCGATGCTCACTTTAAAGGGGAAACAGATATCAACTCTTTCAAAGAAGATAATTTGATAAAATATACGGTTGGTTCTTCATCTAATTATAATGAAATCTATAAATTGAGAAAGTCATTGTTAGAAAAGTTCCCTAACGCATTTATCATTGCTATGAAAGGTGGTGATAAGGTAGATGTAAATGCTGCCATAAAAGAATTTTTAAAAAACAAAAAAAAGTAGTCTGATATGAAGTTTTTTACCAACGAAGTGAAGATTGCGCTCGTTGCTATTGCGGGTGTTGTAATCTTGTTTTTTGGCATCAATTTTCTGAAAGGAAAGAATTTGTTTGCTAATGCAAATACCTATTATATTACTTTTGATAATATTATGGGTTTAGGTGCATCTACTCCTATTTATGCCGATGGCTTTAAAGTCGGTACTGTAAAAAACATTGTTTTTGACTATGGTGAGCTTGGTCCTATTAAAATTGAAATAGAATTGAATCAAGCTATGAGAGTGCCTGTTGGTACCACTGCAGAAATCGACAAAGATTTAATGGGGAATACTCAGATCAATTTGTTGATTGCTGATAATAAGTCGAAATGGCTGTCTCCTGGAGATATTATTTCTGGTAAAGTTGCTGAGGGAGTGATGACTAAGGCTGCTGGACTTATTCCTGAAGTAGAGAAGATGATGCCTAAGGTAGATTCTATTCTTGATCGTCTGAATATGATACTTGCTGACCCTAATATTGGAAAATCACTTGGTAATATTCAGCAGACTACTGCTAATCTTGCAGTTTCTACACAAGAACTTAATACCTTGCTAAGAGGTTTAAATCATAGTGTGCCGGGCATGATTAATAAGGCAAACGGTGTGTTAGATAATACACAGACCTTAACTGGTAAGTTGGCAGATGTTGATGTTGCGGGTACTATGCAACAGATAAATGCAACTCTAGCTAATGCTAAAGAGTTTACTGAAAAGCTTAATAGTAATCAGGGTTCTTTGGGTAAACTTATGAATGATCCTTCGCTCTATAATCATCTCAATGCTACTATTCGAGATGCGGATTCGCTGATGATTGATTTAAAACAGCATCCTAAGCGTTATGTACATTTCTCTGTATTTGGTAGAAAGGATAAGTAATTTGAATTTTGTTTAGATAAGAAACTGATATGTGTTTCACGGAAGTAAATCAGGAACTCCCTATGATATAGGGTGTTCCTGATTTATGTAAATTGTTTCACGATATTGCTTAGCGGTGTTAATATAATCGATAACTGATTGACTTTTAGTTGATTACGTGGATATTGTCTAGTTGAATGTTATAAGGAAAATAAATTGAAGTATAATGTAATTTTAAAGAGCTAATGTGAGTTCTTTATCAAAATTATAAATGAAGTAATTTGTTTATGTCTAAAAACTTTCGTAATTTTGCAGTCGCAATAGTAAGAAATAATGCCGTTTGGCATGTTTAACACTTAAATTTAATAAATGCAGGTAAGTCCTAAAGCTCTTTGGGACAACAGTCTTACACTCATAGCTGAGAATGTTACCTTAGAGCAATATAATACATGGTTTAAGCCAATAGTCTTTGAATCGTATAATCAAGCAACGAAGACATTATTGCTAAATATTCCAAGTACTTTTTTTTATGAGTATTTGGAAGCTAACTATGTTGATTTATTAACCAAAGTGTTGACGCGTACCTTTGGGCAAGGTGTACGGCTTAATTATCGTGTTGTTGTTGTAAAAAATCCACCGACGACACAAAATATAGAGGCCGATCCTTCAGATCAGGCTCCTAAGCCTCAATCGAGTTTAGAAACTAATCAAGCTCCTTCCGTTTCGGATGCAGCCAAACCTCAGGATATTGCTTCTCATCTGAATAATCGATTAACATTTGATAATTATTTGGAGGGAGAGAGTAATAAACTGACTCGTACTGTTGGTGTCTCTATAGCTGAACATCCATACAACTCACAGTTTAATCCATTCTTTATTTATGGTCCTTCTGGATGTGGAAAGACGCATCTAGTGAATGCTATCGGATTAAAAATTAAGAAACTGTATCCTGATTCTCGTGTGTTGTATATCAGTGCCAAACTGTTTTCTGTGCAATATACACAGGCTGTGCTTGAAAATCATACCAATGATTTTATAGCTTTCTATCAGACTATTGATACCTTGATTATTGATGATGTGCAGGAATGGATGGGGAAAACTAAAACTTTAGAGACGTTCTTCCATATCTTCAATCATCTTTTCAGAAATAATAAGCGTATTATCCTGGCTTGTGATCGACCTCCTGTTTCTTTGACGGGTATGCCAGATCGTATGTTGACTCGTTTCTCTTGCGGTTTGATAGCCGAGATGGAAAAGCCAAATGTACAGTTGTGTATTGATATTATGAAGCACAAAATGCGGCGAGATGGCTTGGATATTCATGATGATGTTCTGACTTATATAGCTCAGAATGCTAACTGTAGTGTTCGTGACTTGCAAGGTACTATCAATCAGCTGTTAGCTTACAGTATTGTATATAATAGTAAAATTGATATCAAGTTGGCAAAACGCTGTATAGAGCGTGCTGTAAAAGTCGATGATCGACCATTAACGGTGGATGATATATTGGAGCAAGTATGTAATCACTATAATGTGACATCCACTAATATTAATAGCCGAAGCCGGAAACGTGAATACGTAATAGCTCGTCAAGTTTCTATGTATCTTTGTCAAAAATATACAAAGATGCCGGCATCACGTATTGGTATGTTGGTAGGAAAGCGAGACCATTCTACGGTGGTGCATAGTTGTAATCAGGTGGAAACTCGTCTTAAAACGGATAAGAAGTTCTTTGATGAAATTCAAAGTATAGAGAATTCTTTTAAACTTAAAAAATAAAATAAAAACTCCAAAACCGTAAGTTTTGGAGTTTTTATTTTATTTAGTCCATATGGAAAACCTCTTCCATTGGTATACTTATAGGACTATTATCAGGATTTGTATCCATAATGTCGGCCATCATATCCCACCATTTCTGTGTAATGGGGTCTATATCAGTGGTATCCTGACTATTGGTCTCTTTACTGCATTCTTGATAGGCAAAGAGGAGATTAGTTTCTTTATCCCAGAAAATACTGTAGTTATTTACACCTGCATCTTTTATCATTTGTTTTAACTCAGGCCAGATTGCAGCATGTCTTTTTGCATATTCTTTTTCGCATCCAGGTTTTAAATACATTTTAAAGGCAAATCTTTTCATGTTTTTAATTTTATAGTTATTTAGGTTGACACAAAGGTACAAAAAAAAATAAAGCCACTGCCTTTTGACAATGGCTTTATTTGATTCTGCAAGAAAATATTCAAAGCTTACGAGTTTCAGACAAGGTCTCACTGCGAAAAGTGGACATGATTACGTATGTATTGATTTTCCATGTTCTTGAGCACAAGAAATGTATATTATTTGGAATTGAAAGTACGATATACTAAGTATTTTCCATTTCCTTCAAATGTAATAGTGTCGCCTATAGCTTCATTCAGTGTACCTTGCCATAGTTCATCAAAAGCGTAAGTATTCCATTTGCATCCTTCACTATAAAGTGTGGTACATCCAAAATTGAAAATACTAATCTGTTGTCCACGGAAAGATTCAAACTGATTTTTTCCTTCTGCAGGAGTAAAATATCCATGGTCGGTAACCATGGTAGCCTGAATATGAAAAGCATGCATATAACGAATCAAAAGGCTGATATTGCCTAAAGTATGATCTTCTCGTTTACCTGTGGCTCCTAAATAACAGATAGACGTATATCCTTTAGCCATACAGTATCGTGTGGCTTTGGTAAGGTCATTGTCTTCCTGTTCACTAATATGATGAAATATAGACTGATATTTTGTTTTGAATTCTTCTGTTAGTGAGTCTCCATCCCCAACGATAGCATGGGGGATGTAACCATGTTCGATATAGGTCTGAGCAGTTCCATCGCAACAACATACAAATTTAGCATGTCGTAATAAAGCCAATGGGATGGGGTGAGTAGGATAGTCGCCACCTGCAATGATTACGGCTTCCGGATGATAGCTTTCTGTTATGAGAGGAAAAATCATAGAGCTGATATTTATTGAGTTGCCATTATTTTTTTCCACTTACATATTCCTGCAAATGAAATGATGACGTATAATATATATAAGCCACCTGTAAAGAATAGATCTTTGTACAGATAGAGTAGGGATAATTCTATGTCGGCTACAATCCATATCCACCATTGTTCCAGATATTTTCGAGCTAGTGCCCAGAGTCCGATGATGCTTAGTGCATTTCCCAGACTATCGAGTATGGGAACATTACTATTGGTGAAATGAATGAGGATAAGGTAGATTCCTACCCAAAGTGCGCAAAATGCAATGATGGTAGGTAGAATATATCTTTTCGGGATGTGAGTAATAGGTACCTCTTTATGTTCTTTGTTGCTAAATAGTTTCCATGCAACAAATCCATAGATTGCTGCTAAAGTATAGTAAATACTCATACCGAAGTCGGCAAATAATCCCGCTTCGTAATACACAAAAATATAGATCACTGGCATAATAATGCCGGTGATCCATAAGTAAATACTAGCTTTATATTCTTGATAGACATAGATGAGGCCTGTAAGGGTACCTAATATATCCATCCAATGGTCTATTAGAAATTTTTCCATTTAGAAACGTAATGTAATATTACCCATCATATTAAAGCCTGCCATAGGTACATAACCTAGCTGGTAGTAGCGGTTGTCAGCGGGATAGTCTTTGCCTACGATAGCTGAATAAGCCCAGCCGCTTGCTGCATAATGACGATTAAAGATATTATTTAGGTCAATGCCGAAGACAACTTCCTTCATACCCATGATGTGTTTGTTCATATGGTGAGTATATTTCAGGTTGATATTTGTCTGGGAATAGCTTGGAAGCGATCTATCCTTATTCTCGCTATTATCCATATACTGGCGGCTTACAAAATTGGTATGCCAAACTGCACTTATGCCTTGGTAATGGAAATTGAGGAAGCCGTTAAGTATGGTTGATGGTGAGAACGATAAGGTAGAATTGTCATAGTGTATAGTCGTTGAAGGCTGTTCTACCCAGTTTTCATCATATGTTTCAACTACTTCATCAAAATCTTTGATTTTGTTTTGTGACAAAGCTGCATTACCTGCGATTGTAAACCATTTTACCGGACTCCAATCAGCAGAGAGTTCGATACCTATACGGTAACTTTTCTTGATATTGGTTGTTAAATTTTCGCCAATATCACTTTTGGCTCCCGTCTGCACGAACTGGTTATCGTAATTCATATAGTATAAATTAGCACCAGCATTCCAGTTGTTACCAGAGAACTGATAACCTAGTTCAAAATCGAGCATATGCTCTGGCTTTGGTGCTGGATATGAACCATTATCAGTGAAGTTGTTGCGTTCAGGTTCACGACCAGCATAAGCTATAGAGAAATACGTCTTGTGTCCATTCTGATGAAAGCTAATACCAGCTTTTGGATTAAAGAAATCATATTTCTTGTCAATGTTCAGTTCCTGATTTTTATAGGTATTACTATTGACTTTATAAAACTTATCATTGAGACCGTTAGTCTTATAATCAATGTGTCTATACTGTAAGTCGGCAAATATATCCCACATCGAGTTGATGTGGTAATTAGCCTTTGCAAATACAGAATAGTCATATTTGTGTGCGTCAGAATTATAGTACTTGTTGTCGCTATAAGGCTTTTGGATATTTAAATTTGATTTATTTTTAATGTAGTCGATATATCCAAAATGGTTGGCGCGGAATTGTTGTAAGTTTACTCCACCTACGATGTCCCAATTTTTATCCTTATAGTTAGCATTGTATACAATACCATAAGTATGTTGAGTCATACCTTTACGGCGGATGAAATCAGATTTCTTAACGAAACTATTGTCATCTTTAGAGGTAGCATACATTCCAAATTTTTCAAACTTATTGTTTGAACGGAATTCCTTATAATAGCCATGTCCGTAGGTATAGTGTAAAGCGGCACTATGTGACCAGTGGGTAGAGGAATTCCAAGTTACTGATAAAATATTGTGATTCTGATAGAAATTATCAGTTGCTTTATCCCAGAACGTACCATCCTCTAATTTGTATCTGCTGATGGTATATCCGCCTTCCCAATCAGGAGTGAAACTCTCATAGAGGCTATTGAACTTGCCCAAGCCTAGGTTATACATATCCTCATAGGTCTTTATGCCCATATAGCTATTCATACTGTAATCGTCATTGCCAGCTGTAACACCATTCCAAGCTTGACCTGTCTTTTCGAAGTTTCCGATATTCTTATATTTAATTTGGAAATTATGACCGATATAAGTGAGGCCACCATAGTAAGACCCCGAGCGACCAGATGTGCCATGAAGGTATCCATCTGTTGCTGTCTCATGATAAGCACCATCAAAAATGAGATGATTCCAAAGCAATCCTGTAGAGAAATTAACACCAGCATGGTAGGTGTTGTATGAGCCAAAAGAACCTGTAACTTCAGCTGATGGCTCAAAGTTAGGTGTTGCTGTTGCCAAAGAAATGGTACCACCAAAAGCGCCATCACCATTCGTAGAGGAACCTATACCACGTAGAATCTGTGCAGAACCTAAGAGAGAACCATAAGAATTCATATTAACCCAAAAAACAGTTTGGTCTTCAGGAGAATTCAGAGAGACGCCATCTAAAGTTACATTAATACGACTACCTGCAGCTCCGCGAATGCGCATATAAGTAGTTCCAATTCCAAGTCCGTTCTCGCTCCAGGCTAAAATACCAGGTGTATTTGCAAACAGGAATGGAAGTTCTTTTCCTGATTTGGAAAAATTTTGTAAATCGCTTTTCTTGAAATCTGCCATCGCAAATGGCGCATTTTCTTGAGCACGGACACCTTTGACCACAACATCTTCTAATTGATGAATCTTAGTTGTGTCTAGGTGAGTCTGTGCATTTGCTCCAGCTACACTAATAAGTGTGGCTGAAAACAATACAATCTTTTTCATCTTGTAGTTTTATAAACATTAAAAAATGAGGGTAGTCCTACCTACGCCGGCATTACCCGGATCAGGTTGTTGGGTATATTCTCAGCAAGGGCAATCGCCCAAGCACCCCCTTATACATCTGTATACGTGTACAAAGGTACTTCAAAAAACGGATATAGCAAAATTATACATAAAAAAAAGTCTCGAATCTGACAATTTGCAGATTCGAGACACTATTATTTTGTTGATAAATGGTCAGTATATTACTTCTTGCATCCTGCACAAGGTGCCCATGGTTTAAGCTCCTTAAAGAAGTCGTGCCCCTTATCATCTACGAGGATAAATGCTGGGAAGTCTTCTACTTTGATTTTCCAAACGGCTTCCATACCCAATTCTGGATACTCTACACATTCGATGCTCTTGATGCTACTCTGAGACAGTACAGCAGCTACGCCACCAATAGTACCAAGGTAGAAACCACCATGTTTTTTGCAAGCATCTGTAACTACTTGCGTACGGTTACCTTTAGCAATCATAACTAAACTACCGCCGTGTTCCTGGAATTCATCAACATAAGGGTCCATACGGTTAGCTGTAGTAGGTCCCATACTTCCACAAGGATATCCTTCAGGAGTTTTAGCAGGTCCTGCATAAAGAATAGGATGATCCTTAAAATATGCTGGTAAGTCTTCACCTGCATCTAATCTTGCTTTCAGTTTAGCGTGTGCAATATCACGAGCTACGATAATAGTACCCTTCAAAACGACGCGAGTTGAAACAGGATATTTAGTTAATTCGGCTCTAACAGCATCGATACCCTTGTCGAGATCGATTTCGATACCTTTGCCACCTTCACCAGGGTTTCTATATTCTTCAGGAATTAGTTCGCCAGGATTAGAATCCATCTTCTCCAGCCAGATACCATCTTTATTGATTTTACCCTTGATATTGCGGTCTGCTGAGCAGCTTACACCCATACCGATAGGACAACTTGCACCATGTCGTGGCAAACGGATAACTCGGATATCGTGTGCTAGGTACTTACCACCAAACTGTGCTCCAAGACCAATTTTATGTGCCTCTTCAAGAAGTTTATTCTCTAGATCAATATCACGGAAAGCACGGCCCGTCTCATCACCTGTAGTAGGAAGATTATCATAATATTTAATGGACGCAAGTTTAACGGTGAGCAAGTTTTTCTCAGCAGAAGTACCACCGATAACGAAAGCGATATGATATGGAGGACAAGCAGCTGTTCCTAAGTGCTTCATTTCTTCAACGAGGAATGGAAGGAGGGTTCCCTCATTCTGAATGGTAGCTTTAGTCATTGGATAGAAGTAAGTCTTGTTAGCTGAACCGCCACCTTTAGCAACCATAATAAAGCGATATTCTGCACCTTCAGTAGCTTCGATATCAATCTGAGCAGGAAGGTTGCAACGAGTATTTACCTCATCGTACATGTTGAGAGGGGCATTTTGTGAATAGCGAAGGTTTTCCTGTGTATATGTGTTGTAAACACCGCGAGCGAGTGCTTCTTCATCTTCGAAGCCTGTCCAAACCTGCTGTCCCTTTTCAGCATGGATAATGGCTGTACCTGTATCCTGGCAGAAAGGTAGAATACCTTTAGCAGCTGTTTCTGCATTGCGAAGCATAGTCAGAGCTACGTATTTATCATTCTCTGTTGCTTCAGGATCTTTCAAAATTTTTGCAACTTGCAGATTATGCTCACGACGAAGCATAAATTCTGCATCGTGGAATGCCTGCTGTGCCAATAAGGTGAGTGCCTCTTTGCTTACCTTTAAGATTTCTTTACCTTCAAATTCACCAACTGATACACCTTCTTTTGAAATCAGTCGATATTCAGTATCGTCCTTCTGTACTTGAAACATAGGAGCATACTTAAAATCTGGTGCTTTTGCCATAATGTTTTTATTTTTTATATATAAGTTAGTATTTTTGTTTGTTTAAAAAATCGTTGAGTGTTTCGATGGCCACATCGCCCATCTTGAATTCATTCTCAGCGTCGTATTTGATAGCATTATTCCATTCATTCAGAGCTTGCTGGTAATCTTGTTGAATGTGGATAATATCTTCTTGTCCAATAGTGTCTAAGTGATAGAAACTTAGAATGATTCGGAATGCCCATGCCCATTTGTATTCTTCATAATGTGCATGTATGTTTTGCATTTCTTCCTGTAATTCAGAATAGCTAGTGATACAGCCATTCTTGATATTGTCAATAAGCTCCAGTTCTTTCTCTTCTGGTAAAATTAAGCCTGCTAAATCGTTCCATTCGCCAGAGCCTATACTTGTAGAAGGTAAATCGATATCCAAGTGTTTTTGAAGTGTTTCTCCAATAAAAAGCCTAATAGCTAAATCGTAGTATTTTATGCCTTTTTCTAATGACTTATTACGAATGTTACAACCTTTATAGATATAGCTAGCCATGTGCTCGCCTTGTTCTGTGCGTAAATCTTCCAAAACTTTTTTTCCTCGGCAACATTCTTGTATAGTCGTCGGATTGAGCCAGTCGAAATTGATAATGCTGTTTTTTCCACTTCTTACGCGCATATCTCGTTTTGGCCATTTTGAAATGTCACGATATGTTCCTACAGTGGTAATATTTCTTCCTGGTGCCAAGTAAGTGCTATCGTTACTACCAAAGATATAGCTGAAAGGTAAATCTAGGGTGCAAGGATGATTTTGTATTTTCCCCATGCACATAGAGAAACTTCCTATTTGAGCAGGCCATAGAATATGTGTTCCACTGGCAGTTTTGCTTCCACGTTCTATGATTCCCCAATGGATAGGTCCCATTTTGTAGGCATGATTGCTGTAATTTGTGTTACTTCCTGCATTATAGAAGGAATATTGTCCGCTGATAAGTAAAGTGCTCTTATGATGACTAACGGTGAAAGGTCCACAGAATGCAGCACAACTCTCTCCGTTATCAAGATAGCTATTGGCAAAAAAGAGAGAATTATCTGCTGATGCGCCTTTACCAATATGACAGGCTTCTCCAACAAAACAATTATTGATCTTGGCACCATCCATAATGGAAGCATTAGCTACAACTATACTGTTTTCCAAAATGACATCATTCCCAATGAATATTCCAGAATCTGCATCCATCGGATAGGTGAATAAAGTTGTTTCACAAATACGTGAAGCTCCATTAACTTCGCAATGGTCCATGATGATAGAATTGGTAATCTCCAAGGTATTCGTAATCTTCACTCCATAGCCGATTTCTCCGCGTTCGGGTGTGTTGCTTTGAATGACATTTCTGACTAATTTCCACATGGACGATTTAAATTCCTTATCATCTGCATGCTTCACCATTAATGCTGCAATGTTGGATGTAAGTCCTTCGAAAAGAATGGTGTTTCCGTTATCAGACTCGTTGATTACAGATATAATATTTCCTCTACCGAAAGTATATTCTGTGGAAGTGTTAATTTTGCCGATATTGACGAGAATGCTATCTTCACCGATGGTATAATTATAGATATAACCACCAATATTTTCTATCAAGCAATTATCTCCAACTGTTACGTCGCGAAGAATAGCATGACGAATGCCACTGTGTCTTGAAAAGCCATCTTCAAATGTGATATTCTTTTCAAAGACACCCAAGTATATTTCTCCAGAGAATTCTACATTCTTGAGATAGAGAGGACTGAAATCTTCTGCAACATTGATAGCTGTCCAGTCTTCTGCTATACATCCTTGTTTTTCAAGAATTTGTATTTCTTCTTCTGTTAGTGATCTATATTCGTCCATTTTCGTCAATATTATCTTGGGGACTATCCGGTTTTATTCAACTTCTGGATATAGAAAGTCGTTGTAAGGATATTTTTGAACATGGAGCTCGCGTACTTTCTTGTACAGAATATCTCTAAACTCATCGACATTCTCCTTAGTCTTGGCAGAAATGAAAATGCAGTTGTCATGCATACGAGCCATCCAAGTCTTTTTTAATTCGTCTAGACTAATATTTTCCTTGGTTGAAGGTGTTAAATCGTCTTCTTCCTTTTCCACCCATGTATAATTGTCAATCTTGTTGAAAACAATCATACTAGGTTTATCTGTACAACCAATATCCTTTAGTGTCTGTTCTACAACGTTAATCTGTTCCTCAAAGTCAGGGTGAGAAATATCTACCACGTGTACTAACAAGTCTGCCTCTCGGGTCTCGTCAAGTGTACTCTTGAAAGAATCTACAAGATCTGTAGGAAGTTTACGAATAAATCCAACTGTGTCAGCCAATAGAAATGGTAGATTCTTGACAACGACTTTTCGTACGGTAGTATCAAGGGTCGCAAATAATTTGTTTTCGGCAAATACTTCGCTTTTTGACAACAAATTCATGGTAGTTGATTTACCCACATTGGTGTATCCTACCAAGGCTACTCGGATGAGGCGTCCTCGATTTTTACGCTGTGTAGACTGTTGACGATCGATTTCTTCAAGTCGCTTCTTGAGCAAAGTGATACGTTGTAAAATGATACGACGGTCCATCTCTAACTGGGTTTCACCAGGACCACGTAGACCAACAGAACCTTTACCACCACCTGAACCTGATCCACCTCCTTGGCGTTCCAAGTGAGTCCATAAGCGTTGAAGACGTGGCAACATATAGCGATGTTGGGCAAGTTCTACTTGAGTCTTAGCATTTGCTGTCTGAGCGCGCATAGCAAAAATATCTAGGATAAGTGAAGTTCTATCCAATATCTTGACGCCAAGCTCCCCTTCGATATTTCGAATTTGTTTGGCTGTAAGTTCGTCGTCAAAGATAACCATACCAATTTCTCGTTCGTTATCCTCTTCGTCTTTGATATATTGTTTGATTTCCTCAAGTTTACCTTTACCTACATAGGTAACTTGACTTGGTCCGTTTACTCTTTGCGTAAATCGCTTTACAGTAACAGCCCCAGCTGTGTCTGCTAAAAATTCGAGTTCGTCAAGGTATTCCTTAGTCTTTTCCTCGTTCTGGTTTGGAGTTATGAGTCCAACTAGAATAGCTGTTTCAGCCTTGGCTTCTGATATTACGAATTCTTTCATGCAATTTTTTTTAAATTATGTATGCAAACTTACAAAAAAAAAGTGAGACGGGTGTGTATTTGTTTTAAAAACTAAAGGGTATAGATTAAAAGATCATAGGAAAAAAGGGATTTTTTAGTAAAA
The DNA here is from genome assembly GCF_022024215.1 of Segatella bryantii. Taxonomy (NCBI): domain Bacteria; kingdom Pseudomonadati; phylum Bacteroidota; class Bacteroidia; order Bacteroidales; family Prevotellaceae; genus Segatella; species Segatella bryantii. Next base: position 1,982,319 of record NZ_CP091798.1, on the reverse strand, counting down.
ATAGTGTCAATTTTCCACTTATTGTCAGTGTAGATGAATTGCAAAATAGTATCTGCTAAACCCTATATAGGTACTTTAACTACCGCAAACGTTTACGTTGAAATTTGCGTAAAAAGTGAATTCCATTTTGATGTAAATCAATTATTATCATTATCTTTGCAGTGGTTTTAATATAACTGATTTTCAAAAAAAGAGATCATAACTACATAAAAACACAAACTGCTGAAACATTCAAAATGAAGAAATTCGTCTCGACGTGATGTCGAGACGATTTTTTTTGTATATTTGTATATGATTTTAATTATAAAAACTATCTTCTTATAGAATCAATAACCTAACAATCTAAAAATGCAAAAAGTTATATTTATTTGTCTTTTTTTGCTTTCTTCGTTTTCGATGAAGGCTGAGAATCGAGTTGTTACATCTCCTAATGGTAAAACTATAGTTAAGTTGGTAGATGATGGAGGCCTTTTAAATTATCAAGTAGAGTATGATGGAATGCTTATGCTCGAACCTTCAGGCTTGGGGCTTCGTACTGATATTGATGATTTTACCAAAGATCTCAAATTTGTAAAAGAGGAATCTTCACGTATAGAGGATACTTACACGATGGATAGAACTAAAGCTTCTAAAGTGCATTATACGGCTAATAAACTAGAGGTAACATATTCTACGGTTCAAAATCATCAGATAACAATTGTTTTTCAAGTTTCTGATAATAATGTAGCTTATCGTTATTTAATTCCTCAACAGAATAGTGGTGAGACCAAAATCGTCAAGGTGTTAGAAGAGGCTAGTAGTTTTAAACTTCCACAATCGACAACAACATTTTTAAGTCCTCAGATTACTCCTATGACAGGTTGGAAGCGTAGTAAGCCTTCGTATGAAGAAGAATATGTTGCAGAAGCTAAACTTTCCGAAAAGTCTCAATTTGGTGTAGGTTATACTTTTCCATGTCTTTTTCATGTAGGAAACGAAGGATGGGTTCTGATTAGTGAAACGGGCGTGGATAGTCATTATTGTGCAAGTAGATTGAGTGATTGGAATGCTCAACGAGGCTATACCATTGCTTTTCCACAGGAAGGAGAAAACAATGGTGTGGGAAGTGCCTTTGCTGCATTTGGATTGCCTGGAGTGACTCCTTGGCGAACGATTACAGTGGGGGCATCTTTAAAGCCAATTGTAGAAACAACTATTCCATTCGATGTCGTAAAGCCTTTGTATGATCGTAAATATACTTATAAGCCTGGTCGTTATACATGGAGTTGGTTGGTTTGGCAAGATAATTCTATCAACTATAATGATCAGGTTTCGTTTATAGATTTAGCAAGTAGAATGGGATACGAATATTGTCTTGTAGATGGACTTTGGGATGAGTCTATGGGACATAGTGGTATCGAAAAGCTGTCTAGTTATGCACAGGATAATGGGGTAAACTTGATGCTTTGGTATAATAGCAATGGTTATGCAAACGACGCCCCTCAGGGTCCTCGCGATATTATGAATAATAGCATTAATCGAAAGAAAGAAATGGCCTGGATGCAAAAAAATGGTATCAAAGGCATTAAGGTTGATTTCTTTGGAGGGGATAAGCAGGAAACTATAAAATTGTATGAGGATATCCTAAGTGATGCTAATGATTATGGCTTATATGTTATTTTCCATGGTGCAACTATGCCTCGTGGTTGGGAGCGTATGTATCCGAACTATATCGCTAGTGAAGCGGCATTAGCCAGTGAAAATGTTTTCTTCTCTGAACATCATGCTAAAAAAGAAGGATTTGAGCTGACCATGCATCCATTTGGTAGAAATACGTTGGGTGCTTTTGATTGGGGTGGTGTTATAATGAACCGATATATGAGTCGCGATAATAAGTCTCGTCATCCTCGTTATACAAGTGATGTCTTTGAAATGGCTACGGCTATCACGAATCAAGTTGCGTTTAATTGTGTAGAAATAACGCCTGAGTCAGAGAAAACACTATCTGACTGGAAAATCGATTTCTTGAAGAAGATTCCAAGTCAGTGTGATGAAACTCGTTTCTTAGCAGGTTATCCGACTAAATATTTCTGTGTTGCTCGTCGGTATGGTGATACATGGATGGCTGCTGGTATTAATGGAACGGAACAACCTATCAAGGTCCTTTTGGATTTACCTGAGTTTGCTGGCAAGACAGTGAAACTACTTTTGGACAAAAATAAGAAGAAAGGACAGATTGTTGCTGACTCTGAAATGAAGCAAGTAAAAGTTGGCAAGAATGGTAAAATCGCAGTTGTCTTGCAGCCTATGGGGGGTGTTATCCTATGTGAGTAAGCATTATATGTCTTACAAAAAAATCCTGGAAAAGCTACAATACTTTTCCAGGATTTTTTGTAAGTGCATTGTATTTTAGTTTCTAAATACTAATCCTTGCATATTTGCATCAATGATAATCGGTTTGTCGCGTAATACAGTTTCGGCAAGAATTTTCTTGCTTAAATCATTGAGCACATACTGTTGGATGGCTCGCTTAACAGGTCGTGCTCCAAACTCAGGATCAAAACCGACATCACCAAGATAATCTATTGCAGCATCGGTTATCTGGAGTTGGAAACCTTGTTGGGTAAGCATCTTTGATACACTATTCATTTGCAAGCGTACGACTTCTCTAATCTGTGGCTTGCTTAGTGGCAGGAACATAATCGTATCATCGATACGATTAAGGAACTCCGGACGAATGGTCTTTTTCAGCATATCCATAATCTGATGGTTGAGCTCTTCTTGCTCGTTATTACTGAGCACTCCGTGTGCCTCTTCCATTTTTTCTCGGATAAGGTTGCTACCCAGATTGCTTGTCATGATGATAATCGTATTTTTAAAGTTGACAGTTCTACCCTTATTGTCAGTCAATCGTCCATCGTCTAATACTTGTAAAAGTATATTGAATACATCAGGGTGTGCTTTCTCGATTTCATCGAAGAGAATAACACTGTATGGTTTGCGTCTTACTGCTTCAGTGAGTTGGCCACCTTCATCATATCCTACGTATCCTGGAGGCGCTCCTACGAGCCGTGAAACACTGAATTTTTCCTGATACTCACTCATGTCGATTCGCGTCATCATATTTTCATCATTGAATAGGTAGTCAGCCAGCGCCTTCGCCAATTCTGTTTTACCTACACCCGTTGTGCCAATGAAGATAAATGAGGCTATTGGTCGTTTAGGGTCCTGAAGACCAGCACGACTTCTTCTCACGGCATCGCTCACGGCACGTATGGCTTCTTCCTGACCAATAACCCGCTTATGAAGTTCTTCTTCCATATGCAAGAGCTTTTCCCTTTCACTCTGAAGCATTCTGGTAACAGGAATACCAGTCCATCTACTAACGACTTCAGCGATATCATCAGAAGTAACTTCTTCACGTACCATTGCTTCCCCACCTTGGGTTGCCTTCAATTGAAGTTGGATATTGTCAATATCCTGTTGCAGTTGTTGTAATTTAGAATATCTTATTTCAGCTACACGCTCATAATTACCTTCTCGTTCAGCGCGTTCAGCTTCATATTTCAAATTTTCTATTTCCTGTTTGTCCTGCTGAATTTTGTTTACCAAAGCTCTTTCGCCTTCCCATTTTGCGCGATAGTCTTTTTCTTTGTCTTTTAGTTCAGCGATTTCTTTATCAAGGTGAGCGATTTTGTCGGTATCATTTTCACGCTTAATCGCTTCTCGTTCGATTTCAAGCTGTTTTAGTCTTCTGTTTAATTCGTCTAATTCTTCTGGAACAGAATCGCGCTCCATGCGGAGTTTAGCTGCAGCTTCATCCATTAAGTCTATCGCTTTATCAGGTAGAAATCGATCGCTGATGTATCGTTCTGATAAATGTACAGCAGCAATACAAGCATCATCCTGGATACGTACCTTGTGATGATTTTCGTATCGTTCCTTGATACCACGAAGGATGCTGATGGCATCTTCTTCTGTAGGTTCATCTACAAGTACAGTTTGGAATCGACGTTCTAATGCTTTATCTTTCTCGAAGTATTTTTGATATTCATTTAAAGTAGTGGCACCGATAGCTCTAAGTTCGCCACGAGCAAGAGCAGGTTTTAGAATGTTTGCAGCATCCATGGCACCTTCACCACCACCTGCTCCAACCAGTGTATGAATTTCATCGATAAAGAGAATAATCTCACCATTTGCATTGGTAACTTCCTTAATTACGCCTTTAAGACGTTCCTCAAATTCTCCCTTATATTTCGCACCGGCAACAAGGGCGCCCATGTCCAACGAGTAGAGTTGCTTATTCTTTAGATTCTCAGGAACATCTCCTCTGACAATACGTTCCGCCAATCCTTCTACAATAGCAGTCTTACCTGTACCAGGTTCGCCAATCAGAATTGGATTATTCTTAGTTCTTCTACTCAGTATCTGGAGCACCCGTCTGATTTCTTCATCACGTCCGATAACGGGGTCGAGTTTTCCTGTTCGAGCCTCTTCTATGAGATTTTTAGCATATTTGGATAAAGCCTGATAGTTTTCGTCTCCGCTTTGACTTTGCACTTTCTGACCTTGTCGAAGTTCCTGAATAGCAGCTAGCATCTCTTTTTCGGTGCAACCTGAGTCTTTTAATATTCTACTAGCAGCTGAATTTGCATTTAATAGCGCCAGTAAAATAGGTTCTATGCTTACGAATTCATCGCCCAATTTCTTAGATATGTCAAAGGACTTTTGTAATACGTTGTTTGAATCATTACTCAAATAAGGTTGTCCACCTTGTACTTTAGGCAAATGGTTTATTTCCTGTTGCACAGCATATTCAATAGCAGTACCGTTTATACCTAATTTTTGAAAGATATAGTTAGTTATATCTTTCCCTTTGCTCATGATACCAGCAAGAAGGTGAACAGGTTCTATTGTTTGTTCTCCTGCTTTTTGTGCAATATTTGCTGCCTCTTGTATGGCTTCTTGAGCTTTAATTGTAAATTTGTCGAATGTCATATTCGTGCTCCTTTCTTTTATTGTTATTTTCTATGGAGGGATTGGCAACAAATAAGCCATTGTATAAAAGATGCCAAATTGTCTTGCCGGTAAGACAATTTGGCATCTTTTGGTACTCGTGAATAGGTTTTAGAAGATATTTTAAGCCTGGTTGGCATTCATTTCTTCTTCGGTTTCGGAAATATTTTCGAGTTTATTTTGTTTTGATAATTTATATTTTCGTTTGGGATTTTCTTTTGCGCCATATTTGAGTAAATTATTGGCGGCAGTTTCTATGCTCTGACCGTTTGGAGCTGTTATAGTATTGAGTTTATTAAAGGCTTTACGTGTATTGTCGAATTGCTTTTCTACATCCTGAAGTCGCTCATAATATATTTGAATGCGGTCTATAATTAAGTTGGCAGTATCCATAATTCGTTGTTGGTTTTCCACCTGTTTTACTTGTTTCCACGTCATTTCCAAAACCCTTAACATCATGTACAGGTTTTGACTTCCTGAGATGACAACCCCTTGGTCATATGCCCATTTCCATAAGTTTTGATCATTTGTTAGTGCTAGTTGTAGGGCACTTTCGCTAAATACATACATAAACACGAAGTCTAATTTTTGATGACCTTCTTGTATATAATTGTTATATTGCTTGCGTGCCAGTTCGACAACATGGGTTCTTACAGAAGTGAGGTGTCTGTTTAATGCATCTTTCTTGTCGTCTTCAGAGTCTGCATTATAGTAATCTTCAAAAGCTTTGAACGACATTTTGGAATCGATAATGACATCTCTGTCGTACGGAAAATGAAGAATAACATCAGGAATAAGTTTTTTGCCGCTTTCATCGTTTTTAATAAAGTTGCCATGAGAATCTTTCATGGTATATTGTTCTTCAAACTGTACGCCTTCTTCAAGTCCCATATTTTCGAGAATCTGACGTAAACGAAGTTCACCGAAATTACCTTGAGTCTTGTTTTCGCTTGTTAAGGCTTGAGCTAATTTATCAGCTCGTTCTCCTACTTCCTGTGCTTGTTTAAGATTAGCTTTAATAGAAGCATCTAATCTTTCCAGCGATAAAGACTGATCTCGATCGTTTTTCTCTACAGCCTCTTTCATCTGTTTGATGTTTTCATGCAGAGGTGTAAGGATAGCTGATAGTTGTTGCTGGTTGGTTTGGGAAAGTTCTTCTGAGCGTTGTTTTAAGATTTCTTCTGAGGCATGATGAATTTGTTCGTTAATTAGTTTGGACTGTTGTTCGAGCGATTCTTTATGTTGTTGTCTTATTATTTCTAATTGTCTAACATACTCTGTTCGTAATTCATTTTTCTCATACAAGAATAGTTTGCGAGCTTCTTCTTTTTCTTGTGCATTTCGTTCTCTTTCTTCTTGTAGCTGTTTGTTGAGGCTTTCTATAGCATGTTGGTTTTGTTGCGTTATGCTTTCCAGTTTGGTTTGGAAAATGTCGCGTTGTGACATCAACTGTGTTTCTTGTTGATGATGTTTGTTATTGCTAATGATGTAGCCGATGATAATACCGATGATAATTCCTAATATAAAGTATATAATATCCATGTTATAGTTTAATGAAACTTTCAAATTTTTAGTGCATGCAAAGTTAGTTATTTTTTTGCTAATTCAATAGTTTTTACTATCTTTGTCGTGAAGTTATATTTCTTGGCTGTTATGTTTGTCTTTTGTTTCCAAAAGTAATAAAAGTATGAACTATTTATCAAGAGTAGAGTATAGATAGCTTAAAAGACAAAAGTTATGAAAAAGAAGAATATTATCTTAGCCATTCTGTTGGCATTCGCATCCATTCAGCTTCAAGCTCAGCGTATCGTTACAGATGAATCTTCTATTGATTTAGGGCAGATACTTTTCCGTGATCCGATTACGGCCGTTTATAATTTGAAAAATGGTGGAGATAAACCTTTGGTAATACATGACGTGAAAAAAAGTTGTGGATGTACATCTGTTTCTTTCCCTCATAGAGCAATCCTTGCTGGTGAAAAGTTTAAAGTAGAAGTAACCTATGATGCCAAACTGATGGGGCATTTTGATAAATTAATAGGATTGTATAGTAATGCAAGTGAAAATCCAACGATTCTTCGCCTTAAAGGTGTTGTAGTTAGTGATTATGTAGGCTTCTCTGGAGCTTATCCTTTTCAGATAGGAGATTTGAAGTTGGATGTTAATGATATTGAGTTTGATGATGTTAATCGGGGGGATCGTCCAGTAGCACAGATTCATGTTTTTAATGCCGGTCGTTCAGAGATATTACCTCAGGTAATGCATTTGCCTCCATATCTTACAGCAAATGTTTCTCCTTCAAGATTGGCTGCGGGGCAAGCGGGTATTATTTCGCTGACTCTTGATTCAAAGAAGTTGCGTAATTTTGGTCTCTCTCAGACAAGTTTATATTTGGGGATGTATCCTGGCGACAAAGTAGCTCCGGAGAAAGAAATCAGTGTCTCTTCGGTATTACTTCCTGCGTTTGACGAAACTGAAACAAGTTCAATTCAAGCGTTAGCTCCAAAGTTAAAAATAACTAGTAATACGCTTGATTTAGGTTCGTTTGGAAAAAAGACCAAGCTGAAGGGTGTGCTTGAATTAGAGAATGTTGGTAAAAGTGATTTGGATATTCGTAGTATGCAAATGTTTACTGAGGGCTTTGAAATGTCTTTAAATAAAACGAAGCTTGCTCCTGGTGAAAAAGCTAAATTGAAAGTTACTGCTTTAAAGCGACAACTTAAAAAAGTTCGTTCTAAACCCCGTGTGTTGATGATTACTAATGATCCTTCATATTCTAAGGTTATCATTCATATAAACGTTAAAGATTAATTGATAGTATAGCATAGCATAGTATCGATGATACAGATAGAAATTGATAATGGAAGTGGTTTTTGTTTTGGTGTAACAACTGCCATCAAAAAAGCAGAAGAAAAACTTGCAGAGGGGGAAACTCTGTATTGTTTAGGTGATATTGTTCATAATGGAATGGAGGTTGAACGGTTGCACGATCGTGGCCTAGTAACAATAGATCATGAACAAATGAAAAATTTGCATCATGTTAAAGTTCTTCTTAGAGCACATGGGGAGCCACCTGAAACATATGAACTGGCTCAAAGAAATCATATAGAAATAATCGATGCTACTTGTCCTGTAGTATTGCAGTTGCAAAAAAGAATCAAAAAGCAATATGATAGTAATCCCTCTGCTCAAATTGTTATTTTTGGTAAAAAAGGTCATGCTGAAGTTTTAGGACTTGTAGGTCAGACACAGAATAAAGCTATCGTAATCGAAAAGTTCGAGGATGTTACAAAATTAGATTTCAATCGAGATATTTATCTGTATTCTCAAACGACTAAGGGGCTGGATGAATTTCATCGTATAATAGATTATATTCAGGATCATATCAGCAAAAAGTCTGTATTCCAAAGTTTTGATACAATATGTAGACAGGTGGCTAATCGTATGCCCAATATAGCTACTTTTGCTTCTAGGCATGATCTTATTCTGTTTGTTGCAGGAAAGAAAAGTAGCAATGGAAAGGTATTATTCAAAGAGTGTCATAGTGTAAATCCTAATAGTTTTCAGATTGAAAGGGCTGAAGAAATTGATATGAATTGGGTAACAAATGTCAATACCATAGGTATCTGTGGTGCAACAAGTACTCCTAAATGGTTGATGGAGGAGTGTAGAGACTACATACTTCGAAATACGAAGTAGAAAAAAATAAGCAGTGTCGCTTTTCTCAAAGAAACACCGCTTAAAAAACAGTAATTAACTCAAAATTTTTAATCTATTATAATCATCTGTTTTTGTAATTAACATAAACAAAAACTTAATCTTTATTCTAAATTATAGTATCACAAATTTACATATTTTGAGCGTGCTCACCAAAAATATTCAATGAAGCATGCTCTTTTCTAGGTAAATAAGGATTTTGTTAAAGCTAATTAGTTGTTGACAATATGGTTAAAATGGCTTATAAGCCATTCTTTTTGTTCGGCTATTGTTAATTTGCTATTGTCAAGTTCGATAGCATCATCAGCTTTCTTAAGCGGTGAAACTTCACGATGGGTATCAATGTAGTCGCGCTCTTCAACATTTTTCTTAATTTCATCATAGTCTGCAGGCATACCTTTAGCTTTTAATTCATCAAAACGGCGCTGTGCTCTTACTTCAGATGAAGCCGTAACAAAGATCTTTAGTTCGGCATCAGGAAAAACGGTTGTACCGATATCTCTTCCATCCATGACGACACCTTTATCTTTTCCTAGATTCTGTTGTTGGGCTACTAGGGCTTCACGTACAAAAGGTACAGCAGCAATCGGACTTACGTGTGATGAAACTTCTAGAGAACGAATTTCTTGTTCTACGCATTCCCCATTCAGATAAGTATCAGGACGTCCTGTTTCCTTATTCAGTTGAAAGGAAATTTTAATATTTGGCATTTCTTTCTCTAGTTCAGACGTTTTAACGCTTCCGTCTTCATTGAATAATTGATGGCGAAGAGCATATAGCGTTACAGATCTGTACATAGCGCCAGTATCTACATAAATATAGCCAATTTCGCGAGCTAAATCTTTGGCCATAGTACTTTTCCCGCATGATGAAAATCCATCAATAGCAATCGTTATCTTTCTCATAATTATAGTGTATATGCAGCATTAATTAATAATGAACTGCTGCTTACGTGATATTTACCATAAGCAACATTCAACTTGAATCTGTCTAAATTTAATCCAGCTCCGAATGAAAGTCCAGCACCATGACTACTTTCACCATCAGAACTTTGTAATTTCATTTCTTTGGCACGTCTACAATTATATCCAGCGCCAATCCATATATTTGGTGAAAGTATAATCTCTGCACCAAATACTGCATGATTGATAAAACTGTAATTTAAGTGGTTTAAATCAACCAAGGTCGTAGATATTCTAAAAGGGGTGTTTAGTAAGCGTTTGGTTGCTCCTATTTGAATGTCGATCGGCATAGGTTCGAAGTCTTCATTATACGCTTTTAATTGACCTCCTAGGTTTTTGGCTGCTATAGATACAGACCATTCTTTATTTGGATCATAATAGTTTAATCCCAAGTCAAAGCCAACAGCTAAAGAGTTGTAATCACCAATGTAAGAGGTTATAAATTTAGTTGTGAGACCTCCGACAATGCGTTCGGATAGCATGTATGATAAATAGCCTGCAAGAGCGATATCTTTTGCCGAGAAATTACCTGTCTGGATGTTATTTTCATCCGTTTCCTTCATGGTGCCATAGTTGATATATTGAGCAGAAATCGCCCAAGAAACTTTCTCTTGAACTATACGATTGAAGGATGCACTAAGGATGTTTACTCCGGACATATAGTTCATGTAGTTGAAATTTATAGTTTTGTCACTGACTGATGAGAGAAGGGAAGGATTGTTAAAGATGAATGTCTCATCATCTTCAATTATTGAAATATTATCTCCTCCAAGGGCCGCAGAATGTGCGCTTACAGGCACTCTTAAAAAATTATATTCGGTTTGACTCTCTTGGCTCAAAACGCTCAAAGAGTAACATGCTGAAAGAAGGGTAAAAACAATTTTTCTCATCAGTATTTTTTATTGAAAGGCAAAGATACATCTTTTTGAATAAAAAAGAATGTTTTTCTTTTGTAATTCGTTTTATTTACTGTAATTTTGCCTTTGAATTCGTTTAACACATAACGAAGAAAAATTGTTTTTAGTGTGGAAATAAAAAAATCAAATAAAGCAAATTTAGAGGACGAACGAATAACAGGCTTTTTGTTGGGTCTGATTTTGGTGTTGTCTGTATTGTTTGTTAGTTTTGAATATACCACTAATTCTTCTAACGGTAGCGAACTAAACGAAGATTTACTGGACGATATTTCACAGGATTTGGAGATGATGCCTCAGGATAATCATGATATGGTAAGTTATGAACCGGCAGCAGCTCCTTCTAAAACAATTACGACTAATATTAAAAAGCAAGAGAAGGTTGAAATGACTCCTAAGAAATTGAGCGCTATTAGTGAGGCTATTCTTAATGGAGTCGGTAATTCAGATGCTGCTGGGCATGGAACCGTTGAGGGAGCTGTGAAGGAATCAGATATAACAACAGCTCTTCCCCAAACTCCTGCAAGTCTTGACAATCCATTTAATTTCCAGATTGTAGAACAACTTCCTGAGTTTCCTGGAGGTATGGTAGAGTTTATGAAGTGGATAACCAAAAGTTTGAAGTATCCACCTCAAGCAAAAAATAGTAAAATACAAGGAGAAGTAGTTGTTTCCTTTATCGTAGATAAGGAAGGTAACGTTTCTTCGATAAAAATAGCTAAGTCTGTTAATCCTCTTTTGGATAGAGAGGTGCTTCGTGTAATGCATGCTATGCCAAAATGGAAACCGGGACTTATGCATAATAAACCATGTATGACCATGATGGCTATACCTATAGTCTTTAGTTTGTAAACTTTTTAAATACAATACATATGTTAACAGCTAATGAGATATTAGATAAAGTTAATGACTATCTCAATAAACTTCCTTATGATCGTAAACCTGTATCTCTTTATGAACCAATTCGATATGTTTTATCTATTGGGGGAAAACGAATTCGTCCGACTTTAATGTTGTTGGCTTATAATCTTTTTAAAGAAGATCCAGAAAGTATATTGATGAGTGCATGTGCACTTGAAACTTATCATAATTATACATTATTGCATGACGACTTGATGGACCAAGCTGATTTGCGACGTGGAAAAGAAACTGTTCATAAAAAGTGGAATGCCAATACTGCTATTCTGTCAGGTGATTCTATGCTTGTTTTGGCTTATCAGAGAATGCTGAATTGTAAACCTGAGTATCAAGGTAAGGTGCTGAAATTGTTTACAGAAACAGCTTTAGAGATCGGTGAAGGACAGCAGTATGATATGGAGTTTGAAACCCGTATGGATGTTGTGGAGGAAGAATATATAGAGATGATTCGTCTGAAAACAAGTGTCTTGTTAGCTTGTGCTATGAAGATTGGTGCAATCTTAGCAGATGCTTCAGATGAGGATGCTGATAATCTTTATAAGTTCGGAGAACAGATAGGACTCGCTTTCCAGTTGCAAGATGATTATCTTGATGTCTATGGTGATCCAAAGGTTTTTGGTAAGTCTGTAGGAGGGGATATTGTTTCTAATAAGAAAACATATATGCTTATTAATGCCTTCCATAAAGCTGATAATCGACAGTTGAAAGAGTTAACTCGATGGGTTGAGGCTAAAGAGTTTGTTCGACAAGAAAAGGTTGAAGCTGTAACACAACTCTATAATGAAATGGGCATAGATAAGTTGGCTTTGGAAAAGATATCTTATTATTTTGAGCAAAGTAAGAAATTTCTATCTGCAGTTCATGTTGCAGAAGATCGTAAGATGGAATTGATGAAATTCGCTGAACTTATGATGCATCGTAAGTATTAATTATTCATTTAAAAATAAACATCGTGTTGCAATTTATTGATACACATGCTCATTTAGATGTGGAGGAGTTTGCAGAAGATCTCCCTGAAGTTATTATTAGAGCAAAGGAGGCTGGAGTGGCAAAAATCTTTCTTCCGGCTGTCGATTTACCTTCTGTAAGTACAGTTCTTCAGGTTTGTCGAGACTATCCTAATTATACTTTTCCGATGATTGGTCTTCAGCCTGAGGAAGTAAAAGGTGATTATCAAGAAGTGCTCAAGAAGATGAAGAAAATTTTAGATGCATCATTTGCGCAATCTTCTCCTTCTCCTTTTATTGCTATTGGTGAAGTGGGATTAGACTTTTATTGGTCTCGTGAATTTGAGCAGGAACAGTTGATTGTATTCGAAGAAATGGTGAAGTGGGCTGTCGAGTATCAATTGCCGTTGATGATACATTGTCGTAAGGCCCAAAATGAATTATTGCATATTTTAAAAAAATATAAGCATGATCTTGTAGGCGGTGTATTCCATTGTTTTACAGGTAATCAAAATGAAGCTGCGGAATATCTTAAGTTTGATAAGTTCGTGTTGGGTATTGGTGGCGTATTGACTTTTAAAAGTAGTCATTTACGAGAAGACCTTCCTGCATGCGTGCCTTTGGAGCGTATAGTGTTAGAAACAGACAGTCCGTATATGGCTCCTACACCTCATCGAGGTAAGAGAAATGAAAGTGCTTTTGTTGCTAACGTACTTCGGCAATTAGCTGCAAGTTATCAGGTATCTGAAGAAATTGTGGCCAGCATAACTAACCAAAATGTAGCACGTATATTTGGCATTTCCGTTTAATCTAAAAAAAGTTTAAAACTCGGTAAAAATGTGGTGTAAATCATCATAAAACTCTTACATTTGCATTACATTGAAAAATATTTTATTTTCGATAATGAATAGGAAAGATGCTCGAGTGGTTGAAGAGGCACGCCTGGAAAGCGTGTAAGCGCCTAAAGCGTTTCACGGGTTCGAATCCCGTTCTTTCCGCAAATTTAATTTAAATCCAAAAATGAAAAGTCTAATTGCAAAACTTGCATTAGTATTCCTTTTATCTTGTTCTTGTCAACTTGGTACTGCACAGAATACCTCTGTAGCTAGTAAAGGGTCTGATTCAGTTTCTCAGGTCGTAGCCAAGGATACAAGTTCTATTGATGAGGTTAGTGCAGAAGATGTCGATACCAGTTCTGTTAATCTGTTGGCTGGTGATGACGAGGATTGTGAAAGTTTCCATAAATCATTGAAAACTAAATTTATTGAAGGTAATGCTGGTTTTATGTCTTTGGTAGCTTTAGCTTTAGTCTTGGGTCTAGCTTTTTGTATAGAGCGCATTATTTATCTTAGTCTCTCAGAAATCGACGCTAAGAAAATGATGAAAGATATTGAAGCTAAGGTAGAAGCTGATGATATTGAGGGTGCCAAAAGTCTTTGTCGTGAAACACGAGGACCTGTCGCTTCCATTTGCTATCAAGGATTGTTAAGAATACATGAATCAATAGATGATATAGAACGATCGATTTCTTCATATGGTACAGTTCAGGCTGCTAATTTGGAGAAAGGTTGTTCATGGATTAAGCTATTTATTGCTGCTGCACCATCTTTGGGATTCTTAGGAACTGTTATTGGTATGGTAATGGCATTTGATCAAATCGAGCAGGCTGGTGATATTAGTCCGACGATTGTTGCTTCTGGTATGAAAGTTGCTTTGATTACTACCATCTTTGGTATCATTGTAGCTCTTATCCTTCAGATGTTTTATAATTATATTCTCTCGAAGATAGAGCATCTGGATAGTCAAATGGAAGAATCGGCAATTACATTAATGGATATTATTGCTAAACGTAAGCAGAATTTATGAAAATAGAAAGTGTTAAACAATGGTCTACAGAAAAGATATCCCAGTATATTCTTTATGTGTTGGTAGGATTAATTGTACTCATTTTTATTTTATTTTATTTGATAGGTTTTGATCTTCCATTTTTAGACAATCCTGCATTTAATGCACCATTGTTTACGGATGGTGTCATAGCACTGATGTGGCTAATGCTTATATTTGCTATAGGACTTGTTGTATGGTCTTTTGTAAAGTCTTATCGTTCTCAAACCAAAGTAGATCAGATTGTAAATGGAATCCCTGCAACTAAAATTAGTTATGTGGTCTGGGGGGTTACTTTTGTTTTAATGGTACTGACATTCTTATTTACTCCTACATCACCTGTAATTGTGAATGGGAAACTGTTTCAAGAGTGGTTCTCTTTGAAACTGTCAGGAATGTTTGTCTATACATCTATATTATTATTGGTTATTGCTATTGCTACCGTTGTTTTTGGTTCCACAAGATATATAAGGAGGAATACACATCAAGATGTTCATAAGGCGTAAAAATCATAACGTTCCAGGACTTAATACGACATCGACTGCAGATATTTCTTTTATGCTGTTGATTTTCTTTTTGGTTACAACATCTATGGATGTTGATAAAGGACTGTCTAGACAATTGCCTCCTCCTGAACCACCTAAAAAGGAGCAGATGGAGAGTCAAGTCCAAAAAGATAAGTTAATGGAATTACATATTTCTGCATCAAATCAGTTGTTGGTTAATGGTAACCCTTTTCCTGTTTCAAAATTGAAAAATGAGGTCATATCATTTGTTACCCGTGTAGGGGCTTCACATCTGATCACTATAGAAACAGATCGTCAGGCTAGTTATGATCTTTATTTTCAAGTTCAAAATGAGATTATGGCTGCCTATCATATTCTCCGGGATAAGAAGGCAATAAAAAAATATGGTAAGGCTTATCTGAAATGTACTCCTGATCAAAAGGAATATATAAAGGAAGTATGTCCACAGCGTATATCTGAGTCTTATGAAAATGCGAAAGGAGTTGCGATATGATAAATTTTAACAAGCGATACTCTCATGATGTACCTGAGTTGAATACTGCGTCTTTGCCAGACTTAATATTTACGGTCTTGTTCTTCTTTATGATTGTAACTCACATGAGAAAGGTGCAACTAAAGGTGAAATATGTAGAACCAACTGGAACCGAATTGACTCGTCTAACAAAGAAAACTGCTGTATCATATATTTATATAGGTAAACCCATTTCTGGAACAAATGGGATAAATAACAATGCTACGAGAATTCAGTTAAATGATAAATTTGCCACTGTTGAAGAGGTAATGGATTACATTTCTGCAGAAAAAAATCGGATGCAGCCTGATGATCAGAAACAAATGACAATTTCATTAAAGGCGGATAAAAATACCAATATGGGTGTCATTACAGATGTTAAACAAGCATTACGTCAGGTAAAAGCCTTAAAAATTAACTATTCGTCAAATTCTAAAAAATAGCAAACTCTTTCAGTTTTGAATAAAATCATTTAAAAAGTTGCTAATTTCATAGTTTTATACTAACTTTGCATACAAATTAATATAAAATAATGGCACATCATAGTTTAGATTTATTAGATAAGAAGATTCTGAAGCTTCTTTCTCAAGATGCTCGTATACCATTTTTGGAAGTAGCACGTGCATGTAATGTTAGTGGTGCTGCAATTCACCAGCGTGTAGCAAAATTGACAAGTATGGGTATTCTTAAAGGATCAGAATTTATTATTGACCCAGAAAAAATTGGTTATGAGACCTGTGCGTATATAGGACTTTATTTGAAAAACCCAGAATCGTATGACAGCGTAGTAGACGCATTGAGAAAGATTCCTGAGGTTGTAGAATGTCATACAACAACAGGTGGTATGGACTTATTCATTAAGTTGTATGCATATAATAATCATCATTTGATGAAGATAATTCACGATAAGCTTCAGCCTTTAGGCCTAGATAGAAGTGAAACGATTATTTCTTTTAATGCTTCAATTGATCGTCAACTTCCTATAGTAGAGTTACCTCTTGATGCCCCTGAGATATCAGATGAAGAAGGTGATGATGTTGATGTCATCGATTTAGGTGGAATCAATTCTTCGAAGTAAAAAAAATCATGCTCTTCTTGATGGACAATTTTCCATTGAGAATAGTCTGGAAAATATGTATCGGCTTTATTTGGCGTATCTTTAATGAGCGTCAGATAAAGCCGATTTGCTATAGGTAGAGTTTGTCTATAGATTTCTGCACCACCAATAATAAAAACCTCGTCTTCGTTATTGCACAGTTCTAAAGCTTCTTGTATGGAGTGAGCAATATCACAGTTTGGTATTTGTATTGACTGCCGGGTAACTACGATATTTCTTCTGTTGGGTAATGCTCCGTTGGGGAGTGATTGATAAGTTTTTCTACCCATGATGATGGTATGACCTATGGTTAATGATTTAAATCTTTGTAAATCTTCATGATAGGAATAGAGCAATTGATTGCGGTATCCGATTGCTCTATTCTGTGCCACAGCTACTATAATATTTATGTTCATTCGAAAAGTATGATATTATTATTACCATCAGGTATGTGTGAACTTTTAATTTTCCATTCTTGAGGGTAAAGATTATTGGCCCTATTACCTATATTTTTTTCGAATCCAAGGGGAACATCCTGATAGGTTAGGAGAATGATTCCTGTTGGAGTTCCATCTGGTAGGGGAACTGGTTCTTTTCGTAGATATGAAATAGCCTCGTCGTATGTTAAAGAAGCTGTTGGGTAATAGCTTCTGTTTAGTTCCAACGACAATGCCAGTGATTGGCTAGGTATAATTTTTTTCCCCTTTATAGTTCCAAGGTTAATTCCTGCATGTATTACTTTCAGGTTTGTTGTTGCTTTTTTATAAGTTGAGAGCCATTTTTTACGGATTGCAACAACTTGATCATGGTCGGTACATAGTTCGTAATTTTCAGGTTGTTTAATACAACTTGTATCTATCTTGATTTTATTTTTGGTGTCTTTGTTTTTACTTACTTTTTCCTTTTCTTTTCTTTCTTTCCCAGAAGTCTTTCTCAAAACAGCCATAAATATGCCTTCCCCTTTGGTCTTTCCTGGAATAAAACGATATACAGGGTGCTCGTTGATGAGTGACGGAGTTATGGGCCAATTGTTATCGATGTCAACAGATATATATTCTGCTCCCAGTTCGTTAACTATCCAGTCTACATTTTCTTCGTCTTCTTTTGCATTAAAGGTACAAGTAGAGTAGATCAGTATACCATCTTTTTTGAGATTATTCCAAATATCTTGAATAATTTCTCTTTGTAAGTTTCTACAGTTTTCTACATTTTTCTGACTCCATTCTTCAATGGCTCCTTGGTCTTTTCTGAACATTCCTTCTCCTGAACATGGAACGTCCGCAACAATAATATCAAAGAGAAGATCTGTTTTTTTATAATCCTTGGGGTAGTTATTAGTTACGATAACATCTGGATGCCCGAATTTTTGAATATTCTCCGCTAATATATTAGATCGTGTTCTGATAGGTTCATTAGCAAAAAGTAGGCTGCCTTCTGGTAAGATGGAGCGTGCAACGGTTGTCTTTCCTCCAGGAGCAGCACATAGGTCGAGCATGAGAATAGGTGTTTCATCTAAAATTTGGCGTAATACGTGTTCAAGAAACATAGAAGAGGCTTCTTGTACATAGTATACTCCGGCATGCAATAAAGGATCGAATGTGAAATTCGGTCTACTCTTCAAGTACATTCCATGCTTGCACCATGCTACGGATTCATCCAGATTAGCAATCTGAAAGCGGCGTTCTTTTAATTTATATGGGTTGATTCGTATACTGGTAACAGGATCTTGTTTTAATCCTTTTTCTAAGGTTGAAAATAGTTTTTCACCCATTAAATCACGAGTATATGATACAAATTCTTTTGGCAGATTCATTGTTCAAAACTTATGTTGATACCGTTTTTATTATTTTCTTCGAACTTCTTTTGTTTTGCTTTAGGAGGATTTTTTAATTGTCCATCTTTATCAAACAGATTATATGTGGTTCGTAGTACAATAAATTCAGTGCGACGATTTAACTGATTGCATATTTCTTGTTCTTCTTTACTAAGTTTCTTGATATATTCTTCTGTGAGTACATCATTTTCTTTCAACCATTTATATTTTTCGGTAAGTTTCTTTTTTATCGTCTTTGGTTTATCTTTTCCATATCCCACTGGAGTAAGACGATCTTTGGCTATGCCTTTGGCAATGAGATAATTGACTACCGATTCTGCTCTTCGTTGTGAGAGTTGTTTATTATAGTCTTCAGAACCTTTATAATCACAATGTGCACTGAGTTCAATGGTTACATTTGGGTTCTCGTTCAACAAATTCACAAGCTCGTCAAGTGCTTTTGTCGATTCCGATGTCAAGTTGGCTTTGTCAAACTCATAGAAAATATTATCGATCAACACCGGAGCTGTGATAGAGGCCAGTGGGAATTGAAGTACATGTTCTTGAGAGTCTTCAGTAGCACCAATATGAATCTCTTCTTTGTGATTAAGATATCCCTTGCATGTTGCCATAAATAAGTAATCAACATTGGTCTTAGCTACCATTTCAAAAGAACCATCTCCTTTCACGGATACTTTTTTATTTGTGCCATCAGAGCCGATTATATATACCTGTGCTGCAGGCAGTTCATATCCTTCCATTTCATATACCCAACCTTTTATTGTTTGTACAATTTCAGGGTTTTCAAAAGAGTAAATGTGATCATAGCCTCTAGCATCTCCACGGTTTGAGCAGAAAAATCCTCTATTATGTTGGCCTTCAAAAGTCATACCGAAATCGTCTCCTTGTGAATTCAGTGGATATCCAGGATGGAACAGGCGGTAATGAGCCGTTGAATCACCTTGTGCAATATAAATGTCTAACCCTCCTAATCCTGGATGTCCATCAGACGAAAAGTAGAGATCACCATTTGGTCTGAAAGTTGGAAATTCTTCGTTTCCGGCTGTATTAATAGGTTCTCCTAAGTTTTCTACTCCACCTAAACCTGCGGCAGTAATGCGTACTCGCCAAATGTCAAGTCCTCCTTTTCCTCCAGGCATATCAGATGTGAAATATAGCCAATTGCCATCTGGTGAAATTGCAGGGTGAGCATAGCTTGATAGGCTATCTTTGGAAATGTTAAGTTCGTTGGTTTTCCCCCAAGCTGCATCTGAGCGTTCAGAAGTTACAATCTGTGCATATCTTGGATAGTTCGCATCAGTTTGACAGCGTGTAAGGTACATGGTCCTGCTATCAGGAGAAAAACAGCAAGCGCCTTCATCCTCTATGGAATTCAAACCACCTCCCACAGGCTCAGGTTGGCTCCATTTTCCTTTATCGTCTTTTTCGGAAACAAAGATATCTCCAGATTTTGTACCTGTAATGCCATTTAGTTCGTCACCTTGTGTTTCGTTTCTTGTTGATGAGAAATAGAGATATTCATAGTTGTCACCCAGAAGCATCGGTGAATAGTCATCTCTTCTGGAATTGAAGACACTCATTTTTTTTACCGTATATCTTGAACCTGCTTTTTTCCATTCATTTGCTTTTTGTGCAGAAATAAGTCCATTTTTAGCCAATTTGTTGCCCGGAACGGAATCAAGAATGTCTTTAAATATGCCTTCTGCTTTTTTGTATGCTCCTGCTTTTAGTAATTGGCGTGCATAGCTCAATTCGCTGTCAAGTCCTGGAGAAGTGTACCTGAAAGCTTTTTCGTATGCCGAATTTGCTTTACCCGTAGCATTAATTTTCTCATAGCATTGTGCCATTTTAAGAGAGATGTCACCTCTTTTCTTTTTATCTTTAGTTGGAACTTTACGATATGCTTGTCTATAATGTTCGGCAGCGTTAAAATATTCTCCAAGGGCTAAAGATTTTTCAGCCTTTTTTAGATTATATTCAGCTCCACAAGAGTTGAATATAATTATAAGCAATAAAGTGAGGTATGAGAAAAGGCGTCTTTTCATGAATGTTCTTTTTGTTAGAAACGCTTATTTTCTGATTTTTATTGTTTAAATGGGAGTCTGAATGAGCATCCTCCTTTCCATTCGCTACACCCATAAGAATTTCGCCCTTTAATAATATATCCTTTTCCGCAGACAGGACATGTCTTCCCGACAATACTATCATCTGTTGGTAGTGTTGCTTGATTCGTATTTAGCGGTGTTGCTCTGTCTGATACCTGCTTGTCATTTGCCTTACTTTTGGATGTAGTTTTTCGCTTTTGTGGCGTCTTCTTTTTTAAATCTTCATCCGTTGTAATGGTAACATGCCGATTACTGTTATCAGCAAGGACATCGTTAACGATGTCGTTAATCTGCTCTTTCAGTCCACTGATAAAGTCTCCAGGTTCATATTTATGCTGCTCTATATCCCTGAGTTTCTTTTCCCATATACCAGTCAATTCGCAGCTTTTAAGCAATTCTTCGTGAATGGTATCAATGAGTTCGATACCGGTAGGTGTGGCAAGAAGGTTTTTACGTTCTCTGCGAATATAGTGCCTTTTGAATAGTGTTTCGATAATACCAGCACGTGATGATGGCCTTCCAATACCATTTTCCTTTAAGGCAGCTCTTAATTCTTCGTCTTCAACGAATTTTCCAGCTGTCTCCATAGCTCTCAGAAGAGTGGCTTCTGTGTAGTATTTAGGAGGTGTTGTCCATTTCTCTGTTAGAGTAGGGGTATGTGGACCACTCTCACCTTTAGTGAAAGATGGTAATGTTCGTTCTTCTTCTTTGCGTTTTTTCTCCTCTTCATCGTCCTGTTGGCTTTTGTCTTTTTGATATACGACACGCCATCCTGGTTCCAAGATTTCTTTTCCGCTAACCTTGAACTCTATATCTTCTACTTTTCCCAAAACAGTAGTTGTCGAAAATTTGCAATCAGGATAAAATACGCTGATGAAGCGAAGGGCAATCAGATCGTATACATTTTGTTCTAAGTCGGTGAGTCCTGTCGGAGGTACACCTGTTGGGATGATGGCATGGTGGTCTGTAACTTTTGATGTATCGAAAACCTTCTTGCTTTTTGGCAACTTTTTGTTTATAGCTGCTAAATCGCGTACTAAAGGCATATATTTCTGTTGACTATTGATTTTTGCTTGACTTATTCCGTTTAGGATCCCAGGACATTTCGGATATATATCGTCAGATAAATATTGGGTATCTACACGTGGATAGGTGGTAAACTTTTTTTCATATAAGCTTTGAATCAGTTTAAGTGTCATGTCAGCAGAATAGCTGAATTTCTTGTTACAATCTACTTGCAATGACGTAAGATCGTACAGATGGGGAGGTGCTTCTGTACCTTTCTTTTTTTGTACAGAGGTTACCTCAAAAGGTTTATCATCTATTGTTGAAAAGGCTTGTTCTCCTTCTTCTTTACTTGTAAATCTACCCTTAGTAGCAGTAAATTGAGTATCACGATATATGGTTGCCAGTACCCAATATGGTTCTGGTTCGAAATTATCGATTTCTTTTTGTCTGTTAACAATGAGTGCCAGCGTAGGGGTTTGTACTCGTCCGATACTTAATACTTGTTGATTTCTACCATACTTTAAGGTATATAGGCGAGTTGCGTTCATCCCTAAAATCCAGTCTCCGATGGCACGTGATAGCCCTGCCATGTAAAGAGATTGATATTGGTCTTGTTCTTTTAGTTTTTTGAAGCCTTCTTGGATGGCTTCGTCTGTCATGGATGAAATCCAAAGACGCTTAACGGGACACTTTACTTGTGCCTTTTGCATAACCCATCTTTGGATGAGTTCTCCTTCTTGCCCAGCATCACCACAATTGATAATCTCGTCTGCTTGGCTATATAGTTTTTCGATGATACCAAACTGCTTTTTGATACCCTCGTCATTAATAAGTTTGATGCCAAATCGTACAGGGATCATTGGCAATGCAGAAAGGCTCCAATGCTTCCACATAGGGGTATAGTCATCAGGTTCTTTCAATTCGCACAAATGTCCGAATGTCCAGGTTACTTGATAACCGTTTCCTTCCATATAGCCATCATGAGCATTATTAGCTCCTAATATTCTGGCGATGTCTTTGGCTACGCTTGGTTTCTCTGCTACACAAACTATCATTTTCTTTTTCTTTTTTAGAATGCAAAGATACTGCTTTTTAGCCGTTTCGACAACATTATTGATTGAAAGTCTATATCATTTCTTTAATCAAATTGATTGATACTATTAATGATGTAGTTTATTTCTTCAGGTAATAAGGTTTGGTTAAGTGGAATACTCAACTCTTCTTGATGTATTTTCTCGGTAATTGGATACGAGAGCTTGTTCCACATTTTATAGCATTGTTGTTGATGTGGTGGAATCGGATAGTGTATCATTGTACTTATTCCTTTATCTTTCAGAAAAGCTTGTAGTCTATCTCTTTCAGGGCAGAGTATTGGATAGATATGATATACATTATCGCTAATTTGTCCTTGAGGTATGATAATATGCTTATTCTTAATTTGGGCATTATATAGCTGTGCTATTTCTCTTCTTTTCTGATTATCATAATCGATGTATTTTAGTTTTACTCGTAATATAGCAGCTTGTATTTCATCTATTCTACTGTTCTTGCCTTGGTATGAGAATACATATTTTTGTTGTGAGCCATAGTTCCCCAAAGCTTTTACTGTTTCAGCTAGTTTATGGTCATTTGTAGTAACAGCTCCAGCATCACCTAATGCTCCCAAATTTTTTCCTGGATAAAATGAGTGTGCCCCTGCATCTCCAAGACTTCCTGTATGTTTGTTGTTATAAAGGCAACCATGTGCCTGTGCATTATCTTCAATCAGTTTCAGATTATTTTTTTTGCAAAGTTGCTGTATCTTGTTGGTCATGGAACACCGACCATAAAGATGTACAATTAGTATGGCTTTCGTACGTGGTGTAATTGCTTGTTCGATTAAATCATCGTCTATCTGCAGTGTATCTATGCGAGGTTCCACCAATACGGGTTTTAGGTGATTTGCAGTGATGGATAAGATAGAAGCGATATATGTATTTGCAGGAACAATAACTTCATCATCGTCTTTTAATTCCCCCATTTCCTTATAAGCACGAAATATTAGGGATAGTGCATCAAGTCCATTGCCACAGCCTATACAATATTGTGTACCAATATAGTTGGCATATTCGTATTCAAATTGTTGAGTAGAATAGCCTTGTAGATACCAACCACTTTCAACCGTGTGGCTGATGGCATCCTGTATTTCTGCAAGATGCATATTGGTAACTTTTTTCAGTGAAAGATAGTCTATTTTCATATCAGATATTCCATTCATACCAGTCATAACAAACTCCACGGCCTCCAAATCCTTCTTTTTGGTAAATTAAACTTTGATTAATGGTTTTACCATGATCCTCGTTAGAAGTTCCAAAGTCGAAATATGGATAGTTTGTGTATTCTTCAGTTAGAATCTTTCTGAATAGTGCATCGACGGCGTGTAGATGTTTTCCTTCTGCACTGGCAGATATATATTGTGCATGTACAACGCGCGGGGTTATATACAGTAGTGTTCCTCCGATAACTTGTTCGCCTTTTTTGGCTACATATAGTTTGATATTATTTGGAAATCTGTTTTGAAGAAGACGTATTTCCTCTAAGGTATGCACAGGTTTAGCATGATAGGTATTATAGAGGTTTTCTTCAAGTATTTTCCAAAAAGTTTTGTATTCATCGTCGTTTTGTTCTACGCTGATGCCGTTTGTTCTTGCTTTGTTTGCTCCGTAGTGTCTGTCGTGCTTCCATTTAATGGGATCTTTTTGATAAACTACAGAAGCTATATTTCTTGTTACAATCTGAGCGTGACATATGTTAATAAGCGCATATAAATCTTCTTCGGAAGGAATAATCTGATAAATCCAAGGTATGGCTTTATAGATTACCTTTTTGAAGTGAGCTTGTTTTAAAAACAAATTTATCTGTTTAAAAATTTCGCATATATCGACAGCTGTAGCCTGATGACTCGTAATGATTCCTCCATAGGTTAGTCCTTGATGAGACCAAAATACATTTCCATCTTGGTTACCTGGAAGAAGGGCATATATTTTATGGTCTTTAAGGATAATAAGAGAATAATCGGTAAATCTATCGCTGTGATATTCCATGTAGTCACGTTGAAACAGGAATGTACCTTGTTTAGAATGAGTTACAAACTCATCCCATTGTTCTTTGTATTGTGCTTCGTATTTCTTTATTTCAAACATTTTATATATTCTTGAAATTCAGAATATTCTCGGATATAATCTTCTTCTTCGAAAGGATCTTCTGCCAATACTAAACATACGGATCCGGATGAAAAATCTTCTAGGGTTCGCCAAACGTTTGTTTCGACGAGAAGTCCTTGATAAGGGTGGTTGAGTAAAAAGGATTGTTTATTATTTCCATTATCAAGTGTGACCGTAAAAGACCCGCTTACTGCAACGATAAATTCTCGGCAGTGTTTGTGGGCATGTCCTCCACGACTTATACCGCCAGGTACATCATAGGTCCAATATACTCTCCTCACCTGAAAGGGTATATCTTTAAGTTGTTCCGCAACGGTAAGATTGCCTCGTGGATCAACAATTTTTCTTAATGTGATCATTTTTCCAAACATTACTTATTTAACGTAATTCTTTCGTCTTTTTGTATATCATACTGGCATTTATTTTTGATTAGACGTAAAAGGGTATGCAGTTTTTTGTCTGCATACCCTTTTTTCTTTTATAAAACGGTTGTTGTTTTATTTCTTCATATATGGATCTGTTCCGAGAACAGTTTTGGCCAAACGCTTTGCTTTATCTCGGAGAGCTTCCATATCGCATCCAACTTCATCATAGCAAGTAACCACACCCATACGTCGACCAATGTGAGCTTCTGGCTTATTGAATATACGAATGCGAGCTTTGTCTTCTTTGCATACTTCTTCTAGGTTATAGTCTAATGGCTCGTTACTTTCTACAGGAGAAAGGATAACGGCACTCGCACCACTGTGTTCTAGATGAATAGCAGGGATAGGAAGGCCCATTACAGCCCGGAAGTGAAGTTCGAACTCACTTAAATTGGTGCAGTGGCTTAGAGTTACCATACCCGTATCGTGTGGTCGAGGACTCAATTCAGAGAAGATAACTTCTCCCTGTTTGGTGAGGAAGAATTCTACACCCCATATGCCATATCCTGTAAGCGCTTTGGTTACCTCGTCAGCCATGTGCTCTGCAGTTTTGAGAGCTTCTTCAGAAATTTGGTAAGGCATCCAACTTTCACGATAGTCGCCACCTTTCTGAATATGACCTATAGGAGGGCAGAATAGTGTTGGGAGGTTCTTTTGGGTTACAGTAAGCAATGTAAACTCTGAATCAAAATCTATAAATTCTTCAATAATGACTTCTTTTACATCACCGCGACCTTCCTCCATCGCATCTTTGAATGCCTCTTTCAGTTCGTCGTCATTATGTACATAGCTCTGACCATGACCAGAAGAGCTCATCAAAGGTTTTACTACACAAGGGAAACCAATTTCATCGGCTGCTTTTTTGAATTCATCAAATGTTTTAGCATAAAAATATTTAGCTGTACGTAGGCCTAGTTCCTGAGAAGCAAGATCGCGAATTGCTCTTCGGTTCATGGTGTAATTTACGGCTCTTGCTGATGGTACTACCTGTACACCTTGTTTCTCAAAATCGAACAGACGTTCTGTTCTGATAGCTTCTATTTCAGGAACTATGATGTCTGGTTGATGTTTGTTGACAACAGCTGTGAGTGCATCTCCATCCAGCATCGAAAATGTTTCACGCTCATCGGCTACCTGCATGGCTGGTGCATTATCATACTTATCGCAAGCGATGACGTATTGGCCAGCTCGCTTAGCAGCAATAGTAAATTCTTTGCCCAGTTCTCCTGAGCCTAAAAGCATAATTTTTTTCATATGGATTATTTATTATGAGGGATTAATTGTTTCATCATCTGCCATTCCGGTGTAACAGAAAGGCGGCGTAGCAGTACCTCTACGACTTGTCTGATAACATCAGGTGTCGTCTTATTGATCTCTGCCAGTTCTTCAGCTGATTTCAACGGATGTCCTGCCAGTCCATAGTAATTGTCAATCAGTAGTTCATCCTTTATGTTGAGTAAGTGAATCAAGTGCTCGGTATAGTGCGCCATGCGTTCACTTACGATAGAAGGATTCTTGCCTAAACTGATAAGATAATTTTCTAGTTCTTGTGATAATGCATCCATTATAGTCGTGAATTATTATTTCCTAATGTTATAACTTCGCAGTCGGTGAATTTATTGCCATCTATTGTCAGTTTTACGATGGTTCTTTCTTTTTGCCAACCCATTTGTCCTGCTGCACCTGGATTGATATGAAGCAGATTTAGCGTTTTATCAGACATCACTTTAAGAATGTGTGAATGCCCATCTATAAATAGGTCGGGTGGCGAAGCGTACAATTTATTGCGTATCGAAGGGTCGTATTTGCCAGGATAGCCTCCGATATGTTTCAGTAATACATCCACATCTTCGCATTTAAAGCGAAGTATTTCTGGATATCTTGCTCGGATATCATATCCGTCACAGTTACCATATACAGCTCTGAAAATAGGTTTCATGGCTTCAAATTTGTCGGCTATTTCTGTTGAGCCGATGTCTCCAGCATGCCAAATTTCATCACACTCGCAGAAATATTTTTCGTATTTTTCATCCCAAAATGCGTGTGTGTCTGAAATGATTCCTACTTTTTTCATAGCTTAAAGTATTTACGAATAAAATCTGCAATATAAGTAGATGTATTGTCGATTCCTAGAAGAGAAGAATTAATACATAAGTCATAGCTCTCTCCATGTCCCCATTTTTTACCCGTGTAGTAATTATAGTATGATGCTCTTTCTTCCTCGTTGCGGAAAATGTACTTTTGAGCATCTTTGGAGCTTATCTTCAGTCTTCGACTTACTCTTTCCACGCGTTCTTCCATATTGGCAGATATAAAAATGTTAACCACATTGTCGAAGTCACGAAGAATATAGTCAGCAGTTCTTCCGACAAACACGCAACTGTTTTCCGTTGCTGCTTTTCTTATCGCGTCACTTTGCATCTTATAGAGACTTTCCTGCGTAAAGTCACTTCGATAAAAGTTGTTGTCTCCAACTAATGGCATATGAAAATGGAAAAGAGATTTGAAAAATCCTTTTTTCTCATCATTTTGTTCAAAGAATTTTGCATCGAATCCACTCTCTTTTGCGGCAAGGTTGAGTATTTCTTTATCGTAAAATTTGCAGTTGAACTCTTCCGATAGTTTATGAGCTATAATCTTTCCTCCACTTCCTATTTGTCTACCTACATTGATGATAATCTTTTTATTTGCCATGATAACCTAGTTTATTTGTTCATATTTGCTAAAGCTTGAGACTCGCGATGCATGCGATTAAATTTACGCATATATACAATCATTGTCCACCCAGCAATGATAGCTGAGAGAAAATCGCTTATTGGCATAGAGTACCAGATACCATCAATTTCCAGAAAAAGAGGAAGAATGGCAAGTAGTGGTATTAATAATAACAGCTGGCGAGACAAACTCAAGAATATACTGATTTTTATCTTTCCTATACTTTGAAAAAAGTTGGTGACAACCATTTGATAGCCTATAACAGGGAAAGCCAATAGGCTAATTCTGATGGCTTTCATACCTAGCTGAATAAGGGTAGCGTCGGTAGTAAATAAGCGTGCGCAATAATAAGGTAGAAACATTCCTATAAGCCAGCCAGTTGTCATGATGAGTGTGGCAGTTAAAACAGAAAGTTTTACGACATGTATCATTCTATCTAGTTTTTGTGCTCCATAGTTGTATCCGGCTATAGGCTGCATGCCTTGATTAACACCCATAACAAACATGACAAATACAAATGCTACTTTGTTTGCGATGCCATAAGCTCCGATGTCTAGATCTCCTCCATAGTGTGCTAATTGTTTATTGATAAAGATGACCACGATGCAGGCACATACGTTCATGGCAAAAGGGGATATTCCTATCGCAAGTATATTTTTTACAATTGACTTGTTTAGATAATATATTCCTCTTTTGAAATGCAGTAATTGCTTTTGGTCGCTGAACAACCAAATTTGCCAACATAAAGCAATAATTTGGGCAAGAATGGTTGCGTAAGCTGCTCCTGCGATACCCCATTTTAGTATAAAGATGAAAATATAGTCGAGTATCGAGTTCATAATGACAGTGAAGATTGTTGCAAACATGGCTTGTTTGGGTTTGCTCGCTGCACGTAAGAGTGCATTCATTCCAAAATACATGTGCGAGAAAACATTACCGGCTAGTATGACAACCATATAGTCTGCAGCAAAAGGGAGTGTTGCTTCTGATGCTCCGAAAAATTCCAATATTTGGTCGAGAAATAAAAGACTGAATATCGAAAAGGTGATACCGATGATGATATTAAGTGTAATGGTATTACCAAGAATGTGTTGAGCGGTTTGATAATCTTTTTGTCCTAGCTTTACAGAAATAAATGTTGAGGCTCCTATTCCGACAGCAGCTCCAAAAGCTGCAGCCAAATTCATAAATGGGAATGTAATAGTAAGTCCTGATATCGCTAAAGGGCCACATACTTGGCCGATAAAGATGCTGTCCACAATATTATACAGTGAAGAAGCTGTCATGGCAATAATGGCAGGAAGGGCATATTGCCAGAGTAATTTACCGATGGGTTTTGTACCTAGTTCAAGTGTTGCTTGCTTATTATCCATTAAAATCTTCTTATTTATATATGTGTGCAAAGGTAGTAAAAATATGTGGATAAGTGAGAGAATTGGTAAAATAAATCAATAAATTATATGCTTATATTTTTTCATTCCAATTGAAAACTGTATCTTTGCATAACATTGATATTTAGCCTAGATGAAAAGACCTTTAATGATTATACTGATGATGATAGCATGCTTCGCTATTTTTGCTCGGCATGTAGATGATACAAGCCGAATTTCTTATCCGGGCGGTAAATGTTATCTTTATCGTATTTATTTGTCAGATAAGGCTGGGTCTCAATATTCTTTGCAAAAACCAGAGGAGTTTCTTTCTTTACGTTCTATAAAACGACGGGAAAAGCAGCATCTTTCTTTGGATAGTACTGATTTACCGATTTCAGAACGATACATACGACAGATTTGTGATTGGGGGTTTGAGATTGTTGATAAGAGTAAATGGAATAATACACTTCTTTTGCGTGTTCGTACTCCTAAGGACCTTAAAAAACTAGAGCATATTCCTTTTGTTAAAAGCATAAAAAAAGTTTTTGAATCGCCTGATTCTATAAACAGACGTGATCGAATGAATTACCATAAGACCATTACTTCTTTTATTCAGGATAATGAGTCGTTTTATGGTTCTACCGAGTTTCAGATAAAAAAACTAAATGGGCATAAACTTCACGAGGCAGGATATCGTGGTGAGGCTATGATGATAGCGGTCTTGGATGGAGGTTTTATGAATGTTGATCGTATTCCTGCTTTTCATCAGATTCAACTTGCAGGTGTTGCCGATTTTGTAAGCCCTCGGTCGCAAAATGTCTTTAAAGAGATGGAGCATGGAACAATGGTGTTGTCTGTAATGGCGGCTGATGTTGAGCATTATTATGTTGGTGCTGCTCCTCGTGCTTCTTATGTCTTGGTTCGTTGTGAGGATGAACAGACAGAATCACTGGCAGAAGAAGACTATTGGGCTTCTGCTGTAGAATATGCCGATTCATTAGGTGTAGATGTTATTAATAGTTCGTTGGGATATCATGGTTTTGATGATAAGACGATGGATTATAAATACGAGAACTTAGATGGTAAGACGGCGATGATTTCGTGTACAGCAGCCAAACTTGCTTCAAAAGGTATTATTTTGGTGAATAGTGCTGGCAATGAAGGCATGGGTTCTTGGAAAAAAATAAATGTACCAGCAGATGCAAGTGATATTCTTACAGTTGGTGCAATAACTCGTTCAGGCATTAATGCTCCTTTTAGTTCAATAGGTTTTACTGCTGATGGAAGGGTAAAACCTGATGTTATGGCTATAGGTAGTCCTGCGTCTGTTATTACAGGTCGTGGCACTGTTATAAACGATATGGGAACATCCTTTTCAGCTCCTATTATTGCAGGTATGGTGGCTTGTCTTTGGCAAGCTTTGCCACATTTGAATGCTTATGAGATTATGTCTATAGTGAAACGTTCGTCAGACCGTTATTCACGGCCGAATAATATATTTGGATATGGTGTTCCTGATTTTTGGAAGGCATATCTGATGGGCAAAAAAGATAAGTAATCATGAAACAGGCTCTCTCTTTATATGAACTGAATCATTTGGTCCACGATGTTATCGCGATACAGCTCCCAGATAGTATCTGGGTTCAGGCCGAATTGTCTGAATATAGAGAGAACAATGGACATTGCTTCATGGAACTGATAGAGAAGGATAACCATTTGAATACTCCTATTGCTAAGGCTTCTGCTAAATGTTGGCGTAATCGATGGGTATATATTCGTGCAGGTTTTGAACGAATTACCGGAATGCATCTTCGTGCCGGTATGAAAATCATGTTACAGGTGCATGCTGAATTCCATGAGAATTATGGGTTCTCATGGATGATTGATGATATTGACCCAACTTTTACTTTGGGAGATATGGCTCGAAAGCGTTTGGAGATTATTCAGGTCTTGAAGGATGAAGGGGTTTTTGATTTGCAGAAGCAACTTGTTATTCCGATGTTTTGCCAACGGATAGCTGTCATTTCCAGTGTTCATGCTGCAGGTTATGGCGACTTCTGCCATCAAATGCAAAATAATGAGTATGGCTTATCCTTTAATATAGAACTGTTTCCTGCGGTTATGCAAGGTGAACAAATCGAAAAAAGTGTGATTGGGGCGCTGAACCTGATTAACGAAAGATATGAGGAGTTTGATGTCGTCGTCATTATTCGTGGTGGAGGTGCTACGAGTGATATGTCGGGCTTTGATACATTAGTATTGGCTGAGAATGTGGCTAATTTTCCTTTGCCGATTATTACAGGTATAGGTCATGAACGCGATGAAAGTGTACTCGACATGATTTCAAATACGAGAGTTAAAACACCTACTGCAGCTGCTACTTTTTTAATAGAGCATTTGGCTCAGGTGTACAATCGGGTACAAAATGCTAGTGATTTTATTTTTAGCTACGTTCGCGAGCGTATGACTAGGGAGAAAATGAGAATCCAGCATTTGGGTGGCAGAATACCATTGATGTTTTCTTTGGTTAAAACCAGCCATTTAAGAAAACTTGATGCTATAGAGAGTAAACTCAATAATCAGGTAGGTCGTCTGATTTTGCAGCAGTTTCAATATTTGGATAGACTACAAATGGCAATGTTACCCGCTATTCAGCGTAAACTGAATAAGGAGCAGTATAGGCTTCAGATGATAGAGCAACAAGTGATGTTGTTAGATCCAACTCTTTTGCTTAAACGCGGATATAGTATCACTCTGTTGAATGGAAAAGTTGTCAAAGATGCTAGTTGTTTACATGTGGGTGACGAAATTATAACGCGAGTGGAAAATGGTGAAATTCGTTCAATTGTCAAATAGAATTGTCTGATATGAAAAAGAATATTCGATACGAAGAGGCTGTTCATCGACTCGAAGAGATAGTAGAGAAGATGGAAAATGATGAGCTGGATGTAGATTCATTGAGTGATAAACTGAAGGAAGCGCAGCAGCTTATCAAATTGTGCAAAGACAAACTAACGAAGACTGATGAAAATATCAAAAAGTTACTTAATATAGAAGAAAAGTGATATTTTTGTTAATTTATAGTGTGAGTAATTGCAGAATATAATAAAAATTCGTACTTTTGTGCGAAATTATAAATATAACATATAAAA
The DNA here is from genome assembly GCF_022024215.1 of Segatella bryantii. Lineage (NCBI taxonomy): Bacteria > Pseudomonadati > Bacteroidota > Bacteroidia > Bacteroidales > Prevotellaceae > Segatella > Segatella bryantii. The sequence goes on along the minus strand of NZ_CP091798.1, from coordinate 1,950,033 downwards.
TATTATTGTTATGAAAGATTTAGATTGGGCTAATTTGTCTTTCGGCTATCGGAAGACTGATTACAATGTACGCTGCTACTATCGTGACGGCAAATGGGGCGAAATAGAAGTTTGCTCTGATGAGTATTTGAAGTTGCACATGGCTGCTACCTGTTTGCATTATGGACAGGAGGCATTTGAGGGATTGAAAGCATATCGTTGTCCTGATGGTAAGGTGCGTGTGTTCCGCATGGATGAGAATGCTGCGCGTCTACAGAGTACTTGCCGTGGTATCTTGATGCCAGAACTTCCTACAGAATTGTTTGAAGAAATGGTTAAAAAGGTGGTTAGATTGAATCAGGAATGGATTCCTACATACGAGAGTGGAGCTACTCTTTATATTCGTCCATTGCTTATTGGTACAAGTGCCCAGGTGGGTGTTCATCCTGCTGATGAATATTGTTTCTTGATTTTTGTTACTCCAGTAGGTCCATATTTCAAGGGTGGATTCTCTTCTAATCCTTATGTAATTATTCGTGATTATGATCGTTCTGCTCCTTTGGGTACTGGTATCTACAAGGTTGGTGGTAACTATGCTGCTTCTTTGAAAGCTAATTCTATCGCTCATGAAAAGGGGTATGCTTGTGAATTTTACTTGGATGCTAAGGAGAAAAAATATATCGATGAGTGTGGTGCTGCTAACTTCTTTGGTATAAAGAATAATACGTATATTACACCTAAGAGTACCTCTATTCTGCCTTCTATTACTAATAAGAGTTTGATGCAGGTTGCTGAAGATTTAGGTATGAAGGTTGAGCGTCGTCCAATTCCTGAAGAGGAATTAGAAACGTTTGAGGAAGCTGGTGCATGTGGTACTGCTGCAGTCATCTCTCCAATTTCTTATATTGATGATTTGGATACCAATAAGCGATATAATTTTGGTGATAAACCGGGTCCTTGGTCTAAGAAGTTGTTTGATACACTTCGTGGTATTCAGTATGGTACTATTGAAGATAAGCACGGTTGGACTACAGTGGTAATCGAATAATAACGCTAGCGGGCTATCCATACAGAAAAAATAACCTATAATTATGCCAAAATATGGAAACGAATCAAACTTACAAAAACAGAGCTCTAGCCTCACTGGAAGGCAAGTGGACGATTGGTGCTGTCGCAACACTTATTTTTTCACTTATAGTTAACATTGCAAGAGTGAGTATCACATACCCTATGGACGATACAACAGGAGCAAGCGTAAATGGTATATGGTTCTTGTTGAGTTTGCCCTTAATGTGGGGAAATCGAGTATTCTTCTTGCGCCTTATCCGTCAGGAGGACATTGGTTATGGGCATCTTTTCGATGGTTATAAAGATTGTGTACGTATCGGCGTCACCCTACTGTTGGTCGCTTTTTTTGAGGCTATTGGATGCGTCTTTCTCTTGATACCTGGCATTATCATCTCTCTGATGCTCTCACAGGTAGAATTTGTCATGGAAGACGACAAGGAGATAGGCTATCTTGATGCTATGAAACGCAGTGTCGATCTGATGAAAGGGCACAAAGCAAAGCTATTCTGGCTGATTCTGAGCTTCATGGGTTGGATAATTCTGGCTATTCTGACTTTCGGTATAGGATTGCTGCTATTATTACCATACTTTAATACAACATTAGCTTACTTCTACGAAGACCTGAAAGCAGAACAGCAAATAGGTTAATCGTAAATTATAAAACAACATAAAAAAGCATCGGTCTGTCTCCAGATCGGTGCTTTTTTATAATTTATTTCGTATATTTGCACCCGTTTATCAAATAAGGCATGGGAAAAGGAAAATTAGCTAAATTTGCGGATATGGAGCACTATGAGAACGTGTTTCAGTATCCATTTTCAGTAGTCAGTGATGTTCCATTCGATATGAAGGGACATTGGTGTGAACAGTATTTTCATAACGATAATCCAATAATCTTGGAATTAGGATGTGGTAGAGGTGAATACACCGTAGAGCTGGCCAAACTCTATCCCGAAATGAACTTTATCGGTGTGGATATCAAGGGTGCCCGTATGTGGACAGGTGCCACCCAAGCTCTGAAAGAAGGACTAAAGAATGTGGCATTTCTGCGCACCAATATCGAGATTATCGACCGTTTTTTTGATCAGAATGAGGTTGCTGAAATTTGGCTTACGTTTAGTGATCCACAGATGAAGAATCCTCGTAAGCGTCTTACGAGTACATTCTTTTTGAATCGTTATCGTAATTTCTTAGTAAATAAGGGTATTATTCATCTGAAAACAGATTCTAATTTTCTATTTACTTATACCTCTTATATGGTTGAGAAAAATAATCTTCCAGTTCTCTTCCGTACAGATGATTTGTATCATACAGAGGGTATTGATGATAGCACGAAACGCATTCTGTCTATTCAGACTTATTATGAGTCAATGTGGATAGAGCGTGGACTCAATATCAAGTATCTCAAGTTCCAGTTACCTACTGAAGGAAATTTGGAAGAACCTGATGTTGAAATAGAATTAGATGACTATAGAAGTTATCATCGTGATAAGAGAAGTAGTTTAGAAACAAGCAAATAAGTCGATATAAAAGGGGGATTCACCAATGATCAGGTGAATCCCTTATATCTTTGTTAGATAGCAGGTTCTATAGGAAACATATAGAATTTGCGATTCAGATTATAGTCAATCATCCATTGATCCAAGATGATACCTTCATCCAATGCTTTTATTTCTAAAGTATGTGTGCCTTTTTCCAAGAGTAATTGAAAAGACTTTACGGCTTGTCCCCGTAACACGTTTTGTTTCCATTGTTCTGACCGGAATGGTTCTTTAAGTGTAAAAATCTGTTCGTTATTTCCGTCGATGGTCACACTGAAACGAATATCGTTTTGGTTTACTGCATGAGTAGGGATCGTTGCAATTCTGATTATTGCAGAATCTGTTTTTTCACAAAGGAAGTTGTATTTGACCACGCTACCTTTAGGCAAATTCAGTGAATTCATGCTGTGACCGAGCATTTCTGTAGTGTAGACATCTTTGCTGGCTGCTGTGTAATGCACAGCATTTCGTGCGATGACTCTACTCATGTGATTTTCTAAAGGTTCTGCATCAATTTCCTTATCAGCATATTTTTTTATTTGTTCGTCTGTAAGTATACCCGGTAGTGCAGGCTCTTTAAAGACTGGTAAATCTCTTGGAGACATCGACATAATACCATTCCATTTTCCGCCGGCTAATTGTTCATTGTAGTATTTAGTCATTGCTATTATCTCCTGATGAGCAGTCATGCTATTAGCAGCAGCGGTCATTGCTTCTTTATCATTGAAGAATAATCCAGGGCGTGCTATATGGCGTGCTTCTTGAGCTTCTAGCTGTTTGATGGCCATGTCTGCAGCCATAAATATAGGATATTTGATAGCTGCGAAGTAGGCATCACTAAGTGTTGGTCGAATTGTTTTTTCTATTTCTTCAACTTTTTCTTTTATCGCTTGATAGGCTGCTTTGTAGCGTTCTATCTCATTTCCAAATTCACCGGCATTAAATTCAGTGTCTTGGATAGGGGATAGTCCTCTGTTGTATTTCTTTTTATCCAGTTCGGTTTGAGTCCATCCCATAAATTCAGGTTTACGGATAGCAGTAAGGTGATAAAATTCCTTCATAACGGGCAATAATAGTTTGCCTGTATGTGTACCGAATTGCTGGCAAAGCCAGTTTTGCATATGTTGCTGTAAAGAATTTGTCTTGGTGATATTGATGTTCCAGGCCATATCAAGAAAAAGCGATAAGTCATATGCTGCAACTTTCGGATCGTGAACATTAGCTATCCATATCCGTTTATTATTGTTGGTGTAAGCTTTATGCATCTCTTCGTAGATAAGTCCTGGTTGAGTGGTTGTCAGCCATAGATAGTCATGAGGCCTTCCCCAGTAGCTGAGATGGTAATAGACACCACTTCCTCCACTTCTTTTGGCTTCTGAAGGGTTAGATAGATGTGTAAGATAACCATAGTTGTCATCACACCACATCAAAGTCACGTCATCGGGTACTTTTAGTCCATTGTTATAAATATCAAGCACTTCTTTATACGGAACAAAAATTTGTGGTATTTTTTTAATGTCGGTTTTTAGATTCTTATGCAGTAGTTTTCTCTGGTCATTAATTACCTTCTGAAGCCACTTGGTTTTCTCATCTAAAGTTTTTACACCTTCCATGCTGCCATCATGTATGCCACGCATACCTAAGGTATATATGACGTCCATGCCTGCAGTTTCTTTAATACGATATGTCCAGTAGTCTTCTATTTTCTTTTGGTTGGTAAGATAGTTGAAGGCCCCCATATTTTTTACATTCCATTCGCCGACATTATTGCGGAGTAATGGTTCACAATGAGAGGTTCCGATATATATATCGCAACTATCTGCTACTTCTTGGTTTCCTTTTACTTGGAAAAAAGGTTTTGTTCCAGGATGCATGGCTGGCCATATCGTATTAGCTTTGAGTCGAAGTAGAAGTTCAAAGATCTTGCGATAGGTGTTTGGACCTATCGTCCCTTGCTCCTGTTTGCGATCGAGGGTTTTGTGAGCCCAAGTACGTGTACTCCAGTCTTCATCGTTGATGAATATACCGCGATATTCTACGGAAGGAACTTGTAGGGTTTGGTATTTGTCGTTGATGATAAGCTGCGATTTTTTTTCAGGATGAACATCTCCCCACCATATCCATGGAGATACACCGGATATTTTGGAAAGTTCAAGAATGCCGTATGCTGTTCCACGCCCGTTGTTACCAATTATATAAAGTTTGTCATTCTTTACGCCCATCCAAAAAGCATCTTTGCTGACTATAATCTTATTTAAAGGGAAGTCTATACGACTGACTTCTTTAAATTCTTTATCAGTGAGGGCATCTAACTGGTAAATAGCGAGAGGTGAGTCACTTTTACTTTTAGCTTTTTTACCTGTAACAGCTTGCATATCACTACTAAACATATTTAAGGCTATGTTTACTACAGGAGATGGATTACTATTAACAGTATAGCTTACTGGATTTTTTCCGTTGAAAAGAACAATATCTTTGGCTTGAACAGAAAAAGTACCACAAAGCAGTAAAAGAGAGGTTATATGAACCTTAAATTTCATAGATTTGTTCTGGTTTTGATTTATTTGCAAATATAGTTAAAAACGGTGTCATAGAGAAATTAATTAGTTTTTATTTGTAGTTTCTATATTTTATCGGTACTTTTGCATATGCAAACGATGTATATATATATAAGTTCAAAATAAACACAACAACGATATGACATTATATCCCAAATTGATAACAGATGCACTGGCAACGGTCATCTATCCGGGAACCAAAAAAAATCTTATTGAAAGTGAGATGTTGGCAGATCAGCCCAAGATTGATGGTATGAAAGTGGAAATAGTTCTTCTTTTTCCTCGTGAAACCGATCCTTTCTTGAAATCTACTGTAAAAGCTGCTGAGGCTGCTATTCATTATCATATCAGTAATGATGTTGAAGTTACCATTCTTACAGAATTTAAGTCTGCTCCTCGTCCAGAGGTGGGCCAGATGCTTCCTGGTGTGAAAAATATTATTGCTGTCAGCTCAGGTAAAGGTGGTGTAGGTAAGAGTACTGTTTCTGCAAACTTGGCTATTGCGTTGGCTAAATTAGGTTATAAGGTAGGTTTACTGGATACAGATATCTTTGGTCCTTCTATGCCTAAGATGTTTGGTGTAGAGAGCGAGCGCCCTTATGCTGTTAAGAAAGATGGGCGAGATCTCATAGCACCGGTTGAAAAATATGGTGTTAAATTGTTGAGTATTGGTTTTTTTGTAAATCCCGATACGGCTACATTATGGCGTGGTGGCATGGCAACATCTGCGTTGAAACAGCTTATTGCTGATGCTGATTGGGGTGATCTTGATTATTTTATTCTTGATACTCCTCCTGGTACCAGCGATATTCATCTTACATTGCTTCAGACGTTGTCCATTACGGGTGCAGTTATTGTAAGTACTCCTCAAAAAGTAGCTTTGGCTGATGCTCGCAAGGGTATTGATATGTATCGTAACGATAAGGTGAATGTGCCAATTTTAGGTTTAGTAGAGAATATGGCATATTTTACTCCTGCTGAACTCCCAGAGAATAAATATTATATCTTTGGTAAAGAGGGCTGTAAGGAATTGGCTAAAGAAATGAATGCTCCTTTGTTGGCTCAGATTCCTATAGTTCAGAGTATATGTGAAAATGGTGATGCTGGTACTCCTGCTGCTTGTGATACTTCTTCGTTAACAGGTTTAGCCTTTATAAATTTGGCTCAGGCTGTTGTTACTGTCGTTAATCGTCGCAATAAGGAACAAGCTCCTACAAAAATAGTTTCGGTTACTAACGAAAGTAAGCATTAATCTGAATTTCATTAGATAAAAAAAGGTGGCAATTTGCGAATTGCCACCTTTTATTATTTATTTTCTTACGTTCATCCAAACTGTCATATCCTGATTTCCTCGGTTTCCCCAGGCATAATAAGGAATGAGACGAACGGTAATTTGTTTATTGTTATTTTTCAGTTCACGATAAAGCTGTCGGTTATTCCAAGCCTTGCTCTGAGCTAATTCAACTTTTCCTTCAAGAGCTGTAAAGGTATGACCATCTATGGTTTGTTTTACAGTTTTGAAGTTTACATCTGCAGGAATCTGGATGTCATCGATATCAGCTTTTCCCTCGATGTCATTGCCTTCCAAACAGTATACGATAGGTCCTCGTTTTACCGCTATTTGGTTTTTGTTTTCTTCTACGAGAGGATTGCTTTCGATGAGTTTCACTTGCATAGGCATAGATATCTTGATGATGTCACCAGCTTGGTAGTTGTGTTGGAATGTTAAGTAGCCATTTTCTAACATAACATTAGGCTTAGCTATTGTTTTTCCACGCTTATTGGTAATAGTACTATTGCTGATAATTTCGTTTACTGATTCTTGACACCATTCTGGTATTCTCATCTTTACGGCTTTCAGTCCTTTGGCTTTGTTAATAATTAGTTTAACATCGCCTTCGAAAGGATACTCTGTAAGTTGTTCTATATCCAGATTTTTGGTTTTCAGTTTGTTTTCGCCATACAGGTTGACATAGAGTTCGCTTCCTTCTTTGTTTACGGAATAAGCATATTCCTGAGCTTGTATCAATGTACGGAGTGTATTAGGTGGACAACAGAAACAAGAAATGTATTTCTGACGTTCTTTTGGCCATCGCATAACGTAAGGGAAATCTTTGTTTTTACGAAGTGCCTGAGTATAGAAATACTTAGTTCCGTCTAGTGAAATTCCAGGAAGAATACCATTATACAATTCGTTTTCAACCATTTCTGCATATTTGGCATCACCTGTTGTTTCCAATAGTCGCCAGCTATAAAGTAGTTCACCTATCTGAGCGCAGGTCTCGTTGTGACTGGTCTCATTTGGCAGCTGAAACTGTCTTCCGTATGCTTGGTGTATCTGTTGGATGTAAGGTTGGTTATAAGTGGTACCGTCAGGTGATACACCATCGTACAGTGCGCCGCATCCACCAGTGATGTAGATTTTATGTTCTGCAATGTCATCCCAGATGCTTGACAAGTTTTTGTACAGTTGTTCTTCACCAGTTTCAGCATATAGATCGGCTACACCTGCATAGAGGTAATTTGCTCGTACAGCATGCCCCATTGCTTCATATTGCTGACGGAAAGGAATTCGGTCTTGATTATGATCTTCTCCATTCTTGACGCTGTCACGAATGGCAATCAGTTCTTCGCCTAATTCCATATATTTCTTATTGCCAGTCATGCGATACATTTCGAATGCACCCATGTAATGGCTTGGACAAATGGCATTTCGAGCAAGTTCGTCTCTGTCATTCTTTAAGAAGTTATATAGGAAATCAGCTGCTTTTACACTACATTTGAAAAGATTATCCTTGCCAGTTGCTCGTTTGTGTATGATACCTGCTGTTATCAAGTGACCTAAGTTATAGGTTTCAAAGTTGAGTCGAGAGGCAAAAGCATTTTTCTGGTCTTTACCAATTTCGATACCAATAACAGTATTATCTTTGCTGTGTGATTCAGCATTCTTTTTACGCTCTTCGATGATAACAGGTGTGTGGATATATCCATCTGCTCGCTGCGAACGGGCTACTGCATCAATAAACTTGTCCATTAACTGGTCAAGTTTCTTATCTTTAGTTATTGCATAAGCAGTAGCGCAGGCTTCAAGCCATTTGTACATATCGCCATCATGAAAAGGTGGACCTTTGTGGGCTCCTTCTACATCTCCAGCTGCGATTTCAAAATTTCGAAATCCGTGTGATACATTGGGATCATTCCATGTATTCCACATGTCCCAAATCGAAGTTTGGTTAAGTACTTGGAAGCGATTGTTCCAAAATCCACCAGTCCAGTGGACTGAGCCAATTGGTGTGTTAACCATTTTGGCCATTTTACTTTTACTCATATCTGTCAGACCATTATACTGGCCGTAACAGAAAGTGTTTGCAAAAAATAAAATACCTAAGGCTGTTGTTATTTTCTTCATCGTCTTTCTTATAATAATATATCAGATAGACGATCAGGCCTTTATTCTGTCATCAATTTATTTCTGTCAGAAATTACTTAATGGTGTAAGATTCCTTGTCAAGTAGTTTTCCATTGGATAGAATAGTAACCTGATATATACCTTTTTCTAATTCTTCGTCCTCATGGAGAGGGATTGAAATGGAAACTGGAGTCCTTTGGCCATTATATCTGATAGTTTTGGATGTATTATAGTCTTTATTTGGGGATTTGACGACTACGGTCATGTTTTTGTTGCCTTTCGGAGCCGTAGGATTTTTTGCAATGTTGAATGTAATTTCTATGGTTTTCGCTTTTTTGGGTTTCTTTGTCGTTTTTCCTCGTTTGTTTTTGAAAAGTAAATTTACATCGTCTACATTCAGTTGTGAGGCAATGGCAACCTTATAAGAAAGGTCTCTGTTTTGGGTGTTCAGTCCTGTGATATGATTGGTTGCTTCATCGAATTGTTCTTTTACTCGAGCATTTTCTGCAATAAGATTACTGTTGGTTTTTCTCAACGAATCCAATTGGTTCATATAGGCTTTAAGAACGTTTTTAAATGAAGGCAATTGTTTTTTTAATCGGGCTAGTTCCTGTGCATTATGAGGGTCTGTAACCTTTATTTTCTTTAAGATTTGTTGTGCTTTTGTCTGTTGTATACCCAATTGAGAGGATATCTCCTTATCGGTGATCATGTCTTTCATGTCACCGTATTGATTAGCAAATTCTTGATATTGGTCTTCTAGCTCTTTTTTGTCAAGTTCAGCAAGTTCGAGCATATCTTGGTTTTGTTTCTTCTGTGCATTGAGGTTATAGCTTAAAGAAACAATCGTTGTTAGAAGAACAGATCCAATGATGATAAAACAAATAAGAGCCTTTTTATTCATGTATAATATTTAATTTTTAAATAGTGTTTGCAAAAGTACCTTTTTTGAGTTAAATAGGCAAATAAAAGCATGAATAAAAAGACTCTTATTGTTTTTATTTTGATGATATTTTACATATCAAAGGTGCAAGGTAATGTACTCAACTGATAGAGTATTGTCTTGGCCATACGGTAATGTCCTGCGTCGTTCGGATGTAAACGGTCGGTGTCAGGTTTGTTGAAAAGTTGGGCTCCTTCGTCGGTAAGAGGATACAACCCACTAAGTGCGTTAAGGTCTATTACAGGAACAGACCATACATTACCTGCTTCTTTGATAGCCTGTACATAGTCGTCGATGAAAAATCCACAAGCGTTAGCATAGTCTTCGGCTGGCTGTATGTTGGTATCACTACTCTTAAAGTCAGCTCTGTGTATTGGGGTCATCAGTACAATTTGCTTCTTGGGATACATTTTCTTTAATTTATCCAGTGCAATATTGATTCGACCTTTCAGCGTGCTGTTATTCATGTTCATGGTACGATGGTATCTTAGATATTTCGCTTTTTCCCATTGACCTTTGTGAGCTGCAACAACTGAATCAGCACTGACGTTATACCATTCTCCGATAGGGACGGCTGCATTGAAGTCATTGGTACCGATAAAGATAAGAATGGCATCGAAATCATCACCGTGCTCAGCTTTTAATTTGTCGGCTTGACGTGGAATATCATTCCATTGTCTTCCACTTACACCATATACATAGGGAGTTATGCCCAACCACTCTTCTAAAAATCCCCAATATTTGGTCTTGGATGCCTTGAGTCTTGGGTCTGTAATGGAATCACCGAAATAGGCAACTCTTTTTTTCTTCCATGGATGTTCATTAAATTTTTGTGAAATCGATGGAAGTGCGATTAATGCGCACATAACTAATGTTAGTATTCGCTTCATGGTTTATATATTTTTTGATTTGTACTGCAAAGATAATATATTTTTTTGACTTGGATTAGCGGTGAAAAATTATATTCTTGTGAAAAATAAGATCTGAGTCCCCTTTAAAAAGTGACACATTTTGATATTACTAGAAATTTCCGTAAATTATGAGACTCATAAATTGATGATATGATAGGTGTAAGCCTCTTTCTGAAAAAACATCAAGAATAATTTGAAAATAGTTCCAAATAGTTTTAATGGGCTCTAATCTGCTTTAGTAACTGGTTCTGTCTGTGCAGAAGTGATTGAACAAGCCCCAAAGCTCTACAAGTTTATATAGATATGGTGAGTCTGCGTATAAGCAAGAATATCTATGTTCAACGAAGGGTTAACCTTCGTGTTCTTGTATGTGAAAGATGGTGCGTGTGTCAAATAATTTATCAAAAAACAGTGTTTTCAAAAATCGTCATCTAGCTTAAAATATTCAACTTTTGATCAGCCTGTTTGGTCTTTTTTCTTCCCCTCGATTTTTTCTCCCGTCAAAACCCCAGCTCCTAGGGGTCGAAAGCTAAGACTTTGTTTGCTAAACTCTATGACCTTATCGCATCAACCCTAAGCTTTCGACCCCTAGGAGCTGGGGTTTTGGCGCCCATTTCTTGAACCGAAGAAACGCTAAATGTGTAACATATTGATATTCAGGTAGATATGAAAATACTTCAAAATTCGCGTATTTGAGGCATTTCATTCTGGCAATTTCAAATATGCAAACCTCATGAGGGTTATTGTCCGTAAAATTCAAAACCTCTCTTTTGTTGTACATGTCGTAGAATGGTAAAAGTAGTGCTGATGCCGTAAAAATTGTCGGGGAGTGTAGTAAGCTGCGTCAACTAGTTTCGTCACGCTGTTTCCGATGGTGACGGATGTAAGGCCAGAGCAACCAATGAATGTATAACCACAAATACTCGTATAATTTGTGGGAGTAGGGGAGTCCTAGAATAAATTTTCCTTCTTTAAATCTAAAATTATTCTTATTTTTAAAATCCTTATATATTATTTTAATCTTTAATCCTTTATCCTTATATATTATAATGTGTACGTCCACGGGAATAAGCTTCTATTGTCAAAGAATGCGCAAAATCTTAGTTTTTTGCAATTTTTTCTTGAAAACATTTGGAGGTTATGGATATTTTGTATACCTTTGCACTCGCTTTCGAACAAACGGAAGCAGCCAAATAACGTTGGTTACGAGGCTTAAAAGAAAGAGTTCTTTGAAAAGATTACATAGACAGAGAAGTAGTACAAGAAGCGTTCACATATTATAGATATGTGTGAATGGGTAACAAAAACGAACCGTCAAGTTTAGTTTTTGTCCAGGCTTTAAACCGACTTCAATAAAAGGATAAGCGTCCTTGAAACAGAGACAAATAATCTATTCAATTAGGTATTTAAAGATATTTTACAATGGAGAGTTTGATCCTGGCTCAGGATGAACGCTAGCTACAGGCTTAACACATGCAAGTCGAGGGGTAACATGAAGAAAGCTTGCTTTCTTTGATGACGACCGGCGCACGGGTGAGTATCGCGTATCCAACCTGCCCATAAGTAGGGAATAGCCTTGCGAAAGTAAGATTAATGCCCTATGGTTTCCGTCGAAGACATCTGAGATGGAATAAAGATTTATCGCTTATGGATGGGGATGCGTCTGATTAGGTAGTAGGCGGGGTAACGGCCCACCTAGCCGACGATCAGTAGGGGTTCTGAGAGGAAGGTCCCCCACATTGGAACTGAGACACGGTCCAAACTCCTACGGGAGGCAGCAGTGAGGAATATTGGTCAATGGACGGAAGTCTGAACCAGCCAAGTAGCGTGCAGGATGACGGCCCTATGGGTTGTAAACTGCTTTTTTAGGGGAATAAAGTTAGCCACGTGTGGTTATTTGCATGTACCCTACGAATAAGGACCGGCTAATTCCGTGCCAGCAGCCGCGGTAATACGGAAGGTCCGGGCGTTATCCGGATTTATTGGGTTTAAAGGGAGCGCAGGCCGTTTGGTAAGCGTGTTGTGAAATGTCCGGGCTCAACCTGGGCACTGCAGCGCGAACTGTCAGACTTGAGTGCACAGGAAGCGGGCGGAATTCGTGGTGTAGCGGTGAAATGCTTAGATATCACGAAGAACTCCAATTGCGAAGGCAGCTCGCTGTAGTGTTACTGACGCTAAAGCTCGAAAGTGCGGGTATCGAACAGGATTAGATACCCTGGTAGTCCGCACGGTAAACGATGGATGCCCGCTGTTTGCCCTTCGGGGTGAGTGGCTAAGCGAAAGCGTTAAGCATCCCACCTGGGGAGTACGCCGGCAACGGTGAAACTCAAAGGAATTGACGGGGGCCCGCACAAGCGGAGGAACATGTGGTTTAATTCGATGATACGCGAGGAACCTTACCCGGGCTTGAATTGCAGATGACGGATCTAGAGATAGTGACTTCCTTCGGGACATCTGTGAAGGTGCTGCATGGTTGTCGTCAGCTCGTGCCGTGAGGTGTCGGCTTAAGTGCCATAACGAGCGCAACCCTTCTCTTCAGTTGCCATCAGGTTAAGCTGGGCACTCTGGAGACACTGCCACCGTAAGGTGTGAGGAAGGTGGGGATGACGTCAAATCAGCACGGCCCTTACGTCCGGGGCTACACACGTGTTACAATGGCCGGTACAGAAAGTCGGATGCCCGTAAGGTTATTCTAATCAAGAAAGCCGGTCCCAGTTCGGACTGAGGTCTGCAACCCGACCTCACGAAGCTGGATTCGCTAGTAATCGCGCATCAGCCATGGCGCGGTGAATACGTTCCCGGGCCTTGTACACACCGCCCGTCAAGCCATGAAAGCCGGGGGTGCCTGAAGTCCGTGACCGCAAGGGTCGGCCTAGGGCAAAACTGGTAATTGGGGCTAAGTCGTAACAAGGTAGCCGTACCGGAAGGTGCGGCTGGAACACCTCCTTTCTGGAAGAGATGCTTATTTAGAAGTAAGTAAAAGTCAAGAGACATGACAAACGTAAAGGTTGGTTGATGTCATCCAAAGTTTCCTTGTACTACAGAACCTGTTTAATATATAAGAGAAAAAGGAAGCCGGGCTCGAAGATGCAAGCCCAGAAATCTTGGACAGTCAGCCAACCCGGAACTATAGTCCTATAGCTCAGTTGGTTAGAGCGCCACACTGATAATGTGGAGGTCGGCAGTTCAAGTCTGCCTGGGACTACACAAACTTCCAGTCTTCTCAAACAAAAAAAAGTTTGGGGGATTAGCTCAGCTGGCTAGAGCACCTGCTTTGCAAGCAGGGGGTCAACGGTTCGAATCCGTTATTCTCCACTTCAGGTAATCCACTTTTGATAGAGTGAGATAAGCCAATAAGATCTTTGACATATTGACACAAGCAAAACTGTAGCGAGAACTAGCAATAGTTCAAGAAACAATACAGCTGAAAGTATGAGCTACCGTTCATCTTACTTGGAGAAGCAATTTCAAAAAGCAAGACTGAATCGGTAAAGAAAAAAGTAAGAAAGGGCGTATGGCGGATGCCTAGGCTCACAGAGGCGATGAAGGACGTGATAAGCTGCGATAAGCTTCGGGTAGGTGCAAATAACCTTTGATCCGAGGATTTCCGAATGGGACAACCCATACATTTGAAGAATGTATATCTCTACCTAATGTAGAGAGGCAAACCGAGGGAACTGAAACATCTTAGTACCTCGAGGAAGAGAAAATAAACTAATGATTCCCCCAGTAGTGGCGAGCGACCGGGGAAGAGCCCAAACCGTCGTTGTTTCGGCATCGGCGGGGTAGTAGGACCGCGATATTGTATGTGTTTTGTGAGTAGAATGTTCTGGAAAGAACAACCATAGGAGGTGAAAGTCCTGTATACGAAGTGAAACATGGCATAGCGGTATCCTGAGTAGCGCGGAGCACGAGGAATTCTGCGTGAATCAGCCGGGACCATCCGGTAAGGCTAAATACTCCTGTGAGACCGATAGTGAACGAGTACTGTGAAGGAAAGGTGAAAAGCACTCCGATGAGGAGAGTGAAATAGTTCCTGAAACCATACGCCTACAAGCGGTCGGAGCTCAGCAATGAGTGACGGCGTGCCTTTTGCATAATGAACCTACGAGTTACCGTCTCTGGCAAGGTTTAGTATCTCAGATACGTATCCGCAGTGAAAGCGAGCCTGAAATGGGCGTATAGTCAGAGGGGGTAGACGCGAAACCAAGTGATCTACACTTGGCCAGGTTGAAGTTCCGGTAACACGGAATGGAGGACCGAACGGATAAGCGTTGAAAAGCTTCCCGATGAGCCGAGTGTAGGAGTGAAAGGCCAATCAAACTTGGAGATAGCTCGTACTCCCCGAAATGCATTTAGGTGCAGCGTGTATCGATCCGCATGAGAGGTAGAGCGACCGATAGGTCAAGAGGGCTTCACCGCCTATCGAGACCTGACGAACTCCGAATGCTCATGCGCCGCAGATATGCAGTAAGGGGGCGGGTGCTAAGGTCCGTCCCCGAGAGGAGAAGAATCCAGACCGCCAACTAAGGCCCCGAAATTCTGTCTGAGTTAGTCTAACGAAGTCTGGTCCCTATGACAGCTAGGATGTTGGCTTGGAAGCAGCCATTCATTCAAAGAGTGC
>NZ_CP091798.1:1027500-1932500 GCF_022024215.1 Segatella bryantii | reverse complement strand
TCCCTTTATCCCTTTGTACAATTGGCTGTTGTCTTACTATTTATCCTAATTGGAGTATTTGCTCTACTTGCGCTTAAGAGAGCGGAACAAAATCGTGTTTGGGTAGGTTTATCTAAAGAAACAGCTCATCAATTAGGCACTCCAATATCAAGTTTGATGGCCTGGGTGGAAATACTTAAGGAAAGTTATCCTGAAGATAAACTGATTCCTGAAATGGACAAGGATGTAGCTCGATTACAATTAATTGCAGATCGGTTTTCAAAAATAGGGTCATTGCCAGAATTATCACCTGTATCACTGCATGATGTGTTGAGCCATGTAGTAGATTATATGGATCGTAGAACCTCCCGTTCTGTTAAGATGGTGTTAGATTATCCTAAGCAAAATATTATCATTCAAATGAATTCTCAGCTCTTTGAATGGGTCATAGAAAATCTATGCAAAAATGCAGTTGATGCCATGGGAGGAGAGAAAGGTCAGATTACACTTCGTATAGAGGAAATGACGGATAAAGTTGCCATAGAGGTTATTGATACAGGTAAGGGTATAAGAAAAAAAGATATAGAAAATGTCTTTAGACCCGGTTTTACGACTAAGAGTAGAGGTTGGGGATTAGGCCTCAGTTTGGCTAAACGCATTATAGAAGAATACCATAAAGGAAGAATATGGGTAAAAAATTCAGAATTAGGAAAGGGGACAACGTTTCGTATAGAATTGAAAAAAGATTAAAAATAATATTTTTAAGGATAAAATTATCATATATCAGAAATTATTCGTAACTTTGCAGCCCGAAATGTGTAGTCTAGAAAGTTTTAAAATAGACTTGAAGGCTCTGCCTCAGGGTATTACTGAGATGCAGTTGAAGCTAGACGATGGGTATTTCTTGGCAATAGAAGCTTCGGATATTCATCGCGGTGATTTAGTATGTACACTTTCCATTCAGAGAGTGGATGACTTTTTCAAACTTAACTTCCATATAGAGGGCCTTGTACACATTCCTTGCGACTTATGTCTGGATGATATGGAGCAATCTATTGATACAGAAAATAAATTAGTCGTAAAGTTTGGTGAAGATTACTCAGAAGAAGATGACCTTGTGACGGTGGCCGAGGACGAAGGAATACTCGATGTTTCATGGTTCATCTATGAATTTATAGTACTCGATATACCTATCAAGCACGTGCATACACCTGGTAATTGTAACTCTGCTATGATTAGATTGCTCGAAGAGCATTCAGCCGTCCGAAGCGGTGAGGAAGAAGAGTCAACTGTAGATCCACGCTGGGAAGCTTTAAAGAATTTGAAATTAAAAGATTAAAATTTAAAAGTTTAAAGAATTATGGCACATCCTAAAAGAAGACAATCAAAGACACGTACTCTTAAGAGAAGAACTCATGATAAGGCAGTAGCTCCAACATTGGCAGTTTGCCCTAATTGTGGTGCTTATTATGTATACCACACAGTATGCCCTACTTGTGGTTACTATCGTGGTAAAGTTGCTGTTGTAAAGGAAGCTGCTGAATAATGCCGCAGAAAATTAACGCTATCATCACTGGTGTAGCTGGTTATGTTCCAGACTATGTTCTCAATAATGAGGAATTGTCTAGAATGGTTGACACCAATGATGAGTGGATTACAACACGTACAGGTATTAAGGAGCGCCGTATCCTCACAGAAGAGGGACTCGGCACTTCTTATATGGCACGTAAGGCAGCTAAGCTTCTGATGAAGAAGACTGCCTCTGATCCCGATAGCATTGATGCGGTCATGGTAGCTACCACTACTCCTGATTATGTACATCCGTCTACAGCTTCAATTGTATTAGGAAAGTTAGGACTAAAGAATGCTTTTGCATTTGATTTCTCTGCCGCTTGCTGTGGTTTCCTTTATGCTTTGGATGTAGCTTGTAGCATGATTCAGAGTGGTCGTTACAAAAAGATAATCGTTATAGGTGCTGATAAAATGTCATCTATTACGGATTATCAAGATCGCGCAACTTGTCCACTTTTCGGTGACGGTGCTGGTGCTGTAATGGTTGAAGGAACAGAAGAAGAGAACATTGGTCTCATCGATTCTGAACTTCGAACAGATGGTAAAGGTCTTCCTTTCTTGCATATAAAGGCAGGTGGGTCGGTTTGTCCTCCATCAAGATTTACTGTAGATCATCGTCTGCATTATACATATCAGGAAGGTCGTATGGTTTTCCGTTATGCTGTAACTGCTATGGGTGATGATTGCGCAAAGGTTATGGAGCGTAATAACCTTACTGTTGACGATATAGCTCATGTTGTCCCTCATCAGGCTAACTTACGTATTATCGAAGCTCTTGCTAAGCGTTTAAATATGCCGATGGAGAAAGTCATGGTTAATATCCAAAATTATGGTAATACCAGTGCGGCTTGTATGCCTTTGGTTCTTTGGGATAAAGAAAAGGAACTTAAGAAAGGTGATAATATGATATTCACTGCGTTTGGTGCTGGTTTCGTTAATGGTGCTGCTTATATCAAGTGGGCTTACGATGGTGCTGATGTAGCTGGTTCGAAATAAACAAAGAAAGATATCAACAAGAAAACGCATTCTTCTTATTTTTCGATAAGGGATGCGTTTTTTTGTTCATTACTAATAATCCAATAGAATATGCATAAGGCAGGTTTTGTTAATATAGTAGGTAATCCGAATGTTGGTAAAAGTACATTAATGAACCAACTTGTCGGTGAGCGTATTAGTATTGCTACATTTAAGGCTCAAACTACGCGTCATCGCATTATGGGTATTGTCAATGATGATGATTGTCAGATCGTTTTTTCTGATACTCCAGGTGTTTTGAAACCAAACTACAAAATGCAGGAGATGATGTTGGCTTTTTCAGAGTCGGCTCTTGCTGATGCTGATGTTTTACTCTATGTTACTGATGTTATAGAAAGTCCAGAGAAAAATCAGGATTTTCTTGACAAGGTGAAGAAAATGACAATTCCAGTATTGCTTGTTATCAATAAAATAGATGAAAGTAATCAGAAGCTATTGGGCGATATTGTAGAAAAATGGCATGGTTTGCTTCCAAATGCAGAGATTCTACCTATTTCAGCAAAAAATAAATTCGGTGTTGATATGCTGATGAAGCGTATCAAAGAACTTCTTCCTGATTCTCCTCCTTATTTTGATAAGGATCAATTGACCGACAAGCCTGCTAAGTTCTTTGTTAGCGAGATTATACGAGAAAAGATACTTCTTTACTATGATAAAGAAATTCCTTATTCTGTAGAAGTTGTTGTCGAGAGATTTAAGGAAGACGAAAAGCGTATTCATATCAATGCGGTAATTTATGTGGAGCGTGATTCGCAAAAAGGTATCATTATAGGTCATCAGGGTGTTGCTCTTAAGAAAGTAAGTAGTGAAGCTCGTAAGACACTTGAGAAATTTTTCGATAAAAGAGTATTCTTGGAAACTTTTGTAAAGGTTGATAAGGATTGGCGAAATTCACAACGTGAACTTGATAGTTTCGGTTATAATCCGGAATAATAATCATATAGTTTTCTCTTTTACTTAGTTGGAGAGTGAAAGAGAATGTATTTGTTTATCCAGCATTCTGTCCTGAATGGTATTGAGGACAAACCCTCTCGCAAGAGAGAGCCGGGAAAGAAGGTCACATCTCGGCAAACAGAGTATTAACTAGGGTGCGGTGACCTCTCCCTAACTCTCCAATCTTTATGGAGAGATAAGCTCTTTGTAAATAGCAATGGCAAATTTAGTTGCAATTGTTGGTCGTCCTAATGTAGGAAAATCAACGCTTTTCAATCGTTTTACTCAGTCTCGTCGTGCTATCGTAAGTGATACTGCAGGTACCACACGCGACCGCCAGTATGGCAAGGTTTCATGGAATGGTAAAGACTTTTCGGTTGTTGATACCGGAGGTTGGGTTGTAAAATCTGATGATATTTTTGAAGATGCAATTCGTAGACAGGTGTTAGTAGCTACAGAAGAGGCAGATTTGGTTCTTTTCTTAGTAGATACAGAAACAGGTGTAACCGATTGGGATGTTGATGTAGCCAAGATTCTTCGTCGTGCAAAACTTCCTATTATTCTTGTTGCCAACAAGGTAGACAATAGTGGTGAATACTATGAGGCAGCAGAATTTTATAAGTTGGGTTTGGGAGACCCTGTTTGTATCAGTGCTGCTACTGGTGGTGGTACAGGTGATCTTCTGGATATGATTTTGGAGAAAATGCCTAATAGTCCAGAAGAGACCATAGAGGAGGATATACCTCGTTTTGCAGTAGTTGGTCGTCCTAATGCAGGAAAAAGCAGTATTATCAATGCGTTTATCGGTGAAGATCGTAATATCGTTACTGAAATCGCAGGTACTACCCGTGATAGTATATACACGAAATATGATAAGTTTGGTTTTGACTTTTATTTAGTTGATACAGCAGGTATACGTCGTAAGAACAAAGTAACAGAGGATTTGGAATTCTACTCTGTAATGCGTTCTATTCGTGCTATTGAAAACAGTGATGTATGTATCTTGATGCTTGATGCAACTCGTGGTATTGAAGCACAGGATATGAATATCTTCCAGTTAATTCAAAGAAACAATAAGTCTCTTGTCGTTGTAGTTAATAAGTGGGATTTGGTAGAGGAAAAATCGCAGAAGGTAATAGATACCTTTGAAAATGCTATCCGTAAGCGTATGGCACCATTTGTGGATTTCCCAATAATCTTTGCTTCTGCTCTGACTAAGCAACGTATCTTCAGAGTCTTAGAAACTGCAAAGGATGTGTATCAGAATCGTAAGATTCATATCGGTACATCTAAATTAAATGAGGTGATGCTGCCTATTATCGAGGCTACTCCTCCTCAGAGTATCAAGGGTAAGTACATTAAGATTAAATATTGTACTCAGTTGCCTAATACACAGATTCCTTCTTTCGTATTCTATGCTAACTTACCTCAGTATGTGAAGGAGAATTATCGTAGATTTCTGGAGAATAAGATACGTGAAAACTGGAATCTTCATGGATGTCCTATCAATATTTTCATTCGTCAGAAATAATGAAAAAACTGTTGATGTTTATTATTTTGCTTCTGTCCTTATGCGCTGTTTCCTGTTCTCATGAAAAGGAAGAGGACATGGGACAGTTAGCAGCAATTGCGGCCAAAGGTTATTATGATGAACTTCTTCAAGGAAAGTATGAAGAGTTTGTAGATGCTACTTATCGTCGAGATAGTATTCCTGCGGTGTATCGTGAGCAGTTAATAGCAAATGCTAAAATGTACATAGGACAGCAGAATGTAGAGCATCAGGGTATCAAAGAGGTAACAATAGCTAATGCTAAGGCAGATACTGCTAGACGCACAGCTCAAGTTTTTTTGGTTTTGAATTATGGTGATAAATCAAATGAACAAATAGTTGTTCCAATGATACAATACCAAGGAATTTGGAAAATGAGATAAAAAAAATCGTCTTGGGATTAATCCTAAGACGATTTTTTCTGTATCAGTTGATAGCTTATAATTTTTCACCTTTCATCTCTGCTTGTTTTACTTTTCGGAATAAGTCTGAAGCAAAAACAAGTGCATTCAGTTTCTCATTTGTAGATTCCATGACTTCATCTTTTGTTCCTTGCCATTCTTTATGACCTTTGTAAATGAAGTTGATATTATCTCCAATTCCCATAACTGAATTCATATCATGGGTATTAATAATCGTGGTAATATTAAATTCTTTTGTGATGCTTGACAGAAGTTCGTCTATAACTAGTGATGTTTTTGGGTCTAATCCAGAGTTTGGTTCATCACAGAATAAATATTTAGGATTGAGTACGATAGCGCGAGCGATAGCAACACGTTTCTGCATACCACCAGAAATTTCTCCAGGGAATTTTTTCTGAGCATCAATCAGATTAACACGATCTAAGCAGTCTTGCGCTCTTTTAACCCGTTCGTTATAATTCATGGATGAAAACATATCAAGAGGAAAGCGTACGTTTTCGAGTACAGTCATAGAGTCGAAAAGAGCAGCACTCTGAAAGATCATTCCCATTTCTCGTCTCATGGCTACCTTTTCTTTTTTACTCATTTGAACAAAGTCTCTTCCGTCATATAATATTTCACCCTGAGTAGGTGTAAGAAGGCCTACCAAATTTTTCATCAGAACCGTTTTTCCGGAACCACTCTGACCAATGATTAAATTTGTTTTACCGGTTTCAAAAACGGTATTGATATCCTCGAGAACTGTTTTTTCGCCAAAGGATTTGGTTAAATGTTTTACTTCTATCATTGTTAAGAGAGCATTTGGGTTAAAAATACATCAGAAAATAGGATCAATACGCTGGAATTAACCACAGCAGTAGTACTCGCTTTACCAACCTCGACAGATCCTCCTTCTACAGTATATCCGAAATAAGAAGAGACGCTGGAAATGATGAATGCAAAGAACAGACTCTTGATAATGCTCATCCAAATGAACCATTGATTAAAAGAGTGCTGGATACCTAACGTTAAATCTTCTGGGGAAAGAATTTGTCCGATATATGCAGTACCATATGCACCAACGATACCCATGGCAGAACTGAAAATAACCAAAAAAGGCATAATGGTAACCAATGCTGCAATTTTCGGTAGAATAAGATAACTTGCAGAATTGACTCCCATAATGTCTAATGCGTCAATTTGCTGAGTTACTCGCATAGTTCCCAATTCAGAGGCAATATTAGAACCTACTTTGCCAGAAAGAATCAGGCACATGATAGAAGAACTAAATTCCAATAGCATGATTTCTCGTGTGGTATAGCCGGCTACCCATCGTGGCATCCATGGACTCTGAATATTCAGTTTCATCTGGATGCAGATAACAGCACCAATAAAAAACGAAATTAGTAAAACGATACCAATGGAATCAACTCCAAGTTGAGTCATTTCCTTGATATATTGTTTGCTATACATTCGTAAACGTTCGGGGCGAGAAAATACTTTACCCATTAATTGGATATAGGTACCTAATACGGTAAGGTATTTATGTAATAACTTTGTGATGAACATACTTTTTTGCTGTTAATTGTAATTGCAAAAGTAACCAAATTCCACAAAAAAACTGCAATATTCCAAATAGTTTTAGAATTTATCAGTGATATTAGACTGATTTTTAGTATTTTTGCACCTAAATTATTCTAAATATGGACAATCAAGAACAGATGGTGCTTCGCACAGAGGGCCTGGTTAAGACTTATGGAAAACGTACTGTAGCTAATGGCGTATCTATTGAGGTGAAGCAAGGTGAAATTGTAGGCTTGCTTGGCCCTAATGGAGCAGGCAAGACGACTTCTTTCTATATGACAACAGGACTTGTGGTTCCTAATGATGGCCATGTCTATCTTAACAATCAGGAGATAACTGACTATCCGGTTTATAAGCGTGCAAGAGCTGGTATAGGTTATTTGCCACAGGAAGCTAGTGTGTTCCGTAAAATGAGCGTTGAAGACAATATCATGTCTGTATTGGAAATGACAAAATTGTCGCATGCTCAGCAGTTGGATAAATTAGAGAGTTTGCTTCAAGAGTTTCGCCTTAATAAAGTTAGGAAAAATAAGGGAGACCAATTGTCTGGAGGTGAACGTCGTCGTACGGAAATAGCTCGTTGTTTGGCTATAGATCCAAAATTTATCATGCTTGATGAACCTTTTGCAGGTGTGGACCCGATTGCTGTGGAGGATATTCAACATATAGTGTGGCGCTTGAAATATCGTAATATCGGTATTTTGATAACTGACCATAATGTGCAGGAAACGCTATCTATAACGGATAGAGCATATCTTCTTTTTGAAGGTAGAATCCTTTTTCACGGAACACCTGAAGAACTAGCAGAAAATCCGATTGTACGTAAAAATTATCTTAGTGATAACTTTGTATATCGTAAGTTTAAGCCGAATGAGGAAGATGAACTAGCCGAAGAAGCTGAAGGATAACGTAAAGAAGATATACTTTTATGGTTAAAAAATCCAATTTTTCTCCATTATATTAGGTATTTACGTTAATTATGAGTAATTTTGCAAGTCGTTTCTGAGAATAAAAATAATATTAAATAAATAAAATTTATCAAGATGAAAATTTCATTCGAGAATCCTGACAAAGTAAATGGTCTTTTGACTCTTACAGTAGAAGAGGCTGATTACAAGGAAAACGTCGAGAAGACATTAAAGAGCTATCGCAAAAAAGCTAACATTCCTGGTTTCCGTCCTGGTCAGGTACCAATGAGCTTGGTTAAACGTCAGTTTGGTGCATCTGTTAAAATGGATGAGATCAACAAGTTTGTTGGTGAGCAAATCTATAAGTATGTACAGGATAATAAGATTCAGATGTTGGGTGAACCTCTTCCTTCAGAGAAGCAGGAACGTCAGGATCTTGAAAACGAAAGTACATTCACTTTTGTATTTGATATCGCAGTGGCTCCAGAATTTAAGGTTTCTCTTACAGGTCGCGATAAGGTTGATTATTATACAATCACAGTTGATGATAAATTGATCGATCAGCAGGTTGAGATGTTTACTTCACGTATGGGTAGCTATGAAAAGGCTGAGTCTTACGAGGATAATGACATTTTGAAGGGTGATCTCCGTGAGTTGGATGAGAATGGCAATACAAAGGAAGAAGGTATCACAGTAGAAGCAGCTTCTGTAATGCCAAGCTATATCAAAGTAGAGGAGCAGAAGAACCTTTTCAATGGTGCTAAGGTAGGTGATATTATTACATTCAACCCAAAGAAGGCTTATCCTGAAAACGATGCAGAGATCGCTTCATTGTTGAAGATTGATCGTGAGGCTGCAAAGGAAGCAAATGCAGATTTCAGCTTCCAGGTAACCGAAATCTCTCGTTTCAAGAAGCATGCAGTAGACCAGGAACTTTTCGATCAGACTTTTGGCGAGGGTGAGGTTAAAGATGAAAAGGCATTCCGTGAGAAGATTGCTGAAGGCTTGAAGGAGCAGTTGCAGGCAGATCAGGACTTCAAGTTCATCCAGGAT
Organism: Segatella bryantii; assembly: GCF_022024215.1. Classification (NCBI taxonomy): domain Bacteria; kingdom Pseudomonadati; phylum Bacteroidota; class Bacteroidia; order Bacteroidales; family Prevotellaceae; genus Segatella; species Segatella bryantii. The sequence continues at coordinate 1,923,486 of NZ_CP091798.1, read as the reverse complement.
GTTCGCGCTCATTGTGAAAAGAAGGTTGGTAAACTTGAATTCCCAGATGCTCTATTGAAGAGAATTATGTTGAATTCTAACCAGGATAAGGGTGAGAAGTTCGTAGAGGATAACTACGAGAACAGTATTAAGGAGTTGAAATGGCATTTGATTAAGGAGCAGTTGGTTGCAGCTCAGAACATCAAGATTGATGATGCTGATATTAAGGAAACTGCAATGGAAGCAGCTCGTGCTCAATTCGCTCAGTATGGTATGACTAATATTCCAGAGGAGTATTTGGAGAACTACGCTAACGAAATCTTGAAGCAGAAGAACAGTGCTGATGCACTCGTTGATCGTTCAATTGATCGTAAGCTCTCAGCTGTTCTTAAAACTGTTGTTAAGTTGAATCAGAAGGAAGTTTCTGTTGAAGACTTCAACAAGATGATGAGTGAATAATAATCAAGTTTTTTAGAAAAAACTTCTTTTATATAAAGAGGTTATCGATTTTTTTTATTATCTTTGTTTCTACGAAAAAGATATAAGAAGGTCGATAGCCTCTTTTTCTTGTTTATTACGAAAGGATAATTAAACATATGAACAAAGATTTTAGAAATTATGCTACTAAGCATTTGGGAATGAACGGTATGGTTCTCGATGATGTAGTGAGAGCTCAGGCTCAATATTTAAATCCATACATTTTGGAAGAACGTCAGCTGAATGTTACTCAGATGGATGTGTTCTCTCGTCTGATGATGGATAGAATTATCTTCTTAGGTACTGAAATCGATGATTATACAGCCAATACTCTGCAGGCACAGTTGCTTTATCTAGATTCGGTAGATAGTGGTAAGGATATCTCTATTTATATCAATAGTCCTGGTGGTAGTGTTACTGCTGGTCTTGGTATTTATGATACCATGCAGTTTATATCTAGTGATGTAGCAACGATTTGTACAGGTATGGCTGCTTCAATGGCTGCAGTTTTGTTGGTATCTGGCCAAGAAGGAAAACGTTCAGCTTTGACTCATAGCCGTGTTATGATTCATCAGCCTTTAGGTGGTGTGCAGGGCCAGGCTTCAGATATAGAAATCGAAGCAAAAGAAATTCAGAAATTTAAGAAGGAACTATATACGATTATTTCTAACCACTCTCATACTCCTTATGAAAAAGTATGGCAAGATAGTGACCGTAACTATTGGATGAATGCAGAGGAGGCTAAGGAATATGGTATGATTGATACAGTTCTCACGCGCAAGAAGTAATAATAAAAATGCCAAAAAAAGTTTGTAGCTTCTGTGGAAGAAGTGAAAATGAAGTAAAATTATTGATAACCGGTTTGAACGGATATATCTGTGAAAATTGTGCAGAGCAGGCTTATGATATCGTTCAAACAAGTGGCTTGTCTCCCAAAAAAGAACAGCATGCTTCAGATAATCCTCTTAAATTGAAAAAGGTACCAAAGCCTAAAGAAATTAAGAAATATCTTGATCAGTATGTTATTGGGCAGGATGAGGCAAAGCGAACCTTGGCCGTGGCTGTTTATAATCATTATAAGCGTTTACAACAGCCTGTTGCTGATGATGGAGTAGAAATCGAGAAGAGTAATATCATTATGGTTGGTAGTACTGGTACTGGTAAAACATTACTGGCCCGTACAATAGCTAAGTTGCTCGATGTTCCTTTCACAATTGTAGATGCTACTGTATTTACAGAAGCAGGATATGTAGGAGAGGATGTAGAAAGTATCCTTAGCCGTTTACTTCAGGTTTCTAATTATGATGTAGCCGCAGCAGAAAGAGGTATCGTCTTTATTGATGAAATTGATAAGATTGCACGTAAGAGTGACAATCCATCGATTACTCGTGATGTAAGTGGTGAAGGTGTTCAGCAGGGATTGTTAAAACTCTTGGAAGGTACTATGGTTAACGTGCCACCTCAGGGAGGTCGTAAACATCCAGATCAAGAGTATATCCATGTAGATACGCGTAATATCCTCTTTGTTTGTGGTGGCGCATTTGATGGTATCGAACAAAAAATAGCACAGCGTATGAATACGCATGTCGTGGGTTACAATTCCGTTCAAAATGTACGAAAGATTGATAAGAGTGACTTGATGAAATATGTACTCCCTCAAGACTTGAAGCATTTTGGATTGATTCCTGAAATTATCGGACGTCTTCCAGTTCTGACATACCTTAATCCTTTGGATCGTGAAGCTTTGCGCAGAATCTTGGTTGAACCTAAAAATTCAATCATTAAGCAATATGAAAAGTTGTTTGAAATGGATGGTATCAAGTTGACATTCGATGAAGACGTTTTTGATTATATCGTTGATAAGGCTGTAGAATACAAGCTTGGTGCACGAGGACTCCGTTCTATCGTTGAGTCTATTATGATTGATGCCATGTTTGAAATTCCGTCTAAGCGATTGAAAGCATTTGCAGTTACTCTTGATTACGCTAAAGAGCAACTTGAAAAGTCTCACTTGGAATTACAACAAGGAGCATAACTATCAGTTGGACCTTCGGGTCCAATTGATTCAACAATGAAAAACAACTCAGTTTAAAAGTGAATAAAGGAGCTACTTTATAATTATGACGAAAGAAGTTAATCTTATAGATGCACTAAAGCGCTACTTTGGCTTTGATAAATTTAAAGGCGATCAGGAGGCTATTATCCGTAATGTTCTTGATGGCAACGATACGTTTGTATTGATGCCGACAGGAGGCGGTAAGAGTTTGTGCTATCAGCTACCTTCTTTAATTATGCCTGGTACGGCAATAGTTATTTCTCCATTAATAGCTTTGATGAAAAATCAGGTTGATGTTATTAATGGTATGAGTGAAGGTGATGGCGTGGCTCATTATTTGAACTCTTCATTAAATAAGTCGGCTGTAGAACAGGTGAAATCGGATATTCGTGCTGGTAAGACTAAATTGTTGTATGTAGCTCCAGAATCTTTAACGAAGGAGGATAATGTAGAATTCCTTAAAACGGTAAAGATTTCTTTCTATGCTGTAGATGAGGCTCATTGTATATCGGAATGGGGACATGATTTCCGTCCTGAATATAGAAGAATTCGCCCGATAATCAGTCAGATAGGTAATGCGCCTGTTATAGCTTTGACCGCCACTGCAACGGATAAGGTTCGTACGGATATCAAGCGAAGCTTGGGGATAGCAGATGCTCATGAGTTTAAAAGCTCGTTTAATCGTCCTAACTTGTACTATGAAGTACGTCCTAAAACTAAGGATGTAGATAAGCAGATTATTATGTTTATTAAACAGCATCCTGGTAAAAGTGGTATTATTTATTGTTTAGCCAGAAAAAAAGTTGAAGAGCTTGCAGAAATTTTAAAGGCTAATGATATTAAAGCAGCTGCTTATCATGCAGGATTAGATTCTTCAACGCGTTCGAAGACCCAAGATGATTTCCTTATGGAAAATATCGATGTCATCGTTGCGACTATAGCCTTTGGTATGGGTATAGACAAGCCTGACGTGCGTTTTGTTATCCATTATGATATACCTAAGAGTCTGGAAGGGTACTATCAGGAAACAGGTAGAGCAGGTCGTGATGGTGGAGAAGGTAAATGTATAGCCTTCTATGCGAAAAAAGATCTGAAGAAACTAGAAAAATTCATGGAGGGTAAGCCTGTCGCTGAACAGGATATCGGTAGACAATTACTTCAAGAAACTGCAGCTTATGCAGAATCTTCAGTATGTCGTCGAAAAATGCTCCTTCATTATTTTGGTGAGGAATACGAGCAGGATAATTGTGGCAATTGTGATAATTGTAAGCATCCAAAGACAAAAATAGATGGCAAGGATGCTTTGTTGATTATTTTAAAAGCTGTAGCTGCTGTAAAAGAAAATTTCCGTCAAGAATATATTGTTGACTTTGTTAAGGGTAGAGGAACTGACGATATTGTATCGCATAAGCATGATCAGCTAGATGAGTTTGGTGCAGGTGCAGATATGGATAATAAATTGTGGAATCCAGTAATTCGTCAGGCGCTTTTGGCAGGTTATCTCCGTAAGGATGTTGAGAATTATGGCTTGTTAAAATTAACTGCTTCCGGTAAACGGTATATCAAGAGTCAAGAGCCTTTCATGATCGTTATGGATAATGAGTTTACAGATGATTATGTAGATGATTCAAATGAGGCGGGTGGAACAAGTGCTCTTGATCCAGAGTTGTTCTCTATTTTGAAGGATTTACGAAAGAAAACAGCTCATAAACACCAATTGCCACCATATGTGATCTTCCAAGATGTTTCTTTGGAACAGATGGCAACTATGTATCCTGTTACTCAGGAAGAGCTGACGAACGTACAAGGTGTTGGTATAGGAAAAGCAAAGCGATACGGAAAAGAGTTTTTGAAAGTCATAAAGGAATATTGCGAAGAAAAACAAATCGTTCCACCTGAAGAACTTCGTGTTCGAACAGTAGCGAAAAAATCGATGCTGAAAGTTAGTATCATCCAGTCTATAGACCGTAAAATGGCATTGGATGATCTGGCAGATGCCAAAGGACTCGATTTTAGTGATCTGCTAGATGAAATAGAAGCCATTGTATATAGTGGCACTAAACTTAACATAGATTATTTTATTGAGGATGTTGTCGATGATGATAAAGTAGATGACATTTATGATTATTTCATGGAAAGTGAAACGGATGATCTCAATGAAGCCTTAGATGAATTAGGAGATGATTACAGTGAAGACGAAATTCGGTTGGTAAGAATTAAATTTCTGTCGGAAAATGCGAATTAAAGTTGCAGTGATAACGTTATATAAAGAAGCCCTGTTTGCTAAAACGCAAACAGGGCTTCTCTATATGGACGTTAAATAGCATTAATTCAAAACGAAAATCATAAAATAGCCCTTTATATATGGAAAATTATTACTATATTTGCACGCAATAAATTTCTAAGTTATATATGTCATCATTTGTTGCAGATAAAATTGTAATGGACGGACTTACTTACGATGACGTCCTTTTGATCCCTGCTTATTCAGAGGTTTTGCCTAAAGAGGTACAGTTAAAAACCAAGTTTACACGTCACATTGATTTGAATATTCCGTTCGTGACAGCAGCTATGGATACGGTAACAGAAGCATCTATGGCTATTGCTATTGCGCGTGAAGGAGGTATTGGTGTAATACACAAAAATATGACAATCGAGGAACAGGCTCGACAGGTCGCAATTGTGAAACGTGCAGAAAATGGTATGATTTACGATCCTGTTACAATTCAGCGTGGACGTACCGTTAAAGATGCTTTGGATATGATGGCCGAGTACCATATCGGTGGAATCCCAGTTGTAGATGAGGATAATCATTTAGTAGGAATTGTTACGAATCGTGACCTCCGCTTTGAACGTCGTATGGATCGTAAGATTGATGACGTCATGACGAAAGAAAATTTGGTTACAACGCATCAGCAGACAGACTTGCTGGCAGCAGCTCAGATTCTTCAGGAGAATAAAATCGAAAAACTTCCTGTTGTTGATGCAGAAAACCATTTGGTAGGTTTGATTACTTATAAAGATATCACTAAGGCTAAAAATAAGCCAATGGCTTGCAAGGACGAGAAGGGTCGTTTGCGTGTAGCAGCTGGTGTAGGTGTAACAGCAGATACTCTTGATCGTGCTAAGGCCTTGGTAGAAGCTGGTGTTGATGCAATCGTAATCGATACTGCTCATGGCCATTCTAAGGGTGTCGTAGAAAAGCTTAAGCAAGTTAAGGCTACTTTCCCTAATGTAGATGTTATTGTTGGTAATGTTGCTACAGGTGCAGCTGCGAAATATTTGGTAGATAATGGTGCTGATGCTGTGAAGGTAGGTATTGGTCCTGGTTCAATCTGTACAACTCGTGTTGTAGCAGGTGTTGGTGTTCCACAGTTGAGTGCTATTTATGATGTGTATTCTGCGTTGAAAGATACAGATGTACCTTTGATAGCTGATGGTGGCCTTCGTTACTCAGGTGATGTTGTTAAGGCGCTTGCTGCTGGTGGTAGTAGTGTTATGATAGGTTCTTTGGTAGCAGGTACAGAAGAAAGTCCAGGTGAAACCATTATTTTCAATGGTCGTAAATTCAAGAGCTATCGTGGTATGGGTTCTTTGGAAGCTATGGAACAAAAGAATGGTTCTCGTGACCGCTATTTCCAGAATGATATCAGTGATGCCAAGAAGCTAGTTCCAGAGGGTATTGCCGGTCGTGTGCCTTACAAAGGAACCGTTCAGGAAGTTATTTATCAGTTAGTAGGTGGACTTCGTTCAGGTATGGGTTATTGTGGTGCTGGCGATATTGCTAACTTGCACAATGCACAGTTTACTCGCATTACCAATGCTGGTGTTTTGGAAAGTCATCCACATGATATTTCAATAACAAGCGAGGCACCAAACTACAGCCGCCCTGAATAAGGAAATGTAATTTAAAAAATACTAATGAAAATATATGCGTTGTTAACAGCCATGCTCCTCAACGGGGGCATGGTTTTTGGTCAAACTGACCCTGTTATAATGAAAATAGCAGGTAGACCTGTGAGCAGGTCTGAGTTTGAGTATTCTTATAACAAAAATAATTCAGCCAGTGTTATTGATAAAAAAAGTATCGTAGATTATGTAGATCTTTTTATCAATTACAAACTAAAGGTGAAGGCAGCTGAAGATGCGCATCTGGATACGTTAACTTCTTTTCAAAAGGAATTTGAAAGTTACCGTGATCAACAAGTGCGTCCGTCTTTTATTACAGAAGCTGAAGTTGAGGCTGAAGCGCATAAGATATACGAAAGTGAAAGACAACGTATAGATAATAATGGCGGTATGATTCGTCCGTCTCACATTTTATTGCTGTTAAAGCAAAATGCACCAGCTAAAGCAGCGGAAATTGTGAAAAATCGAATCGATTCCATTTATAATGCTCTTAAAAAGGGAGCTAATTTCCAAGAGTTAGCAAAAAAATATTCTGATGACAAAGGGTCTGCTGTGCAAGGCGGTTTGCTACCTTGGATCGTAAAAGGTCAAACATACAAGGAATTTGAAGATGTTGCTTATTCAATGAAGAAAGGTGAAATGAGCAAACCTTTTTCTTCACCAGCAGGATATCATATTATCTTGATGACAGATAAGGGAAAATTCTTTTCATATGATTCTCTCAAGAATAACATCTATCGATTTATAGAGCAGCGAGGTATACGAGAGCAAATTATAGATCGTAATCTCGATTCAATAGTCAAGACTTTACCAGAAGGAGCTACGAGAGAAACTGTCCTTGATGAAAGAGCTTCTGATATGTCTGAAAAGGACTCTAATTTGAAATATCTTATTCAAGAATACCATGATGGTCTTCTTCTTTATGAAATTAGTAATCGTAAAATTTGGGAAAAGGCTGCAAAAGATGAGGTAGGCTTAGAAAATTATTTCAAAAGGCATAAAAAATCCTATGCTTGGGATGAACCTCGATTTAAAGGTATTGCCTATCATGTAAAAGATGCTGCAGATGTAAGTGCAGTGAAAAAAAGTGTCAAGGGAAAACCATTTCAAGAGTGGGCTTCTATTTTACGCAAGACATTCAATAATGATTCCACTATACGTATCCGTGTAGAAAAAGGAATATTCAAGAAAGGTGATAATGCCGTAGTTGATAAAATGGTGTTTCATGTAGACACTGCACAGATTAAGCAAATAAAAGACTATCCTATAGATGCAATATTTGGTAAGAAGTTGAAAAAAGGACCAGAGACATATGAAGATGTAAAATCTAAGGTCATTTCAGATTACCAAGATGAGTTAGAAAAGGTATGGATAGAGGCTTTGCGGAAGAAATATCCAGTAGAAGTGTATCAAGATATATTGGCTACTGTCAATAAACACTAATTTATTATAGTATGAAGACTGTAAACAAATTATTTTGTGGGTTCAGTGGACTGCTTTTGATGGCTGTAATTACAGTAAATGCAGGAAGACCGTATTTTCGAGTTGCTCAAACCGTGAATGATTCGTTGGAGCATAAGAACTTTAATGCTGATTCTGCGAAAAATAGTCCTGAAATAAAGGAAAATAGTATCATTGATGAAGTGATTTGGGTAGTAGGTGATGAGCCTATATTAAAATCAGATGTTGAAATGATGCGAATGCAGGGCGAAGCTGAGGGTGTAAAGTTTCAGGGTGATCCTGATTGTTCTATTCCTGAACAACTTGCGATTCAGAAATTGTTTCTTCATCAGGCAGCAATTGATAGTATTGAGGTTACTGAGTCAGAAGTATCACAAGGTATAGATGATCAGATTAATTATTGGATACAATTGATTGGTTCTCGCGAAAAATTGGAAGAGTATCGTAAAATGACGATTACTCAAATCCGTCAGCAAATGCATGATGATTTCAAAAATCAGCAGTTGATTAGAAAGGAGCGTGAAGAACTTGTTAAGGATATAAAGGTGACTCCAGCTCAGGTCAGGGCGTATTTTAAAAATTTGCCAGAGGATAGTATTCCTTTTGTTCCGACAGAGGTTGAAGTTCAGGTTATAACGAGGCAACCAAAAATATCTAAGGATGAAACCGAGCGTATCAAAGAACAGTTACGTGACTTTACAAAGCGTGTAAACGATGGAGAAACTTCGTTCTCAACACTAGCTCGATTATATTCAGAAGATCCGGGATCTGCTCGTCAGGGAGGTGAATTAGGCTATATTGGTAGAGGTATGCTTGATCCAGCTTTTGCGAATGTAGCATTTAATTTAACAGATCCGAAGAAAATTTCTAAGATAGTTGAAACAGAGTTTGGTTTTCATATTATTCAATTGATAGACAAACGTGGTGACAAGATTAATTGTCGTCATATTTTGCTCAAGCCTACCGTATCAGAAGAAGCACTTCAGTCAGCGTCGCTTCGTCTTGATTCTATCGCAGATGATATTCGTGCGAATAAGTTCTCATTTGAGTCTGCAGCTTCATATCTATCAGACGATAAAGATACTAAAAGCAATTTTGGCTTGATGGCCAATAGTTCAGAAACAGGACGTACATCACGTTTTCAAATGAAGGATTTGCCTTCTGAGATTGCTAGAGTTGTAGATACATTGAAAGTTGGACAGATTTCATCAGCATTTACTATGGTTAATGCTAAAGGTAAGAAGCAGGCTTGTATAGTTAAATTGAAATCTAGAATTGATGGTCATAGAGCAACAATAACTGAAGATTTTCAGGTTATGCAGAATCTAGTTACAAAGAAAGAGAAAGAAAATGCAATTCATGACTGGGTGGTCAATAAAATAAAAAAGACATATGTTAAGATGAATGATCGCTACAAGGATTGTAAATTTGAATATGAAGGTTGGGTTAAATGATAAATAATCATTTGAAAAAGCAAAATATTAGCGGGCATGGAATCAGTATGTTACTGATTTTATGCCTGTTTGGGCTCTGTGTGTCATCGGCATTTGGAGCACGTAAAAAGCGTAAGATAGTAGGTGATAATCGTATTTATCTGATCCATGCGGATAATTTAAGATTTGATCAGTATAGTGTAAATCCTGATGCTCAAATCTTGACAGGACACGTGTCATTTCGGCATCAGAATTCTCATCTTACCTGTGATAGCGCCTATTTTTATCAGGCAACAAATTCTGTAAAGGCTTTTGGGCATGTGCATTTCAGACAAGGAGATACGTTGTCTTTGAAATGTGATTATGCCGATTATGATGGACAAGTTCAGTTTATGCGTGCACGTCATAATGTAGTATTACATCATCGTAAGCAAATCTTAAATACGGATAGCCTTGATTACGATCGTCTTTATAATTATGTCAATTTCTCAGAAGGTGGAACTTTATCTGATGGAAAAAACAAACTTGTTGCAGATTGGGGACGCTATTATGTAGATACGAGAGAGGCTGAATTCTATTATAATGTCCACCTAAAAAATGGTCGGGATTACATTACAACAGATACGATGTTTTATGATACACGTAATTCTGTTGCTCATGTTGTTGGCCCTTCGAAAATTACGTCTAAAGGTAGTGTGGTAAATACAAGTAATGGTTATTATAATACCAAAACTGATCGTGCCAGATTATATGGGCGTTCTACTATGGTAGATAAGGATAAATCTATTACAGGTGATAGCTTGTTCTATGTTAAAGATAAAGACAGTGAAGGCTTTGGTAACGTTATCTATGTGGATAAACGCAATAAGAACTCTCTTCATTGCGGTTATTTGCGTTATAATGAAAAAACAGGATATGGATTTGCTACACGTAGACCGGTTGCTATAGATTACTCTCAAAAAGATACATTGTGGATGCATTCTGATACGATGAAAATCTATACATTTAATATAAATACAGATTCTGTTTATCGAAAGGTTCATTGTTTTCCAAAAGTTCGCGCCTTCCGTCAGGATGTTCAGGCGGTATGCGATTCTATGGTCTTTAATTCTCAGGATTCATGTATGACTATGTATAAGGATCCGATTGTATGGAATGCAGGAAGACAGTTGCTTGGAGAAAAAATACAATTGTTTATGAATGATTCCACGTTACGCTATGCGCATGTCATCGGACAAGCGTTGTCCGTAGAATCATTAGGGGATAGCATACATTATAATCAGGTAGCTTCACGAGAGATGGAGGCTTTTTTTGTTAATGGTAAAGCTCAGAAAGGTGTTTCCTTCGGAAATGTGCAAATTGTATATTATCCAATAAATGATAAAGATAGTTCTATGATTGGCTTGAACTATACAGAAACCGATACAGCGAAGATGTTTATGGATGAACATCAGCAGCTTGTAAGAATATGGATGCCGAAAGCCACAGGAACACTTTATCCAATGAGTCAAATACCTCCAGTTAAATATAAGTTGCCATCATTTGCATGGTTTGATAATATTCGTCCAAAAGATAAAAATGATATTTTTGAGTGGCGAGGTAAACGTGAAGATCAAAAATTAAAGAATGTAAGTCGTCATACTGCACCATTACAACGTATAGGTAAAAAAGACGAGAAAAAAGGTGAAGAAGTAAAAATATAATGAGCGATATCATACAGTTATTACCCGATTCTGTTGCTAATCAGATAGCGGCGGGTGAGGTTATTCAAAGACCTGCTTCTGTAATCAAGGAGTTGGTGGAGAATTCTGTCGACGCTGGAGCCAAATCGATTCAGGTTCTTGTAGTTGATGCTGGTCGTACATCTATTCAAGTAATAGATGATGGAAAGGGTATGTCTGATACAGATGCACGTCTTTCATTTGAGCGACATGCAACTTCAAAGATCAAAAAGGCTGATGACCTTTTTGCACTTCATACTATGGGATTTCGTGGAGAGGCATTAGCTTCCATAGCTGCTGTTGCGCAGATAGAGCTTAAAACGCGTCAGGCTTCTGAAGATATAGGTACTCAACTTTCTATTTCTGGATCAAAGTTTATAGGACAGGAGCCTTGCTCTTGCCCTATAGGTAGTAATTTTAAAATAGAAAACTTATTTTTTAATGTACCAGCTAGAAGAAAATTTCTAAAGTCGAATACTACCGAACTGAACAATATACTTACGGCTTTTGAGCGTATAGTATTAGTTAATCCTAATATACATTTCAGTTTATATAGCAATGGGACAGAAATGTTCAATTTACAACCTGGAAGTATTAGACATCGTATTTTAGATATATTCGGAAAGCGTTTAAACCAGGATTTGCTCCCTGTGAATGTAGAGACAAGCTTAGGTAAAATATCAGGATTCGTTGGTAAACCTGAATCTGCTCGTAAAAAGGGTGCACACCAATATTTTTTTGTTAATGGTCGCTATATGAAACATCCTTATTTTAATAAGGCAGTTATGAGCGCTTTTGATCGGTTAGTACCATTAGGAGAACAGGTTCCTTATTTTATATATTTTGATGTAGATCCACATAATATAGATGTTAATATCCATCCGACCAAGACTGAAATAAAATTTGAAAATGAACAGGCTATATGGCAGATTTTGTCAGCGGCCGTAAAGGAGGCAGTTGGACTTTTTAACAATGTTCCTACTATAGATTTTGATACTGAAGGAAAGCCAGAAATACCTGTTTTTGGAGAGAGTGGCAATCAATTGTCAGCTCCAAGGGTAAACTATAATCCGTCTTATAATCCATTTGAATCTTCTAGCGAAGATTTGGTGAGTCAGGATGGAGAACAACAGATAGGACAAACGTTTGCGTCAAAAATAGATTCAAATTATTCAGCTACAACTCAAGGAGAAATTTTTGAATCAAAGCAGGCTCGTGTACCAGAAGAGTGGGGGAAACTGTATGAAGGATTAAAATCCAAAACCGTTTCACAAGAAGGAGATATTTTTGAGAGTAGACAAAATACTGTTGTGGAAAGTAAGGAGCATTTAGTAGAAGATAAATCCCCTTTACATTATCAATACAAGGCAAAGTACATCATGACAGCAGTAAAGTCAGGTTTGATGATAATAGACCAGCATCGTGCGCATGTACGTATTTTGTATGAACAGTATCAAAAACAGTTGATTGAGCACACATTTCAGTCACAGAAAGTTTTATTTCCTGAAACAGTACGCTTTACACCATCTCAACAAGTAGTATTACAAGACATCTTTTCTGATATGGTAGATATGGGCTTTGAACTCACAGATTTAGGGGGTGGAAGCTATGCTGTTAACGCAATACCTATGGGACTTGATGGAATAAATCCTATAACGTTGGTAGAAGATATTGTACATTCGGCAATCGATATGGGTAAATCGATGAAAGAAGAAATGCGACAGTCTTTATCATTAAGTTTAGCCAGAAATGCTGCAATTCCTCAAGGTCAAATTTTGTCTAATGAAGAAATGGAAGCAATCGTGAATGGTCTTTTTGCTTGTTCAAATCCAAATTATGCTCCGGATGGTAAGAGTATCCTCTGTATACTAACACAACAGGAAATAGATCATCTTTTCGGGTGAAAGGTTCTTCTTGGAAGCGATTACAGTGGACTTTATGACCAATTTTAAGAAAAATCAAAAATATTCAGTAAAAAATTTGGTGGTTTAATTTTTTTGCCTTACCTTTGCACTCGCTTTTAAGAAGTACGGGCGTTTAGCTCAGTTGGTTTAGAGCATCTGCCTTACAAGCAGAGGGTCGGCGGTTCGAATCCGTCAACGCCCACTAGGGGTGTTCCCTGTAGTCTTTCGGGACTGCAGGGATTTTTTTTTGTTTGTATTTTTGAAAAAATAATATTATTGGTGTCTGCTAAAACTTTGTTATCACGATAATACTATTCTGTTGCTGATTATATTTATAAAGGTAAGGTCTATAACACGTTTAGTCTATGGAGTAAAATGCTTCCATTATATGGTTTATCTCGTTATTAGGCACAATGGTTCGTCAACTCAAGTGTGAGAAGTCTAGAGAAGACTTACTTTATCAATTTTTGTCTTTTATTGGATACTAATACATATTTAGATTGTTGACATATTGTTTAATCTTAAAATATGTAAAAAAATACCGAGAAGATTTGGTGGTTTAATATTTTTGTCTTACCTTTGCACTCGCTTTTAAGAAGTACGGGCGTTTAGCTCAGTTGGTTTAGAGCATCTGCCTTACAAGCAGAGGGTCGGCGGTTCGAATCCGTCAACGCCCACAAAAGGTCTTGATATTTTCAGGACCTTTTTTTTGTTTTGAATAGAAGTCAAGATTGAAAACATTAATTTAAAGTCCTATAAAGTTCGCGCTTTTATGATATTTTATCTTATAAAAGTGTGGTTTTCCAATAATAATTATTATTTTTGCCTACGAATTTAATACGAGTAAGTCATGACATTAGATGCATTAACCGCAGTTTCTCCAATAGATGGACGTTATAGGGGTAAAACAGAAACACTAGCAAATTATTTTTCCGAGTATGCACTCATACGTTATCGTGTGCGTGTAGAAATTGAGTATTTTATAACTTTATGTGAATTGCCATTACCTCAATTGGCAAGTTTTGATCATTCTCTTTTTGATAAGCTCCGTGCTATATATAAATCTTTCGATGAGAAAGATGCTCAGCGAGTAAAAGATATAGAGAAGACAACAAATCATGATGTAAAAGCTGTTGAGTATTTTATCAAAGAAGAATTTGATAAAATTGGTAATCTTGATCAGTATAAAGAGTTTATCCATTTCGGTCTTACTTCACAGGATATTAATAATACAAGTGTTCCTCTCTCAATAAAGGAGGCCTTGGAAGATGTATTCTATCCACAAGTACAAGAGTTGATCGATCTTTTGGCTTCTTACGCAGAGGAATGGAAAGACGTACCAATGTTGGCTAAAACACATGGTCAGCCAGCTTCACCAACCCGCTTAGGCAAAGAAATCGAAGTCTTTGTATATCGTCTTACACAACAGTTAAAATCTTTAAAGGCTTGTCCTTTTACAGCCAAGTTTGGTGGTGCAACAGGTAATTTCAATGCGCATCACGTAGCCTATCCTTCATATGACTGGAAAGCCTTTGGTAATAAGTTTGTAAGTGAGAAATTAGGATTGGAGCGTGAGCAGTGGACTACTCAAATTAGCAATTATGATGCTTTAGGAGCAATATTTGATGCCATTCGTAGAATTAATACTATCATTATCGACTTGGATCGTGATTTTTGGATGTATATTTCTATGGAATATTTCAAGCAGAAAATTAAAGCGGGAGAAGTAGGATCAAGTGCGATGCCACATAAGGTGAATCCAATTGATTATGAGAATAGTGAAGGAAACATGGGTATTGCTAATGCTATTCTTCAGTTCTTAGCGCAGAAATTACCAGTAAGTCGTTTACAGCGCGACTTAACAGATTCTACAGTACTTCGTAATGTAGGTGTGCCTATTGGACATAGTGTTATTGCTATTCAAAGTACATTGAAAGGACTTCGTAAATTAATTTTGAACAAAGAAAAATTAGAAGAAGACCTAGATAATACATGGGCAGTCGTAGCAGAAGCTATTCAGACAATACTTCGTAGAGAGGCTTATCCTCATCCTTATGAAGCGTTAAAAGCGCTTACCCGTACCAATGCAACAATGACAGAAGAAACTATTCATAAGTTTATTCAGGAACTTCAGGTAAGTGATGCTGTTAAGGCAGAGTTAATGGCTATTACTCCACATAACTACACAGGAATGTAATTTATAATTATTATATAAAAGTTATTTAATCAATTTTTTAGAACACGCCGTGAGGCCTAAAAAGAAAGAAAATGGATTTAGATTTAGACAAAACACAGGATCAGTCTGCAGAGCAGAACGAGTCTAGCCGTGAGGGTTACAAGCAAGCAGGCTCTTATAGGAGCACAGGTCGTCCTATGCGTCCTCGTATTCATAGTCAGCGTGCCTATAGCACTGATAATAATGGATACAGTAGCAATAATGTAAATAGCGCGAGTGATGGTGGTTTCCGTCCGGAAGGCTTTGGAGCAAATCTTCAGGGCGCAGGAGAAGGTACATCTCAGCGTGGTGGATACCAGAGCCGTGGAGGCTATGGTAATAACCGTGGAGGCTATAGTAATAATCGCGGTGGTGGCTATAATAACAACCGTGGCGGTGGTTACAACAATCGTGGTGGCAATAGCTATCGTCCTCGTTACAATAATGAGGAAGAGGGTGGCTACCAAAGTCGTGTCGGTTACAATAATGACCGTGGAGGATACAATAATCGTGGAGGATATAACAACCGTGGTGGTGGCTATAACAACAACCGTGGCGGAGGCTATAACAACAATCGCGGCGGTGGTTATAACAACAATCGTGGTGGTTTCGGAAATAACCGTGGTGGCTATGGCAATCAAGGCGGATTTCGTCAGCATACTCCAGGATTTGATCCAAATGCAAAGTATAGCTTGAAAAAGCGTATTGAATATAAGGAGGAAAATTTCGATCCAAACGAGCCAATTCGTTTGAACAAGTATCTTGCCAATGCTGGTGTATGTTCTCGTCGTGAGGCTGATGAATTTATCCAGGCTGGTGTGATTACTGTAAATGGTGAAGTTGTAACCGAATTGGGTACAAAAGTTATGCGTACTGATGAGGTTAAATTCCATGATCAGAATGTTTCTTTGGAGAAGAAAGTTTATGTTCTTCTTAACAAACCAAAGGACTATGTTACAACAAGTGATGATCCACAGCAGCGTAAAACAGTTATGGATCTTGTAAAGGATGCATGTCCTGAACGTATTTATCCTGTAGGTCGTCTTGACCGTAATACAACAGGTGTTCTTCTTCTTACAAATGATGGTGATTTGGCAAGTAAATTGACTCATCCAAAATTCTTGAAGAAGAAAGTTTATCATGTATACTTGGACAAGCCAGTAGCAGCTCATGATTTACAGCAGATAGCTGATGGTATTACGCTTGAAGATGGTGAAATCCATGCAGATGCTATTGAATATGCAGATGAGCATGATAAGAAGCAGGTTGGCATCGAGATTCACAGCGGTAAGAATCGTATCGTTCGTCGTATCTTTGAAGCTTTAGGCTATCGTGTAACAAAACTTGATCGTGTTCAGTTTGCTGGATTGACCAAGAAGAATCTTCGTCGTGGCGATTGGCGCTTCCTTTCTGAGAAGGAAGTAGACATGCTTCGTATGGGTGCATTCGAGTAAAAACACAAACGAGATATGAAAAGAACAAAAGTCGTCGATGCTCTGCAAAGCACCGATTTTGGAAATGAAATTTTAGTAAAAGGATGGGTTCGTTCCCATCGTAGTAGTAAAGCCGTTGATTTCATTGCGTTGAATGACGGCTCTACCATAAAGAATATTCAGATCGTTGTAGACCCTTCTACCATCGAAGCTGATAAGCTTAAAAGTATTACTACAGGAGCTTGTATTGGAGTCGTAGGAACCCTCGTTGAAAGTCAGGGTGCCGGTCAGACTTCAGAGGTTCAGTATAAGGAAATTAAGATTTATGGTCTCTGTCCTAATGACTATCCAATGCAGAAAAAGGGTCAGAGCTTTGAGTATATGCGTCAGTATGCACATATGCGTTTACGTACCAACACATTTGGTGCAGTGATGCGTATTCGCCATAACATGGCAATAGCTGTGCATAAGTATTTTCATGAACATGGTTTTTACTATTTCCATACTCCTCTAATCACAGCTTCAGATGCAGAGGGTGCAGGTGAAATGTTCCAGGTAACAACACTTGATCTCGACCGCGTAGCTAAGGAGGGTAAGGTAGAATATAGTAAGGACTTCTTTGGTAAGAAAACTAACCTTACTGTATCTGGTCAGTTGGAAGGTGAACTTGGTGCAACTGCTCTTGGTGCAATCTACACCTTCGGTCCAACATTCCGTGCAGAGAATAGCAATACTCCTCGTCACTTAGCAGAGTTTTGGATGATAGAGCCAGAAGTTGCCTTTATGGATAAGGATGAATTGATGGATCTTGAAGAAGATTTCATCAAGTATTGTGTTCGATGGGCACTTGACAATTGTAAGGATGATCTTGAGTTCTTGAATAAGATGATTGATAAGAATCTTCTTAATACTCTTGAGAATGTCATTAAGGAAGATTTTGTCCGTTTGCCTTACACTGAGGGTATTGAGATCCTCAAGAAAGCAGCAGAAGATGGTCATAAGTTCGAATTCCCAATCACAGGCTGGGGAATGGATCTTGCTTCAGAGCATGAGCGTTTCCTCGTTGAAGAGCATTTCAAGAAGCCTGTTATTATGACAGATTATCCTACAGAGATTAAAGCTTTCTATATGAAAAAGAATCCTGACGGTAAGACCATGCAGGGTACTGATGTTCTCTTCCCACGTATTGGTGAGATTATTGGTGGTTCTGTTCGTGAGGAAAGTTTGGATAAGTTGATGGAGGAGATTGATCGTCGTGGTATGGGTGAGCAACTTTACGAATGGTATCTTGATACTCGTAAATATGGTTCATGTCCTCATGCTGGATTCGGACTTGGTTTCGAACGTCTTATTCTATTTGTGACAGGTATGCAGAATATCCGTGATGTAATACCTTTCCCACGTACACCAAAGAATGCAGAATTCTAATTTGTAAATATAAAAAAATCCGTTGTAATCTTGCAACGGATTTTTTTTATGTTTTAGAAGACTATGGTTCTAAAATAATCTTTCAAAACTCCTTTATATTGATTTTGGCTATCTGCACATAAAATGATAACATGTCTTCCATCTTTTGTTTTTGGGCCTTCGCACATTCCTTCGTAGTTAGCAAGATTGAAGTTGCCTAAACTAAGACTTGTTTTCCAGGAAGTAATAAACTGTTTGCCATGAAATCCTGGTTTTATACGATAAATCTTATTATTAACCCAACTACCAAGTTTGAGTTTAGTTACATAGAATTCCCTTTCTAGCACAAGCAATGTACCATCACCTAAAGAAAGTAATTCAGATACGCCATAAGCATGTTCGTTGACAGGTCGAGAATCTTTTTTTAAAGGTTCATCCATAAGATACTCATATTCGGCAACTTCTTGTAAGCTATCATTTAATTCTTTAAGTCTAAGAGAAGTAAACGGGTCGCCTTTCAATGAAGCCTCATTGATGGTAAAGAGATGTTGTCTAAATGGGTCATAGCATAGACTTTCGATAATACGATTATGCTCACCACGTTTTTGATAATCAGCTATAGGTTTAGTCAAAACAGTTTTGTTATTCAACGTTATTTCCTGAATGGTCGACCCCTCTTCATTACCAATATATAAATGATTGTTATGAGGATTATATGCTATGGCCTCTTCGTCCATATTGATTCCACCTAAATCTTGCCAACCTTTATTCTTAATATCGAGGATATCACCATCTTTGCCAAATTTAATCTTAAAGATGTAATATCCTTCAGAATCCGTTTTATCTGATACTACAGCATATTCATCCCCTTTTATGTGAGTTATACCACTATAATTACCTGCAGGTACATCTTCGAAAGTCTTTTGTTCATGAATAATTACAGTCTGAGAAATATCTGCATCGACAGAATCAGTACCCCATTTCAAAATGTTGAGCGTATTCTTATTTTCGTAAACATTGATTTGTGGAAGAGAAACTGATATAGTCTTTTCTTTGTGCGATTGAGCTATAGCTACTTCAGAACATAATACTAAAATACAAATGCTAAAAAATCTCATAATACCTATTGTTTATTAGATTGCAAAGGTAGTAAAAATACAGAGAAAAAAGATAAGCCTGAGATAATTTTAAAAAAAGTTCTATTTCTTTTGTAATCCGCTTAAATTGTCGTAATTTTGCACATAAGTAAAAAAGATAGATTCAAAATATACAAATGGGAAAAATTATATTGACAGGTGATCGTCCTACAGGCAAATTACACTTAGGACATTATGTAGGGTCACTTCGCCGTCGTGTACAGTTGCAGAATGAGGGTGATTATGATAAGATGTTTGTCTTCATGGCCGATGTGCAGGCTTTAACAGATAATGCTGATAATCCAGAGAAAATTCGTCAGAACATTATCGAAGTAGCTCTTGATTACCTTTCTGCGGGTTTAGATCCTGCTAAATGTACCCTTTACATTCAGAGTCAGATACCAGAGTTGGCTGAATTAACAACATACTTGATGAACTTGATAACAGTATCTCGTGTACAGAGAAATCCAACTGTTAAGACAGAAATCAAGATGCGTAATTTTGAAGCTAATATTCCATTAGGATTCTTTTGTTATCCTGTTAGTCAGGCAGCTGATATTGCCGCGTTCAAAGCAACAACAGTTCCTGCTGGTGAGGATCAAGAGCCAATGTTGGAGGTAACACGTGAACTGGTACGTCGTTTCAATCAAACTTATGCAGATGTATTAGTAGAGCCTAATATTCTCCTTCCAGAGAACGCAACAGCGCGTAGATTGCCTGGTACAGATGGTAAGGAGAAAATGAGTAAGAGTTTGGGTAATTGTATCTATCTTAGTGATGATAAGGATACTGTATGGAGTAAAGTAAAGAGTATGTATACAGATCCTACCCATGTTAATGTTTCCGATCCTGGTCATGTAGAGGGTAATGCAGTGTTTACATACCTTGATGCTTTTTCTACAGACGAAGATTTTGCCGAGTTCTGGCCAGAGTTCCAAAATCTTGATGAGTTAAAAGCAGCTTATACAGCAGGTGGTATTGGTGATATGAAATGTAAGAAATTACTGAATAATGTTATCAATAAGATGCTCGATCCAATTCGTGCTCGTCGCCGTGAATATGAGCAGGATATACCTGAAATCTATAATATTTTGAAGAAGGGTAGCATTGCAGCTCGTGAAGTAGCAGCTCAGACTATGGATGAGGTGAAGAAAGCTATGCAGATTGATTATTTCAATGATGAAGAGCTAATTCGTCAGCAAGCGGAGAAATTTAAAGCAAAATAATTTTTAATGTAATAATATAGAAATGAAATAAAAGCGGATTTTTAATAGTCCGCTTTTATTATTATGGTGTTAAGTGACTTTCCGCTTTCCGCATGATGTTATCATCGTGGAGAGTATAATATTAGGTAAAGTGAACGTTTAATATATGAATGCAAGAATTTCGCAGATATTGCGCTTGGCCATTCCTTCCATTATTTCTAATATAACAGTACCTTTATTAGGGCTTGTTGATGTCGGCATTGTCGGACATATAGGAGATGCCAAATACATTGGAGCTATAGCTGTGGGTACGATGTTGTTTAATGTAATTTATTGGATATTTGGTTTCTTGAGAATGGGAACGGGAGGTATGACTTCTCAAGCCTATGGTCATAGAGACTTTAAAGAAGTAATTCGTCTTTTGATTCGTACTCTTACAATTGGTTTGGTCATAGGGTTCTTGTTTATTATTCTTCAGATTCCTCTCATACAATTTGGTCTATGGGTAATGAAGCCAGATATAGGCATGTTGTCTCTATGCTGGAGATACTGTTTGATATGTATCTGGGGAGCTCCCGCTGTTTTAGCGATGTATGGGTTGACAGGCTGGTATGTCGGTATGCAAAATACTCGCGTACCCATGATGGCTTCTATAGGCCAAAATATATTGAATATTATTTCTAGTCTTATATTTGTCTTTGTTTTTCATATGGACATTTCCGGAGTAGCTATAGGTACGATAATAGCTCAGTGGGGTGGGTTATTGTTTTCCTTACTTCTTTTACACCATTCTTACAAGCGGCTGTATAAGTATTTTAGCTGGTCAGGTCTCTTTGATTATCATGCTTTATATCATTTTTTTATAGTAAACAGAGATATATTTATACGTACACTATTTTTAGTCTCAGTATTTCTGTCTTTTACTTCGATAGGATCTCGTCAGGGAGCGATAATATTGGCTATAAATACATTACTGATGGAGTTTTTTACCATTTTTTCATATTTTACCGACGGTTTAGCTTATGCCGGCGAAGCATTATGTGGAAAGTATTATGGGGCACGAAACAGAGAAGCTTTTCGCGAGGTTGTTCACCATTTATTTTATCTAGGTTTTATCGTAGCAGTATTCTTTACAGTCATCTATAGTTTTGCCGGTGAATCCTTTTTATCGTTTTTAACCACAGACACTCATGTTATTTGTGTTTCAAAGTCATATATAGGTTGGACCTGTCTTATCCCAATAGTAGGTGTTTCCGCTTTTCTTTTAGATGGAATATTTGTGGGTATTACTAACACAAAAGGATTGCTACTATCATCAGTAATAGCAGCAATCCTTTTCTTTATCGTTTATTTACTTTTACGAAGCCAATTGCACAACCATGCCTTATGGCTTGCATTCCTCCTTTATCTAGCAGCTAGAGGAATAGTAGAGTTTATACTCTTTATTCGACAACCAGTTTGATACTCCTTGGATTAACGGTAATGAGTCTTTTCTTGTACAGATCTCCTACGGCCCTTTTATAAACCTTTTTGCTCACATGGAAGCGTTCATAGATGTCATCAGCTTCACTCTTGTCGCCTAAGTCGCATTCTCCGTCGTGTTCCTTGAGATATTGTAGTAATTCTTCTGAGAAATTTTGAGTACCTCTTACGCCAGTTTGTTGTAGAGTAACATCAATTTTTCCATCAGGTCTAACTTGGTCGATATAACCTACAAGTTTATCACCAGTATGAACATATTGGAATATCTGATCTTGATAGATAAGTCCCTGGTAGCGATTGTCGATAATCACTTTAAAACCGAGGTCTGTTTTTTGCCAAACAATAAGATCAACTTTTTGTCCATGTTTATAGTGGGCAGGTTTGGTATCGAAATATTTCTCTATTTTGGCAGAGGCAACAATACGATAACTTTCTTCATCGATATGAATATGTACGATATAGCTTTCACCGATTTCCATTTTCTTTTTCATTTCTCTAAAAGGACAGAAAACATCTTTCATTAGTCCCCAGTTGAGAAAGGCTCCAAATTTGTTAATCCAGCTAACTTCAAGGAAGGCGAATTCATCAATTTTAGCGATAGGCTCTTCTGTTGTTGCAATCAGACGTTCATCCTGATCTAGATAGATAAAAGCTGTGACATCATCTCCAATCTTTACATTAGCAGGAACATATTTCTGCGGCATGAGGATTTCTCCTTCTTCACCACCGTCAAGAAAGATTCCAAAAGTTTCTATTGTACCATCTTTTTCTGTACGTTGAGCAAGTTTTACCATCTTCAACGTATTATAGTCACCTAATTTTATTTTCTCCATAATGTTTATTTTAAATGGTTTCATCTGTTATTTTGCCAGAAAAGATATTTTCAGATCCGTCTCTGGTTACAGTGGTGGCAGTATCTGTTGCTATAATCTGTCCATCTTTCAAGTGGATCGTACGGTCAGTTAACTTAGCTAAGCCTTCGTCGTGTGTAACGATTACAAAAGTCTGACCGAACTTATCTCTCAGATCAAAAAAAAGTTGATGGAGTTCCTCTTTATTTTTGGTATCCAAACTTCCTGATGGTTCGTCAGCCAAGATAACAGCTGGCTGGTTAACGAGAGCTCGTGCTACAGCAATACGTTGTTTTTCTCCACCAGAAAGTTCTGCAGGTTTATGGCTAGAACGATCTGCCAATCCCATAAAGTCGAGTAATTCTTCAGCTCTTTTTTTAGCATCCTTTTTGCTGGCACCTGCGATATAAGCGGGAATCATAATATTTTCCAAGGCAGTAAATTCAGGCAGGAGCTGATGAAATTGGAATACAAAACCGAGATGTTTGTTACGGAAATCACTCAATTTATTGGTTGAAAGAGTTCCTACATTGATATCATCAATGACAATCTCCCCACTATCGGGTTTATCTAGCGTACCAATAATCTGCAGCAAAGTAGTTTTACCTGCTCCAGAAGGGCCAACAATACTGACAACCTCACCTTTATTAATGTGAAGGTCAATACCTTTTAGTACTTGTAGGGAACCAAACTTTTTGGTAACTCCTTTTATATCTATCATATTAATTTTAATGTTTTAAAATGTTCTTTTTATAAAGCCACTTACGCAGTATTTCGTAAGCACTGTTTTCTTCTTGGTGTTGTGGTGTAGCAAAAGTCATTTCCTCTGCTCCTACTTCGTACTGATCTGGGAATATAATCATCAAGTTAGTACCGGAGAAGAATTTTGTAATTTCTTCAGGAAGTCTATCTTGTGCTTTCTTGTAAGAGATAGTACCTTTTCTAGCTGTAATAACAACAAATAGATGATCTTCATGAATTGTTCCAGCTAGTTTAGGCAATTCGTTCCAATGTTCCATTTGTGTATAGTCAGCTCGGATATTTGTGTGCTTATTTTGCACATACTCATTGATAAGCGACAGTGTGTCGGGTCTTCCATGAAATTGTATTCTGCAATCCAAGCTACTAGACACTCTAACCAGTCTTTCTATCCATCGGTAGAAACCATGCTCATATTGTGCTCTCGATGGTACGGCCACCTGAATTCGTCTTATCGTATTCAGAGGCTGTAGAATTCTTGCCATGATAATTTGTCGGTTTAAGCCATTGAAGAGACTCTGGTGAAATTCTCCCCAAAATCTAGGAGAAGTATTCATATGACTGTGCATGCCAATAATAATTTCACTGGCCTGATATTCATTGAAAGCATGTTTTATACCATTAGCGATATTAGCAGCTATACGTACTTGTGTTTGCATTTTAACATCTGCAGCAGCTGCAAGCCGTGTAATTTGTTCCAGCAAATGCTGTCCTTGTTCTTGGTTGCGTCTCATGTTGGCATCGTCATAGACCACAGTCATACCGATTAAGCCGCGGTTCAGTTTGGTATTTCTCATGAGCATACCTAGATGAATCAGATTGTTAGCATATTCTGGATATTTAACGGGTATAAGTATCTTTTCATCATCTGCATTCTTATTCTCATCTGGCAGTTCTTTATCGCGAAGAACGATTTGTTGTGCAGCTCGGTCTGTTATGATAGAAGATATGATACAGGTTATCAGAATCATGATGACAACACCATTCAGCATATTTTCGTTTACGAGGTATATTCCTGGTGCGAGCTGTAGTTTCATACCAACCATAACCATAGCAATAGCACCAGCAGCGTGTGCAGACGTAAGACCAAACATCATATGTCCAGAACTTAGTGGAAGTTTGCAGATGAAAGCTGCAATATATGAAGCTAGAGCTTTACCGAGTGTTCCAAAGAATGTGATGCAGAAGATCACCCAAAGAATATTTCCACCTTGGAAAAGCAACCGTGCATTGATAAGCATGCCCACACCGATGAGGAAATAAGGAATAAACAATGCATTACCAATAAATTCTATACGGTTCATCAGGGGTGATACGTGTGGAATATATCGGTTGAGGATTAAACCAGCCAAAAAGGCACCAAAAATGCCTTCCACTCCGACAACTTCAGATAAAGCTGCGCACATAAACAATATAGCCATAACAAAGGCAAACTGCATGACAGCATCGCTATATCTTCTCAGAAACCATCGTGTCAATCTTGGTACAATATACACCATAGACACACAATATAAAACAAACTTCAATGTGAACAGAGTCCAAAAGGCAGGACCAGAATCATTACTGAAAGAAGCAACGATAGCCGCTAAAATAATCAAGGAGAGCATCAGAGAAATCATACTCGATGCTACACTCAGTGTTACGCTTGGTTTGCGTTGAAGCCCATATCTTAGAACGATGGGATAACTCACCAGAGTATTAGAGGACATGATGCATCCCAGCAAAACAGCTCCAGCAGTAGTATATCCAAGTAAATCAGCACCTACTATATACGATAATCCGAATGGAATACAGAAAGTAAGAGCAGCAAAAGCTAATGCCCTTTTCTTATTTCTTCTGAGCGATTCTATATCCATTTCTAGAGAAGCAAGAAACATGATATAGTAGAGACCAACTTTACCGAAAAGCTCAAAAGATTGGTCTCTAACCAAAATATCAAATCCATATTCACCAAGGAGAACACCAGCCAATACCATTCCGATAAGGTGAGGTATTCTCAACTTACCCATAATAATAGGAGAGAAGAGAATGATACTCATCACTGCAAAGAAAATCAGTGTAGGATTCGTAATCGGAAAGAGATGGGTAAAATCCAACATATTATAGTCTTGTTTTGTTTGCAAAGATACGAAAAAGATAAGATACGCAACTTGGGTATTGTCTTTTTTTTGAATTATAATACAAATTGTAAACTATAATTAGAAAAAAGTGTGAATTTATTGTTTTTATTGCTATAAATATTGTACTTTTGCACACGAAAAAATATGTTTTAGCAAACAAATTATTAGTTAACAACTTAATAAAGACGATTATGAAAGTAGCAATTGTTGGAGCAAGTGGTGCTGTAGGACAGGAATTCCTGCGTATTCTAGCTGAAAGAAATTTCCCATTGGATGATTTGGTGTTGTTTGGTTCAGAGCGTAGTGCTGGCCGAAAATACACATTCAAAGGTAAAGAATATGAGGTTAAACTTTTGCAGCATAACGATGACTTCAAAGATGTCGACATTGCGTTCACATCTGCTGGTGGTGGCACTTCAGAAGAATTTGCTGAGACCATTACCAAGTATGGTGCTGTCATGATCGACAATTCAAGTCAGTTCCGTATGGATAAGGATGTACCTTTGGTTGTGCCAGAGATTAATCCAGAGGATGCACTTGTTCGTCCACGTGGTATTATTGCTAATCCTAACTGTACTACCATCATGATGGTAGTTGTGCTCAATCCTATCGAGAAACTGAGTCATATAAAGAAAATCCACGTATCTTCTTATCAGAGTGCTTCTGGTGCTGGTGCCGTTGCTATGGCAGAATTGCAGCAGCAGTACAAGGAAATTATTGAGACAGGTGAGGCTAAGACCATCAAGAAGTTCCCTCATCAGTTGGCATACAATGTTATCCCTCAGATTGATAAGATGACTGAAACCGACTATACCAAGGAAGAGATGAAGATGTTTAACGAGACTCGAAAGATTATGCACAGTGATGTTCGTACTTCTGCCACTTGTGTTCGTGTATCTTCACTTCGTTCTCACTCAGAGAGTGTTTGGTTCGAAACGGAAAAGCCTGTGTCTGTAGCTGATATTCGTAAGGCTCTCGAAGCTGCTCCTGGTGTAACTCTTGTTGACGATCCTCAGAACTATGTTTACCCTATGCCTCTTGAAAGTGCTGGTAAGGATGATGTATATGTAGGTCGTGTACGTAAGGATTTGGCAGATGACAATGGCAACACACTTTGGTTGACTGGTGACCAGATTCGTAAGGGTGCAGCTTTGAATGCTGTTCAGATTGCAGAGTACCTTATCAAAGTGGGTAATGTAAAATAAAGATAAACTTTTTTTTCTCTAAAGTCAGTGATATGTTGATAATTTTCAGCGTTTCACTGACTTTTTTTTGTATGTAGTCCCCATATATATATTTTTGCAATATCGTAAAAGGACTGTTTTAACTCTATGAAAAGTATATTGCAAAATTTCCAACCAATTAGCCTTGATGAGATGAGTGGTGTAAAGCTGCTCAATAGGACGGATACAAAATTTGTTACATCGTTGAATCAGCTTCGTAAACTGCTATCGATGGCAGAACATGATTATCGTGTTCAGGAAATAAATGGTCAGCGTATTGCCCACTATTATTCCACGTATTTTGATACTCCTACTAATGATATGTATATGCGCCATCAGAACGGTCATCAGAATCGTCAGAAATTGCGTATACGTAGTTATGTGGATTCTCATTTAAATTTTCTAGAAGTAAAGACCAAAAACAATCATGGCAGAACGAAAAAAAAGCGTATCCCTATTGTTCAGTTCGATCCTTTACATCCTAATTATCAACTTCGTTTTGGTACAAAGAATAATCCTAATGCTGTTGCTGAAAATGACTTTTTAGAACATACGCTTTTATATGATTTGGATAGTTTAACCGAAAAATTGGAAAATCGGTTTGAACGTGTTACCCTTGTCAATCGGAATATGACAGAGCGCTTAACCATAGATACTAATTTATATCTTCATAATTTGGAAACAGATGAGGAGAAGTCATTAGATCAGTTAGTTATCATCGAATTAAAACGTGATGGCCTGATACCGTCTCCTATTATACCTTTGCTTCGCGAATTACGTATTATGCCGATAGGATTTAGTAAATATACCATGGGACAGGCATTGACCAATTCTAACTTGAAGCATAATCGACTGAAGCCCCGTATTCATCAAATAGAAAAACTCATTGGTGCGCAGTTACTTTAAATCTTTAATATTAATCTAAAACTATATAATATGAATTTCTTTGAAAATACATTTTCAGGACAATTTCCTGCCATGCTGATACGCTTTATTATATTATTATTTGTAACTTGTTTTATAGTTGATCGTCTCTATTATAAGAAGAGTCAGCGGCGAGATTATTATTTCTCATTTGTGCTGATGAGTGTTGCTATATTCTTTTTGGTTTTTTTCATGATCTTCGTACTTGAAGATTTGAAAGCCAAAACAAGTATTGGTATAGGAATAGGGCTCTTTGGTATTTTTAGTATTATGCGATATCGAACAGATGCAATGCCAGTACGCGAAATGACGTATATGTTTGTTATTATCGCACTATCAGTAGTGAATGCTATTGCTAATTCTGTTTCGATAGTAGAACTGCTTGTTACCAATGTCATCGTTATCTTATGCATTTGGGTTTGTGAGAAGCGACTAAAGCAGGTGCCTACCAAACTGATACAGTATGATCGTATCGAATTGATTCAGCCAGAACATCGTCAGGAGTTAAAGGATGATCTTCAGAAACGATTGGGTTTGGATATTGTCCGTATCGATGTTGGTAGTGTAGATTTTCTCCGAGATATGGTAATGCTTAAGGTATATTATCAGGGTGACAGAAGTGATGAAACGCTCAATAATACATTGAAGCTAAAAAATAATGATTTAACCAATTTCAGTAATAACTG
This sequence comes from Segatella bryantii, assembly GCF_022024215.1. Lineage (NCBI taxonomy): Bacteria > Pseudomonadati > Bacteroidota > Bacteroidia > Bacteroidales > Prevotellaceae > Segatella > Segatella bryantii. The sequence goes on along the minus strand of NZ_CP091798.1, from coordinate 1,895,105 downwards.
ATTTACATATGAAAAAGAAATTGTGTCTATTGATGGTCTTATTGCCGGTCGTTAGTTTTGCTCAAAAGCAGAGCAGTGATTTTGGTATCTGGACGTCTATTGGTGCTGAGAAAAAACTCAATAAGAAGTGGAGTGTAGGTGTAGAGACAGAGATGAGAACTCGTGACAATACCAGTACCATTGACCGCTGGAGTTTCGGTGTAAATGGAGAATATAAAGCTACCAAGCGACTGAAATTTGGAGCAGGATACGAATTGCTCTATGATCATAACGAAAAATACACTTATAAGACTAATGGTGATCTCAATAAATATGCCAATTATTGGGGACTCCGTCATCGTCTTCACTTTGATGTTACAGGTAATCTCAATTTTGGCAAGTGGAATTTAGCTCTTCGTGAGCGTTGGCAGTACACTTATCGTCCAGAGAAGACGATAGCACAACGCTACGATTTTGATGATGAGAATTACGATGGTAAGGCCAAAACTTATAGTGGAAAAGGTAAAAATCAGTTACGAAGCCGTTTACAACTCAAATATAAGACGAATATCAATCTTTATCCTTATGTTAGTGCAGAGATGTATAATGCATGGAATATAGAGAAAATGAGATATACGTTAGGTGTAGATTGGGATATAACCAAGCATCATGAAGTTGGAACGTACTATCGTTTTCAGCGCACCTATGGTTCCGATGAAGAATCAGATAATAATGTATTTGGTGTAAGCTATTATTACAAATTTTAGTATGTGGGCAAACTCCGTTTGTCCTACTAATATAACTTAGAAAAAGGAATCACTCTACCAAAGAGCGATTCCATTTCTTTTTTATGTAAGGTTTTTGACCTTTTTTATTTGGCGGCCAAAACCTCAACTTCTACGAGTGCACCTTTTGGTAATTCTTTTACAGCTACAGCACTTCTTGCAGGATAAGGCTCTGTAAAAAACTTGGCATAAACCTCATTCATAGCAGCAAAATCGCTCATATCAGCCAAATAAACAGTCGTCTTGATAACATGACTTAGGTCTGTGCCTGCTTCTTTCAGAATATTTTGTGCATTAGTGATAGCCTGCGTGGTCTGTTCCGTAATACCTCCCTCTACGAAGCTTCCCGTAGCAGGATTGATTGGAATTTGACCAGAAGCAAAAACAAATCCGTTAACTTCAATAGCCTGGCTATATGGGCCGATAGCAGCAGGAGCATTGTTGGTGTGAATAGCTTTCATAATTTTTGATTTTTAATTCTATATTTTTTTATCCATTTAGATTGGTATCTAGAATTGTGAATTTCTTATCGATTAAGGCCTGTCGAATAGCAGCTATGTGTTCTTCGTTTTTAGTTTCCATAGAAATTCTCAGAATACAAGCATTGACATTCTTTCGATTGGAAGAGCGATCGTGATGTACGCCGATAACATTAGCTCCTAGATTTGCTATAACCCGACATACTTCCAAAAGTTCTCCTGGTTTATCATCCAATTCCAAGTCTAACGTGTAGAGTCGTCCTGTTTTAGCCAAACCACGATCAATGACTCGATTCAGAATAGTTACATCGATATTTCCACCACTGACTATGCAGACCGTCTTCTTGCCCTTTACAGGCAGTTTATTAAACATCACTGCTGCAACACTTGTAGCACCAGCACCTTCAGCTACCATTTTCTCGCTTTCGATAAGTTGTAGAATAGCTGCACAGATTTCATCTTCTGTAACGGTTACAATATCATCTACATATTGTGAACATGTTTCAAAAGTCAGTTTACCAGGCTCTTTTACAGCTATGCCGTCAGCGATAGTTGATACAGAAGGCAGACTTTCTATCTTATGGTCACGAATACTGTTCACCATGCTTGGAGCACCGGCAGCCTGTACGCCATACACTTTGATATTAGGATTCAGATTCTTGATGGCAAAAGCCACGCCACTGATGAGACCACCGCCTCCAACTGGCACTACCACCGCCTCGACATCTGGAAGCTGGTCCAACAGTTCCAGTCCAATGGTGCCTTGTCCAGCGATGACATTTTCATCGTCAAATGGATGTACAAAGGTATATCCTTTTTCATCTTTCAATTGTAATGCACGTGCATAAGCGTCATCATACACGCCAGGAACGAGGCATACTTCAGCTCCCAGCTTTTTGGTAGCTTCAACTTTACTAATAGGAGCACCTTCTGGCAAGCAAATTAAACTCTTAACTCCCATAGCTGTGGCACCAAGAGCTACTCCTTGCGCATGATTACCAGCAGAGCAAGCGATAACCCCTTTTGCTTTTTCCTCTTCAGAGAGTTGTGAAATCTTATAATAAGCCCCTCTCAATTTGAAAGAACCTGTTTTTTGCAAGCATTCAGGTTTGAGGTAGACATCCACGTTAGGATTAATTTTCCTAGCGTGTACCAATTCCGTTTTTCTTAATACCTTACTGAGCACATATCGTGCTTTGTAGAAATTATCTAATTGTAACATGTATATATGATATTTTCAGGTGCAAAATCTAGTTTTGCAAATGTAGTGATTTTATCCTATATCCATCCTTAAATAGGAAGAGATTTTGATTTTTAACTTTAAATTTTGATATGGTTGTTGTATTTGTCCTAAAGTTGTTCTATATTTGTTGTCACGAATCTAATAACATGTCTTTTTAAGGCATTATAAACTTGACAATATTTTTTCTAACTTAAAAACTCATTAATAATTATGGTGAACAGATTTATTCTGAACGAAGTTTCTTATTTTGGTCCTGGTGCGCGCAAGGAGATTCCTGGTGTTGTAGCTCGTTTGGGTTATAAAAAGGCCTTGGTAGTTACCGATAAGGGACTTATGAAATTTGGTGTAGCAAAGATGGTTCTTGACGTCCTCGATGATGCTAAGATACCTTATGAAATATATGATGAAGTAAAGCCTAATCCAACAGTTACCAATGTCAAAAATGGTGTTGAGGCTTTAAAGAATGCACAGGCTGATTTTATTGTAGCTATTGGTGGTGGTTCTTCTATGGATACAGCCAAGGGTATTGGTATCGTATGCACAAACCCAGAGTTTTCTGATATTGTATCTCTCGAAGGTGTAGCAGATACTAAGAAGAAGAGTGTGCCTATCATCGCACTTCCTACAACAGCGGGAACTGCTGCAGAGACCACAATAAACTATGTTATCATCGATGAAGAGAAGCAGAAGAAGATGGTCTGTGTAGACCCTAATGATATTCCAGCAGTTGCTATTGTCGATGCGGAGTTGATGTACTCTTTACCTGCCAGTCTTACTGCAGCTACTGGTATGGATGCTATGACACATGCTATCGAAGGTCTTATTACTAAGGCCGCTTGGGAAATGAGTGATATGTTTGAGCTTAAGGCTATTAATATGATTCATCGTTATCTGCCTGTAGCTGTTGAAGATCCAAAGAATGCCGAAGCACGTGATGGTATGGCCGTTGCTCAGTATATAGCAGGTATGGCTTTCTCTAATGTCGGTTTGGGTGTAGATCATGGTATGGCTCATCCTATGAGTGCTTTGCATGATGTACCTCATGGAGTAGCATGTGCTATTTTGTTACCTACAGTTATGCGTTTCAATGCTCCAGCAGCACTCGACAAGTATGTTGATATCGCTAAAGCGCTTGATGTATACAAAGAAGGCATGACTAAAGAGGAAGCAGCAGAAGCAGCTTGCAATGAAATTCGCGATATGAGTATTCGCGTCGGTATTCCTCAGCATCTGTCTGAGTTGGGTATTACTGAAAATGATATTGATGCATTAGCAGATCAGGCTATTGCAGATGTCTGCACACCAGGTAATCCACGTGAAGTAACTCGTGATGATATTGTTGCTCTCTATCATAAGATTTTGTAATATAGATAGTATATATAATTTAAGGAAAAATGAAAGGGAACTGCTCGTGAGAGTTGTTCCCTTTTTCAATCATTTACCTAAGAATTTCGTATTGAGATATTTGTTAAAGCTTTCTCTATATAAGTCGCCTATAGGAATGTAAAGATCTTCTCCCATGATAACGCGGCTCTTATTTACTTCTTGTATTTTTTTGAGATTGATGATATATGAGCGATGTATGCGCATAAAGAATTTTGGCAGATGCTCTTCCAGGCGCTTCATGCTTAACAGTACGATAATAGGTTTAGATTGTGAGTCGAGATGTATTTTCAGATATTCGCTCATGCCTTCAATATATCGGATATTATCTATCTCGATACGAATAACTTTATGTTCGGTTTTTAGGAAGAGTGCATTGTCATCGTCTGTCTGTGATACTTCACTTTCCTCCTGGGTCAATGTTTCTGCTTGATGTTCCAAATCGTATTGCTTTTTAATCTTATTGGCAGCCCGTTTAAGGTCGTCCAGTCCGAACGGTTTAAGCAGATAGTCAGTTGCGTTTACTTTATAGCTTTCTATAGCATATTCGCTATAAGCAGTAGTGAAAACAATGATAGGAGGAGCTGATAGGCTCTTGACAAAATCCATACCGTTAAGATCGGGCATGTTGATATCGCAGAATATAGCATCAACGTTTTCTTCGTCGATAATTACTTTAGCCTCATGGGCACTTTGGCATTCTCCGATTAATTCAAAGAATGGAATTTTTTGGATATATGTAGCCAGTTGCTTCAGTGCCAGAGGCTCGTCATCTATTGCTAAAACCTTAATCATATTGCTTAAGAATTAGATAATTACTTGTTAAACTTTATCCTTAATGAAAGGATCTTTACTTAGCGGAATCTCCAAATATACTTCGTAAGATTCTTCCTTATCATGAATCGTCATGATATAGTCTTGTCCATATATTAAGTCAAGTCGCTTTCTTACATTTACCAGTCCTACGCCACCATGCTCTTCTGTGCTCTCTTTATGCTTGCTGTTTTTGCAGTTAAAGATAAATCGGTCAGTATTGGTGTATAATTGTACATCGATAAACGAATCCTTTTGATAACTTACTCCATGCTTAAAAGCATTCTCTACAAATGTTATCAGCATTAATGGAGGAACACCATAATCAGGTATGTTCTTCTCAATATTCAGCGTTATTTTCACTTTGTTTGTATAGCGTAGTTTCATGAGCGTAATATAGTTCTCAAGAAACTGTATTTCCCGTTGCAGCGGAATGATAGGTTTATTTCCTTCATAAAGGATATAACGCATCATCTTAGAGAGTTCCACAATGGTAGTCTTGGCCTCTTCTGGGTCTATATCAACCAGTGCATGAATATTATTGAGAGTATTCATGAAGAAGTGGGGATTAATTTGATATTTCAGATATTCCAACTGTTGCTGCAGATTCTGCTTTTCGAGCAATTGAAGTTCTGCTTCATCCTTGTTTGATTTAAAGAACAACATTACACCTAAATTCATGCCCAAAAGCAGAAATAGAATGAGGACCGCGAAGAAATCATGCTGGGCAAGAAAAAAAGGCGGGTTTATCTTTCGTCTTGGTCTATGAAAGTCTTTTCTGTCATGCTTTCTATGATTTTCATCTCTTGGTTCGAAATCCTTATCATGGTCTAGAAAACCATCTCTTCCAAATTTTTCAAAACGTCTTTCATCTTCTAGTAACCTATCAGGAATCTCTTTACCTTCTCTTTTTATGTATTGTATCATTTCTTTATGTTCTCTGAGATGGTGGCGAGCAAAGTTATCCATACCAGGCTTAGCTATATATTGGAAAGCTAAAAATGCTCCAATAAGGCAGAATGTGGAACAAAGATAAATCCAGATTTTATGTTTATATACCAGTAAAGGGGCGAGAATGAAATTATGTATCAAGAAAGCAACCAAATATACCGTATATATTTTCCATACTCCTAAAATATCATCCCAGTCAAAGCTGATATAAGGATTATTTTGTGTCCTGCTATACATATTAAGAATAGGGGCACTGTAAAGTATAAGCCACAATACCAAGTATATGATATGTTCCTTACCATTAAAATTTTTGATGCGTATAATTTTATTCATAGGCTTTCGATTAAAGTTATAACGTATTTTTTTTCAAATAATTGTGGAGGAGGATGGCTATTATTTCCATCCTCCTAATACTTTTACCATCCTCCAAAACGTCCGCTCATACCCCCTCCTATGCTGGAGCTACTAGTGTAAGAGGCAGTTAATGTAGATATCAGACTAGTGCCATTGTAGAGTGAGTAGCTGCTGCCTGAGGTCATGCCTGGAGCAGATAACATAAATGTAGCTGATGAATAATCGCGAGCCATTTCAAAATTCAACAGAGTAGAGTCTCCACTTTTCAGACTAACGGAGCTTCCACTACTGATTTTTCCACTATAGGTAACGATAGGTTGACTATTGCTTGTGCTACTTGGTGAGTTGATGGTACCTCCAATGCCAACAACGATGCCACCTGTAATATAGAGAACTTTATTTGATTCTGAATTCACGTCAATTCCTGTTTCTGGGCTGGAGGTACCATAGGCTATTGTCGTACCACCACTGATATACATATTACCATTACTATCCAGGCCATCATTGTTCAGTCCAAAAGAGAAGATCTCTCCGCCACTGATATACATATCGCTCGAAGAGTTGATACCGTCATCGTAAGCGTAAACCTTTGTTGTGCCACCAGAAATATAGAGTTTACTCTTTGTTTCGATACCTTCAGAGCCACTTCCACCATTGGCGCGTACATATACAGTTCCTCCGCTGATGGTTAGGTTGCCATCAGCCTTGATACCTTTAGCCTTACTGTCGTCACTACCATATTTATAAGTACTGCCAGTAGTTATCACTTTGATAGTACCTCCGCTCACATTCACTTCCTGATCTGCACTGAGTCCTTTGCCACCAGAGCCAGTACTCTTCAAATTCAGTTCACCGCCGGTCATAGTAAAGAGAGAGTCTGACTTCAAAGCGGCACATCCACTTACTTCGTTGTCTTCGTATGCTCCAGTACCAGTAGTAATGGCCGTGGTACGTCCACCTTCAATTAGTGTGTAGCCATCTGATGATAGTGCTTTACTGGCAGCAGCACTTGTTTCTACATTAATGACACCACCTTTTATTATCAAGCCATCATTACCCTTGATACCGTTTCCGGCAGTTGACTTAACATAGATATTCGTGTTTGGACGGAAGAATACATAATCGTCAGAAACAATACCTGCTTTACTATTGGCATACACAGATATAGTACCAGAACCACTAAAAAGTAATTCTCCTTCACTGAAAATAGTAGCTTTCTGGTCTTCTGTACTGCTCGTATAGCTAGTACCATCAGTAAAAGTATTGGTTGTTCCATCTTTAGCAACGATATAGCATCGTTTGCCCACTTGGATATTCAGAGCGGGTCCATCGTTGTTGGTAATGTTGACACCATCAAGCTCAAGTTCAAATTTCTTGTTATCATCGCCCGATGCCATTTTGAACGAACCATCAGTAGTTGTTCCGCTTAATACGTATTTTATATTTTTGGCAGTAGATGTTACAGTTACATCAGCGCCATTGATAGCCACACTGACTCCATCAACGCTCCCCGAACAGCTAGCAGAAGTTCCATTGTAGGTAATCGTGATTGTATTGGTAGGAGTATAGTTTTCTACATAATCTTCATAATAAGTATCAGATTCAGATGCAGGAATGTTTTCCTCTTCTTCCAAAGCAGTCTTGTTGATCTCTATGGTATAGGTAGAGAGATCATCCATACCGGTTAGTGAAGTTCCTGCAGAGCTGGAACTTCCATTACTAGTGCTTCCCGTAGAGTTTGATGAAGAATAATCGCTATAATTCCAATCCAAACCTGACGTACATGAACAAAGTGTGATGAATCCAATAAGAATAGATGCCTTGTAGTGTCTCTTTTTCATAAGCGTTATATCTTTTTAAATAATTCTTTCGGCAAAAGTAGTCTTTAATATAGTAGGAGACAAATTCATTCAGTTAACCGGCATTTTTCTTCAGTAAACTTTTTATCTTTGCATTTAAAATAAAGAGTTTATGAATATACAACAAGCTTGCAAAGAACAGGCGCCTGAGATAGCGTCGCTTATCATGGAGGCCATGAATTATGAGTGCTGTCAGAATTTTGCAGGTCCCCACCATTCTTTACGTGATTTTTATCTATGTATGGTAAATCTAGTAGGTAGAGAAGACAGTCAGTATAGTTATCTGAATACAGAAGTTGCTACTGATGATAATGGTATGGTTGTCGGTATCTGTGTTACGTATGATGGAGGAGACTTATACAGTCTTCGACAAGCATTTATTGATGAGGCAAAGTTGCGCTTTGGTATGGATTATTCCGATATGGATCCTGAAACTCAAAGTGGCGAACTCTATGTTGATAGTTTGTGTGTTCATGCAGAATATCGAGGGCAGGGTATAGCAACAGCATTATTACGTTCTGCTATTCATAAGGCTGCTGAATACCATATTCAAGCTGTTGGTCTTCTTGTTGATCAAGGAAATCCTAAAGCTGAACAATTATATAAAAAGGTGGGATTTCGATATGTTAATGATACCGAGTGGGGTGGGCACCCCATGAAGCATTTAGTGTATACGTTATAAAATTACAGCCATAAAGTGACGAAGCAGAACGATATAATTCGTTCTGCTTCGTCACTTTATGGCTGAATAATAGTAGCTTATTTCTTTTTCTTTTTGACATCTTTTACCATTTCCAGTCTTTCCAGATAAATAGGACGCCATTTATCTATCATATCTTGAAGGGCCTTGGAACGTATGCTGAGGCTAGTATATTCCTCTGTATCTGTCTGATGATCCTTCTTAAGTTCAAGAAGTCGAGAGATCATAAATTTCTGCTGATTTTGAGCAGCTTCCAGCTGTTCTCCTAGTTTTTGGAGTTGTTCCATGAACTCGATAACTTTCTCTGTATAGTCTTTTTCCATATATTCTTTTTGATAAGATTTTGCAAAGATAAGAAAAAAAATGGCAAAATAGTTGGTTATTTATTTTTTTATTATTATCTTTGCACTCGCAAAAGCGCTTGTGGCGGAATTGGTAGACGCGCTAGACTTAGGATCTAGTGGTTAGTGCCGTGTAGGTTCGAGTCCTATCAGGCGCACATTGTAGAATCGACAACTATCTCAAGTTTAGATGGTTGTCGATTTTTTGTTTAGAATATGAAAATACAAAGTGAGATTTTATGGAATCAGAGCGCATGAAGCGTGAAGATGATAATTCTTTTTTCCTTTTTAAAAATACGAACATTTTTTCTTTGTATTTATCGTATTTGCAATAGATTTATTTTATTATCAATTTTTTAGAGCATTGGTCTATTTCGCAAAGTATTAGCTATTCTGTTTAATTATCAATAGCTATGCTTTTGTTAAGAGCAAAACTAAATATCAACAATTTAAAACGATAATATAGTCTCTAAAGTGAATTTTCTTAGCTTAATGCCAAATAGGCAAGCTAAAAGTAAAAGTAGAGCCGTGCCCTTCTACACTCGTTACGCTGATAGTGCCACCGTGTTGATTAATGTATCTCTTTGCCGTATAAAGCCCTATTCCGATACCACCAACGATTTCCTTATCGTGACTTTCTGCTTGATAATACGGAGTAAATAGGTGGGGTATAGCTTCTTCCTTAATACCATATCCGGTATCTTGTACAGAAGTAATTAGTTGATCCACCTCTCGATGTACACTAACCGTTATTGTACCTTTAGGAGTATACTTGATAGCATTGCTTAACAAATTGTCCATTACAGATGTGATAGCACTACGATTCAGGTTTACATTTGGTAAATTATCTTCATATTTCGAAATAATGCGTAATTCAGGGTTGTTATTTTTCAGTCGATATTTGTTGGTAATAATCTCGGTAATGGCAATAAGACTTTGTGGACTCATATTCATGGGTTCATCGCTACGCATATATTGTCGTATCTGTTTAATGAGATTCATTAAACGCTCCACGTTATCAGAAATCATCTTGAGTTGCTTTTGTTCCTTTACAGACATATTCCTTGCAGATTTAAGTTCTTCCAGAGGCGCATTGATTAGTGTTAATGGAGTATAGAGTTCATGTGTAATGCCTGTAAAGAATCTCACACGATCTTTGTTGGTGTTGATTTCTGCCAATTGAGCGATTTTATTCTTGTTATATTTATTATATTCCCTGACTGCATATGCCAAGAGCCCGAAGGCTAAGAGCATATATATTGTTTTTGACCACCAACTCCAATACCAGTGGGCTTTCATGTGTACATTTACAGATGTTACTACGGCCATGTCCCATGACTGACTCTTGGCCTTGGCTCTTACCTTGATAACATAGTCGCCTGGGGGTAAGTTCTCTATTGTAATATCCGCATGTCCAGGTGTATCTTCCCATTTGTTGGTCATACCTTCTATATAATATTGGTATACCACATTGTTAATTTGCGCGATATTTTCGAGTATGAATCGTACGGTAATCGTATTATGGCCAGCATCGATAGTATATTTACCGTTTTCGTCAGACACAAATTCATCAATGGACATGATATGTAGAGGAGAAAGTTTTTGTGGGGTAAGGGCTTCGCTGGCATTAAAATATACAGCGCCTTTTGATGATCCGAAGTAAACCAAACCATTGGCTGTAGCTTCAGCTACACCCGTGTGGAAAACCCCAAAAGAAGAACCATTACGGTAGTCGTACTCTTCTAATTTTCCCCCATATCGATTCATGAAGAGGATAGAGCTTGGTGTCGTAAGCCAAATGTGCCCCGTCTTGTCCATGGTCACAGATTTATAATTGAGTTCTCTTTCTTTATCTTCTGAAATATAGTGCTTCATCTTCTTCAAATTGCGTATGTTATCGAAGCAGAAGAGGCCGTTTGAGGTTGCTATCCACAGGTATCCATCTCGGTCATAGTAGAACTGGTTGACATCACTGGCCAAACCTGTAGCCAAGTCTTTCTTGAATATGAGTTTGTGCTGTTTGTCGAATACAAGCAGTCCATATCCCCATGTTCCTACCCATAGCTTATCATCTTTGTCTATGAAGACTGTTTTCATGGCTATAGGTGGACAATGTTTATAGATAAAATTGAGATTTTTACTTTTGTTATCTTTCACGTAATAAAGTCCTGTTGAGGTAGAAACATACATACCTCCGTATTTATCAGGTTGAAAGTCGCGTATCTGCCCTTGTTCTAATCCCTCTGGCTGTGATAACCATGTTTTATTGTTGGTATTATATCTTAATACACCATTCTGAAGAGTACCTAGCCACATGATTCCATCTTTACTGCGTTTTATGGCAATAATACGTTCTTGTGGCGATTTTACATGTGGTAATATGCTGATGGTTTCTACTAGATGGTTATCTTGGTCGATTCGGCCGAATAAATCTTGCATACCTGCCCAGACATCATATTTACCAGCCCACAGGCTGTAGACTCCAGCTAGATTTATGTTGGCGAATGGTTGTAGTAAATGGAATGGTGTACTGTTGTACATGATAATATCGATACCATATTCACGTCCTGCCATCCAGAGGTTTCCGTATTTATCTTGTAATGCCAATTTCGGTATAGGAAGTTGGCCACCAAACAGGCTGCTCATCTTATAAAAATACAGGTCATCTTTTGTTGGAATACTATTCCTCTTGAGGTCTACATAGCTAAGTCCATCATTTGTACAAGCTACAAGAGATTTGTCGGTAGTTTCTGATATATAGCGTATGTAGTTATCTTCTGAATTTTGATGATTTGCATTAACCGTATACGTTTTGGCATCGCCGGTTTTTAAATTGAGCAGAGTTAGTCCTTTAGAAGTAACCAACCAACATCGACCTTTGTGATCGAAGAATATTTGAGAAATACTGATATTGTCCAGATAATGTCTTTCCTTTTTAGTCCTAGGATTGTAGACATTAAGTCCTGTTTGGTGATGACCGATGTAGATACATCCGCGAGAATCTACGTTTATACATGAAACTAGATTAATCGGGTGCTGGGGCTTGTTTTTGTTAAGAATACCAAATTTTTTTGTGGAATAGTCGAACCAACTGATCAGACCGTTTTTGCTTAAGATCCATGTTTTGCCATTTCTGTCGCATTTTACATCCATAATATGCTTATCTGGCAAACCGTCCTTTTCTGTATATGATTCGAAATCTCTTGTCTTAAAATTGTAATATGTTAAACCATTGGCTTGTGTACCCATCATCATGAGATTATACTTTTTGTTATAGCATAATTTCATAATCTGATTGTTGGCGATATTACTATTTTGTTTTCTATAATTTATGATGTGTTCACCTGCAATACGGTTTACGCCCGTATAGGTGGCAACCCATGCAAGGCCTTCTCCATCGAATGCAATATCCATAACGATATCGCTTGTCAATCCATTCTCTGAACCTATATGGAAATTAAATTTTTCGGTGTCATCATCTGCGAAAATGGTAAGTGAGGATAATAAAACGAAAAGTGTAGTTATTATTCTATTCATTGTGTTGTATAAAATTCAAAGTTAACTTAGCAAAGATATATTTTTTTTATTGAACTTGAGAGGCAGTCTTTTCTTTTTTATTCTTACGATGTTATTTTGACGGATAATCGTCTTATATATGACAGAAATTTGTTTTTGTTGTTAGGAATATAGCTGTCGTAAGTATGTTGTCAGATGTATAAAGGACAAATTGAGAATATGAGAATAAATGTAACAATCGTGTGTAGCATTAAGAATAAAACGCTTTTGAGAGGTATGTGTTCATTAGTCGGCCCATGTTTTAATTTTTTTACTCTGATGACGGAAAAATATTCTCTTGTGACAATTTTCTGAGCCTATTTTTATATATTTGTGCCTAAAAGAACGAATTTTATGAATATTATAGTTAGTGAAGAAATCAAATCGGTATGTCCGAACTTTGTGGGAGCGTGTGTAGAAGCTCAAGTAGTGAATAGTCCGTTTTGTCAAGATTTGTGGAGTGATATTCGTCAGCAGGCTAATATTTTTAAGGCATCTCTAACTACGGAGAGTCTTAAAGAAATTCCAAGCATTGCAGCTACACGAAAGGTATACAAAGCTTGTGGTAAAGATCCCTCGCGTTATCGTCCGGCAGCAGAAGCGCTTGTCCGAAGAATGATTCAAGGAAAAGACTTATATCAGATCGATACTTTGGTAGATATGTTAAATCTGGCAAGTATTGTTTTTGGTAATAGTATAGGTGGTTTTGATGCTGATTATTTTGTGGGCGATACACTTACGCTTGGTATAGGCAGGGCTGGTGAACCTTATGAAGGTATCGGACGAGGTATGATTAATATCGAGGGTTTGCCAGTGTATCGTGATGCTGAGGGAGGCGTAGGTACGCCAACTTCTGATCATGAGCGTACACGTATCAGACTTTCTACCACACATCTTGTCGTTCTAGTCAATGGCTATGATGGGGATACGGAGCATGTACGACAGAATGCTGAGTATATTCTTCAACTCATCAATATGTATGCGTATGGTAAGGGAGGAAAATATTTTCTTTATAAATAATGTAGATACTTTAAAGAATAAATCCTCACGAATCAGGAAGATTGTGAGGATTTGTTCTTTAAAGTATCTACGATTTTATTGTTCGTCATCTTCAGGGAAAAGACTAAGCTGACCGGTTATCTCGTCTATTACCTGTTGCTGGCTTTTTCCTGCATCCGGATCAAGGTTTTCCACTACCTCTTCTTTCTCGTTATCAGTGTCTTCTTCTGTTTCTGGTTCCGGGAATCGGGTAGGCTCCAATTCTTCAATCTTGTCGATTTTATAAATAGAGATACGTTTACCTTTAGCTTTGAAGCTCTTTTGGCCTATATACTGCTCTGCGTCTATTATCTCAGCAGGACGAATAGCATCTACACCACCATAGGTAATCTGGATTCTCGGAAATGCAACATCAGTAAGAAGGACAAGTTTACTATTGATGTTATCACCCATCAAGTTTTGATGTTTTTTGCTGGCATCCATGGTGAATCGTTTCACATAAGGATAGCCCTCATTGTCGGCATCATAAAGAACTGCTGTCCATATCTTGTGTTCATCCCATTTCTCGAGTTTCAAGATATTATCCTCGTAATGGTTATTGACATCAAAGTTGGTAACGTAGAATTCACCATTATCAAGAACTACTAAGATTTGGTCCTTATCATTAAACTCACCCAGGAATCGTCCATGCTCATCATAGTTAAGGCGTTTCACGTCTGGGTCGAACCAAACTTTTCGTCCTCCTAATGTGCTGTGTCCGTGACTCTTTAGGCCTATACGATGAATAGAGCCCTTAGTAAGAAGGTTACCTTTGGCAGCACGTCCCTTGATAATTATCTCTGCAAAATCTTTTTCGATAAAGATATTTTGTTTTTTCTTCTTAGGATCCGGGTCGAGGGTAATCTTAATCACTTCAGCTTCACCATTAGGATTAGCAGTAAAGTAATTTACTCTACTGCCAGGTTTTCCTTGAGTTATATCATATAATTTGTCGCGGGTCATGCTAGTTACATTGAAGCGTTTGATATAGTACCAACCTAACTTGCCATCGCGATATACACAGTTGTAAATGGTGCGCTTGTCGTTCTTCTTGAATACCTGCACATGCAGAATGTTCTTGCCTACAAATATTTTGTCGGCTACTTTAATCACTTTAAATTTACCGTCCTTGTAGAAAATAATGATATCATCAAGATCAGAACAGTTACAAACGAATTCGTCTTTCTTGAGTCCTGTACCGACAAATCCCTCTTGGCGATTGATATACAACTTTTGGTTAGCCTCTACCACTTTGGTAACCTCGATATTCTCGAAGTTTCGTATTTCGGTAAGACGTTCGTGGCCCTCTCCATATTTGTTTCTGAGATATTCAAACCAGTTGATAGTAACCCCAACCATATTGGCGAGGTCTTTCTCTATTTCAGCGATTTCGGCCTTAATCTTAGCAATCAGCTCGTCTGCTTTATCCTTATTATATTTTAGGATACGTTGCATCTTAATTTCGAGGAGACGTACGATATCCTCACGAGTAACCTCGCGGATGAAAGAAGGTTTGAAAGGCTCCAATTTGCTATCGATGAAAGCAACAACTTCGTCTTGATTTTTTGCCTGCTCAAATTTACGCTCTTTGTAAATACGTTCCTCGATGAAAATACGTTCTAGGCTATTGAAGAACAACTGTTCTTCGAGTTCATGCTTACGGATAAGTAATTCCTGACGCAGAAGTCCCATTGTGCGGTCGGCAGAATGGCGAAGAACATCGCTTACAGTCAAAAAGCAAGGTTTCTGGTCTTCGATGACACAACAGTTAGGAGAAATATTAATTTCGCAGTCTGTAAATGCATAGAGAGCATCCATGGTCTTGTCAGAAGAAACTCCAGGAGCAAGATGAATCAGAATTTCTGCTTGTGCAGAGGTATTGTCCTCAATTTTGCGCGCTTTGATTTTTCCCTTTTCTACAGCCTTGGTAATCGATTCGATCAATGTCGATGTGTTCTTACTGAATGGTATTTCGCGAATAGCAAGTGTTTTATTGTCCACTTTCTCAATCTTGGCACGTACCTTAAGTACGCCACCACGCTGTCCGTCATTATATTTGCTGACATCAATAGAACCACCAGTAGGGAAATCAGGGTAGAGATGGAAGTCTTCACCTTTGAGATAAGCGATAGCTGCATTACAGATTTCTATGAAATTGTGAGGTAGAACCTTGGAAGATAGACCTACAGCAATACCCTCTGCACCTTGAGCTAAGAGCAATGGGAATTTTACAGGGAGCGTGATAGGCTCCTTGTTACGTCCATCGTATGAGAATTGCCATTCGGTAGTTTTCGGATTAAAAACGGTTTCAAGTGCAAATTTAGACAGTCTGGCTTCGATATATCGTGGAGCGGCAGCACGGTCGCCCGTTAAGATGTTACCCCAGTTACCTTGAGTATCAATCAATAGATTTTTTTGTCCTAACTGTACGAGTGCATCGCCAATACTAGCATCACCATGAGGGTGAAACTGCATGGTATGTCCGACAACATTAGCTACTTTGTTATAGCGTCCGTCGTCCATACGTTTCATAGAGTGTAATATTCGTCGTTGTACTGGCTTGAGACCATCTTCAATATGGGGAACGGCACGTTCCAAAATAACATACGAAGCATAGTCGAGGAACCAGTTCTTGTACATACCTGACAAGTGGTGTACAGCGGATGCGTCAAAACGATCAGCTGGTTTATAATCAGAATGGCTGTCTTCTGACCATGTTTCATCCTGATCGCCTTCTTCTATGACATCGTCGTCTTTTACCTCGTCGTCGTTGTTTATAATGTTATCGTCGTCCATAGGATTTTTAATTACGTAATTTTCATGCAAAGATAAAAAAAAAAAACGAAATGTGCAAAAAACGGTTTGTTCTGATTCTTATGGTTTTACTAGATATTCGTTAATGTTAGCTAAAGAACGTGTTTCTTGCCGTTTTTATAAAAAAAGTTGTATCTTTGCAGCTAAATTTAGAAAAAATAGGAAACAATCAAAATTTAAGATAAAAATGGCAGAAGATGTTTTCAAGAAGATTGTAAGTCATTGTAAGGAATATGGCTTTGTCTTTCCAAGTTCAGAAATTTATGATGGCCTTGCAGCCGTTTATGATTACGGTCAGAATGGTGTAGAGCTCAAAAATAATATTAAACAGTACTGGTGGCAGAGTATGGTGTTGCTCCACGAGAATATCGTTGGTCTTGACGCTAGTATCTTTATGCACCCTACAACATGGAAGGCATCTGGTCATGTTGATGCATTTAACGATCCTTTGATTGATAACCGTGATTCAAAAAAACGTTATCGTGCAGATAATCTGATAGAGGACCAGATTGGCAAGTATGAAGAGAAAATTGCTAAAGAGGTAGCTAAGGCTGCTAAGCGTTTCGGCGATAAGTTTGATGAGGCTCAGTTCCGTGCTACTAATCCTCGTGTACTTGAGAATCAAAAGAAGCGTGACGAGTTGCATGCTCGTTATACTGAGGCTATGCAAGGACCAGATCTCGCTGCTTTAAAGCAGATTATCCTCGACGAGGGTATTGTTGATCCAATTTCTGGTACCAAGAACTGGACCGATGTCCGTCAGTTCAATTTGATGTTCTCTACAGAGATGGGTTCTTTAAGCGATGCAACAAACAAGATTTACTTGCGTCCTGAAACTGCACAGGGTATCTTTGTTAACTACCTGAACGTACAGAAAACAGGTCGTATGAAGTTGCCATTTGGTATCTGTCAGATAGGTAAAGCTTTCCGTAATGAGATTGTTGCTCGTCAATTTGTATTCCGTATGCGTGAATTCGAGCAGATGGAAATGCAGTTCTTCTGTCAGCCAGGAACTGAGATGAAATGGTTTGAATACTGGAAGAAGGCTCGTTTGGCATGGCATAAGGCTCTAGGTATGGGTGATGAGAATTATCGTTATCACGATCATGAAAAATTGGCCCACTACGCGAATGCTGCTACCGATATCGAATTCCACTTGCCATTCGGTTTCAAGGAGGTTGAGGGTATTCACTCTCGTACAGACTTCGATTTGAGTCAGCATGAGAAATTCTCAGGTCGTGGTATCAAGTACTTTGATCCTGAACGTAACGAAAGCTATGTACCTTATGATGTAGAAACATCTATTGGTGTAGACCGTATGTTCTTGAGCGTAATGTGTCATTCATATACAGAAGAAACTCTTGAAAATGGTGAGACTCGTGTTGTTTTGAAGTTGCCTGAGGCATTAGCACCAGTGAAGTGTGCTGTCTTCCCATTGGATAAGAAAGATGGTCTGCCAGAGTTGGCTCATGAAATCGTAGACAATTTGAAGTTCCACTTTAATACACATTATGGTGATCCTAAAGATTCTATCGGTAAGCGTTACCGTCGTCAGGATGCAGTTGGTACACCATTCTGTGTAACTGTAGACCACGAAACTCCAAAGGATCATAAGGTTACATTGCGTTTCCGTGATACTATGGAGCAGGAGCGTGTAGATATTGACCAGCTTCGTTCTATCATAGAGGATCGCGTAAGCATCACCTCTTTACTTAAGAAGGTTGCCAATGAAATTAAGAACTATTAAATTATTCGTCATGCTGATGGTGTCGGTACTTGTACTGGCATCATGTAGCGAGGCTGATGGTACTGTAGAGGAGTTCCAGAACTGGAAGGCCACTAACGATAGCTATTTTGCTAGCAAATATGCTGCAGTAAAAGATAGCATCGATAAAGGTGATACAAGTTGGAAGATTATCCATACATATGCATTTGCTGAATCTGTGCGAAATGATGTAACGGATAATATTCTTGTTAAGGTGCTTCAAGAAGGTACAGGTAGTGGATGTCCTATGTCTACAGATTCTGTATTGGTAGACTATAGAGGTTATCTGTTGAAATCAACCAGTTATACTTCACCATACGATGCTGAGTTAGGTTACATTTTTGATCAGAGTTGGTCTGGTGCTTATGATAAAAGTACTATGCGACCTTCTGCTTTTACGGTCAATGGTGTTATAGAAGGCTTTTCTACAGCTTTGCAATATATGCATATCGGTGATCGATGGAAAGTATATATACCTTACAATTTAGGCTACGGTAGTACTGCAACAGACGAAATTCCAGCTTATTCGGTTTTGGTATTTGATATTACCTTGGATGGCTATTCTCGTCCAGGTACAGCTCTTCCTGTAGTTTATGCCAAGCAAAACCGATTGCTAAACGAATGATTTTTGGAATAAACTATTGTTACTGAGGGGATTCTCTATAAGGGGAATCCTCTTTTATTTTATGATTTCTGTAAAATGGGTACATAAAACCTCAATTGATATTTTGTTATCCTGCATATTTGCTGTAACTTTGCAGCACTTTTTAGGGTATGAGCAAAATCAGTAATACAGAGCACTTAATGGCAGCTATCCGTAATGGTCTGCCTATGACGAATGGTGAGAAACTTAATTTGATAGTAGGATTAAGTATCCCTTCTATGTTGGCACAGGTAACTACGGTTATGATGTTTTTTATCGACGCTTCAATGGTAGGTCATTTGGGTGCCGAAGCTTCAGCTAGTATCGGTTTGATAGAATCTACAACTTGGCTGATGGGAGGTATTTTAGGAGCGGTTTCATCTGGATTTTCTGTGCAGGTGGCCCATTTTATTGGAGCCAATGACTTTGTTCGTGCTCGTCAAGTATTTCGTCATGCTCTGATTTGTGGCTTGTCTTTTAGTCTACTCATGAGTTTGGTGGGTATAGCCGTTCACAATCCTCTTCCGTATTGGCTAGGAGGTGGTGCAGACATAGCTACATTATCATCGAGTTATTTTTTGATTTATGCGTTTACACTTCCTTTTGTACTCTTGTTTCATTTAGCCAGTGCAATATTGAAAGCTTCGGGCAACATGAAAACACCAAGTTTTCTGAGTGGCCTGATGTGTGTTTTTGATGTTTGCTTTAATTACCTCTTTATTTACATGCTCAATATGGGCGTTATAGGGGCTGCATTAGGTACGATGTCGGCATATATCGTTACATCGCTTCCTATGTTATACATGTCAGCATGGAAAAATAAGATGTTAGCCTTGCATCAAGATCATGAACCTTTCCGATGGATAAATAGTTATTTGCAGATAGCTGCCAAGATTAGTGTACCAATGGCAGCCCAGAATATACTGATGAGTGGTGCTCAGATTGTAAGTACACTCATTGTAGCTCCTTTGGGTAATGTTGCTATAGCTGCCAATTCTTTTGCTATTACGGCAGAAAGTCTTTGTTATATGCCGGGGTATGGTATCGGTGAAGCAGCCTCTACATTGGTTGGGCAGACACGCGGTGCTAATAGAATGGATTTGTGCAAGAATTTTGCCCATATGACCGTAGGTTTGGGTATGATAGTAATGGCTTTTATGGGAGTTGTGATGTATATCTTTGCGCCCGAAATGATGGCACTCCTTACGCCAGTTGAGCAGATTCAAAATTTGGGCGTTTCTGTTTTACGAATAGAGGCTTTTGCTGAACCATTCTTTGCTGCTAGCATAGTGGTATATAGTATTAGTGTAGGAGCAGGAGATGCTATCAAGCCTGCTTTGATTAATCTTTGCAGTATGTGGATGGTAAGACTTACGTTGGCCTATACCCTTGCACAGAGCATGGGGTTAAAGGGGGTATGGATTGCTATGGCAATAGAATTAACTTGCCGCGGATTGGCCTTTTTAGCATTGCTTTATCGGGGAAGTTGGCTCAAAAGTTTTAAAGTACCTGCCACTGCTTAAACAGGCTTGTTACTATATTGTTGAGGGCACGATATGTTTTCATTACTGATATGAATGCATGTCGTGCCCTCATTATTTTTAGGTGAATCGTATTCGTTTTCATAAGCTGTTATGGTAGATGATAGTGTACTACTGTAATAGTACAAAACAGTTAATTTATAGTTAATTTTATTTAGGTTTGTGCCATGAAAGGTTTTTAAATGTTAAAATATAACGAAAAATTATTGTTTTTTGCTCTAAACTATTGCAGCTTATTGAAATCTATTCTATATTTGCAGTGTTCTACAATGGTAGTACACTACTACTGGAGAGCAAAAGAGTTAGTAATCAATAATAAAAATTTAATTCAAACTAATAACACCCCTGACTCATAAAACGGTCAGCCACTTAAAAATCAAAAGTTATGGAAGCAATTATTACAGCAGCAACAGTAGCAACAATGTTTTTCAATTTGGTAAACAGTTCAGAGCCTAATGGCTTTTGTTATAATGTAGCAATGGATCAAGACCATGTTACCATGGTAAATGTTTTTGATGTATCAGAAAATATCCTTGAGCATAAGTTGCAGTATGAATATGCTTATGATGATCAAGATAGATTAGTTAAAAAGACAGCTAAGATTTACAAGGCAGGTAAGTGGGAAACTTCTTATGTACTTGATTTTAGCTACGATATAGCAGGTTACAGTGTAACTCGTCGCCGTTGGGATGCTAAGCACAATAGTTTGGCGCAGGCTGATGAATTAATGACCTACGAAACACTTGCTAACGGTATGATGGCAGTGGATACCTATAAATGGGACGAAAAAAATAATGATTTTGCGAGAGTAGATGGTTTCCTCATGATGAATCCAGGTAGCGATGTACTCTATGCTTTGTTAAAATAGACATGATAATAAAATAAAAATATGATTTTCAACAATGGCAAACCTATATATGTTCAGATGGCAGAAAGGCTTTGTGATGAGATAGTATCGGGAATCTATGGACCTAATTCGCGTATTCCCAGTGTAAGGGAATACGCTGTGACATTAGAGGTGAATACCAATACGGCGGTCAAAGCATACGATTTGCTGGCACGAGAAAATATTATATATAACAAGCGTGGACTCGGCTATTTTGTTAGTGAGCAAGCCAAGGAAGCTATTATTACCGCTCGTAAAAAGAATTTCCTTGAAGGAACACTGCCTGAACTTTTTAGACAGATGAAACTTCTGAACATCGATATTCGAGATATCGAAGATGAGTGGATCAAAAGAAAAAATGATTTCTAAAAAAAATAATTCGGAATAAAACTATGATTGAAGTTAAAAATATCAATTTCACTTACCCAGGATCTCGTCATCAGGTATATGGTAATTTAAGTGTAAATTTTGACGAAAATAAGATTTATGGCCTTCTAGGTAAGAATGGTATGGGAAAAAGTACTTTGCTTTACTTGATAGCCGGTTTGCTTCGTCCGAAGTCTGGAGAAGTGCTTGTTGATGGAATTAAATCATCAGATCGCAATCCCGTTACTCTTCAGGACATATTTATTGTACCAGAAGAATATGATATGCCTAAAATCAGTTTGAAGCAGTTTATCAAGATGAATGAAGCTTTCTATCCTAACTTTAGTCGGGAGCTCTTGAAGAAATGTCTCATTGATTTTGAGTTGCCTGAAGAGCCTAATTTGAAAGAACTATCTATGGGTCAGAAGAAAAAAGTATATATGAGTTTTGCCCTTGCGGCAGGAACACGTTATTTGCTTATGGATGAGCCTACCAACGGGTTGGATATACCATCAAAGAGTCTTTTCCGCAAAGTAGTTGCCCAAAATATGACGGAAGACAGCACTCTTATTATCTCAACTCATCAGGTACATGATATTGAGAGTTTGCTTGATCATATTGTTATACTTGATAATTCCCAGATTCTGGTAGACTCATCCGTAGCAGATATAACAGACAAGTACTGTTTTCGTTATCGCAACCCACAGGATATGGAGGGAGTGCTCTATGCCGAACCTTCGTTACAAGGCAATGCTGCTATTACTTTGCGAGAAGCTGATGAAGATGAAACTACGATTAATCTGGAACTCTTCTTCAATGCGGCAACGAAAGGTATGTTGAAATAGTCAATAAAAAAGAAGACCATGCAATCATTTAATTTCAAACCTTTGGTTTGTCCTATCGTATTTTCACCCGTTTGCAAATTGTCAACAATCGCTGGGTGAACTGGTAATAACTAAAATGTTTAATTTACGCTATACTTATTATGAAAACATTTGATTTCAATCGATTTGTTAAACTCCTGAAATGGACGTTCTATTATAATTTACCCGTTTTGACTAAGATAGCTTCTTTCTTTTTTGTTATCTTTCTTGTAGACTTCTTTTTAGAAGTTATACCTTTTCTACCATTTCAATCTGATAGTCTTCAAAACGAGTTGAGCAATAAAGCAGATTTTGTAATCGGTTGCTTTTTTACTTTTATGATATTTATGCAATCATCAATTTTGAATAATGTGCGCAACAAGCAGCAGACTATTGATTTTTTGACCTTGCCAGCTAGTAATTTCGAGAAGTTTATCTCTCGAATTATGTTTGTGACGCTCTATTATGCGGGAGCTTTTGTCGTAGGTCTAATTGCGGCTGACGTGTTACAATGGCTCTTTTCACTTCTGTTTTTCCCATTCGATCAAACAGGTTTTGTGATAACACATATACAGTTCTTTTCGAATCTTACGATAGGAAATAGTTTTATTGAGAGTACAGATCTGTTATCATGGTTATTAGGCTTCATGTTGTTCTTGGGCGTCATTTATATTCATTCCGTCTATATCCTTGGTGGAACCTTCTTTCGCAAGCAGGCTTGGGTGTTGACCTCCATTACCATGTTTTTCCTCACAATCTTTATAGCTAGTGTTTTGGATAAATCTGATTTCAATATAAATTTGGCAGATATGAGTTCGTCAGGTTTAGAGATAATCGTTTCTATTTTTGATGTTATTATTGTAGGGTTGATAGCCTTTAATTATTGGTTAGCCTATCGCTTTTTTACCCATATACAGGTCATCAATAATAAATGGTTTAATTTAGTGTGGTAATTTATTTTTTACATATTTGTTAAATTTTGACAAGATATCACTTTTTGGATTATAAAAAGTGATATCTTTGTATATTATTCTATATCAATTAATATAATTCGATGAAATTAAGAAGTTTTTTTGTAGTTGTAGCTTTATTATCTTCCACAACTATTGTTAAGGCTCAGCAACTTTCAACAATTCCTGCAGACAAAGATGTACGAGTTGGTAAGTTGAGTAATGGACTAACTTATTATATTCGTCATAATGAGTATCCTAAAAACGTAGCTAACTTTTATATCGCTCAGCGAGTAGGATCTATTCAAGAAAATGATGATCAGCGAGGTTTGGCTCATTTCTTGGAGCACATGGCCTTCAATGGTAGTAAGCATTTTCCAGGGAATGGTATTATCGACTTTACCCGTAGTTTAGGAGTCGAATTTGGTAGTAATCTGAATGCTTATACCTCTATTGATCAAACCGTATACCGTATTTGCGATGTTCCAACCAATCGTCAGTCAGCTCTCGATTCATGTCTTTTGGTTTTGAGAGATTGGAGTGGTAACCTTACACTGGATGCCAAGGAAATAGATAAGGAGCGTGGTGTGGTTCATCAGGAATGGCAGATGGGTGCCAGTGCAGGACAGCGATTTTATGAGAATTATCTTCCTCAGTTATATCCAGGCAGTAAGTATGGCAATCGTCTGCCAATTGGCTTGATGAGTATTGTCGATAACTTTAAGCCAAAGGTACTCCGTCAGTATTATAGAAAGTGGTATCGTCCAGATAACCAAGCTATTATAGTTGTCGGTAATATTGATGTTGATCATGTTGAGGCCGAAATCAAGGCTCTTTGGGCCGATGCTAAAGTTCCTGCTCATGCAGCACAGGTAGTAGACGAGCAGGTACCTGATAACAACAAGCCGATTTATGTTACCTTTAAGGATAAAGAGCAGGCTTATACCGTTATTCAGATGATGCATAAGCATGACGTTTATCCTGATTCACTGAAGAGCAATATGATGTATATGATAAATGGTTATATCAAATCGATTATGACCAATATGCTTAATGCTCGTTATCAGGAAATGGCTCAAGACTCTTTATGTCCATTCGTAGGAGCATCAGTATCTGATGGTAATTATATCATTAGCAAGACCAAGGATGCTTTTTCTGGTGGTGTTGTTCCTAAAGATGGCCAGGTTAAAGAAGCGATAAAGGCTCTTGTCCGTGAGATGGAGCGTGCCCGTCAGTTTGGTTTCACAGAGACAGAGTTGGCCCGTGTTAAGAGCAGCATTATCAGTGCAGCAGAGAGTATGTATGCTAATCGTGAGATGACTCCAAATACTACTTTTTATAATCAATATGTAAGTAACTATCTGGAGAATGAGCCAATGCCTTCTATTGAAGACCAGTATCGACTCACCAGTAGCATTATTCCACAGCTTACTGTAGAGATGATTAATGATATGGCGAAACAGCTTATCGTAGATACAGATACTAATCTTGTCGTTATAGCACAGGAGCAGGAAAAGGAAGGCAAAACAGATTATATTACTGTAGATCTGCTGAAGAATGCCATCAAGGAGGCTCGTTCAGAGAAGCTTACTGCATGGGTAGACCATGTAAAGCAAGAACCATTGATTGCAGAACTTCCAGCCAAAGGTGAAATAGTAAAGGAGACAGAAAACAAGAAATTAGGCTTTAAGAAGTGGATTCTCTCTAATGGTGTAACGGTTATCCTGAAGAAGACCGATTTCCAAAATGAACAGGTTAAAATGAATGCTATTGCCAAGGGCGGTACCAATCGCTACGGTGAGAAAGATTTCATAAATAATCGTCTTTTTAATCAGGTTATCGGCTATTCTGGTATCGGTAACTTTACCAGCACAGAGTTGAGCAAAGTACTCGCTGGTAAGCGTGCCAATGCAGACCTTGGTATGTCGCTCTATAATACTACAGTTTCGGGTAGCTCTACGCCTAAAGATATGGAAACCATGATGCAGATGGCTTACCTTTATTTTACTAAGATTAAGAAAGACGAAAAGTCATTCAAGATGATGATGAATGCTGTGGAAATGGAGTTGAAGAATAAGAATCTGAAGCCAGAAGAAGTGTATGACGATTCTGTTTCTGTAACTCGTTTTGTTCACAACCCTCGATTTGCTCCATTGGAGTTGAAGGATTTGGCAAAGGTTGATTACGACCGTATCCTTGAAATGGCTAAAGAGGTAACAGCAGATGCTAGTAAGTTTACGTTCTACTTTACCGGTAATTTTGATGAAGAAAAGCTTCGTGAGTATGTGAAACAGTATGTAGCATCTCTGCCAGCAAATAAGAATGCTAAAGCTAGTTCTGATACAGACCCACGTACTCTTGCTGTAGGTATGGTAAAGAATCATTTTGAGCGTAAGATGGATACTCCTAAAGCACAGTTGACAGCTTTTTGGACTTCAAAGCCGTTGGCATATACTCTTGAGAATGATATTCTTGTCGATGCGCTTGGTAAAGTGCTTGATATGGCATTGCTTCGTACTATCCGTGAGGAGAGTAGTGCGGCATACTCTGTTGGTGCTCAGGGATTTGTTGATAGTGATATCAATAACAAAGCTACTTATACACTCTATGCTGGATGTCCGATGGATCCTGCTAAGGCCCAGTTGGCTTACGATTTAATGATGAAGGGCGTGAACGAAGCAACAGTAAAGATAGATGCTGCAGATGTTCAGAAGGCTAAAGAGTTTATGCTTAAGCAGTTTGATGAGAATGCACGTAACAATAATTATTGGTCAGATGTACTTTACAACTACAATCGTTGGGGAGTAGACAGCTATACCAATTATAAGGATATTGTGAAGTCACTTACCCCAGAGAAACTGTCAGCATTCCTTAAGAATGTTATTCTTTCATCTGGTAACAAGATAGAAGTGATGATGACTCCAGCTCAATAAGCAAATATTATTACTGAACTGAAGTTCATTTTTCACAAACAACATAAGCCCTCAGGCAGCCTGTGTATGCAGGTTCCTGAGGGCTTTCTTTATGTTTTTTCATATAGGTTAACTGATTTTCAAAAAAAATGAGTACATTTGCATCCGCAATAGGTTCATCCGCCATTGATTAAAAAGGGAATCAGGTGAAACTCCTGAACAGTCCCGCTGCTGTAAGCGGTTGTTGTCTAAAATGCATCATGCCACTGAACTTTGTTTGGGAAGGCGCATTTTGGAAAGCCGTAAAGTCAGAAGACCTGCCATTGCGTAAATATTATTTTCAGTTCTCGAGGAAGAATGAGAAAACAAATAGGTATTATCATAGGGGTGTTGGCTTTTGCCCAAACGACCCTGGCACAGAAAGACTCTATATTATTGGATAATGTAGAGGTAGTAGCTTCTATGCTTCATCGTAACATATCTTCAGCTACTAATATCCAGACTATTCAGAAAGCTGATCTTATCGATTTAGGTATCGATAATGTGGCTGATGCCGTTAAGCGATTTGCTGGTGTCAGTGTACGCGATTATGGTGGTATTGGTGGTATGAAGACAGTTTCTATTCATAATTTAGGCACCCATCATGTTGCCATAAGTTATGACGGCGTAACCTTGAGTAATACACAGGCTGGGCAAATTGATATCGGTCGGTATGATACAGATAATCTATCGAGTATTTCCCTGTCGCTAGGTGATGAAGATCAACTTATGTTGGCAGCTCGCCAATATGTATCAGCGGGAGTCTTAGCCCTAAAATCAGAACGTCCACTTTTTGAAGCTAATCGTACTAATCATCTCAAAGTTAATCTTACGGCAGGATCATTTGGATATTTATCGCCATCCTTCCGATATAGTCATCGGATAGGAGAGCGTACCAGTGTATCTTTTCAGGGAAAGATGATGCGTGCCGATGGACAGTATCCGTATACCTTAACTAATGGCAGACTGAAGACGCGCGAGCATCGCTATAATAGTGATATTCAGAGTTGGCAGGGAGAAGTAAATCTGTATCATACTTTTGCCAATGCCAACGAACTTGATGTAAAAGCATATTGGTATTATTCGCAAAGAGGATTACCAGGAGCTGTTATTCTGTATGCCAATCCTTCAGAAGAACGAATGTGGGATGAAGATTTCTTCGTACAGTCTGTTTATCGTGCGCATCTTCATCAACGATTACAGTTGGAAGCTCGGTTGAAATACACCCATTCCTGGAATAAATATCGTGATGTAGGGTCTGAATACCCTTCAGGAGAACAGGTTGATATAGACCGACAGGATGAATATTATGGTTCGGCCACCTTAGGCTGGAATATTGCCAAAGGGCTGGATATGAGCATAGCCGAAGATCTCAGCTATAATAAGTTGAAGAACAATGTGTATGTCAATACAAATTATGATGTACCTCTTCCAACCCGCCTTACTTCGATTTCGGCTTTAGCCATGAAGTGGCGTATTAATCGTCTTAAAATAAATGGCAGTTTGGGGTATACTTATGCTCACGAAATGGTGGAAGCAGGCAATAAACCGGCAGACAAAACACGTTTCACGCCAAGTATCGCTCTGAATTATCGTTTGTTAGCTCATATACCGCTATTTTTCAGAGCCATGTGGAAGAATACGTTCCGTGTGCCGACCTTCAACGATCTTTATTATCGAAGGCTGGGTAATGTAAACCTACGTCCGGAGATAGCTCATCAGTACAGTACCGGATTAACCTGGGAAACCCATTATCGGGCGTTGCGCTATTTATCGTTTACTGTAGATGGATATTATCATGATGTACGCGATAAGATTGTAGCTTTCCCAAGTACCTATGTATGGCGAATGGCCAATTATGGGAAGGTAGATATCTGGGGAGTTGATATGACGATGGGAGCACAGGTGGATATAGCCAGCCGATGGAATGCGAAGTTCTCAGCAGCAGCCACTTGGCAGCAGGCTTTGGATAAGACGAATGCCACCTCTCAGACTTATAATAGTATGTTGCCTTATACCCCTAAGTGGAGTGGTAATGGTTCCATAGTACTCTCTACGCCATGGCTCAATATCGGCTATAGTGTTATTATGCAAGGCAGTCGCTATTCTTCCGCCCAAAATAAGTTAGAGTATCGTTTGAATGCTTTTTGGGAGCATAGCCTTACACTCAATCGTGAGTTTCAACTGAAGTCTTTCCGACTGAATCTTCAGGCCAAGGTAACCAATCTTACCGACCAGCAGTATGAAATTATACAGTATTATCCGATGCCTGGAAGACAGTTTACTTTTTCAGGAACATTCTATTTTTAAAAATTAATATTAACAATGAAAATGAAGAAAATCTATGCAGCTCTTTTCTTGATGCCTGCAGTTTTAGGCCTTGTATCTTGTAGTGATGATGAGTGGAATTCCTTAGGAGAAGGTAAAGTAGAACTGACTACAAGTCATCGTGCATTCATCCTCAATGAAGGTTCAATGAACCAAAACAATTCTAGTATCACTTATTTTGACTGGTCTGCAACTGGTGATTCTGCCGCAGTAGACTTGTATGCTACTCAGAATGGTCAGAAGTTGGGTGATACTGGTAATGATATAGAGGTAGTCGACAACAATCGAGTTGTAGTAGCTATTAATGTGAGCAACTATGTCGCTTTGCTCGATGGTTATGGTATAGAGAAGTCTCGTATCAGCTTTGAAAAGTATAAGAATTTGGGTCAAGTACGTAATGTTGCTGTAGAAGGCGATACCGTATATGCCGTTTCTTATGGTGGTTATATCAGCCGAATTAGTATGAAGGGTAACAAACTGGAGTATGTCGATTCTTTGAAGGTTGGCGACCGTCCTGAAGATGTTGTTAAGAATAATGGCAAACTCTATGTAACCCTACAAGGAGCAGATTATAAAGATAATCGTGTAGCTATAGTTAGTAACTTCAAGACCATCAACTATGCTGAGGTGATGCAAGATCCTGCTCGTTTGTATGCTGATGGTGACAAGATTTATGTTACAGGTTTTGGAGCTTATTATGATAACCCATGGGGTGTACTTGATACCAAGACTAATACATACACACAGATTGGTAATGCTTCGTCTATTACTTTGGGCAATGGTGTAATTTATGCTGCTAATAGTGCAACAGATTGGAAAACGTATGCTGTCTCAACCACACTCTTCACCTATACTATAGCAGACGGCAAGGAAAATACTTCTTATTTCCAAAATGTACCAGCAGCCATCAACTCAAATACCGTATATAGTGTAAGCTATAACAAGTATAATCAGCATGTATACTTCATCACATCAGACTACGTGAATGATGGAATCGTTTACGAATTTGATGAGAAAGGTGCATTTGTTCGTCAGTTCTCTGCCGGTGGTGTCAATTCACATGGCATCTGTTTCTTGAATTAATCTATTCTGTCGAAAGAATTTATTCAATATATTGTCATTTGACAAACTAACAAGTTAACATTTTAACAAGATATTCCTCGATGAAACAGATTTGGAATATACTATTGTTAGCTGTCGTATTGCTTTGTTCTTGTGGTGGTAAGAATACTGCTCCCCAGGAACAGGGCGATACGATTTCGCTTCAATATGCCCGTCATCTTACACTTGTTAAGTATGACGGATATACATTAGCTAATTTAACTGATCCATGGCGTCAAGGCAAGTTGCTTCATCAGTATGCGTTGGTGCCCCAAGGCAAAAAGGGAGATGCACTGGTATCCACTCTAGAAGCTAAGAAATATACAGTAGTGCGAACACCGGTAAAACGAAGCATTGTCTTTACGACCACCCATTGTTCGCTTCTTACCGATCTTGGCGCTCAGCAGGCTATTACGGGGGTGTGTGATTTGAAATACATCAATATACCTTGGATACAAAAAGCAGTAAAAGCAAGAAGGTTGGCAGATTGTGGTGATGGAATGAACGCTGATGTTGAGAAGATTATCGATGCCAAGCCACAAGTCTTACTCTTATCGCCTTTCGAAAATAGTGGTGGATATGGCAAGTTAGAGGAAATTCATATCCCCCTTATAGAGTGTGCTGAATATATGGAAACCTCGTCATTGGGTAGAGCCGAATGGATGAAATTTTATGGTTTACTTTATGGTAAGGAGAAAGAAGCAAATGCTTTATTTACAGCTATAGTACATGAATATCAACGGCTAAAGGCCTTGGCTATGTCTACCAAAAAACGTCCGGTAGTTATTACAGAGCGCAAGACAGGATCTGTATGGTATGTACCAGGTGGTGGTAGTACTACAGCAGCTACTATTAAGGATGCCGGTGGACAGTATGCCTTTGCCGACAATAAAAGTCAAGGATCATTGAGTTTGTCATTTGAGAAAGTACTTGATAAGGCTGGTCAGGCTGATATCTGGTTTTTCAAGTATAATGACCATCCAGCCAATATGCAGGAGCTATTGGCAGAATACCATGGCTATAGTCAGTTGAAAGCTTTTCAGAACAGACAAGTTTTTGGTGCCAATTGTACGGTAGTACCATTTTTTGAGGAATCAGGTTTTCATCCAGAGTATGTATTACGTGATATGATTATTATTCTCCATCCGGAATTAAAAATTGGTACTTTGAAATACTATCATCGTCTGAAATAAGTTATTTACATATATGAGCAGACGAAATATCATCGCATTAAGTTTATTAGTAGCAGGCATTATAGTTCTGTTTTGGGTCAATTTGTTGGTGGGCAGTGTAGATATCCCTGTTCGCGATATGTTCGCCATTCTTACAGGCAATGGTGGAGTGAAAGATTCATGGCGTTTCATCGTCATGGAGTCCCGTTTGCCCCAAGCGATGACAGCTCTTCTTAGTGGAGCAGCATTGGCCGTTAGCGGTTTGCTGCTTCAGACAGCTTTTCACAATCCTCTAGCAGGTCCTGATGTCTTTGGCATTAACAGTGGAGCCGGTTTGGGTGTAGCTTTGGTGATGCTTGCTTTTGGTGGAAGCATTGCAGTAGCAACCGTTTCTATTTCAGGTTTTATGGCTGTTATACTGGCAGCCTTAGCCGGTGCGATGGTAGTTACAGCTATCATCTTTGTTTGTTCTTCTATCGTCAAAGATCATGTACTGCTTCTCATCATCGGTATTATGATAGGCTATCTGGCCAGTTCAGTTGTCTCCCTTCTTAATTTTTTTGCTACAGAAGAAGGAGTTAAATCGTATATGGTATGGGGTATGGGTAATTTTGGAGGTGTATCTATGTCTCAGATGCCATACTTTGCCCTGACGGTTATATTAGGTTTAGCTTTGAGTATTGTGCTTGTAAAGCCCCTTAATATTCTTTTGTTAGGTGAGAACTACGCACGTAACCTAGGCATCAACATCCGTTTTGTTCGTAATCTACTCCTACTTGATACAGGTTTACTTACAGCTGTAGTAACCGCTTTTTGTGGACCAATCGCCTTTATTGGTCTGGCTGTTCCTAATATAGCCCGAATGCTTTTGGTAACCGACAATCATCGTATACTCATTCCTGGGACCATGCTGGCAGGATCAGCCATCGCTTTGCTCTGCAATGCCCTCTGCTGTCTTCCTGGTGAAATGAGTATTATTCCGCTTAATGCCGTTACTCCAATCATGGGTGCCCCTGTTATCGTGTATGTCATTTTTAAGGCTAGACGATAATTTTTACTTGTCTTTTATTTTTGTGTTAAGAAAATGCAGTATATTTGTACAGTAATATGTATTCGGAGTAGCGAATAATAAGATATTAATAACTGCGACAAATGGGAGTATTGCATAATTTTCTCAAGCATATTTTTCTTACTCCACCACGTAGCAAGAATGTAGCTTTGGTTCTTGGTGGAGGAGGAGCACGAGGTTTCGCTCATATCGGTGCTATAGAGGCCCTTTTAGAGCGAGGATATACGATACATGCCGTATCGGGAACATCTATGGGTGCGCTAGTAGGAGGTTTTTTCGCGGCTGGTAAACTGCAAGAACTTAAATCTATCATTTTGGATATGAGCAAGACTGAAATGATGTCACTCATGGACGTATCGTTGGGACTTGACCATGTCTTTTCAGGTGAAAAACTGATGAATCTCTTTGATGAAATAATAGGCGTAGCGCGCATTGAATATCTTCCCATCAAGTTTTGTTGTTCGGCATCCGATCTGGTAACAGGAAAAGAATATGTATTTCGTGAAGGTATGCTTAAGACAGCTATCCGAGCCAGCATCTCTATCCCCTGCATTTTCAAGCCTGTTACTTTAGGCGACAAGATACTAGTAGATGGTAGTGTGCATAATACCCTGCCTCTTAATCGGGTGGAGCGAACTAAAGATGATATTCTAGTGGCTGTTAATGTGTCAGCCTCTGAAGAAGAACCATTTTCGCTTTATGCGCATAAAGATCCGAAATCGCAAGGAGATATTAAGAAGATTGTGAAACGTATCTTTCCATTTCTTAAGATTAACTATTCTGACAATACATTTAATATAGCTTGGAGAGTCTCTCGCATGTCAATAGCTAATAATACTCAGATGGCTATGCAACTTACACCTCCTGATATTTGCGTAGAGATGGCGATGGATAAATATAGCATGTTTGATTACGATAAAACTCATCAGATTATAGAGTATGGTTATCGGGAAATGAACCGTATGCTTAATCAGTATGAAATGCATATATAAAAGAATATAAGACTATGGAAATTGGACAGAAATTACCTGAATTCCTGGGAATAGATCAGGATGGAAAAGAGTGGAAAACCAGTGATTTGGCTGGAAAGAAAATCGTACTTTACTTCTATCCCAAAGACTCAACCCCGGGATGTACCAATGAGGCTTGTAACTTACGTGATAACTATGAGCGATTTCTAGCTTTAGGTTATGTCGTACTTGGTGTAAGCATTCAAGATGCTAAGTCGCATAAGAAATTTATTGAAAAATATAACCTGCCATTCCCATTGCTTTGCGATACCGAAAAGAAATTGGTAGAAGAGATGGGGGTATGGGGCGAAAAGAAAATGGCTGGTCGTACTTATATGGGAACCTTCCGTACCACTTTTATTGCTGATGAAGAAGGTACTATCATTCAGATATTCGGCCCTAAGCAGATTAAGGTAAAGGAGCATGCTGAGCAAATCTTGAAGTAAACAGAAAATCTTCCTGTGAGGTGTTTTCTGTCATTTTACCCCATGAGTTTCTCAATCTGCTTCTCGCTAGCATCGGGTAACAACTGATGTAGATGCTCCTTGATTCGTTCATACGATTCTTCTGGCGAACAGTCGCATTCACAGGCACTTTTGCCAAAGAGATCTTCGGGTGTATTGAGTAATGCCCATCCCCATCCATATTCGCGATTGTGTTTGTCAAGAGGATATACAAAGTCTTCGGTAACAATATAAGTAGCCATCTGCAAACGGGTAATGTAACTGTCAAATCGAGATCGCATCTTTGGCCCAGTAAACCCACAAGCAGCACGTAATTCTCGAGTTATCATACTACCCGAATTCTTGAGTACATCAAGTATAGCGCTTTCTATGGACTCGTAATCAGGCCTAGGGTTCTTACTTCTTCGATAATTACAGAAATCTGGCCACCATTCACGGCTGATAAAACCAGCTTTCTTATTGAAGAATTTACCATATACGCATGGGCTATCTGTAACAATCTGTCCTTTCCACTTCCACAGCGGCCAATCCCATCCACCTTCAGGAAAGGTGATGTATCGACAGTCTTCGTCAACGATGTCTTCGGCAGAAAAACCATCGATACCGCTATCGAGCAATGGCAGAAATCCGATTTGCTGTATCAGTTCCATCATCTGTGGAGCGTTATGTATTTTAGGAAAATTCATATCTTATTCCTTTCTTATCTTAGTGTAAAGTTACTTTTTCATCCATTTTTGACGTTCCGATTCATCCATTTTCTCGATAGCATAGCGAAGAGTCGTGCGAGGCATGGTGTGGGCATGCAATTCTAGAAAAGAACGAAGCAAGTCTATGCTTACGCGCTTGCCCATTTCACGAAGCATCCAGCCTACTGCCTTGTGCATCAAATCGTGTGGATGATGCAGGTGTATTTCGGCATAGCGTAGACACCATGAAGGATCGCCCTTAGCGCTTGTCTTCCAACTACAGACGATACTCATGCGCTGGCGCCAAAGATTATCGCTATATGCTAGATGGTCTACGATGGCTTGTTTGCCGGCTAAGGTTGTAAGTTTGTCAGAAGAACAGGATTTGCCATCAATCTCTTCTTGTGTAAGATGGGTCGGCAGTAACAGCCAGGAACCCAGTATTTTTGGTGCAGATAGGTCTACCAAATCCCAGTTGTTAGCTTGATGGGCATACTGTAGATATGTCTTTACGATGGCATCACGCTTAGCCATGGCTACTTCATCATTGACAAGTCGTTTGGTAGAGAGCCGTTCAAATTGAGCTACCATGATGAGTAGTCCACAAAGCCGTACTTCGTGCCAAGGTGAAAGTAACAGTTTGTGGATTTCCTGAAGCTGAAAATCAGGATCAGCTTGTTTTACTATAGCGCGTGTCTGTGGTACTTTCAGCCCTAGAAATCGGTCACCTTCACCATATTCTCCCGGACCGGTTTTGAAGAAACGCATGAGCAGTTCTCGCTGACTGTCATTCTGCTGAAGCGTTAAGACATGTATAATTTCCTTGGCTGTATGCATCGTTTTTGTAACTTAATTTTAAATTGCGAAGTTTCTCGTATTGCTTAATCACTGAAATTTTGATCGAGAATAATATGGAAATGATAGTCTCGATAGTCGTTCTGAAGTGAGGCTATAAACTGATCACGAAGCGCCTCGGCATCTTTAACCTTGTATTCGGGCATTATATCGAAGGTAATAGTCTTGGTATCAAAGTCGACGAAGAAACCATGAGCAGAGTAGATACCATCAGTATTAAATGCACGTTTCATAATATCGTTCTGCATGCGGGCAACTTTAGTTTCTCCAGTGTTTACTGCATAGATACCCACGGTAGCGATGATGCCAAACTTCTCGTGTAAGCGTTCTGCGATGCTTCGTTCTAAAAAGTGAATTTCAGAAGCTGTAGTCGTATCGAGTACATTTACGTGGAGCGATCCGATGGTAGTATCGGGCCCATAAGTGTGTAGTATTAAGTCAAACACCCCATGTACACCTTTGAAAGTCATGACTTCGTCTTTTATCTCTTGGATATATTCGTTAGAGATACGACTACCGAGGAGCTCGTTGATAGGTGATTTGAGCATATCTATGCCACTCTTGATAATAATGATAGAGATAAGTGTGCCTAAGTAACCATCGATAGAAACATTCCAGAGCAACATAATAATAGCAGAAATAAGAGTAGAGAGTGTGATAATGGCATCGAATAGGGCATCGCTTCCACTTGCAATAAGAGAATCACTCTTTAGCATCTTGCCTTTACTCTTAACATATCGGCCTAATATAAGTTTCACCACAATAGATACGATAATGATAATGAGCGTAAAATTGGTATAGTTGGGTTCTGTGGGATGAAAAATCTTTTTAGTTGACTCTACGAGTGAACTGAAACCGGCAACAAGCACAATTATCGAAATGATGATAGCAGAAAAATATTCCACTCGACCATGTCCGAAGGGGTGCATACGATCAGCTGGGCGCTCCGAAAGTTTTGTGCCGATAATTGTGATAGCAGAAGAGAGGGCATCGCTAAAATTGTTGACAGCATCCATGATGATGGCAATGGAGCTGGCAAAGATACCAACTACAGCCTTAAAGGCTGCAAGAAATATATTGGCAATAATGCCAACAATACTGGTGCGAATAATTTCCTGGTTTCTATCCATGATTTGAATATATTTTTATCGTATATGGTTTGTTTTATCTGCAAAGATAAGTAAAATTAAGTATCTGTAGTTGAAAAGCTGTGTTTTATAATTCTTCATGCGATATTTATAGCTATAATTACACAAGTGCATGATTTAACTTATCGTTGACGATGTATTGTTAATAAATCTTTCGAATTTCTATCATCGCTTACGATATTAGTTAATGAATTATAAAAGGTAAGGTTATTCTTATCGTTAATACAGCCAGCAAGTGTGGATTCACACCACAGTTTGAGGGATTGGAAGCTCTTAACCAAAAATATAAGGATAGAGGTTTGGTGATTATCGGTTTTCCATGCAATCAGTTTGGTCATCAGGATCCAGGAAGTGATGCCGAAATCAGTGGCTTTTGCAAGTTGAATTATGGAGTGTCTTTCCAGATGATGAAGAAAGTGGATGTAAATGGCGAAAATGCCCATCCTATTTTCAAGTATTTGAAAAAGCAAGCAGGTGGATTTATAACAAGTGCAATCAAATGGAACTTTACCAAATTCTTGATATCGCGTGATGGTAAGAAAATAGAGCGTTATTCACCTATTACCAAGCCGGAAAAATTAGAAAAGGATATCGAGGCATTGTTATAACTATTTACTATATTATTATATAAAGTGATGGGGGAGCAGTCATTTAGGCTGTTCCCCCTTTTTAATTTTTAACGTATCCTCTTTTTGTTCCTATTATCAGACCGTGTAATAGGATAGATTAATAATTATCTGCAGAAATTTCAAAATAGC
Source organism: Segatella bryantii (assembly GCF_022024215.1). Lineage (NCBI taxonomy): Bacteria > Pseudomonadati > Bacteroidota > Bacteroidia > Bacteroidales > Prevotellaceae > Segatella > Segatella bryantii. The sequence continues at coordinate 1,858,255 of NZ_CP091798.1, read as the reverse complement.
TTTTAGGATGGTTACATGTAGGACAAACTTCTGGAGCCTTTTTCCCAATAACGATATGTCCACAGTTGCGACATTTCCAGATACGGTCATCATCACGTGAGAAGACGATTCCCTCTTCGATATTCTGGAGTAGTTTTTTGTAGCGTTCCTCGTGATGCTTCTCAATGGCAGCAACTAAACGGAATTTGGAAGCAATTTCAGTGAAACCTTCCTCTTCAGCTTCTTTTGCCATGCGATCATACATATCAGTCCACTCATAGTTTTCCCCTTCAGCAGCAGCTTTCAGGTTACTCATAGTGTCTCGAATAGCACCACCCTCTAGATATTTAAACCACAACTTAGCATGTTCTTTTTCATTCGTAGCGGTTTCTTCGAAAATGGCAGCAATCTGCTCATAGCCATCTTTCTTAGCCTTGCTGGCAAAGTAAGTGTACTTGTTTCGTGCTTGGCTCTCTCCTGCAAAAGCTTCTAGCAGGTTTTTTTCTGTTTTTGTACCTTTTAGTTCTTTCATCTTGTTTCTAAATTAATGTGTTGTGATATAAAATGGATTAATTAGCAGGTTCCCAGCGATTTTACCTGCATTCAGAGGAGTTCCTGCTTTTTTCATAGTTTCTAAAACGATGTCTTTTGAAGCCATAGATAATTATTTTTATGTGTTGGACTTAATTATTATACTTTCTGGTAGAAGATATACCTCTTATGAAGAGATAGAGTATATTTCAGTTTTGTATATTGCAAATATAAGATTAATTGTTATTTTTTGCAAGAAAAAAAGAAGAATTTGTACCTATGTGTATGGTTTTTGTGCATTTAATTAGAATTTTATTGACAAGAACCCTCTTGAGTTTTGCGTATTTGAAATAGTCAGAATAGAAGGCCTCAAATACACGAATTATGAAGCGTTTTTGTATCTGTCTGAATACCAGCGTGTTACGATTTTCTCGCTTCGTTGGTTTAATAAATGGGCGCCAAAACCCCAGTTCCTAGGGGGCAAAAGCTAAGACTTTATCCGCTAAACTCTATGACCTTATCGCATCAACCCTAAGGTTTCGACCCTTAGGACCTGGGGTTTTGGCGGGAGAGAAAATCGAGGGGAAGAAAAAAGACCAAACAGGCAGATCAAAAGTTGAATATTTTGAGCTAGATGACGATTTCAGATGGTACTGTTTTTTTGATATATTATTTGACATTATAATGCATGCATGATAGCCATGATTTTTGTTATTTACTTATCAGACTTATTTCACTTCCTCGAAAACGACTTTAACTGACTATCAATGCGTTAGTACCGGATGTTGCACACATGTCGCAAAAACGGAAATAACCATTGATAATCAACATGTTACAAAATCACTGCAAAGTGACATATTTCTCCCAAAACAACCAAAATAAAACACAGAAAAAATCACAAACTTGCTACATTTTTTTTGATTTTGGCTGGGCATGAAATTCAGAAATGGCAAAAAATCGTCGTTACTAAAATCTGCCAATATTGGCAACTTTTAGTCGTGAGGCCTTATAGCTCTACATTAAATTTCTGCCAATGGTGGTACTTTTTGTGGTCAAGCACACAAAAAATGGTATCTACAAAGAAAAAAAGTGAAGAAAATGCTATTAAAATGGGAAATATTACAGAAAATGTAGATATTTATTCTTTGTTTTAGCAAAAAATGATTAATTTTGTATGCGTATTATTATAATATGGTGTTAACTCATCCAGAAGTAACGAACTGATTAAAGAATAGGTTTTATGTCGTACTCCAAAATTAAAGAAATCTCAACTTGTCTTTGGGACAAGTATAATGTTCGCTTCGAAGCCAACGAGGATGTGAACATCATCGTTGGTATCAACGGTAGTGGCAAAACTACGTTGCTCAACGAGATTTATAAGTTAGCTCTTGAGAAGCTCGATGATAAAAAACAAATTGTGTTTGTACCTTCCATTGACAATATTACCATGCGTGACAAACGCAAGGGGGTGAATGCATTGACCCAAGATCTTGAATTCTATATGTTCGACATGAAAACGGGACCATCAATGATGTACCATCGTATGGCCATGATTGATGCTTCCGCAAAAAAACAGGCTAAGATGAAAGCACGTATTGATGGATTCATTTCAACCGTAAACGGCTTGTTCAAAGATACGGGTAAGCACATCGAAATTGAAGGAAACAAATTCAATATTCTCTCTAGAGAACAGATTATACCGATTGACGCTCTGTCTTCTGGAGAAAAGCAGATCCTTTTGATTTTGCTTCGTGTATTCCTTATGGATGGCAAAGAAGCATACGTATTACTTGATGAACCAGAGAACTCACTTGACATCAGTTGGCAATATGAGTTAATCAATACTCTTGTGAAACTCAACCCTAATGCGCAATACTTTATCACCACTCATTCTCCAAGTATTTTTGGCGACGGATGGGGCGATAAGATTATTTACATGGAGGACATTACTACTCCAATTAAGTAATGTGATATGAACAGAATTGAAGAACAAGCACGTTACTTTCGTAATATTCCTTTGCGCGACAGAAGCATCAAGGCGGTTGTACATTTGGAGGATGCTGAGGATAAACTTTTCTGGAACAACCAACTCCAACAGGCCTTCTCAGGAAAGTACCTCTTTATTCCATACTCGAAGAATGAGAAAGGTAATGACGTACATGGTTGTGAACAATGTCTTCGCTACAAAGCATATCTTACAAAGACTTTCTTCATTTGTATAGATAGTGATTTGCGGCAACTGAAAGGCGAAGTTGAATTAACAGCAGACAACTACATTGCCCAAACGTATGCCTATTCCTGGGAGAATCATTTCTGCGAGGCAGAGCATCTTCAAAGTAGATTTGCAGAATTAGTGCCTAAGGCCGGATTTGACTTCAATGTTTTTTTGCAAGAGCTCTCCAAAGTAGTATATAAGCCGCTCCTTTATCTTGTGCATTACAGCCAAAGTTCCGAGTTAAATCAACAATGGAACATTACCAAATTCAATGCGTGTCTGCCACTGCAACCCAAGCGAGAAGAAGTCGCAGATAATGGTAGTGCTTATATAGAGAATGTGAAACGGCTCTTTGAAGATGCTCTTCGTAATCTTCAGCAGCCAGAAAACATGATAAACGAGCATCTTGACGAGGCTAATGCTTATCTCCACATACAAGGACATCAACTTTACAAACTCGTACTCCACATTGGTACCATGCTCTGCAATGGAACTGGAGTGGCATTCAAGACAGATGTTCTCGACAAGTCCATCCATACAGACGGATATTTGGAGATAGACAATGTGCAATCAGATCTCAAAATAATAACTTCAACAGAATAAAAATGGAAAATCGGATAAAAGTAGTACTCGTAGATAAGAAGAGAACCAACAAGTGGTTATCCGAGCAGTTGGGCTGTGCGCCTACTACTGTGAGTAAATGGTGTACCAATGCTTGCCAGCCACCTATGGAGACATTCGTCAAAATCGCAGAACTCCTCGAAGTCGATATAAACGAACTGTTGAGAATAGAGAAGGGTTAAATGATAACAAAAGACGAAATACAAGAACTGCTGCATAGCACGGAAACCTATCGTGTGGAGCGAACCACGTCAACTGATAAACGAAGCAAGAGCAGAGGACAAGTTCGCTTGGACTATGCCTTGCAAGGAGGAAAAAGGCGAGAGCCAACAGGTGACATGGATAAGTTTCAGGAGGCTATTTGTGCCTTTGCGAATGACAACGGCGGTAATGTTGGCGGTAATATTGGCGGTGATATCGTAGAAAATGTCGTGGGAAAAGATCTTAATGACGTAGAAAAGCCTTCTGATGTCGTAGAAAACATTTTTGCAAGCATATCTAAGAATTCAACCATATCCACAAAAAAACTGGCTGCGATGTATTCTCTTTCTGAAAGACAAGTACAGCGTATCATGACCAAATTGAAAGAACAAGGTGTTATCCGTCGTATTGGCCCAGACAAAGGTGGGCACTGGGAAATAATAGCACCATAGATTTTAAGGGTAAGATGACAGTAAGAAGTAAACAAGAAATAAAAAAACAAAACATAACTCTGATGGATTACGACAATGGATTCATATTGCAGAAGACGGTGGACTGGTCGTTGCTGAATGACCATTCCAGTTTCGGTGTGCTCGCTGTTTTACCCCACCACATCGACTACTTCACCCGTTCGCAGAACAACGACTCCACGAACATCATTATCATCAGTCACAATTACCATCGCATTATCCACGAGAATAATCCTATGTTCAATCGCAAAAAGTTCCAGTTCGAGTTCCCAAATGGTGAGGTATTGCGGCTGAAGCTGTATGAACATTTGAAAGTTTGATACTTTATGGAGATACTATCACATTTCAGAACCATAGAAGAGCTTACTAAAACACTCTCGCGAGAACAAGGATTATTGAGCGAGATGTTTGAGAAGCGGAAACTGATGAAGTTTCCGCAAGGACTGGCTTTGGAATTGGTGGGTGGTAATGAAGCCCGACTGAGAAAACTGCTGGATTATGGTGTACTAGTGGAAACGGGTAATACAGTAGAGATTGAGAGTGACTATCTCAATTTCTTTGAAGAAGTATTGAACGTGAACGAGGAAATTAGTGTTCTGAGCGTACAGGAATGTATCAACACTCTAAAAGAATACATTGGCTATTTCTTACAAGAAACGAATACCAACCGTAAGGCAGGATATCAGGATAGTGTACGGCAACTACTGAAGAAAACGGGATTCAGGACTCTGAAGAATGTGGTGGACCTGAAACGCAATATGGATAATGCGTATAAGCAAGAGCCTAACTATATTATCAAGAAAAAGAAACTTCAGAACCTTGATGAGAAAAGTCACAGTATCCGTTCGATGATACGTGAATGTGAGAAACTGATGGACAATGAGCACGCCTTCTTCCTGATGGCCAATGATCCACACATGGCAAAGACGTGCAGCGACGTGAAACACGACTTTGTGGAGGCGTACCATGCGTTGATGGAAATAGACAGGCAGATTATTGTTTATATCAACCAGATAGAACAGCAGAACCAACTCTATAAGAAGATACGTAAGCTGAAATATCTGCAAGACCAGTTGCTTATCAAGACAGATACTAATCTGGTGCAGGTGCTGGATGAAAGTAATCCGCTATGGATGGAATCCCGCCAATACAGCAAAATAAGGCTCTCTTTGGAAATGCTTAGAGAGAATGACCAGATAGTAAGCATTCTGAGACGGATAGCCGAGCGCAATGGTCTGCGGAAAACAGCCAGGACAGAGGCGGAACCGCTGACAGACGAGGACTTGCAAGACCATGTGCAGCGGTTAAAAGGTGTCGATCCTGCTGAGGTATGGAATGCCTTTTCTGCTTCGAGCTACAACCTGTTTGATTTCATCCTGAGATATGATTATAAGACCAAGCGTGATATAGAAGATCACGCAGCTCTCTTTTGCCAACTGGTCATTTTGCATCCTGAAGAATGCCGAATGACAGGGAAATACGCCACCTATCAAGACATTGAATATCCTATCATCTATGCGAAATAATACTCAACGAATATACGAGCGACTGAGCCGCGGAGAATTTCTTTCGGTGGACAGTACTGAAGCCTCTATCCGTCATCTGTACGAGGATATTGAGGAGAACTTCGACGATTATGCAGACTTCTTCAAAGAGATTGGTTTGCAATTGGAGAGTGGCAACGGCTACTTTTACTTCTCACGTATTGGTGAGGGTAAACAATCCATAGAACAAAAGTTAGAGAGTTTTTCGAAATGGCTTGACTATCTGGACTTCCTGAAGACCTATAACCAGTCGTTTACGGCGGGCTATCAGTTCCGAAAGAGCAATCTGATAGAGCAGATCAGCCTGGACATTGAACTGAAGGAGAAAGCAGGTCATCTCTATAAGAAATATGGCGTAGGCTCCTATTTAGAGATAGTGAACAAACTGTTGCAGGAAATGCAGAGTATGGGCTTTGCCGAGTGTGTCAGTGAGCAGGACGAAACCTATAAGATTACATCTGCATTTCACTATGCTGAAGAACTGGTTAACATGATTCAAATAGCCAACGAAGATGAAATACCTGAATAAGATCATATTTATCAATAGCGCCAATATACCCTACGCTGAAATTTCTGTAGATGGCAACGTACATTTCACGGGAACCCAAGGTGTGGGCAAGAGTACTGTGCTAAGGGCATTACTTTTCTTTTATAATGCTGATAAGCATCGCCTTGGCATACAGCAAGCTCAAAAGTCGTTTGACGAGTTCTATTTCCGCCAGTCAAACTCTTATATCCTTTACGAGGTAATGCGCGACAATGGGGCATACACTATTTTGGTGAGCCGTTATCAGGGACGTGCCTCATGGCGATTCATAGATGCTCCTTATCAGCGTGATTGGCTCGTAGATGAAGACAAACAAGTGTTGAGCGATTGGGTTAAAATACGCGAGCGAATCGACAAAAACGTGTCTGTATCTGCAAGAATAGATTCTGGCGTGATGTTTAAAGATATCATCTTTGGCAATACTCACGACCACAAATACACTCGCTATGCCTTGGTGCAGAGTGCCCATTATCAGAATATTCCACGAAGCATTCAGAACGTATTTCTGAACACCAAACTGGATGCCGACTTCGTGAAGAACACCATCATACAATCTATGGCAGATGAGGATCTTCCCATCGACCTGCAGACTTATAGAAGACTGGTGACTGACTTTGAACGCGAGTATGACGAAATAGACTGCTGGTTCAGGCAGACTCGTGACGGTAACTACCCTGTGCGCCAACAGGCAGTGAAGATTGCTGAACAGGGGAGAAGAATCGTGGCTCTCGACCAGCAATTATTAGATGTATGGCGGATGTTGAATCACGCTGTGGCTGAAAGCGAAGAGAAGATACCACTCTTGGAATCTGAGGCTACTGAACTAAAAACAGACATCGATAAAGAGCGCACCCGTGAAAAAGAACTTACAGCAGAATATGAAAAGGAAAAAGATGCGCTGAACCAAGAATTGGGAGGCAAAAAGAGTAAACTGAAAGAGATCGTTCAGGCAAGAAAAGAATTTGAAGCACTGGGTATCGAAGAGAAACTTGCATTGGCCGCTCGTGAAGAAAGCATCAAACAAGAGACTGCTGATAAGCAAATGTTATTGGATGACCTATTGAAAACCCATGCGTCTATAGAGGAAAAATACAATATCGCCAGAGGGAAGCTGGAGAATGCCCGTCAGTCATTTGAAAATGCTCAAAAAGAAGCCTATTATCAGAAGCAAGAGTCATTGCAAAAGGAACGAAAGCTGCTAGAGGATGAACGAACGAAAAACAGAAACTCACTAATGGATGCCTTCAACAATTGGCGGCATGAATCGGATGGGCGACTGGAGTTGTTACAGAAAGAACAAAACAGGGCTGACAATGCCGTAAAAGATTTGCGCTTGTGGCATCCCAAGGCTGATGAAGTGACTCAGATAAAGGAACAGCTTCAGAAATTGGAGGTAACAGAAAAGGAGAACGCTGCACGACAAACAGCCGTAAAGAGTCAGATTGCTCAGATTACCACTGAGTATGAGATGAAAGAAGCAGAACTGAAACAGGTCTCTCAGCGCGAGCAAGAACGTTTAGAAACTAACCGATCACAGTATAGAGAGCAAATCACCAAGATTGAAGAATTGCTTTCAAATCTTGATGGTTCGTTGTATCAATGGTTAACAGAAAATGCTGAAGGTTGGGAAGAGACCATCGGAAAAGTGGTTGATGAAGAAAGAATCCTATATGCCGGAGGACTTGAACCCCAATTGGTAAAAGCAGCATCTGATGGCTTATTTGGTGTCAAGCTGAACTTAGACAACATTGATGCCGTACATCGTACCCCCGATGATTATCGTACAGAGAAGAAACATTTGGAAGAGCAACTGCAACAGACAAACCGAGAACTGACACATCTGCCTGTCACACTTCAAGAGGACATTTCGAAACTTGGAAAGAAATATGCTGTTCAGCTCAATCCGCTCCGTCAGCAAGCAACATTGTTGAAAGTGGAAGCAGAACAGATTCCCGTGAAGCGTCAGGATCTGCAAAATCAGCAACACAAGTTGGAGATGGAAGAGCAAGATCTGATTGCACAGGAAAAGGAAATGCGTGAACGGGCTTTCAATGAGGCTCTGCTTAAAGTACAGGCAGAAAAAGAAGTTCGCGAGGCGAAAGAGGCTAAGAATAAAAAGGAACTCAAAGACCTTGATACAGCCTTCAACAAAACCTCAAAAGCCCTTGACGAAGGATTGCATGCATTCAAGGTGTTGCAGGACAAAGAAGCGACCACTAGAAATCAAGAGTTCGATGCTCAAATGTCTCAACTTGACGAACAGCAGAAAGCAGAACTGGCAGGAAAGGGCGTGGATGTGACGCTGCTGGATCAATACCGTAAGGCTTTAGACGCTCTCAAGGAATTGTCGAAACAGATAGAAGCAGAACGTCCAACGGTCATCAGATATCGTGATGCAGAGCAAAATCTGTTTGCGAAAGAACCTGTAATCAAGAAGAGTATCAAGGACATTGAGCAACAGCTTGCAATGATGCGTCAACGCTATGAAGACAAGCGTACCCGTATCGAGAAGAAACGGCAGGAGTTGGAAGAACGTCAGAAGTCGATTCTGAAGGACTTGACGCACAGACGTGAGGGACTGAACCAATACCATCAAATGGTGGAGAACGAGCATCTTGTGCCAGACACATTCCTCTCAGATGACAAACTGATAGTGGGCCATCAGGACTGTCAACAACTCATCAGCCAATTGAGAGGAATAGTCAATCAGAAGCGGGAAACGATAGAAAAACTGAAGGATACTGTTATCAACTTCAATCGCAACTTCAAGCCTCAGAATGCGTTCCATTTCAATACGATGCCTGTAACAGATAATGATTATTTGCAGATTGCTGTTGATTTGCAAGACTTTATGGACAACAACAAAATTGAAGAGTTCCGTCGTCGCACCAGTGAGCATTATAAAGATATTCTGGGACGTATCTCTACAGAAATTGGTGCGCTAATGAAGCGTAGGTCAGATGTGGACAGCGTGATACTCGATATCAATAGGGATTTTGTAGAGAAGAACTTTGCTGGTGTCATTAAAAGTATCGAACTCAGAGCCAATGAGTCATCCGACAGACTCACGCAGTTACTCATGTCCATTCATGACTATACAGTGGAGAATGCGTTGTCGATTGGTGAACTCAACCTTTTCTCAAGCGACAATCGTGACGAGGTTAACCGCAAGGTTGTAGATTACCTGAAGAGTCTCTCCCATCAGTTGCAGGATGAACAAAGTCGCCCAACGGTATCACTTGGCGATGCATTCCGTCTGCAGTTCAGAGTAAAAGAAAACGATAATGATACGAACTGGGTAGAACGTATCAATAATGTGGGGTCTGATGGAACTGATATTTTGGTTAAGGCAATGGTGAATATCATGCTTATCAACGTGTTCAAAAAGAAAGCAGAAAGGAAGAATGGCAATTTCATCGTACATTGTATGATGGATGAGATTGGGCGACTTCATCCCAATAACATCAAAGGCATTCTGCAGTTTGCCAATTCGCGTAACATCTATCTCATCAACAGTTCGCCAACGTCATATAACCCATACGATTACAAATACACCTATCTACTCAGTAAGCATGGTGTAAAGACAAGAGTGGACAAATTGTTGAAACGAACAAAATAGGACTGAATTATGGCAATAAGCGCATCCATACAAGCATTGATTTCTGGTAAGCAGGTGGCTGGTTCAAAGCTAAGCAGCAAACTGCTTAATGAACTGATGGCAGAAGGGCTGTTGTCAGTCGTGACTCATGGTTCGAGAAAATCATATCGCGCTCGTGACGTTGAGGCCTTGAAAAGATATCTCATAGACAAGGATGAAAGCTATCGAATGCTTGAAGTCAGCAGTTTCGTTTCTCGTGCTTCTTTGGCGGCAGAAACAGGAAACTCTAAGTTAATGACAGTTCGCTCTTGCCCTGGCTTCCCTGTTAATAGCTACGAGCCCATCTCATGTTCACTTTGCGACAAAGATTTTGTTGTCAATCCACATGAAGGCAGCTTTGTGTTCATCGACAACTGGCAGCAATTTTCTATTCCTCAAGACATAGTCGTTGTGGGTATTGAGAACATGGAGAACTTCCGTAGGATTCGTCAGCAAAAGAAATTGTTTGAATCTGTGCTGGGTAATATGCCGCTGCTGTTTGTCTCTCGCTATCCACAATCGACAGACCTGCGTAATTGGCTTATGGGTATTCCAAATAGGTACGTACACTTCGGTGATTTCGATTTAGCAGGAATTCACATCTTCCTGACAGAATTCCAAAAATACCTTGGTGATCGTGCATCATTCTTAATCCCTTCTGATATTGAACAACGATTGACTCAAGGTTCTGCAACTAGGTATAATATTCAATACAACAAATTTCATACACTTCGGTGTACTGATACAAAATTGCAGTCGTTGATTGGGTTGATCATGAATTATCATAAATGTTATGACCAGGAAGGGTACATTATAAAATAAAAACAATAGTTACGCCTATGAAGATTGGAATTTATGAGCAGATAATCAACCAGTTGTTCGAAGAGAAAATCTCTTCGATTGACCAGAACCGGTTTTACATCGGGGAGCGGGTCATTAAGAAGGATGAGGTGGCAAAGTTGCTGTCGATGTATTTGACGAGCATCTTTGAACAGGTGCTGTCTGATATGGTTGATATAAATGATGAGACTGATGAAGAAGACGAACAAAAAGATTCATCTGTCAAAAGGGGGCTGGAGTTAGCCAATTCCATCATTCGTAAACTGGTAAATGAGTTCCATTTGGATTCTGGCAACTTGGTTTCTGCTCAGGCCAAGATTTTGACAGCAGTAATTGATAAGACTCAATCGGATTATCCAGATTTGGCAAAACGTCTGGAGGAGATGATGCCAATGAAGGGTCTCATAAACGGGGCTCTGTTTACAGGCAAGGGGATGAAGATGTATACGGAGTTACAGAAAGAAATAGCTTCAGCTGATGAAATCCGTTTGATGGTGTCGTTTATCAAGAAACGTGGGCTTGCTCTTATTTTGCCACGGTTGAGAGAGTTTACCAACAGAGGAGGGCAACTGAAGGTAATCACAACAACCTATATGCAGGCTACGGATTATGATGCCATTATCCAGCTGTCATCGTTGAATAATACAGAAATAAAAATTACATACGATGTCTCCTCAGAGCGCCTTCATGCAAAAGCTTATGTTTTCCTTCGTGATACAGGCTTTAATACAGCATATATAGGTTCTTCAAATATCTCCGAACAAGCACTTGATACAGGTGCAGAATGGAATGTGAAGGTAACGCAAATGGAGCAGCCACGAATGATGAAGACCATTCTTGGTGCATTTGATGCTTCATGGTGGGCAGATGGTTACGAGACTTTTGTGAATGGCGAAGATAACGAGAGGCTGAAAGCAGCCTTAAACAAAGAAGTGGATAATGAAATAGATTTCTCGACACTTAAGGGCTTAATTCGTCCTTTCGATTATCAGCAAGAGATTCTAGAACGACTTCAGGTTGAACGCGAGGTGCGGAATCATTGGAAGAATTTGGTGGTCGCTGCAACTGGAACAGGCAAGACCGTAATGGCTGCCAGCGATTACAAGGCATTTGCAGAAAAACACGAACGTGCCCGTCTGTTGTTCGTGGCTCACAGGGAAGAAATCCTCCGACAGAGTCTCCAGACTTTCCGGCAAGTACTTTCTGACTATAACTTTGGCGAGAAATGGTATGGAGGCGAAGAACCTGCAAATTATGAATATGTGTTCGCCTCAAAGGACACATTGAACAACCGTTTGGATAGTTTGTCATTACCTGAAGACTATTATGATTATATTGTCGTTGATGAGGTTCATCATGTGGCAGCATCTTCTTATCGTAAGATAATTAACCACTTTAGACCTAAAGTGCTTTTAGGATTGACGGCTACTCCTGAGCGAATGGATGGAGAAGACATTACACAAGACTTTGATGGTACCATTTCTGCTGAGATACGTCTTGATGATGCACTGAACAAAGGCTTGCTGGCTCCGTTCTATTACTATGGTATAACAGATTCCGTTGATTATTCAGAGGTTGCCTGGGATAAAGGTCATTATGTGGCATCTGAACTTTCTCGTATTTATAGTTACAATGATGCACGTACTGCTGTGATTTTGCAGTCTTTGCAGAAGTATCTGACCAATATTCGTGATGTCAGGGCTTTGTGTTTCTGTGTTGACCAGCAACATGCCAAATATATGGCTTCCAAATTTACGCTATGTGGATTGAAAGCCGATGTGCTGACCAGTGAAAACGCACAGATGCGAGCACCGCTTTACAGACGATTGAAGAATAAGGAAATCAACTATCTATTTGTAGTGGATATGTTCAACGAGGGTGTAGATATACCCGAGGTTGATACAATTCTTTTCCTTCGTCCCACGGAGAGTCTCACTGTGTTTATCCAGCAGTTTGGACGAGGTCTCCGCAAAGCAGAGGGAAAGACACATGTTAATATACTTGATTTTGTAGGTAACAGTCGAGCTGAATTCAATTATATCGACCGTATGCGTGTGATGCTCGGTAGAACGTCAATGAGTGTCGTAGAGGAAATGGAACGCGATTGCCCTCACTTGCCTTTAGGTTGCCGAATTATACTGGAGCCTAAGGCAAAGGAGCATATCCTGAACAATATCAAGGGGGCTATTAAGCGTTTTACGGCACGAAAGGTCATCGCATTGGTACAGAACTTCGAGAGACATCACTCAGTTCCGCTTACGCTCTCCAATTTCGTAAGAATCTATCAGATGCCCGTAGATAAGCTCTACAAAGGGAGAACGTGGAATCAGATATTGTTTGAGGCTGGGGTGGGCGAAGAGCAATCTCGTTTTAATGAGGAGCTAAGTCGTGCCGTATTCCGTAAGTGGTCTGCAACGGACTCGTATTCCTATTTGAGCTTTATCGAACAACTTGCAAAACGAGCGTTCAGAGTGAGAGTAAACAGAATGAATGCTGTTGATCAAAAGCGATTGCTGATGCTCTACTACGACCTTTTTGAGACGGCTGGAAGATTTGTAAGCCTCCAAGATATGGTTGATGCCCTTGCTGCTGACAAACTATTCTTTGAAGAGCTTGCTGAGGTGATAGGAGTGATGCTTCAAGAGAACAAAGCCTACGAGAAGCCGGATAACTCCCTGTTGCCAAATTTCCCATTGAAGCTCCATGGCGTATATACAAAGGCACAGATTCAGGTTGCTATCGGAACATCGACGTTGGCACGAAAATCGTCAGCTCGCGAGGGTGTGGAACGCAACAAACTGCTGAATGTGGAGGCTATGTTTGTCGATATCATCAAGAATCGTGAAGAGGGCTCTACGACTGATTACGACGACAAGGCGTTGTCACCCTATCTATTCCAATGGGATACTCAGAACCGAGTAAAGCCTGAATCAAATGAAGGTCAGGCTTATATCCATCAGACACAGACCATGTTGCTCTTTGTCCGTGAGCAAAAGAACTTTGTTGAGGACAAGACTCGCACAATGGGATATGTTTATTTGGGTCGTGTTACCCTGAGCGACTGGGAGTACAAGAATTTAGGAAATAGGATGCAAATGCAGATACGTTGGAATATGGTGGAACCGATTCCCGGCAGCGTGATGCACTTCGCACGAATGAAAGAAATTGCATAATTATGAAACAGATAGAAGTCGTAGCAGCGATTATTCGCAAAGGAGATAAGATATTCGCTACTCAGCGAGGATATGGCGAATGGAAAGACTGGTGGGAGTTCCCTGGCGGGAAGATGGAGGCTAGAGAGACACCAGAAGAGGCACTTGTCAGGGAGATTCGTGAGGAACTGTCTGCAGAAATCAGAGTGGATGAGTTTCTTTGTACGGTGGAATATGACTACCCAAAGTTTCATCTGACCATGCATTGTTATATCTGTTCGCTGTTGACAGAAGCGATGCACCTGAATGAACACGAAGCTGCTCGTTGGCTGAAAAATGATGAACTGGACAACGTGAAGTGGTTGCCTGCAGATGCGGAGTTGATATCACATTTAAGATGTCTGAAGGAAGAGAGAAGATACGGAACTGAGCAATAGAGCAGAAATCGGAAACGTTATAAGAATAAAGTAAGACGAGATATGAGCGAAAAGCAGAAATACATTGACTTTGAGGCTTACGAACGTGTGGCAGGGCCACATAAACGTGAGCGGGTTTCGGCTTGGCGTACTGCTATAGGTCTTCAAGACGTAGATGGGCTTCGTGTGTCTGACTATTTGAAGGAAATAGCTGTAAAGCACATTGAGGGTGACATCACCATCGATGAGGTGAGAGAACAGCTACAGTCTTATTATGTGAATAAGACAACGCATGATGCTGACGATGCTGAAAAGGAAGAGGCTGACCGCGTAGCGGCAAACATTACGAAGTTGCTGAATGAAAAGTCTTTTTCATTGACTCCTTTAGAGTTTTTGAACATCCATCGTCATCTATTTGAGGGCGTCTTTAAGCATGCAGGTGAGATTCGTCCCTATGACATCAGCAAAAAAGAATGGGTATTGCAAGGCGATACAGTTGTATATGGTCGTGCAGCAGACATTCATGAAGCATTAAAATATGACATACAGACTGAACGAGATTTCAGTTATAAAGGCTTGACTACAGATGAGATTATCTCGCATGTTGTGGACTTTGTGACTTTATTATGGCAGAACCATCCGTTCCGTGAAGGAAACACGCGAACAACGGCTGTTTTCGTTATCAAATATCTCCGTTCTTGTGGTTTCAATGTAAATAACGAATTGTTCGCTGATAATTCCTGGTACTTCCGTAATGCCCTTGTACGGGCCAATTATAGAAATCCTCAGAAGGGCATACAACCAGACAAGTCTTTCCTCGTAAAGTTTTTCCGTAATTTGCTGCTCGGTGAAAACAATGAACTGAAGAATCGATATATGCTGATTGGGTATAAGGATGACGAGAACGACACCCATACAAGTACCCGTACAAGTACCCATACAAGTTCAAGCGACATACAACCTTCTTCTGAGAATGTAACGCGTTTGGTATTGGCAATCGGTAAAGAAGAAATGAGTGTGAAGAGCATGATGGAGGCTGTAGGTTTGAAGAACCGTCCAAACTTTATGGATTATTCTCTCACACCAGCAATAAGAGAAGGATTTGTGTGTATGAAGTATCCTGCCAATCCCCATCATCCCCGTCAACGTTATTTGCTGACGGTAAAAGGATTGATGTTGTTGGACGGAAATAATGGTTAAGTACTCAATAAGTCAAAAGCATTTGTCCGAGACTATCCAAAAAATTTGGTAAGACTCGGACAAATGCTCATAATATCAGTATTCATCAACTTGACACCAATACTGGGGCTAAACTTGTTCGGAAATTCCGAACATCTTAATCTGATGAGAATGACATGAAGTATAGCTTTTGTCCGACGCTATTAGAATAATTTGAATACCTTCGGACAAATGGTCAATCAAAAGCAGGTGTTTCCATTTTGGAAACACCTGCTCTTTATTATAATACGTATGCGCGCGAGGACTATTTGCTCAGCGACCGTTTGAACCTATTACCAGGATAATGTTTGGTATGGGCATATCGCATAGCACGGCGGGCCCAATCGAGAAAATCTTCATCCTTATCTCGCCACGGCATATCGTTTGATGTGCCGCCACCGCCTGACACCTGAGCTACACCAGTCGCGCCATCTATTCCGGCAATGAATACTCTCAGACCTGTGCTTAGCACATCCTTCCAACGGAAATTGTTACGGTCTTCAATGAATGTGTCCTCTGCTATCGCATCTGCTTCGGGGATTTCTCGGCATATTTTGACTGCTTCATATAGCACTTGATCAAAAATGGAAGCTTTGAGAATAATCTCGGCATCTGAGTTGATATAGTTTATCATGACATTGTCCTTCTTCATGATAGTGTCCAACCCTTTTGTGGAGTGGTATACTTTTATGTTATTATTTACACCAAAGTGTCGCGTTAACGATTTGGTGCAAATTAACGGTGAAAATTCGAAAAACGGCAGAAAGTTACAAAGTTTAACTAAAAGTAAAATCCCGCATAACTGCTTGAGTTATACGGGATTTTTATAATTGCTTGTTATTTGCTTATCAAACTTACTTCACCTCTTCGAAGTCTGCATCCTGAATATCATCAGCCTTAGGACCCTGCTGAGCATTCTGACCAGCATCAGCACCTGGCTGAGGACCAGCCTGACCACCTTGATACATCTGCTGGCTTGCACCCTGCATAACAGTGTTCAAGTTGTTGATAGCTGTATCGATAGCGTTTACATCACCACTCTTATGAGCTTCCTTCAATTTAGCGAGTGCATCCTCGATACCTGGTTTCTTATCAGCAGGAATCTTGTCACCATTATCTTTAAGGAAGTTCTCTGTAGTGAAGATCATAGAGTCAGCCTGATTCATCTTGTCAATCTTCTCACGCTCTTTCTTATCGTTCTCTGCATTCTGCTCTGCTTCTGCCTTCATACGCTTGATTTCCTCTTCGCTCAAGCCAGATGAAGCTTCGATACGGATGCTCTGCTCCTTACCTGTAGCTTTATCTTTAGCACTTACATTGAGGATACCGTTAGCATCGATATCGAATGTAACCTCAATCTGAGGAACACCACGACGAGCTGGAGCAATACCTGTAAGGTTGAACTGACCGATACTCTTGTTCTGAGAAGCCATAGGACGTTCACCCTGAAGTACGTGGATAGTTACCTCTGTCTGGTTGTCAGCTGCTGTAGAGAATACTTCACTCTTCTTGCAAGGAATGGTTGTGTTAGACTCAATAAGCTTTGTCATTACACCACCCATAGTTTCAATACCAAGAGTCAATGGAGTAACATCGAGCAATACGATATCGCCTACGCCACCTTCTTTGTTCAAGATAGCACCCTGAATAGAAGCACCTACTGCTACAACCTCATCTGGGTTAACACCCTTAGAAGGCTCTTTACCGAAGTAATTCTTAACCAATGTCTGTACAGCTGGAATACGAGAGCTACCACCTACGAGGATAACTTCATCGATATCTGATGTCTGCAATTTAGCATCGCGCATAGCGTTCTGGCAAGGTACCAAACAAGCCTGGATAAGTTCGTGTGCCAACTGTTCGAACTGTGAACGAGTCAAAGTCTTAACCAAGTGCTTAGGTACACCACCTGCAGCTGTGATATATGGCAAGTTAATCTCTGTAGAAGTAGAAGAACTCAACTCAATCTTTGCTTTCTCAGCTGCTTCCTTCAAACGCTGCATAGCCATTGGGTCAAGACGAAGGTCTATGCCCTCATCTGCCTTGAAGCCATCTGCCAACCAGTCGATGATAACACGGTCGAAGTCATCACCACCAAGATGAGTATCACCGTTTGTAGAAAGTACTTCGAATACACCACCACCGAATTCGAGGATAGAAATATCGAATGTACCACCACCAAGGTCGAATACTGCGATCTTCATATCTTTGTTAGCCTTGTCTACACCATAAGCAAGAGCTGCTGCTGTTGGCTCGTTAACGATACGACGAACGTTAAGACCTGCAATCTGACCTGCTTCTTTGGTAGCCTGACGCTGAGAATCTGAGAAGTAAGCTGGTACTGTGATAACGGCATCAGTAACTTCTTGACCAAGATAGTCTTCTGCAGTCTTCTTCATTTTCTGAAGAATCATAGCTGAGATTTCCTGTGGAGTATATTTGCGGTCATCGATCTGTACGCGTGGGTAGCCACCCTCATTGATAACAGGATAAGGCATAGAAGCAGCCTCTTTCTCAACCAAATTGAAAGGTTCACCCATGAAACGCTTAATAGAGTAAACAGTCTTTGTTGGGTTTGTAATAGCCTGACGCTTTGCAGGATCACCCACCTTACGCTCACCGCCTTCTACGAAGCCGATAACTGAAGGTGTAGTACGCTTACCCTCACTGTTTGCAATTACTACTGGTTCGTTTCCTTCAAATACAGAAACACAACTGTTAGTAGTTCCTAAGTCGATTCCAATAATCTTTCCCATAATTGTATATTTTTATTTTTTTTGTTATTTCATTTAATGTTTGTGCTTCAATAGCACACCCTTTATCTAACAAAGGCCGTGCCAAACTAATAGATATCTAAAAAAAAGGGGGGAAATATAAAAAAAGGATGTGACAACATGTCACATCCTCGTCTATTCTTAATTGTCAGTTATGCCAATTTTGTATTATTCTGGCTTGTTTGCCATATTTTGCTTGATAAGTGTCTCAAGTTCTTCGCACAATTCAGGGTTATCTTTAAGCAATTTTTTGGTTGCATCACGGCCCTGTGCAAGTTTTGAACCATTGTAGCTGAACCAGCTACCACTTTTTTGGATAACGCCATACTCAACACCCATGTCTACGATTTCGCCAATCTTGCTAATACCTTCACCGAAGGTGATTTCAAACTCGGCTTTGCGGAATGGTGGTGCTACCTTATTCTTGATAACTTTAACGCGTACCTGATTACCGATAACTTGATCGCCATCCTTAATAGAGGAAACACGACGAATATCCAAACGTACAGATGCGTAGAACTTCAAGGCATTACCACCTGTGGTAGTTTCAGGATTGCCAAACATAATACCAATCTTTTCACGTAATTGGTTGATGAAGATACAAGTGGTGTTGGTTTTGCTGATTGTAGAAGTGAGTTTACGGAGAGCCTGACTCATGAGACGAGCTTGAAGACCAACTCTGTTGTCACCCATATCGCCTTCAATTTCTGCCTTAGGAGTAAGTGCTGCAACAGAGTCTACTACCAAAATATCAATAGCAGAAGAGCTAATCAACTGATCAGCAATCTGAAGTGCTTGCTCACCATTATCTGGCTGTGAAATTAACAGATTATCAACGTCTACACCAAGTTTAGCGGCATAGAAGCGGTCGAAAGCATGCTCTGCATCGATAAAAGCGGCAATACCTCCATTTTTTTGAGCTTCTGCAATGGCATGAATAGCCAATGTTGTCTTACCTGATGATTCAGGACCATAAATCTCGATGATGCGGCCTTTAGGATAGCCACCTACTCCAAGGGCTGCATCTAGGGCGATACTTCCTGATGAAATCACTTCGATGTCCTCAATCTTTTCATCGCCCATTTTCATGATAGATCCCTTACCGAAATCTTTTTCTATTTTTGCCATGGCAGCTTGGAGGGCTTTTAATTTGCCCTCTTTAGCTGATGTTTCTTCTTCTTTTGCCATTTTTTTTGTAGTGCTAAATAATTTTTGCTGTGTTCTTTCCTTTGAGTATAGTACTGCTGGAGGTTAGAGTTCCAAGTCACCATCGAAAACCTCATGCCAAGGTAGCCCTTGCTCGTTGAGTACTTGCAAGAATGGATCTGGATCGAAGTCTTCAACATTCCATACGCCTGGTTTCTTCCAAATGCCTTTCAAGAACATCATTGCTCCTGCCATAGCTGGAACACCAGTGGTATAGCTTACACCCTGCATGCCTGTTTCTGCAAATGCATCTTGATGCTTGCAGTTATTATATATATAATAGGTGTGCTCTTTTCCGTCTTTGATACCACGGATACGGCAGCCGATGCTGGTTTCGCCATCGTAGTTTTCGCCAAGATCCTGTGGATTAGGTAATACGGCTTTAAGAAATTGTAGAGGAACGATGTTTACTTTTACAGTTTTGGTTGGGTCGTCTGCTAGTGGAGCTTCGTATGTTACCTCATCGATACGGCTCATACCCAAATTCTGGATACAATCAAGATAAGTAAGATACTGTTTGCCGAATGTCATCCAGAAACGTGCCTGCTTAATGGTAGGATAGTTCTTAACTAGACTCTCCAGTTCTTCATGATGCATTAAGTAACTGTCGCGTGCACCAATATTAGGGTAGGTGAGGTCTTTGTGAATCTCCAGTGGTTCTGTTTCTATCCATTTGCCATCCTTATAGTAAAGTCCCTTTTGGGTAATCTCACGGATATTAATTTCTGGGTTGAAGTTTGTAGCGAATGCCTTATGATGGTTACCAGCATTACAATCTACGATATCGAGATACTGAATTTCATCGAAGTGATGCTTTGCAGCATAAGCAGTATATGCTTGAGAAACACCTGGGTCAAAGCCACAACCCAAAATTGCGGTAAGACCAGCTTTTTCAAATTTATCCTTGTATGCCCATTGCCAGCTGTATTCGAAATGGGCTTCGTCTTTAGGCTCATAGTTTGCAGTATCAAGATAATTGCAACCGCATGCTAGACAAGCATCCATGATGGTAAGGTCCTGATAAGGCAATGCCAAGTTAATTACTAAGTCTGGCTGGTAGCTGCTGAAGAGTGCTTTCAACTGTTCTACGTCGTCAGCATCGACCTCTGCAGTCTTGATATCCACGTTGTAACCTTTATCATGAATAGACTTTACCAAACGATCACATTTTTCTACATGATGGCTGGCAATCATAAACTCGGTAAAGACGTCAGTGTTCTGAACAATCTTGAATGCTGCAACGGTAGCAACGCCACCTGCTCCAATCATTAAAACTCTTCCCATTTTTATATGTTTATTTTTATTGTTTGCTAATATTTTAAATTGTTTATTCTCTTTTAGTAATTATTGCCTGGAATTTCGTCGGCTTTGATGCCTAAGGCATTTAATAGACTGTAACCAAGTATCTCTTGACGAAAATTTCCTCCAGCCATGGGCTGCATAGCAAATACAGTTATTCGCTGATTATTGTCCACAGGACGTAGCACTTGTCGTATGATATCATAAGTGTCACCCTGTTCGCCGTTAGGGATAATCATGATTCGTTTAACTTCTTCGTGTTCTACTATCGTCTTGATAAGATCGCAGATATATTCATCTTTGCTTACGATATTTTCCACGCTAAAAGCATTGATGAGAAATTCGCCAAATTGAGGATCTTCAAAAGCTTGACCATTGAGTTCTTTTTCATAGTCAGATGGCACATAATTATCCAACTTGTTTTTGTCTTTTTCGTGAATAAGTATAACTTGGGTTTCGTGCTTGGTGCCATCTTGGCGTAAGCCTCCGTCTAAAGCAATATTTACAATCCATTGACTTAAATCAGCAGGAGGTATTCTTCTGCCAATCATACGCTCAAACTGTACGGATAACTGAAAAGCGACATAGTCGATATAGTCAGCATCGGCTATGATAATATTCTCGCTAAGTTTAATGTTGTTTGTCTGCTCTGCGTTCATAGTGCAAAGATAATAGTTTTTTTGCAAGAATGGTTACAAAAAAAAGTGATTTTTTGGGATTTGTATTTGTTGACTTAGGATAATCTGACTCTTTGTCAAAATAAATCACTTGAAAAAATGAAGGATGAGCAGAGCATGGAAGTGATATCGAAATGATGTTATATGTACAGGAATGTATATATATAGTGGTATACAAAAAACGGATGCAAGGCTGAACCTGCATCCGTTTTTGAGTATATCAAGTATCTTTGATTATCGTGTGATGATATCAACTGGTACGTTGAAAATTTTGGCAACTTTCAGAATAGTATCGATATGACGACCTACAGCTGCTGCCATGTGATGAGTAGGGCCTGCCTCGCTCCAACGGTTCACAAATTCACGTGCACCACAAGTGAATCGGGTACGCATGTTTGTATCGCCGAATGTAAAGATAGGACCATCCTCGTTTACACCTTCTGCTACAACAAACTTAAAGTGTCCATCCTTATCCTGAGTGATACCAAGATAAGTAACATCTCCTACAGGTGGATAGAACTGTGTAAGATAGCCACCTCCTGTCTTGCCATGGAATACAGGAACAATCTTCATAGTAGGTTTCTTAGCCTGAGAAATGTCAGCATCGCCAGAACCTGAATGACCGATGATACAGATGTCCTTATCGAAGTCGATAGAGTACATTTCAGAGAGCTGACCTGTACCTGAAATGGTTTTCAAAATACTCATAGCCATAGCTACTTTGATATCACCTTCTACGGCACAAGCTGTACCCTGCTTTATAAGCATAGAGAATGCTGGAATCAGCATTGAGTCGAGCTTACCAGCTATACCCTGAGAGAAGCCATCATAGTGAGATGCTACGAGACCTAAGTGCTCATCTTTAACCCACTGTTCGAATGCTACTACATATTTTGCCATATCCCATACCTTCTCAATGGTACCACCACCTTCAATATCGAAGGTATCTAAGATATCCTGGGCCTTGGTACGGATAGCTTCTTCGTCGGTAATATTGTCTGCAATAGCCCACATCTTTTCCCAGTCGAACTGCTTCGTGTAGAGCCACATGCGATGGTAAAGATTAGTCTCATCGATATAAAGATCCATCATGCCTGGGTATGGACGGCCGATCTGAGCGATATTGGTATCACGAAAACGACGACGAACTTGAGCCGCTTTACACCAATCTTCAATTTCTGCCTGAACGATAGGATCTCCACCTTCTACAACGCCTGTGATTACAGCATGACGTTTACCAGCACGCTCTAAATCGGCAACCATTTCACCGACAGCACCACAAGCATATAGCTCACCCAGCCAAGTTGGAGTATCTGTATTTGCATAATCTGGTGCCTTCTTCTTCTGTACGTTAACGAGTACTACAGGTACATCAAGATCGCGAATAGCTGGCAACATATTATATGATGTAGCATAGGTAAGCAACTGAAGTATTACCAAGTCAACATCTGCAGCACGGAATTTATCACCTGCAGCCATAGACTGTTCCTTGGTTGTAACCATACCACCATCGATAATATCTACAGTATCAGGCAGAGTCTTTTTGAAAGCTTCATACTGAGCTTCAAACTCTGGTACAAGCTGTGGAAACTGTGGGAGGTAAGCACCTAAAGCAATAGAGAATACACCTACACGTGCTTTGGTTTCTACTAATGGTTTATTCATACTTTTCAAAATTAAGATGATTTACGAATTCTAAATTAGCAAGGACGCTTCTTTGGCAAGTTGAAGACATCTTGTACCTCCTTCATAGCTTCTGGGGTCATACCATCAGGCTCAGAACCCATGTTGCGAGCGCACATATAGATGTTTGCAGATTTGCAGAGTACGTCGGTCTGGTCGAATGCATCCATGATGTCCTGACCAACTGCTACAGTACCATGTTTTTCCCAAAGTACTACATCGTGCTCTTTAATCTTTTCGAGGGTAGCATTAGCCAATTCAACACTTGAAGGCAGACCGTAAGGTACGATACCAATGCCTAAAGGAGCAAATGCCAATGTCTCTGGAATCATAGACCAAAGTACACGAGTCATTTCGTCGCCCTGAAGGAATCTCTTAATGTGGCTCATAGCAACGAGCTCAATAGGATGTGTATGAAGAGTTGCTTTATAGCAGCTACCTGTTTCAAGAAGGTAGTTTTGAAGAGCCAAGTGTGTTGGTAGCTCTGAAGTAGGAGCTACAGGACAATCTGCGATAATCTCGTAGCTAGCACAATCGTCACAGATGCGAACGATAGAACCATTCTGCATAGGGTTACGAGCCAAATCGCGCATACGTTTGCCTGTACCTTTGCAATAGAAATATTTGCCTTTGAGTTGTGGTAATACAAGACCAATCTGTTTAACTGGTGCTATAGCTGGTAAAGCTTTACATTCATCGTCCATGAATTCTGTAACATTAACAGTGATATTTCCACCGTTACGCTCTGCCCAACCTTTTTCCCAAAGGTATCCTGCTACTTCTGCAACTTGATCGATAACGGCTTTCAGACCGTCTCTTCCATCTAAAATACTTTTCATCTTTATTTTAAGTTTTACTTTCTTTTTATTTTTTATTTATGATTTTCTTTTGTTCTGTTTAGACATTATCGCCATAACGTTCCTTGGTAATGGCATCGAGAGTTTTGCCCTGTGTCTTTGGAGAGCCGATAACACCTACAACCAGTGAAATGAGCAGTAAAGCAATCATGCAGTAAGCTGCAATTTGAAAACCTTCGCCGTTTTCACCATAGATATAAGTAAATACTAATCCCCAGATTGCAGAGAGACCGCGAACGATAAAGAACATCAACCCCTGAGCTCCAGCTCTAAACTTGGCTGGGAATAACTCTGTGCCCCATAGGGCATAGAAAATCTGTACTGACATACCTCCCTCGATACCCCAAAGGATAGCAAAAGCCCAAAGTCCTGTAGGACCGTTTACTCCGATGGTAACAATGATAAGCCATGCACTAATAGCGAATAAGAGGCCAAGTATGTATATAATCTTGTGACTGCTATTGTCGATAAACTTTGAAACACCAAGTGTAGTAAGAACGATGATAGCCCACTGTATGCAGTTCATCCAGTTAGCCTGCTCATTGGTCACTCCTCCGGCGGTCTCGTAGATGTGAGGCTGGAAGAAGCCCATTACTGAAGCTACAAGGTTCCAGGTGAGATAGATACAAGCTAAGAAAACTACTGTACGAACTGCAATTTTGTTGGAGAATAATACTCCGATTGCGTGGAGTAACCCAGTATCTTCACCCTTGGCTTTTGCAGCTTCTTTACTAGCTTTCCATTCGCTACTTTCTTCTAGTTTACGTTGCATATTCCAAGCAATAAATGCTACTATGAAGAGTGAGAAAAATACAATACGAGAACTAAATACGTTAATCGCATCTGTGTTCAGATTACTTCCACCGATAGCCAGTGCCAGTGCTTCTACAGAGTTGAACAAGTATCCACCTGGTGCAAAGAACATACCAAACAAGAGGATAATCATAGGTCCAATTCCCCATGACATTTGTGAGATACAGATATTTCGACCACGATTGTTAACCTCTGAACTTTCAGAGATATAGGTCCAAGATGCAGGTACTCCAATACCTACAGAAATGCCTGTAAAAAGGAAACCACATAGTAGCATTGGAAAATTAACAGAAAACATGACCAATAATACACCTAGCATATATACTAAAAGATTGTACGTATAGATGAATTTGCGGCCATATTTGTCAGCTAGGAAACCACCGATGATTGCTCCTATAGCTGCACCAAGACAATTGGCACTAATAAAGTTTAACCATCCAAGATGAACTTCTGTTAGGCCAAGATATTTCTGCCAAAGGGTAAGTCCACTTGCTCCTGCTACAATTGCACCTGCATCCAGGTAATTATTAAGAGACACAGCGATCGTGCTCTTTAGACTGCTTTTTGCTGCCATAGTTATGCTCTTTTATTGATTATTTCTGATTGATATTTATCGATGTCAAGAATAAACTCGTGACCTACTGGTACGTTGTTTCGCATACAGAATTCATCGTATACGGCTTGCCAAGGCATAGCTTTCTGTTCCTCCAAAAGTGCCAGAACTTTGTAACCTTCTCCTGCAATTTCGTATTCTGAAATCTTTTTGCTAGGTTCTAAAAGGGCACGAAGCATACACTTCTGTGCTGCACGAGAACCTATTACATAGGCGCCTATGCGATTGATAGAGCCATCGAAAAAGTCGAGACCATAGTGTACACGGTCAAGTGCATCTGCACGAACAATTTCAGAGAATAAGTCCTGAGTGGCATCATCCATAATAGTAACATGGTCAGAGTCCCAACGTACGGGACGAGATACATGTAACATCAGTTCTGGGAGGAAGTTGAGTAGGGCACTTACTTTATCTGCTGGCATCTCTGTAGGATGATAATGACCTGTGTCGATGGTCTGCATCATTTGGTGAGAAGCTGCATAGGCAGTATAGAAATCGTGGGAACCGACAGTGAATGACTCTAAGCCTATACCGAATACTTTTCCTTCGATAGTGTCCTTCATCATTGGTTTCTTTTCTGCGTAAATCTCATCGAGAGATTCTTTAAGCAGTTTACGATATTGATAGTGATTTACGCTTACGTCTTTACATCCGTCGTGTACCCATAGATTCATGATACAAGGATCATTTTGGGCTTCACCTATGGCATTCGAAATGTCACGACAGCGCTTAGTATGCTCTATCCAAAAATCACGTATACTCTTGTCGGGATTAGCTAATGATAAATTGCCTGATTTTGGATGAGAGAAAGAGGTTGAGTTAAAATCGAGTTTTGTATTGTACTCTTTACCCCAGTCTATCCAAGACTGAAAATATTCTATGGTTACTTCATCGCGATCAACGATTTTGCCTTTAAAATCACCATAGATTTCATGTAGGTTTAATCGATGAGTACCAGGAATTAATGATTTCGCTTTTAAAATATCCTGTCGAAGTTCGTCAATGTTACGTGCTGCACCTGGCTGATTACCAGTAGACTGGATACCTCCAGAGAGAGCTCCTGCCTGTACTTCAAAGCCTTTTACATCGTCAGCCTGCCAACAATGCATTGACAGATGAAAGTTTTGTAATTTTTTGAGAACA
The DNA here is from genome assembly GCF_022024215.1 of Segatella bryantii. Lineage (NCBI taxonomy): Bacteria > Pseudomonadati > Bacteroidota > Bacteroidia > Bacteroidales > Prevotellaceae > Segatella > Segatella bryantii. The sequence continues at coordinate 1,831,819 of NZ_CP091798.1, read as the reverse complement.
TCTTCGGTGTCTACACCAATTTCAGCATAGCGGTCTTTCGCAATCTCGTATGCTTTAGAAATATATTCTGCTTTCATTTTGCTTTTGGGTTAAGATTGAAAGCTGGATACGTTTATTACGTATCCAGGAGGTTTATAGGTTTATTTTGTAATCTCAAGATATTTGTGATATGCCTGATCCCAAACTTCTTGATCTTGAGGCATAAATTCTTTTAATTCCAAAGAGAATGCAATAAAACGACGCATTTCCCAAATATCTTTAACATCGCCTGCAGCTTTAGCCTGAAGCATGATGTTTCCAATAGCGGTACCTTCTTGAGGACCTGCCAGAACTTTTACACCTAGAGAGTTGGCTGTAAACTGATTGAGGTATTGATTGAGTGAGCCACCACCTATAATGTGTAAGGTGTTGATATCGAAATCTGCAAATTCTTTCAGCCAGCTAAAGATTTGACGATAGCGGAGGGCTAAAGACTCAAAGATGCATCGGGTGATAGCAGCATATCCTACAGGTACAGGCTCGTTGTGCTCCTTACAATAGGTTTGAATAGCTTCTACCATAGAGTTTGGATTTGCAAAAATCTTATCATCAGGATTAATAAGACTCTTGAAAGGCTCAGCTTGCATAGCTTCACTTAAAATCTGTTGGTGCCCCATACCTGAAACTTCAGGCCATTCCTTGCGACATCGTTCGTATATCCACATACCACAGATATTTTTAAGGAATCGTGTAGTACCCTCGATACCGCCTTCGTTGGTAAAGTTCTTGTCGAAACTGTTTTCGTTGATAATAGGCTCTTTCGACTCGATACCCATCAAGCTCCATGTACCAGAACTGAGATATGCAAACTTCTCATCCTTAGCAGGAACAGCTGCTACTGCACTTGCTGTATCATGACCGGCAACAGCAATAACTGGTATTGCACCAAGGCCTGTCATCTTCTGTATTTCTTCGGTGAGAACACCAATTTGCTCACCTGGATTAATCATTGGACCAAACTGCTCTCTTTTCAGGCCTAAGCTTTTAATCAAGTCTTCATCCAAGTCTTTGGTATTTGGATTAAGAATCTGAGAAGTGGATGCTACAGTATATTCGCAAACAGCATTTCCAGTAAGCATATAGCTTAAAGCATCAGGGATAAACAGTATCTTTTCGGCATTTTCCAATGCTGTATTTCCAGCTTGGCGCATCGCATATAACTGGAACAGTGAATTGAAATTCATAAATTGAATGCCAGTCTTGTCATAAACCTGCTCTTTGCTAATTTCTTGATCGAAATATTTTTCCATCACACCGAATGTATGAGGGTCGCGATAAGCTAATGGATTACGAAGGATAGCTCCATCTTTGCCGATATATACGAAATCGCATCCCCAAGTATCAATACCGATGCTTTTGATCGGAATGTTACGTTGGTGTACAATTTTTAATCCGTTGATAATCTCGTTATAAAGGGCATAAATATCCCAATAGAAGTGACCGCCAGTTTCTATAAGGTTATTATTAAAACGTGTCAGTTCTTCTAAATTAAATTTGCTACCTTCAAGTGTACCAATGATAGTTCTACCACTAGTAGCTCCAAGGTCTACTGCAAAAAAATATTCTTTATTACTCATTTTAGGTCAGATAGTTTTCTTTAATGTTGCAAAATTATAATGAAAATTGTGTCTGAAACACGATTATTTGATTTTAAATCTAAAAGTTTTGAGATTTATTGTTACCTTTGCATGAATTATAAAACAAATTTATAAATTATTTTTGATATGTCAATTTTAACCATTTCAATTGTGGTCGTATTTGTAGCAGGTTATCTTTGTATTGCTCTGGAGAGTGTTACAAAAGTTAACAAGGCTGCCATTGCTTTACTTATGTTTGTGGCTTGTTGGACTCTTTTCATGGTAGATCCAGGTAGCTATATTTCTGGAGTTGCTGATAATTTAATTCCACAAGCGGTAAGTGATATTATAGAGAAGCATTTAGGTAGTACTTCTACTACATTATTCTTCTTGATGGGGGCTATGACTATTGTCGAAATAGTCGATCAAAATGGGGGCTTCGACTGGGTACGTGAAGTTATGGTAACAAAGAGTAAGCGTAAACTTCTGTGGCGTATTACAGTTTTGACTTTTATCCTTTCTGCTATCTTGGATAATCTGACAACGAGTATCGTAATGGTTATGATTTTACGTAAATTGGTAGAAAATCGTAAGGATCGTATTATATTTGCTTCAATGGTAATCATAGCTGCCAATAGTGGTGGTGCATTCTCTCCAATCGGAGATGTAACAACTATTATGTTATGGAATAAGGGACTAGTTACTGCAGCAGGTGTAATTAAGGAGGTAATATTCCCTTCTATCGTTTCTGCTGTCATTCCAGCTTTGATTCTTCAGTCTCAATTAAAAGGTGAACTAGAAGCCCCTAATAATGTCATGTATGAGTCAGATGCACAGACTCAGGTGCTTGAGTTCTCGGGTACTCAGCGTAAAGTTATATTCTTACTCGGTGTTGGTGGTTTAATGTTTGTTCCTGTTTTTAAGACGCTTACTCATCTACCTCCATTTGTTGGTATTTTGCTAGTATTAGGTTTACTTTGGACTGTTACAGAGATTTTCTATCGTAATTTGCATCGTCATAATGATCAGATTTCTTTCCAAAAGCGTGTAAGTAATTTATTGTCTCGTGTTGATATGACTACCATCTTATTTTTCTTAGGTATTTTGATGGCAGTATCTTGTTTGGAACAGATTGGTGCATTAACTTTGTTGGGTCAAAGTCTTAATATTGCATTTGAAGGTAACCATTATGCTGTAACAGGTATTATAGGTGTACTTTCAAGTATTGTTGATAATGTACCATTAGTTGCCGGCTGTATGGGTATGTATCCTGTTCAGCCTACTGGTGATATGGCTGTTGATGGTATCTTCTGGCAGTTGCTTGGTTACTGTGCAGGTGTGGGTGGTAGTATGCTGATTATTGGTAGTGCTGCGGGTGTCGTTGTGATGGGCCTTGAAAAAATCAGTTTTGGCTGGTATATGAAGCATATCAGTTGGATAGCTTTTGTGGGTTATATCGCAGGTATTATCAGTTATTGGTTGCTTCGTACCTTTATTTTCTAAAGAAAGATTATTTGTGGGTTAATTCCATATTTTATATAATAGACGTAAAAAGGTTGCCTTCTTAATTGAAAAGGCAACCTTTTTACGTCTATTATATAATTAGTTAATACTTCATCTTCGACCGGTATTCGCTAGGCTTAAGATTTGTTTTAATTTTAAACTTAGAAGAGAAGTAATCGGGCGATTCAAAATTGAGGCGATAAGCTATTTCCTTGATACTCAAGTTTGTCGTAGATAATAACTCCTTTGCTCTTTGCAGTTTTAGATCCTGTTGGTAGAGTGAAGGTGAAATACCTGTAAACTCTTTGAATAGTTTTCTGAAGTTACTGTAACTAACACCCATTTCCTCAGCAATTTGCTGAATAGTTAAGTCGTCTTCTAAAGCTTCTCTGATTCGAAGTCTAGCCTGATTAATCATATCCACATGATTACGATTTTTATTAAGGATAATGTTTCTTTCCAAAGAATACATTAAACCTATAATATGGTTTACGATACCTGCTAGTGTCTGTTGTGAGTAAGCAGCTTCTTCCTGAGCTGTTTTGTATGCCTCTTCGTATAGGTGGATAATATCACTACTATATCCGATGTGATAGATGGGTTTCTCAGGTGATAAGAATTTTTCTTTCACTCGATCGTCTATATTCTTACCCTTGAATCCTATCCAATAACTTTTCCATCCTTTAGTAGGATGATAGGTATGCCATTCCCCTGGAAATAGAAGAAAAATGTCACCTGCGCGGATTATTGTTTCAGGAATATGTGAAGATTGAAATATACCTTCCCCTTCGGCGATATAAAGAAGTTGGTATTCATTGAGTTCTCTTCCCTTACTGATGTCGAAATAGTAGCCGTCAGCATGTCCTTTTGTTGGGTATGCGTCTTTTGGAGTGATGTCCTCGAAACCGGTGGTACTCACAGTAAGACCCCATAAGGCGTCTCTTGTGTTTGCAACAAGATATTTGCTTATTTGCATGTCAGACGATTTTTAGCTAAACTTTTGTATTTATTTGTATAATAAAGATGGTACAAAGATAAAAAAAAAAACGGACTTTCTGATTAAAGCCCGTTTAATTTATGATTAATTTTTAAATGATTTGCTTAAAGAGGATATTCTTCAAATGCAAAGAGTACAGTTGAGAGATAGCGTTCACCTGTATCAGGAAGAAGAGCGACGATCTTTTTACCTGCGTTTTCTGGGCGTTTAGCTACTTCGATAGCACCGTAAGCTGCTGCACCAGAAGAAATACCCACCAATAGACCTTCTGTCTGTGCCAACTGTCTTCCTGCGAGAATAGCTGCATCATTGTCTATATCGAGAACTTCGTCAACATATTCACCGCTATAAGTTTTTGGAACGAATCCTGCACCTATACCTTGAATCTTGTGAGGACCACTTTTACCACCATTCAGTACTGGAGAAGTTGCTGGTTCTACAGCAATGACTTTGATATTTGGATTCTTTTCCTTCAAGTATTTTGCAATACCAGAAATTGTTCCACCAGTACCAACACCTGCTACAAAGATATCAATTTCGCCATCTGTGTCAGCCCAAATTTCAGGACCTGTAGTAGCATAGTGCTTAGCAGGGTTAGCTGGGTTAACAAATTGGCCTAGGATGATACTTCCAGGAATCGAATCTCTCAATTCTTCAGCAGCCTTGATAGCTCCAGGCATACCGTCACTACCTTTAGTGAGTCTTACCTCTGCACCATAGGCCTTTACCAAATTTCTGCGTTCGATGCTCATGGTTTCTGGCATAGTAAGAATGAGGTGATAGCCTTTCACTGCAGATACAAGAGCCAAACCTACACCGGTATTACCGCTAGTCGGTTCGATAATCGTTGCTCCTGGTTTCAGTAAGCCTTTTTGTTCGGCATCCTCAATCATAGCGAAGGCAATACGATCTTTAACACTTCCACCAGGGTTGAAAGATTCTACCTTTGCGATGATAGGTGTTGTTACTCCTTTTAGTGATGAATATTTGCTCAGTTCTACAAGTGGAGTATTACCGACCAAGTCGGTTATTTGCTTATATATCTTTGCCATAGTTGTAACTATTATAATTTTTTCTCTATTATTTATGTTGAATTATTGAATAGCCTTGAAAGCCTGATCGAGATCTTCTATGAGGTCTTCGTAATGTTCGGTACCGATACTCAAACGGATTGTTCCGTCAAAGATACCCTGTTCATTTGCTTCTTCCTCGCTAAGCTCAGAGTGAGTTGTGCTCTTTGGATGAACAATAAGAGATTTCACATCAGCAACGTTAGCAAGATTAGAGAAGATTTTAAGACTATCAATGAAATCCCATGCCTTTTGTTGACCACCTTCGATTTCGAATGTAAAGATTGAACCTGCACCTTCTGGGAAGTAGCGGTTGTACAAGTCATGATTTGGATGACTTTCCAATGAAGGGTGATTAATTTTCTTAACTAATGGTTGAGATTGTAGATATTCGATAACCTTCTTGGTGTTGAAGATATGGCGTTCTACACGAAGAGATAGTGTCTCAAGGCCTTGAAGTAATACCCATGCATTAAATGGAGAAATACTTGCACCTTCATCACGGAGCAATAATGCGCGAACACGTGTTGCGAATGGAGCAGGAAGTTCACCGAATTTTAAGCCATAGTATGAAGCGTCAGGCTGTGTAAAACCTGGGAATTTGTCATTCTGGAACCAATCGAATTTACCACCATCTACGATAACACCACCGAGAGATGTACCATGACCACCTATAAACTTAGTAGCAGAGTGTACAACGATATCAGCTCCGTGTTCCAATGGTCTAATTAAAAAAGGTGTACCAAAGGTGTTATCGATAACAACAGGAATTCCGTTCTTGTGAGCGATTTCTGCAGTTCGCTCGATGTCTGATATATTTGAGTTTGGATTACCTAATGTCTCAATGAATACTAATTTGGTATTTGGTTTGATAGCTGCTTCTAACTCATCATAGTTATCTGGGTCTACGAAAGTTGTTTCGATACCATATCTGGTTAATGTGTGCTTGAGAAGATTATATGTACCACCATAAATAGTCTTAGTTGCTACTACATGGTCACCAGCGAATGCTAGGTTGGTAATTGCATAGGTTATAGCTGCTGCTCCAGAAGCTACAGCTAAAGCTCCAACACCACCTTCTAGAGCAGCTACTCGCTCTTCGAAGACACCTTGTGTTGTGTTTGTTAGACGACCATAAATATTACCTGCATCTTTCAGATGGAAACGGTCTGAAGCATGCTGAGCACTATGAAAAACATAAGAGGTAGTTTGGTAGATTGGCACTGCACGTGAGTCAGTTGTTGGATCTGCCTGTTCCTGGCCTACGTGAAGTTGAAGTGTCTCGAAGTGAAGTTTCTTTTCGTTGCTCATAATCTAGTCCTTTCTTTTATTTTTTTATTCTTTAATTTCTAGTTTTATTTTACGATTGCAAAGATAAGGCAAAAAATAGAGTAGGACAATAGCACAAAAAAGGCATTCTATATACCATATTTGTGGTATTTGGTATAAAATGCCTTATTTCATAGGGATTATTGAGCGTTATTCTGCTTTTTCGATGTCTTTTTTCGACTTAGATTTGATGACTAGCCATACTCCAGAAAATACGAGGATGATTGCTAATCCTTGGAAAATAGTGAACAATCCAAGTCCCATGCAGATGCTTACAGCTACAGAGACAATTGGTTGGATATAGTTGTATATACTTACGACTGTAGGACGTAGAACACGCTGTCCTATCATTGTTAGTATATAACCGATAAAGGTACCGAAAAATACCACATAGCCAGCTTCAAGCCAAGTTTGTAGTGGAGTAGTACTCCATTCTATTTGTGATACATGGTTTGCTGTAAATGGTAATAATAGGAATGAAGCCCATAGGAACATCCATTTATTAATGGTAAATACCGAGTATCTTTTTATAATAGGGCTGAATAGCGCTAGGTACAATGCAAATGACAGTTGGGCTGCAAGACATAATAAGTCACCTCTGGTGTCACCTACTTTAGTATTGACAGCGGTTGCACTAGAAGTGATGAGAATGAGAGCACCACTACATCCTAGAATTACTCCTACTGTTTTTTTCCAAGTTATTGGCTCTTTAAGAATGAAAAACGAGAGTATCATGGCAAAGATAGGCATGGATGTTGTCATGATGCTGGCATTCATAGGTGAGGTGATGCTTAAGCCGATCGTGTAGCAACACTGATTGCAAACTAAACCGAATATAGCTGCACCAGCAAACATAAGTTTGTCTTTCCAAGGTACATTTTCTTTTGGCGCAAAAATGGAAGCTATCCAAAATAGAATACATCCGCCTAAAACTCTGAATGATACCATGTCTATACCATCTAGACCATGGGTCATTGCATCTTTGGCTAATGGTGCCATGAGTCCCCAGAAGACTTCTGCACCAAACATACTTAAATGAGCAGTTAACGCTTTATTGTTTGTCATTTAAATGTTATTTATCTTTTTTACCTTAAAATCTGCTGCAAAGGTACTAAAAAGATGGGCTATAGCGGAATAATGTTTGCATTTTTTCTGAGAAATACATTTTGCAAGTCAGAAAAAATGTGTATGTTTGCATGAGAACAAAACAAAGAGACTATGCTAAAGTACGCTGATTACATACAGCAAATTGAGATTGATTCGCTCTGGAGTGGAACGAAGCATATTTTGTGGAACCTTGATCGACAGGTAAATATTCTGAGTGGAGTAAATGGTGTCGGTAAGAGTACTATTTTGACTAAGGTTATCAAGGGCTTAAGTTATGGAGGTGAGTTTCCTAGTCATATGCTTAAGGGTGTTCATCTTAAAGTGAGTCCTGTTGATGCAAAATGGATTCGTTATGATGTGATTCGCTCGTTTGATCGTCCCTTATTAAATTTGGAAACTATTAGTAAGATAGATCTGTCTATGGCGACGGAGATGGATTGGCAGATTTTTCAGTTACAGCGTAAGTATCTGGATTATCAAGTAAATATCGGTAATCGTATCATTCAAGTATTACAGAGTGGACAACCGGATGCTGCAGAACAAGCTCAGGCTTTAAGTGCACCGAAAAAGCTTTTCCAGGATATGATAGATGATTTGTTTAAAGAAACCGGCAAGAAAATTGTTCGTACAGAGAATGAAATAAAATTCTCTCAACTCGGTGAACTCTTGGAACCTTATCAGTTATCTAGTGGTGAAAAGCAGATGTTAGCTATTTTGTTAACTGTTTTGGTTGAAGATAATAAGCCATACGTGCTTTTTATGGATGAGCCAGAGGTAAGCCTTCATTTTGAGTGGCAGAAACGTTTGATTGAGTTGATTATGAAGTTGAATCCGAATGTGCAGTTAATCATGACTACACATAGTCCGGCTGTTGTCATGAACGGATGGGCAGACAAGGTGACAGAAGTAACTGATATTACAATTAATTAGGTGGAGGTTCTGCGTATGGGCAGTCGGTTAGTGGATAATATTACTTCAAAGTATATAGAGGCAGCTAATCAGTTGACTTCCAAGTCAGCTCGTCGGAGAATTGTTGCCTATGTAGAAAGTTATGATGATGTATATTTCTGGCGGACTATTCTTAGTCAGTTTGAAGATGAAACTCGATATTTTGAAGTGATGCTTCCTACTCGAGATAATACGCTTGAGCGAGGCAAAAAAGCTGCGATTACAAATATGAAAAAGGGATTAGGTAAAGATATGATAGCTTGTGTTGATGCAGACTATGATTATCTGAAATCGGGATATACCCAGTCTTCTCGAGAAATGCTAGATAGTCCCTATATTTTTCATACTTATGTTTATGCGATAGAAAATTTTCAGTGCTATGCTCCATCACTTCATAATGTGTGTGTGGCAGTAACGCTTAACGATTCACTGGATTTTGATTTTGTCGATTATTTTTCTCGTTTTTCCAAAATTATCTATCCGTTATTTGTATGGAATATTTCGTTGGCTTGTAGCTCTTATTTCAATGCATTTACGATGTCAGACTTTAATAGTGTAATAGAGATGAGGCATCTGCATAACAAGAATCCATGGAGTCTTTTAGATCGTTTGGAGGAGAAAGTCCGTGCTCGTGTACATGTCTTAGAACAAAATTATCCGGATGTAGCAGGACAGTGGAAGTTAACGGAAGAGCGTTTACGTAATTTGGGAGTTTCGCCCGAAAATACATATCTTTATATACAAGGTCATCATTTATTTGATAAGTTTACTTCTCCATTATTAAATAAAATATGTAGTCATTTGGTGGAGCAGCGTTTACGAGAAATTGATGAGCAGAGCATACACAGTGCACAGAAGGAGACAGAGATGACGTGTTATGAGAATAGTGTGCTGCCGATAAAGGCCATGTTGAAAAAAAACTTAGGCTTTGTTTTTGCTCCTCAATATAAACAAATTGTTAATGATTTGGCAAAATATATAGAAGAAACCTCTTGATAAAATAAAAAGTCGACTGGTCAATGGGCCAATCGACTTTTTGTTGCATCTTATTATAATTAGATATAAGTTTCAAGGAATTTAATAGTTCCGCTAACAGTAATCGTTTCTGTTGTAGCAGGGTAGAGAATTGATTCTCCTTCACGCAGAGTTACCTCATTGCCTTCGTTATCCTTTAGGATACCTTCACCCTTAATGCCTATAAGAATAACAAAACTGTCAAGTTCTGAATAATCAAGAGTCATCGGCTCATCCAAATCATATACAGAGGTAGTGAAGAAAGGACAGTTTACCATATTTACGCCTTTATTTTTCTCCGGTGTATATTCTGTTCGGTAATTGCTCTCTACATGATAATCGATACATTCTGCAGCTTGTTGGGTGTGAAGTTGACGATAGTTGCCATTTTTGTCTTTACGTTTGAAGTCATAGATACGATAGGTAACATCACTAGTCTGCTGTATTTCTGCTAAGAAGCATCCTGCACCAATACTGTGAATGCGTCCTGCAGGCAAAAAGAAACAGTCTCCTTCCTTCACTTGATACTCAGCGATAGCATCTGTAATCGTGTCGTTATCTACCATTTCCTTATATTCCTCTGGAGTAATCTTATTTTTCAGACCACTTCTCAGTTTTGCGTCAGGTTCACCATCCATAATGTACCACATCTCTGTTTTTCCACGTTCCTTGCCTTGGCGCTTTGCAATTTCGTCAGAAGGATGAACTTGAATGGATAGCTGTTGACGAGCATCGATAAATTTAATTAAAAGTGGAAATTCATTGCCAAAGCGAGCATAATTTTCTTTGCCCAATAATTTGTCTTTTAATTGGGCAACAACATCGTTGAGTTTTACTCCTTGATATTCCCCAGCAGAAACGATAGATTCGTTATCCTTGACACCTGAAATTTCCCAACTTTCACCAACGTCTTTTTGATTACAGTCAAGGTGTTTGAAGGGAATGATTTTGTCACCACCCCAAAGGGTTGATTTCAAAAGGGGAGAAAATTTTAATGGTTTCATTTCGTATATTTTATTTAGGTTTTCTTTTTTAGCGACCTCTCCAGAATTGTGGTGTGAAAATAACCAATACGGTGAATATTTCTAGACGTCCTACAAGCATCATGAGTGAGCATATCCATTTTGCAAAGTCTGGTAGGCTGCTCCAACTCATGGTTGGTCCAATAGGCATTCCAAGCGAAGGTCCCACATTGCCAATAGCACTCAATGTAATAGTTGTGGAGTTCACATAGTCGATACCCGCAGCTGTCATTACAAAGGATGATATCATGAAAAGAATAATATAAGTTGCCAGATAGGCTAATAACGTTACGCGTTTTTGATTGGGAACATTTGTTCCATCAACTTTTAGTGGTAGTACGGCATTAGGATGGAGTTTTTGCTTGAATTCGTTGCGGATAATCTTGAGTATCATGACACCACGAATGCTCTTGAAGCCACCGGCAGTACTTCCGGAAGATCCACCTAAGAACATACATACGGCTAGAGCTATCCAGGTAACATGCGGCCATGTACCTGCATTATCGTTGAATAGACCTGTTGTTGTCATAAATGACACCACTTGGAAAAGTCCACAACGTATAGCATATTCAAGATGATAATGATTTCTAATAATTAGTTCTACCGCAATGAATGTTGAAAAAAACAGGATAGAGAATAAATATAGTCTGAATTCTGAATTTTTCCATAGTTCCTTGAATCTCAACTTAGAAAGAGAAAAGTAGAGTAAGGTAAAGTTTGTTCCTGATAAGAACGTGAATATGATACAGACGTACTCTATAGTCTTAGAATTGAAAAATTCAATACTGGTGTCATGAGTAGCAAAACCACCGGTAGCTGTTGTTGTCATGGCGTAATTGATACTGTCGAAAACATTCATTCCGCCGATGTAATAGCCTAATGTGCATCCGATGGTCAAGATAATGTAGACTAACCAAATCCATTTAGCACTGGTAGATAGTCGAGGATGCAATTTTGATTTAATCGGTCCCGTAGCTTCTGCAGCAAAGATTCTTACGTTTCCTCCCACAAGTGAAGGGAGTAAGGCTATGGTGAAGAAAACAATACCTAAACCTCCTATCCATTGACTTAGCGACCGCCAGAATAGCAGACCATGTGGTAGTATCTCTACGGAGTCAATGATGGTTGCTCCTGTTGTAGTAAATCCAGACATCGTCTCGAAATAAGCATCTGTAAAATTAGCAATGTAACCACTAATCATAAATGGTAGGGTGCCAAAAAGACTAAAAACAACCCAAGTAAGAGCCACAACTAGATAAGCCTCTCTTCTTGATAAGTTGTTGGATGCTTCTTTTCTGCCTAAAATCTTTAGGATAAATCCTGCTAATACTGTAGTAATCGTAGAAACAACAAAAGCAAGAGAGTCGTCTTCACGATAGCAAAAGGATAAGATCGTGCAGTAGAACATTAAGGTTGCTTCTAGAAAAAGCAACTGTCCTATGACCTTATATATAATTTTCCAGTTGATCATGAAATGAAATATTTTTCGATCTTCTTCATATTGATATTATGACAAAATACCATGACAGAGTCTCCTGGCATAATCTGTGTATTACCCGAAACGAGCATACCCTCACCTTGGCGTACTAGGCCACCGATAGTAACGCCTACCGGCATTCCTAAATCTTTAACAGGGTGTTTGGTTACTTTAGCGCCTTCCTGAACGATAAACTCGGCCACATCAGCATTTGCAGAGTCTAAAAATCTTACATTCATAACGTCTGCATCTAACATCATCTGGTAGATGCGGCTTGCAGCGATAGTTTTACGGTTGATAATGGTACCGATATCCAAATTTTCTGCCATGGCTACATAGTCTGTATTTTCTACCATAGCAACCGTTTTTCGCACACCAAGACGTTTCGCAGTAAGACATGCTAAGATATTGGTCTCAGCATTACCTGTTAGTGCCACAAAGGCTTGAGTATTTTTGATCCCTTCTTCGATAAGAAGAGGAACATCTCGACCATCTCCATTGATTACCAATACATTGTCGTCAAGAATATTGTTGAGTTCCTGACATCTTTGATTGTCGATTTCAATAATTTTTACCCCCATATAGTTTGGCATCGTCTTGATGGCTCTTACAGCAGTTTGGCCAGCTCCCATCACCATGACATTCTTCACATCAGCATAGTGTTCTTTGCCAACGATAGTACGGATATAAGGAATATAGTTCTTGGTAGTCATGAAGTAAGCCATATCGAAGAGCTTTAGTTCATCATTACCGCCAGGAATAATAGTTTCACCTTGTCGTTTGATAGCAACAATATGGAAAGGATCATTTGGACCACAGATGTTTTTGAGTGGCTCGTTCAGAATCTCACATTCTTCACGAAGTTTGATGACAAGCATTACCAGGGCACCATCGTGTACATCCCATCGTTGGCGTACCCAGCTCATTTTCAGACCATTGTTGATATCTATAGCCGCAAGCATTTCTGGATAAATCAGAGAACTTACACCTAAATTATCAAAGAAAGCCTGTAGTTTTGGATCAGTAAATTCAGGGTTGTCAATCTTTGCAACCGTTTTTTTGGCTCCGAGAGCCTTTGCCATGATACAGCAGTTTAGGTTCAGAGCTTCGTCAGGTGTCACACCGATGTATAAGTCTGCATGTTCTACACCAGCTTCTTTCATGGCTTCGATAGAGCTTGGATTGGCCTCCATGGTCAGTAAGTCATATTCATCATTGATATGACTTAATCTATCCAAGTCCTCGTCCATCAATGTAATATCCTCATTGTTGCGGGATAATAGTTTTGCGAGGTGTATACCGATGGCATAAGCGCCAGCTATAATAATTTTCATTGTATAATTGCTTGCTTAATGCTTGTATTGTCTAATCCGACCAGTTTGCGTAGTTCATCTATCGTTCCATGTTCTACGAAATGGTCTGTTGGTAAACCCATTCTGATGATTTCAGGAGTGAAATGATGATCATCCATCCATTCCAATATAGCACTTCCCATGCCTCCATCTCTTACACCGTCTTCAATGGTGATGATACGTTTAAATTTTTTACCGATTTCTGTTAGCAGATTATTATCGAGTGGTTTCACGAATCGGATGTCATAATGAGCTACAGAAATATTTTTGGTTTCTTCGTCAGATTCAATTTCCTGAATCACTTTTTCCACATCGTTTCCGATAGGGCCTAAAGTAATAACGGCCACATCATTACCATCGTGGATGATTCGACCTGTACCTATCTTGATTTCCTCTAGAGGACATTTCCAGTCAAGGTGTTCACTGTTCCCTCTAGGATATCTGATAACAAAGGTGCCTTGGTTAGGTAGTTGAGCTGTGTACATCAGTCTGCGCAGTTCATGCTCATCCATAGGTGAAGCAATGGTAATATTAGGTACGGAGCGAAGCGCAGCAATATCGAATATACCATGATGGGTAGGACCGTCTTGACCTACTAACCCGGCGCGATCTAAACAAAGTACTACAGGGAGTTTCAGTATAGCGAGATCATGAATGACATTATCATATGCTCGTTGGCTAAATGCACTGTAGATATTGCAGAAAGGTTGCAAACCATCTTTGGCCATACCTCCAGAGAAGGTTACAGCATGTCCCTCTGCAATGCCGACATCGAACACGCGATCAGGCATTTCTTTTTGCATGATATTCATAGAGCATCCTGTAGGCATAGCCGGTGTTACACCGACAATCTTTGCATTCTTTTGAGCAAGTTCCAATAAGGTTTCACCGAAAACTATCTGATATTTAGGAGGGGTATTCGAATCATCTTCTAGAATTCGTTTCCCTGTCTTAGGATCAAATTTTCCAGGAGCATGCCATATTGTAGCCGATTTCTCGGCAGGTTTATATCCTTTACCCTTAACAGTATGAAGATGGAGGAGCTTTGGCCCTTTCATATCTTTGATTTGCTGAAGTACTCTTACCACCTCTTCGATGTTATGGCCGTCAAAAGGTCCAAAGTATCGGATATTCATGCCCTCAAAGATATTTTGTTGATGAGCAAGTGCACTCTTTAGAGCATTGTTGAGTCTTATAATTCCTTTACGTCTGTCTTCATTTAAATATCCTTTGGCATGTAACCATTGGCTGGCTTTAAAGCGTAAGCGATTATAGGTTTCATTGGTATCTAGATTAAGCAGATATTTTTCCATACCTCCCACGGCACGGTCAATACTCATATCATTATCATTCAAAATGATGAGCATGTCGTTAGGAGTAGAAGACGCATTGTTAAGACCTTCAAAAGCCAGTCCTCCGCTCATAGAGCCATCACCGATGACAGCAACAACATGACGATTAGATTTACCTGTCTGTTTTGCTGCCACGGCCATACCAAGAGCTGCTGATATGGAGTTGGATGCGTGGCCACAAGTAAATGTATCATATTCGCTTTCAAAGGGTGTAGGGAATGGACAAATTCCATGAAGCTGTCTGTTGGTCTTGAATTTTTCTCGTCTTCCTGTAAGGATTTTATGGCCATAAGCCTGATGACCGACATCCCATACAATGCGATCTTCAGGAGTATTGAATACATAATGTAAGGCAACAGTTATCTCAACAACTCCAAGAGAAGATGCAAAATGTCCGGGGTTAGCAGACACTTCTTCGATAATATCTTCACGGAGTTCCTGACAAACCTGAGGAAGCTGTTCTATTGTCAGCTTGCGAAGGTCTGAAGGATATTTGATCTGATTTAAAAGCCTATATTTGTTCTTATCCATTAAATGTTTCTACGTATAACGTTGCAAAGATACTTCAAAAAGAGGAGAGTGCAAAATAAATTTAAAGTAAATAGCAGAAAGTGAATAGAAACAAAAAGGGATTTCCATGTGGAAATCCCTTTCATAAATATAATAGTAGTGATGGAAATTATTTATTTTTCTGATAATATTCCAAGCCTAATTGTACATTTTTCTTAAGTGATTTACTTGTAAAAGTTGCACCAGAAACACCATCTACTTCCATTTTGGCAGCTTTCTTAACAGTTTTACCTTCATAATTGGCTAATAGTTTCTTTGCCATAGCCATATATTTTGGAGTCTCTTGATTTTTAAGAGCTTCAATTTTTATTACTTTATTTTTTTCAATATAGATTTTCAGAGGAGTAGCTCCGCGGAATCCACGTACCTTTTTACCTAGTAATTGTGTATTAACAATAGTTGTTTTACCTTCTTTGGTCATGATGCCGTCTGTAGGCATAGCACTTACAAAAATAGTAGCCATAGCAACTACGCAAGTGGCAGTCAAAGCTTTGATTTTTTTCATAAATTGTATTTTTACCTTAAATAATTTTATGGGTGCAAATATACTTGCTTTTTCTAAACTTTTGTATTAGAGACGTTTTAAAATTGCAAAAGTTTAACGTAGTACGATGTGTTTTATTAGAAAATTGCTATATTTGCTATTGCCTAAATAGAATTACATGAAGATAAAACTGCGTCATAATACATTTATGCGTCTCATTGTTGGAAGTTTTTTATTAATAGGCTTTCCTGGGATGTGCTTTTTGTTAGTTTGGTTGATATGGGGAGTTGGCATAGCAATGATGTCAGTATTATTTCTGCTACTATTGGTTGTCTATGGTTTTATTTTTGGGTGGCGAAGGATAGTAGTGAGAAGGGCCGAATGCTTTTCGCCATTACTACCAAAAGCTTTTGATGGATATCGGGTACTTCAGTTGTCTGATATTCATATTGGAACTTTTCTTCAAAATCAGAAATTTATTCATCGTTTGGTAGACTGTGTAAATGCGCAGAAACCGGATATAATAGTTTTTACGGGTGATTTAGTGAATGTATCTGCTAATGAGGTTATTCCTTTCATGAAGACATTGAACAAAATGCATGCTACTGATGGCATTTTTTCGGTTATGGGAAATCATGATTATTGCGAGTATGGTGAGGATAAGAGTGTTGGGAATATTATTCGTAACCAGAATATTCTGCAGTATATGGAAGAAAAAATAGGTTGGAAATTACTTAATAATCAGAATGTGACAATTTCTCGGGGTGAGGGTCAAAGAAAGTCTGCTATTTATTTAATAGGTGTAGAGAATATTTCACGTCCGCCTTTTCCTAATTATGGCGATTTGAAACGTGCAATGGAAGGATTGGAAAAAGGAACATTCAAAATTTTATTGAGCCATGATCCTAGCCATTGGCGTCGTGGTGTGTTGCATCAAACAGATATTGCTCTAACGCTGAGTGGACATACTCATGCAGGTCAGGTAAAAATTGGTAAGTTTTCACCAGCAAAATGGGCATATAATGAGTGGGGAGGTAAATATACTGAAGGTGGTAGTATGCTTTATGTTTCATTGGGAATAGGGGGAACCGTTCCGTTTCGTTTTGGTGCTTGGCCTGAGATAAATGTAATAACTTTGCGAAGAAAAGAGAGTTAATTTTTGTTTATTTGCATGTTTTTTGTAATTTTGCATAACAAAAATTATGCAATGGAAGCGAGAAGAAAAGAAAGTATCTATCGTGCTATTCGTGATTATTTGATAATTACGATAGCTATGTTGATTGGAGTAGTTGGTCTTAACCTTTTTTTACTGCCTAATCATATTCCGATGGGGGGCATCATGGGTGTTGCTTCTATTATTTATTGGGGAACTGGTATTCCAGTACAGAATACGTATTTTATACTAAATGCCATTTTGATTGTGATGGCCTTGAAGGTTTTAGGATGGCGTTTTTGTGCGAAAACAATCTATGGTGTTGTCATATTTACTGTAGGCTCCTCAATATTTCAGTCGCTCATGGATCCTCAACTTCATCTGTTAGCCGATCAAAAATTTATGGCTTGTCTGGTAGGCGGAGTATTTATGGGTATCAGTGTTGGTCTTGGTCTTTCTGCTGGTGGTAGCACTGGTGGTTCGGATGTGATAGCCGCAATGGTTCACAAATATCGTGATGTGTCTTTAGGCCATATCATTCTTTTTTGCGATTTGACCATAATCACATCCAGTTATGTGGTGTTGAGAGATTGGGAGAAGGTACTTTATGGTTATGTCCTATTATTTATCATCTCTTATTGTGTTGACCATATTGTCAACTCTTTGCGGCAGAGTGTACAGTTTTTTATCATTTCTGATAAGTATCAAGAAATAGGTGAGGCAATTAATAAAATTGCAGATCGTGGTTGTTCTACATTGAATGGTAATGGCTTTTGGTCAAAGAAGGATATTAAGGTCATTTTCTGTATTGCTAAGCGGAGTGAGTCGAGATTTATCTTTGATTTGATAGATGAGATAGATCCGAATGCTTTTGTAGCTCAAAGCGCAGTTATAGGTGTGTATGGTCAGGGATTTGATCGGGTAAAAGGTCGTAAGAAGATCAGTCTTGATGAAATCAATGAGAAATTAAATAAAAATCCGCAGACTTCAAAGTGAAGCCTGCGGATTTTTATTTAATAAGGTAAGATTTCGCTTATACCAATGTAGCAACGATTTCTTCACGAGAGCCTGGGAGTAAGTCGATTACAGGAATCTCAGGCATAGTATAGCAACCTGGCTGCAAACGAGTAGTTGCACGAGCTACGCATACAAGAACTTGTGCAGTAAGTGCAGGGTTGTTGATACTCATATTGAATTCGAAACGTTGGTTCTGTGTTTTACCGCTGACACCCTTACGAATGAGGTTTACACCGTGACCCATATCGCGAACATCGTCAACGCTTTCTACAGCGAATACGTGGGTCTCATCATGTGCAAAATAAGGGTCTGCCTTGATAGCAGCTGTTACATCCTCTAGTTTAGCACCCTCTTCCAGTTCAACATATACCATACGGCGGTGGATACCCTCGCCCAAAGGAATTGTTACAGAGAGAGCATTCTTAACACCTTCCTTACTGCGAACGCATACAGAGTGACCCATAGACATACCTGGACCAAAGTTGGTATAGCTTAGTCCCTTTGGTGCTAGTGCTTCAAGGAGAACACGTACTACAGAGTCTGATCCTGGATCCCAACCGGCAGCAATAACACTTACAGTGTTAGTTTTCTTGTTGTTCTCCATTTGCTTAGTGCGGTAGTCTAGAATAGAAGTATGGATATCGAAACTGTCAACAGTATTAATACCTAATTCTACGATTTTAGCAGCTTGTTCTGGGCAAGAACGTGTAGGGAGGGCCAAAATAGCTACATCTACATTGTCCAATTTTGTAATATCATCTACTACAGGGTAAGCAGCCAATTCCGCTGGTTTATCTTTGTCACCTTGACGACGAACAACACCTGCGATTTCGAAATCCTTAGCGGCTTCAAGTGCTTCAATACTGTAGTGTCCGATATTGCCGTAACCTACAACGGCAGCTCTGATTTTTTTCATATAAAAAACGTTGTTTTAGTTTGACTTATCTATTTCTTTGGCAACAAAAGTAATGATTAATTATCAAATAGCGTTAAATAGAAGCCTTTTTTTTCTAAAAATATTGAACAACTTACAGATTGTTAGTATATACTGTGTATTTGTGAATACTTGTAATATCATGCAATATACTTCATCTTTAATCGTTATACTATGTAGACGCGCGAAAATATTTGCAAATATGATTGAATATATCAAAGGAGAATTAACAGAACTGACTCCTGCTTTGGCTGTTGTAGAAGCCGCCGGTGTCGGTTATGCTTTAAATATATCATTGAATACGTACTCGGCTATTCAAGGTAAAAAAGATGTGAAATTATATGTTCACGAGGCTTTAGTAGCAGGGGGGCGTGATGATTCTTTCACTTTATATGGTTTCTTTACAAAACAAGAACGTGAGTTGTATCGTTTACTGATTACAGTATCTGGCGTTGGAGCAAATACAGCTCGTATGATTTTATCTTCACTCTCACCAGTAGAGCTTTGTACGGTTATTTCTTCAGGTAATGATAAGATGCTGAAGAGTGTTAAGGGTATTGGTCTTAAGACGGCTCAGCGTATTATCGTTGATTTGAAAGATAAAATTATCAGTTTGGGTATAGCTACCGAATTACCTTCTAATGCAGGTCATGCAACTGCGATAATCAATAATGACGTCAAAGATGAAGCGGTTGCTGCTTTGACGATGTTAGGTTTTTCGCCAGCGCCTAGTGCTAAGGTGGTTACTGCAATCTTGACAGATAGCCCAGATATGCCGGTAGAGCAGGTGGTTAAGCTAGCGCTTAAGCAAATCAAGTAGTTTTGGTGTTGTATAGGCATGGATAAACTGAAGCTTAGTAGACTTCTGAGTATTGTATTACTGATGGTGGCAGCTATTAGTTATACGATAGCTATGCCTATACTCCAGAATAATAGGCAAAGAAATAAGCAACAACAGAAAGAAGACGAGAAAAAGAAAGTTATTGGTGTAAAAGCCCAGCCGATATTGGTTTATGAGGATTCGATTCCTGATTCTCTGTTGCATCCGCGTTGGCAGATTCAGCGAATTCAGCCGATAACAACAGCCGATTTGTCTCAGAATGCAACAGATTTGCGTCGTCCTGATAATCTGAAATATGAGGTGGTCTATAATGATACGATTAATCGTTATATTATAGGTAATAAAATAGGAAATACATGGATAACAACTCCGATAGTGATGACTCCTGAAGAGTATCTCAAGTGGAGTGAGACAGAAGCTCGTCTTCGCTTCTACCGTTCAAAGAATGACGACATTTTCCAACGTAAAGGTAAGGATAAGTTCGATTTCAGTGATATGCACTTCGATTTGGGGCCAGCTGAGAAAATTTTTGGTCCTGGGGGAGTCCGTGTCCGTACGCAAGGTACTGCCGAATTGAAAATGGGTGCAACCATCAAGGATGTGGATAACCCTTCACTTCCTGTTAACAATCGTCATACTACCCAGATTGATTTTGATGAGAAAATTAATTTGAGTGTCAATGGTAAGATTGGTGATAAGGTTAATATGAACTTGAATTACAACACCGATGCTACGTTCGACTTCGATGCACAGAATATGAAGTTGAAATATGATGGCAAGGAGGATGAAATCATCAAACTTGTAGAAGCGGGTAATGTTAGTTTCCCGTCTAATTCTTCGCTGATTTCCAGTGCCAGCAGTCTTTTCGGTTTGCGTACAGATATGCAGTTTGGTAAATTAAAACTGCAGATGGTTGGATCACAGAAAAAATCGAATAATAAAAGTGTTAGTTCAAAAGGTGGTGTGCAGACTACTCCGTTCGAGATAGATGCAGCTAACTATGAAGAAAATCGCCATTTCTTCTTATCTCACTATTTCAGAGGCATTTACAATCAAGCTATGTCACGCCTCCCAAATATTTCTACGGGAATCAATATTACTAAAATTGAAATTTGGGTAACCAATAAGACAGGTACTACTTCCAATACGCGTAATATTGTCGCTTTGACGGGTTTGGGTGATAGACCTTTGTCTGCAGATTCTTCAAGTTGGAGTTTGCCTTCCAATACCGCAAATGATGAGTATGCTACTTTGAGTACAATGAGTGGTGTACGTGATATCGGACAAGCTACTTCCACTTTGGAGGGAATGAATATGGTAAGTGGCGTTGATTTTGAGAAACTGGAAAGTGCTCGTCTATTGTCATCCTCAGAATATAGCTATAATCCTTATTTAGGATTTGTTTCTTTGAAATCCGGATTGCAGACCGACCAAGTTCTGGCTGTAGCTTATTCATTTACTTATGGAGGACAGACTTATCAGGTAGGTGAGTTTGCCAGTGAGAAGACTAACGCCAGTGATGCTCTTTTGGTAAAATCATTGAAAAATTCTACTAATTCTCCTTCACAGAGAAACTGGAAATTGATGATGAAGAATGTATATTATCTAGCTTCTTCTGTCGAAAAGAGTAATTTTAAGTTGAATATTAAGTATCAGAGCGATACTACCGGTGTCTATTTGAGTTATATTCCAGAATCGCAGGTGAAGGATTATACCTTAATCAAGGCCGTAGGTGCTGATCGCTTGGATAATAACAATAAGGTACGCAGTAATGGTGCTTTCGACTATATTGAGGGTTATACTGTAAGTAATGGTCGTGTTTTTTTGCCTCGAGTAGAACCTTTTGGTGATGACATGAAGGCATTCTTGATAAGTAAGGGTGTTTCAGCAGCTGTTGCAGAAAAGTATAACTTCAGTGATTTGTATGATGCTACTAAGACGATAGCCATGCAGAATGCAGAGAAGGATAAGTACATTCTTACGGGTTCTTTCCGTGGTACCTCTGCAAATGTCATCTCGTTGGGAGCAGTAAATGTTCCACAGGGAAGTGTGATAGTTACTGCTGGTGGTGTTACTCTTACAGAGGGTTCTGACTATAGTATCGATTATAGTGCAGGTGAAGTTACTATTCTTAATCAAAGTATTATAGATGCTGGTACCAATGTGAATGTATCCTTTGCCAGTAATACCGATTATGGTCAAATTCGGAAAACGATGTTTGGCTTAAACTGGGAATATGATTTCTCTAAGAGTCTTCAAATGAGCGGTACTATTCAGCATTTATCTGAACAGGCACTTACTTCTAAGGTTACTATGGGCTCAGAGCCGCTCAACAATACTTTATGGGGTATAAATATTAATTGGAACAAGGAAAGTCAGTGGCTTACTGATATGTTGAATAAGATACCATTCTTGCATGTTACCCAGCCTTCAAAGATTTCGTTTACGGGTGAGTTTGCTCAACTTATTGCAGGTCAGGTAAGTGGTACTCAAGATAATGCATCTTATATTGATGACTTCGAGAATTCAACCAATGGTATAGATTTAAATTCACCAGTAGCCTGGATGTTGTCTAGTACTCCTTATGACAACGGAAATCATGGTTGGGGTTACAGTGATAAAACCTCTTTGAGCAGTGGGTATAAGCGTAGTCAAATAGCTTGGTATAATATTGATAACCTGTTTACACGTACCAGTAGTTCGCTCACACCTTCTCATATCAAGAGTGATCTTGATCAGTTGAGCAATCCATATTGTCGTGCCTGGTATGTTAACGAGCTCTTCCCAAATAAGGAAGTTAGTTCGTATAATGGTGAATCTACGACGCTTAACTTGTTTAATATTGCTTATTACCCACAAGAGCGTGGACCATATAATTTTAGTACCTTATTAAATCAGGATGGTACATTGGCAGATGATCCAAAGAGTCATTGGGGTGGTTTCATGCGTAAACTGAATACTACGGACTTTGAATCTGCTAATATTGAGTATATCGAGTTTTGGATGATGGACCCATTTATCGGTCATGAGAATGATTTGAGTTATGGGGGTAATTTATATTTTGATTTAGGTGAAATTAGTGAGGATGTGCTCAAGGATGGACAGAAATTCTACGAGAGTGGTATGTCTGTAGATGGTACAGGTTCTTATGAAACTACCCAGTGGGGTAAGATACCAAAGAATGCTACCATTACTTATTCTTTTGCTACTTCCTCAGGAAGTCGTGCAAAGCAGGATGTGGGTTTTAATGGTTTAACGAATGAAGAAGAACGAGAAACTTTTGCAGATTACCTCAATACTGTCAAGGGGGTAGTTAGTGACTCTGTTTTCCAAAATGTCATCTATCCAGACCCTGCTAATGACCATTATCACTATTTCCGAGGTTCTGACTATGATCAGCAGCGTACCTCCATTCTTGATCGTTATAAGCGTATCAATAATCCAGAGGGCAATTCACCTGATAGTGATAATGATACCGAGAGTTACAGTACATCATACAAGACTACTCCTGATGTTGAGGATATTAATCAGGATTATACCCTGAATGAGAACGACCGCTATTATGAGTACAAGGTGCCACTCGACCCTACAAAAATGTCTGTCAGCAGTAATCAGTATATTGTCGATACGCATACCGTGTCAAGTCGATTGCGCAATGGTGACAGAGATAGTGTAACTTGGTATAAGTTCCGTATTCCTCTTTCTTCAGGATATACTCAGGTGGGCAGTATCTCAGACTTCTCAAATATTCGCTTTATGCGAGTTTATTTGTCAGATTTCGAAAAACCTATCATTTTACGTTTGGCTAACTTCTATCTTATGCGTGGCGACTGGCGTTCTTATGAGCAGCCATTAAGTAGCTCTTCATCAGGTATTATGAATGTGAGTTCAGTCAGTATCGAAGAGAATAATACCAAGGAGCCGGTTAACTATATTCTCCCACCCGGTATTAGCCGTAGTACCGACCCAACGCAGAGCCAGCTAACCCAAGAGGATGAGCGCTCACTTCAGTTAGAGGCAAATAATTTTGCTTCAGGAGAAGCACACGCTGTTTATAAGAATACCAATCTCGACTTGCGTGAATACAAACGTATTCAGATGTTTACGCATGCCAATGCCTTTGAGAATAATACTACCAATTTGAAAGATAAGGAAATGTCTGTCTTCATTCGTTTTGGAAGTGATTATCGTAACAACTATTATGAATACGAGATACCATTAGATTTGACAGAGGCGCGTCAGTACAGTCGTTACTCTTTAGCTGATTGTCAGGCTGTGTGGCCCGAAAATAATATGATGAATATTACGCTTTCGCTCTTTACTCAGTTGAAGAAAAATCGAAATATTAAGAAGGCACAAGGTACCGCCTCATATACAGTAGAGTATAGTGAGTATGATACTGATTATCCGAATAATCGTGTCAGTATCAAGGGTAATCCAAGTTTGGGTGAGATCAAGACCATCATGATAGGTGTGCGTAATAATTCAAGTACAGTAAAGAGTGGTGAGGTTTGGGTTAACGAACTTCGTGTACTTGATTATACAAATGACGGAGGTTGGGCTGCTAATGGTAAACTCGATGTTCAGTTATCAGATTTAGGAAGTGTTAATGCTCGTGGAACTTATATTTCTGATGGCTTTGGTGGTCTTGAAGATGGCGTTGCTTCGCGAAGTACAGCTTCAGATGCGTCTTACTCGTTCACAACAAGTTTGCAGTTGGGTAAGTTCTTTCCTGATAAAGCAAAGGTATCTATACCTTTTTATTATAGTGTTACCAAAGAAACCTCAACGCCACGTTATAATCCGTTGGATACGGATATGAAGCTGGAGGATGCACTTGATGCCTTAGCTGATGAGGCTGCAAAGGATAGTCTTCGTGATATTGCCATCACTAAAACCACCAATACCAACTTTGCTATTTCTAATGCCCGTATTGGTATTAGCACGAAGCGTCATCCGATGCCGTATGATCCAGCTAACTTTACGTTCTCGTATGCACATTCTCACTCACGTACATCAGGTGAGACAACGGTTTATCAGACCACAGATAACTGGAAAGGTAGTGTGAATTATAACTGGAGTCCAGTTTATAAAGCTTGGGAGCCTTTCAAAAAGCTCAAAAATAAGAGTAAGTGGCTTGATATATTTCGACGTTTTGGTCTCAACTGGTTGCCTCAAAATGTAGCTTTCAATACGGATATGACTCGTATTTATGACGAGTTACAAGAGCGCGATTTAGATGCAACAGAGAATGCCCAGTTACCTTTGCAGTATAGCTCAGATTTCCGATGGAACCGTGAGTTCTCTTTGCGTTGGGATCTCACTAAAAACCTGCACATGAATTTCCAGAGTGCTACGGATGCAGAAATTCAAGAACCAGACCGTCCTGTTAACAAAGACCTTTATCCAGATGATTATGAGGTGTGGCGTGATTCGGTATGGCAAAGTATCAAGCGTATGGGTACTCCTATTACGTATCAGCAGAACTTTAAGTTGCAGTATCAAGTTCCATTAAATTTGATTCCAGTATTTGACTGGTTGAATGCGGATGGTTCATATACCTCTAATTACAATTGGGAGCGAGGTACTCAGAGCGATAGTGTGTGGTCGGGTAATAAGATAACAACGAATCGTACCTATACAATAAACTCTACCATGAATATGGTGAAGTTGTATAACCATATACCATTCTTGAAAAAGGCGAACGAGCGTTTTGAAAAGAATGTCAGTACGGCAAGTTTACGTCAGAAAGAGGAACAGAAAAAGAAAGAGCGTGAAAAGAGAAAAGCGGAAGAAAAGAAATTGAAAGAAGAGGAGGTTAAGGTACGTCAGGAAGCCATTGCTGCCGGTAAAGATGGTGATGAAGCTGTGAAAAAGCTCCTGGCCGATCGTAAACTTAAAGAGCAGAAGAAAGCCCTTCCTCAGAATCGAAGAAGTTTCGAAAAAGAAATAACTCTTCTTCCTGATACTGTTATCAGTCTGCAGCATGGCAAGAATTCTAATCGTCTTATGGTGACAGCTCGTACTGTGGACGGTAAAGTTTTCCCATTGAAATTTAAAAAAGATGGTAAGAACAAGATTATCATTAAGAATAAGGTAGACTCAGCTCAGAAGGTAAAAGTTATCGTAACGCCTAAGACTCCGCTCGACGATGAGAAATGGTATAAGTTTGCTCAAAGTGCTGCGCGTGTTATGATGATGGTTCGCAATGTCAATGTAAGTTATCGTAATCAGTATTCGCTTACGTTGCCAGGTTTTATGCCTTATGTCGGTAACTTCTTGGGCCAGACGAAAGGTTCAGGCGTTTATTCTCCTGGGCTCGATTTTGCTTTCGGTCTCGTAGATGATAGTTATATAACTAAAGCTCGAGATCATGGTTGGCTATTAAGTGATACCACGATGGCAACCCCAGCAACATCTAGTTCTTCTGAAGATTTGCAGATTCGCATGACACTCGAACCGATTAAGAACTTGAAGATAGATTTGTCTGCTACTCGTACTCAGACGCGTTCAAGAAGTATGGAGTATGTTTATTCGAGTACACCTACCACAGAAAGCGGAACTTTCTCCATGACCACGATTTCGCTGAAAAGTGCCTTCGAGGGTATTGGTGATGCCAATAACGGTTTCTATAGCAAGAGTTTTGAGAAATTCTGTAATTCATTGGAATCATTCCAAAAGATGGTAGAAGCTCAGTATACGGGTTCTCAATACCCTGCAGGTTCAACTTTGGCAGGTAAGGAATTCAGTGCAACGGAGACACCTGTAGATAAATATAGTGCTGATGTCATGATACCTGCATTCTTGAAGACTTATGCTAATGGTGGAGGTTCTTTGAATATTTTCCCAACCTTGGCAAAACTATTACCTAACTGGTCCATGCGATATAGTGGATTAGGTAAGTTACCTTGGTTCAGAGATCATTTCAAGAGCGTCAATATTAATCATGCCTATAGAAGTGTTTATACAGTGGGTAGTTATAATAGCTATAGCAATTATCAGGAGTACATGAATGGCTGGGGGTTTGTTATCAACAGTTCTACAGGCGATCCTTCTCCTAAGAGTATGTATGATATCTCTACAGTAAGTATTAGTGAATCGTTCTCACCATTACTGGGTGTGGATATGACGTTCAATAATAACCTCACGGCTAAGGTGGAGTATCGTTCTACTCGTGTATTGAGTTTAAGTATGACCAGTGTTCAGTTGAATCAGGCTAGTAGTAAAGACTGGGTAGTTGGTATGGGCTATAAGATTAACGACTTTAATCTTTTTGGTGGTAGTCGTAAGATAAAAAGTCGTAGCAAGTCTGGTAATAATACTACGAACTCGAATAGCAGCAAGAGTACATCTGGTAATACCACCAAGGGACAGGCTAATCGTAACTTGAATCTTCGTTTGGATGTAAGCTATCGTAATCAGGCATCTATCACACGTGATATTCGTACAGTTACCAGTACGGCAAGCAGTGGTAATACGGCCTTTAAACTTAGTTTTAGTGCCGACTATACTTTAAGTCGATTACTTACGATGAGTTTCTATTATGATCGCCAAACGAATAATCCATTACTCACCAGTAGCAGTTATCCTACTACTACACAAGACTTTGGATTAAGTATCAAGTTTAGTTTAACACGCTAACATTAATAAGGGGCGCTATCTCACAATGAGGTAGCGCCCCTTATTATTAAATATATATGTCTATCAGAATCGATATTGTATGCCTGCCAGAAAAGCATTATAATGGCTTGAAAAAATATCGTGCCATTGTGTAAGTAGTTCCCACTTTTTTTGAAATACCTTGTGAATCTCAAGATTACCATAGGCACAGGTATTGTCATTATTACGTTGAGGTGCGTTCTTTGTGAAGAAGAACGTCTGTATTGCCAGTTTCCAGTTAGAAGGTAAATATAAAGCAGGATTCACTTGGAATACGCCGTAATTATTTCCGTTGGCACCATGGTAATAATGTGCTCCCGTATTGATGGAAGCGAAGTTCTTTCGCCAAGTGACAGAAACATCCGCGGAAGCATAATCCGTATCTTTCCATCTGAAATAGTTGGTATTCATGTTAAACACGAAAGGATGCGAACTATATGAATAACCCAATTTGAAGAAGTTGATGCCCGTATCTGACCATTCAGGCAGAGGTAGTCCTGTCAATGCAGCCTGTTTGCGAGTGTAAGTTTCGCCAATGAAATCAGATATTATGGTATATTTATGATAATATGCCAACTGAAGTTGATTTTTCTGGTCGAAATGGTATACTGCACTGGCAATAAAGTGATTGTATCCCTTGTTTTCACTAGTTAAAGCCAAGTATCGGTGGGCGTTGTAATGAGTATGTACAAATCGGTCACCCAAGCAAAAATCAAATTTGCCAAGCTTATAGTCCAGCTGAATATAATAGTTATAATAGAAAGTATTCAGGCAAGCATTACCGTCACCGGCAATGGGTTCTAAGTGATTTTCGAAGAGAAAATCAGCCTCAAAACCGAGCATCATCCATAGATTCGGAGTTAGGATAGGGGTGTTGAGTTCGATTACGGCTACAGGGCAGTTATAATGGTATCGACTGGTCTCTCTACTATACATATTCTGTGCTATCAGAAGCAGATTGGTACCCTTTTCATTGAAATCATGACTATAATCAATTTCAAATACATAATTACCATTCTGATATCTTTCTGGTTCTATAGGGGGTGTTGCATGTTGGTTGCTCACCGAGCCATTGAGAGCAGTAGTGAGAATATCACCGTTTCTTAATTGAGAATTTAGGTGAATACCAGCATATGTCTTGCGTTGCGTAATGTGATTAAAATCCTGATAGCCATAACTAGCATTAGCAAAAATATTCGTATTTTGAGTGCCTATCTTAGTTGTAATCGAAGGAGAAAAATAAGAATGTTGTCCCCCTTGTACTTCTATAGAACCTTCTACTCCCTTGTTATACTTGACAGGAACCAAGTCGATAACATGCTTAAAGCCTGATGTACCTTTAGCCACACCAGGATGATCACAAATTCTTATCTCTTTAAAGTCAGAGGCTTTTGTACGTGTAAGAAAAAGTCTTTGATCTACAGTCATCGGGATATTATTGATGCGAAGTTCGTAGTTGGATAAGGCACCGTCTGCCTGATACACCTGTAGATTATCCTCGAATCCAGAAGAGATTAATTCGGGAAACATTAAAAGTACGTCAAGTAGACTCTCTTCGTCATGAAGTTTGAGCTCTTGAGGATAGATAACTGTACGGTCACCTAGAAAGGTAATAGCAGGTTGACGGCTCTCTGCAGCAATGCTTGTTGTTGGCATAGAGAACAAACAAAGCATAGCCAAAGCCACTAATTTTTTTCTCATCATATCAAATAAATAGATGTTTATTTTACTGCAAAGTTACAAATAAATATTTGATGTCCCTTGAAAAAAATACTGATATTTATCAAAGTTATTAAAACATTGCATCATGTGATTATTTTTATTACCTTTGCACTGTAAATAATAAGAATTATGGAAGTAATACAAAGTTTTACGATTGATCATACCTGCTTGAAGCCTGGTATTTATGTGTCACGAGTAGATCGAAATTTCACTACTTTCGACCTGCGCATAACAGAACCAAATAAGGAACCAGCTGTGGCTCCAGCGGCTATTCATAGCATCGAACACTTGATGGCAACTTGGTTTCGCAATTCAAGAGTGAAAGATGATGTGGTATATGTTGGTCCGATGGGTTGTCTCACGGGTATGTATATCATTATGACAGGAACTTATTCTGTATATGATATGCGTGAACTGACCATAGAGTGTCTGGAGTGGATTCTCACCCAGACAGAGGTGCCTGCTACAACTCCTGATACTTGTGGTAATTATTTGTTGCACGATTTACCTATGTGCAAGTGGGAGTGTGCCCGATACCTCGATCGCCTAAAGAATGATTTTCACTGTGAATATAATAAGTTGAAAGTCACTCTTGAAGATGGTAAGACTTTTGCAGACGCTTAGCTCAAGTGCTCTTATAAGAGTGTAAGGTAAAACAAAGAATTAACGGCTGACTTACGCAAAGGTAAGTCAGCCGTTAAAATATGTAAGTTTCTCAATTATTTTTTGTCGTATGCGTGAGCAGGGTAGTCTACAGTATAGTGCAAACCTCGGCTCTCCTTTCGTTCGATAGCCATGCGGGTAATAAGGTAACCTGTATTAATCATGTTACGAAGCTCACAAAGTTCTTTGCTTACTTTGACACGCTTAAATAGGTTCTCGGTCTCTTCATAAAGCAAGTCGAGACGATCCCAAGCACGTTTCAGTCGGAGGTCACTACGTACGATGCCGACGTAGTTACTCATAATCTGTCCTACCTCTTTTATACTTTGGGTAATCAGAACCTTTTCCTCATTAGTCAATGTACCCTCGTCATTCCATTCAGGTACCTTCTCATTAAAGTCGTAGTCATTTACGTGCTCGATACTATGTTTAGCAGCAGCATCTGCATACACTACAGCTTCGATGAGAGAATTACTTGCCAATCGGTTTCCACCATGTAGACCTGTACAAGAACATTCGCCCAAAGCATAGAGACCGTTGATACTTGAACATCCGTTCAAGTCTACCTTGATACCACCACACATGTAATGTGCAGCAGGGCGAACAGGAATCATTTCCTTGGTAATGTCTATACCGATGCTAAGACATTTGGTATAGATATTTGGGAAGTGATGTTTGGTCGTTTCTGGATCTTTATGAGTAACATCCAAGCAAACGTGATCGAGACCGTGAATCTTCATCTCCTTATCAATGGCACGAGCTACGATATCGCGTGGAGCCAAACTCAATCGCTTATCATATTTTTCCATGAAAGTTTCGCCATTAGGTAGCTTCAGAATACCACCATAGCCACGCATAGCTTCTGTGATAAGGAAGGCTGGGTGGGTTTCGCCAGGATGATATAATGAAGTAGGGTGGAACTGTACGAACTCCATATCCTTCACGGTACCCTTAGCGCGATATACCATAGCTTCACCATCGCCTGTGGCAATTACAGGATTGGTTGTGGTCTGATATACAGCACCACATCCACCGGTACACATCACTGTTACCTTACTTAGGTATGTGTCAACTTTCTCGGTCTCAGGATTGAGAACGTAAGCACCGTAACAATTGATATAAGGAGTGCGACGAGTAACACGCGCTCCCAAATGGTGTTGCGTAATAATTTCTACGGCGAAATGGTTTTCCTTGATTTCAATGTCAGGGTTAGTACGGACAGCTTCCATGAGGGCTCTCTGTATTTCGGCACCTGTATCATCTGCATGATGTAGGATGCGGAACTCAGAGTGTCCACCTTCGCGATGGAGGTCATAGCGGCCGTCCTGCATTTTGTCGAAGTTAGTTCCCCAGTCTACGAGTTCCTTAATTTGTGAAGGAGCTTTTTCTACAACCTGTTTTACTGCTTCTTTGTCGCTGATGAAGTCACCAGCTACCATTGTGTCGTGGATATGTTTCTCAAAATTGTCGACCTCAAGGTTGGTCACTGATGCTACACCGCCTTGTGCAAAGGAAGTATTCGCTTCTTCCAATGAGGTTTTACATATCATACATATTTTGCCTTTATGTGCTTTCGCAACCTTTAAGGCATAACTCATTCCGGCAATACCTGAGCCGATAATGAGGAAATCATATTTATAAACCATGATTAAATTATAATGGTTGTTTGTTAAACTAGTTGCAAAAGTACGAATTTATCAGCAGAAAGCACACACGAAAAGTATTTTTTTTGTAATTTTGCAAATGGATGTGTCGGTTTGCTAAAAAATTGACACCAATGCATATAATGATTTCTTAACTGTGGATAGACTATTTCATCAGCGATTTACCATAGCTGCCAAAAGTGGCATAACTGTATTTGTTTTGTTGGCTTTTTGGTTTTTTTGGCAGAAACAGGCTCTTGTCGGTTTGTTTCTGATGATTATAGTTGTGGGTATGATAGAGCGTGTTCTCCATACGACTTATACCTTTAAGCGGGTAAAGCCGATTGATCGTGATGAAGAAACCGAGTTTCTTATTGTTGATAAGGGGCGATTTTCAAGAAATGTGAACATCCCGGTGCCTGAAATTAAAAAAGTATGTATCCTTCCGACAGCATTTCGTCTTTCTCACTTTATTCTTATTGAGTATGGTGAGGGTAATATGGCGAGTTTTCAGCCGGAAGATGATCAGGCTTTCTTAGCCGAACTTCAGAAGAGAAAAAAGAAATGAAAGAATTGAAAAGATTGAGTAAGAAAGGATTCTGGGTATTATGCTTACTTTGTATTTTTAATTGTCAGGTTTGGGCGCAGACCGAAGAGGTGATTGACGATGACGATACGCTTGTTGCAGATACTCTCTTTACAGATACTCTTGCCGTAGATAGCATCCGTTTACCTTGGCCAGAATCTGTTCAGCGACAATTAGATCATTTACTACAGCATAGTATGTTTGATACGTCACAGTTGGGTCTTATGGTATGGGATCTTACTGCGGACAGTTGTATCTATAAGCACAATGAGCGTCAGCTCCTTCGTCCGGCGAGTACAATGAAGGTAATTACTGCTATTGCAGCTATCGATCGTCTGGGAGGCTCGTTCCAGTTTAAGACACAATTGAAATATACCGGTACTATTGATAATCATTGTCTTAATGGCGATCTATATTGTGTAGGTGGTATGGATCCCCGATTTAATAATGATGATATGAAAGCGATGGTGTCGAGTCTTCGAGAGATGGGTATAGATACTATTCGTGGCCATATTTATGCTGATGTATCGCTTAAAGATAGTAATAAATTTGGTGAAGGTTGGTGTTGGGATGATGATAATCCTGTACTTACCCCTCTATTACTTGGACGCAAAGATCAGTTTATGGATCGATTTATGAGTAAGATTCATGAGGATAGTATCGTTTGTTCTTACTATACCTATAGTAATAAGACTTGTCCATCAGAAGCTTATACCATTTCTACTCGTAGCCACTCTATCGATCAGATATTAATGCGTATGCTTAAGGAAAGCGATAATCTTTATGCTGAGTGTCTTTTTTACCAGATGGCAGCCAGTACAGGTAATAGACCCGCTTCTGCTAAGAGCGCTCGTTGGGTAGAAAAGAAATTAATACAGAAAGTAGGTCTGGATCCGTCTCGCTATAAGTTTGCTGATGGTAGTGGACTTTCTTTATACAATTATGTGTCGGCAGAACTAGAAATAAAGCTCTTGCGTTATGCCTTCAATAATAATAACATTTATCTGCATTTACATCCAGCTTTGCCAATAGCAGGTGTAGATGGTACTTTGAAGAAACGTATGCATGGCAGTTTTACTCATGGTAATGTATATGCTAAGACAGGTACGGTTACGGGTATCAGTAGTTTGGCCGGTTATTGTAAGGCCGCTAATGGGCACGACCTGTGTTTTGCCATCATTAATCAGGGTGTAATGCATGGTAAAAACGGCCGTAACTTCCAAGATAAGGTTTGTACTTTGTTGTGCCAACCACAGTAATGATAAGATAAACAGTCAAACATCGTATGGAGGAAATAAAAGTATTTGTAGAACAACTTATCAATTTGACGGGTATCAATGGTATAGCTGTTCCGATAATTCGGCACGGTGTCATGATACTATTTGCAGTTTTATTGTCGTGGGTGGCTGGCTTGTTGTGTCGTCGGCTGTTAGTGCCATTGTTCAAAAAGATTATCGCACATACAGAGGTGAAATGGGATGATATTATTTTTAGTGATAAGGCACTTCTCAGTGCTTGCCACATTGTGCCTGCCATCGTGATTTGGGTATTGTTGCCTCTTGTCTTTTATCAGTATCCTTTTGTCCGGGAATTATTAAAACGTGCCACTGCTATCTATATTACGGTTATGAGTACCCGTACTTTGGTGGTTTTTATTGATGGTTTTAACCGTTTGGATGACCAGCCTAATCGTAAGAGTATTCAACAATACATGCGTAGCTTTTGCGGTGTTCTCAAAATTGCGATGTATTTTGTAGCGACTGTTGTCGTTGTTGCTATCGTATTGGGAAAAAATCCGATGACTCTTTTTGCAGGATTGGGTGCTACTAGTGCTATCCTCATGTTGATTTTCAAAGATACCATTACCGGTTTGGCTTCAGGTATTCGCTTAAATAGTAATGATATGGTACATCGTGGTGATTGGATTACCGTGCCAGGTACACCTGCCAATGGTATTGTTAAGGATATTACCTTGACCACGGTTAAGGTTCAGAATTTTGATAATACCATAGTAACGATTAGTCCTACAACCTTAGTTACCGGTTCTTTCCAAAACTGGATAGGTATGCAACAGAGTCCGGGTCGTCGTGTACAACGAAAGTTTTATCTCGATTGTCATTCTATCAAGCGAGTTAATGAGGGGAAGGATACAAACTTTGGCCAGTATCGGGCAGCAATCAAAAAATACTTAGAAACCCATAAAGCTGTTAATGCCAATATGCTTATTATGGTTCGCCAAATGGAAGGTACCCAAAGTGGTATTCCTATTGAAGTGTATTTCTTCTTGAAATACAAGGAGTGGAAAGTATATGAAGAGCATTTGGCTAGTATTATGGAACATATCTATGCTCTTGCTGCAGATTTCGACGTAAAACTTTATGAGCAGTATCCAGAGCAATAGCACCTTGTAACTAGTAGATGCTTATGGCTTTATTTTTTGGTAAGCTAATCGTTCATCGCCATTTTCCAGATAGATAATACCACAATAAGTAAAGCCATGCTTCTGTAGATTATGTTGCATAATGGTATTATTGCGATGAGTATCAATACGTATATTTGAATCAATTTGGAAGCAGAAATCCATGGTGCTTTGGAAGATACCGTGAGCATCGGGTACACCTGCAATACGGTGAATGACATGATAGGGGAGAGACTCCTCAAGCCATTTTCCATTGTTGATAACAGCATATGTTGGGTCAGGGGAAGGTAATAGAGCGAAATAGCCTACGATTCGAAAAGCTTCTTCTATCACGTATCCACCTCCTAAGGCAATGTCATGTCGGATAATATCAGCTGAAGGGTAACCATCACTCCATTGATGTAAATTTCCAGATGAGCGCATAATTTTCTTTGCTTCATCCATAACGAAGAGTATATTGTGGATATCTTGCTCGTTTGCTAGTCTAATATTATATTTCGTTTTCATGTTGTATTTTCTATACGACTTAGCTTTATTAGAATGTCGCCCGATAGTATGATTTATTCTACCGTGTTATATTCTTCTACAGATGTAACGATATTTACAGTACTGTCACCATGGTTGATTGGCATAAAGCCTACACGTACTATTTGTCCGAAATCAGCATTGCCTTTTACCTTGATATGCTTGCTTTTCCAGTAGAGTGTAGTATCTTGTCGTGATGGATAGCTAATAAGTTGTAGATTATTCTTATCTGACCCTTCACCTATAATAAAGATATTTGAACTGTCTTGTACTGTTGAATCTTTGACTGTAGACTTGGTTATTTTTTGGTGTATTTGAGCAGGCTCAAAAACGGATGCTGCTACGGTATCGCCATCATTTTGACTTGGAGCCATTTTGCATCCTATAGCAAATGTACTTGCAACTATGATAGCTATAATAGGCAATATTGCTTTTTTCATTGTTTATTGATTCTTTGTTAATAATATGAATCGCAAATTCATAATTCAAAACAAAGGTAGATAAATTTATTCAAAATAAATCATCTGTTTCTGATAAAAATAGTTATTAAGTGATGTAATACCGTTTGTGCGTAGCGTTTCTTATAAAAAATAATCGGCGAACCCAGTTGTTTGGATTCGCCGATAGTTTGATATATGAAATAACTCTCAATTATTCTGCTGTTTCCTCATCTTCTGCTACGAAACTCTTAAGATCTTCAGCATTGAAATTCTGGATGTAGGCAGCTGAACCGATAACCTCTTCCTCGGCCATACGAACGAAGACGTTAGCACTCTTCTTGAAAAGTTCTGGAGCCTTGCTAGCGTCAGCAATAATAAGCAAAGACTCTACGATGTCGGCTGTCATGTTATAAAGACGACGACCCAAGAAGTCATGTTCATCCTGATTTTCATCAGCCTTAACTTTCTGAATGGCAGCTTCGTATGCTTCAACCAACTTTGCCACACGAGCCTGTAATGGTTTCATGCAGTCGCAAACCTCTTCCTGAAGCATCTCTTTGATGATATTGAGATAAGTACCATTGGTGATATAGCGGATTGCTGCAACAACTTGGAGCTGGGTAGTACCCTCATAGATAGAGAAAATACGAGCATCGCGAAGTAAGCGCTGACTCTTATACTCCATAATGAAACCTGAACCACCATGTACTGATACGGCATCGTATGCATTCTGGTTAGCATACTCAGAGTTTGTACCTTTAGCCAGTGGAGTGAAGGCATCAGCCAAACGACTATACAACTTCATTTCCTTACGTTCTTCTGGAGTCAACTTACGCTCACGAGAGATATCCTCCAAAGCTTTATAGATATCAACATAGCGTGCTGTCATATAGAGAAGAGAACGACCTGCGTCGAGTTTTGCTTTCATACGAGAGAGCATATCGTAAACTGCAGGGAAAGTGATAATCTTCTTACCAAACTGCTGGCGCTCTTTTGCATAAGCGAGCGCTTCATTATAAGCCTCCTGTTCTACACCAACACTCTGGGCAGCGATACCCAAACGTGCACCATTCATCAACGCCATGACGTATTTTATCAAACCGAGTTTACGATCACCGCATAGTTCAGCCTTGGCATTCTTATAAGTAAGCTCACAAGTAGGTGAACCATGTATACCCAGCTTGTGCTCAATGTGTCGAACATCTACACCACCATCACGCTTGTCGTATATGAACATAGACAAACCACGACCATCGTGTGTACCTTCCTCAGAACGAGCCAATACCAAGTGAATGTCAGAGTCACCATTGGTAATAAAACGTTTTACACCATTCAGACGCCATGTGCCGTCCTCATCCTGTGTAGCTTTCAGCATGACACGCTGTAAATCAGAACCAGCATCTGGCTCTGTTAAGTCCATAGACATCGTTTCACCCTCAGCGATACGTGGAATGTACTTCTGACGCTGTTCCTCTGTACCAAATTCATAAAGAGTATCGATACAGCTTTGGAGTGACCATACATTTTGGAAACCAGCATCGGCAGCTGAAATAATTTCAGATGCCATAGAGAATACTACATTAGGAAGGTTCAAGCCATTGTAGCGGCGAGGCATAGAGATACCCCAAAGACCGGCCTTACGAGTAGCTTCGAGGTTTTCGAAAGTTTTGCTGGCATAAATCATTCGACCGTTTTCGAGATGTGGACCTTCGAGGTCTACGCTCTCAGAATTTGGTTCGATGATATTAGCTGCAACGTCACCTGTAATATCAAGTAAGCGCTTGTAGTTTTCGATAGCATCCTCGTAGTTAACTGGAGCATCTGCATAATTATCTTTGTCTGCGTAGTTGCGCTCTTTCAGTTCAACAATACGCTTCATCAGAGGGTGGTTCAGATGGAACTCAATCTCTGGATGATCTGTATAATAGTTTGCCATTTTTTACTTAGAATTCTGTTTGTAATACTTAATGAGCTTAGGGAGAACTTCCTCGCAAGTGCCATTGATAACATAGTCGGCTATCTTGTTGATAGGAGCATCTGGATCGCTGTTAACAGAGATGATAATACCTGCATCCTGCATACCGGCGATATGCTGAATCTGACCAGAGATACCACATGCGATATAAACTTTAGGATGTACAGTTACACCTGTCTGACCAATCTGTCGATCATGGTCTACCCAACCAGCATCTACAGCAGCACGACTTGCACCTACTTCGCCATGAAGTTCTTTAGCGAGTTCGAAGAGAAGATCGAAACCTTCCTTGCTACCTACACCATAACCACCAGCAACTACGATAGGAGCACCCTTCAGATTGTTCTTGGCTGCTTCTACATGACGGTCGATAACTTTCACAACAAAGTCAGCCTCTGGTACATATTTAGCAACATCAGGGTAAACGACTTCGCCTTTAGCCTGGCCATCGTAGATAGCCTTCTGCATAACGCCAGAGCGTACTGTAGCCATCTGTGGACGGTGGTCTGGGTTAACAATAGTAGCTACGATATTACCACCGAAAGCTGGACGAATCTGATATAACAGATTATCATAGTGCTTACCACTCTTCTTATCATCGTATTCACCGATTTCCAACTGTGTACAGTCGGCAGTCAAACCTGAAGTCAATGAAGAAGATACGCGTGGACCAAGGTCACGACCGATAACGGTAGCACCCATCAAAGCAATCTGTGGATTTTCTTCCTTGAACAGATTAACGAGAATATCAGTATGAGGAGCTGATGTATAAGGGAAAAGACCCTCAGCATCGAAAACAAACAATTTATCTACACCGTAAGGCAGTATCTGATCTTCTACCTTACCCTTGATGCCAGTACCGGCAACGATAGCGTGAAGTTCTACACCAAGATTATTGGCCAACTTACGACCTTTGGTGAGAAGTTCCTGAGAAACTTCCTGAATGGTAGTTTCTTCAACTTCGCAATATACAAAAACGTTATTCATAAATTAGCCAATAATTTTTTCGTCTAACAATTCTTTCATCAGGCTGTTGATATCTTCATCACTTCCTGTAAGGGTCTTGCTTTCCTTAGCCTGGAACACAATGTTCTTAACGGCTTTTACCTTAGTAGGTGAACCTGATAAACCACACTGTGCCTCGTCACCATTTACATCGGCTACACTCCACTGGTTGAGTGTAAGATAAGGACGTGTCTCGTAAAGGTCAGTCCAAGGTTCGTCACCTTTGCGTTCCATAGGGCAAGTAGCATACTTATACTTCATGACGAGCTTGGCATTGCATGGACGAGCAGGAGCAGCTGAGCCATTAACAGTAATTACTACAGGAAGAGGAGCGACAACAGTCTCAACACCACCATCAATGTGACGACGGATAGTAGCTTTCCCATCCTCGATTTTTACGACTTCTTCTGCGTATGTTACCTGGTTTAAACCCAGTTTCTGAGCAACCTGTGGACCTACCTGAGCTGTATCACCATCGATAGCCTGACGACCACCAATTACGATATCTACATGGCCAATTTTTTGGATAGCTGTTGCCAAAGCGTAAGAGGTAGCTAAGGTGTCAGCACCAGCAAACTTACGGTCGGTAAGTAACCAGCCTGTATCTGCGCCTCTGTAAAGGCCTTGACGAATAATTTCACCGGCACGTGGAGGACCCATGGTCAGTACTCCTACGGTAGAACCTGGATTTTGGTCCTTGATACGAAGGGCCTGCTCCAAAGCATTTAAGTCTTCTGGATTGAAGATTGCAGGTAAGGCAGCACGGTTGACGGTGCCTTCGGCAGTCATGGCATCTTTACCCACATTTCTTGTGTCTGGTACCTGCTTAGCAAGTACTACAATATTCAACTTCATATATAAAAGTGTTTTATAAGATCAATCGGTTTTATTAAAAATACCTCGCAAAAGTACATTATTTTCTATTATTGTACAAATAAATTTGCTTTAAAATGCACATCGTGCTATTTTATGTGCACAATTTTTTCTAAATGTGCAGTATAGATTTTATCATTTCATTGCTTTTTGTTATCTTTGCACCTAATTATAATAAGCCTATAAAAAATAATAAATACCTATTAAAAGATGAAGCGACTTTTTACATCTATAACTCTAATGTCAGCTATTGCAGCTGGAGCTATGGCTCAAACTGGATTTGATAATTTACCTGACCCTGTTGAAGATGTCAACAAGGTGGTTGATAATACTCCGGACAGTATCGCTAAGGCATTGATGTCTCGTCCGGCTCCTGGTTCTACCCGTAAAGGTAACCAACCTGTTTTGTTCCTAGTGGGCAACAGTACGATGCGTAATGGTACCCTTGGTAATGGTAATAACGGTCAATGGGGTTGGGGCTTTTTTGCCAGCCAGTATTTTAATGCCAACAAAATTTCGGTGGAGAATCAGGCTCTCGGTGGTATGAGTACTCGTACTTTCTACCGTAAGTTATGGCCTGCTATCGAACAAGCTTTGAAGCCAGGTGACTGGGTAATTATCTCTATCGGACATAATGATAATGGCCCTTATGACTCTGGTCGTGCACGTGCAGTTATTCCGGGGACAGGAAATGATAGCTTGCATGTAAAGATTAAGGAAACCGGTGAGGAAGAAACGGTATATTCTTATGGTGGATATCTTAGAAGATATATAGCGGAGTGTCGCGCTAAAGGTGCGCATCCTATTTTGATGTCGCTTACTCCTCGTGATGCTTTTGATGAAAAGACGGGAAAGATTATACGTAAGCCGCAGACAGGTTGGGCTGCTGTAGTGGCTGCTGAAGAAGGAGTGCCTTTTGTAGATTTGAATGAAATAAGTGGTCAAAAACTTGACTCTTACAGTAAATGGAAAGAGCAGTACCATTTCTATCAGGATCATATCCATAGTAGTGCATGGGGGGCTCAGATGAATGCACGCTCTGCAGCAGAGGGTATTGCAGCGAGCCGTAATCCTGATTTGAAACCTTTACAGGATATGATGATTAATGTGGCTCTTCCTACATGGCCCGTAAATCGTGAGAAGGGTAAACCGGTAGTTTGGATTACTGGTGACTCTACTGTAAAGAATGCTGATAAGGATAAAAATGGTATGTGGGGATGGGGTTCTCAAGCTAACACCATTTTCAATGAAAAGAAAATTACCATCTATAATGCGGCTATGGCCGGAAGAAGCAGTAGAAGCTATATCCGTGAAGGCCGTTGGGAAAAGGTGTATAACAGTTTGCAGCCAGGCGACTTTGTGCTGATTGAGTTCGGTCACAATGACATTTGTCCTATTAATGATAAGAAAGAGCGTGGTGTAATCGCTTCTGCAGATGATACTTGTCATGTGTACAAGATGGAGAAAGATGGCCGTTATGAACTGGTATACAGTTTTGGATGGTATTTGAAAAAAATGATCGATGATGCCCGTGAAAAGGGGGCTACACCTATACTGGTATCATTGACACCTCGTAACGAATGGCCTAATGGTAAGATTGAGCGTAGAAACGACAGTTATGGCAAATGGTATCGTGAGGTCGTAAAGGCAACGGGTGTAGAGTTCCTTGATTTACATAATATTTCAGGTGACTGGCTCGATAAGCATTGCGGAAGTAAGGATAAAGCCATGAAGTATTTTAATCATGACCATACCCATACCAGTCTGAAGGGTGCTCAGATGAATGCCCAAAGCATAGCCAGAGGGTTGAAACAAATCAAGAGCAAACTGGCTGATTATTTGAAATAAAAACAAAATATAGACCATATATATTATATGATAGATAGATCGACAGTACAAAAGATTATGGATGCCACCAACATCGTGGAGGTGGTATCCGAATTCGTGTCATTACGAAAGTCAGGAGCTAACTATAAAGGGCTCTGTCCTTTCCATGATGACACCACACCGTCGTTCTATGTCTCTCCGGCTAGAGGAATCTGTCATTGTTTTACGTGTGGAAAGGGTGGCAATGCTGTCAATTTTCTCATGGAACATGAGCAGATGACTTATCCGGAATCTTTGCGCTGGCTGGCTCGAAAATATCATATCGAGATACAGGAACGCGAACTAAGCGAAGAAGAAAAAAGGCAGGAAAATGAACGAGAAAGTATGTTCATTGTCAACGAATGGGCAGCTAAGTATTTCCAGAATATCCTGCATCATGATGTCGATGGGCTGGCTGTGGGGATGCAATATTTCCGTAGTCGTGGCTTTCGTGATGACATCATTCAGAAGTTTCAGTTGGGATTTGACCTTCCTGAGCGTAATAAGTTGCCAGAAACTGCTATTCAAGAAGGCTATCAGAGGGAATTCCTTATCAAGACCGGTCTTTGCTATGAACGAGATCATGGTGAACTAGTAGATCGATTTGCTGGTCGTGCCATGTTTCCTTGGATAGGTGTCAGTGGTAAGGTTGTGGCTTTTGGTGGACGTGTGCTCGATTCGCGTACCAAGGGTGTAAATCAGAAATATGTTAACTCACCTGATAGTGAGATTTATCATAAGGAACGCGAACTATACGGTATCTATCAGGCTAAACGTGCCATAGCCAAAGAAGACCGTGTTTACATGGTAGAAGGTTATACAGACGTTATTTCCATGCATCAGAGTGGTATCGAAAATGTTGTGGCTAACTCGGGTACAGCATTGAGTAAATATCAGATACATTTACTACATCGATTTACCTCTAACATCGTCTTGCTCTATGATGGTGATGCTGCCGGTATCCATGCAGCTCTTCGTGGTACCGATATGCTTTTGGCTGAAGGTATGAATGTAAAGGTGCTCTTGTTACCTGACGGGAATGACCCGGATAGTTTTGCCCGCAGTCATACGGCAGAAGAATTTCGCCAATATGTAGAAGAACATCAGATGGACTTTATTGAGTTTAAGACTGATGTGCTGCTGAAAGGAGTAACCGACCCCATTAAGCGATCAGAGGCTATCAACTCGATCGTCTTTAGTGTATCTGTCATAACCGATCAGATTATTCGAGCTACTTATATTCATGACTGCTCTGTGCGACTCGGTATTGCTGAGGCTACATTGATTAGTACGATGAATCGTTTTATCCGAGAAGGGCAAGATGAGAAGATCAAGGAGGAGCAACGACAGATTAATCAGCAAAGCCAGGAAACAGTGGAACTTCATTCTGCCGAGACGCAGAAAACGGCTATGGATACTGTGCTTGGGTTCAATCAGTCAACATCTTCACAAGCCTCACATGTCGAGACGATGCTTGTGCAGATGTTGGTAAGATATGGTGACCGGGTAATTACGATTATTGCACCAGACCGGTCGGAGATTAGCTTGCCATTAGCTCAATATGTGGGACTGGATTTGGGAAGTGACCAACTTCGTTTTCATGATGATCGTTATAATCAGATACTCAATGAGGCTTTACAGCATGTTGGGGAAGAAAACTTCAAATCAGAATCTTATTTTCTGCAGCATCCTGATCTGAAGATCAGTGGTCTGGCGGCCAAACTCTGTGTAGATAAGGTACAAATCTCTAAGAGTCTGAAACCGGAACCAACTGAGGAGCAAATAAGAAATAATGTACTTCGACTAGTATTGAACTTTCGTTGTGAATTTATGGAGAATCGTTTAAAGAATCTGAAAAATCAGATTAACCAACTCTCGATCAGCGATCCGGATGACAAACTATTAGAAGTAATGAAGGAATATAAGGAAGTGCAAGACATCCGTAATGTGCTTGCCAAAAAATTGGGAAATGAAATAATACAATAAGGAAGACAATATGTATTATATAGAAAAAAGTTTAGAGGTGTCGGCAAGTCACCATTTAAATCTCTCTTATGAGAGCAAGTGTAGTAATGTGCACGGCCATAACTGGCACATAAAAGTATATTGTAAGTCGAAAACCCTGAATAAAGATGGCATGGTAGAAGATTTCGGTGCGATTAAGCAGCGAATTCATGGTGTCTTGGATCATGCGGATTTGAATGAGGTTCTTCCGTTCAACCCTACAGCCGAGAATATAGCGCGATGGATAACCGAGCAGATTCCTACTTGCTATAAAGCAACTGTTCAGGAAAGTGACAACAATATTGCTACTTATGAAGAAGATTAACGAGATATTTTATTCTCTTCAGGGAGAGGGACGCCATACTGGTAGAGCTGCTATCTTTATTCGGTTCAGTGGATGTAATCTGAAGTGCTCGTTCTGTGATACCGATTTCAAGGACTATCAGGAAATGAGCGATGAGGATATATTATATAAGGTGGAAGAACTCCGTAAGGATAAAATAAAGGATGCGGGACAGCCTAAGCCTATGATAATTCTCACTGGTGGCGAACCTACGATGCAGGTAGATGGTGCTTTTATAGATATGTTCCATGCTGCTGGTTATTTTGTGGCAATGGAGTCGAATGGAACGAAGGAACCACCAAAGCAATTAGACTGGTTGACTGTTTCGCCAAAAGAGCATGTGAAGGTAGCTCAATGTGATGAGCTGAAGTGTATCTTTGATGGAGAGCATCAAGTAGATACATTTGGTATTAAAGCTTATTACTATTATCTTCAGCCATGCGATACAGGAGATGCTCAAAGAAATCAGGAGATCCTTTCT
This sequence comes from Segatella bryantii, assembly GCF_022024215.1. Taxonomy (NCBI): domain Bacteria; kingdom Pseudomonadati; phylum Bacteroidota; class Bacteroidia; order Bacteroidales; family Prevotellaceae; genus Segatella; species Segatella bryantii. The sequence continues at coordinate 1,787,829 of NZ_CP091798.1, read as the reverse complement.
GCTTGTGTAGCCTATATAGAGCAGCATCCGAAATGGCGTTTGAGCTTGCAGACTCATAAACTCATTGGATTTAAATAAGAAGAAAATTAAACCTATACCTGACATGATCTATATACATTGGATATTTCTGCTAGTCTATTTTATCATTATCATTGGAACCATGATGGCGGTATTGATGGACAATAGACAACCTGCCAAAACCATGGCATGGCTCCTTGTTTTATGGTTTCTACCGGTGGTCGGAATTATCCTGTATATCTTCTTTGGGCAGAATACCCGAAAGGAAAAAATGATAAGTCAGCGTAGTCTTGATCAACTGACAAAACGGTCGATGCTGGAATTTGCAGAACAGGAAAATCTGCATATTCCAGATAATTATCGACCATTGATGCACCTATTTACCAATCAGAGTTGGGCATTTCCTTTTAAAGATAATATGGTGGATGTGATGACGAATGGTTATGATTTCGTGTTTGCATTGTTGCGCGAAATAGGTAAGGCTCGTTATCATATCCATATCGATACCTATATTATAGAGAATGATCCTGTAGGAAATCTTATTGCTGATGCGCTCATTGATAAAGCTCGGCAAGGGGTAGAGGTGCGTTTGATTTATGATGATGTGGGTTGCTGGAAAGTAAATAACCAATTTTTCGATCGTATGCGTGATGCAGGTATTGATGTGCATGCTTTTATGCCCGTTAAGTTTCCTGCTTTCACGAGCAAAGTAAATTATCGAAATCATCGTAAGCTCTATATATTTGATGGCCAGGTAGGGTTCATCGGGGGAATGAACATTGCTTTGCGATATGTAAAAGGAACTAAAAAAGGTGGTTGGCGTGATACACAACTTCGTATAGAGGGTGGAGGGGTATACGCTCTACAGCGTGCTTTTTTGGTGGATTGGTATTTTGTAGATCGTAGTCTGGTTACAGGTCGTAATTACTATCCTCCTGTTAATCCGGCTATCAAAAATAATTGTTTGGTGCAGATTGTAACCAGCAGTCCTATATCACCATTTCCTGATATTATGCAAGGTTATGTGCGCATTCTTTTGCAGGCGCGACAGTATGTGTACATGGAGACTCCATATTTTATACCCAATGAGCCTGTGCTCTTTGCGATGCGAACTGCTGCGTTGGGAGGAGTGGATGTACGCCTGATGTTGCCCATGCATACCGATTCAAAACTGATAGAATGGGCAAGTCGTTCGTTTGTAAAAGAAACTTTGGAAGCTGGTGTGAAAGTGTATCTATATCAGGATGCCTTTAATCATAGTAAGTTGTTGGTAAGTGATGATACTATTTCTACTTGTGGTAGTACGAATATAGATGTGAGAAGTTTTGAGCACAATTTTGAATCCAATGCTTTCTTTTATGATAAGGGCATGGCTTTAAAACTGAAAAATGTGTATCTGGAAGATGAAGCCCATAGTTTAATACTGGCCGATGCTATAGATCTAGAAAAGCGTCCGTTCCTGTATAAACTATGGGAGAGTTTGGTAAGACTGCTTAGTCCTCTACTTTAGTACCTTCTACCTTTACAGTATCAGATACAGTATTTGTTTCATTGTTTTTTGCTTTGAAAAGGGTAAAGTTTACGCTACCATAATGTCTGTGTTCCAGGAAACAAGGATGATCTGAGAAATCATAATCTTTACCATGTTCGAAAACAAAAATACCCTCATCACTTAGTATACCCTGATTTAATACCAAGTCAGGTATAGTAGCTAATTCCTTCAAAGCATAAGGAGGGTCAGCAAATATGAAATCAAACTGCTGACGGCATTTCTTGATAAAGCGGAATACGTCTCCACGAATCAGTAAATCCTGATTACAGTTTATCTTCTTAAAGCATTGGCTGATAAAGTTAGCGTGGTCACGGTCAGCCTCTACGCTCACTACTTGCTTACAGCCACGAGAAACAAGTTCCAAAGAGATACTTCCGGTGCCGGCGAAAAGATCGAGCGCCATTGTATCTTCTAAATCCATATAGCCTTGTAGTACATTAAAAATATTCTCCTTGGCAAAATCTGTCGTAGGACGTGCCTTAAAACTGTGAGGGACATCAAAATGTCTTCCTTTATATTTACCTGTAATAATACGCATGATACTTGTTCATTAAAAAGATGATACTTACTGCTTCTTAATATATTAGTTACTGCTTCTTAATATGATAGTTACTGTTTCTTAATATATAGAGTAAGAAGATCAAATGGCATCTTAATTTGTGTAATTGGTGCACGATTAAATTCGGCAACGGGGTTGATAGAGAAAGTACGTTTAATATATTTACGCATGAGGTTAAGAAATTCCTCTTTTTCCTGCATCTCGCCAACAATATACATTTCATCTTGCATAGGATCAAGTCCCAACTGTTTCCAAACAAAAAGGATAAAGTAGAGCGCATCTTTACTGTATTTTACTTCGAAGGTGTTGATAAATTTAAATCGGTTTTTATCGAAGTTCATAACTTCCATCTTTCCATCGTGAAAATAGCAGAAAAGTTTATTGTGTATACCTGAGAAACTGCGAGCATACAAAAAGTTCCATACCGGTTTGCAAGTCGGAATATATCGGATATTCTCGAAGTGATCTTCGAGGACTAGTTTCAAATCTTTATTGATGGAGTAGACAGCTACAGCGTTCAGTTCTGGAAGTACATGGTGAAGTATCACATCATTATTTCTGTTTAAGAAGGTATAATGATATGTTTTTTCTATCTCATCCTCGTTGAACTCTTCTATAGGTACCATCAGTACGGGTGTGTCGATGTCGACAAGAATTTTGGTAAACCCTGAAGTGAGCAGCGAATCTTCTTTGAAAGCTTCACGTAGGTTAGCAGCCATGGATATACCACTTCTTACGGCATAAGGTTGGAAGCGTACTTGTGCTTCTTCACTTTTGTCGATAGCCGAAAAAGAAAGTCGATGACGGCTGATACGGATAGTGAGTCGTCCTGTATTATTCATTGTTGCTTTATTCCCAGTTTCCTGCATTATTATTATCTGTTGTGAGATCTCCTATTTTTAATCCGGGGAAATTACCCGAATTGTTGGCCTTTTCTATCAAATTATTGATACTGTTCTCATCCAGTCCATCAAGATAATCGCGAAAAGAGGCGCTACATTCCATGAGAGGTATCTGTCTGCCTGATTTTCCAATTTCTGTTGTTGCCTGTAAACTGAACTTCTTATGGTCAGAGAAAGGAATATACTGCAGAGAGTCGGCTAGAAGCCCTTCCTGAATGAGTTTACCGAAATCACCAGTATAAGCTCGATACTTCAGACGATATTTTTGTTCAGCAGTACGTATCTTGATAAGTCGTTTTTTTACCGCTAATTCTCTTTCTGTTCTTTTTTTGTCAAAGCGTATAGGTGAATTGATACTGTTGAAACAGAGTAAAGTTAAAATAACGACACAAGCAAACAATAGATAATTATTGTTTATTTTCAAGTTCATAGCCAAATTATTTGTACTTTTGCAAAGTTAATAAAAAAATGATAACAGACGAACTAAAATATCAGATATTACAAGAATTTGGCTTCTCGCCCACGGTAGATCAGGAGCATGCACTCGAAACTTTTGCATCTTTTTTAACTGATCGTGATGAGCATGTTGTCATGATTCTTCGGGGAAGTGCAGGTACGGGTAAATCACATTTAGCAGGTTCTATCGTGCGAACGATGAAGCGTTTTCGTCAGAAGATCATGCTTTTGGCGCCTACGGGTAGAGCTGCTAAAGTATTGTCGCTTAATAGTGGTCATCCGGCTTATACGATACATCGTCGTATTTACAGAGAGAAGAGTTATACGGGTATTGGTGGTGAATTTAATCTTAACCGCAATATGTATCAGGATACCCTTTTCATGGTAGATGAGGCTTCTATGATTAATAGTGGTATGTCTCTAGGTAATGGGCAGTTTGGGTCTGGCAATCTGCTTGATGACCTCATTCATTTTGTCTATCAAGGTAAAAATGACAAGATGATACTTATCGGAGATAGTGCACAGTTGCCTCCAGTTGGAGAGGATGAGGCACCGGCCCTTCGGGGAGAAGTGCTTCGTATGTATGGACTGAAGGTGTACGAGTGTGATTTGAATGAGGTGCTCCGACAGAGTAGCGCTTCAGGTATTTTATATAATGCTACGGTTATCCGACAGATGATAGTTTATGGAGAGCCGACAGAACTGCCTAAAATCAGTTTTCAAGGATTTGCTGATATCAAGATGGTACCTGGTAGTGAACTCATAGAGCAGTTGGCTACTAGCTATTCTGATGTAGGAATAGATGAGACGATGGTGATTACTCGTAGCAATAAGCGCGCTAATATTTATAATCAAGGTATCCGTAACAGCGTTCTCGACCGAGAAGACGAACTGACGCCTGGTGATATGCTGATGATAGTAAAAAACAACTATTATTGGATAGAGCGGGAAAAAAAGGAAAACCCAAATGCTCCAATGACTTTTATTGCCAATGGTGATCGTGCGGAAGTCGTACGTGTTAGGCATATTATTGAACTGTACGGTTTTCGATTTGCCGAAGTGCTACTTCGGTTTCCTGATTATGAGAACTATGAATTGGAAACGATGATCATCCTGGATAGTCTGTCGACCGAATCACCTTCACTGACCCAGGAACAGAACGAGAAGCTTTTTGAACAGATTATGGAAGACTATCAAGAGATACCTCTTAAGAAAGACAGACTCGGTAAAATTCGTGAAGATAAGTTTTTCAATGCGTTACAGGTGAAATTTGCCTATGCCATTACCTGCCACAAGGCACAGGGTGGGCAGTGGAGCCATATCTATGTAGATCAGGGATATATGACCGACGAAATGCTTACTCCAGACTATATACATTGGTTGTACACAGCTTTTACCCGTGCATCGGAAAAGCTATATTTGGTAAATTGGCCGAAGCAGCAAACTGATGGTGAAATTCGGTAAAACTGGTAGTTTTTATCAATAAATGTATACTTCATATTCCATGAGAATATTGTAATTTTGCTGCTATGAATACAATATGGGCTTTTACATTTTTTGTCCTACCTATCATAGGACTTGCTTATTCGCTGTGGCATGTGTGGAATATTCTGCCACTATCACCAGTTGTTAAAACCATTATAGCTGTTATTTTAGCTTTGTGTTTTGTAGTGATGATAACCAACTTCACCGTAGGTTTGGATCGTTATCCTATGATTGTATCCGAGGTGTTGTATGAGGTGGGTAATTCTTCTATTTTTGTCATGCTTTATGCAGTGATGCTTTTCCTTGTCCTTGATTTAGGAAGACTTATGCATATTGTTCCTCGAGAATGGCTTTATCAAAGTACAAAAGGTAGTATTGCAGTCTTCGTCTTTATGACTTCACTCTTTACCTATGCTTATTGGAATTATCTGCAAAAGGAACGTCAGCCGATCGTTTTGCAGACAGCGAAGGCCATAGAACGTCCTTTGAAAATCGTGATGATGACCGATTTACATCTTGGTTATCATAATCGTAAGGCAGAGATTCAGAAATGGATTGAACTGATTAATGCAGAACATCCAGATTTAGTCTTAATAGGTGGTGATATCATCGATGGCAGTATTCGTGCTATTGAAGAGCAGAATATGGCTGAAGATTTTAGAAGAATTAAAGCTCCGATTTACGCTTGTTTGGGTAATCACGAGTATTATAGTGGTGAACCACGGGCTCAGAAGTTTTATCATGAGGCAGGTATTCATCTCTTGAAAGATGAAGTGGCCGAAGTGATGGGTGTCAATATTATCGGCCGTGATGATCGTACGAATAAGAAACGTGCCTCTGTAGCTGATTTGTATAAACAGGTAAAAGACAAAAATAAATATACCATTCTGCTAGATCATCAACCCTATCATTTGGAGGAGGCAGAGAAAAGTGGAATTGATTTCCAGTTGAGCGGCCATACTCACTATGGTCAGGTGTGGCCGATATCATGGATAGAGGACGCCATGTATGAAAAAGCTTATGGGCCGTTAACCAAAGGGAAAACTCAATACTTTGTAAGTAGCGGTATCGGTATATGGGGTGCCAAATTCCGTATTGGTACTCATTCTGAATATTTAGTAGCAACATTAACAAAGCGATGATAGTAAGTGTAAGCTGGCTCGAAAGTCAGTTTCAACAATTTAATACTGCCTATTTTGGCGGAGGTCTTCCTCTACCTATATTAGGATTGTGTCGAAGTCGTACTCGTCTCGGCTATTTCTCGTGTAAACGGGCACGTAGATTATTGGGAACTAAACTTTATGATTTCACGATTAAGTTGACTACCTATTACGATATGACAGAGCGACAAGCCCAGAATGTACTATTACATGAGATGATTCATTATAGTATCGCTTATACAGGATTAAAAGATACTGCTCCACATGGAATAGTGTTTAAGGGCATGGCGGAAAAACTGAACCGTAAGTATGGTTGGGAAATAAAGGCTATGACTACTACGAAAGGATGGAAACTTTCTAGTAAGGCAGAACAGAAAGTTCTGCGTAAGCGAAGTTCTTCTTATTTGGTATTAGCTTTGGAGATGGAGGATGGCAAGCACTATCTAAGTGTGGTCAATCCGAAATTTTCTACTATAATCGACCGCCAGATTCGTGGTGTTCGTCAAATTCAAAACTATGGTTGGTATTCTAGTAGAGATGCCTACTTTGATAGTTTTCCGCAGGTAAGAAGTCTACGAGGCAGATCGGTAACAGTTGATCTGTTTGAAGAAAAACTGGGTGAAATGCAGCAAGTCTTTCTCTAAAAGAACTTTGTTTTGACTAGATCATGGATTATTAATAAAGGAAAAGCCGAGTTCCTCGCGGAGCCCGGCTTTTGCTGATTTAGTGAGATATATAATTACTTATTACAAGTTTGCTAATTCGATAATCTTGTCGACAGCAGCATGGATACCTTCTACATCCTTGCCACCAGCCTGTGCATAGTGAGGCTGGCCACCACCGCCACCCTTGATGAGCTTAGCGGCTTCACGAATCATCTTACCTGCATTTAGGTCATGATTCTTAACCATATCGTCGCTGAACATAACGCTCAACATCGGTTTATCATTAGAGGTACTACCAATAACAGCTACCAAGTTTTCAGGAATAGCCTCGCGAATTTTGAATACCAAGTCTTTAGCAGCATTAGGTTCAAGAGGCAAAACAGCCTTTACAACCTTCACACCATTAATTTCCTGAGCCTTGCTAACCAAATCATTCTTAGTACGCTCTACCATCTGAGCCTGGAATTTTTCTACTTCCTTCTTCATGGCATCATGCTCATCGATGTACTTCTGAATAACAGCATGCAAATCTTTGGCATTATTGAAGAGAGACTTTACATCAGACAAAGTATCCTGTAAGGTATATAATGTTTCTTCACAAGCCTTACCTGTGAGAGCCTCAATACGGCGCACACCAGCAGCGACACTGCTTTCAGAGATAATCTTGAAGAAGCCGATGCGTCCTGTGCTCTGAGCGTGAATACCACCACAGAATTCAGCAGAAGGTCCGAAGCGAACAACGCGAACCTTATCGCCATATTTCTCACCGAAGAGTGCAATAGCACCAAGTTCCTTAGCTTCCTCAATAGGTGTGTCACGATGCTCATCCAAAGGCAGATCCTGACGGATCATTGCGTTGACGATACGCTCTACTTGACGAATTTCTTCATCTGTTACCTTCTGGAAGTGTGAGAAGTCGAAACGTAAAACTTTATCATCTACGTAAGAACCCTTTTGCTCAACATGATCACCCAATACCTGCTTCAATGCATAGTCGAGAAGGTGAGTAGCAGTATGGTTAGCAGCAGAACCATTGCGCTTGTCAAGGTCTACACAAGCCATGAATTCAGCGTTTAAGTCTTCAGGTAATTTCTTTACGATATGAATACTCTGGTTGTTTTCGCGCTTAGTATCGGTAACAGTTACGGTTTCATTTTCAGAAACGAGAGTACCGCAGTCACCTACCTGACCACCCATTTCGCCGTAGAAAGGAGTGTGGTCAAGAACCAGTTCGTAGAATGTATTTTTCTTCTGAGTAACCTGACGGTAACGGAGAATGTGGCATGGATATTCAGAATAGTCATAACCTACAAATTCCTGTTCACCTTCCTTGATTACCTGCCAGTCGCCATTTTCTACAGCAGCAGCATTGCGGGCACGAGCCTTCTGCTTAGCCATTTCTTCGTTGAAGCCTTTTTCATCAACGGTGTAACCATTCTCTGTACAGATAAGTTCTGTCAAGTCGAGAGGGAAACCGTAGGTATCGAAAAGACGGAAAGCAGAAGCACCATCGAGTTCTGTTTTGCCATTAGCTTTCAATGTTTCCATATCGCCATTGAGAAGATTGATACCTTTCTCCAAAGTACGAAGGAAAGAATCTTCCTCTTCTTTCATGACACGACCAATAAGTTCCTGCTGTGCTTTTAACTCTGGATATGCACCACCCATCTCGGCTACGAGAGTAGGGAGTAACTTAAACATGAATGCTTCCTTTTGGTCGAGGAATGTATAGTAATAACGTACTGCACGGCGGAGAATACGACGGATTACATATCCTGCTTTGGCATTGCTAGGCAACTGACCATCTGCAATGGCAAAAGCTACCGCACGGAGGTGATCGGCTACGACACGAATAGCGATATCTACTTTTTGTTCTTCATTGATGCCTTCACCATTATCGCCCTCTGGGAATGTGTGATTATATTTCTTGCCAGAGATACGCTCAATCTCATCGATGATAGGAGTGAAAATATCAGTATCGTAATTAGAATTCTTACCTTGCATAAGACGAACAAGGCGTTCAAAGCCCATACCAGTATCAATAACCTGCATCTTTAGTGGTTCCAGGGTACCGTCAGCTTTGCGGTTGTATTGCATAAATACGTTGTTCCAAATCTCGATAACCTTAGGATGATCTTTGTTAACGAGTTCTTCGCCAGGAACTTTAGCCTTTTCTTCTTCAGAACGGAAGTCGATATGGATCTCTGTACATGGACCGCAAGGACCTTGGTCGCCCATCTCCCAGAAATTATCATGCTTGTTACCATTGACGATATGGTTTTTAGGGAAGTGCTTCTCCCAGAATTTTGCAGCTTCGTCATCACGTTCGAGATTCTCAGCTTCGTCACCTTCGAATACGGTTACGTAAAGGTCTTTAGGATCAAGCTTGAGTACATCAACAAGATACTCGTATGCCATATCGATTGCACCTTCTTTGAAGTAGTCACCAAAGCTCCAGTTACCTAACATCTCAAACATGGTGTGGTGGCTCAACGCAGAATCACGACCTACTTCTTCGAGGTCATTGTGCTTACCACTAACGCGCAAACATTTTTGTGTGTCAGCACGACGGCGTGGTTCTGGTTCCTTAGTACCAAGGATGATATCTTTCCACTGGTTCATACCAGCATTTGTAAACATCAGCGTAGGGTCGTCCTTCACAACAATAGGAGCAGACGGTACGATAACGTGTCCTTTTGACTCGAAATATTTTAAATATGAGTCACGGATTTCATTAGCTGTCATCATATTATATCTTGTTTTAATCTTTTTGCATTAAAAATCGCTTGCAAAGATACAAAAAAGATAAGAGACAAAAGGGTGGGGATAAAAGATTTTTCTTATCTTTGCAATTAAAAGTTATTAATTGTGAATGACCATGGCATTGAACCAAAATAAAAACGTCAAATTATATTATTCGATTAAGGAAGTTGCTCAAATGCTGGATGTGAATGAATCGACTCTTCGCTTCTGGGAAAAGGAATTTCCTCATCTCAAGCCGAAAACTTCTGGCAGTGGTGTTCGCCAATATATGGAGAAGGATATTGAACAAATTAAGGTTATTCGTAGTTTGATTAAGGTGAGGGGCTTGAAAATAGCTGCTGCTCGAAAATATCTTAATGAAAATCGTAAAGGTGCAGATAAAAGTGCGCAGATACTTGAAACGCTGATTTCTGTGCGTGATCAACTGATGGAGTTGAAACAGAAAATTGATAGTTTGGTATAGTCAATAGCTGAATATACAACAAAAAAGGATTGCTTCATACGGGCAATCCTTTTTTGTTGTAATAGTGTATAATTGTTACTTTTGAATATATTTCTTACCGTTTTTAATAACTAAACCGCGGTAGTTACTATTGACTCTCTGACCTGCTTGGTTATAGATTGCATGATCTTCATTTGTCAAAGATGTTTCTACAGCAATGGTTTCGATGCCTGTCGTATATGCTTCGCCTTCATTAATGGTTAAGGTTGCACCTGCGCCATTTTCCTCGTTGCCTACTACAGATTCAACTAAATTCGCATCATATACACTCATAGAGTAATCAGTTGATGGAATCCAATAGTCTTCACTTCCTGATTTTGCTTGAATTTCTTCGTTTACGCCCAAGTTGTCTTTAGTCGTGATATTATAATCGGTATATGAACCACTGGTAGCATAATTCTTCCATGGAGTCTTTTTAGCTTTAGCTGAAGTAAAAGCATTACCTTCAGCGTAGATATTACTTTTATAGCCGTAGCCAATACAATAGCTAACCACAGAAGAAGAGAAAAGGCAGTTGGCAACGTGTACTTTGCCGAAGCGTACACGTGGACAGCGTTCGTGGCATCCTTCGTCCCACCAGCAGTTTTTAAAGGTAACCCGAAGCTTATCTGTATCTTCATTAGCATTCTTATCGCTGTTACCAATCAGGTTACAGTTACGATGGTCGTCAGAGCCACCTGAACCATTAGCCAAAGGCTCTATCAAATAGCGGAAACGTGTCCAAGATATACATACTTTATCTGCACCATTAACCACATCAAGATTACCGTCTACACCATCTTGAATGTCGCAATGGTCTATCCATACATTAGTGGCACCATCTACGGTAATATTGTCATTACCATCGATATCGTAAGCTCCTGCACTCTTAAATGTAAGATTGCGAAGGATGATATTGTTACCTTTTATAGTAAGAATTCCCGTTTTGCTCTTATCAGTTCTGTTCGTATTCACAAGAGCAGAACCTGGAAGTCCATAAATAGTCTTATTGCTTGTATTGAGAGAATATGATCCGCTAAAACTGATTTCCCCTTTTACGTAAATTGTCTTGTTTGTGGTAACTTTACAAGCATTTACAAATTCTGTATAATTTGTTACTGTTATTGGATTTTCATCATTGCTACCGGTTACACTAGCACCCCATCCTAAAGGCTTTCCGTCGTCATATGCATTTGATATGGTTTGCGCTTGAATATGCAAGGCACTAAAAAGAAGTGCCATAGCAGATAAAAGTAGTTTGTTCATCATCTAATTATTGTTTTCTATTTTTTTATCCTTGGTTGCAAAGTTACATGATTTTGTTGGGTTTTATATGATAAGAAAAGTTAAAAATAAATAGAGCCGAGTGATATTCGTTTTTTGTATTGATAGAGAAACTTCATGTTGGCTTGTGATAGGTATAAAAACAACGGCCTCTATTCCTGGTAGGAAGAGAAACCGTTGTGTAAATTGGTTATTAAGAGATTTAATTCGTCTATTCTAAATTTACTTCAAGATAGACTTCTTACCATTCTTAATGACTACACCCTTGAAGTCCTTAGAAACCTTTTGACCAGCAAGATTGTATGTTGGAGCATCTTTAGCAGCTGCTTCAGCCTTTACAGTAGAGATACCTGTCTTAACACCACCATTAATCTTTACGTTATGAATCAACATCTGTTTGTTATTAGAGATGCCATAAACATATACACGAACAGTGATACCGTATGCATCCTCTGGAACATTAGTTATTGGGATAGTAAAGTGGGTAACACAATTTTCACCATTAAATTTCTTTGAACCATCATTGCGATCTGGGCGATAACCCGCATCGTTTGTTGTAGCCCATGTTTCATCTGTTACACCATTCCAGTGACCACCTATACCTTCTGGGTTAGTACCGCCACCTTCGCCATCAACTGCATCAGCATTTTCAGGAGTGATTAACCATGTCGTAGCACCTAACTGAGGGTCATCGTTGTAAAAGACCGCTGCATTTACCATAGCACCATCTGTTCCTATTTTGGTTGCATCAAATTCAATACTCTCTACATCGAGAAGATCTTTAGTATTAACGGTTTCTGCATAGAAGTCTATGTACATTGCTTCTTCATCACTGGCAGCACTTGCCAAATTTCGATTAGCATCTGGAGTTACCATTTTACTGTCAGCTCCCGCAACTTGCGCATTGGTAGGTTGAATTTTGATGTAACCTGTAGAACCATCGCCGATCCAGTTTACATTGTTTCCCGTTTTGTCCTTGTGAGCTACATCTACTCCATTATACGAAAGACCTTTGCCTAGTACTGGAGCTTTGGTTTGAATACCGGCAGAAGTTACGATGGCATCGGGTACTGTTACAGCATCTTTAGCGGATACCATAGTCCATTCCACTTGTGCATTAGCCGTAAGGCTGGCAGCTAATAACGTTGCAAAAAGTAAACTTTTCTTCATAATTTTTGTGTTTTAACAGGTTAATAATTTATTTATTTGCCGCCACACATCAGTGGTGGCGGCATTTTTTTTGTTTTTAATCGGCTTTGTAACCAGGGTTCTGATCCTCGTTAGTTAAAGCGTCATTCAAATTGATTTCACCTACAGGGAATGGACGATACCATTTGTATTGGCCATCAGAACCAACAAAGTTATTTTTATCCAAACCATTGTATTCAACATTGTAGTTGATCAATCTCTTCGTACGACGGAGGTCAATCCAGCGATAGAACTCACCACAAAGTTCACGTGCACGTTCATCCAAGATAACATCCACAGGATCTAGATTGGTTACGTAAGGCACATTGTCTATACCACTACCAGTGTTGATAGAATTAGTAGTACCATCAGAATAATGACGTTTGTAAGAGGCAAAACTACTGAGAGTTTCAGCACCAGATCGTGCACGTACCACATTGACATATTCAAGAGCCTTAGACTCATTGCCAGCCATGTAGTAAGCTTCTGCACCAAGAAGATAGGTTTCGGTTAAGTGAGCCAAAACAATATCGTGGAATGATACTTTACTTGTTCCGTGACGTGTAGCTGTGTAGTCGTCAAATTTTCGAACGCAAAGAGAAGTTCCTGTGGTCGTGCGGCTAGTCTTATAACTTTGTGTACCTGTTTTATAAGTGATCTTGCCAGTTCTCTTGTTAACTGTAGCAGAAATAAAGACGCAAGGATCAGAAGAACTATATACCTTAGCCTGTGCATGGGTAGCATCTGAGTTGACATAGTTTTGAAGAGCAGCCTCGCTCAAGTCAGAATACCATGCTGGATAGTAACCATAAATGGTATCATTTGCAGCATTGTTAGTATAGAACTTCTTATATTCCATTCTCTGTTCAACCATGAATGTACCTTCAAAACGTTCGTCACCAGGTTCAAAGAGATAGAGCAGACGCTCACTTGCAGGATAAATACTGTTGGTATATTTGGTTAAACCTTTACCTCCATTACCGCTATCATCATTGTAGTAATTACTGAAGTAAGCATCCTGGCGGTTACCATCGGTTGTTTCATCTTGACCTGTAATGCCACGTGTATACTTGATTGCGAAGAGGATATCATTATTGTCTTCATTAGCTAAGTTCCACATGTTGCTAAAAGTCATTACTGGCTTCTGCCCGTTGATAGCCTTATCAGCATAGGCTGCTGCTTTCTCAAAGTAGCTCTTGTTGGTAACTTTTACATTAGAACCATCAGCATCAGCCGTTGTACCACAGTCCCAGCCCCATGCTAAGTATGTTTTAGCCAAAAGGTTGTAAACGAAGCGCATTGAAACTTTGCCTGTGTGATCATCTGTAGGGAGAATATTGTTTTTCTCAACTTCTTCAAGTAACCCCGTAATATACTGATAAGTAGAATCTATGCTTGCACGAGGAAAGCTGGTTTGAATACTAGCGATATATTTGTCAGAAATAGGGACACCACCAAACTGTTGAGACAACAAATAGTAATAGAAAGCTTTAAGCGCCTTAGCTTCTTCCAATCGCTTAGCTACATTTGTACCAGCAGCATTCGAATAATTAAGAACGGTGTTACATTGCTGGATACCATCATAGCAATGGCTGTAGAAACTTTGGCAATCACTATTCTCATCACTTAGGTCTTTGTAAAGGGACAGAGCTGTAGAAGCGTAGCCCGAACGGCCTTCTGTGTAAAGGTCTGTACCACTTAAGAATAGATTTTGGTCGCCATCAAAGATAGCACGAAGCTTGTAATAAGGGGCTGTTGCCAAATTCTCAAAACCATCGGCAGTAGAGAAGTATTTGTCAGCATCAATATTTGATTTGTTCTCTGCGTCAAGAAAATCTTTGCCACAACTTGTCAGCATCAAACCTCCTGCTATCGCGAGAACAGGTAATAATATATTCTTTTTCATGATTCTTTATCTCAATTAGATTAGAATTTAACACTTGCACCAAACTGGTAAGTAACAGTACTAGGGCCACCTGTTGACAAACTAGAACTTGCCCACTCTGGATCAAAGCCTTTATAATCTGAACCCCATACGAATGGGTTTGTGATATTGACATAGAGGCGTAAAGAGCGGATAACCTTAGACTTTTGGAGTACACTCTTAGGGAAAGTATAACCTAAGGAAATGTTTTTAACTTTCCAATAGCTGGCATCGACAATCTGATATGGTGTACCACTACTATTCGCTGTCTTCATACTGCTCATAGAAGATGTACCACTTTTCGCATTGCTACCCATTAAATATGTACCAGCTCCTGCATTAGTATCACTTTGATTAGTAGGGAATGGGAAACTACCATAGTGAGTTGTCTCTTGGTAAACTTCGTTGATACGATTGCCATCTTCATCGAAATCACAGCTTAGCAAAGTTCCTGCAGGGATGTAATAGTCAATGTTGATGTGCTGCATACCACGGTCACCATAGTTACAATACTGATTATAGAATGGAGAGTAAACCTGATAGTTCTGCTTGGTGTATATAGAGAACGAGAAATCCCAGTTCTTATAGCTTAACGTAGAACTAATGCTACCTGTCCATGACGGATTACTCTTGCCGACAATCGTCTTATCTTTAGAGCTGATAGCACCATCACCATTCAAATCATCAATGATAGGCATACCTTCACCCCAGCCATAGCAAGCATAGTAGTAATCGCGGCTAACTACACTTTGTCCCGGTGTAAAGCCTTTGTCTATAGCTATCTGAGTGTTAGGCACAGTCATCGTCTTATCGCTAACGATGCCACTCCATCTATAGTTATACAAGGCATTGATTGATTCTCCTACAAAGAAACTATTCTCTATATCATTCTCTTTTCCTCCATTCACCTCTAGAATCTTATTCTTGTTGGTTGAGAAATTAAATGATGTTGTCCAGTTCCAGTCCTTATTCTGAATATTAACGGTTGTCAAAGAAGCCTCGAAACCGGTATTTCGAACTTTACCACGGTTATCAATTACGGTTGCACCACCAGCTTCGTAAACCAACTGACGGCTCATCAACAAATCTTTAGATGTACGGTTATAGAAATCTAAGGTTCCTGATATTCTACCATTAAGAAAACCAAAGTCTAAACCAACATCAAATTCAGAGGTCTTTTCCCATGTCAAGTTTTTGTTGACGATAGCACTAGGATAATATACATTGTTACCTGTACCATCAGAGAATCCATAGAATGCAGAACCACCAGAAGCAACAACGTAGGTAGGGTAATTAGTACCTTGTGTATAATTGTTACCTGTTACACCATAACTTAAACGGAATTTCAAGTTATGCAACCAATTTTTGGTATTTTTCATCCAAGGCTCTTCTGAAATTCGCCAGCCAAAAGCAGCTGAAGGGAAAGTTCCCCAACGATGACCGTCTGCAAAGCGTGAAGAACCATCAGTACGGATAGTACCTGTGAAAAGGTATCTGTCTTTGTAACTATAGTTTAAACGAGCTGCAAATGACTGCATGGTCCATTCTGTATAGCCTGAAGTTGGAAGAACTACCGTTTCACTAGTGGCAGAGCCGAGGTTATACCAAAGTTCTTGTGCAGGAACTTTGTATACATTTGCGTCGTAAGTCTCTTGTGTAAACTTACTTGCACTGTATAGTCCCATTACACCGATTTTATGATCACCCCATGTATGGTTGTAGTCTATTTGATTATCCCATGTCCACTGGAATTTGTTCTTATTCTCGGCATATGCGTGGTTTTCTGTAGTTTCAGAAGTGCCTCTAACAGTAGAAGGAACACCTTCATATTTTCCATTGCGAGAGTGTGTGTAGCTTGGTGAGAATGTGGTCTTAAATGTAAGATCCTTGATCGGGTGAATTTGCAAGTAGAGGTTAGCCAGAACCTGATAAGTCTTGGTATTATAATTTGTATTCTCTAAGTCAAGCAATGGGTTTGCTGTAGAAGTAAACTGGTCACCACTTGTACCTAAGGCTGCAGCCATACCTGGGTTTACGATGATATCACCATTATCGTCGTAGGCTCTACACAATGTATTTAAACGGAAAGCCTGGCTGATAGCGTTGTCTGCAATCGTGTTGTTGTTCGTGTAGGCACCATTGAAATTAACACCAGCACTCAACCAATTATTAAGTTTTGAGTCAATAGCACCCTTTAGATTAAAACGTTCCATTTCATCCTTTTGGTAGATACCCTTTTCATTCTGGTAACCTCCACCAAAGTGATAACTTACATTTCCACTAGCACCACTAACAGATAGGAAGTGATTCTGCTGAGCACCAGTACGGAGGAATAGATCTCTCCAGTTGGTTTCTTGACCATTAGCGATAACACTCTTTACATATGACTCATCCATTGTTTGTCCGGTCAAGAAAGCTGTCTTATAATTACCGTCTGTGATGCTCCAATAATTTTGTGCGCCATAAGTACCTAAGGTAGTACCACCTTTTTCTGTCATGGCATTTTCATATCTAAGCATACGATATTGAGCAAATTCAGAACCAGACATGAAATCAGGCATACGTGTGGTCTTGGTTATACCATAGTATCCTTCATAACTTATAGTTGGCTTCAGATTCTTAGCACCTTCGCTCTGGGCACCCTTAGTTGTTACGATAACAACACCGTTAGTAGCACGTGATCCATAAATAGCTGTGGAAGAAGCATCTTTCAAAATATCAATACGCTCAATATCTTGAGGATTTAAAAAGTCGATGTTATCTGTAATGATACCGTCTACAACATAAAGAGGAGTTTTGTTACTACCTAAAGTTGACTTTCCACGAATCTCGATATCAAAACCTCCACCGGCACGGCTACTATTCTGGGTGATGTTTACACCAGGAGTTGCTCCTTGAAGGTTTTCGATAATTGAAGTGGCACCTTTAGCATTCAATTTCTCTGTACCAACAGATGAAATGGAACCTGTAAGGTCGCTTTTTTTCATGGTACCATAACCAACCACAACGACTTCATTTAAAGTCTCATTGTCTTCTTTTAATGTAAAAACAAAATTGGTCTGATTTCCTACTGTTACGGTTTGGTTTTTATAACCCACGTAACTTACGGTAATTTTGCTGGAAGGCTTTGCATTAGGAATGGAAAAGTTACCATCAATATCAGTAATGGCGGCAGGTTTACCGTCCATATTGATAGTTACACCAATCATTGGTTCGCCCTGTGCATCCTTGACAGTACCCTTAAGTGTGCTCTGTGCATAAGAAGCAACGCTTGCAATACTTAAACATAAAGCCATAGAGGCTCTTCTTTTGTTAAGATACATAAACGTTTGTTTTAGTTATTCTTGTTATTAAATTATTATAGTTCTGATTTCAAAGGTTTACTAGGATTTTTTTGATTGTCCTATATTGGATTAGATTATTTTTGTTAAGCAAATGTACCTATAATATTTATAATAAGGGATAATTTTCATTTTAAATTTATATATTTTAACACATTCGATTCTTTTTTCTTTAGATAAATGCTATAAAACATATAAATAACTTTGATTTTTGATTTTTTTGAGTGGTTAAGTGTATAAAAAACATTAAATGGACTATTCTAATGAGAATAATCCATTTAATGTTTTTATATCATAAAATTATTTACATGGAATCCACTTGGTATCTTGATGGAATACGTTTTCTAATGTGATAGCAGTAGCTTGTTTTTTGGTCAGTTGGCGAGACCATGTAGCTCTTGCTTTTGGATTTGCTCCTTCACCAAAATTGTTATATTCCTGATAGCGTGCTGTTGTTTCATTGGCTTTGTTGCTCCAATTATTCCAGCCAACAGGACGAATATGCTTACCTAATTCGCAATTCATAAATAGAGTGTATGCATAAGGTCTCCATGGTCTTCCCAAATAAACTTGGTCTACTCCTTCTGCAGCTATGAGCTTGCAGTGGTTAAAGATGTAGCCATAAGCCTGATCGGCTGGGGTAGAGGCTGCTGTAACATAACTATTAATCTTGCTTTTAATCGTACAGTTCTCGAACCATGCTGTGCTAGGACCAAAGATAAAGTCTGTAGTACCTTCTATATAGCAGTCTTTAAAATAAAGTCTAGTTCCTGCAACACCAGTATAAATAGTATCTTGGTGACCGAGGAAACGACAATTGGTAAATACCAAATAATCACCTTCTGTATGGAGAGAAACGGCTTGACCTAGTCGGGCTGAGTTATTCTCAATCGTTATATTCTTTAATGTAATGTGACTGCCTTCTATTTTGAGAGTATAGGTACGGAAAGTTCCCATTGGTTTACCTGTATCTAAACGCTTAATATTAGCATGGTCATCATAAGTAATAATCGTGTTTTCGGCATCTTCACCACAAATTTCGATATTTGTGAGCCATGAAGGAATAATTAGTTTTTCCTTGTATGTGCCTTTTTTAACATAAATTACTTTGTGATAATCCATGAATGCGCGACATACTTCGATAGCATCATCAATATTTCGGAATTCGCATGTTCCGTCTCTTGACACAAATAGTGTGTCGGGATTGTCATACTTGTTTGCTGCATGTAGCTGTAGGGTCGCTAAAGTAGCAACCATTAGTAGAAGTATTTTTTTCATTTGTTTGTATAGGTAAATTAGATAATTTTTTATTCTATCTGCTGCACTTCTTGAATACCATTAATTTTCTTCAAGTTATCTATGAGTATATTGACATCTTTACGGTCGTGCACACGAAGTTCTATCTTACCATCGAAAATCCCTTGGTCGCTATTGATGTTTAATTGATGAATGTTTACACCGAATCGGTTGCTGATAACCTGAGCAACATCTAATACCATACCGGTACGGTCGATACCCTTAATTTCGATAGTGGCATCAAAGAAGAGAATGCGATGCATGTCCCACTTAGCATCTATGATTCGCGGACCATAGCTGGCTTTGAGTTTTGCAGCTATGTGGCATGAGCGTTTATGAATTTCAATGTGGTTGCGATTGTCAATATATCCAAGAATGTCGTCTCCAGGAATAGCATGACAACAGCTAGGGGTGATAAATTGCTCAATATTGTCTTCGTTTATATATATTGGTTTCTTTTTATTGAAATTCTTTCCAACAGTGAATTGTTCCTTTTTGCGGACTATTGTATCGGTATTATTTTTTGTCTTAAGGAAAGGTACAAATTTCCTCCAGCCTTTAGAGTTGTTTCCTTCGTTTTGTGGTTTTCTCTTTAAAATCTTACTATCTTCTTGACCGAGAATGATGGTATGATTCCCTAAAGCCAGGAAGAATGCTTCAGGCTTTTGTATTTCGTGTAAATCGAGAAGCGTGTCGAGAATAGAACTGCTTAATTCTAAGTTTTCTTTTTTTATCCAGTCATTAAGAACCTGTTCTCCTTTTTTCTCGATTTCTTTGTTTTCGTGACGAAGAATAGATGCAATCTTGGTACGTGCTTTAGCTGTTGTTACAAAGTTAATCCATGAAGGTTGTACGTGCTGGCTGTTACTTGTGAGAATTTCAACTTGATCACCGCTATTCAATTTATGACTTAATGGTACCAACTTATGGTTTACCTTAGCTCCAATACAGTGACTTCCTAAGTCTGTGTGAATCGAGAAGGCAAAATCGAGTGCTGTACAACCTGCAGGCATTGTTTTGATTTCACCTTTTGGAGTAAATACAAATATTTCAGAAGCAAAAAGGTTGAGTTTGATAGAGTCGAGAAAATCCATAGCATCAGGCTGTGGATTATCGAGTATTTCGCGAATCGTATGGAGCCAGTCGTTTAACTCGCTCTCGTCTTCAGAATATTCTTCTCCCTCTTTATATTTCCAGTGAGCAGCCAAACCTTGCTCTGCCACTTCATCCATGCGGTCACTTCGTATCTGTACTTCTATCCATCGACCCTGTTTGCTCATTAAGGTACAATGTAGAGCTTGATAGCCGTTGGCTTTTGGATGGTTAAGCCAATCGCGAAGGCGGTCGGGATGGCTCTTATAAATCTTAGTTAGGGCTACATATATGTTGAAACATTCGTTTATTTCTTCAGTTCTTTTATTAGGCTCGAAGATTACACGAACTGCTAAAATGTCATATATTTCGTCGAAACTGATATGCTTGTTTTGCATCTTATTCCAAATGGAATAAGGACTCTTGACGCGCTCTTTGATGGAGTATTTTATACCCATTTGGTCGAGTTCGGTGCGGATAGGGTCTGTGAAACACTTAAACAGAAAATCACGTTGTTTTTCGGTGTCAGCTAGCTTCTTTTCGATATTGGCATATTCTTGGGGATGGTCGTATCGGAAGCTTAGGTCTTCCAATTCTGTCTTAATCTTGTTGAGACCAAGTCGATTAGCCAAAGGGGCATAAATATAAAGCGTTTCACCTGCAATCTTATATTGCTTGTTAGCGGGTTGAGATTCCAGAGTGCGCATATTGTGAAGACGATCACAGATTTTGATTAAAATCACACGAATGTCACTACTCATAGTAAGCAGTAACTTCTTGAAATTCTCAGCCTGAGCAGAAGCTTTATCTCCAAAAATACCACCGCTGATTTTAGTAAGTCCATCTACAATCATGGCTATTTTAGGACCAAAGATATTTTCCATATCCTCTACGGTGTAATCTGTATCCTCAACAACATCGTGAAGAAGAGCTGCCGAGATACTTGTAGAGCCTAATCCCATTTCTTCACAAGCAATTTGGGCAACAGCGATAGGATGCATAATATAAGGCTCCCCAGAAAGTCTTCTGACTCCCTTATGTGCTTGACGTGCAAAATTGAAAGCTTTTGTTATTACTTCTACTTTCTTACGGTGACGAGATGCTAGATAATTGTTTAATAATCGTTGAAAGGCATCGTTGATCATCTTATCATCAGCAGCTTCTCTTTCTTGTTCTGATAATTTCTGCTCATCCATATCTTGGTCCCTCCTGTAAATGCTTCTTGGTTAGTTAGATATTATTTTACTCTTATTTTCTTTCCTGCTCGAATGCTATTACCGCTTATTCCATTTAGTTTTTTCAATTTTTTGACGGTAGTTCCATTACGTTCTGCTATTTCGGAAAGGGTATCACCATTTTTGATAGTTACATTTTTGCTTCTATTCTTCTTGCTCTTTTTTTCAGATTTTCTAGAAGAACGATGCGACATTCTTTTATTTGATGAATAATGATTTCTAGTTCGATTTGTAGTGGCTTCTTCTTTGTCCTTTATATCTACTATATCGCGTTTGAGGAAAAGTTCATCTGCTTTATATGCAAAGATAGAGTCCTGTTTGTCGATAAATGTTCCAATAAGATTGCTTGGTAGTCGAATAGACATAGGCTCAGAATAGCCATTAATAACATCTTTTCGATATTGTGGATTAAGTGAGCGTAATTGATCTTCATCGATACCGAGAACATTTGAAATCTGCTCGAAATGTACATTTTGATTTACGACTACGGTATCTGTCTTAACAGGTAGATCTGTTAACATTGGACAGATGTTATGGTCGCAGTAATAGTTCATGATATAGTTGGCAGCAATGAATGCAGGAACATAACCTCTTGTTTCTTTAGGTAAATATGGGTAAATGCTCCAATAATCAGCTTTTCCACTGCGGTGGATGGCCTTGTTGATTTTGTCAGGTCCACAGTTATAGGCAGCAATAACTAGATTCCAATCATCAAAGATTTTATAGAGATCACTCAGATAATGAGCTGCAGCATACGATGCTTTAACAGGGTCACGTCGTTCATCAATCAGAGAGTTAATTTCCAAGCCATATCGTTTACCTGTCCCTATCATGAATTGCCATAAGCCAGTTGCTCCAACTCTTGACACTGCATTAGGATTAAGAGCTGATTCGATTACAGGAAGATATTTTAATTCCAAAGGTAGATTGTATGCTTCGAGAGCTTCTTCGAAAATAGGAATGTAGAAGTTGGATGCTCCTAACATATAGCTTACGCTTTTACGTAGATCGTTACTATATTTATCGATGAATTTCTGTACTACGTTGTTATATGGCATCTCAATAATGGTTGGCATTTTTTTCAACCTATCGATAAATACTTCTTGCGGAAATGATGGGTTATAGTTTTTCATTTGACAAGATGTATCTGGCTTTAAATAGGTCTTTACATTATAAACGTGTATAAGGCTATCCAAAGCTAAATCCATGCCCTCTGGCAGGTCTATATCTTCTTCGTCACCGTTTTGATTAGTAACGGTAATGTATTGTTTATTTTGATTTTCGGTCTGAGCATACATCACGCAGCTACTACCTACTAAAAGGATGACCATAAATAAAGCTAATCTTTTCATTCTTATTTCTCTTCTTCTTATTTTAAATATTAATGTTTAAAAATTAAGTGAACATGAAAATCCAAATCCAGAACTTTGAAATGGATTTCTGTATAATGAGTTGTTAATAACAGTAGGCTGAATGTGTAAACTAAGATCTTTAGAGATATCAAAGTCAGATAAAGAAGCGTCTACGTATGCATCAATAATAGATAAAGCATAGACTCCTATAAGTACGAATGTGCTCATATCTCTCCATCTACGATAACGATCTTTTCGTTTACGAAACAATTCTTGATATTGCGTTTTGTTGTTGTCGTCTATAGTTACACCAAGATGCAAAAATTGATTATAGCTTTCTGTATTAGGATCAGAATCCATAATATCCATGTAAGCTTTACTATAATCATCGTACATTTGGCCATTCCATGACATGGCATATATACAGCCAACTACGCCACCATAAAATATGGGTAATTTCCAATATTTACGGTTATATATTTGTCCTGCACCTGGCAAAACGATAGAAAGCCAAAGTGCGCGTTTTACATCTGGCTTCCAAGTATTCCAATCACGTTTGTTTTTGGATTTTTTTTCTAGATTTTGCAATTCAAGACTATCCTTATGGGTTAGGATAGAATTTGCTGGAATCATAGCAGTATCTTCCAGGATAGGATCTACTGATTCTACCTTGATATCTTGAGCATTTCCTACAAACGGGAAAAGACACAGAGATACGAATGCAATGATATGTGATAATTTCTTCACAGAATTAATTCTCTTTGAGTTTGTCAAAAACGTTCATCAGACGTTCCAAGTCATCTTCACTTTCAAATGGTATGCTAATTTTACCTTTTCCTTTAGCATTACAGGTCATATTGACTTTTGCATTTAAAAAGCTTGATAATCTTTTCTTTAGCATTATGAATTCTTCAGGCAACTGAGTCTTGCTGACAATCTTTTTTTTGCCACTTTCTATATCTTCACCGCTTTTTAGTTGCTGAACGAGTTCCTCAACCTTGCGTACAGAGTAACCGTTTTTTTGGATTTCTTTAAACAGTTTAATCTGAAGAGATGGACTCTCTAAAGCCAAAAGAGCACGAGCATGTCCCATGTCGATTTCTTTTTTCTGTAGCGCCATCTGTACCTGTGCAGGAAGTTTCAGTAAACGCAGATAATTTGCAATAGCTGCTCGGCTTTTGCCAACACGCTCTGCAACTTTCTCTTGGGTCATATTGCTATTCTCCAATAGGTGCTCGTATGCTAATGCTATCTCGATAGAGTTTAAATCTTCACGCTGAATGTTCTCTACAAGTGCCATTTCCATTACACCTTCATCGCTAATCGTGCGAATGTAAGCTGGAATGGCCTTTAGGCCAGCAAGCTGTGAAGCTCTCCAACGGCGTTCTCCTGCTATAATTTGAAAGCGGTTTTCTGCTACTTGGCGTAATGTAATCGGTTGGATAATTCCAATGGCTTTAATACTATCAGCTAATTCGATCAATGCATCCTGGTCAAATTCGCGTCGAGGTTGGTTAGGGTTATTCTCGATTTGTTCGATTGGAATTTCATTAATCGTAGAACTACCTTGAGTTCTTACGTTTTCGGTAGAAATTAGGGCATCAAGTCCCCTTCCTAAAGCATTATTTTTAGCTGTCGTATTATATTTCTTATGAACTGCCATTATTTTAAAAGAAAATTGAGATTGAATTATTTCCAATTAGAATTCTTGTTGATGATTTCTTTAGCCAGTGCAAGATGGTTTTTGCTACCAGTAGAATCTGCGTCGTATAAAATAACAGGAAGACCATGACTTGGACTTTCACTGAGCTTTACATTACGCTGAATGACACTCTTAAATACTAATTCTTGGAAATGGCGTTTTACCTCATCATAAATTTGATTAGCCAAACGAAGTCGACTATCGTACATGGTTAGCAGAAATCCTTCTATTTCTAATTTCGGATTTAATTTGCTCTTAATGATTTTGATGGTATTGAGCAATTTACTGATACCCTCAAGTGCAAAGTATTCGCACTGTACCGGAATGATGACGGAGTCTGCTGCTGTCAGACAGTTTACGGTAATCAAACCTAATGATGGTGAACAATCAATTAGTATATAGTCGTATTCATCGCGGATAGGGGCGAGTAATTTACGAATAACTTTTTCGCGGTCTTCAATATTAAGCATTTCAATTTCTGCACCAACAAGAGCAATATGACTTGGAATGATATCAAGTCCGTCTATATCGGTAGTATAAATGGCTTCGTGAACATCTGCATGGTCAATAATACATTCGTAAAGCGAACAGTCTACTTCTTTGATGTCGACACCTAGTCCACTAGAGGCATTTGCCTGAGGATCTGCATCAACAACAAGTACTGTCTTCTCTAATGTAGCTAGAGAAGCTGCTAAGTTAATCGTCGTAGTTGTTTTACCTACACCACCTTTTTGGTTAGCTAATGCTATAATTTTTCCCATTGATATAAGCTTTTGGTCCTGTTCGTAACAGGCTATTTGATGGCAAAGATACATATTTTAAACGAGAAAGGCTACGTTTAAACCATTTTTTAGTATTTTTGCACCGAAAAGATATTAAATTTATGAATAATCGACCTTTTATCTTAATTTCAAATGATGATGGTTATCATGCCAATGGTATAAAGACTCTTGTAAAAATTCTGTCGCCTATTGCTGATTTGTTAGTATGTGCTCCGGAAGCAGCTCGCTCTGGTTTTTCATGTGGTTTCTCAGCAACGGATTATTTGCGATTGAAGCGTCGTCATAATATGGGCGATATTGAGGTTTGGTCATGTACAGGAACACCGGTAGATTGCGTAAAAATTGCCCTTAGTGAGTTATGTAAGGACCGTTTGCCTGATCTCATTATTGGTGGTATCAATCATGGAGATAACTCGTCAACTAATAATCATTATTCAGGAACAATGGGTATAGCTAAAGAGGGATGTATGAAATATATACCTTCTATTGCTTTCTCAAGTTGTAACTATAATGAGAGTGCAGACTTAATGCCTTTGTCAGAATATATTATCAAAATTATTAATAAGGTTTTGAAGGAAGGTTTGCCAAAAGGTACATGCTTGAATGTAAATTTCCCATCGAATCCTCCTTTTAAGGGCGTGAAAGCTTGTCGTATGACTTGGGGGCGTTGGGTTAATGAAATTCAGAAAAATCATCATCCTCGTGGTTATGACTATTATTGGGTAGTAGGTGAGTATGTTAATGATGAACCTGAAGCTCAAGATTCTGATCAGTGGGCTGTGAACCATGGTTATGTCGCTATCACACCGACAAAAATAGATGTAACTGACTACGAATTTAAAGAACAGTTGGACAAGTGGAACTTATAATATGAAATATTATATCATTGTAGGTGAAGCAAGTGGCGACCTTCATGCATCACGCTTAATGCATTCATTGAAAGAATTTGATTCGCAAGCTGAATTCAGATTTTTTGGAGGTGACAAAATGTCATATGAAGGGGGGTATCGGGTAAAACATTATCGTGAACTTGCTTATATGGGATTTATACCTGTTTTGCTGCATCTGAAAACCATATTCAAAAATATGAGTATGTGTAAGAAGGATATTGTGGCTTGGAAACCAGATGTCGTTATCTTGGTAGATTATCCCGGTTTTAATCTGAATATTGCCAAGTTTGTACATAAAAACACTAAGATTCCTGTTTATTATTATATTTCACCTAAAATATGGGCCTGGAAAGAGTGGCGTATTCGCAGCATCAAACGCGATGTTAAGGAGATGTTTTCGATATTGCCTTTTGAAGTTCCTTTTTATGAAAAAAAATATAAGTATCCGATACATTATGTAGGTAATCCTACTGCTGAAGAAGTGGCTTATTTTCGAAATAATTATCATGATACATTCAAGATGTTTTGTGATAAATATAATTTGGATGCAACAAAACCTATAATCGCTTTATTGGCAGGTAGTAGATTGCAGGAAATCAAGGATAACTTGCCTGCAATGATAGAAGCTGCAGATCATTTTGAAGATTATCAGTTGGTTTTGGCAGGTGCTCCTTCTGTAGACGATAAGTATTATGAGTCTTTTCTGAAAGATTCAAGGGTAAAGTTGATAAAAAACCAAACTTATGCTTTGTTATCACATGCCAAGGCAGCTCTAGTTACGAGTGGTACTGCTACTTTGGAAACAGCTTTGTTTGATGTTCCGCAAGTTGTTTGTTATGAAACACCGGTCCCAAAAATAATTCGTTTTGCTTTTAATCACATCATTAAAGTGAAATATATATCTTTGGTGAATTTGATAGCTGACAGTGAAATTGTACAAGAACTTTTGGCTGATCGTTTTTCCGTAGATGATATCATCATGGAGTTGCGAAAAATCCTTCCTGGTCGTCCTGAAAGAGAAGTAATGTTGAAAGAGTATGAAGAAATTCATCGCAGGTTGGGTAATTCGGTTGCTCCAGAAAATGCAGCACGTATTATGACAGAGTTGTTGATGGGTAGTAATAACTCGAATATTCCTCAATAAGAAAAGGGTTGTCATCAGGAAAATGACAACCCTTTTCTTATTGAGGAATAATATTTTTAGAAAAGCTGTAGGGTATATAAATATACTACTGCAGCTGGAATAGCCATAAGAGAAGAATCGAATCGGTCTAACATTCCACCATGTCCAGGAAGAATATTACCGCTATCTTTAATACCTAAGGTCCGTTTAAATAAACTTTCTACTAAATCACCCCAAGTACCAAAGAAAACTACAATCAGCCCTAATCCCATCCATTCTAAAATATTTAGTGAATGCTGTAATTCTCCAAAGTTAGCATAATAGCCCAATATTCCTGCAGCTATCAGGACAAATATACCGCCGCCTATGCTGCCTTCCCAACTTTTAGCAGGACTTATTCGTGGAAAGAGTTTGTGCTTGCCAAAAAGTGAACCACTACAGTATGCACCTGTGTCGTTAATCCAAAGGAAGACAAAGATAGATAGTGGGAGTAATGTGTCGAAATGTACGCTGCCATCCTCATTTGTTTCGAATGCCACAATGTTAATCATAGCAAACGGAAGAGCTATATACATTTGTGATAGCATGGTGTAAGCCCAGTCATTAATGGCATCTTGGTTCTTGAAATACAATTCACTGATAAATAGATAAATGATAGTCAATAAATAGGGTACAAAGACAATAAAGTTATTGACCAAGCCAATTCTCCAACCTGCTACGGCTAAAAAGAAGTAAACGCCTGCTATTGTAGAGATAAATTGGTTAGTTGTTACACCATGTTTAGCATTTATCAGACCTGTAAATTCCCAAATTGTCATTCCTGTTATCAGTGCAAACAGTAAAATCATGGCTTGTGGATCTAAAAATCCACAAACCATAATGGCTACATAGAATACACCAGTGATAGCTCTTATAATGAGGTTCTTCTGTTTATCACTCATTGCTTTCTATTTTTATTACTCTTTATTAGCTTTATGTTCTTCAGTTTGATCTTCTGAACTTTGTTCGTTAGCAGACTGATTTTTTGTATTTTTTTCATGCTCTTCTATCGCTTTCTGAACTTCAGGAAGTTGTTTTACAGCATCATCAACTTCGGGAGTTTCATCTGCCATGATTTCTTGAGAACGGCTCAACCAAGGACGCTTTCCAAAGATGGCTTCTACATCTTCTGCCATAATGACTTCACGCTTGATAAGAAGTTCTGCCAACTGGTTATGTCCCTCTTTGTGCTCGGTCAGTATCTGTTTAGCACGCTGGTATTGCTCGTTAACCATTTTCATAACTTCTTCATCAATAATCTTGGCTGTCGTTTCAGAGTATGGTTTCTGAAATTGATATTCATTATTGTTATAATAACAAATATTTGGTAGCTTGTCGCTCATTCCGGCATAGGCAATCATACCATAAGCACTTTTGGTAGCGCGTTCCAAATCATTCATGGCGCCTGTAGAAATATGACCTGTGAATAACTCTTCCGCTGCACGACCACCCATAAGAGAGCACATTTCATCGAGCATTTGCTCTTTTGTGGTAATTTGACGTTCCTCAGGAAGATACCATGCGGCTCCAAGGGCTTGTCCACGTGGTACAATACTAACCTTTATCAATGGATTAGCATATTGACAGAACCATGATATTGTAGCATGTCCAGCTTCATGAAGTGCAATGGTTCGTTTTTCTTCTGCTGTCATAACTTTCGTCTTTTTCTCAAGACCTCCAATGATACGATCTACAGCATCAAGAAAATCTTGCTTGCCAACAAATTTATGGTCATGACGAGCTGCTATGAGGGCGGCTTCATTGCATACGTTAGCAATATCAGCTCCAGAGAAACCTGGTGTTTGGCGTGACAATAAGTCTATATCGACAGATTTATCAACTTTAATTGGTTTTAAATGTACATTGAATATTGCTTTACGCTCATTCAAGTCAGGAAGATCCACGTGAATTTCTCTGTCAAAGCGACCAGCGCGTAGCAGTGCCTTGTCAAGCATATCAACACGGTTTGTTGCTGCAAGAATAATGACACCACTATTTGTACCGAAACCATCCATTTCAGTGAGTAGGGCATTCAATGTATTTTCACGTTCATCATTTCCACCCATAGCTGGATTTTTGCTACGTGCGCGACCGACAGCATCAATTTCATCTATGAAAATGATGCAAGGTGCTTTCTCCTTAGCTTGACGGAATAGGTCTCTTACTCGACTAGCGCCAACACCTACAAACATTTCTACAAAGTCAGAACCACTCATAGAGAAGAATGGAACTCCAGCCTCGCCAGCTACGGCTTTAGCTAAAAGAGTTTTACCAGTTCCTGGAGGTCCTACTAAAAGTGCGCCTTTTGGAATTTTACCACCTAAATCCGTATATTTTTTTGGATTCTTGAGAAACTCAACAATTTCTTCGACTTCCTGTTTGGCACCTTCTTGTCCGGCTACATCTTTGAATGTGATGCCAAGGTCATTACCCTTTTCATACATTTTGGCTTTACTCTTACCTACGTTGAATACGCCGCCAGGACCGCCATTTCCGCTTCCGCCTCCCATTCTTCTTGCAAACCACCATATAAAGATGATAAAGAATATTAGTGGAGAGAAATTGAATAAGAAAGTCCAAATGTCGTTTCCTTTTTCATTTTTATAGGCAAAATCATGTAGCTTGCCAGCTTTCTGTTGTGTAGAAAGATATTTCTCTAGTTCATCAACTGAACCAAATTCGACACTGACGTATGGGTTTGTGCCAACTTGTTTGGCACTCATATTAAATACATCTCGAATATTTTTAGGATTGACAAACATTTTTAGAGTATTATCTTCCTTATTGATAATGACTCTACTTGCATATCCTTTTTCGATATATTGCTTAAATCGAGTATAGCCAGCTTCTTGAGTTGCACTGCCTCCGAGTGCGTTTCCGCCACCGGTCATGAATAAAGCAATGAGAGCAACTAAGATAATGCCATAGATCCAATTCATGTTGAATCTTGGCATTTTCGGCTGATTGTCGTTGTTTCCGTTGTTGTTCAGACTGTTATTGTCCATAAATTCAATTTTTTAATAGATATCTGGTATTCTTGTTAATTTGGCATCTTCCCAAAGGTCCTCCAGATTATAGAACTCCCGCGTTTCTGGCAAAAAGATGTGGACGAGTATATCCGCAAAGTCGATGGCTACCCATTGATTGGTACCGAGCCCTACGACGTTAATTGGCTTCTCGTTATTCTTATTGCGAGCAAATTCACCTACAGATTCTGCAATTGCCTCTACTTGTGAAGGAGAATTACCCTGACAGATTACGAAGTACTGAGCGATGCTTCCGTCAATATGAGATAAATCTGCAATAACTATGCCAGATCCTTTTTTTTCTTGGATACCTTCTACAATCGTGTTCACTAACTGTTGGGTAGATTCTTTTACTGTGTTCATTAAAAATTATTTCTTTTTAATTATAAATTACATTTTGTTGATAACGATGGCAAAGTTAGTGCAATTCGGGTGAAATACAAAATATATAAGGTACAAAAACCTGTGTAAATCGAGATAATTACATATTTTTTAGAAAAAAGCACAAAAATGTTTTGGTAGTTTCAAAAAATGTTGTACCTTTGCAAACGCAATTAAGGAAAGCTAAATTGCTCTTGAAATTGGGATATGGTGTAATGGTAACACTACAGATTCTGGTCCTGTCATTTCTGGTTCGAGTCCGGATATCCCAACTGTTTGATTCTATATGTATCAAATTTTCATAATAGAATACTAAAAGGGCTTATTTTCCGATTGTACGGAAGCCTTTTAAAAGGTAAATTTAATTGGGATATGGTGTAATGGTAACACTACAGATTCTGGTCCTGTCATTTCTGGTTCGAGTCCGGATATCCCAACATTTAGATGCAATTCGATATTCGAGTTGCATTTTTTTGTTTTTGTCTTTTTGGCATAAGATTTGCATATACTATTGACATGACAAATGGACAATTTTAAGTATTAATCAATAGATTAGATTTTATGGCAATTGGAAAATGGATAGGTGGTTTGCTAGGTTTTGCTTCTGGTGGTGTACTAGGAGCTTTGGCAGGCTTTGCCTTAGGTTCACTCTTTGATAGTGGTATTGATGCTGTTAATTCCGGTCAGCATTCCTCTTTTGATGGAGATCGCCAGGGAAGAGGGTATGGAGGTGATCATGGGCAAAGTCAGCGTTTCAGATCAAATTCATATCAACGTCAATATAATAGTTTTTATAATGAGGAACGTAATTCTTTTCTCTTTTCTTTGCTAGTTTTAGCTTCTTATATTATTAAGGCTGATGGCAAGGTAATGCATTCTGAAATGGAGTTTGTTCGAAAATTTTTGCGTTCCAATTTTGGAGAATCTGCCGTTGTTCAGGGGCAGGAGATTCTTTATAAACTCTTCGAAAAACAAAAGGAAATAGGTTGGGAAGAGTATCGAACGGTTATTCAAGATTCAGGTCGGCAAATTGCTTCATCGATGCCTTATGAACAGCGATTGCAATTACTTCATTTCTTAGCAATGATAGCTCAAGCAGATGGGATAGTTCATCCTAGCGAAGTGAGTTCACTTAAAGAAGTAGCGCAAGCTATGGAGATTCCTGTTTCCGAAATAGATGCTATGTTAAATTTGCGTGACGCAAGTTCTAATCTAGATGCAGCTTATAAAGTGATGGGTGTAAGTCCTTCGGCAACCGATGCAGAGGTAAAAGCTGCATATCGCAAACAAGCTCTACAAAATCATCCTGATAGGGTTGCTTCTTTGGGTGAGGATATACGTAAAGCAGCTGAAAAGAAATTTCAGGAAATTAATGCAGCTAAAGAAACAATATGGAAGGCTAGGGGATTGTCATAATTGCAACATGAATAGTTACTATATAAAATGAAGATGGGATGTGCATAAAATTGTACATCCCATCTTTATTTTATAGATCTTTATTGCTTATTTTTGTTTGTTTTGGGCATCGATAGCTTTGATTTTAGCCTTAACAAGATCCATCTCATCTTTTAATTTCTGAATTTTGCGATTCATTTCATCAATTAGACTGTTACCTTTTTTGCTAGACACATTCAAGAAACCTAAGTTATTTTCGTAGGTGTTTATTTCCTGTTTGAGTCCTTCGTAGCGGCGCATTAGTCGTCCGCGTTCGTTATCTAATGTGTTTAGACCGCGTTCAGCAGCATTTTGAATTTTATCCTTAAAGTTATCGAGACGGCGTTTAGCAATTGACACATGTAAATCTTTATATAGTTTATCCAAAATGTCATGATATGCTTTATAAATTTTATCCTTCTCTTTGAAAGGTACATGGCCAACGGTATTGTACTCTTCTACAAGCTTTTGTACAGTATCTTGAATATCTTCATCGGTTTTTTCGCTTAGAGCTTTTAACTTGGCGATTATTTTTTTCTTTTTGTTCAAGTTTTCATGCTCTTCGTTATGTACATCAGCATTTGCAGCTTTACGAGCTTCGAAGAAATGATTACAAGCTGTTGTAAATTCTTCCCATAGTTGATCGCCCAATTTCTTAGGAACGACACCGATATTTTTCCATTCTTTTTGAAGTTCAACCAATTTCTGAGAAGTCTTTTTCCATTCTTTACTGTCAGTTAGAGCCTTTGCTTGTTCTACCAAAGCCTTCTTTTTTTCAGTATTAACAGAATATGTTTCTTTGAGTTCTTTGAAGTATTCTGCTTTTTTAGTAAAGAATTGGTCACAGGCAGCACGGAAACGTTCGAAGATTTTTACATTCATCTTCTGAGGTGCAAAACCGATAGTTTTCCATTCTGTCTGGATATTTTTAATTTCCTCTGTTTGTTTTTCCCATTCTGATGCTTTTTTGTACTCAGCGTTAGCGATAGCCTCTGTTTTTTCGCAGAGAGCAGTCTTTTTTATCAAGTTATCTTCCTCTTTAGCTCTGAGATCCTCGAAATGCTGTTGATGCTTTTTATTGATTACTGTAGACGCTTGTTTGAAGCGAGTCCATATTTCATCGCGCAAATCTTTAGCAACAGGACCTGTTTCACGAAATTCTTGATGAAGTTCTTGTAATTGATGGAATGCGCTGATAATGTCCTCTTCGTTAGCTAAAGCTTCTGCTTTGACACAAATAGCTGTTTTGATTTCAAGATTTTTTTTGAAATCATACTCTCTGGACTCTCTGTTTAAGTTGAGCAAATCATAGAATTGTTCAACATAAAGCTGATAGTTGCGCCAAAGCTCATTATTTTTTTCAGCGGGAACAGCTTTGATTTCTTTCCAATCTTGCTGTAATTTTTTGAAGTCATTATATGATTTGTTGGCTTCATCAGGTGATGTAGCCATAGCTTTAATTTTCTCAATGATTTCAAGCTTTTTTTGGTAATTGGCCTCTTTTTCAGCTTCGATTTGTTCGTGAATCTTAGCTCGCTTCTCTTTGATAATCTGCATTTCAGCCTTGAAAATCTCCTCATCTTCATCTGGAAGAATCTGGTAATTCTCAGGTGCGCCACCATTTTCAAGATAAGCTTTCATATCAGCATCTCTTTCGGCTATATGAAGTTTATAGAACGAAGTCTTAAGATAATCTATTTCATCTTTTTTAGGATTTTCATCACTATGGGCAATTTCTTTTACTCTTGCGAGTATCTCCTTTTTGTCCTTGTAACTTTTATGAGTTGCCTTTTGGGAATTTTCGCTGCAAGTATCTTTGTCGGAAACTTTTTCAGCAGTATCGACTTGAGTGGTTGTCTCTTGGACAGCCTTCTCTTCTTCATTAATGCCCTGAGTAAGAGCGTTTTCTTGAGAGTCCATCATTTCACTATTTTTAGTTTATGATTCGGTTTTCCAACATGGTAGTAAGCAATGTTAGGTTAACAACCGGTTTATACTTCACTACCTTTTATAATTTTATAATTAAGTTGCAAACTTAAATAAATTTATTGTAAATACCTAATTTTAGAGGTTTTTTTTACGAATTAAACTTAAAGTAGTCGTTTAAATCTCAAAATAAACCATGTAACACCAGACACGAGGATAGAAATTACCAGTGCGATAATAAACCCAAAATTGTTATGCTCCATTCCATTTTCCAGATTCATACCAAATAGACTAGCTATAAGTGTCGGGAACATCATGATAATACTAATGGATGTTAAGGTACGCATGGTGGTGTTCATATTGTTATTGATGATGCTGGAGTAGGTATCCATAGTTGACTCGAGAATATCAGAGTAGATACTTGTTGTTTCTCTTGCCTGTGTCATCTCAATATTTACATCTTCGATCAAGTCTGCATCTAATTCATCTACTTGTAATTTAAATTTCAGCTTAGACAAAAGATTTTCATTGCCTCGGATAGAAGTGATGAAATAGGTAAGTGAGTCCTGAAGTCGGCTCAAGCCAATAAGACTTTCATTATTGACATCATGATCTAAATTACGTTTTGATTTATCAATAAGTGAATTTATTTGCTTCAAGCGTTTTAGATACCAAACTGCAGATGATAGAAATAATCTGAAAATCATATCGACATAGTCTGTAAATCCTTCGCCTCGTTTTTGCTGATAGCTTACAAAGTCTATCATCATATTGGTTTCATAGAAGCATACCGTAATTGTGATATCATGTTTGTGTATGATACCAAGAGGAACCGTTGTGTATGGAGTACGAGAACGAATTTCCTTAACATATGGGATACGGAGAATAATTAGCATCCATCCGTCATCGTATTCATAACGGGCACGCTCATCAGTATCGCTTATGTCGGAAAGGAAATAGTCAGGAATGTGATATTCGTCTTCAAGCATTCGCTGATCTTCTTCGGTTGGACAAGTGACTTGTATCCAGCAATTAGGTTCCCACTCCTTGAGGGGACTTAATTTTTTATTAATATTCCAAAATGTTTTCATTGTGCTAATCTCCAGCATTAAAAAAGGAATGGGGATTAGCATTAAGCTGAATCCTCACGCCTATAATGTGAATGTTTCCGCGTGATAATCGTCCATATTGGTTACTAAAACTTTGATTTCGCGTGCAAAAGTACGAAATATATTTGAAAAAATAGTGAATTAATTGTGTTTTTTTAGAGGCTATCAATAAATAAAGTTCTTCGGTAGACTAGTATTTTTACTATCACTGAAGAACTTTATTTATTGATAAGTATCTGGTTTATAAAGGATAAACCGATATTAAACTTCTATTAAGCGTTAGGAATTTCAGCAAGAACTTCTTTGATTAATTCCCAGAACAATGCTACGCTCGAGATGAGGCATCTTTCGTTTGTAGTGTGAGGGCTTCGAATAGTAGGGCCCATAGAAACAATGTCAAGTCCAGGGTATTTGTCAAGTATTACAGAACATTCCAGTCCTGCGTGGTCTACTTTGATTACTGGTTCTTCATTATTTTGTTTCTTATACAGTTTCTTTAGCAAGTTCAAAATCTCGCTATCGGTATTTGGATCCCAACCACCATAGCTGCCACTTAATGTAACCTTCATTCCTGCCATGCTAAAACAACTTTCAAGTGATGTCGCGATATAATCTTTCATGCTTTCAGATGATGAACGAGCTAGAATCTTGAAAGCCGCTTTACCATCTGCGATATTGACAATGGCAAGGTTAGATGAAGTCTCTACGACCTCTGGAATTGCTGGAATCATTCGTACTACCCCATTAGGGCATGCATAAATGGCATCAATCAGATTGTCTTGTATTTCGACAGGAGTGATGTTCGCAGGACATTCTACATCCTCGGCATAAAACTCAATAGAATTTTCTATACCTTGGTATTCGTGTTCAAATCTATTTTTCCACTCCTCAACTAATTCTATTAATTTGTTAGTTTTATCAGCAGGAAGAGTAAGGACAGTTTCTGCTTTAAAAGGAATCGCATTTCGCATATTGCCTCCATTCCATGTTGCAAGTCTTGCCTGGCACTCACTGATTGCTTCACGTACAAAGCGTACCATTAGTTTGTTGGCATTAGCTCTTCCTTCGTTAATTTCAAGACCAGAATGTCCTCCCTTCAAACCTTTTATGGTGAGTTTGATAGCCTTGTCACCTTCGTTAGTAGTAACCTCCTTATATCCCAATTCAGCTGTTACATCGATGCCACCAGCACTACCAATTACGAAATTACCCCAAGTCTCTGAGTCTAGATTGAGTAAAATGTGGCCTTTCAGTTCTCCTGTTGGTAAATCATTGGCACCAAACATACCAGTCTCTTCATCAGCGGTTATTAATGCTTCTATAGGGCCATGCTGTAATTCTTTACTCTCCATAATAGCCATTATAATAGCGACACCGAGGCCATCATCAGCGCCTAAAGTTGTATCTTTTGCTTTAACCCAATCGCCATCAATATAAGTTTGAATAGGATCTGTTTCAAAGTTATGTTTGCTTGTTGGAGCCTTCTGAGGAACCATATCCATGTGAGCTTGAAGAATAATTCCCTTCTTGTTTTCCATACCAGGAGTAGCTGGTTTATACATATAAATATTATTGCCAGCATCTTTATAGGCTTCTATGCCAATATTTTTGGCAAAATCAAGTAAAAACTGCTGAACTTTTTCCATATGTCCTGATGGACGAGGAATTTGAGTCAGTGCATCAAAGTTACGCCAGATTTCTTCTGGTTTTAAATTTTTAATCTCGCTCATAAACTTCTATGAATTAATTTATAGTTTTGATGAATGATAAATGGAGCCAACTGTATATGCCCAATACTGCGACTAGTAATGTTTGAACGCTATGTACAATGAGTACAAAATAAAGAGCATCTGTAGCTTGAATACCATATAATATTAGCATAGTCTTGACAGCAAAATGCCAAGGGCCAGCCCCATTAGGCGTAGGAACGATAACAGCAATACTTCCAACTATAAAGGTAACCATTGCGCACGAAATACTCAAGTGTGAAGTAGCTTCAAAACAAAAAAAGGTAAGGTAATAGTGCAGAAAATAACTGCCCCATATGGCCAAACTATAAAAAATAAAAAGTGGTACATTTCTAACACTCTTGAGTGATGTTATGCCTTGCCATATTCCGTTAAAAGTATTTTTTACTTTATTATAAATTGAGAGACGGCTGACTAGATAAAGTCCCATGATAATAACAGCTAATCCACAGATGGCTGTGACAATGTATCCTGTAGTAGTGAATTTGTTAAAAACACTGTCCATACTGGTTCCTGTTTTGTTAAAAAAAGTTTTGAAAACAGAAATCTCAGCAATGATTGTAATTGCTGTTAATAACATGACTATGAGAGAGTCGACACCTCGTTCGGTAACAACAGTTCCTATCGCTTTAGAGAAAGAAACATTATCTTTTTTCTTAAGAACGCCACAGCGAGCAAATTCTCCTATTCTAGGTATAATTAGACTTACAGCATAAGATAAGAAAATGGAATCAATACAAACCGAAGTGCGCGGTTGCTCATTGACAGGTTCCAGTGTTTGTTTCCATCGCCATCCTCGAAACATTTGGGCAAGAATTCCAAAAGGGAAAGAAAGTAGCATCCACGTCCAATTCATTTCATGGAAAAGTACCTGTTCCACCTTTTTAAAGTCAAAATCGCAGTACATCCAGTACAATATCGCTCCACCTAATAGAAGAGATAATGCAACTTTGAAAATATTGTTAGCTATATTTCTTGTATTCATGATTAATAGATGCAAAGGTATAGAAAAAAAATTATCTACTCCTATCTTTTTTATTCTTTTTTGAGTGTGTATCGCCAATATCTCATAAAAAAAGTGTATCTTTGCACACCGTTTGCGCTATATAGGAAATTGTACGCATAGACAAATAGTACGTAGAATTCAATTATGAAATAAGGTAAAAAGGTAATGAGACAGCTTAAAATCAGTAAGAGTATCACTAACCGTTCTAGTGAGGCTTTGGATAAGTATCTAGCGGAGATTAGTCATGAACCAATGATTAATATCGATCAAGAGATAGAACTTGCCCAGGCTATTCGTAAAGGTGGACGTGCCGGTGAGCGAGCAAAGGATAAACTTGTTAAGGCTAATCTTCGCTTCGTAGTTTCTGTAGCTAAGCAGTATCAGCATCAGGGTTTGTCATTGACAGACTTGATAGATGAAGGTAATATAGGATTGGTTAAGGCAGCCGAGAAATTTGATGAAACTCGTGGTTTCAAGTTCATCTCGTATGCAGTTTGGTGGATTCGTCAAAGTATCCTTCAGGCTATAGCTGAGCAAAGTCGCATCGTTCGACTTCCATTGAATCAAGTTGGAGCTTTGTCTAAGATCAACGCTACTATCAGTAAGTTTGAGCAAGATAATCAACGTCGTCCTAGTATTCAGGAAATTTCACGTCTTACTGGTATTGAAGAGGAAAAGATTGAGCAGAGTATTAAGGCAGATAATCATCATACCAGTATAGATGCTCCTTTCCAGGATGGTGAAGAGAATAGTATGGTGGATATTATGGCAAGTGGTGAGGATACACGTACTGACCGTCAGGTTGATCACGATAGTATGGCTCAGGAATTGCATTCTGTTCTCAAAAACGTTTTGAAGGATCGTGAAATTAAAATACTTTGCGAATGCTATGGTATTGGCTGTCATGAAAAAGGATTAGAAGAAATTGGTGATAGAATGGGACTTACCCGTGAGCGCGTTCGTCAAATCCGCGAAAAAAGTATCCTTAAACTTAGAGAAGCAGGTTGCTCTAAGGTGCTAATGAAGTATCTTGGTTAATAGTTGAATACTCATAAAACCTAAAGAGGCACATCTAAAAAGTTAGATGTGCCTCTTTGAGTTTATGATGCCTTATATTATATGAAAAGCATTCCGATTTGAAAGAATAGGGCAGAAATAATCCAGGCGAGACCTGTGGTATAACCTGCAGTGAAAAGCGCCCATTTCCATGAACCCGTTTCTGCTTTTATAGCCGCAATAGTAGCAAGACATGGGAAATAAAGCAATACAAATATCAGATAGCTATAGGCCGTAAGTGATGCTACTGATTCTGCTATTTCTGGAGAAGTTCCACTATTTTTAATATCGTTGACAATATGTTGATGTAACTTACTATATTTTTCGGAATCTCCACTATAACTGTCATCATCAGCGAAACTATCGTCGTCAGAATAGAGAACTCCCATGGTGCTTGCAACGATTTCTTTAGCACCGACACCAGCTACAAGTCCAACATCTAATTTCCAATTGAAATTTTGTGGTGAGAAAATCGGTTCTATTGCGTGACCAATCTGTCCGATATAGCTTTGTTCTTCCTGTTGCATTCTGCTAAGTTTGTCTTGGTGTGGAAAATACTCTAGGCACCATACAATGATACTCGCAACGAGAATGATACCACCCATTTTTTTAAGATATTGTTTACCTTTCTCCCAGGTATGTCTTCCAATAGCCTTCCATGTAGGGAAGCGATATGGTGGAAGTTCCATTACAAACGGAGTATCTTCTCCTTTCACAACAAACTTAGTAAATAGTTTACTCATGATAATCGCCAGCACGATGCCAATGGCATAAAGTGAAGCCATGACTAATGAGCGATACTGAATGGCAAAGAATGTACCAATGATCATAATGTAGATAGGAAGGCGTGCAGAGCAACTCATCATTGGTAATATAAGCATTGTCACGAGTCGTGATCGTCTGCTTTCTATTGTTCTGGTAGCCATTATAGCAGGTACATTACATCCGAATCCCATAATAAGAGGAATAAATGACTTGCCGTGCAGGCCCATCTTATGCATAAGTCGGTCCATCATAAAGGCTGCACGGGCCATATAGCCTGAATCTTCCATAAACGAGATAAAGAAGTATAGAATGAGGATTTGTGGTAGGAATACGATAACAGCTCCCACACCTCCAATAATTCCATCAACTAGCAACGCTTTTATCGGTCCTTCTGCCATGTTGGCAGATATCGTTTCGCCCAACCAAGCTACACCTGCATCAATCCAGTCCATTGGATATTGACCAAGCACGAAGGTAGCCTCAAACATGAGCCATATTAAAAAGAGAAATATCGGAAAACCTAAATATTTGTGAGTGATGATAGCATCAAGAAGATGAGTCATCTGATAGGTATCTTTTTTCTTTCCAGTCTCATACGCAGCTTCAGAAAGAGCACCATGTATGAATCCATATTTTGCATCCATGATAGCTGTTTCGCTGTCATCTCCGGTTTCCTCTTTCACTCGTTCTGCAGCTTCGTTTCTGTGAGTTAGAATTTCCTCGGCATCTGGAAGTTGTGATATGTATTGTTCTACTTCACGGTCTTTTTCTAGGAGTTTAATGGCCAGATATCGAGTAGAGTAACGATGTCTTAGATTGTCTTCTGCCTTGAGATGTTCCTGTATGTCTGCGATACCATTTTCAATTTCGTGACCATGATTAATATGGATATGTCGGTAGTGTGGATCAACACCTTCTTGCATCTCGTATGTCTTAATGACTTCGTGGAAAAGTTCTTCTACACCCATGCCTGAATGAAAGGAAGTTGGTACCATTGGTATCCCAAATAATTCTCCGAGTTTGTCTGCATTTACGATATCTCCGCGTTTTTCAACTTCATCATACATGTTTAGTGCGCATACCATACGGATGTGCATATCGATGAGTTGTGTCGTAAGGTACAGGTTTCTTTCAAGATTTGAAGTATCAATGACATTGATAACGATATCTGGAGTCTTTTCTACAAGCTGCTTACGAACATAAAGTTCTTCAGGACTGTAGGCTGATAAGGAATAGGTTCCCGGTAAATCAACTAAGTTGAAGGTATATCCTTCAAATTCTGCATGTGCAGTTTTGGCATCGACTGTAACACCGGAATAGTTGCCTACTCGTTCATGTGAACCTGAAGCATAATTAAACAGTGACGTCTTTCCACAGTTTGGATTTCCAACAAGGGCCACATTGATAATACGGTGACGTTTATCAGCTTCTTCAGCCATGAATTGATGTTCAGCCTGTAGTGGCTTCTCATCAGCATCATTAATATTATCCTCAATGCAACTTAGTTTTTCTTCTACGTCAGTTGCTCTTAAATTTTTAGCTTCTTCTAAAGATACTATTTCTATTAAGTCGGCTTCACTATGACGTAGTGAAACCTCATAACCCATAATTTTATATTTTACAGGATCTTTTAAAGGGGCATTAAGTAGAACTTCGATTTCTTTTCCTTTAATAAATCCCATCTCGATGATCCTTTTTCGGAAACCGCCATGTCCTAATACCTTAACGATAACACCTTTTTCTCCTGTTTTTAGTGCTGAAAGTTTCATTTTATTCTGTTTATTTTTTGCAAAGATACAAGAAATAAATGGCAACCGAGTTGCCAAATTTGCCTGTTTTTGCAAAATACCTAAATCTTATTAGCTGTTAGTGAATAATAATAAAATTATGTAAGAATACTCGTAATTCTGATACCTACAAATGATGATATGTACCAATAGATTAGCTATTCTTGTACCTTAAAATAAGAGGTTAATACTTCTTTAGCAGTTTCATCTGTATTATCAAAATCCTTGATGATAACGCCATGCTCCAAGAGTACAATTCGGTTACAGATATCAGTAGTATGCTGCAGATTATGGCTAGATACTAAAATGGTTGCATTTGTTCTGTAGCAATAATTCTTGAGCATCACTTTTAATAAGTTTTGACTTGATGGATCGAGAAAATTGAATGGCTCATCCAAAATCAGAATTTTAGGCAGGTTGAGCATGGCAGATAGAATTCCGATTTTTTGTTTATTGCCAGCAGAAAATTCACGGATGAGTTTGTTGGTTCCAAATATTTCTTCATTAGTGAATTTATCTTTGTATTCCTGTAAAAAGTCGGGCAGTATATATTTATGATTGCCTAGTTTACAGATAAATTCAAAAAGCTCTTCGGTAGTTAAAAAATCGATAAGAAATCCTTCGTCAATATAGGCTCCTATCCAATTTTTCCATTCCTCAGAAGTTGCAGGATTTATGGCATGATTTGACTCATCCATATAGCTGATATTGCCTTCATCTGCTGACAGTAAATCTAACATCAGACGAAATAATGTAGTCTTGCCTGCGCCATTATTTCCCACTAATCCTACGATTTGACCTTGGGGTATAGAAAATTCGGGGATATTGACAACTGTCTT
The DNA here is from genome assembly GCF_022024215.1 of Segatella bryantii. Classification (NCBI taxonomy): domain Bacteria; kingdom Pseudomonadati; phylum Bacteroidota; class Bacteroidia; order Bacteroidales; family Prevotellaceae; genus Segatella; species Segatella bryantii. The sequence goes on along the minus strand of NZ_CP091798.1, from coordinate 1,745,463 downwards.
ATCCCCGAATTTCTTAATGAGATGATTTATGGTTATATTCATCTTCTTATTTTTTACTCTGCGATATTGCTACCGTGGCAATTTTTGAACTTCTTTCCGCTTCCACAAGGGCAGAGATCATTTGGACGTGGAGTCTTTTCTGCACGATAAGGAGTATGATTTATTTCATTAGCACCTTCTCGTGTGTCTTGGCTCATGGCAGCTTGCTGAGCTTCACGATTCAAGCGTTCCTGTTCCTCCTCAATATTTACTTTCTGCTCATTGTATCGCTGACTGTGTTCTTCTGGTGTAGCTTCCTGAACTTGATCAGCAGGCTGCATCTCAGGAATTTGGCCACGCATCAGAATAGTAGCAATTCGTGTATTCATTTCATCAATCATGGCATCCCATACCTTAACACTTTCGAGTTTAAAGATCAACAACGGATCTTTTTGTTCGTAAGATGCATTTTGTACAGAGTGTCTGAGTTCATCAAGTTTACGTAAGTTATCTTTCCACTCTTCATCGATAATATGAAGCATGATAACTTTTTCAAACTGTTTCACCACGCTCTTTGCTTCAGTGTCATAGGCTGTTTTTAGATGACATGGAATTTGGTACATACGTTTGCCATCTGTGATAGGCACCATGATTCTTTCATACAGTTGGCCTTGGTTTTCATAAACTTGTTTAATGATAGGCCAAGCTACGCTTTGAATACGGTCTGTCTTGCGTTTGAAATCAGCCATAGCAGCCTGGAACGCACGTTCGCAAAGGTCGTTCTTGCTGGTATTTTCAAATTCATTCTGATCAAATGGTATTTCCATTGAGAGAACCTTGTAGAACTCTTCTTTAGCACCAATGAAATCATTGTTAGTAACAATATTGAGTACACGGTCCCAAATGACGTTAGTAATATCCATACCAATACGTTCACCCATCAAAGCGTGGCGACGCTTCTCATAGATGATGGTACGCTGCTTATTCATAACGTCATCATATTCGAGCAGATGCTTGCGAATACCGAAGTTATTTTCTTCTACCTTCTTCTGTGCACGCTCTATACTCTTGCTAATCATAGGACTCTCGATACGTTCACCATCTTCAAAACCAAGGCGGTCCATCACTTTAGCAATACGATCACTTGCAAACAGACGCATAAGTTTATCTTCGAGAGATACATAGAATACAGAAGAACCTGGGTCACCCTGACGACCTGCACGACCACGAAGCTGTCGGTCAACACGACGACTTTCATGACGTTCTGTACCAATAATTGCCAAACCACCTGCAGCTTTCACTTCAGGGGTAAGTTTAATATCGGTACCACGACCAGCCATATTGGTAGCAATTGTTACTACACCCTTACCGTTAATGCAACGACCTGCTTCTGCTACAATCTGAGCCTCCTTTTGATGGAGTTTAGCATTCAATACGTTGTGAGGAATGTTTCTCATCTTCAACATCTTGCTCAACAACTCACTGATTTCTACAGAAGTTGTACCGACGAGAACTGGTCTTCCTGCATTTCGCATTAACTCTACTTCATCGATAACTGCTTTATACTTTTCGCGTTGTGTTTTGTAAACGCGGTCATCGAGGTCATGTCTGAGGATAGGGCGGTTTGTTGGAATTTCAACTACATCCAATTTATAGATATCCCAGAATTCACCGGCTTCTGTACTAGCTGTACCGGTCATACCTGAGAGCTTATGATACATACGGAAATAATTCTGTAATGTAATTGAAGCGAAAGTTTGGGTAGCAGCTTCTACCTTTACATGCTCTTTAGCCTCAATAGCCTGATGTAAACCATCGCTCCAGCGACGACCTTCCATGATACGTCCGGTTTGCTCGTCTACGATTTTGATTTCGCCATCCATCACGACATATTCATCATTGTTGGTGAACATGGTATAAGCCTTGAGTAACTGCTGCAAGGTATGGACACGTTCACTCTGAATAGCGTAGTGATTCAGTAAATCGTCTTTTTTATCTAAACGCTCTTGGTCAGAGAGAGTCTTATTTGCTTCCAAATCAGAAAGTTCTGATGTAATATCAGGCAATACGAATAATTCTTTGTCGTTTACCTGTTTTGCCAACCACTCTGTACCTTTATCGGTAAGGTCAGCACTATTCATCTTTTCATCTACAACGAAATACAGAGGTTCGATGGCTTTCGGCATCTCACGATTGTTATTAGCCATGTAGTATTCTTCCGTTTTGAGCATTCCTGCCTTGATTCCTTCCTCTGAAAGATATTTAATCAAAGGCTTGTTCTTTGGCAGTGCTTTGTACGAACGGTAAAGACTCAGGAATCCTTCTTCTAAGAGTTTCTGATTGTTATTCTTGGCACCTTCAGCAATCTTCTGTTTTGCTTCTGCCAAAAGCTCTGTTGCCTGCTTACGCTGTACTTCGTAAAGTCTTTCTACTAATGGCTGATATTCTTCAAACATCTGAACATCACCCTTTGGTACAGGACCAGAAATAATAAGTGGAGTACGCGCATCGTCAATCAATACAGAGTCAACCTCGTCGACAATGGCATAATTATGTTCTCTCTGTACCAGATCATCAGGGCTGATTGCCATGTTGTCACGAAGGTAGTCGAAACCAAACTCGTTGTTAGTACCGAATGTGATATCTGCCTGGTAGGCTTTACGACGTTCAGGTGAGTTAGGACGATGTTTATCAATGCAGTCTACAGAAAGACCATTGAATTCATAAAGAGGGCCCATCCATTCTGAGTCACGCTTTGCCAAATAGTCGTTAACGGTTACCATGTGCACACCATTGCCGGTTAGCGCATTCAGGAATACTGCTGTTGTAGCCACGAGGGTCTTACCTTCACCAGTTGCCATTTCGGCTATCTTACCCTGATGTAGTACCACACCACCGAAGAGCTGTACATCATAGTGAACCATTTCCCATTTTATTTTGTTGCCACCGGCAGTCCAAGTATTGTGGTAAATAGCTTTATCACCATCGATAGTTACAAAGTCTTTAGCTGGGTCGCTTGCTAGTTCACGGTCGAAATCTGTGGCTGTTACTACAGTCTCTTCATTCTCAGTGAAACGGCGTGCTGTATCTTTAACAATGCTGAATGCTACAGGTAAAACTTCATTGAGAGCATCCTCATATTTCTGTAATTCTTCTTCATGAAGTTTGTCAATCTGATTAAAGATAACTTCACGTTCATCAATAGGAGTATCTTCAATCTTAGCACGAAGTTCTGCTATTTGGTCGCGCTGCTCTTTACCAGCGTCTTGTACGTATTTTTGTATTTCTTTGGTCTTGGCACGTAATTCATCGTTGCTTAATTTCTGAATATCAGCGTATGCAGCTTTGACCTTTTCTACGATAGGTTGAATGGTTTTCATGTCTCGGCTTGACTTGTTGCCAAAGAGAGAGACGAGGAATTTATTAAAATTCATTTTATGTTATGTTTTATTTTTGTTCGTGATGATTAAATTGATTGCAAAAATACAAAAAAATATTGTATTCTTGGCTTGATTACCTATTTAAAAGCAAACATATTCCATTTGTGCTTGCTTTTATGCAGTAGGTCCACGAATAAAAATAGTATAGAAGTATCCTTTTTCACATTTTGCGTAGGAAGGAATTTCTATTTTTGCCGAAACTGAAACAAGTCTTGGCGAAGTGATATCGGTAAATATGCATGCATTACTGAAGGTTGTTTGTTTGATATGTTCCTCTTCTGATGCTTCTTTGATTGCTTTGATAACTGACAAAATGTCTTGTTCCAAAGCTTTGGCTTCTGGTTGTAGTAATGCTTCCTGAAAAGACATATCAGCCATCGCAAGTTTTAGCGCAGATTCGTATTTCTGTGCTTCCACTCCTGTTGCTGCTAAAACTACCAGCAGTACTGTGATATATCTATTCATCGGTTATATTTTAAATTAAATATAATTCTGAATAGCAAAGATAATGCCAAAATAATAATTCCTGGCTGGTAAGTTTGTATAAATGCGCCGATAAGCATCAATACAAGGCATATTCCGTAAAATATAGAATATCGAATAGCCCATTTACTCCATGCTCTTTTTTGTAATGATTTGATAACGGACCACCCAAATGCTAAAACAAGTGGATTGAACATCAATATCTGTAAATTACATTGTACCGTTGGATGTTTAGAGAAAAGCATGGCAAACAATACAATTCCTACAATTCCTGTGGCGAAATAGAAAAAAATATCCAGAGCCCATATTTTTTTACCAGTACGGTATTCATATAGGGAAATTACTACGGTGAAGATAAATAGTAGGGCGAAACAAACGGTTGGCGTTAGTATGTAGCCCGAATTTTCAGTTTTATCTTGTTTGGATATTAGCCAGGATGTAGATTCTACCAGGGGCATTTTCTGATTTTGTAGAGAATCAAAATGGCCTGTTAATTGTATGTGATTCCAGTCGTTGGATAGATTTTCCGGGAGAAATTGATATTCTGATTGTGAAATGTCAAAATCTGCAGAAACGCCAAGCAGTAAATCTTCACCAAACTGAGTCCATGGTGAGGATGCATTCCATTTATGAATCTCTTTACGATAAGTAGAAGGTATGTATGCCATACCTTTTACGTCTTCCTGTCTGTTAATGTGATCAAGTATGATATCCCTTGCCTTAGTAGTACAATTGTTGAAAAAAAAGTTATATCGGTAAGTGATATTTTCAGGTCTGCTATTTTCTTGTATAGCCTGTAATATTTCCCATTTTTCTTTACGAGACAACTGTAGTTTCTGTTGTTTTATCCATCTTCCTTCGTGTTGATACTGCCAAATGAAATCTGACATATCTTGTATCCCCATGGTATAGTCTGTCTGTCCCAGAATAAATCGTAAGATAAAGTTTGGCTGAGAAAACGAGAACATTCCATAGTTGATGGCGAGGTCTTGTTGGCGCGCTTTGTCATGGATACGAAGAGCTGTGTGTCCGAACATGGAATAACTTTCCTGTCCTGGTCCACATGTTAGCAGACAGATGTCTACGGAATCCATAGAGCCCAAATCATAGTCACTCTGAGCATTTACATGTGTTGTTACCGATAATGTAAATACCAGTAAAAAGGTTCTTAAAATATATTTAAAAAGTTTCACGATGCAAAAATAACTTATATTTCTGACTTAACGTGCACAAATCTCGTTTTTTTTCAATACTTTTGCAACTTGATATTTCGAAACCTATTAAATATGAAAAAAATAGCAGTTGCTGCTCTTTTTGCAGTGATGACAATGTCTGGTTATGCCCAGAGTGGTACAAACTCACCTTATAGTCAATACGGATTAGGTGTGCTTAGTGAACAATCTAATGGCTTCAATCGTGGTATGAACGGTTTAGCCCTCGGATTTCGTGAGCACAATCAAGTGAATTATCTCAATCCGGCTTCTTATTCAGCCATAGACTCTCTGTCTTTTATTTTTGACATGGGTGTTTCTGGTCAAATCACTAATTTTAAAGAGGGTAATACTAAGGTAAATGCCAATAATGCAGATTTTGAGTATGCTGTGGGTGGCTTTCGTGTAGCTCGTCATGTCGGAATGGCTTTTGGTATTGTTCCTTTTACTAATATAGGTTATAATTATGCTAGTACCAATAATTTAGTTACGTCCTCAGCTCCAACATCTTCTGCTGCAACTACATATACCAATACGTTGTCTGGTGACGGTGGTGTACATGAAGTGTTTTTAGGCGCAGGATGGCAACCTTTGAAAGGCTTTTCTTTTGGTGCTAATATTGGATATATATGGGGTAGTCTTAATCGGTCAGTTGTTACATCATATTCTGATGCTTATGTTAAGTCACTTGCGCGTTATTATACTGCAGATGTTCGTAGTGTTCACTTCAATGTAGGTGTGCAATATACACAGCATCTGAATAAAAAAGATGAGATGACATTAGGTCTTACCTATTCTTTAGGTAATAAGATGACAGGTGATGCGGTTATGCAGGATATTTCTACAGATCCTCAGAGTAGTCAGTCTGATACTACTTCTTATTCTATAGGTGATGCTTATCGTATTCCTCATATGTTTGGAGTTGGTATCATGTACAATCATGCTAACCAGTTGAAAGTGGGTGCTGATTATTCATTCCAGAAGTGGTCAGGTATCTTATATCCAACTTATGTTAGTAGTAACGGGCAGCGTGATTACGTTCTGCGTGATGGCGTATACCAGAATCGCCATAAGTTTACATTAGGTGGCGAGTATTGTTATGGTGAATACGATCGTCGTTTCCTTCGCCGTGTGAAGTATCGTTTGGGTGTTAGTTATGCAACACCTTATTATAAGATAAATGGTCAGGATGGTCCTAAGGAGTATTCTGTAAGTGCAGGTTTTGGTATTCCTATTATCAACAGTATCAATAATCGCTCTATTTTGAATATTAGTGGCCAGTTTGTTCGTACAGAAGCTACAGGCATGATTAAGGAAAATACTTTCCGTATCAATATAGGCTTGACATTTAATGAGCGTTGGTTTGCTAAGTGGAAAGTAGAATAATTGTTCTTAAAAACCATATATAAGGAATGAGAAAAATTGTTCTGGGATTATTTACTTTGGTTTTATTTGCCATGACAGCCTGTCAGGAGCAAGTGGAACATACGGCTCCGGCTATATTGCCAAGCGATTCTGCTGCGATGATGAGCTCTTATGGGGTTAATACTCTTATTTCCGATTCAGGAGTTATCAAGTATCGTATTGTCACAGAGGAATGGATTGTGAATACTAATCTTCATCCTTCTCGTTGGATATTCAACAAAGGATTGTTCCTGGAGCAATTTGATGAGAAATTTCATGTGAATTCGTATATTCAAGCCGATTCGGCCATGTATTATGATCAGGATAAGTTGTGGCATTTGCGTGGTCGAGTTAAAATCTTGACCAAGGATGGATTGAGGTTTGCTAGTGAAGAGTTATACTGGGATGAGATGAAGCATGAAATCTATTCTTATACTTTTTCACGTTTAGTTACGCCAGAACGCACCCTGCAGGGTACCTATTTTAGAAGTGACGAACGTATGACCAAATATACTGTGAGCAATTCTCGTGGCTCTTTCGAAAGAGGAGACATGGAAAACAGTGGTACAGACTCTGTACGCAGTGCACCAGATACAGTCAAAGAGCGTATTCGCCCTCAAGCATTGCCACAGCGTAAAAATGAATCTATACCTTTAACACGTTAAATGACAGACCCGATAGACATACCAATTATAATAGGTATATTATTAACTATGATATTGTCTGCATTCTTTAGTGGAATGGAGATAGCCTTTGTTTCGTCCAACCGAATGTTGGTCGAGATGGATAAAGAGAAGAATGGTTTTTCGCAAAAGATGCTTTCTATGTTTTATAAGCATCCTAATGGTTTTGTGTCAACCATGCTTGTTGGTAATAATATTGTTCTCGTATTATATGGTATCTTTTTCGCTCAAATATTTGATCAAACGTTATTTAGGTCTTTTACGCCAGAGACAAAAGTACTCTTAGATACAGTTTTTTCTACTTTGGTTATTTTGTTTACGGGCGAATTCGTACCCAAGACTTTGTTCAAAAGTAATCCTAATCGTCTGCTTACCGTGTTTGCCCCATTGGCCTATTTGTTTTATATCGTCTTGTGGCCACTCAGTAAATTTTCAACATTAATCAGTAAATGCCTTTTGCGTATATTAGGTATCAGGGTAGACGAGGGATATGATGAAGAAGAATTTTCGAAAGTCGATTTAGATTATCTGGTTCAATCAAGTATCGAGCATGCAAAAAGTGAGAGCGATATCGAAGATGAAGTAAAAATATTTCAGAATGCTCTTGAGTTTACTGACTGTAAAGTAAGAGATTGCATGGTTCCCCGTACAGAAGTGAATGCAGTGGTAGATACCTGTAGTCTAGACGACTTGCGTCAGAAATTTATAGAGAGTGGAAATAGTAAAATAATAGTTTATCATGATGATATAGATCATATTATAGGCTATATTCATTCTTCTGAATTGTTTCGTAACCCAGAGAATTGGGTAGATCATGTACGTACGATGCCATTTGTTCCTGAGACCATGGCAGCACAGAAACTGTTACATACTTTCTTGCAAAATAAGAAAACTCTGGGTGTTGTCGTTGATGAATTTGGAGGAACAAGCGGTATCGTTTCTTTGGAAGATATTGTTGAAGAAATTTTTGGAGACATTGAGGATGAGCACGATACATCTAACTTGATTGCTAAGAAGTTAAATGACCATGAATTCTTGTTATCTGCTCGTATGGAGATAGATAAAGTAAATGAAATGTTTAACTTAGATTTGCCCGAAAGTGACGATTATATGACGGTAGGTGGATTGATACTTGCAGTGTATAAAAGTTTCCCTAAGGTAAACGATGTCGTACGTGTAGGTCAGTACGAATTTAAAATCCTTAAGAATACCATGACAAAGATAGAGTTAGTGCGCTTGAATGTGGCCGTAAAAAACTAATTTTTAGTGTTTTAATGCACTAGTTTGATAAACTTTTAGTATTTTTGTAGCCGTTTAGTATGAAAAAACAAATAAAAATATAGAAAAACAACAAAAAATGGCAGCTTTAGGAACAATTAGAAAGAGAGGCGTCATTCTGATATGCATTATCGGTTTTGGCCTTTTTGCCTTCATCGCTGAAGAAGCTTTCCGTTCTTGTGAGTCTAGCAAGAATGACCAGCGCCAGCAGGTAGGTGAAGTGCTCGGTGAAAAAATTAGTGTTACTGATTTTCAGAAACTCGTTGACGAGTACACTGAGGTTATCAAAATGCAGCAGGGAACTGATAATCTTCCTGAGGAGCAGATGAATCAGGTGAAAGACATGGTATGGAATACATACGTACAGTCTAAGCTCGTAGAGAATGAGGCAAAAGAATTAGGTCTTACTGTTACTGATGGTGAGTTGCAGAACATTCTGAACGAGGGTACTAACCCAATGCTTTTGCAGACTCCATTTGTTAATCAGCAGACAGGTCGTTTCGATGCTAGTTCTTTGAAGAAATTCTTGGCAGATTATAAGTCTAATCAGAGTGCTCAGAATCCTCAGATGGCAGAGCAGTATCAGAAGATTTATAACTATTGGACATTTATTGAGAAGACACTTCGCCAGCAGACTCTTGCTCAGAAGTATCAGAATCTTTTGGCTCACTGCTTCATCTCTAATCCTGTAGAAGCTAAGATGGCTTTCAAGGAGGAAAATGAAGAGAGTTCTATTCAGTTGGCTTCTTTCCCTTACAGCGACATTCAGGATGCTAAGATAAAGGTAGAAGAGAGTGATATGAAGGCTAAGTATGAGGAGATGAAGGCTCGCTTTAAGCAGGCTATTGAGAGTCGTGATGTAAAATATATCGATGTTCAGGTTAAGGCTTCATCTTCAGATCGTCTAGCTCTTCAGAAGCAATTCGCTGATTTCCAGAAGAAACTTGCTGCTGCTGAAGATCCTACAGAGATTCTTCATAAGAGTGGTACTTCAGTTAACTATCTTGGTATTCCTGTTGCGAAAGATGCTTTCCCTACCGATATTGCAGCTCAGCTCGATTCTATGGCTGTAGGTTCTACATCAGCTGTTAAAGCTAATGCTCAGGACAACACTTTGAATATTATTAAGCTTATTGCAAAGCAGGAGTTACCAGATTCTATCCAGTTCCGTGCTATCCAGGTTTCAGGTGCTACTCCAGAAGCTGCTCACAAGACAGCAGACTCTATTTATACAGCACTTCAGGGTGGTGCAGAATTTGAAGCTTTGGCAAAGAAATATGGTCAGACAGGTGAAAAAACTTGGATGACAACCAAGCAGTATCAGTTTGCTCCAAGTATGGATAAGGATACGAAGACATATATTTCAGCTTTGAATAATGCAGCTGTAAACAGCTATGAGAATATTGCTCTTGGTCAGGGTAACGTTATCCTTCAGGTCGTTGATAAGAAAGGTATGATTAATAAGTATACTGCAGCAGTTATCAAGAAGACCATTGATTTCTCTCAGGATACTTATCGTGCAGCATATAACAAGATTTCTAGTTTTGTATCAGCAAACCAGAATGGTGAAGATTTGTTGAAGAATGCAGCTAAGAACGGTTATACCGTACAGGAAGCTAATGATATGACAACTTCACTTCATTATGTAGCTAATATCCATTCTACACGCGATGCTTTGAAGTGGGTATTTGATGCAGATGAAAAGGAAGAATCTCCACTTTACGAGTGTGGTGACAATGATCATCTCCTTGTCATGGTACTTAACAAGATTCATCGTGCCGGTTATCGTGATTTGAGCGATCCTCAGGTTCGTGAAATGGTTAAGGCTGAAGTTATCAAGGATAAGAAGGCAGAGCAGATTATAGCTAAGGTTAAGGGTGTGAAGAGCATTGCAGCAGCTAAAGCTAAGGGTGCTAAGGTAGCTCCTGTTAATCAGGTAACATTTGCAGCCCCAGTATTCATTGCTTCTGTAGGTGCAAGCGAACCAGCTCTTTCTGGTGCAGTCTCAGCTACTGCTAAGGGTAAATTCGTTAGCCATCCAGTAAAGGGTAATGCTGGTGTTTACCTCTTCCAAGTAACCAACAAGACAAACCGTCCTGTTAAGTTTGATGAGAAGGCTATGGAGCAGAAGCTTCGTCAGCGTGCTATGCAGTATGCTGGTAACTTTATGAACGAGCTTTATCTCAATGCTAAAGTTGTAGATAATCGTTATTTGTTCTTCTAATAGATTAGAACATTATACTAGATACACAAAAAATCCCTCGATGTAGTAAGCATCGGGGGATTTTTTTGTACCTTTGCAAAAACAAAAAGAAATGTATGAAGCTAGTCAAGCCTAAAAAAAATCTCGGTCAGCACTTTTTGACTGATCTTAATATTGCTAAGGCGATTGCAGACACCGTAGATGCCTGTCCTGATATTCCTGTTCTCGAGGTAGGTCCTGGAATGGGTGTACTTACTCAGTATCTTAAGACCAAAGACCGAAAGGTGCGTGTTGTTGAAATTGACTCTGAATCAGTAGCCTTCCTTCATGAGAATTTCTCATTTATGAGTGAGGATATTTTGGGAGAAGACTTCCTGCGTATGGACTTAAATAAGGTATTTGATGGTCAGCCTTTTGTACTTACCGGAAATTATCCTTATGATATCTCATCTCAGATCTTCTTTAAGATGCTCGATAATAAAGAACTCATACCATGCTGTACAGGTATGATTCAGCGAGAGGTGGCTCTGCGCATAGCCTCTCAGCCGGGTAATAAAGCTTATGGTATTCTCTCTGTATTGATACAGGCATGGTATAATGTGGAATATCTTTTCACGGTCGATGAAAACGTGTTCAATCCGCCACCAAAGGTCAAGAGCGCTGTTATTCGTATGACACGTAATGATGTCATGGACTTGGGGTGTGATGAGAAACTTTTCAAGCGTTTGGTTAAGACCGTGTTCAATCAGCGTCGTAAGATGCTTCGTGTGAGCATGAAGCAGATGTTTCCTGGAGTAAAGGCCAGTGAGGAATTTATGACAGGAGAGCTTATGACCAAGCGCCCTGAACAATTGTCAATTCAGCAATTTATAGAACTAACTAATCTGACTGAAGCAGAATTAATCAAAGTCGGACTTATACAGAAATAATGGAAACAAAATTAGAGAAATACAACCTCATGTTGAAACAGGCTACTGCTCTGATTGAAGGCGAAAGAGAGTTGTTGCCTATATTGTGTAATGTTAGTGCACTAATGGCACAGACATTTCCAGAAACATATTTTTGGGCAGGATTTTATCTTGTGAAGGGAGAGGAACTGCTTCTAGGTCCATTTCAAGGAACAGTAGCATGTGTACACATCAAGAAAGGCAAAGGTGTCTGTGGAACAGCTTGGGCTAAAGCAGAGACTATTATTGTGCCTGATGTAGAAGAATTCCCAGGTCATATCGCTTGTAGCAGCCTTTCTAGAAGTGAAATCGTTGTGCCTATTAAGGTAGACGGTAATGTAGTAGCTGTAATTGATATAGACAGTAAAGAACTGGAGTCTTTTGATCAAGAAGACCAGGCTGGGCTAGAGCAATTAGCAGATCTGCTGGCTGCTCAAATTAAAAAAGCAGAATTTTCTTGCTTATTTACAAATTAATCTATATTTTTGTATAATAGAAATTTTTAAAAAATTATGATAGACGTAAAACAGACATTAAAGGATGCTGAGAGCAAGATGCAGAAGGCATCTAACTTCTTGGCAGAAGAGTTGGCACGTGTTCGCGCAGGTCGTGCTAATGTAGCCATTCTTGACGGTGTAAGAGTAGAATCTTATGGACAGATGGTTCCTCTTAATCAAGTAGCTAACGTTCAGGTATCTGATGCCCGTACCATCACTATTCGTCCTTGGGATCGCAAGCAGATTCGTGATATCGAGAAAGGTATTATTGATTCTGAAGTTGGTGTAACACCAGAAAACAATGGCGAAATGGTTATTTTGCGCCTTCCACAGCCTACTGAGGAGCGTCGTAAAGAGCTTGTTAAGCAGTGTAACAAGATTGGTGAGCAGACCAAAGTACAGATTCGCAATATCCGTGCTGACATCAAAGACAAACTAAAGAAGGCTGTAAAAGATGGTCTTTCTGAGGATTTGGAAAAGGATGCAGAAACAGATTTGCAGAAGACTCATGATAAGTTTATCAAGGATGTTGATGCAATCCTCGCTGACAAACAGAAAGAAATCATGACAGTGTAATCTTTCAGCGTAGTGAAAGGACTTGTTATCAAAAATACCGGTAGTTGGTATACGGTAAAGGCTGACAACGGCAAGATTATCGAAAGTAAGATAAAAGGTAATTTCCGATTGAAAGGTATTCGTTCTACCAATCCCGTTGCTGTAGGCGATAGGGTTGAGTTGATTACTAATCAAGAGGGTACAGCCTTTATTTCTGCTATAGAAGACCGTAAGAATTATATTATTCGTAAGGCTTCTAACCTGTCTAAGCAAAGTCATATTTTGGCAGCTAATCTAGATCAGGCCTTTCTGATAGTTACCATCAGTCATCCGCAGACTTCTACAACATTTATTGATCGCTTTCTTGCAGGTGCTGAGGCTTATCGTATACCTGTAGTTTTGGTATTCAATAAGCATGATGTACTCGATGAAGATGAGGTCCGCTATGAGGGCATGATGGTTAATCTATATGAAACGATAGGTTATCAATGCAAAGTTATTTGTGCGAAAACGGGTGAAGGAGTCGACGAGTTGCGCCAAATGCTGCAAGGCAAAATAACCTTGTTTAGTGGTAATAGTGGGGTAGGAAAGTCTACGCTTATTAATCAACTGTTGCCTGATGCCCATCTGAGAACATCAGAAATTAGTGAAGCTCACGATGCAGGAATGCATACTACAACCTTTAGTGAGATGCTCGAATTTCCTGGAGGTGGGTATGTCATTGATACACCGGGTATCAAGGGGTTTGGAACTTTCGATATCGAAAAAGAAGAACTTACAAGTTATTTCAAAGAAATATTCGAATTTTCGAAAGATTGTAAATTCTCAAATTGCACCCATACTCATGAACCTGGTTGTGCTGTGATCAGGGCTGTAGAAGATCATTACATATCTGCTAGCCGGTATCAATCTTATCTCTCGATGTTGGAAGATAAAGACGAGAATAAATATAGAGAAGCTTTTTAAGGCTTCTCTTTTTTGTTTTTGTGATTGGGTTGTCTTCTGCAACATTCGGTACAGTTGTTTACCGAATAATATTTGGGATATAAGTAAAATATCTCAAATGAGATGACTTGTTTATTAGGTCATTTAGAATTTGGTAAAAAGCTAATCGATTCTTTGTCGTAATTTATATTATTTGTTTGATAAATGGCAGCGCTTAGCTTTTATGGAGTAAAGGGTATGTTTTTGTTCTGTAAAGAGTATACTTATGCTCACTAAAGAGTATACTTATGCTCACTAAAGAGTATACTTATGCTCAGTAACTAATCAAATAAAATGAAGAGATGTCTTTTTCCAAAGTTTTTTGGGCTGGCACTTCGCCTTCGTACACATCCATGGGCTTCTTGTTACCAATGTTCATGTGTGGCCGGACGTTGTTGTTGAAGTCAATCATTGAACCTATTTCGCATTCTGTTATGGAAGATGCTTCATCAGTTTGCTCACATACATACTGCGGGTTTATTAACCTTGAATATGGTCAAATACAGTTGATTTATTAAAATATGCGATAAAAGAAGGTGAAAAAGGCATATAACTTAACATACTTACCCTTATTTTGAAACATTTTATACCTTTTGTATAGGTTTTGTTTTCGTAATTTTGTCTTGTAAAACCGTAAACAATCTCTATAATAATCTCCTAACCGCTATACGGAAAGAAAAGACGAATTGACAAAGAGATACCATGAACGATAATTTTTAATAACTAAATTCTATGAAAAAAGCAATGCTAATTTTGATGGCAATGATATGGTCGTTTGCCTCAAGTCTTAGCGCTAAGACTGTTACCGGATCAGTCGTGTCAGCTTCGGACCACGAACCACTGATTGGAGCAACGGTTAAAGTGCAAGGAACGCAAGCCGGTACTGTCACCGATCTTGATGGTAATTTTTCTATTGAAGCTAATGATGGACAAACACTTATTGTCAGTTATATTGGCTTTGTCACTCGACACGTCAAAGTAACAGGCAATCATTTACGCATCGTTTTAGAGGATGAAGCAAACTCACTCGAAGGTGTGGTTGTTATTGGCTACGGTGTTCAGAAAAAGAAACTGGTTACTGGTGCCAATATTGATATCAAGGGTGATGACATCGCCAAGTTAAACACCTCTAATCCTCTCCAGGCACTTCAAGGTCAGACTCCAGGTATGAGTATTATTTCGCAATCTGGTCAGCCTGGAAGTGGATTAAAGGTAAATATCCGTGGTATGGGTACTATAGGTAACTCTGATCCATTATATATCGTTGATGGTATTCGAGGTGATATCGCCAGCTTGAATCCTTCCGATATCGAGAGTATCGATGTGCTTAAAGATGCTGCATCTGCAGCTATTTATGGTGCACAGTCTGCTAATGGTGTAGTGCTGATTACGACCAAAAGCGGTAAGGAAGGGCGTGCTGTCGTTAGCTTTGACGGTTATGTAGGATGGCAGAATAAGGCTCGTTCTATCGATATGCTTAATGCTCAAGAATATAAGGAGATTATGGACGAACAGGCTATCAACTCTGGAAAGAATCCATATGACTGGAGTAGTCTGGTAGATACCTATAATGATGATGGTAGTCTAAAACAATATGGAATATACGATACTGCTGGCAATCTTATCGATACAGACTGGGTGAACCAGATGTTTAAGAGCAATGCCAAAACTGAATCTTATAATGTTGGTGTAACGGGTGGTGTAGCCAATTCTGGAACCTATGCCGTATCTTTAGGCTATATGGACCAGGAAGGTATTGTAGGCGGTAAAGATGTAAGTAATTATGAGCGTTACAATTTCCGTGTTAACTCAGATTGGTTAGTAAAAAAATATCTCAGAGTAGGCGAGCAGATAAGTTATATTTATACCAAGACAAAGGGTATTATGGTGGGCAATGCCTATAATAATTCATTGAGAGCTGCATTTAACACCTCACCATTTACTCCAGTTTACAGTGATAATACTTACTATGATTCACCTTATAATGCGACTGACAAGAGTGCATGGATTAATTCTGATGGTAACCCTTATGGTTTGATGATGACCAATACTAATAATCAGACCAATGCCTCTCGCCTTACAGCTAATGCCTATGCCGAACTGGAATTGATTAAAAACTTGAAATTCCGCACTACCTTGGGTTATGAGAACTATACCTCTAATTATCGTAGTTTTACTCCTCTTTATCATTTCAGTATTTACAGTTTTAATGATACCAAAACGAGTGTAAGTCAGAATTCAAGCACGAACCAGCAAATTACTTGGACTAATACCTTAACCTATGACTGGAAATTAGGCGAGCACAGTTTTAATGCCCTTTTAGGTATGGAGAGCTGGCGTTTTGAAGGAGTCGGAGTTGGAGCAGGAAATGCTTATTTGAAGAGTGGTTTTGAAGATTGGACCCATGCTTATGTAAGCAATGGTACAGCTACCAATGCTGATGATGGTTTGAGTGCCAGTGGTTCTCCTTCCGTTAACCAGCGTACACTGTCTTATTTCGGTCGTCTTGGTTGGAACTATAAAGAGACTTACATGGTTAATGCTACTCTTCGTGCCGATTCTTCTTCACGTTTTGCCAAGGGGCATCGCACGGGTTGGTTCCCATCTATCAGTGCCGGTTGGATTTTGTCAAACGAGAAATTCTGGAAACCGATATCTTCTGTAGTCGATTACTTTAAATTCCGTGCAAGTTGGGGTCAGGTAGGTAACCAGAATATCGGTGAACTGATGTGGGTATCTCCGATTACTACCTCTGATGCCTATTATAATTTTGGCACAACCTTAGGCGCCGAAGGGCAATCTGCATATTATGGTGCCTACGAAAGCCGTCTGGCCAACCCAGAGATTAAGTGGGAAACCTCAGAACAGTGGGATTTGGGTTTTGATGCACAGCTTCTCAAGGGTAAGTTGAATGTTAATTTTGACTGGTATAACAAGACCACCAAAGACTGGCTTGTTATGGCTCCGATACTCGCCACAGCAGGTACTGGTGCTCCTTATATAAATGGAGGTGATGTAAAGAATACTGGTGTAGAACTCGGTTTGAGTTGGAATGATAATATTGGTAAAGATTTTCATTATTATGTAAATGTAAATGGTGCTTATAACCATAACGAAGTCGGTAATATTCCGACAGCAGACGGTATTATCCATGGTACAGATGGTAATGGACAACTCTATGATAATTCGACAGAATTCTATCGTGCAGAAAACGGACATGCTATCGGTTATTTCTGGGGCTATAAGACAGCTGGAATATTTCAGAATCAGCAAGATATCGATGATTGGATTGCTGCGGGAAATGGTGTTCTCCAAGGTTCATCAGTAGCGCCAGGTGATGTGAAATATTATGATGTAAACCATGATGGTAAGATCAATGATGAAGATAAGGTAGACTTGGGTAATGGTATGCCAGACTTTACTTATGGTTTTTCTTTAGGCTTTGACTGGAAGGGTCTCGATTTCTCCATTCAAGCTAATGGTATGGTAGGAAACGATATCGTACAGAGCTATCGTAATGTTGGTAATAAGACCTCGAATTATACTTCTGCCATTTTGCAGCGCTGGACAGGTGAGGGTACATCCAATAAGTATCCACGTGTAACCGAGAGCAATATTAACTGGCAATTCTCAGACCTCTTTATTCAGGATGGCAGTTTCCTGAGAATCAGCACCATTACGTTGGGCTATGATTTTGCAAAGCTGCTCCATCAGAAGTGGTTCTCTCAGGCTCGTCTCTACTTCCAAGTTCAGAATGCAGTTACCTTTACCAAGTATGACGGTATGGACCCTGAAATCGGATATGGCGTAAACAGCTGGGCATCAGGTGTAGACTTGGGTTATTATCCACGTCCACGTACTTGCCTTGTCGGTGTAAATCTTAAGTTCTAATATTAATGGAGGAAACCAAATGAAAACAAATCATATTATAATAGCTGCAATGGGATTTCTGTCTTTAGGTAGTCTCACTTCGTGCAGTGACAGTTGGCTGGATGTGGATTCCAAAACAGAGTCAAATTCTGGCAACTATTATAAATCACAGGAAGATGGTCTACGCGCTCTATATGCTTGCTATGATGGCTGGCAGCGTACTGTAAGTGACGGACCAACATTTACTCTATATCAGTTAACAGAAACCATGAGTGATGAGTGTTTTGGCGGAACAGGAAACAACGATGGTCGTAATACGCAGATTATCGATCGTTTTGACATGAACCAGTCACCATCGTATACGAATATGCACAATCAGTTATGGACTTCTTATTATACAGCTATATTCCGCTGTAATGAGCTGATTGATAAGTCAGAAGGTATAACATGGACTGATGAAAAACTCAGAGATCAATATTTAGGTGAGGCTTACGCTCTTCGAGCCTTTTGTTATTTCGATTTGCTGCGTATTTGGGAGAATGTACCACTTGTCATACATGCCACTAGTGAAAACGTGCCTCAGGCTACACCCGATTCGGTTTATGCTCAATGTATCAGCGATCTGAAGCAGGCTATCAGTATGATTCCTGCCAATGCATATCCAAAGTCTGAAGCTGCTACTAACGATGGTCATGTTACCAAATATGCGGCAGAGGCCATATTGGCACGTTTATATTTGTTCTATGATGGTTATTACAACAATAATCAGGGGGGTAGTGTAGTCGGCATGCTTACCAAGCAAGAGGCTCTTGCTGCTTGTGAGGATATTATTAACAGCGGTGAGTTTGCTTTGATACCTCGATTCAAGGATTTGTGGCCAGCTTCTAGTGATACCAAGAATTACGAAGGTAATTGGGTTAATACAGCAAGTACATACGCAGGTAATGGCAATGCTGAGACTGTACTCTCTATGAAATTCAATTATACAGCCGATTATAATGGTAATAATGACGGTAACCGTTTTATCGTAATGAGTGGCCTGCGTACCGGAAGTTGTGTATATGAGCGATACGGTCAGGGATGGGGAGCTATGACCGTGAATACCAAACTTGCTTCTGCTTATGGTCCAGGCGATTCGCGCCGACAGGCTTCTATCATAGACTGTGCGTCATTAGATGGCTATGAAGACAACTATATCAGCGACCAGCGTGAATACACAGGTTATGCGATCAAGAAGTATACACCGCTGAGTAAGTATCAGAATGGAAACCTTACGCACTATACAGATGGAGATGCTGCCGGTGATTTCCAGATTTCTCAGTATCAAGACTGGGTACTCGTGCGTTATGCTGATGTACTGCTGATGGCTGCAGAATTGGGCAGTACTAATGCCGAGACTTATTTTGACGAAGTACGTAAACGTGCCTATACAGACGATGAAGGTAATCTGAGCAGCAATTACATCGATCTCTCTGCTACTCGAGAAAATATCTGGAATGAACGAAAGAAAGAATTCGCTTTTGAGGGTATCCGATATTGGGATGAACTGCGCCAGGGACTTGAAACAGCAGCAAGTCAGATAGCAGAAAGCAATACGACTGTGCTCAGCGGTGGTGTAAAGGACAATATTGTTATCACTACCCAGAATGTCATTAAGAAGCGTGGCTTCTGTCAGATACCACTTGAGCAGATTACACTCAGTAATAATGTGCTGAAGCAAAATCAAGGTTGGTAATCATGACATCACGTAATAATCAAATACGATTTTAGAATCTAAGACAATGAAAATAACGAAATATATATATTCGCTCCTGGCCGTTGTCATGATGGCTTTCATGACAGGGTGTTCACCAGATGAATACGCATTGGGCGAAAAAGATTTATCATCAGATGATTTGGTTGAAGGTATTGCCTATACCATCACACACGATAGTAATAACCCGAACATTATCTATCTGAAGAGTTTGTTACCAAGTAACTATGCGGTTACCTTTGATACTCCTCAGGGACGATTCCAGGCTAATTCGGCTACGTTGAAGATTCCTTTTAATGGTGAGTATCAAGCTCGTATCGGTGTCACTACCCGTGGAGGTTTCCTTTGGGGGCCTTACGCCGATTTCACAGTGGAAGACTTTTGCTCTGAGTTTGTAGACGATCCGCTGTGGACTTATATCAGTGGTGGAGTAGGTGAGTCGAAGACGTGGAAACTCGATATAGATGCCAATGCTCTTACCAGGCATTCAGATCTTTGGGCAGGTCCGTTAGGTTTCTGGGGTGTAGATGATGACTGGAGCACCTGTTTCCTTGGTCAGACTGCAAGTGCTGGTGACCACTGGAACTGGACTCCTGATATTGCTGGTAACGGATGGGTAATGACAGCCATGGATTATGGTTATATGACCTTCGATCTTATTGGTGGTGCTCATGTCACAGTGCATAATAACGAGACTGGCGAAGAGTGGAGAGGTACCTATATGCTCGACACCGACAATCATACCATCACTTTGTCAGATGCAGAACTTCTTCACAACTCCGGTCATGATGGTGTTGTTACCAACTGGAGCAAGAGTCTGAAGCTGATGGGCTTGGATGATGACCGTCTGCAGATAGCTGCACTTCGTGATAATTCATCAGAAGGACCATGTCTGCTTTGTTACAATTTCTGTTCTCAGGATTACTGGGATAACTGGAAACCTGTTGTTGACGAGACACCAGTAACTCCTACTTTAATGGAAGGCTGGAGAAGTTTGATACAGAATCCTACCAATCGCGAGATAACCTTTAAGTTGGCAGAGGATGGCGATGAAGATGGTTTTGCCTTCGGCTATTGCAATCTGGATGGTAGTGTGAAAGACGCAACTCTTTCTGCAAACGATGGTATAGAAGATGCTACTTTAGTACTTTATTATGGTGGTACAGATGCTACCAATACTTATACCTACACGGCTCCTGATGGTAGTGCCATAACGGGTACTTACACTTTGGATGATAATGGTATCTTTACATTCAGCAATGGATTGGGCAATACAAGTCTTGGTGCTAACTATAATATGAGTACCAATGCTGATAATACACTACGTATCATGTCTGTAACCAAAGACGACTATACAGGGGCGCTCAAGAGCGTATGGTTAGGTAAGCAGTGTATTGATGACCAGGGTAACCTCTTCCAATATCAGGGCTATCACTGGAAAGCTCAGACTGCAGGAGCAGCCGTGAAGAAATATAAGGGTGTCTTAAACTATTTCAGTACAGGTTTTGCCGTTACTTTGACCAGTTCTGATGTCTTTATTACGGGAGATGGCGACTACACCTTCACCATCAATGGTGCAAACAGTGAGCCTTATGGTATTTATCTGGATATTGCCAAGCTCTATGCAGATAATAACAATTGCGATGTTATAATCAAGAGCATCAAGGTAGATGGTAATGAGATTTCATTTGATGATGCCACTATCGACCGTGGTACAGCCGACGGAGACCATTCTACAGTTCGTCGTTATATCGTTAATCCATGGGGTAAAACCGCCGATGAAGCATCGAAGTTTAGCTTTACAAGCAGTATCGAGGTAACAGTACATGTAACTTATGATACCGGTGAAAATAAGATGGAACCTACTGAGGCTGGTGCTAAACGTAATTAGTAATAACTTTAATATTCTGACATGATGAAATTTAGATATATAGCAGGTGGACTGCTTCTGGCAGGATGTACAATCACACTATCGGGTTGTAGTGATGATGATGAGTACAGTGCAGCCACGGGTAATATTATTACTACGATAGAAACAGGTGATGCTGTAGTCACAGCTGTTTCTGCAGAGTTAAAGGGAAAGGTGTTGGATCTTTCCAAGCAAAACTCTGATGCATATAGTGTAGGTGTGGTATATGGTGAAAATCCTGATCCTACTACAGCTGGCACCAAAACAGCTGGCAGTATTGATTCTACGGGTACAGTTACCACTCAGTTGAAGGGTCTTACCAAAGGTCATACCTACTATTATTCTACCTATGCCACATTGCAAGGCATAGTGACTAAGTATGGTGAGGTGAAGAGTTTTGTGGCGACAGATGCCAAGATAGCGACCATTGGTGCTACTGATATTACTGCGACCAAAGCTACACTTGGTGCTCAGACCCAGGGACTTGACGGTATCATGATAGAAGGCGAGAGTGAGATGAACTATGGTTTTAAGATTTCTACAGATAAGGCTCATCTAAGCGATGGATATGATTATCCTATCGTAGCCTCTTCTAATCATGTCAGTAAGTCTGTACAGGGTTTGTTGCCAGGCACAACCTATTATTATACATCCTACTTCCAGTTGGGCGATGGTTATGTATATGGTGATACCCTGAGCTTTACCACAGCTCAACAAGAGATGCCTTATGTAGATTTAGGGTTATCTGTACTTTGGGCGCAGTATAACTTAGGTGCTGAGGCTGAAGAAGAGTCAGGTGCACACCTTGGTTATGGCGATTTAACTGGCAGCAATGTCAGTACCTATCTTACAGACTATTCTGTAGCCACTGATATAGCAGGAACAGACCAGGACATTCTGCATCAGATAGATATTGATGGAGATGCACTCATGCAGAGTGCACTTCCTACCCAAGAACAGATGGCAGAACTCGTATCAGGAACCACTCAGAAGGAAGAAACGGTAAATGGTGTTAACGGTGTTCGTTTCACGTCAAAGTCTAACGGCAACAGTATCTTTATCCCTTATGGTGGTTATCGTGACGGACAGTCTATAGTAGGAGAGGGTGCTCAGGGCTTGTTATGGTCGGGCTCTATTTATGCTCCTGCTACTGATTACAGTCAGACTCTTAACATTACCAATGGGGCAGCATCAACAGGAGTTTCCAAGCGTTCTTTGGGCTTGGCTATCCGTTCAGTCCGCAGGTCTCCAGAGTTATCGGTCGATAATAGCAAACTGGTTATTGGCGATTTGGAGAATAATGGCAGAATTCGTGTCGAAATTTATAATCAGTATGGTAGTACCGCTAATCATCCAGGTATTACTCCTTCTATGATTAAGTTTTCTAAGAACATGGCTATTACTTTCACCATCAAGGGTCTTCATGATAACTATAAGAATGGTACTAATGATGGTCATAGCAATATTGCGGGTTTGGAATACGCTTCAGCAAGCTGGAGCCCAAGCCGTTGGAGTAGCTTGACGGGTGACAAGTATGATGCAAATGTTACAGGTGATGGAACTTATACCGTATGGATGGAAACGAGTTCTGCTGCAGAAGGAGCTGCTGTATTCTGTGTAGACATCAATAATCTGGCAAACGACGTGGCAGATGTTTCTAAGGTGAGTGTTGAGATTAATAGCATTAAGTTTGATATAGATCCACTTTATGTTATGGACTATTCGAATACGGTATTTGTTAACAAGGATAATGATAACACTAATGGTCGTATTGAAATATACAACGAATATGGTTCAACAAAGAGTGCCGGTGTAAATGCTTCTTCACTGTCTTTTGAAGGCAATATGATAGTAAACTTTACGATTACAGGTATTGATGGTAATCTCAAGCCAAATGCTTCAAACGCATATCGTACAGAACTCTCTTATGCAGCAGCAAGCTGGAGCCCTTCTTACTGGGGTGGCTCTGAGTTTGGACGTGCTACCGTTACAGGCGATGGAACCTACGAAGTGTTTGCTACACTCAATGCGCATGCAGAAGGAGCAGTGGTATGGACCATCGAACTCTATGATCTCTGGAAAGATCTCATCGATCCAACTCAGGTTAGTGTTAAGATTAATAGCGTTACTTGCCCAGGTATAAGCAAGTAGCGATGAAAGAAAGGGAAGTATGATGAAAAAAAGATTATCTATAGTATCTATGCTAGTCATGGTTTTTACCATGATTAGCTTGGTATCATGTTCAAAAGAAGAGACGATAAGTGGCGGAGGTATTTCGACTTCGTTTCAAGTGTCTAAGTCTGCTCTGCAATTTTCAAAAACAGGCGGAGAGACGTATCTATATGTTGAATCGCCTACGCAGCCAGTCGTATTATCCGATCAGAGTTGGCTTGTGGTTTCGCAGGATTTATCTAATTCTGCCCGTGTGTATAAGTATAAGGTTGCTGCTGCTGCCAATACTGATACAAATGATCGCACGGCATCTATCAGTGTATCATCAGGTAGTGAACAGATTACAGTTCCTGTCAACCAAGTATCTACCGAGGGGTTAATTATCGAGACAGCCAGTTTTGAAGTTTCTGCTGATGGCGGATCTATCACGGTTAAACTCAAGGCCAATGGAGGATATGATGTAACTACACCTTCGTGGATAGCTCAGGCTGATAATTCTACGCGTGCCAATATGCAGGATTATGAAGAGGTATTTACGATAGAGGCTAATATATCACCTTTGGCGCGTACAGCCCAGATATCATTTACAAGAGGTGATATTGTAGAGTCTGTTACTGTAAACCAGGCTGCAGGGCAGGTAGAGGCCAATATGGACCGCACAGCCAAAGAGTTGGCCAAGGCCATGTATCCAGGATGGAATCTTGGTAATACCATGGAAGCTGGTGATGTGGCCAATAATTTCACCAATGCAGGTGGATTAGGGGCTGAAACGGCATGGCAGTCTACCCAGACTACGAAAGCCTTAATCGATTTTGTTAAAGCTCAAGGGTTTAAGAGTGTTCGTATTCCTACCTCTTGGGTAATGGGTCATATTACTGATGCTGAAAATATGACGATAGACCCCGCATGGCTTGCCCGTGTCAAGGAAATTGTAGATTATTGTATCTCTGATGGTCTTTATGTATTTATCAATGATCACTGGGATGGTGGCTGGATCGAGGTAGAGGGTTTCAGTAAGACAAGTAGTTCTTATGAAGCTGTTGATGAGACGATTATTGCAGATAAAGTGAATAAGCTCAAGAAGTTGTGGACCAATATTGCCACATATTTTAAAGATTATAATGAGTATCTCATGTTTGCCGGTCTTAACGAACCTTTCCAGGAATATAGTTTGTTTAGTACTCGTCATAGTGAGCTGACTCCAATTTTGGAGCGTTATAATCAGGCCTTTGTAGATGCTGTCCGTGCTACGGGTGGTAATAATGCCAAGCGTGTACTTATCGTTCAAGGACCTTCTACTAATATCAGTTCTACCGTAAACTATTTTAATATGCCAACGGATACAGAGAATGGTAAACTAATGGTAGAGGTACATTATTATGAACCATGGGATTTTTGTGGTAGTAATGCTACTAAAGACTGGAATGCCGATGCTTCAGTGAAGACGTCTTTTGAGAGTTTGAAGACGAAGTTTGTAGATCATAATATTCCAGTAGTTATCGGTGAATACGGTGCTAACTGGCAGGAAAATACCGAAAGTCATAATGATGCAATTCGTCGTTACTTTAAGTCTGTAGTAGAGAATGCTGGTAATTGTGGTATCGTTCCGTTTGCATGGGATATTAATGTAGTCAGTTACCCTAATATGTCTATTATTAACCGTACCGGATTGTCTGTGTGGAATACGCCTGCAATGACTGGTATTACAGAGGGTGTTGCTGCAGCTCAGTGGCCCTATTAATCGGGAAGATATCAGGTAGAAATATTCCGACGATTCAAGTATAGGATAAATTAGAAAAAGCTGTGAGAGGGTATACTACTTTTTCACAGCTTTCGTTATGTATATAATAGTTTTTGCTATGTAACGTTCCTCAAGAATATGAAGATGTACAATGTATATAAATTTCTTCTAAGTAGTGTTATTTTTTGGTGGCTTTATCGTGCAGTCACCCTAATCGCCCCGTATTAAAGTCTGATTATCAGCCTTCTTCCACAGATACGATTGTTACTCATCAGACTTGTCCGGTGGAAGCCTTTCATGGGGTATCAGTCAGTCATGTATCGACAGTAGATATAGAGGTTGGTCCGGCATGCGATGTACAAGTAGAAGGAATTCAGTCGGTGGTTAATCAGAATAGTAGTCAGGTAACCGATGGTGTACTACATATAGGCTATCTGCAGCAGAACGATAAACAGCGTAGACAGATGCACGTCAGAATCAAAGCTCCTGCATTGGATGAAATTTGTGTATGTGATGCAGGACAAGTGTTGGTGCATGGCAAACCTCTCGTTGGTAAATCACTTCGAGTAAACCTGTCTAGTGTGAATGTAGCCCATTTGAATGCCTGTATGCAAATGCACGAGATCGTTGGTGATGTTAACGATGTCATGTTT
Organism: Segatella bryantii; assembly: GCF_022024215.1. Classification (NCBI taxonomy): domain Bacteria; kingdom Pseudomonadati; phylum Bacteroidota; class Bacteroidia; order Bacteroidales; family Prevotellaceae; genus Segatella; species Segatella bryantii. The sequence goes on along the minus strand of NZ_CP091798.1, from coordinate 1,719,701 downwards.
ACCAATTTACATGTAGATTGTCATCGGCTATTTTTATCAGCAAAGCGCGCAGAACATATTCAGTTGAGAGGGAAAACTCACTATTATCATTTCGATGGTGATCATAAGCGAGTTGACACCCAACAGTTGCATCAATCCTAACTACCATGGTTTAAAATTGTATAGTTTTATTTTTTTGTTTAATATATTTATTTTATTTTTGTAGAGAAAAATATTTTCATTGCATCTTGAAGAAGTAACCAGGAATAACCATGAATAAACGTTTAAGAATTTTTCTTATTATAGTATGGATGATTTTGCAGAATATGCCAGTATGCGCTCTTTTGCAGGATATGCAGTTTCATACCTTGGAAAGTCGTGATGGATTGAGTAATTCTCAGGTTAATGATATATTGAAAGATCACAATGGGTTTATGTGGTTTGCCACTCAGTCTGGTTTAGACCGTTATGACGGTTTTCGATTTAAGAACTTCTTTTTTGACAGCAACGACAAAAGATCTCTTCCTAATAACTTTGTAGACGGTATTCAGCAAGATGCAGAAGATAATTTATGGGTGCATACCTCTATGGGATATTGTATCTATGATTACATGACAGAGACCTTTGATGTTCATATCGATGTTTGGATGCAGAAGCATGGTATGAAGAAGGATTATCCTGACAAAGTATATATCGACAGTCAGAAGAATATGTGGTTTTCTATCTACGGCAAAGGGGTATATTTCTATCATGCCAAGACGGGTAAACATGTTTATTTCTCCCAGGGAGGTTCTGGCGTAAGAGTGATACCCAAAGGAGAAATAACCAGTATGCAAGATGTGAACGGCAGACTGATAGCCGTTTATAAGGACGGAACATTGATGTCTATTGATGGTTTGCTTGGGCGAGTCAAGTGGATTAAGCGTTATCCAAGTCTGCATCTCAAGAATCATGCGGGATATAAATTAATCGTAGACAAGCATAGCAATTATTGGGTAATAGCAGACGATATCACCTTTGTCTATAGTGCTCAGGATAAAAAGTGGTATGAAGGATGCAATACATACCTGATATCCAAAGGCATCAAGATAGGCCGTGAGAATATTTTAGTGCACGATGTACAAGAAGATGATTATGGACGTACCTGGATTGCAACAGACCATCAGGGCTTATTTGTTATCGACTGGAAAACATCTACCTTCTCTAATTATACTTACCAGAGAAACCAGCAGGGTTGTGTACCTGATAACACATTACATAAGATTTATATAGATAATTTAGGTTCTGTATGGTTGGGAGCCTATAAGAATGGTGTCGGTTTTTATTCACCACATTCATCCTTATTCTCTACAATTTATTTAGGTGATATCTGCACGATATGTGAGGATAAAAATGGAGTGTTATGGTGTGGAACCAATGATAAAGGTATTGTGGCTTACAATCGAGTAACGGGTACAGTTCAGAATTTTTCTTCTTCGATTACCGGTTTGGGTTCTGAAGTAATCGTCAGTTCTTTGATGGCTTCAGACGGTTCTATGTATTTTGGCACTTATAATGGTGGTATGGTGAGATATAGCCATGGACAGTGGAAAGTATTTCGTTCACGGAAGGGGAGTGGTGGATTATCAAACGATAATGTGTGGTGTTTAGAAGAAGACCAGCGCGGAAATGTTATTATCGGAACATTGGGTGGAGGTGTGCAGGTATATAACCCGAAGACAGACCAGTTTACTACTTATAATACCGACAATAGTGAACTTCCATCAAACTATGTTTTTGATCTTTGCCTCATGCAAAATGGGCAGATACTTATAGGCCATTCCCTTCATTATTCGATATTTAACGTAGCCAAAGGAAAGTTTACGAATATCAAGAGTACATCAGATGGTCGCTCATTCTTGAGTCCCTCTGTTACAAGTATTATCGAGGATAGTCGTGGTATGATATGGATGGCTACTCCGTCGGGCGTTACGATGTATCATCCTCTTCATAATCAGCTCGAAGTAGTCAATGGAAAGAGTAATCATCATGGTACAGGTTGTTCGGTTATAGAAGATTTACAGCATCGTGTCTGGGTGGTCTATGATCATCAGATTACTTGTGTTACCCCATCAGCAGGTCGTCATGGTTATGAATTATCCAGCATATCGTATAGCTCGTTAGATGGTTTACAGACCCGACAGTTTAATGAGCGCTCGGTACTGATTACTCGTAATGGAGAGATTGTTGTGGGTGGCCAGGATGGTATCAATATCATTCAACCAAAGAGAATCAATTCTAAAAAAAGTAACCCTAAGGTTATCTTTAGCGGACTTATTCTTTTGGGGCATCCGTTGTCGGTTGGTGAAAAATTTAATGGGCGTGTTGTCTTGAGCGAAATACTTGATAAGTCGCGTAAGGTAGAGTTGCAGAGCAATGAGAGCGACTTTACTATTCTCTTGGCATCCAACGAAGTGACTTTGCCATCGCGTAGCCGATTCTTATATCGTCTGAATAAGGGGGCAGAGGAATGGTTGATGACACCAGAAGATAAGCCAAGTATTACCTTTACGAACCTATCTTATGGGCACTATATCCTTGAGATAAAGGTGGTCAATGCTGATGGTACCATCAGCGATAACGTGAGCCAACTGGAGATTGTAGTAGAGCCTCCGTTCTATCTTTCTATCTGGGCTATTCTGTGTTATGTCGTCTTGTTGATTTTAGGATTCCTCTATTATCGTAATCATGAACGAAGCGTACAACAGGCTGCCTTTAGAGAACGTCGTTTAGAGGAAAATGCACTCAAGGATAAGCAGTTGAACGAGCTGAAACTTAATTTCTTTACCAATATCAGCCATGAACTTCGTACTCCGTTGACTCTGATAATATCGCCATTGGCTTCTATGATCAAGAAGGAGGAAGATGAAGACAAGCGCTATAAGCTAAAGCTCATTCATCGTAATGCTGAGCGACTGCTTACCCTGGTGAATCAGATATTAGACTTCCGTAAGTTGGATAAGAATAAGGAAACATTAAATTTGCTCAGTGGCGATATCGTTTCGTTTATTAAGAATATCTGCGATTCTTTCGACTCACTGGGCAATGACAGTATCCAGTTGTCTTTTTACTCTGCCGAACCGCAGCTTATCATGGAATTTGATTCCGATAAGATTAATAAATCTATCAATAATTTATTGAGTAACGCTTATAAATTTACCCCTGACGGAGGTCTTGTATCAGTTCAGCTTCATGTTATGAAGCGTGGCGATGGCGAACAGGATACTCTAGAAATTCGTGTATCCGACACCGGTAAAGGTATCAGCGACGAGGATAAAAACAAGATATTCAATAGTTTCTATCAAGTGAATGGAACAGAGATGAAACCTACCGGTGGAAGTGGTATCGGTCTGAATATTACCAAGCGCTACGTTGAGATGCACGATGGTACTATTCATGTAGAAGATAATCCGGTAGGTGGTTCTATCTTTGTCATCCAGTTGCCTGTACGCTTGCCCGAAGACATGTCAGACAGTTTGCAAGATACGATGATATCGAGTGTGGCAGAGCCTGTGGAACATATCAAGGTAGAAACTCCTCAGGTGCAGTTATCCCATAAGCCCGTAGTATTACTTGTTGATGACAGTGACGATTTCCGGGAATTTATGCGTGAGGAATTGTCAGATCATTATGAAGTCGTAGAGGCTGAGAATGGTAAGGTAGCTTTGGAAAAGATAGCAGAGCATAGACCGCATATTATCCTCAGTGATGTCATGATGCCTGTTATGGACGGTAATGAGTTCTGTCGACTGTTGAAGGGTAATCCTGCAACCGCTAATATCCCCGTTATTATGTTGACAGCCCGACTCACGATGCTACAGAAAATAGAAGGCTTGGAGCATGGTGCAGATGATTATATCACCAAACCATTCAGCATGGATTTGCTCAGACTCCGTATGGCTAATCTCATGACGTGGGCCAGTCGTCAGAATCATCATACTAAGGGAAATGGCGATATGGAAGCGATAGGAGCAGATGCGATATCGACACCTTGTATCTCTGAATCAGATCGTAAACTTCTGACCAAAGTAGACCGATATATTCATGACCATCTGGATGATCCGGATTTATCCGTAGAAGTATTGAGTCAGGAAGTGGCGATGTCTCGTGTACAGTTGTATAAGCGAATGGTACCTCTTACGGGTAGTACTCCTTCAGAATACATTAGAGCCAAACGATTGGAAGCTGCAGAAAAACTCTTGTTAAAGGGAGAACTTACCGTTAGCGAAATAGCATATCATACAGGGTTTAATAATCCACGATATTTTTCGAAATATTTTGCCGAAGCCTACGGACAGACTCCTTCACAGTACAAGAAACACCGCGGAAATTAACATTTCATACCTTTATTGGAAACATATTATCATACTATAAATTACAATTAGTAGTACCTTTGTACCGCTAATATTTTAATGAAAACAATGAAAATAACCCGAACAATCTTATCTACCATTTTATCTATGAGTGCATCAGCTGCCTTGGCTGCAGGCTACACTCAGAATGGTAATTTTATCACAGTACAATTACAGCATCATGTAGACCATGGCCCCTCTTTCGTTCGTCTTCAGGTTGTAAGCGACCATATTATCAGGGTAGAGTCTACAGCAGAGCAAGCATTTCCACAGAAGAATAGTCTGATGATCGTTCCTCAGCGTCCGTTTACCCATTATCAGGTATCAGAAGAGAATGGTATCGTTATGGTGAAAACAGATAAAGTACTTGCCAAGTTGGACGAGGCTACCGGTAGGGTAGCTTTCTACAGTGCTGATGGAACGAAACAGTATCTTGCAGAAGATGCTAAGCAGGGTAAGTCCTTTACTCCTTTTACAGTACCGGAGCGTGAGATAGGTGTGGGTAAACTGACTGAAGCGCAGCGAAATGGATGGACGTGGCAGGCTGTCTTCGATAGTCCTAAGGATGAGGCCTTCTATGGTTTAGGTCAGCATCAGAGTGAAGAGCTCAATATGAAAGGCAAGAACGAAGACCTATTTCAGTATAATACCAAGATTAGTGTTCCGTTTGTTGTGAGCAATAAGAATTACGGTATACTATGGGATAGTTACAGTTATTGTCGTTTTGGTAATCCGAATGATTATCTGCAGCTTCATCGTGCCTTTACGCTATATAATAAAGATGGAGTAAAGGGTAGTCTTACGGGTACCTATACCGATAGCGAAGGTAAGACGCTGGTACGACAGGAAGACAGTATCTATTTTGAAAATTCAGAGACGATAGGCCATCTTCCTCAAGGTTTCAAACTGAAAGGAGCTCATGTTACCTATGAAGGCTACTTAGAATCGCCGGTCGATAACTTATACCGCTTTATCCTTTACTATGCGGGTTATATGAAGGTATATATTGATGGTAAGGAAGTGGTAGCAGAGCGTTGGCGTACAGCCTGGAACCCTAACTCTTTCAAGTTTGAGGCTCCATTAAAGCAGGGTAAACGTTCCAAGATACTCATCGATTGGTATCCTGACGGTGATGTGTCTTATTGTGGACTTCGTGCTGCTGTGCCTCAGAGTGAAGAGGAACAGAGCAAACTGCGTATTTGGAGTGAGATGAGTCGTGATATGGATTATTACTTTATTGCCGGTGATAATCTCGACCAAGTCATCTCTGGATATCGTACCCTTACGGGCAAAGCCCAAGTCTATCCTAAGTGGGCTTTAGGCTACTGGCAGAGTCGTGAGCGGTATAAGACATCGGGCGAAATGGAGGATGTATTGAGTGAATTCCGCAAGCGCCATATCCCGATAGACAATATCGTACAAGACTGGAATTATTGGAAACTTGACAGTTGGGGGTCTCATGAGTTTGAGAAAAGTCGCTATCCTCATCCTCAGGCGATGCTCGATAGTATTCATGCCATGCACGGCCGTTTTATGATCAGTGTATGGCCTAAGTTCTATTGTTCTACCAAGAACTATCAAGAGCTCGATGCTCATGGTTGGATATATCATCAGGCTGTAAAAGACAGCATCTATGACTGGCTCGGCTTTATGGGTTCTTTCTATGATGCCTATGCACCGGGTGCCCGTAAGATGTTCTGGCGCCAGATGGATGAAAATCTTTACACGAAATATCATTATGGTGTAGACTCCTGGTGGATGGATGCCTCAGAGCCAAATGTGCGCGACTGTACTCCGATGTGGTATCGCAAGGCTCTTAGCGGCCCTACTTATTTAGGCTCTTCTACAGAATATTTTAATGCATATAGTATCGTTAATGCCGATGCCATCTATCATGGACAGCGTAGTGTTAAGCCTGATACCCGTGTATTCCTGCTTACCCGAAGTGGTTTTGCTGGTCTTCAGCGTTATAGTACAGCTTCGTGGAGTGGAGATATCGCTTGCCGATGGGAGGATATGCGTGCTCAGATGACGGCCGGACTTAACTACTGTCTTGCCGGTCTGCCGATCTGGGGTATGGACCAGGGCGGTTTTACACCAGAAGACCGTTATGGGGCAGTGTGGTACTCCGGTCAGAAGGATGATAGCAAGAATGCAGACCTGAAAGAGTGGCGTGAACTGCAGACCCGCTGGAGCCAGTTTGGTGCCTTTGTACCTTTGTATCGTGCCCACGGACAAGTGCTCTATCGTGAACCTTGGAACATAGCGCCCGACAATCATCCTGCTTACAAGTCTATCGTATACTATGACCGATTGCGTTATCGCCTGATGCCGTATATCTACAGTCTCAATGGAGCCATCCATTTCAAAGATTATACGATGATGCGTGCCTTGGTTATGGATTATGGTCAGGATACTCAGGTACTGGATATCAAAGACCAGTGGATGTTTGGTCCAGCCCTGATGGCATGCCCAGTCAGTCAGTATGGTGCTCGTAGTCGCCAGGTATATCTGCCAAAGCAAAACGGCTGGTATGATCTTTATACCAACACGTATTATGATGGTGGACAGACGATTACAGCCGATGCTCCATACGAGCGTATCCCTGTCTTTGTACCGGCAGGTGCCATTTTGCCATACGGTCCACAGATGGAATGGTCTGACCAGAAGAAGGCTTCAGAGATTACCCTCTATGTCTATGCCGGTAAAAACGGTCAGTTTACCCTCTATGAAGATGAAGGTACCAACTATAACTATGAGAAGGGCAAGTATGCCACTATCGATTTCAGCTACGATGATGCAGCCAAGCAGCTTACGATAAGTGACCGCAAGGGCGATTTCTACGGTATGTTGAAGAATCGTACCTTTAAGATAGTATACTGTGTGCCAGGCCAGAAAGTTGCTTTCAACTTGGATAAAGCCATCGGTAAGGTCGTTAAGTATACAGGCAAAACAGTAACGGTCAAGTTATAATATCCTTTTTCCTATGACCGAATGATCAGTCTTGTTACCAGGCTACGGCTCTTATTACCACAGTCTGGTAACAGCATTACCACATACTGGTAATAACATTACCACATACTGGTAATAACATTACCACATACAGGTAACAAGCATTACCACACCGAAAAAACAGGCAAGTATGAAGAAAGCATTCTTATCTATCATCATGTCCCTGGTCGTATCTTCAGAGTTACAGGCACGGACATGCCAGCTGTTTGATAACGACTGGCTTTTTGTTTTGGGCGATTCAGTCCAGATGTCGCAAACCGGTTATCACGATGGCTATTGGCGTAAACTCGCCTTGCCACACGACTGGGCGATAGAAGGCGATTTCCATGCCGAAAACAAGTCGGGTGCCAGTGGCGGAGCCTTACCGGGTGGAGTGGGATGGTATCGTAAGCATTTCAGTATACCGGCGGTAGGCACGCAGCGATATTTTCTGGAGTTTGACGGTGTCTATATGAATTCCACCGTATGGATAAATGGTCATCAGATGGGAACCCGTCCGTATGGTTACAGCTCTTTCGAATACGATATCACACCTTATCTCAATAGGGGTGGCGATAATGTAGTGGCTGTGCGTGTAGACAACAGCGACCAGCCCAATAGCCGATGGTACAGCGGTTGTGGCATCTACCGCCATGTATGGCTTAGGTCCACTTCCTCTTTGCATATTTCACATTGGGGGGTGCATGTGCAGACCACGCCCAAGGGAGAGGTCGTCGTAGATGTCAGCGTAGCAGACGAAGCCCGTGAGGGAGTACGTCCGGTTATCCGCCATGTCATCTATGATGCTTCGGGTAAAGTCGTGACTCAACAAGAACAGAAAGCCACTACCCAGAAGTTAAGAGTAAAGCATCCACATCTCTGGTCTATAGACCATCCATACCTCTATCAGGTAAAATCACAACTTATCGTAGGCAGGCAAGTGATAGACGAGGTGACCACACAGACAGGCTTCCGCGATAGCAAGTTTGATGCCAAGACCGGCTACTGGCTTAACGGCAAGAACATCAAGATCAATGGTGTCTGCCTGCATCATGATTTAGGGTGTCTGGGAGCAGCCCTAAATGAAGACGCCCTGCATCGTGAATTGCAGAAGATGAAGCGTATGGGAGCCAATGCCATACGATGCAGTCATAATCCCCCTTCGCCAGAACTCTTAGCCATGTGCGACAGTATGGGACTACTGGTAGCAGATGAGAGCTTTGATATGTGGCGTCGCAAGAAGACCAAGAACGATTATGCCCGTTTCTTTGATGACTGGCATGAGCGAGATTTGGCAGATATGGTGAAGCGCGACCGTAATCACCCTTGTATTATCATGTGGAGTATCGGCAATGAAGTACTCGAACAGTGGTCGTCGGCCGATGCCGATACACTCACCTTGGAGCAAGCTAATCTTATACTCAATGCCGGTCACGACCAGTCGCTTCTGGCCAATGGCAAAGAGATGACCCCCAATGCCCTCCTTACGCAGCATTTAGCGAATATCGTACGCCGACTGGATACTACACGGCCGATAACAGCAGGATGTAATGAGCCGGCGCCCAATAACCACCTCTTTAAGAGCGGAGCCCTCGATATTATCGGTTTCAATTACCACCATCAATGGATCAAAGATGTACCTAAGCATTTTCCGGGAAAGCCCTTCCTCTTGAGTGAGAGTGTCAGTGCATTGCAGTCGCGCGATTATTACATGATGCCGTCCGACAGTATCTATCAGGCACCGGTAGAGTGGTGGCTGCCTTATACCGACCCCTCGTTTATGTGCAGTGCATACGATAACATGCATGCATCGTGGAGCTCTACCCATGAGCAGACTTGGGATATCGTGAAGCATACCCCTTATGTATCCGGACAGTTTATATGGACCGGTTTCGACTATATCGGCGAACCTACTCCGTATGGTTTTCCTGCCCGCAGCAGTTATTTCGGCATCGTAGACCTGGCAGGTTTCCCGAAGGATGTATATTATATGTATCAGAGTGAGTGGACCGACAAGCCTGTGCTCCATCTGTTTCCTTATTGGAACTGGATAGAAGGCCAGACGATAGATATGTGGTGCTATTACAATCAGGCCGATGAGGTAGAACTCTTTGTGAATGGCAAAAGCCAGGGTATAAGAAACAAGGCCGAACACGAATATCATGCGATGTGGCGAGTAGTGTACGAACCTGGCGAAGTGAAGGTAGTAGCCCGAAAGAATGGTAAAGTGATAGGTCAGGAGACACATAACACTCCGGGCTTGCCAAGTGAGATAAGACTCAAGGTAGATTATGACGGCCGAAAGGAGAACGCACGTGCCTCTGGCGATGTAAAGCATCTCGTATATGTTGAGGCTGATATCACCGACGCCCAGGGCACGGTGGTAACCAATGCAGACCGTCTCATCTATTTCGAGGCACAAGGAGCAGAAATCGTAGGAGTAGACAATGGTCAGCAAACCTCTATGGAGCGATTTAAAGACACCAAGCGAACCACCTTTCATGGCAAATGTATCGTGGTGTTGCAACCTAAGTCAGCCCAATTCAGCCTTCAGGCTAAAGCCGTAGGACTAAAGGGAACCCGTTTATGACAGGTTCCTTTTTTTTTGGCGATGTCCCCATAAGTATAAAATCCATATTTTATTAATAAATAATTTATTTGTCAGAACCGAAAAAAATAGCTACCTTCGCAACCGAAAATTAAAAGCAATCTTAAAAGTGCATATCGTAATTGCAGGAAATATCGGCAGTGGCAAGACGACACTGACCAAACTTCTGGCTCAACATTATGGTTGGACGCCACGTTTCGAATCAGTCGAAAACAATCCTTATCTCTCAGATTATTATAAGGATATTCCCCGTTGGTCTTTCAATATGGAAATATTCTTTTTGAAGCAACGTTTCCGTGATCTTTTGGCTATCAACCGTTCCGACAAGACCATTGTCCAAGACCGCAGTATCTATGAAGGCGTGCATGTCTTTGCAACGACCAACAAGGAAATGGGGCACATGAGTGATCGTGATTTTGAAACGTATATCGGTCTTTTTGAATCGATGATGATGATTGCTAAACAACCCGACCTGATGATTTATCTTCGTGCTTCTGTACCTCATCTGGTTGCTAATATCGAGAAGCGCGGCCGAGACTATGAGCAGGCTATGCCTTTAGAATACCTCCAGAATCTTAATGATCGCTATGAGGATTTTGTATTCCATAAATATAAGGGTGATGCACTTATCGTAGATGTAGACCACATCGACTTCCTCAAAAACAAAAAAGATTTGGGTGATATCATCGACAAAATAGATGCCCGCCTCTTTGGCTTATTTAATAATAATAAGAAATAAGATTTTCAACATTAAATAGAAAAAAAACAACAAGATATCTATCATGCATATAGCTATAGCTGGAAATATCGGTAGTGGCAAAACTACCCTGACTAAGATGCTCGCCAAGCGTTTCGGCTGGCAGCCACATTTCGAACCAGTTGCCAATAATCCTTACCTCGATGATTTTTATGGTGATATGAATCGTTGGTCATTCAACCTTCAGATCTATTTTCTCAATCAGCGATTTAAGGATGTGGTAGAGATTTCAAAGTCTAAGGATACCATTATCCAAGACCGAACCATCTTTGAGGATGCCTGCATATTTGCACCTAATCTTCACGATATGGGTATGATGAGCGATCGTGACTTTGCCAACTATAGTGATCTCTTCGACTTAATGATATCATTGGTTAATCTGCCCGATCTCATGATTTATATTCGTAGTAGTATTCCTACCTTAATAGGTCATATCGAGAAGCGTGGGCGCGACTTCGAACAGAGCATGCGTATCGATTACCTGAAGGGTCTTAACGACAGATATGAAAATTGGATTAAGGGGTATAAGGGAAAGCTGCTTATCATAGATGGTGATAACATAGATTTCGAAAGTAACCCGAAAGATTTTAATACCATAGCAGACAGTATAGACAGTGAGCTCTATGGTCTCTTCCCAATGAGCGAGGAAGAAAAATAAAGGAAAAAATATAAGAGGTCATATCTTTTTTTGATATGACCTCCTTTTTTTCTATATAATATCTTGATACTCAAGCTTATTCACCGATAGTGATGGTATATTCACTCATGAAACTTGCGCCTGGAAGCAACTGATTCATCAGATATTTATCTTTGAATTCGCCATCATACTCAGCCCAGTCGTGAATACCATACCAAGGCTCGATGCAAATAAATGGAGCATGCTTGCCTGTAGGGCTCCAAAGACCTACTGCTGGTGTCTTGATGTCGAGCGTTACAGCAGGCTTGTCGTTTTCGTCAAGAAGTTCGATATGGTTCAGCTGACTGTGATCAAAGATAACAGCATCGTCGGCAAAACTGTCTTCGGTAAATTCCCAAATGCCATCTTTAGTTTCTACATCGTGATAGCCTGGAGTGATACAACCACCTACATTGCCATACAGACGCTTAGGGGTAGCATCGTTAAAGCGCAGCTTACCCTTTAATTCTTCACCCTTCTTGGCACCAGGTACGAGGAATGCAGGGTGACCACCAATCTGGAAATAGATAGTCTTGCTGTCAGTATTTTCTACATGCCATACGACGTGTATCTTGTTAGCTTCCAGACGATAGCTGATAGCCAGGTTAAAGTGATATGGATAATCTTTGAATGTCTCTTCGTTATCATGGAGAGCGTAAGTTACGCGATCAGCGCCCTGAGCTACTAAGGTAAAGTCGGTATCGCGGGCAAAACCATGACGACCTAAGTTAAACTCCTTACCATTAATGCGATAAGTGTCTTTCCATAGACCACACACGATAGGGAAAAGGATAGGAGAGTGACGATTCCAATACTTCTCATCGCCATCCCAAAGATATTCTTTGCCATTAGCATCTTTGATACTCTGCAGTTCTGCTCCATGAGGAGCAACGGTAACAGTCAGTTTGTCGTTTTTAATTTGTTCCATAGTTGTTTTATAAAAGTATAAAGCAAATGTACGACTTTTTTCTGAGACGAGAGGCTCAAAAAATGATTATTTTGTCGGGCCACTATCATTATGTCGAAAAGAATTTATACTTTTGCATGTCCTATTAAGAATGAGAACAGCTTCTTAGCAAGAAACAGCTTTTTAGCAGGAAACAGCTTCTTGAAGAGATGGGATAACTTTTTTAAGAGAGAACAACTCCTTTTTTAAGGAGAGAGAATAACTTTTATAATATGAATTCTACAGTAAAAGGTTTTATAGCAGGCATACTGGCAGCCATATTTTATGGTACCAATCCGTTGGGAACACTTCCTTTGTACGAATCCGGTATTAATTCGGGTAGTGTCTTGTTTTATCGTTATGGTTTTGCCTCTATCCTTTTTGCCTTATGGATGATCATGAGCAAGGAGAGCTTTGCTATCAAGCGGGGATATGCTATCAAGCTGGCAGTACTTGGTGTTATGTTTGCTTTTTCCTCTATCGCCCTCTATTTGAGTTTTCTCTATATGGATGCCGGAGTAGCTTCCACGATACTCTTCTCTTATCCCATCATGACGGCAGTGCTCATGGTGCTCTTTTATCACGAGCGCCTATCGTGGACCACAATGCTCTCTATCACGCTTGCCGTCAGCGGTATAGCCTTGCTTTATCGGGGTGGCAACGGCGTAACGCTGAGTGCTGCAGGCATGACGCTGGTCTTACTCTCGTCGCTCTTGTATGCGATATACATCGTATCCGTTAATCAGCTCAAGATTAGTCTGTCGCCATTAAAGTTTACCTTTTATGTCGTCTTGTTCGGGTGGTTATCCGTTATCGCCTTTATGTTATTGGGAGGCTATCCCTTGCAACTGCTCCATGGTCCTTTGCAGTGGGCATGTGGCATCCAGTTGGGCTTATTGCCTACCGTGTTGAGCCTTTTCTTTATGACCATTGCCATTAAGAACATCGGCAGTACACCGTCGGCCATCATGGGAGCATTGGAGCCCGTTACAGCAGTCGTTATCAGTGTATCGCTCTTTCACGAGGTTTTCACCCTTCGCCTTGCTATCGGCATCGTTTTGATACTCTCTGCCGTAATCCTGGTTATCCTCAGAAAAAGTTGAGGCTATAGATTATAGCGTGATTTCGCCAGAACCATAGCAGCGATGATGTTGCTCATCGTATATCACGCAGAATTGGCCTGGAGCCACACCGTGTATCTTCTCGTCACTATGAATGGTAAAGGTACCATCGCCGTTTACCTCTACCGAAGCAGGGTGATATTCCGGAGTATGGCGAATCTTGAAGGTTACCCGTGCAGGTAACTCCGTGATACCCTCTGTGAGGAAGTCGAAATCGTGTATCTTGAAGTCCTGTTTGTAAGCCGTCTCAGGGTCGTATCCATGACTTACGTAGAGTATATTTTTCTCGATATCCTTCTTCACCACAAACCACGGACCACCGCCTAAGCCAAGTCCCTTACGCTGTCCGATGGTATGAAACCATAAGCCCTTGTGCTCACCTATCTTCTTACCCGTTTCGAGCTCGATAACGTTACCTTTCTTTTCGCCCAGATATCGGCGCACATACTCATTATAGTCGATATTGCCCAAGAAGCAGATACCCTGACTATCCTTACGCTTGGCATTGATAAGATGCTCACGCTCAGCGATTTCTCGTATCTCGTCCTTGATATGATGACCGATAGGGAAAATTGCTTTCTTGAGCTGCCATTGGTATATCTGTGCCAGGAAGTCGGTCTGGTCTTTTACCGGGTCAGGACTAGTAACGAGCCACTTCTTACCGTCGATCATCTCGGTCTGGGCATAGTGGCCCGTAGCGATAAGATCATAGTTGTGCCCCATCTTCTCGTCGAAGGCACCAAACTTGATGAGTCTGTTGCACATCACGTCAGGATTAGGGGTAAAGCCCGATTTGACTTTATCCATCGTATATTTGGTAACCTGATTCCAGTATTCTTTGTGGCAGTCGATAACTTGCAGTTTACACCCGAAGCGAGCAGCCACGGCAGTAGCCATTTCCAAGTCTTCTTCCGAATTGCAGTCCCATTCCTCCTGTTCCTCCGGACCTATCTTAATATAAAAGCAGTCAGGATGCAGCCCATGGCTTGCGAATTCGTAAACTACAACTGAACTATCGACACCACCAGAGAGCAGTACCGCTATCTTTTTATCTTTTAATTCCTCGTAATTAATCATATATGGCTGCAAAGATACAAAGATTTTTGGGTATGGTGCTTCATAATTTATATTTATTTACTATCTTTGACCCATGGTTAATATATCTTAGGCTAATGGCTAAACTATTTTAGGCCAAAGTCTTCATTCATTTTGGCAAATGGCTTAATAGTCTTAGACCAAGCTTGAGAATATACAGAGGGCAAAAGAGGATACTAATGAGACCTATAAAAGGTAGGCTGAAAGTGTTTATGTAATAGCCTAATGGATTACAAAATATCTGCAAGCCTATATAATAGTCAAATACTTCTATGAACTAATCCGCTGGCTTCTATAATAATCCAACGAATCTCATGAAAAAAAAAGTCTAATGTTTTATATATAAAAAGCGAAAAAAATGAATACTTCTACGAACGAAACGACAGCTAACAACAAGTACAACCGCCTGTTTCAAGGCATAGCCTTACTTATCTTTCTCTGGATGTTTGTGTCTTACCTTTACGACCACACCACCGACGAAGTACCCGCCGGAGCCATCCTGATGCAGGAACATTATCATCCGGCACCAGCCTATATGCTCTGGGTGTTTGCAGGTGTTGGCACGTTAACCTCAGTCTTGCTGCTCAGCTTAGCCCGCCATCCGCAGCCCCACTTACACATCGGTTTGCTATCCTATGACAAGATGAACGCAGAACAGAAGCGAATAACGGCCGATTCACTTTACGTGATTAATCATCTTATCGTGTTCCTCTTCGCTTCTGTCAGTCTGCTTATGGTACCACAAGTGTTACCTCAGTGGATATCGTTAATCATCTTGATAGCCTTTATTATCGCTATACTCTTTTATTCCGCATATCTCTCTATCCGCGTACACAAGGCTAGTGTGCAAAAAACTGTGTGAAAGCCTTCACCGTATAGATATGGTCGGCCACGCTCCCCGTTTCCCGACAACTGTGCATGGCTAGTATCGCATTACCCATATCCACACCTCTCAGCGGTATAGACGATGCCAGAATATTGCCCAGCGTACTGCCGCCCGGCACATCAGAATGGTTTACGAATCGCTGACATGGCACGCCCGCCTCGTCGCAGATCTGAGCAAAGACTGCAGCCGACACGGCATCGCTCGCATACTTCTGGGCTGCATTAAACTTGATAACCGGTCCGCCGCCCAGTACAGGGTGGTTGGTAGGGTCGTACTTCTCGCTATAGTTAGGGTGCCAGGCGTGCGCATTGTCGGCAGAAACCATGAAAGCACGCTCCACGGCCTGATAGAAAGCCTCCTCAGTACCACTCTGCGCCATAGCGATACGCTTGAGCATCATCGCCAGGAAAGGACTTGCAGCACCCTGTTTGGTCTGCGACCCCGTCTCCTCATTATCGAAGATAGCCAGCACTTTGGTCGTATCAGTCGTATCGGTATTAATCATAGCCTCAAGCCCCGCATAACACATCGACAAGTCATCGAGTCTGCCCGATGATATCAGTTCATCGTGTGCACCGAAAGTACAGGCAGGGGTAGCATCAGCCAGATAGAGATCGAAGTCGAGTATATCCTGCGCCACGATACCCAGTTCGCTGCAGATAACCTGGAGCAGCATATTCCCCCGTTCCAGTTCATCGGTAACGATACCCAGAATAGGCAACATATCCTTCTGCCGGCTCAGTTTTACGCCATCGTTCACCTGTCGGTTAAAGTGTATGGCCAGATTACTGATTTGCAGCAGTGGTCGCTTCACATGGAGCAGCAGCGTCTTCGGGCTGAACGCATCATCACCCTTGACAATGACCCTGCCGGCGATAGTCAGCGGACGGTCGAACCAGGTAGCCATAATCGGCCCCCCATACACCTCCGTATTCAGTTTCACGATACCGCCCTCGCAGAGCATCTCGGCATTCGGTTTGATACGGAAAGTAGGCGAATCGCAATGCGCACAAATCATACGAAAGCCCGCATCAGCCATCGTTTTACGTCCGATATGAAACGCATAAACCGAAGAATCGTTTTTAGTAACAAAGAGTTTATCGCCCGGCTTAACCTCACCGATAGCCTCACACGGATTGATACGGCGATAACCCGCCTTTTCGAGCGAAGAAGCGATGTTGCTTGCTGCCAGAAAGTTAACTGGCGAAGCATCTAAAAAGTGTAATAATCTTGTAATCATAGTGCAAAGGTACACAATTATGTTTTTAAAGCTTCATATCAGCCGCACTATATGTATATACATGATGTTCTTATAGTCTAATATTACAGCTTAATATATTACTATTTCTACATATTAAGGGAAAAATAAACATTTGTAATATTTCTAATTATCAGCTAATTATGTTTTGTTTTTAATATTATCTTTTTTTAACAGATGTGGGTAGATTAATTTTTCAATAATACTATTGTTCGATTGATTTATTTTTGGTACCTTTGCTATGTTGTGAAAAAAAATAAAAAAAACAAAAGAAAATTTTATGAATTCAATTTTTACATAACAGATTTTTGAAACCACAATATGTGTTTGTGAGCTGTTCAGAAGCTTCACAATAAGAGATTTTTTACAATATTATTAATTTAATGTAATTTTTTTGGAGGGAGGGAAATAAAATCATATGCAATATTCTACAGCAGTAGACAAGGATTATGATACTCTTAAAATGCTTATCGAAGAGGCAGGAAATTTTGAAAAAGAAAACGTACTCCATGCTGTTAGTACCAAATTATATACGGTAGAAGATGTAAAAGCTTTAACTTTTCATATTCGAGAAAATCAGTATAAATTAGAGAAGGAAGTGCTTGCGCTGGAAGTATTCTCAAAGAAATTTCCATTTACTTACGCTACGAAAAACAATAAATGCTTTGATATAGTAACTATCCTGCTTAATAAAATGCGACAGAATATTTCGGGCACTAAAAAACTATATAAGCGATTTTGTTTAACAAATAGGAAACATGAGCCTGTAAAAGATGGAAAAAGGGTTAAACCTTCGGCTTTTGCACATTCACAACTTAATCATAAATTGCAAATCCATCAGTTATTCGGAATGGAAGTGTATGATGATTGTGTTTCAGAACTGTGTGACGCCATGGAAGATTTCTTTTCTTGTTTGCATAGGGGTTTGCTCGCTTCTTATGATGCGATAAAGCAAGAAAATATGGTACGTAATGATGATGTGATGTTAAAGTATATTTACGATGCAGATCGAGATAAAGCAACACAAAATTTACCTAAAGATCTATTCAAATTAATTTCTAATGATATCCTTAACAAGGATGAACTTGCAAAAAGTAAGGCTCATGCGAAATCGCTACAAGAATTTATCCGTGCTAATTACCATACTGTTGATGAAGAAAGTTTTAAGATTCATGCTATTGTGACCGCTATTTCAGAGGGACGTCAGGATGGCTTGACAGGTATTGAAACTCTGCTTTGGGGAGATAATCCTGAATTCGTAAAAAAAGTCCGTTTCTTGATTGCTCATTTTGATGAGTTAAATCCTGGTGGGTATTTAGATAATAATAAGAAAAAGAAAAAACTTAAAGCGAAATATGTAGCCATGTTTATGAAGTGGTGCAGGATTACGGCTACCGGTAAAGAAAAAAAATTTATAGAAGAATATTTTAATGTGGAGTATCATGGTAATTATAAATGTGTAGGATCTAGTTCAGTGAATAGTGCAAAAAATAATTTCTCGGATGAGGAATATAAAGATTTTCAAGCGTCGTTGAATAGAATATATATGGCGGTAGATGGTACCAAAATACAACCACATCCGCAACATCATCAAACTTCTGTTGCTATCTGATATCAACATTTGGAAATTTTTATCAAATCTTATATAACATATGGATTGGCTATGGTAGGCCAATCTTTTTTTTATGCCAAATCTAACCATGTTGTTACAAATGTTTCTATCTTTTGTTACAAATGTTTATAACTTTTGGAATGAAGTATAGGTATCGTTCCAAATCTTGTGTAACCTTTTGGATTTGCAGTTTATTTGTAATCTAAATGTTGAGCTAATCTGTTACAAATCAGTCATTTTAGCAGCTCTATAGCCCTTTTTTTTGTTCCAAATTTTTTCTTTGTCGCTTATCGATTTGTTTATACCTTTGAATTCGAAAGGTAGCTAAGTATCGTTCGTCGTACCCATGCTTACCCGCGGTGCAGATGTCTCATTCTGACAATGAAGCTTGAGAACTTGAGCTCTGCATCCAAAACCGCTTCACAGACGATAAGACTTATTATTAATTAAAAACGAAAATGAATAATTTTCAGTTTTATAAAGCACCCGCACAGACGGTGCGGAGTGCTAAGGTGATGGATATAGCAGAGGTGTACAGCTATATTACCCTTAACAAAAAAGCTATGGCCTGTACGCAGGCTTTACGAGAAATTATCGCTAACGTGAAGCGGGGCACAGCTACGGATAAAGATGTGCGTCAGTATAAAGCCAGCCATTTCGACTTTGTTACCTTTTCGGGTACATTCAATTATCGCAGCGACGACTGTCTGGTGGAGCATAGCGGTCTGCTTTGTCTCGATTTCGACCATGTAGGCTGTAGTGAGGAGGGTAAACAGAGCTATGGACATGCCGATAGCTTGGCGTTGCAAAAGCTAAAGCAGCAACTGATAACCGACAGGCATTTTACTACCTGGCTGCTCTTTACATCGCCAAGTGGAGAAGGACTCAAGTGGGTTATCGAGATAAGTCTCGCTATGTGCGACCATAAGACTTGGTTTAAATCGGTGCAAAAATATGTGCGTGATACCTATCAGCTCGAAGTTGACGACAAGTGTATCAATGTATCGCGTGCCTGCTTTCTGCCACACGATAGCCTCTGTTATGTGAATCCTACTATTTTTACTAATCATCCGGACATTTGTCCCTTTTAATTTTTATGAAAATGAAAGAAATTAAAACAGTGAAAACACAAAATAATATGACAGAAAATTTTCCAAATGCGAATATGGAAACCTTTCAGACAAGTGCTTTGGATAGTCGGACAACAGCTTCGAATACTCAATCAACTGCTTCGAACAATCAAATAACTGATTTGAATAGTCAAGCAAGAGCTTTGGATACTCAATCAACTGCTTCGAATACTCAAGCAAGAGCTTGGGATACTCAATCAACTGCTTCGAATACTCAATCAACTGAATTGGATAATCAAGCAAGTGTTTCGAGTAGTCAAGCAAGTGCTTCGAACAATCAAATAACTGATTTGAATAGTCAAGCAAGAGCTTGGGATACTCAAGCAAGTGCTTTGAATAGTCAAGCAAGAGCTTTGGATACTCAATCAACTGCTTCGAACAATCAAATAACTGCTTCGAGTAGTCAATCAACTGCTTCGAATACTCAATCAGCTGCTTCGAATACTCAATCAACTAATTTAAAAAATTCAATAAAAGAAATGAATCAGATAAATATAAATTTTTCAGCTGAGGCTTTCGACCCAATATATTGGGCTAATAAAGCCGATGAGGTAAGTAAATCGATTACGCCACGTTCTTCGGTAAATTCGTTCTCAAAATCTACGGCTGCTTATAACTGTGATGAGGTTGACAGGCAGGCTGAAATACAAGAAGTGGCCCGACAGCTCGTAGACCGGGGAATCGATATCACCGCCGGTTATAATAACTGGCTCAAACTGGGGTTTGCCCTGGCCGATGGTCTGGGCGAAGACGGTCGGGAAATCTATCATCAACTCAGTCGGCTTAATGACGAATACGATACCGCCGAGTGCGACAGGCAGTATACCAACTGTCTGCATGGGCGTGGCCAGGGTATAACCGTCAATACCTTCTTCCAGATGGCTAAAGAGGCTGGCATCGACCTGAGTCAAGTGGCGCGAGAACAGATGAAAACACATCAGGTTAATGCCATTAGCGCCAATGTGCCAAGTGCCAAA
The DNA here is from genome assembly GCF_022024215.1 of Segatella bryantii. Classification (NCBI taxonomy): domain Bacteria; kingdom Pseudomonadati; phylum Bacteroidota; class Bacteroidia; order Bacteroidales; family Prevotellaceae; genus Segatella; species Segatella bryantii. The sequence goes on along the minus strand of NZ_CP091798.1, from coordinate 1,699,274 downwards.
AGGATGGGAAAAGTAGAAAAAAGTACTATTTTAGGTACTTTAGAAGAGCAAGTGCCACGTGGCACGATGGCGCAAGTGGCGCAAACTCATGCGAAGACTCCTATCGGTTTTACCTTCTCAGACAAGTTGAAGCGTGATAATTTAGACGATATCACCGGCGCCATTTACGACCTGCATCATGACGAACCCGAGAAATGCGATGCCATGATATTAGGTGCGCTTAATGTAGTCAGTGGATTGATGGGTGGTGCCAACGGCACGCCCGAACATCGTAGTGGAGTATATGGCATTTACGACGGTCACCGCGTCTATGCACCGCTCTATAATATTATCTATTCGGGCGCCGGCAACGGCAAGGGTAATCTGATGTTTAACAAGGAACTGGCCTATCAGGTGAAAAAGGAGATGCGCAGTGCGTATGATGCCGAAAAAAGCAAGTATGACCAGGCGATGGCTGAATGGGAGAGCAAGAGTAAGAAAGACCGTGGCGATGCTCCCCGCGAACCGGTGTATAGAGACCCGTTCGTTCCGGGCAACAGCAGTTCTTCGGCTGTGTATCGTGCTCTGGATGCCAACGGCGGTTGGGGCCTGATGTTCGAAACCGAGGCCGATACCGTATCGAGTATGATAGACAGTGATTATGGTAACTATTCCGACCTGATGCGAAAGGCTCATCATCACGAGACTCTGTCTATGAACCGTGTAACCGAAAAGTTGCATATCGATATCGACGAACCGAGACTAAGCATCTTTCTTACCTGCACGCCAGGACAGTTGCCATCGCTCTTCCCTTCGTTTGAGAACGGTTTAGGCTCCCGTTTCCTCTTCTATAATCTGCCCGATGAAGAGGTAAGTTTTCACGATGTGTTTGCCCTGCGCGAATCGCCGTTAGAGGATACCTATAAGCAGTTGGGCGATAAGCTTCTGCCTTTATACCATGCCCTGCAGAGTCGGGCAGACCATCCTATCCAGTTTATGCTAAGTGCTGCTCAGCAGAGAGATTTCCTTCGCAACTATCAGACCTTGCTTGTAGAGCAGTATGGCATGCAGGGTAAGGGTATTCGCGCTTTCGTATTTCGTATTGCGCTGGAGAGTTTCCGCTATGCCATGATTCTCACCACGCTTCGTCGATTATCAGAGTGGGAAGCCAGTTTTGGCCCTTCTACCGACCATGAAATTTTCCGTGACGACGAGAATGCGCTGATATGCGATAATCGCGATTTTCGCACGGTCAAGACTATCGTGGAATGTCTTGTCAACCATACGGCCCGAGTATATGCCGTCATGGCCAAGGAGGATGACAATCCGTTTGCACTGCATGGCAAGAAGTTATCGGCTGACGAACTGCGATTATACAAGGCACTGCCTGAAGGAGATTTTTCTACGGCTGACGCGATCGATACGGCTAAGCATTTACAGATATCTCAGCGTACAGCCCAGCGTATGCTGAGCAAATTCTGCAATGTATACCGTATCATTGATCCCGTTAAGCGAGGCGTCTATAACAAGCCGGCAGTGAGCGATAACGATAATACTAACGATGACTAACTATGATGGATATGAACTGTAAACATGATACTAATTTCGCCGTAAGAGCATACGGCAAGAGTGAGCTGGCACTGCTCTATTTTCCCGATGCCAGCAGTGGACACATCGCCCTGAACCATCTCATGGCCTGGATTACCCGCTGTAAGGAGCTTCGGTCGAAACTCGAGGCTGGCGGATATGTAAAGACGGCCAAGTATTTTACACCTAAAGAGGTGGCGATGATCACGGATTACTTAGGCGAACCGTAACGTTTCTCGCTATAAGCTCCGCTATCGGTTAGCATCGTATGGTTTCGTATGTCTGTACTCTGCCGATGTCGTATCTTTGCCTATGTAAATCAGAGTGGTTTATACGATGCGGCTGGCGCCCCGAAGACAGGCTTCCTGGCAATAGCTTAATCGGCAATGTTTTATCTATAAATATATAAGTGATGATAAAGTATATTCTTAAGCAAAACAAGAACAAGAAGAGTTCAGCATTCGGTAAGTACTATGCTTATCCGGTAGTAGAGGAGACCATGGACCTGGCAGCTCTGGCCAAGCATATGGAGCAGCACAACAGTGGTTTTTCAGAGGCGATGTGCCTGGGTGTGCTCAAGTCTATGGTGAAGTGTATCAAGGAGCAGATATTGGCTGGCAAGAACGTGAAAATCGACGATTTGGCCATCTTCTCATGTGGCATCAAGAATCGTGAGGGTTCGGCTAAGGAGGAGGATTTCTCTGCTGCCAACAATATCGCTAATGTAAAGCTCAGAGCGCGTGCCACGGGCGATCTTCGTAATTCGAGTCTTACGCTCGATGCCACCGTTCGCCGGGCAAGTATGGTAGTGAGCAGTCTGGCTGCAGGTGGCGCGCAGAGTGGCAATACGCATGCGGGCGGCGGCTCAACCGCAGGTGGTTCTACTGCTGGTGGTAATGCAGGTGGTTCAACTGGTGGCTCAACTGGCGGAAGCTCTTCAAACGACGATGGTAAGGAGTTCTGATCTGCGCTTCGAAATCAATCCATGCGAATGAAGAAGCTGTAGGCCTTGAGAAGCCAATCTAATAATGAAGCCATGAGAGAGCGGGGGAGTAGTAAAATACTCAAGCCGTAAAAATGAGAAGCCATGAAAAAAGGGAAGAAGCAATCTTTTAATGATATAGATTGCTTCTTTTTTGTTTATTCGCACTTTTCGCACTAACGTACTAGTGTAGGTTGACGGTTGCTATCGGGCGTGCAGAGAAGTTACAACATAGGTTTTTTAGTCATTGTAAAATGATAGAGTGTTATTTACTATATATATAGCATATACACTCCGATATATCCTATAATATACAGTTAGAGCCCTATTATTTAGGGCTCTAATATTGGCAATAACATAGAAGTTGACCCAACTTTTTAATAATTCCTTGGAATCCTCGTGATTTCGAGGAATTATTTTTGTATTAGTTTTTGGTCATATATCTGACATATCCATTTTTACTTTGTAAAAATGATACCTTTACATTGTCCATTTATATGTATAAGAACAAACACTTGGTACTTGAAAAATCCTATATTTGTATTATAGTTTAATAAAAAACTCCAAGTGTTATGATAGATTTCAAAAAGTTCAACAGCGTTATCTCACTCACCTCGTATTTCACATCTGACGAGAAGTGCAAGCAAGCCATCATCCAGTCACGTTGGTCTGATGGTGACGTTGTATGCCCCTATTGTGGTGGTCATCATTGCGTTGTTCGCAAGGACGGTAAGTTCCGTTGCAAGACTTGCAGAAGGAACTTCTCTTGCCTTGTTGGTACTATCTTCGAGAATACCAAGTTGCCACTCATCAAGTGGTTTTTGGCTATGTACTTTATATCTTCTCATAAGAAGGGTATTTCATCATATCAGCTTGCAATGAACATTGAAATGACTCAGAACACAGCTTGGTATATGTTGCAGAAGGTGCGTCTTCTCTACCCTCAGAGTGATGCAGAGGTATTTGATGGTACTGTAGAGTGTGATGAGGTATACATCGGTGGTAAGGAAAAGTGGAAGCACAAGTCAATGCGCACACCCAAGACACAAGGTCGCTCAACAAAGACCAAGACACCTGTCTTCGGTATGATGGAGTGTAGCACCTTTGAGAATGAGAAGGGTGAAATTGAGAACATCACCTATGTTCACGCATTCGTTGTGGAGAACACGAATAGGGCTACATTGCAGCCCATTATTCAGCAATTCGTTGCTGATGGTTCAAGAGTCATCACAGATGAACTTTCAGCCTATAATGGTCTTGCAGAGTTAGGTTATACTCACGCTGTGGTTGCTCACGGTGCTGAGGAATATGCCAATGGTGACATATTCACCAACAGCATTGAGGGTTTTTGGAGTCACTTCAGACGTATGATTGTGGGTTGCTATCACGATGTATCTGATGAGCATTTACAGCAGTATATTGACGAGGCTGTGTATCGTTGGAACACAAGAAAAATGAGCGAATCAGCAAGATTCGCCCATATGTTTGATAAGTCCATTGGACTTGTTATGAAATGGTCTGAGATTAGAGTTGGACTGATGGCTGCTTAATTTTCTAAAGTATGTAAATGTGTTTGAATCATACTAATATACCTTTGAATTATTTGTCTATCAGGGTCGTTTCTAGGTATTTTGTTCAGAACCATTATCCCAAGTTCATCAAATTCTTGTTGTAATTTGTTTTGATAATACATCCATTCTTCTTGAGGGTCTTCACTACTAAATTCAACTCCTTCTTTAATCACTCTATTCACAGATTCCTTCACTATTCTATGAAGGTCTGATTCTGTTAATCTAATCATTTTCTTATTCATATTATAATACGTATTAATTCGTTATTTTTCTAACAAATATCACGAAGATTTGTTTTTATCAGTTTTTTTATGTATATTTTACGCAAATAAGGATATTTATTGTAGAATTATAAAGATAGAATCATATGGGTAAGAAAGTACACTTGATTAATAAAGAAGGTAAAACTAAGGTTGTTGAGCATAGTGAATTTATGGATTCTCAATTGCTAACTGAAAATAAGTTTTCTGATTATGAGGTAGACGTTAATTGGTATCTATCAAATGGCTACATGACATTGGAAGACATGAGGAAATCAATAGAAGGTAATGGTAATAGTTAGTGATGATGTTAGAAATGTAGTCAATAGAATATTCCTGATTGGTATTGCATACAAAGGACGTATACCAAATATGTATGGACAAATAATAAGTGCATTTGAAAAATTAGAAAGTTCAGTAGCAAACGTCAATGCCTCATCTGTAAATTCAGCACCATTTGCTTGGAGAAGAGACAAAATGTTGGTTTTAAGAGTTGGCTCGTTAATGTTCTCATATACCAAGACAATTCAACAGAATGGAGAAACACTTGTTATAGTCCATGAGGCAATGGAAAATGGCCGAATAGTCACAGAACAAGAAAAGAAGATAAAAGCCATTATAAGAGAAACAATAAAACAATATCTGAAACAGAATTTGATATAATGAAATGAGCAACCGTGATGATTGGCTGCTCATTTTTTTTTAGATATTTGGGTCAACTTCTATGTTATTGCCCTAATATTTTTATAATCCTTTCATGGTGAGGCTGATGCGATGTCTGCGCAAGTCTACTTCGAGCACTTTTACGCGTACATGCTGATGCAGCTTTACCACCTCGGCAGGGTCTGAGATATACTTATCGGCCAGTTGACTGATGTGAACCAGTCCGTCCTGGTGTACACCTACATCGACGAAGGCACCAAAATTGGTAATGTTGGTCACGATACCAGGCAGTTCCATGCCCGGGATAAGGTCTTCCGGGGTATGCACATTCTTATCAAATTCGAATACCTCTATCTTATCACGTGGGTCGAGTCCCGGTTTTTCCAGCTCCTTCATGATATCCAGCAGGGTAGGCATACCCACGCTATCGGTAACATATCGCCTGATATCAATCTTCTTGCGCAAGTCGGCATTCTTCATCAGGTCGATAACCTTGCAGCCGCAGTCTTTGGCCATCTGCTCTACCACCTTGTAACTCTCCGGATGCACAGCCGAGTTATCGAGCGGGTTCTTAGCCTCAGGTATACGGAGGAATCCGGCACACTGCTCATAAGCCGACGGACCGAGGCGAGGCACCTTCTTCAGTTGGGCACGAGAGGTAAAGGCACCATTCTCCTTACGATAATTCACGATATTCTGGGCTAACGCAGGACCGAGACCGCTGACATACGTAAGCAGGTGCTTGCTGGCTGTATTCAGGTTGACACCTACCGAGTTTACACAGAGCTCCACGGTCGTGTCGAGCGATTTCTTGAGCGCACTCTGGTCTACATCGTGCTGATACTGTCCCACACCGATACTCTTAGGGTCAATTTTCACCAGTTCGGCCAGCGGGTCCATCAGTCGTCGGGCGATACTCACGGCACCACGCACCGTAACATCCTGGTCGGGAAACTCCTCACGGGCAGTCTCCGAGGCTGAATACACCGAAGCACCATCTTCAGACACCACAAAGATCTGCACCTCGTGGTCGAAATGCAGTCCATGTATAAAGTCAGACGCCTCGCGCGAATACGTTCCGTTACCGATAGCGATAGCCTCGAGCTTATAGTCGTTGACAAGCTTGACGAGCTGTCGTTCGGCCGTGTCGCGCTGGTTGGCGATATGAGCCACCTCATGATGGAGCAGATTGCCCTGAGCATCGATACATACTATCTTGCAGCCCGTACGGATACCCGGGTCTACACCCAGCACACGCTTTTGACCCAGCGGAGCGGCAAGGAGTAGCTGTCGAAGGTTCTCCGTAAACACATGGATAGCTTCCTCATCGGCCTTCTCTTTGCTCAGACCGGCAAATTCGGTCTCCATGGAAGGCTTGATGAGCCGCTTAAAGGCGTCGTCGATAGCCTCGTTAATATACTTATTATATTGATAGTTTCGCTTGATACGATTGGTACATTCTTCATCATCGGCAGCGATAGTAACGCGCAGAATACCTTCGTTTTCACCTCGGCGCATAGCGAGCAGTCGATGAGAGGTACAGCGTTTCAGCGGTTCGCTCCAGTCGAAGTAATCGCTGTACTTCTGGGCTTTCTCGTCGTCCTTCATCTTGGCGACAACCTTAGACGTAATCGTCGCTTCACGTCGATAAACAGAGCGCACATTCTGTCGAACCCGTTCGTCTTCGCTGACCATTTCGGCGATGATATCCTCAGCCCCCTTAATGGCATCATCTACGCTCTTTACGTCGCCCTTGACAAATCGCAGGGCAGACCCTTCCACGTCTCTTACCTGATTAAGCATAATCATCATAGCGAGCGGTTCAAGTCCCAGTTCTCGGGCAATCTGGGCACGCGTTCTGCGCTTAGGCTTGTAAGGGAGATAGATATCTTCGAGCTCACTCGATTCCCAAGTAGCATCAATACGCTTCTTCAGTTCATCGGTAAGTTTACCCTGATCGTCTATCGATTTCAGAATCGTCTCCTTGCGCTTAGCCAGCTCCTTCAGTTTGGCGAGCATTTCGGCGATGTGAGCTATCTGCACCTCGTCCATATTCCCCGTGCGCTCCTTACGGTATCGGGAAATAAACGGTATGGTGCAACCTTCGTCGAGCAGTGCGATAGTATTATCTACGCCCTGAGCGGCTAATCCCAGTTCACGGGCGATTTTGTCTGTAAATAGATTTTTTTCCATCGTGTATTTATACTTGCTGATAATTCCATAAATGAGATTTGTTCATTTTCTGAGTAATTCTGCATCCTGAACGTAGCCCTTTCCGCCATGTTACATATCCTCCATAGATAAGCCTCTCTTTGTGACTTCTTTGCCACGGAATAAGTGTCGTTTCATTTCAGTGACTTTTTCTTCCAGTCGGGCAGGGGAGTACTTCTTTGGATTACGTTTCACTTCATAGGCTTCAACGTTGCCATCAAGCGTTTCGGCCACAATGTCAATCTCGAAGTCATCCTTGTCGCCCTTGGAGTTGACGCCTTTCGGCTGCCACCAACCGCCAATCTGCTTGTATCGACAACTCTCCATCATCTTCTGACGGAACCAGCGTTCCAGGGCTATGCCAGAGAAAGTGGTATAGTCGTCGGTCATAATGCGCTCCAATGCTGGCATGTTCTGTAGTTCGATGAGAGCAGCGTATCTATTGATGTAGCGAAACCAGAAACGGAAGAAGTTGTCCTGTATCTCATAGCGCACCGTCTGGCTGCCTTCTTTAGCGCCTATCGGTCGTTTTTTCTTGATTATACCGTATTTCTCCTCCAGGATTTTCATCTGTCCGCCGAGGCTTTTCATCCCAAGTGCCCCCTCAATCTCGCTTTGTGTAACATCGCCGTGAGCTATCTGGTCGAGGATGCTGAAATACGTGCCATACTGCTTGCCGAACTCCTGGATGAGTATCTTCTTGCCTTCATCCACAAAGTAGCTGTCGCCACTTGAACAGACGTAGTGAATCATCTTCTTCACATTTGTGCAACCGTTGTTCATAAGCAACTCAATATAGCGAGCCACACCGCCAGTGATGGTCCAGAGAGCCAGAAGGTCTTCCGAAGTGTAGTCAGGCTTGTAGTCACCAAGTATTTCTTTGATGGTCTCTGTATTGAAAGGCTTTAGCTTGATAGTGCAGTCATCTCTGCCAAAGAGCGGCTGCTCTTCGTCTTTGAAAATCTTCTCCATCATGCGGAAGATAGAGCCAGACACGATCAGGCATACATTGGTCTGCTTCTTGTATGCGTCCCATAATTCTTGTATGTCGCTGAAGACGCCAGCATTGATGTTGTCAAACTCCTGAAACTCATCGATAAAAAGAGTGAAATGTCTGCGTTTTCCTATCTCCAGTATCATCTGAAAGAGTTCACGAAACGAACTCATCCCATCAGGAACAAACTCGCCGAGTTTTTCGCGCACCTCCTGCACAAAGGTTCTGACAAGAACGGTTTCCGTCTTTCTGCCAACGAAGAAATACAGTCCTGGCGCATCATCCTGTGTCTCACTCATTAGTCGATACACAAGACTGGTCTTACCCACGCGTCTTCTGCCCGTGAGTACCACAAATCGTGAATAATCGTTGTACGCCTGGCGTTGCAATTCCCTAAGCTCGTTCATTTCGCGTACTCTATCATAGAATTTCTTCATAATTTTATGGCTGTAAATTTTATGGCTGTAACATTTCGACACAAAGGTAGATGATTTTATTTAATATCACAAACGTTTTGGCTAAAATCAGCATTTCATATGAATTGATTAGGGTAAAATTCCGATAAAATGTACTTGAAATTTTATGGCTGTAAAATTTACGGCTGTAAAATTTCGCTGTAAATGATGATTTGTATAGCCTGCGTGCAGGCTGTCACGGCTAATGATCCTGCTTAGGCAGGAGGATATATCCGCTATTGACGAATAGTAAAAAATCAAATAAAGATGGCAAAAAGGTCACCATCGGTGGTATATACCGTTGTGTTCTGTCGCCCATTGCAGTGCGTTGGAAGGGGATGAAATAAAAGTATTTTGGCAATCAAAAAAAAGTGCAAAGTTGCTGTTATGCATACCTTGCACCTCTTGATACAGTATTTATTTTCCTGCTGCAGCCATAAGCTTGCTCCAGTGCAGGGATAGTTCGGATATCTTTTGGAAAAGAATGTTGGCACCCTCACGTAGAAGTACCTCGTCGGCCAGCGGACCACTGTTGATGGCTATCGTGAAGATATCAGCAGCCACACCCGCACGTACACCGAGTGGAGCATTCTCTACTACGATACCTTCCCACGGTTTTAGGTTGCCCGCCTTGGCCAGTCCCATCTGGTAAGGGTCGGGATACGGTTTGCCCCGTTGCACATCGTAAGCTGTAACGATATGGTCTTCATCCAGAAATTCGCCGAAGTTATCGAGCAGTCGCTTGATAAGCGGACGCTGACCACTGCCCGTGACAATGCCGATCGTAAGTCCGGAAGCCTTAATTTGGCGCATCAGGTCGTATACACCGTCAAAGATAGGCGCTGTAGGCATCTCGTGGAAATAGCGTGTTTTCAGGTCGTACATCTCCTGCGCCTTCTCCATGCTAATCTCCTGATGCTTCTGCTGTTTTACCATGTAGCGTATCGTATCGACACCGCGCGCACCCTCGGTGGCATAGGCATCGTCGGCCGTCATGTGGATACCATAGTCGGTCATCGATTTCTGCCAGGCTACGGCATGATTAGGCATGCTGTTATAGAGCACACCATCCATATCAAAAAGAACGGCCTTGGGGGTAAATGCCTCAAAGCCGTGTCTTTCTATGTAAGTTTTAATTTCTTTTTCAAACATTATTTTTCTTGTGCTAAACGCTCCTGAATGGCTTTACTGTCAGCCTCGTAACCAGGTTTGTTGAGGAGTGCGAACATATTCTTCTTGTAAGCTTCTACACCAGGCTGGTTGAAGGCGTTAACCTCGAGCAACTGACCGCTGATACCACAAGCCTTTTCGAAGAAATAGATAAGCTGACCCAGATAATACTCGTTGAGTTCAGGCATGCTGATACGGATGTTAGGTACGCCACCATCGACATGAGCCAAGCGAGTACCGAGTTCGGCCATCTTGTTAACTTCGTCTACACGCTTGCCTTCGAGGAAGTTCAAGCCATCGAGATTTTCATCATCGTGAGGGAAGAGAAGTTTCTTGTTAGGCTGCTCTACAGAGATTACCGTCTCGAAGATAGAGCGTTCGCCCTGCTGAATCCACTGACCCATAGAGTGGAGGTCGGTCGTAAAATCGCAAGCTGCAGGGAAGATACCTTTATTATCCTTACCTTCGCTTTCGCCGAAGAGCTGTTTCCACCATTCAGCCATGAAGTGTAACTTAGGCTGGAAGTTGGCTACAATCTCTATCTTCTTGCCAGCTTCAGCATAGAGGCCATTACGTACGGCAGCATACAGTGCAGAGATATTCTGCTCGAAAGGTACATCTACAGCGGTAGCTTTCTCCATATCGGCAGCACCCTTAACAAGTGCCTTGATATCAAAGCCTGCTACAGCGATAGGGAGCAGACCTACAGGAGTAAGTACAGAGAATCGGCCACCTACATTATCAGGAATAACGAAGGTCTTGTAGCCTTCTTTATCGGCAGCTGCACGAGCAGCACCCTTAGTAGCATCGGTAACAGCCACGATAACCTCTTTAGCTGCTTCCTTGCCTATCTGGTCTTCACACTGCTTCTTAAGCAGACGGAATGTTAATGCAGTCTCGGTAGTAGTACCAGATTTAGAGATATTGATAACACCAAACTTCTTGTCCTTGAGGTAATCGGTAAGTTCAGCGAGATAATCCTCACCGATGTTATTACCAGCAAACACGATAGTAGGATTTTTCTTATCATTAACTAACCAGGCAAATGAGTTGCCCAAGGCCTCGATAACGGCACGTGCACCGAGGTAGCTACCACCGATACCAGCCACAACGACTACCTCGCACTTTTCGCGAAGCACCTTAGCTGTAGCTTCTACCTCATCGAGGAATGCTTCTGTTGTCTCTGATGGAAGGTGAATCCATCCGAGGAAATCGTTACCAGGGCAGGTGCCGTTTTCTAGAGCTTCCTGTGCTGCTTTTACCTTTGACTCATAAGCCTTTACTGCGCCTTCACTGAGGAATTGTGCAGCCTTTGTAATGTCTAAGTTGATATTTTGCATATTATTTACGGTTTTATCAGCGGAACGAGTCCGTTAGAAGTTTTATCTCTATTTGTGGGTTTATACGTTCGTATAATATATTGTATACGGCGTCAAGTATGGGCATATTAACGTGCATGTGCCGATTAATCTCCTTCATGCACTTGGTGCCGAAGTATCCCTCTGCTATCATTTCCATCTCTATCTGCGCACTTTTCACGGAGTATCCTTTGCCTATCATGGTACCAAAGGTACGGTTACGGCTAAAGTTGCTATAGCCCGTTACGAGCAGGTCGCCCAGATATACGCTATCATAGATGTTGCGCTCTTTAAGGTCGTATACCGTATTGAGGAATCGGTTCATTTCCTGTACGGCATTACTGATGAGCACTGCCTGGAAGTTGTCGCCATATTTCAGACCATTACAGATACCGGCTGCTATGGCGTATACATTCTTCAATACAGAGGAATACTCGATACCTACCACGTCTGCCGATGTCTTCGTCTTGATATATTCGCTGGCCAATACACGGGTGAAGGCTTTGGCCTTCTCTTGGTCCTGACATCCCACGGTGAGGTAAGAGAGTCGTTCAAGAGCTACTTCCTCAGCGTGAGACGGACCGCCTATGCAGGCTATATTATCATAAGGTATATCGTAAACCTGATGAAAATACTCGGAGCATACCAAGTTTTCATCTGGCACGATACCTTTGATGGCCGTCACGATAAACTTGTCTTGCAGGCGAGTTTTAAGACGGCGCAGATGATTCTTCAGATAAGGCGAAGGAGTAACGAATACTAAGGTATCATAGGCCTCGGCTATCGTGTTGATATCAGAAGAGAAATATATCTCGTCTATATTAAAGCGTGCACCCAACAGATAAGCTGGGTTATGGCCCAGACGCTTAAAGTCTTCTATACGGTCGTCACGACGCATATACCAACCGATATGGTGAGTATGCCCCACTATTATCTTGGCTATGGCGGTTGCCCAACTGCCACCTCCGATAATCGCTATTTTTCCTACGTCAAACACTACTACTGATTTTAGTTTGTAGCTTTATTTTGCAGCCTGGTCTATCCATTTCTGGATATCATCAACACTAGGTTTGTCGTAACCCAGTTTATATTTCTTGTTGATTTCGCCTATCTTCTGCTGCAGACCCTGAGCTTTTTCGTCCTTAATATCACTGATAAGGTTGAAACCTGCCTTACGCAATACGTAAACCCAGTTTTCTGAAACACCGAGCTCAGCCCATTCCTTAATAGAACTCTGAGGTATCTTAGCCTCTGGCTTCATCTGTGGGAAGAGCATTACTTCCTGAATGTACTCCTTACCTGTCATGAGCATCGTCAAGCGGTCGATACCGATACCGATACCTGATGTAGGAGGCATACCATACTGTAAAGCACGGAGGAAGTCCTGGTCGATGATCATTGCTTCATCGTCACCCTTGTCGGCAAGCTTCATCTGCTCGATGAAACGCTCTTCCTGGTCGATAGGGTCGTTCAGCTCAGAGTAAGCATTAGCACACTCCTTACCATTGATCATAAGCTCGAAACGCTCGGTAAGACCTGGCTTAGAACGATGCATCTTCGTAAGAGGAGACATCTCTACTGGGTAGTCGGTAATGAATGTAGGCTGAATGAAGGTGCCCTCGCAGAACTCACCGAAGAGCTCGTCGATAAGTTTACCCTTACCGAAGGTCTCATCTACTTCCATGCCCTTAGACAGGCAGAACTCGCGAATCTCTTCTTCGGTCTTGCCGTTGCAGTCGAAACCGGTCTTCTCCTGAATAGCTTCGAGGATAGGAAGACGGCGGAAAGGTGCCTTATAGCTGATAACCTTACCGTCAGGATACTCTACTTCTGGTTTGCCGTTGACAGCCACACAGATAGTTTCGAGCAACTTTTCGGTGAAGCTCATCATCCAGTTATAGTCTTTGTATGGCACATAAAGCTCCATACAAGTAAATTCAGGGTTGTGGTTCTTGTCCATACCCTCATTTCTGAAGTTTTTACCGATTTCGTATACACCATCGAAACCGCCTACGATAAGACGCTTCAGATAAAGCTCGGTAGCGATACGCATGTACATATCGATGTTGAGCGCATTAAAATGAGTGATGAATGGACGGGCACTGGCACCACCGGCGATAGACTGCAGGATAGGGGTCTCAACCTCTGTGTAGCCCTGAGCATCGAAGAAGGCACGCATGGTGCGAAGTACAACAGCACGCTTGAGGAAAGTATCCTTTACACCATCGTTAACCACGAGGTCTACATAACGCTGGCGTGCGCGCATCTCTGGGTCGTCAAATTTGTCATAAGCGACACCATCTTTATATTTTACGATTGGGAGTGGCTTTAAGCTCTTGGAAAGGAGCGTAATCTCCTGAGCATGTACCGAAATCTCACCAGTCTGAGTCTTGAAAACGAAACCCTTGATACCGATGAAGTCACCAATATCGAGTAGTTTCTTGAAAACCTTATTATATAAGTCTTTATCCTCACCCGGACAAATGTCATCACGGGTAACGTATACCTGGATTCTACCCTCAGAATCCTGAAGCTCTACGAAACTGGCCTTACCCATTACACGGCGAGACATCATACGACCAGCGATAATTACTTCGCGCTTCTCGTCTTCCTTGAATTCGTCACGAATTTCAGTACTATGTGCATTAACTGGGAATTCTGCTGCAGGATAAGGGTTGATGCCCATATCACGCAACTCCTGTAGGCTTTGGCGACGGCCAATTTCCTGTTCACTTAACTCTAAAATGTTCATATCTAATTTTCGAAAATTTTCAAATACACCGCAAAGGTAATAAATTAAATCGAAAGCCGTATCCTTTTATCTTAATTTTATGATATATGTCAATCAAAAGAGATTCTCACTTTTTTGAACAATTATTTTGTATTTATTGAAAATATATATACCTTTGTGTCTTGAATTTATTAAGAGAGAACCAAAACATCAACTTATTTATAGTTAATCACAACAATATGAAAAAAAATTTTTTAGGCGTTGCCTTTGTTTTTGCCGCTTTGGCTGCAAATGCACAGACAACATTGAAACCAGCTGTAGATAAGGCCAATATGGACTTGTCGGTTAAGGCTGGTGATGACTTTTATCGCTATTCTGTAGGTGGATGGCTCAAATCTCATCCACTTGACGCTGTGCACCCGGAGAATGGTGCTTTCATGGATTTGGAAGAACAGAACAATGATCGTATTCGCGACTTGGTCAAGGAGTATGCTGCCAAAAAGATGGAGAAGGGTACTGTAGGTCAGAAGATCGGTGCTTTGTATCGTCTCTATATGGACAGTGTGGCTCGTAACAAAATGGGCTATGAGCCTATTGTTCCGGCGCTGAATAAGGTGAAGGCTATCAAGAACCGTAAGCAGTATCTGCAGACTACTTATGAGTTGGCTGCTAAGGGGTATGGTGGCTTAATGTTTAGTTATTATCTTGGTCAGGATTCTGAAAACTCTTCTAAATATATGTTCGGTGTAACGCAGGGGGGTATCAGTCTTGAACCTGAATATTATACTCAGCCTAACGAGCAGCAGAAGGCTGTCGTAGCAGCACAAAAGAGTATGGTAAAAGACTTCTTCAAGATGGTAGGTAATGACGAGGCTACTGCTGAGAAGAAGATGCAGGCTGTATGGGCTATCGAGAATCAGATCGCTAAGGTAAGTTATGACCAGAATAAGGTGCGCGACCCTAAGGCCAATATCCACAAGATGTCTTATGCACAGTTGCAGAAAGAGTTTGCCGGTATAGACTGGAAGGCTATCGGCCAGGCTTATGGTTATCCTGCTGATATCGATACCGTCGATGTAGGTCAGCCTGAACCTATACACGAAGTGGAGAAAATCTTGGCTAAGGCCGACTTGTTCTCACTGAAGGCTTATCTCGAGTCTCGTGTTATCCGTTCTTCTGCTGGTGTCTTGTCTGATGCTTTCAATGACCGTAGCTTCGAGTTCCTTAAAACAGTCTATGGTGTACAGCAACAGCAGCCTCGCTGGAAGCGTGGTGTAGCCTTTATACAGGGTTTGATGGGAGAGTCTATCGGAAAACTTTATGTAGCTAAATACTTCCCAGAGAGCAGTAAGCAGCGTGCATTGGAGTTGGTTAAGAATCTTCAGAAGGCTTTTGCTCAGCGTATCGAGGAAAACACCTGGATGACTGCTGCTACAAAGGTTAAGGCGCTCGAAAAGCTCAATAGCATGATCATTAATATCGGCTATCCTGATAAGTGGCAGAATATGGACGAATATGTGCAGATCGATGAGAGTAAGAGCATCCGTGCCAACTATGATGAGGTGATTCCGGCCTTGCGTAAGCGTGAGTTGGAGAAGCACTGGCATAAGGATGTTGATAAGCACGAAATGGCTTGTGACCCTCAGGTGGTTAATGCATTCTATGACCCATCACGTAACAGTATCAACTTCCCAGCTGCTATCTTACAGGCTCCATTCTTTGATGCTGACGCAGAAGATGCTGCTAACTATGGTGGTATCGGTTCTGTTATCGGTCATGAGATGAGTCATGGTTTTGATGATCAGGGTTGTCAGTATGATAAGGATGGTAATCTGGCCAACTGGTGGACCGAAGAGGATAAGAAGAATTATGATGGTCGTACTCAGGTTCTCGTAGACTGGTTTAGTGCACAGGAGGCTCTTCCTGGTCTGAAGGTTGATGGTAAGAAGACGCTTGGTGAAAATATCGGTGATAACGGTGGTATCAATGTAGCTTATCGTGCTTATATGAACACCTTGAAGAATACACCTGCACAGGATATCGATGGTTTCACACCAGCACAGCGCTTCTTCTTGTCATATGGTCGTGTATGGGCCAGCAATATCGCTCCTCAGTTTGTAGCTTATATTGTTAATAGTGATGTACACTCACCTAACGAGCAGCGTGTTAATGCAGCTCTGCCTATGATCGATGCATGGTATGATGCATTCGGTATTAAGGCCGGTGATAAACTGTATGTGCCAAAAGAAAAGCGTGCACATATTTGGTAAGAGAGAAAAAAATAAAGTATATGATGGCCCCATTGCAGAGTATTTTCTGGAGTGGGGCTTTTTTGTGTTCATCAGAAAATTAGTATCTTTGCATCTGTTTCATGAAAAGTGTTCGTTTTCAGGTTTGATCATTTAATATAACAGAAAGATGAAAAAAGGTAAGATAACTGTATTATTTATATGTCTCGGCAATATCTGTCGTTCTCCTGCAGCCAATGCGGTGTTGCAGAAAATGGTAGACGACGCCGGACTGACCGATCGTTTCTTGATAGACTCTGCAGCTGTAGGTCCTTGGCATATAGGCGATTTGCCGGATAAGCGTATGCGTCAGGCCGGTGCTCAGCGCGGATGGGATATTTCGCATATCGCCCGCCAGTTTGATGCCTCATCAGATTTTGACCGTTTCGATTATATCGTCGTCATGGATGAGGAAAACTATAAGAATATTACCCGTCAGGCTCATCATGAGAAAGAGCGTAACCAGGTAATACGTATGGCTGATTATTTCGAGCATCACCCTACTTACAGCACTGTGCCTGATCCTTATTATGGCGGAATGGCAGATTTTGAACTTGCCCTCGACCTCATAGAAGACGGTTGCCAGGGTTTGATGAAACAGCTCTTTATAGGAAAATGAAGTTCGTGAATACTGGACCTTACAACACCATGAAGGTACAGGTCTGTTTTTTTAGTCTTAAAATTTGGTAGATTCAGTGGAATTTCCTAATTTTGGCCAAAAAGGAGGTAACGCCATGGAAAAAATAACTCAAGAAAACTTTGAAGATCGCTATACAGATCCAATAGAAAGACAAGAAATAGATAAATTTGTATGTAAAGAGATGGATCGCCAGATTCATCGCTACATTAAGGGTATGCGTGGTACTAAACGGGCTATGGATTGCTTTATCGAGCAGTTGAATAGCCTGAAGACCATACCGGAGCGTGAAAAGGCAATAGCCCGCTATATAGACTTTAACCGTAAGGCCATAAGTGGGCTCGATTTTCGGGTCGTGTTGGCACGAGCTATCGCTAATTATTGCGATACTTATCGGTATATGGTAGATTTTATCAAGAATACACGTAAAGTAGCATTTTATCTCAATCGCATTAAGCATACGTATATCCAGTTTCATCAACTTTTCGAGGAAAACGGAAAATTCGGACTTAAAGACCATGAAGGTAAGGTGCTCATACCTGCCGAATATGACTTCTTGCGTACCTGCTATGTCTATGTAGACGACTTGTCGCTTATGCCTGTTATTGTGGAAAAAGGCGGAAAATTAGGTTTGGTTTTGCCCGATGGTAAAAACTCTGTAGTGGCAGATTTCGTTTACGATGATATAGAACTACGTGATGAGTATCCCTATTTCGAAGCTACGATAAACAAGAAAGTTGTAGGATATCTTGATAACAAAGGCAATCTGATACACGAATAATTTTTTCATGTTCTTGTTTTTTGTTATCTTTGCATAAAAGAAGACATTTGCAATGGATATAGAAAAACAAAAAGAGATAGTAAACAGTACTCCGGGGTTGTCTCGTACCCTCGGTATGGAGTTTATTTCAACTCCAGAACCTGATACTGTTATGGCCAAAATGGAGGTAAACGACAGTAATAAGCAGCCTTTTGGCTTTTTAAGTGGTGGTGCTTCGCTCGCTTTGGCAGAGAATGTCGCAGGTATCGGAAGTTTGGCCCTCTGTCCTGGTAAAATATCTGTGGGCATTCATGTGGCTGGTAGTCATGTTAAAGCCGTAACTTATGGTGGTACCGTTACAGCTTTGGCTCGTTTGCAGCATAAAGGCAGAACACTGCATGAGTGGCAGGTAGAAATACGTGACGAAGAGGGTGATCTTATCTCTACCGTGCATGTAACTAATTATGTGTTAACTCCAAGACATGATAAATAAAGGGTAGGCGATGGCTCAATACGCGTTATATCGTTTACCCCACCAAGACAGTTATACCTATCTTGCTCAGACGCAGGGTACGCCTCTTATCATCCCTTCTGTTGAAGCTCTCGATGGAAGGGAGGGTTTCGTTTTTGCTCCTTTTTCTCCTTCGGAAGAATGTCCTATTCTGTTGATGCAGCCAGATGTCGTCAAGGTGATGAGGCTGCCAGCTGCAGCGGGTTCTTCTTGTCATCATGCAGAGACTGCTGTATGTCGGACTGCTGATAGCACTATGCCCTCTTGGGATAGTGACGCTGAATGGGAAGATTATGCGAAAGACTTTGCCTGTTTTCATCATGAGTTAACTGAAGGGCATTTTGACAAAATCGTCCTGGCTCGAAAAAGTAAGGTGGTTGGCGAGCATGCTGATGCTGAACAGATGTTTATGGAAGCATGTCATCGTTATCCCCATCTGTTTGTGGCACTCGTTAGCATGGAGCAGTCGGGTACCTGGCTTATGGCTACACCGGAGATATTGCTCGAGGGTGGTAAACAGGAATGGAAAACGATGGCTCTTGCTGGTACGATGGCGGCTCAAAGTATGTCGCAATCGAAAGAGGCGGCAGATGATACCCCTATAGACTATTGGTCGGCTAAGAATATCGAAGAGCAGCAGATCGTGACTTCGTATATAGAGCATATACTGCGTCCTTGCAGTGATGACTTTCAGATGAAAGGTCCGTATACAGTGCATGCCAACAATCTGGTGCATCTTCGTACAGATTTTCATTTCCATCTGTCGTCCAATCATTCTTTCGGAAGTGTGCTCAGTCAGTTGTTTCCTACACCAGCCGTGTGTGGTATGCCGAAGGAAAAAGCCCTGCAGTTTATCCTTGCTCACGAACATACGCCTAGAAAATATTATAGCGGCTTTGTCGGTCCGCTACATCCCGAAGGACATACGCATCTCTATGTAACCCTTCGCTGTATGCAGATTAGTGATGGCGCTTGCGAACTCTATGCAGGAGGGGGATTGCTGAAAGAGAGTACGGATATGAAGGAATTTGAAGAGACCAAACAAAAGATGCAGACCATGTTTGCACTCTTACGATAAAAGATATAGTAAGAAATATGTATAGTAGTAAAGTAAGTGTTAATATATTAACTTCGTTGCTGATTAAAGCAGGTGTCGAGCATGCTGTGGTTTGTCCTGGCAGCAGAAATTCGCCTATTGTACACAATCTGAACGAATGTGACGAGATACAGTGTTATCCGGTTACCGATGAGCGAAGTGCAGGCTTTTTTGCTATGGGTATTTGTCAGCAGGTACAGCAGCCTGTAGTGCTCTGTGTTACATCGGGTACCGCCTTGCTGAATACTTGTCCGGCAGTAGCCGAAGCTTATTATCAGCATCTGCCTCTTATCGTAATCAGTGCTGACAGACCGGCTATGTGGATAGATCAGCTTGACGGACAGACTTTACCACAGCCAGATGCGTTGGGTAAGTTGGTGAAGAAGGCGGTAAATCTGCCTGAACCCCACACCGATGACGAACACTGGTACTGTAATCGACTTATCAACGAGGCTTTGCAAGCGTGTCGTCTTCGTGAGGGTGGACCTGTACATATCAATGTGCCTTTATCAGAACCGCTCTATGAATATACCGTGGAGCAGTTGCCCGATGAGCATATTATCAATAGTATTTTTGCACAGGGAAATCAGACTGCTTTAACAGAATGGGCTAATCACTTTACTACGGCGAACCGTCCGATGGTCGTTATCGGTCAGCTGCCTAAGGAAGCCTTACAGGGAATAGATCTACAGCTTCTAAGTAAGTCTGTCGTGATTCTGAAAGAGTCGTTGAGTCCTGGTCGTATTGCCAATAGCCACTTTGAAAAAGTGCTGGCTATGGTGGGAGAACAAGAGGAGTTACGCCCCGATAAGGTCATTTACGTGGGCGACTGCCTGGTTAGTAAGCGTCTGAAAAAGTTATTGCGTTCTACTAAGAATGCCGAAATATGGACCGCTAATGCAGAGGGTGCAATACACGATACCTTTATGCATCTTGATGGCGTTATCGAGGCTACTGCTGCAGAAGTGCTCGGTGAATTGGTTCATGCTTTTGAGAAGCTCGGTACAATAGAGAGTAGCGAGTCGTCATCGCCATCGGCTATAGAGAGAAAGAATTATCACGAGATGTGGCATCATGCCCTGCAACTCGCATCATCGTGCACACTTAACTATCAACCAAGATATTCTTCAACAGCCACTGTGAAATATCTGCACGAACAGCTTGAAGATATGATGTACGATTATAAGTTGCAATATGGCAATAGTTCTGCCATTCGTCTGGCTAATATCTATGCAGACGACTATGTATATTGCAATAGAGGGGTGAATGGTATCGAGGGGTCGCTCTCTACCGCAGCAGGTATGTCGGCAGCTACTGACGATATCGTATTCTGTGTATTGGGCGATTTGAGTTTCTTCTATGATCAGAATGCGCTGTGGAATCAGAATCTGAAAGGTAATCTGCGTGTAATCATACTCAATAATCACTGTGGTGGTATCTTCGGCAAGTTTGATGGCTTGCGTAAGAGCGCAGCTCGTGACCGTATGGTGATGGGATACCATCATAGCGAAGCCAAGGGAATCTGTACCCAGAACGACTGTGGCTATCTGAAAGCTACCAATATGGAAGAGATGCAGCTCGGCATCGTACAGCTGCTCACCATGCAGACGAATCGCCCCGTAGTACTCGAAGTCTTTACGCAGGAAGATACAGATGTAGAAGCGCTCAAAGCGTATTTTAGCTTATAATTCCAACGGAGACTACAGATAATAACATATATCTTTAATCAGAAATATAATAAAAAAATATACAATGAGAGAATGGAAAAAAATAGAGGGATTCGACTTTAAGGAAATCCTCTTTGAAGAGTACAATCACATTGCGAAAATTACGATCAATCGTCCTCGTTATCGTAATGCTTTCACACCTCTGACAGTGAAAGAGATGAGCGATGCCTTCTTGTATTGTCGTGAGTGTCTTGATATTCGGGTAGTGCTGCTAACCGGTGCTGGTGACAAGGCTTTCTGCTCAGGTGGAGATATGCATGTAAAGGGCCGTGGCGGTTATGTAGGCGGCGATGGTGTGCCTCGTCTGAATGTACTTGATGTACAGATGCAGATTAGACGTTTGCCAAAGCCTGTTATCGCTATGGTTAACGGTTATGCTATCGGTGGAGGTCATGTGCTCCACGTGGTTTGCGACCTGACTATTGCAAGCGAGAATGCTATCTTTGGCCAGACGGGTCCTAAGGTAGGTAGTTTTGATGCCGGTTTGGGAGCTTCTTATCTGGCTCGCTTAGTAGGACAGAAAAAGGCTCGCGAGATATGGTATCTATGCAAGCAATACTCGGCAAAAGAAGCTGAGCAGATGGGTATGGTGAATAAAGTAGTACCATTTGACAAACTTGAGGATGAATGTGTAGAGTGGGCTGAAACCATGATGGAGCGCTCACCGTTGGCTCTCCGTATGATGAAAGCTGGCTTTAATGCTGAACTTGATGGTCAGGCTGGTATCCAAGAATTGGCAGGTGATGCTACCTTATTATATTACACCATGGATGAGGCTCAAGAGGGTGGACGTGCATTCCTGGAGAAACGTAAACCAGACTTTGATAAATATCCTAAATTCCCATAAATATTAATTATTCGTTTTCGAGAATATGGGAAAATTTCATATTGATATAACCGATAGGGTGCTCCATTTCAAGCATCCTGCCGGTACTTCTCGTGGCGTCTATACTACTCGCCATAGTTATTTTCTTACCCTTACATCTGATAGCAAACCGGGGGTAAAGGGTATAGGTGAATGTGCGACATTACCCGATTTGAGTTGCGATACACTGGGATCGGATTATGCCTATGCGCGTACACTCCGTTCTCTTTGTGACCTTTTTTGCGCTACGGGTCAGATTAATTATGATATGTGGCGTCCTTATCCAAGTATGCTCTTCGGTTTAGAAACAGCACTGGCTCAGTGGAATGCGAATGGTTCAAGCCAACTCTTTGATACTCCTTTTGGAAGAGGTGAAGAGGGTATTACAATAAATGGTTTGGTGTGGATGGGCAGTTTTGATGAAATGTATGCCCGTTTACAAGAAAAACTAGATAAAGGCTTTCGATGTGTTAAGTTGAAAATCGGTGCTATTGATTTTGATCAGGAACTCGATTTGATTAAGCATATTCGTGCGTGTTTCAGCAAGGAGCAAGTGGAACTGCGTGTCGATGCTAATGGCGGTTTTACCCCTGAAAATGCGATGAGTCGTCTGCATGCACTTGCTAAATATGATATTCATAGTATAGAACAGCCGATAAAACAACATCAATGGCGTAAAATGGCTCAGATTTGTGCAGCCAGTCCTATTCCTGTAGCTCTTGACGAGGAGTTGATAGGTGTCAATATGCCGGGGATGAAGGC
Organism: Segatella bryantii; assembly: GCF_022024215.1. Taxonomy (NCBI): domain Bacteria; kingdom Pseudomonadati; phylum Bacteroidota; class Bacteroidia; order Bacteroidales; family Prevotellaceae; genus Segatella; species Segatella bryantii. The sequence continues at coordinate 1,676,667 of NZ_CP091798.1, read as the reverse complement.
TGAAATGCTTGATACGATCCGTCCACAGTATATTATTCTGAAACCAAGTTTGCATGGAGCTATGTTTGGCAGTGAAGAATGGATTCGTTTGGCCACAGAACGGGGCATCGGCAGTTGGATAACGAGTGCTCTTGAAAGTAATATTGGCTTGAACGCCATTGCACATTTTTGTGCTAAGACGTATGGTCCAGCTGTTACTATGCCACAGGGGTTAGGTACGGGACAACTATTTACTGATAATATAGATATGCCACTGCACATAGAAGGAGATCAGTTGTGGTATCGTGAATAAAAATCATCGGGATTTATCCGAAATATAGCAATGACGTTAGAAGATTTTTTGAAAGAGTGGTATGCTCCCGAGGATGTGCTTTTGGTACATACTTCGGGTTCGACGGGAAAACCTAAACCCATGTATGTGGAAAAGCAAAAAATGCTGAATTCTGCTCGTATCACTTGTAACTTTCTAGGACTTCAAAAGGGGGATAGAGCACTATTGTGTATGCCGCTTGACTATATAGCCGGAAAAATGGTTGTGGTACGAAGTATTGAACGTAAACTGCAACTGATTTCGGTTCGTCCCAGTGGGCATCCTTTAGCTTCGCTTTCTGAAGAAGACCAGAAAAAACCTATTGATTTTGCAGCAATGGTACCGATGCAAGTGTATAACTCCTTGCAAGTAGATGAGGAAAGAGCTAAACTTCGTGAAATACGTCATCTGATTATCGGAGGTGGAGCTATTGATGATGCTTTACAAGCAGAATTGTCCGATTTCCCGAATGCTGTATGGAGTACCTATGGTATGACCGAAACACTGTCGCATATAGCCCTTCGAAGACTAAATGGGTCGGAAGCAAGTGATTGGTATCGTCCGTTTGAGTCTGTACATGTACGTACGAATGCTGATGGATGTCTAGTGATAGATGCGCCACAAGTGCATGCTGGTGAGTTGGAAACACATGATCGGGTGGAATTGAGGACGTGCGATGGTCATACTGAATTCAGAATATTGGGACGAATAGATAATGTCATCGATTCGGGAGGCATAAAAATTCAGATAGAAGAGGTGGAAAGTAAGTTAGCTCCACATCTTGTTCAGCCTTATATCATCACAAAGAAGACTGACGGGAAATTCGGAGAGATTGTGGTGCTCTTGACGGAAGATACGGATATAGAGCATGTAAAGACCGTATGCGAAGCCGTTTTGCCTAAATATTGGCAGCCTCGCCTTTATAGGCATATCCATAAAGTGCCATTGACAGAAACGGGAAAGCCTGCTAGAGGTGAAGCACTTCGTTTCGTGAAAGGCTTATGATCCATATATTTGGTGTTAATAGCAAAATTTCCATGGTAAAACTCTGCCGTAGTTGAAGCTAGAAGCGGCTACAGCTGATTAAATTATCAATAATTGATATATATAGGTTACTTGAACAATACCAGAGACGAGCAACAGGCCCCCGGACAAATAGTATACCGTTACATGGTAATAAGTAAGACATAACAAAAAAGCCCGTACAACAGTACGAGCGAAAAAGTATATATAATAAAAAATATGTGCTATATCATAATATTTCGTCATCATAATGTACTTTTATTATAGCAATTATTAAAGGTAATAATAAAATCCAAGGTGAAGAAATATTACAAAGTAAAATTATAAAAAAAATTGCCCAAATAAATAATACTATTGTCATGATATCATAGTTTATTGGTTATTGTAATAATGCAAATATACAAATTTAATTAGAAAATAAGTTAGGACTAACAAAAAAAATGGAGGACTGCGGGGTAAAATTGTATGTACATAGGTGGCAGCACCTAATATAACATAACACCAAGAACAGGTCTTAAAGCGAGAATCTAGTGTATATTCGGTTGAAGTTCTCCTTTATAACATGCAAAAAGGAAGTTAAGAACTAAACTTGTTTGGTTAAAAGCAAGATAAAAAAGTTCTTAACTCCCTTAGTATGATGAAATCAAAATATTGCAATATTAGCCTTCTCTAAAAAAATCAAGACATTCTTTGATTTCTTCAGTGGTAGCAGTTTGGTTAATCTTGATATTCCCAATATCACCAAGAAGAGTGAAATTAATAGTACCTGCAGTGTTCTTCTTATCATGAGTCATTAATTCGATAAGTTCATCATAATCATCACACGTAATATTTATAGAACCGAAATTATCTTGGATAAAGGAAACCGTTTGACGCATCTTATCTGTAGGGAACCCAGTCTTCATGCAGCTCATATAGAGTTCACAGATCAAACCATAAGCGACAGCATATCCATGCAGTATAGGTGTACGCTTCATGCAGAAGCTTTCGAAAGCATGTCCGAACGTATGTCCTAAGTTGAGAGCCTTGCGAATGCCCTTTTCATGCGGATCTTGTTTTACTATATGCTCTTTTACATTGACAGATTCAGCAACCATACGCTGCAAAGTGTCTAACTCTGGGTGTTGCAGATCAAAATTGACCAGATCTGCCCACATCTTATTGGTACTGATAAGACCATGTTTCAGCATCTCTGCATAGCCAGAACAAATATTTTCCTGATCTAAAGTCTTGAGAAATGTTGTATTAAGAATAACGAATTTAGAATCATTAAATACACCAATTTCATTCTTGAGACCATTAAAGTTGATACCAGTCTTGCCACCGACCGAAGCATCTACCATGGCCAGCAGAGTAGTAGGTATATTGATAAAGTCTATGCCTCGTTTGAATGTGGATGCTGCGAAACCACCTAAGTCAGTAACCATACCTCCACCAAGATTAATCATGCAAGAGTGACGAGTTGCACCTTGTTGGCCTAATGCTTCCCAAACGCTCATCACAGATTCAATGGTTTTGTGATTATCAGAAGCTGGAATAGTAATCAGTTTTGCTTTCTTCAGGCTGAAGAATTTATTGATTACAGGCCAGCATAGTTCTTCTGTTGTCTTATCAGATAAGACAAAGATTTTATCGTGCTCGCATTCAGAAATAGCTGCAGCAAGCTCTTCTTTTAAATTCTTCGATATGATTACCCTCTGTTCCATATTACTAACGTATTTAAGATTTTTGCGAATATCAGTTTGTTATTGTTATTTCGCTCTTTGTGCAAATATACTTGAAAAGCTGCAATTTTCAAAGATTTTTGACATAAAATCTATCAAATCGCTAATTTTTTACTTTCCTTTTAAACCTAATCTGTTTTTTTGCGTCTTATAATTGTGCAGTGTAGCACATAGCAATAAGAAACTAAAGATTTATTATTAATAACAATGAAAAAGCATCTACTCGTGTTATTGATGCTGATAGTATCAACAACAACCTTTGCTCAAACTAGACTGATCTCAGGTGAGATTTTTGACAAATCAACGCAGGACCCTATTATGCAGGCTACTGTGCAATTATTGAAGAAAGATAGTACCTTTATTATAGGAGCCATATCCAATGAGGATGGTCTCTTTACCATTACTGCCCCTGATAATGGTGATTATCTCCTTAAAATTTCTAGTATCGGTTATAAGTCACTTGTTCGTAAAATTAAAGTGGTAGCCGATAAAAACTTATCCATGGGAAAAATTCCTATGACGGGTGATTCGCATATGCTTAAAGGCGTAACGGTAACGGGTCAGGCTGCTAAAGTGGTACTCAAGGAGGATACTTTTGTTTATAATTCTTCGGCGTATCGTACTCCTGAAGGTTCTACGGTAGAAGAATTGGTGAAACGTCTTCCTGGTGCAGAGGTAAGCGATGATGGTACCATCACCATTAATGGTAAAACGGTAAAAAAGATATTGGTAGATGGTAAGGAATTTATGACAGGTGATACAAAGACTGCCCTTAAGAATCTGCCAACTTCTATCGTTGATAAAATTAAGGCTTATGATGAAAAAAGTGATTTGGCCCGTATCACAGGTATTGATGATGGCGAAGAGTCTACGGTGCTCGACTTCGGTATGAAGAAGGGTATGAACAAGGGTATGATATCAAATATAGATTTGTCTCTGGGTACAGATAGTCGTTATTCTGAAAAATTAATGGCAGGTATTTTCCAGGATAATAATCGGTTCATGCTTTTCGGAAGTGCCAATAATGTAAATGATATGGGTTTCCCTGGTGGTGGAGGCCGTGGTCGTTTTGGTAGTGGTCGAGATGGTTTAACAGCAACCAAGATGATAGGTGCGAACTATAATTATGAACTGAAAAATAAGTTGAAGCTTGATGCCAGTTTAAGATGGAACCACTCTGATGGCGATGCTTATACAAAGTCTGCTATTGAAAATTTCGTAGGTTCTTCTGCTTATGAGAATAAAATTGCTCAGAATTACACGCGTAGTAATAGCTGGAATGGTAATATGCGATTGGAGTGGAAACCAGACTCGATGACTAATATCATGTTCCGACCATCGTTTAGTTGGTCTACAAGTGATAGTAGAAGTCATTCTTTCTCAGCTGCTTTTCTTTCTAATCCATACCTTAAGGTAGCTGATCCTCTTTCTACTGAGAGCATTATTAGTTTGGCTAAGGATAGTGCTATCGTTAATACACAAGAGGATAACTCTATTTCTTACTCTAAGACTAATAATGTTAAGGGAATGCTGCAGTACAACCGTAAACTTAATAACATGGGGCGTAACTTTACGTTGCGTGCAGATGCAAGTTATGGCAAGACTGACAGTGAAAGCCTTTCTACAAATGCTGCTCATTTATATTTAGTACAGGCAGCAGACGGTTTAGACTCTACCTACCAGACCAATCGATATAATGTAACACCTTCCAAAAATTATAGTTATTCGCTCCAAGCTACTTATAGCGAGCCATTATGGCGTGCCACTTTCTTACAGTTTAGTTATAAGTTTACTTATAATCTTAACAAGAGTGATCGTTCTACCTATGATTTTAGTAATTTGGGCGAAAATTTCTTTGCCGATGTAACTCCAGCGTATCGTGGATGGGATAGTTACTTGTCTAAGTTGGCTAATCCTTATACCAGTTACTTGGATGACGAGTTAAGTCGTTCTGCTGAGTATAAGAACTATATTCACGAGATTAATGTGATGATGCGTTTGATTCGTCAGAAATATCAACTCAATTTTGGTGTGATGGTTCAGCCTCAGTCTACTAAGTTTACTCAAGATTATCAAGGAGTACATGTAGATACGGTACGTACAGTTACTAATTTCTCACCAACTTTTGATTTCCGTTATCGTTTCTCTAAGGTAAGTAACCTGCGCATTAATTATCGTGGAACTACCTCACAACCAAGTATGACCGACCTGCTCGATATTACTGATGATAGTAATCCTCTTAATATCACAAAAGGTAATCCTGGTTTGAAGCCATCATTCACCAATAAATTCCGTCTGTTCTATAATAATTATATTCAGGCACATCAGCGTGCAATAATGGCTAATGTGAACTTTAGTACCACCCGTAACAGTATAAGCAGTAAGGTAACTTATGATGCACTCACTGGAGGTAGAACAACTCAGCCTGAGAATATTAATGGTAACTGGGATGCAAATGGTGTGTTTATGTTTAACACAGCCATAGACTCTACTGGTTTCTGGAATGTGAATACATTTACGAATGTAGGCTATAATAATTATGTAGGCTATTTGACCTTGGATCAGACCAGTGATTCTCAAAAGAATACTACACGTACACTTACACTCAATGAGCGTTTAGCGGGAAGTTATCGTAATGAATGGCTCGAAATAGAGCTTGATGGTTCTGTTAGGTATACCCATGCACGTAACAAGTTGCAGAGTAGTAGTGATCTCGATACTTGGCAGTTTGCTTATGGAGCTACTGTAAACATTACCTTGCCTTGGGGAATGAGTCTTTCTACAGATCTTCATGAGAATAGTCGTAGAGGTTATGATGATGCTTCTATGAATACGAACGAATTGGTTTGGAATGCACAGTTAGCCCAGAGTTTCCTCAAGGGTAAACCTTTATCGGTGACATTACAGTTCTATGATATTTTAAAACAGCAAAGTAATTTAAGTCGTACGATTAATGCTACTCGCAGATCGGATGTAGAATATAATAGTATCAATAGTTATGCGATGCTCCATGTCATCTACAGAATGAATCTTTTTGGTTCTAAAGAAGCAAGAAATGCCATGAATAGAGGTGAAAGAGAAGGTAGACCAGATTTTGGTGATAAAAACTTCCAAGGTGGTCGCCCACGTGGTAACTTTGGTGGAAATGGTGGCGGCGGTTTCGGCGGTCCGAGATAAAGTCTGATGCAATAATAAAGCGTTTATTATATATTTAAATTTTAGTAAGGTATGTAAAAAGGGGGAAATAATCAATATGATATTTCCCCCTTAATGATATGATGCTACATTGAGAATTAGTCTTCATCGTCATCTTCATCGTCATCCCAACCAAACATGACAGGATCGACAAAGGCATCGATAGCACGACGGTCTTTTTTGGTTGGACGTCCTGTACCTCTGGCACGGTCAATAAAACCGCTGATTCGACTCATTTCAAGTAATTCATACTGTTTTGGATCAGTAACGTTCTCATATACATTGATGAGCAGTTTGGCACCTACACGCTTTTCAATACAATCTAAAACACGAAAAGAATAGGTAATAGGTGGTTTCTTTACATGAATAATTTCACCACGTTTAATCATGTGACTTGGTTTTACATTGCTTCCATTAATGGTAACACGACTATTTTTACAAGCATCGGCAGCAATAGATCGCGTCTTGAAGATGCGAGCTGCCCATAGCCATTTGTCTATTCTTGCTGTATCTGCCATAACTGAATATATTAATTACTTCTTTCCAAGTTTGTTGAATTGGTTCATGGTGTTGTCAATACCACTGAGAACGAAACTCTTGATGATTTCGCCACCAAGATCTATAGCTGGCTGTAGCAGCTTCATATCATCCTCACTGTAATGTCCAAGCACCCAGTCTACTTGTCTGCCACGTGGATAGTCGTTGCCGATACCCATACGTAAGCGTGCATAGTTTTGACCGATAAGCTGTTGAATATGTCCCAGTCCGTTATGCCCACCATTGCTGCCACTAGCTTTTAAGCGGAAAGCACCTAGAGGGAGAGCTACATCGTCACTGATAACGAGTAGATGGCTTTGGTCGATATTCTCTTTGTTAAGCCAGTAGCGAACGGCATTACCACTAAGGTTCATAAATGTTGTAGGCTTCAGAAGAAAGACTTTGCGTCCTTTAATAGAAGTCTCAGCAACAAATCCATATCGCTTATCCTCAAAAACAATATTGGACGCTTTTGCAAAAGCGTCCAATACCATGAAACCTGTATTATGGCGGGTATCCTCATATTCGCTACCAGGATTACCCAAACCACAAATTAAATATTTGTCCATTCAGAACAGTTCGAATTATTCTTCAGTCTGAGCAGCCTGTGCAGCAGCACGAGTCATCTTGATAGAGCAAACTACAACTTCCTTAGGAGTAGCGAGCTCAAGACCCTCGAATGAAAGTTCACCTACCTTAATGCTCTTACCAATCTTCAAAGCAGTAACGTCGATATCGAGGTGCTCTGGAATCTGCTGGTATGGAGCAGTAACGTTGATCTTACGGATAGAAAGGTTCATACGACCACCATCGCGTACACCCTGTGCAAGACCGTTCAACTTAACTGGGATACCAATTGTAATAGGCTTCTGATCGTTAACCTCGTAGAAGTCTACGTGCAATGGAGCGTCTGTTGTAGGGTGGAACTGAATCTCCTTCATGATAGCTGTGTGGCTCTCACCGTCGATAATCAAGTTGATTACATATACGTGAGGAGTGTAGATAATCTTACGGAGTTCCTTAAAAGATACAGCGAAAGAGAAAGCTACTGGAGCACCATTCTCATCTTTCTTCTCACCATACAAGTTACAAGGAACGAAACCTTCCTTACGCAATGCCTTAGAAGCTTTCTTACCAAGGTTCTCACGCTTCTGACCTGTTACATCAATTTCTTTCATAATGTGTTACTCTAAATTAAGTTTAATAATACCGCCTTAATTCGCCATCACACGGATAAGCTCAAAAAAGCTGTGCAAAGGTATACATTTTTTGTGATTCTAACAAATATTCTGGATAAAAACTATAATTTACTGCTTGTTTTCTTGCATATATAGGATAAATACATTACTTTTGCATCGTAATATTACACATTAACAATAAAAAAGTAATCCAAAAATTATTAGAGAATGATTAATAGGGAACTTATAAGAATTAAGATAGTCCAGTTAACCTACGCATACTATCAAAACGGCAACAATAATATGGATAACGCCGAGAAAGAACTGCTTTTCAGTCTTTCTAAGTCATATGATTTGTATAACAATCTCCTCTCTCTTATCGTAGCCATTACTAAAGAAGCTCGTCATCGTGTAGATGTAAATACTGCCCGTGCTCAGCGTGAGGGTACACCTGCACCTTCTGCAAAATTCGCTTACAATAAATTTGCTGTTCAGCTTGAAGAAAACAAGATGCTGAATGAATTTATTGAAAACAAAAAGCAGAATTGGGATGAAGATATTGAATTCGTTCGTCGACTACTCAGTCAAATTGAGCAGAGCGAAGATTATATTACATATATGAATGCCGGTGATTCAGATTACGATACCGATCGTGAATTGTGGCGTAGACTTTATAAACTCTTTATTCAGCGTAATGATGAGCTGGATGGTATTCTTGAAGAGAAAAGCTTATATTGGAATGATGATAAGGAAATCGTAGATACTTTTGTCATCAAAACTATTAAGCGCTTTGAACAGGCTAATAAGGCTGATCAGGAATTGCTTCCAGAATATAAGGATGAAGAGGATCTTGATTTCGCTCGTAAGCTCTTCCGTTCTACCATTCTCAATGCCGACCAATATCAGCGTTATATGAGTGATGCTAGTCGTAACTGGGATTTTAGTCGTCTGGCTTACATGGATGTTGTGATTATGCAGATTGCTATAGCAGAACTTTGTACATTCCCTAATATACCTGCATCAGTTACAATCAACGAGTATGTAAATCTTGCTAAATTATATAGTACTCCTCATAGTGGAGGTTATGTAAACGGTATGCTTGATGGTATAGCTCGTTTCTTGAATGATGAAGGAATCATTGCTAAGCCAATGCCAGAGCGCTCACAGCGTCCTCGACAGGAGCATCCTCAGCGCCCACAGCGTCAGCAGCGTCCACAACAGCAGCGTAGTCCTCGTCCTACATTCCGTAGACGTCGTGAGTATTAATTTTTGGAAATAGACAATAAAAAATTTAACGATAATACATATATGATGAACATGATTTTAGCAGCTCAGGCTGCAGCTGGTGGTAATAACTACAGCTTCCTTATTATGATGATAGCTGTATTTGCATTGATGTGGTTCTTTTTTATCCGTCCTCAGCAGAAACAGCAGAAGAAAATTCGTCAGTTCCAGAATTCTCTTCAAGAAGGTACAAAAGTTGTCATTGGTGGTGGTATCTATGGTACCGTGAAACATATTGATGATTCTAGTAATAAAGTAAGCGTAGAAATTGCTCGTGGCGTTGTAGTGGAAGTAGAGCGTTCTTACGTTTTTGCTGATGCTCGTCAGCAACAGCCTAATGCTTAAACGAATATTACATATTTTCAGAAACTTTCTATTCGGAACAGCCAATAGAGAGTTTCTGATTTTTTTGTTCTTTCTTGCATTGAGTGGAGCCTTTTGGCTAACGATTTCACTTAATGACACCTATGAACAAGATATTGCTGTGCCCGTACGCTTAGTGGGTGTTCCTCGTCAGGTTGTGATCACGGATGATTTGCCGGATACTATAAAGGTGACAGTACGTGATAAGGGTTTTACGATGCTGACTTATTTGTATGGTAATGAGATTCGTCCTATTCAGTTCAAGTATTCTAGCTATGCGAATGAGCAGACCATGAAGGGTGTCGTTCCTGTGGCAGATTTGCAAAAGGCACTTTATGCGCAACTGTATAACTCGAGTAAGATTGTTGCAATTAAGACAGATGGATTAGAATTCGGATTCAATTATGGTCAACATAAGAGAGTGCCAATCCGTTTGAATGGTGATATCAAGTTTAATCGTTCGTTTTATTTGGCGCATAGTAGATTCTGGCCGGAATATGTCACGGTGTATGGTTCGAAAAAGCAACTTGACAGTATCCAGTATGTTACTACACAGTATCTTAAGATGTCTAATCTTGAAGATACAGTATATCAGATTGTGAACTTGAAAAAGATTAGGGGTGTCAAGATTAAGCCAATGCAGGTAAAGGTAGGACTTTACCCTGATATCATGACAGAGGAGTCTATGGAGGTCAAGATAGAAGCGATTAATATGCCGGTAGGTAAAATGCTTCGCACATTCCCTTCTAAAGTCAAGGTCAGTTTCGTAGTAGGGGCTAGTCAATATAGAAATATACATCCAGAAGACTTTAAAGTTGTCGCTGATTACAACGATTTTGGAAATACCCCTTCTGATAAGTGTACTATTTATATTAAAAAGGCTCCGAAGTATATTAGACATTTGCGTCTGTCAATTGATCAAGTGGATTATCTAATAGAAGAAAACGGATGAAAATAGCTATAACGGGTGGCATTGGTTCGGGCAAATCTGTGATCTGTCAGCGATTAGCCAAAAGAGGTATACAGGTATACGATTGCGATTCTGCTGCCAAGCGGTTGATGCGTACTGATAATCTTTTGCAAAAGCAACTGTGTGAATTAGTAGGTGACGACTGCTATAAGGATGGAGTGTTGCAGAAGAAAATCTTAGCTCAATTTCTTTTGGAGAGTGAAGCTAATAAACAGGCTATAAACGAAATCGTACATCCTGCAGTAGCTCGTGATTTTGAAAATAGTGGATATGATTGGATAGAAAGTGCTATTCTTTTCGAATCTCAGTTTCAGAAGCGTACTCATATAGATAAGGTTGTATGTGTAGTTGCACCTATAGACCTCAGGATAGAGCGCATTATGGTTCGTGATAACATCTCACGAGAGAAAGCGCAGGCATGGATTGATACACAGATACCTCAGGAAGAGGTAAAACAAAGAAGTAATTATGTACTTGTATCTGGGCAAGAGGATATAGAACAGCAGATAGATGCCATGCTGGATAAGATGAAGGCAGATGGTGTATGCTATTCCAAGGGTCCGGAGCAACAAATAGAATAAACATAAAAATAAAGTAATAGAAATGGAAACAATTTTAGCAATTGCAGGTAAACCAGGTCTTTATAAACTGGTAAGTCGTGGTAAGATGAATCTTATCGTTGAAGCTATCGACGCTACACATAAGCGTATGCCAGCTTTCGCGTCTGATCGTGTAACAAGTCTCGCAGACATCGCTATGTATACAGACGAGGAAGATATCGCATTATGGCAGGTATTCGAGAACGCATGTAAGAAAGAGGGTGGTAAGCCAGCTTCTATCAACTATAAGAAGGTAAGCAGCAAGGAACTTCGCGACTATTTCGCAGAAGTATTGCCAAACTTTGATCAGGATCGCGTTCACGATAGTGATATTAAGAAATTCTTGCAGTGGTACAATATTCTCGTTAACAATGGCATTACAAATTTTAAGGAGATAATGGCTCCTACAGAGGGTGACAATGTTGACGATCGTCTTGAGAACAGTGCTGAATAAGTCGTGCCTAAACTGAGACATCATTTACTGGCAGCCCTTGTTGTTTTTATTTGGGGAGTTACCTTTGTAAATAGCAAGGTGCTGTTGCAGCATGGATTGGAAGCGCATGAGATTTTTACTCTTCGCTTCCTTTTTGCTTATATTTGCATTTGGTTTATTTCGCCACGTCGTATTTGGGCTGATACTTGGAAAGAAGAGTTACAGTTCTTCTTGTTGGGTATAACGGGTGGTTCTTTGTATTTTGTTACAGAGAATTTGGCAGTCAAGATAGATTATGTTAATAATGTATCTTTTATCGTCTGTACGGCTCCTTTGCTCACAACTATTCTAGCCATTCTGTTTCTCAAGGATGTGCATGCCACTCGTCCATTAATATCTGGATCAGTTATTGCTACATTAGGAGTGGCTTTGGTTGTTTTTAATGGGCATTTTATTTTGAAACTGCATCCGCTTGGTGATTTGCTGGCGTTTTTAGCAGCATTATGTTGGGCGATATACAGTATTCAGTTGCGGAGCATTGGCAGAAAATATGGGGCCATATTTATTACACGCAAAGTGTTTTTCTATGGTTTGTTAACCATACTTCCCATGTTTATATTTCAACCTTGGTCGTTCTCTTTACGAGTACTTCTACAGCCTGTTGTATGGGGAAATTTACTTTTTTTAGGTGTGGTGGCAAGTTTCAGTTGTTTTCTGCTCTGGAGTTGGGTAAGTAAAAAATTGGGAGCCTTGGTAGCAAGTAATTATATTTATCTGAATCCGGTAAGTACAGTTGTAGCTTCTGCCTTAGTACTTGATGAGCCGATGACCTGGTTAGCATATTTAGGATCAGCGTTGATTCTTATAGGTGTTTATTTTTCTAATAAGTAATAATAAAAGATAGCGTATCTATGAATACCTTATTATTAAGTTTTGCCACTAGCATGACATGGCTTAATGTCATATTGCTGATAGCAGGAGTTGTAATCGTTCTTAAAGGTGCAGACTGGCTTACGGATGGAGCTGTTGGTATAGCTGAAAAAATGGGTATACCTCAGTTGGTGATTGGTCTAACGATTGTGGCTATGGGAACCTCTATGCCGGAATTGTGCGTCAGTTTGGTATCAGCACTCAAAAATACACCAGATCTTGCCGTTGGTAATGTGGTTGGTTCTAATACATTTAACACACTTTTAATAGTAGGTTGTGCAGCAATGGTGGCTCCGATAACCGTGCTTCATTCTACGGTGAAGAAGGATATCCCATTTACATTTATTGCTTCTATGTTTCTGTTTATTATGTGCGTAGATGGAAAAATATCTCGTTTGGATGCAGCTATTTTGCTCATCTTTTTCATTCTCTTTATGGTATTAACCTTGCGTACAGCAAAACAGACACCATCAGATGTTGAATTATCAAACAAAAAGCCAATAGCTACAGGTAAGGCGATACTTTTGCTAATTATTGGTATGGCAGGGTTAGTGTTGGGTAGTAATGTATTTGTAGACAATGCTTCTTTTGTTGCAGCTCAACTTGGTGTAAGCGATGCTATAATTGGTTTAACCATTGTAGCTGGAGGAACCTCAATGCCTGAACTTGCTACAAGTATTGTTTCAGCTCGTAAGGGTGACAGTGGTATTGCCATTGGTAATGTGTTGGGTAGTAATGTATTTAATATTCTAATGATATTGGGTGTTACTGGCATTATTTCACCGATGACGATTCAAGGTATTACCACACTTGACCTTTCTATGCTCATTATCAGCATGACCATGTTTTGGTTGTTCTCGTTTACAAAGTATCGGGTAGAGCGATGGGAGGGGCTTGTTCTTTCACTTACTTATATAGGATATTTGAGCTATCTGATCATTAACTTATAATTTATCTTTCTGTTTGAAGATAAGTCAATAATAAAGGGAGAAATTGAAATGTCATTTTCAGTTTCTCCCTATATTATTGGTAGTATTCAGAATATGATTTGTCTTTTGAAAAGTGCAATAAAGTAGCAACAAATATATCTGTTATTATTTTCCAAAGGTTTCGTCCATGAAAGTGTAGAATGCTGGATCTTCGCCAACTATAGTCTTAACAATCTTTCCGTCAGGTCCCACGAGAATTTTGGTAGGGAAGCCTTGGATAGCATAATCACGGAGCACTTTGTTATCACTACTTCTTGGATTATATACATGTAGCCAGTTTAGATTGTATTTCTCTACAGCAGCTTTCCACTTATCTTCCTTATCATTGCAGTCGATACCTAAGATTTCGAATTTGCCTTTGTATTTTTCGTAATATTCCTTCATTTTTGGCATACCCTTAATACACCAGATGCACCATGACCCCCAAAAGTCGAGAAGAACATATTTGCCACGTAGGTTAGAAAGTGATAAAGGTTTGCCATTGATATCGTTTAAAGTGAAATCAGGAGCAATAACTCCTGCAGCTTGTGCCTTTGCAGCAGCAGCTTCCGCTTCCTGTTGTGCTTTAATGCGCATCTTGTTTTGTGCAATGAGAGCTGTATAGTATTCTTTCATACGACCATTTTTTACTCGGTCTGAAAGCATAGTTACAGCATTGTCCATTTCCTCTGGAGTTAATAAATTAGGAATGATGGCAGCACTTGCTTCATAATCAGGATGCAACTTGATAAAGTTCTTAATTGCATCGGAATACTTCTGATTGTCCTCTGTTTTCATGGCTTCTTCCATCATCAAGTCAGCCTCATGATACTGACTGTAAAACTTAGAACCATTTACATCAAAACGGCTGGCGATGTCTCCTTTAAGTTCCATTTTCTCATTAGGAACAGCAATCATCGTGAAAGCATTTCTGTTTTCGCCGCGAAGAGCACCACTATTTGCAAACATGATGTCTGTTGGCTTTTGGAGGTTAAGGGTAAACGCAAATTTGTTATTCTTTACCAAAACGGTATCGATAGGCTTGTTTTGATTGTTGAGGATGATGATAGTATCACCCATACCTTTCATTTCACCCTTAATTTGGAGTTTCCCAGATTGTGCATTTATTGCTTGAGCAGAAAGCAATAGAGTTAAGCCGAATAAAATCTTTTTCATCTTATTTCTTCTTTATATTTGTGTTTCTGTTTAAAATATTGTTCCCTTCTAAATACTTAGAAATGTTCGCATTTTATTTAAATTATCTTGCAAAGATACAAGATTTTTAGTAAAGTACTACTTGTTTTGAAAAAAATGTGTAATTTTGCAGTCCAATTTAAACACGACTAGTGGATAGAATTTATCGAGTGCTTGGTCAACCTCGTAAAAAACAAGAACAATGGAACAAAAACGTAAAATGGTGAGTGTACTATTTATGCTTTTCAGTATACTCTTTTGTGTATGTTTGATAACAGCAAACGTACTCGAAACAAAGCAAATTCAAGTAGGTGCTATTAGTTTGACAGGAGGACTGATAGTTTTCCCTGTTTCGTACATTATTAATGATTGCGTATGTGAAGTTTGGGGGTATCGTAAGGCTCGTCTTCTTATATGGGTGGGTTTTCTTATGAACTTTTTCTTTGTCTCATTGGGTGCCCTGTGTGACTGGATTCCTGGCGCTTCATATTGGACTAATGATGCAGGTTTTCATGCTATATTCGGGTTGGCACCTCGCATTGCAGCAGCTTCGTTTATAGCTTTTTTGGTAGGTAGTTTCGTTAATGCGTATGTCATGAGTCGTATGAAGATACGCGATGGTGGACGTCATTTTTCAAGTCGTGCTATTTGGAGTACAGTATTGGGCGAAAGTGCAGACAGCTTGATATTTTTCCCGTTAGCATTGAGCGGAATAGTACCTACAGTAGAATTATTTAAACTTATGATCTGGCAGGTATTGCTTAAGACTGTTTACGAAATTATCGTATTGCCAATTACCATATGTGTGGTAAAGGCATTAAAAGATCATGAGGGTGAAGATGTCTATGATGAAGGCATTTCATACAACGTTTTGAAAATATTTAATTTATAAGCATTATGTCAAATAATCCTCAGAATCGTAAGGATGAAGGTCTGAAATCTTTAGGTGCGAAGACTCAGTATAGTCTTGATTATGCACCAAAAGTGCTTGAGACATTCCAAAATAAGCATCCGATGAATGACTATTGGGTGCAATTTAACTGTCCGGAGTTCACATCACTCTGTCCTATTACAGGTCAGCCTGATTTTGCGGAAATTCGTATTAGCTATATTCCTGCAGAAAAGATGGTTGAAAGTAAGAGTTTGAAACTCTATCTTTTTAGTTTCCGTAATCATGGTGATTTCCACGAAGACTGTGTTAACATCATCATGAAGGACTTAATCAAGTTGATGGAACCTAAGTATATAGAGGTAACTGGATATTTTACCCCTCGTGGTGGTATTAGTATTTATCCTTTTGCCAATTATGGATTACCAGGTACCAAATATGAAAAAATGGCAGAATTTCGCTTTATGAATCATAATATGAGCAAATGATTTTTTTTGCCATAAAAAAATGGAAATAGTTCTTTTGCTATTTCCATTTTTTATGTTTAAGTGTAAATATATTTATTGTAATTCCTGTTTTTGTCTTTCAGCTTGTTTGTTAACAGCAGCCTTAGCTTTCTCGTTTACGGTTTTAGCATCTTTACGATGGTATGAGAAAATCTCTTTATTCTTGGTAGAACGAATTGCAAGAGAATCATCATGTAAATATACGAATTCAAACGTGTCTCTCTTTTCTTTTTCGTTGTAAACAATGTTGTTGTATTCAACTCGGCCTTGTACCAAAATAAGCTTTCCATTGTAGGCATGCCACTCGGTATAGTGAGGTACTTCTGGATATTTTACAGGACTTTCTTCGTCATTACTACCATAAATTCGTCCGATAGCCTGAGCCTTGCTCTGGCGTGAAAGAGTAAATCCATATTCACGAGGTACAAGATAAGTCTCTTTAATAGAGTCTGGCATATTTTCAAACATCTCACGAATTTGTTTTCTGCTTATACCGCTAATATCCTTAAATACAGGTTTGACAGCGTGTGTCCATGTACCTTTAACTTGGTCAAGGTCGATAACCATGCGGGCAGAGTTCTTGCTGTCAGCTTGAGGAATAACACATATCCAGTCGCCAATACTAGGTGTACCAAATACTTGATGATTATTCATAGCCCAAACTATACGATATTTTATAGGATCTCCACCTTGGTTTGGTAGCAGTACGACAGCAGAGTCGTTAGTTCCCTCACATGCCAATCCATAGATGGCAGAGTCTCCCTTTGCATTTTGAGACATACTGATAGCCATTTTGTCATTACGAGGAACTCTTCTTTTCTTATTTTTGCACGAAGGTAGTAGGAAAAAAACCGCTAGAAGTACTATTAATAGTGTTTTAATTTTCATAACTTCTCTTTTTGCCCGCAAAGATAATGCAATATTTGTAAAAAATGAAGCTAACAATCGGATATTTGGAAATTTTTATCTAATTTTGCACGATGTGATGCCCAAAGGCATCTCTATTTAGGAAATAACTTTACTTTAGCAAAAAAGAAATATAACACATATAAAATGGCAAAGAAAATTCAGTTCAGTCTCGTTTACAGAGATATGTGGCAGAGTTCTGGTAAATTCCAGCCTCGCAAAGACCAATTAGAGCGTATTGCTCCTGTTATCATTGAAATGGGATGTTTTGCCCGTGTCGAGACTAATGGTGGAGCATTTGAGCAAGTTAATCTTTTGGCTGGTGAAAATCCAAATGAAGCTGTTCGTGCATTCTGTAAGCCTTTTAATGAGGCCGGCATAAAGACACATATGTTGGATCGTGGTCTGAACGCATTGCGTATGTATCCTGTTCCAGACGATGTTCGTGCTTTGATGTACAAAGTAAAACATGCTCAGGGTACAAATATTACTCGTATTTTCGATGGTTTAAATGATGTTCGTAACATTATTCCATCTATCAAGTGGGCTAAAGAGGCAGGAATGACTCCACAGGCTACACTCTGTATTACAAATTCTCCAATCCATACCCTAGAATATTATTCTCATATTGCGGATCAGCTTATTGAAGCAGGTGCAGAAGAAATTTGTTTGAAGGATATGGCTGGTATTGGTCAGCCTGCTCTCTTGGGTAAGCTTACAAAGGCTATCAAAGACAAGTATCCTGAAATCATTATCGAGTATCATGGTCACTCAGGTCCAGGTCTTTCTATGGCTTCTATCCTTGAAGTATGTAAGAATGGTGCTGATGTTATAGATACTGCTATCGAGCCATTATCATGGGGTAAGGTTCATCCAGATGTTATCTCTGTTCAGAGCATGTTGAAAAATGCAGGCTTTGATGTACCAGAAATCAACATGGATGCTTACATGAGAGCTCGTGCTCTTACTCAAGAATTCATCGACGATTGGTTGGGTTACTTCATTAATCCTGGTAATAAGTTGATGTCTTCATTGTTGCTTACTTGTGGTCTTCCTGGTGGTATGATGGGTTCAATGATGGCCGATCTTACAGGAATGCGTACAACTATAAATAATGTACGTAAAAAGAAAGGTGAAGAAGAACTCTCTATGGATGCACTTCTGGTAAAACTCTTCGAGGAAGTAGCTTATGTTTGGCCACGTGTAGGTTATCCTCCATTGGTAACTCCGTTCTCTCAGTATGTTAAGAATATAGCACTTTTCAACCTTCTTACTTTGGAACAGGGTAAAGGTCGTTATGTTATGATGGACGATTCTGTTTGGGGTATGATTCTTGGTAAGAGTGGTAAGGTTCCTGGTGAAATTGCTCCAGAAATCAAGGAACTCGCTAAAGAAAAGGGTTATGAGTTTACAGATGTAGATCCACATACATTGCTCCCTAATGCACTTGATGATTTCAAGAAGGAAATGGACGAGAATGGTTGGGATTATGGTCAGGACAACGAGGAACTTTGGGAACTCGCAATGCATCCAGAGCAGTATCGTAACTATAAGAGTGGCCAGGCTAAGAAGAATATGCTTGCAGATCTCCAGAAGGCTAAAGATGCTAAACTGGGCGCTAAGGTAAGTGTAGAAGAAGCAACAGCTTTCAAGCATGCCGTAGCTGATCCTATCGTAGCACCTGTTAAAGGTCAGATCTTCTGGGAATTCCAGGGTGATGCAGAGGCTGCACCAGCAGTAGAACCATTCATCGGTAAGGAGTATAAGGAAGGCGAAGCTTTCTGTTATATCTTGACCTCATGGGGTGAGTTTGAAACAATTCCTGCTGCTATGGGTGGTAAGCTCGTAGAAATCAATGCTAAGCAAGGTGCAAAGATCCGCAAGGGTGATGTAATTGCTTACATACAGCGTGACAACGCAGAATAATGGATTATCAGAAAATAATCGATAAATATTATCCGGATGATAACGCTTTACGTTACATCCTACTAACGCACAGCACACTTGTTATGAAGCGTGCTGTGCGTATTTGTGATGCTCATCCAGAGTTACACATGGATCGTAACTTCATTATGGAGGCTGCAATGCTTCATGATATCGGTATTTGCCGATGTGATGCAGCTGGTATTCAGTGTCTAGGTACAGAACCTTATATTTGCCATGGCAGAATAGGGGCAGAGATGTTACGACAAGAGGGATTCCCTCGCCATGCACGTGTCTGTGAGCGTCATACGGGAGCTGGATTGTCCAAAGAAGATATTATCAGTCAAAATTTACCTTTACCTCACGAAGATTTCCTTCCTGAAACTTTAGAGGAGCAGGTGATTTGTTATGCTGATAAGTTTTATAGCAAAACTCATCCTGAGCGTGAAAAAAGCGTAGAACAGGCAGAAAGGAGTTTAGCTAAATTTGGTGATGAAGGCTTAAACCGTTTTAAGCAATGGGAAAAAATGTTTGAAAATTAAGCATAATCCCTACTTTTTACTAAATTTGCAATTCATGAGAAGGCATTCATTCATAGCGCTATTTTTATGTGTCGTGGTTCTAGTTATGGCTGGGACCTCGCAACAATTTTGGAAACGCAAGAAAAAAAATCTGTCTCCGCAGGAATCAGCAGAGCCTGTAGATAGCGTTGTGCATGACTCTTTGGGTAATGTGGCTGTTGATACCACAAAAATGGATTCGTTACAGAAGGCTATCGTCCGTTATAATAAGGCGATAGATGACTCCATTCGCCTTGACTCTATTAATCGGGCAAAGGCATCTGGTATTGATGCTCCTGTTAATTACGAGGCCCAAGACTCTTTGGTTTATGATGCTGCATCACAGACAGCTCATCTTTATGGTTCTTCTAAAGTAGGTTATCAAAGCTACAATTTGACATCCGATCGTATAAAAATGAGTATGGGCAGTGATTTGGTACATGCTGTAGGTACTCCTGATTCGACTGCAGAAGGTGGCGTCAAAGGAAAACCTGTATTTAAGATGGGGTCAGATCAGTATGATACGGATACGATAGCATTTAACTTTAAATCAAAGAAGGCATATATTGATAATGTATATACCGAGCAGCAGGATGGTTTCCTTCGAGGCGAAAAGTCTAAAAGAGACTCTACGGGTTTGATTTATCTCCAACATGGTAAATATACCACATGTGATAAAGATGATCCTGATTTCTATATTGCACTTTCACGAGCTCGTGTTCGTCCGGGTAAAGATGTTGTATTCGGTCCTGCTTACCTTGTAGTAGCAGATGTTCCTCTACCTTTTGCTATTCCTTACGGATTTTTCCCTTTTACCAAAAGTTATTCTTCTGGTTTTATCATGCCGACCTATGGTGATGAGAGTGATCGAGGATTTTATCTACGTGATGGTGGATACTATTTTGCCATTAATGATAAATGGGATTTGAAGTTGTTAGGTGAAATCTATACCAAGGGTAGTTGGGGAGTCAGTGCAGCCAGCAATTATCAGAAGCGTTATCGTTATTCTGGTAGTTTCCTTTTTAGTTATCAGGATACGAAGTCTGGAGAAAAAGGTATGCCTGATTTTTCAGAAACAACGAGTTTTAAGGTACAGTGGAGTCATCGCCAGGATTCTAAGGCAAATCCATATAGTAGTTTTTCTGCCAGTGTTAACTTTGCCACACAGAGTTATGAGCGCAACAACCTCTCTAGTTTGTACAATCCGCAGACTATGACCCAGAGTACTCGTACTTCCTCTGTAAGTTGGAGTACTAGTTTTTCTAGTTTGGGAATGACTTTAAGTTCTACGGCCAACTTATCTCAAAATATGCGAGATTCGTCGTTGTCTGTTACTTTACCCGATTTGAATATCAATGTTTCGCGTTTCTATCCATTCCGTCGTAAGGCTAAGGTAGGTGAGGAGCGTTGGTATGAGAAAATAGGTTTTACTTATAAGGGTCAGCTCAAAAATTCGATTGATACCAAGGAAGACCAATTCTTTAAATCTAATTTGATAAAGGATTGGCAAAATGGTATGAAGCATGATATTGGGGCTTCTGCAAGTTTTACAGCTTTGAAGTATATTAATATCAACCCAAGTTTCTCTTTCTCAGATCGTATGCAGACTAGCAAGATTACTCGTAGCTGGGATACTGCTAATCAGGAAGAACTGAGAGATACCACTTATGGTTTTTATAATATCTATGATTGGAGTTTAAGTGTTTCCGCTTCTACCAAGCTCTATGGTTTCTATATTCCTAGTCGCAAACTTTTTGGAGACAAGATACAGGCTATACGCCATGTCCTTTCTCCAACAGTTAGTTTTAGTTATGCACCTAATTTTGGTTCTTCACAGTATGGATATTATGACACTTATTTGAAGACCGATGCGAATGGTAATGTTTCTATAGTGCAGTATTCTCCTTATAATACAGGTGTTTGGAGCGTGCCAGGTAATAGTAAGACTGGTAGTATCAATGTTACACTTGGCAACAACATAGAGATGAAGGTGAAGTCTGATAAAGATTCTACTGGTTATAAGAAGTTAAGCATTATCGATGACCTGTCTTTGAGTATGGGTTATAATATGGCAGCTAAGGTTCGTCCATGGTCAGATTTAAGTGTCAACTTGCGATTGAAGTGGTGGAAGAATTATACATTCAATATGAATGCTGTTTTTGCTACTTATGCTTACGAGCTTGATGCTAATGGAAATCCTTATATTGGTACACATACTGAGTATAGCAAGGGCCGTTTTGGTCGTTTCCAAGGTATGAGCCAGAATATCTCCTATACATTGAATCCTGAAAAGATTAAGAAAATCTTTGGTGGTAGTGATGATGAGGAGGACGACAAGCCTAAAAAGGACGATGAAGGCATTGATACAGATATAGAGACGAATGTAGACAAAACAATGGTTGACGCTCAGCATGGAGCTAAAAAGAGTTCTACTGTAGCAGAGACCGATGATGATGGCTATATGGCGTTTTCTATGCCGTGGAGTCTTACTTTCAGTTATGGTATTACTCTTCGTGAAAATACATCAGGTACCTTTAATAAGGAGTCAATGCGTTATCCATATAAGGTAAGTCAGACGCTGAACTTCAGTGGAAACATTCGTATCAGTGAGGGATGGAATATCAGCTTCTCTTCTGGTTATGATTTTGATTATCATAAGATTAGTATGACGACAGCCAGTCTTCAGCGCGATCTACACTGTTTCAATATGAGTTGTTCTGTAGTGCTTGCACCTTATACGAGTTATAACTTTAGTTTCCGTTGTAATGCCGCAACACTTACAGATGCTTTGAAATACGATAAGCGTAGTGGATATAGCAACGCAGTGCAGTGGTATTAATAATATAGATAACAACGTTCGTTAGATATAAATAAAGGCTTTGATTAATCAATCAAAGCCTTTAATTTTTCTTCTTCACCGACAACCCAAATAATATCGCCAATTTCAATTTTTCGATTAGGGTCTATCATAGTTAAGTTTTCCTGCCCTTCTTCAGCTCCAACAACCATACAGTGGTATTTGTCACGAACGCCACTTTCCTTAAGCGTCTTGCCAGCCAGTGGACTGTTTTCTTTAATTATGAGTTGGCGTAATTTCATCTCACGTTTTTCAATCTCAGGATCTTCAGGTATCAGTTCGTTTTCAATAGCTTCTCCAAATCGATGTAATTGTTCGTCATTACCAATTACTTGAAGAGTATCGCATGGAAAAATCACGGTATTGCCATTGGGTATATTCATTCTTAATCCTCCGCGGAGAATACTACTTAAGTGTACTCCAAACCTGTTTCTGAATTTTAGGTCCTTCAAAGAGCGTCCAACCCATGTGGATGCTTCGGGCACGTCAAACATACCGATATGGATATCACGATCGAGTAGGTGGCCCTCAAATAATGGTTTGCGTTTACCATGAACCTGTGCCTCGATATCTCGGCTTCGTAAGTTACGGATAAATATTCGTTCTATGCGAATACTTTGGCGTTTGAGTTGTTTCGACATAATCATCGATATGATGACACCAACACCAATGGTTACAATTAAAGCTCCACCAATATGTGTCATTTTGCCGAAGATATAGAAAACGAAACCTAATGCCATTGCAATCCTGAATACTATGGTAAAGATAAGAGGCAGACGATAGAACCTATTTTCTGTCCATAAGGCTTTAAACTCCTCGCTATGATTCTTTTTAATCATCATAGCTCGTAATGCAGGTGATATTAAGAGAACGGTAAGTATGGCGCAGAGTATGCTTCCAGGCCAGTAAGTGAGCACCCTTCGCATGGCTGAGAGAGCAAAGTAATTCATGGCAAAGATACCAGCAATAGAAAGGATTAAGCATATAATCGTATTGCGTGTCATCGAAATGAGCAACTTCTTCCAGTTACTTTTTTCTCTTGTGGTATTTGTGTGACTTCTGGTAGCATTATGGTTCAGACTGCGGACCCATCGTTTAGGCAGCCTCTTTGCCAGCGCATTGTAGCATGGTTCTGCAGCTCGTATCATGTATGGTGTAGCAAAAGTAGTAATAACACTGACGGCTACAACTACCGGATAAAGAAACTTACTGATTACACCAAGAGAAAGACCAAGAGAAGCGATAATGAAAGCAAATTCACCGATTTGAGCCATCGAAAATCCACATCGCATAGCAGTCTTCAACGGTTGACCACCGAGCATGAAACCCATGGAACCCATTATGGCTTGTCCAGCGAGTATTGCTAAAACTAAAAGCATTATAGGCATAGCATAATCGACAAGTATATGCACATCTACCAACATGCCGACAGATACGAAGAAGATAGCACCAAAAAGATTTTTTACGGGTTCTACTACTTTAATAATTTTATCAGCCTCGATGGTTTCTGCAAGAATACTGCCCATCACAAAAGAACCAAATGCACTACTGAACCCCACGCTTGTCGATATGATCGCCATTAAACAGCAAAGTCCGAGTGAAACGATAAGCAGTGTTTCATTATTCATGATTTTACGCGTCTTGCGCAAAAATAAAGGAATTAAGTAAATGCCAATGAGGAACCATAATATTAAGAAGAATGCTATTTTGAGTATACTTCCTACCATCTGTCCACCATCAGGATTTTGTCCACTAGCAATAGCAGACAACATAACCATCATCACGATGGCAAGTATGTCTTCCAGAATAAGTACACTCATTACAAGTCCTGCAAATGATTGTTGCCTCAATCCTAAGTCACTGTAGGCTTTGTATATAATGGTCGTAGAACTCATAGCCATCATACCACCGAGAAATATACAGTCCATCTGTCGCCATCCGAAAGAATAGCCTACCCCCACACCAAGAGTCATCATGCAGAATACGATGGTAAGGGCAGAAATGACAGGCGACATACCCATCTTTAATATCTTTTTAAAAGAGAAGTCAAGTCCTAAAGAGAACAAGAGGAAGAGCACCCCAATATCAGCCCATATCTGGATATCTTCTTTATCAATAACCGACATGAGATAGGGCATCTGTGGCGATACGAGGAAGCCTGCAACGATATATCCCAAGACTAATGGCTGCTTAAGTTTCTTAAACAGAAGGGTAACTATGCCTGCGGCTGATAGAATAAGAGTGAGATCTTGTATTAGAGGTGGTATGCCTACCATAATATTTAGGTTGTGATATTATGAATAAATAACTTAAGACGTCGTTTAGTGAGAAACTCTCGGCAGGTGTTATTACCTGCCGAGGCATGTATAAGTATGTAGCCTACTGTATCAGCAGTAGAATATGATGACGAAATTAATCGTTGAAGGCTGCTGTTATTTCACAGATCTTCACAATAGTTTGTACAGCTTTCTCCATAACCTGAACACTGACAAACTCATATGGGCCATGGTAATTTACACCACCAGCGAAAATGTTAGGACAAGGTAGTCCCTTGAAACTGAGTTGTGCACCATCAGTACCACCACGAATCGGAGCGACACGAGGAGGAACACCAGTTTCCTGCATAGCCTTGAGAACGATGTCAATGACATGCATGTTTGGTTCGATTTTCTCTTTCATATTGTAGTACTGGTCATGAAGTTCTACAGTACATGTACCCTGACCATATTTTTCATTGAGCTTTTCAGCGCAATTAGCAATATACTTTTTGCGATCTTCGAATTTGTCACGATCGTGATCGCGTATAATGTAACTCAGCTGAGCCTCTTCGATAGACCCTTCCAAATGGAGAAGATGATAAAAACCTTCATAGCCTTCAGTGCACTCTGGCGTTTGGTCTGCAGGAATCATATTCTGAAATTCTACAGCCAAGCGGTTTGCGTTAATCATCTTGTCTTTAGCATAACCTGGGTGTACGCTTACGCCCTTAATGTGTATCTTAGCGCTTGCTGCATTAAAATTTTCATACTCTAAATCGCCAAGGTCGCCACCATCCATAGTGTATGCCCATTCGCAACCGAATTTTTCAACATCAAAATGATGAGCACCCATACCGATTTCCTCGTCAGGGTTAAATCCTACACGGATATCACCATGTTTTATTTCGTCGTGATCTCGCAGGTAACACATTGCCTGCATAATTTCTGCAATACCTGCTTTGTCATCAGCACCAAGAAGGGTAGTACCATCAGTCACGATGAGGTCCTCACCGATGTGCTCTTTAAGTTCAGGGAATTTTGCAGTAGAAGAAATGATACCTGGAGAAAGCTCAATGTCATTTCCGTCATAGTTTTTCACGATACGTGCCTTGATGTCCTTACCGCTACAATCAGGGCTAGTGTCATAATGAGAGATAAAACCTATTGTAGGAATATTTTTCTTGGTGTTTGCTTTAAGTGTGGCGTAGATGTAACCCATCTCGTCCATCTCTACATCAGAGAATTTCTCGTCCTCTAATTCTTTTTTCAAGTACTTGGCGAACTCCAGTTGTTTCGCCGTGCTCGGGACACAGTCCGAATCTTCACTCGATTGAGTGTCGAATTTTGTGTAATTAATAAATCTTTCTGTTATTTCCATTTCTTATTTGAATAGAATTTTCTTACTTGCAAAAATAGCAAATTATTTTTTAATAGACAAAAATTATACCGGCCATTATTGTAGTTTATCTGACATGATTATCCTTAATTCTTGTTTTTTTTGTTATTTTTGTATCAAACAAAAAAATATGTCTATGAAAAAGCCAGTTTGGATGGATAAAGAGAATTTATATCATATTATTTTTGGTACAGATACAAAATGTGGAAAAATATATGATGTTGTTTTAATGATTTTAATAACTCTCAGTATTCTTGTTACTTTTATAGAGAGTGTACCAAGTTTGGCTTTTGTGTTCAAGACCGTGCTCGAAGTACTTGAAGCACTCATGACTGTCGCCTTCACATTCGATTATGTAGCTCGTTTATATTGTGCTCGTAACCCCAAACAGTATGCTTTCAGTTTCTTTGGTATCATAGATTTTCTATCTACGATACCACCTTATCTTGTACTACTCTTTCCGTCGGCACGTTATATGATATTGCTTCGTACGTTCCGCTTTATTCGTGTTTTTCGTGTTTTCAAGCTCTTTACGTTTATCAATGAGGGTTATCTATTGATGTCTTCTTTGCGTAGGAGTATGAATAAGATATTGGTTTATTTTATATTTGTTGTTATTTTGGTTATCTGTCTTGGCACCTTAATGTATATGGTCGAAGGCAATCGGCCAGGTACACAGTTTACGGATTTGGGTACATCAGTATATTATGCTATTGTAACGATGACGACAGTGGGGTATGGAGATATTACACCGGTAACTCCTTTAGGAAGACTCTTTTCAGCTTTTGTCATGCTTCTTGGCTATACGATTATCGCAATACCTACAGGAATTGTTACGGCTACTTTTGTCGATGAAACAAATCGTAAAGTGGAAAAAGGAAAGTGTCCTCGATGTGGAGGTAAAGTAGGGAAGAAAGATCGCTATTGTTCTCATTGTGGGGAGAAACTCTAATATTTCTTGATTTACCAACATTATGTGTTACCATTTTGATGCTTATAATGCGTTTCGATTTTTGTAATTCACTGATATACATTTGATTAGGTTTAATTTTGGATGAAACATGAAATCTTTTTTGTAACGCTTTTTTTTGTGGGATGTATAAATCGTTTTTCTATATTTGCATCAGAATTATTCAATCAAAATTAATTAATCAAAAAAAAGTTATCATGAAAAAAGTATTATTATTAGCCTTTGTTCTTTGTTCTGCAGTTTATAGTATGAATGCTTTAGCAGATATCCCTGATACAAATGTAATGATACCCGTTCATCCCCCAAGAAGATCTCCTGCACGCAATGTGATTCTCTCTGACTATAACGTAGGAATTGCAACAATATATTTTAATACGAGTTTGAAGAACGTGAGGGTCGAACTATATGAGGACGGCGTGCTTGTCGATGTGGTAGAGCAGGAAAACGTGAATGTAGGTGAAATTCTCAATCTTATCTATGATAATGAGCATTCGAGCAAGTCTTTGAGAGTGTATTCGGGCAATACTCTGGTATATTCAGAATAATCCTTGTTATAGATTAAAATATAATGTGTTTGAGTGACGTTCTTTTTATAAGAATTGTTACTAATGAGCTCGGTTTTACCGAGCTTTTTTGCTATTTGTGACATCTGAGGCTGATTTTCTTACAGAATGATATCTTTTGTATGAAAAAAATATTATCTTTGCAGAAAATATTTAGTCCATGAATCGATTATCACTATTCTTGAAGTCAACTATTGTTAGTTTAATACTCTTTTCTTTTTTATCTTGTGGGAATTCAGAGAGCGAGAAGTGTTCTGAGGTCGAGCGTTATCTTGACAAACAGGAAAACGATTCTGCCATCAACCTATTCAAGACCATAAATTACTCGGAACTGTACGATGACGACTCCAAGAATACCTATGCCCTTCTCAGAACGAGAGTGGACTACCTGGAGGGATACGAACAGGAGTCGGATACGATTATAAATCAGTGTCTCAAGCATTTCATCAGCAAGAATGACAATAAGAAAATTGCCGAATGTTATTATTATCTCGCAGTCTATAATTATGACCAAGGGCAAGTTAAGAAGGCTTTTTGGAGCATCTGTAAAGCGGATTATCATGCGGAGCAGACGAATGATATAGCATTGAAGCATAAAGTCACCGAGATACTTCTTGACTGGTACAATACTGCGGAGGAATACAGTTCAGCTCTGTCATATGGTAAGAAGAATCTTTACTTGTCCACTCTAGCGGGAGATAAAAACTGGTTGGCATATGCCTATTCCATGATGGCAACGACATACCATGGTTTGGGGCAGATGAAGAAATCGGAAGAGTTCCTCAACAAAAGTTTGGAGTATCTCAATTCGGTGCCTCGTAAGGAGCAAGCACAGTTTTATGTCTCTTTGGGTTCGGCTATCATCGACAGCGATCCTGCCAAAGCGAGGGTTTATTTTTCCAAGGCTATCAAGGCTAACAAGGACGCTTCGGCCTACTCGGGTCTCGCTATTCTGGAATATCAGGACGGGCACTTGGACGCTTCTGAGGAGTATCTGAGGAAAGCTTTGGATACAGACGACAAGTCTACCAGGATGTTCGTATATAGCAATATGTTGTCGATGTATTCTTCCAAGTGTGATTATAAGAAGGCTCTGGAATGTTCGATGAATATCAACAAACTGCAGGCTGAGAGGTACAAGGAACAGAAGGACGAGAGTCTCACTCTGGTGCAGAAGCAATTTACAAGCGAGATTGAACACCAGCGTTTTAAGCAGAGGTTGTCTGAGGGATTCTTCTTCGTCCTTATCTTTATATTGCTAGTGATAGCCATATATATCTACTTGCATTTCAAGAATGAGCGTTGGAAGAAAAATTCCCTTGAGAACCTGGTCATGCTGAATGTATATAAGGAAAAGCTCAACAAGCTGAAGGAGAAAGGTAGCCAGTCGGAGACTCCAGTTCTAGAGGAAAAGAAAATTCAGGAGAAGATCAACACCATTCAGAAGCGACAGTCGAAGATTCTCTATAATGGGCAGATACTATACCAAGATATCCTCGATGGTAAGAATACTCTCACATGGAATAAGAGAGACTATGAAAATTTCATGGAATACTATAAGGTGGTTGACTTACCGTTCGTCACTCAGTTGCAGACGGAGTATGATCATCTTTCCCCTAGGTATCAGTTCTTCCTGGTGATGAAAAATATGGGTAAGTCTGAGGAGGAAATACAGGATATCATGGTCATAAGCAGTGGAACCATCAGAACTATTAAATCTCGTGTAAAGACCTGTAAAATAGAGTAATATGGAGTGTTTCAATTTTTGAAACATTTCATATTGCGAATTGAAGCGGAGCCGTAACGCTCTTTTTTCCTTTTTAGATAGATTTTGAACTACCTTTGCTGTATAAATTTGAATATTTAAAATTTTTGTTATGAATGTAGTTCAAAAAATCAAAGAATTTAGGGTTCAGGAAATGGATTCCTCCCATGTGGAGAAGCAATACATCCTGTCTTACAATGACAGGAATTTTGCGATAAACCACAACACCAAGCTTTTGATCGACATCGTGCAAGACTCAGAGGGGCCGGACGAGTTGGTAGAGAACTTCTGTGAAGTACTCCATCGTGACTTGTCCTTTGATGAGCTTGAACTCAAGCTATCCGAAAAGTTTGAAGCCATCCTTTCTGACAGCAAAAAGGAGCCACAAATACGTCCTTTTCTTTTCAAGAAAGAGATTATCGACAAGATAAGGGTTGCAAAGATTGGCCGTTCGCTCAAGTCGTTGTTCGCTTTCAAGTTTTATTATGTTGTACTGGCAATCAATTTTGCCCTACTCACGGCATTCTTATTCTCCACGGGAGGAGAATACCTGACGCTTGAAAAGGTGAACCTCACGACGCTGGTGGTGGTATATGTTGCAATCTTACTATCCACGCTCTTTCATGAGTTCGGTCATGCCTCCGCTTGTTGTTACTACAACCTCCCTCCAGGAGCTATTGGCATCTGCGTGTACTTGAATTTGTTGGTATTTTATGCAGACGTGTCCAACGTCTGGCATCTGTCCCGTGGCAAGCGTATCGTAGTCAACCTTGGTGGCGTCTATTTTCAGATGCTTCTCCTTATACCTATCTATATAGTCTATAACATTACTCGAAACGATCTTCTCGCATATATCCTGCTCTCGTTTAACTTGAATTTCATATTGGTGCTCAACCCGCTCTTCAAGTTCGATGGCTATTGGATACTGTCTGACTTGTTGGGAGTTCCTAATCTGCGCAAAAAAGGTATCGAGTACCTTATGTATTGTATCAAGCGTCTCTTTGGAAAAAGTGGTGGTGAGAAGCCTGCCTTCATGTATTATTCCAAGTCTACCCGCTACGTCTCGATCGTGTATTCTATCGTCTCGATATTGTTCATCGGGTTTGTATTGTTTTTCTGGATGCCAATGTTCACTTGGCATTTCGTTCAAAACATACCTCACTGGTATCAGCAGGTACTCTCCAGTATTTCCTCAGATGAGGTCAACTGGGAGTTTGTTTCATATCTCATTCCACAATTGATTTTCATGGCATGTATAGCCATTACATATTTTTCCATCTTTAAAATGTTCATAGCACAACTTATAGCAAATATCAAGTATATCAGTTCCAAGAAAATTATGGCAGCTGTAGCTATGCTCTTTGTCGTGGTTCCCGATGCAGATGCACAGCAACAAGGTGATTCCTTAAGACTACATATGGAGGACAGCACCTTTACCCTCAGCGCCGTTGAGATTAAGGCGGACAAAATCATCAAGAAGAACGATGGTATGACGATAATTCCCCAGAAAGGACAGTTGAAGCTATCTACTGATGGCTATGATGTCATTTATGGCATAATGATTCCTGGTCTTGACGTGGATCGTCGAAGTGGAAGTGTTACCAGGCTTGGACAGAAGGTTGCTATCTACATTAATGGCGAGAAGGCCAATGATGCAGAGCTAAGAAATATCAAGCCTAGTTCCATCGTTCGCATAGACTATATCGACATCCCTTCGGGCAAGTTTATTAACGACCCTGTCTCTTTGAACATCATCACCCGTACAAGCACTAGTGGTGCTTACTATGCTTTTGATGATACGCAGTATATAGGCTATATGAGGAATACCTTTAATGCCACAGCGCAATGGAACCTCGAACATTCTAAAATAAGCCTGTTCGCCGGCAATGATCTTTCTAACTTTGGCAATGCAGGTTCACATGAGTGGGAGAACTATGCTTTCCCTGGCCGTAGCATTCTGCGTTCCACGGATATTCTAGGTAATCGTTACAAAAATAATAACCAGTATCTTCAGCTCAATGTCACGAAGTCTGCAAGAACTTATAATCTGGGTGTCAAGGTATCAA
Organism: Segatella bryantii; assembly: GCF_022024215.1. NCBI lineage: Bacteria > Pseudomonadati > Bacteroidota > Bacteroidia > Bacteroidales > Prevotellaceae > Segatella > Segatella bryantii. Next base: position 1,645,300 of record NZ_CP091798.1, on the reverse strand, counting down.
TGGTGCGTAACGAAGATCCTTTTCAGGTGATTTCAGGAAAGGTTACTGTTGACGATTCTGGGGATAAGTCATCGCGAATCCTGAGCGATGGCAGCTCTTCACGTAGCTTTTATCCCGAGGTCAACGCTTTTGGCAATTTTATCTTAGGTCGAGGCCAGATGCTGTCGGTGAATGTGGATTTCTCTTATGGAAACAACCGTTACGGTGGCGACATCCAGGAAGAAGACTATCGTTTCCTTTCCAATGTCAAAGAGGATATCTGGCAGTGGAAAAACTTCGTCAGCTATAGTAAAATGGTCAAGACTCAGAAGTTTAGCCTACTGATGACAGACAATTACACGAGGAGTAACGCCCGATATACGGGAAGCATCGACCTTGGTCAGCGCTTCTATTCGAACGAGGGAATATTCCAGGCGGGCTATATGAATAATTTCAGCAAGAGTCTCATACTGAACCTCCAGGCCGGATCGTCATGGCTCTTGTATCGTTTAGAGGGGGCTGTTAAGACCAGCAAGCTGCTGCCAAGGGCAAGCGTCACACTACGATACACTCCGTTCAAGAGTCACGTTTTCACTCTCAACGCCAACGTGGGCAACAGTTTCCCTACCTTGAACACCTTCAACCAGGTTAGCCTTGGTAGGAATCCTTTCCTTCAGCATCGGGGAAATGCAGAGCAGAATATCACACGCATCTACAATGTCGGCCTCGCCTATAATGCGTTCTTGAAGAATTTCAATTACCAGTTGATGCTCATCAACAACACTTATATGCATCTGGCGGTTCCACGATTCGTTGTCGAAGACAATGTCATGGTTTCTACATATACCTCTGATGCTGACCTTCATCAGTATCTCGCCGTATTCTTTGGTACTTGGAACATTACCAGTGCTCTCGCACTGAAATCGGAGCTTGCTTATATCCACAATGATTTCAATGGCTATCTTGACAAGAACAAGGATACATGGAGGGTGAGACTCGATGTCACATATACATATAAGAACATGATGCTCAATGTCTATGGAAAGATGAAGGAGAATCGCCTCGAGAATACGGGAATCGAAGAAAAGGATTTCTTTAGATGGGGTATCAATGCTAAATATAATATAGGACGATGGCTCCTGGAGGTTGGAGGCAACAACCTGTTTTCTCCACGTAATTACCTAAAGTCGACCTATTCCGACATCTATTATGGTTACACTCGCTCCACATTCGACAAGATGGAGCAAGCAAATGCTTACCTGAAAGTTGCTTGGCGATTGAATGTCGGAAAAAAGGTGAATCCAGAAGGCAACAACTCTAGCAGAATTTATCCAAGTTCCATCATGAAATAAGTCTAAAAGATATCCTATTGCATGAGATTCTTTGTTTGCACCTCCCAATATCCTCAGTGATATTGGGAGTTTTTTTTTATATAGAATGAGTCTTCTGTTTCATGACCTAGTCTCAGCATGTCTTTTTCTCTTCCCAGTATTATAAATGATATTGGGATACATTGTTTGTGTTCTTTTAATGGTAGCAGATATAAAATTACAATATGTTTCAAAAAAATAAAGTTTCAGAAATATGTATAAACCTGTGTCATAGTGTGTTACATTCATTTGAAACACTTTTGAAACGAGTAAAATTTTTTAATTATCTTTTTCATTCATAACTTTGCATCGTCATCAGAAAATAACTGATAACACAGTTTGATGTAAAAAGCAGTTTTAAAGTTTCTAATTATAAAAATAGTAAGTTATGGCAAGATTATCAAATTATATGATTGATACTGAAATCTTGGATGAGAACAAGAACATGTTAGTGCATGGTTACACAGGTGCGCTCGACCTTATCGATCGTGAATTGGCTACCTATTTAAAGAGTAACAAGGATTCTTTGGATCGTGAAACCTTTCCTTTTGGTGAAGAGAATTACGATCTTCTGAACAAGCGTGGCTATATCACGGACAAGACTCCAGAGGAGGAAATCCAGCATGTAAAGAATCAGGCTAATCTGCTTCATAAGCAGAACCTCACAGGTATCAAGTGCTTCGGTTTTCTCATCACATATAATTGTAATTTTAGATGTCCATACTGTTATGAATCAAGAATCTCTAACTTTGGAAAGGATTGGTCACAGAAGGCTTTTACCAAAGAAATCGTTGACGAGGCATACGAGGCATTGGCGACCATTGAGCCAGTCAAGGAAAAACGATATCAGGGACTGCTCCTTTATGGAGGTGAGCCACTGCTAAAGAAGAATCAAGAGATAGTCAAGTATATTGTAAATAAAGGTGTCGGTTTGGGATATAGATTTGCAGCCATCTCGAATGGTTTTGAACTCGAGAACTATGAGGACATCCTGGGGCCAGATAAGTTGGGAGCCTTGCAAATCACTATTGACGGTCCTCGTGATCAGCACAACACCACTCGCATCCATAAAGATGGTATCCCAACCTTCGACAAGATTCTATCTAATGTAGAATTGGCTCTGAATAAGGGATGCAAGGTTGCCATTCGAATGAACACAAATATCGAGAATATTGGCAAGATTAAAGTCCTCCATGAACTTTTCGAGAAAAAAGGCTTCTACGAAAATCCATTGTTCCAGCTCAACAGTGCCTTGATTTATGATTATCTAGATGACTTGAAAGAGAAAGATGACAAGGCTAGGGAAGTCAATTACATGTCTCATAAGGACTATATCGACGTCTACGAGAAACATCCGGATTTCAACTTCGAGGATGAAGGTTTCTACAAGCGTATTTCCGATTCCATCACCAAAGGCCAGCGCCTGATGTTGCAGCCTACGTATTGCGGTGCACCTTCCAATTCTTATCTGCTCGACCCATATCATAATATCTACGCTTGTTGGGAGCGAGTAGGCGATGGGAGTCAGGTGGTCGGAAAATACGGTAAGAATGGGGTTGAGTTCTTCCCTAATCTCGAGGAGATTCATTCTCACAATGTTTCAGAGAAGGAATCCTGCTCAAAGTGCAAGTTTGTTTTTTTGTGCCGTGGTGGTTGCCCGCAGAAAGCCAAGACGCATAGTTGTAAACTTGTGAGGGAGTTATTCAAGACTTCCGTCAATAAAGTCTATCACAATAATAAGAAGTACTTCAAATAAAACATTAACAATTAAATGATTACAATTATGAAAAAGAATGTTATCAAGTCAGTGAACAACGATCTTTTTGATCAGGCTTACATGGAGAACCTTGAAGAGCGTATCGAGACAGCTCCGGTATCAGTTCGAACTAATCAGCAGGAACAGCAGCTCCAAGATTTCTGCAGTCCTATCTGTGAATTCACTTGCCTTGTATACTAATAACCCTATTCATTAATTAAATGATTACAATTATGAAAAAGAATGTTATCAAGTCAGTGAACAATGATCTTTTTGATCAGGCTTACATGGAGAACCTTGAAGAGCGTATTGAGACAGCTCCGGTATCAGTTCGAACCAATCAGCAGGAACAGCAGCTTCAAGATTTCTGCAGTCCTATCTGTAGTTTTACTTGCCTTGTATACTAATAACCCTATTCATTAATTAAATGATTACAATTATGAAAAAGAATGTTATCAAGTCAGTGAACAACGATCTTTTTGATCAGGCTTACATGGAGAACCTTGAGGAGCGCATCGAGACAGCTCCTGTATCAGTTCGAACCAGTCAGCAGGAACAGCAGCTCCAAGATTTCTGCAGTCCTATCTGTGAATTCACTTGCCTTGTATACTAGTCAGACAGTAGGAAGGTGACACTCTTGGGTATAGGCGATTGGTTTTTCATCAATCGCCTATTTCTGATTTATTCTTTTCAAATACGGCGAATTTTACACCTTTGTGAATAATTGTGACAGTCATGTAGGTATTCTTCACACATTAAAGAGCCTACTTTATGGTCACTCTTGCCTTTTGTAAAGGAAGAAACACCAGGAATTTATTCAAAGGGAACACCTGATTTAAAACCAGTTAGAACCGATAAAATATCATGTGAGTATAGTTTCTCTAAGGGAAATCTTTATGTGTCGCTTACTCCTTACTATAAGCGAATAAAGAACAAAATTGTTTCTATGGAAGAAAACTATCTGGATGGTTCTCTTGTATATAATGACAACCTGAAGAAATATCAGGAATGGGGAACAGAATTGTCTTTTTCTGATAATCTGTTCAGTTGGTGGATAGTAAACGCTAATGTTTGTGGTTATAGACAATACATCTCAGAAAATAGCTATTATAACAAATGTTTAAACACGATTGATTGGCAATTAGTAAGTTATTGGAGCTTGGCAAAAAAATGGGCTATTACATTACAATATATACATAATGGCAAGCAGTTAAGCTATAATGGATATATTAAACCGTCAAATACGAATTTGGCTCAGTTGACTTATAAAGTCAATAAGCGGATGAAACTATATCTTATTTATGTCTATCCATTTGGTAAGATGGATGATGAAAGATATATCTGTTCTGATAAAAAGACGATTACGACATATCAAAAAATAGATGTGCAAAAGGTCCTTTTGTCATTTACATATAATTTCAATAAAGGAAAGAAATCTAATAAAAAAGATATCTATATAAATGTAGACAAAAAATATGAATAATGATAATAGATAGATTTCTTATAAATTAAATTTCGAAACAAGCTGTGGAAGGGTTGATTTTCAGAGTTTATTAAACTCTGTTACTCTTCCGTGCATCTGAGCTATGAACAGCGTAAGGTAAGAGGAGTAGAGTATGATAGCGAATTTGTCTTCTTATCTGGATGTAGACCCAGTAAAAGAATGCCTAAGTATATTGAATTAGCTTGCAAGATATTGTTGTCGCTAGAGAACGGGGCTATTCTTTTAGTGGAGTTCTAGTAAAATAAAAAGGACCTTGAATAATTATTCAAAGTCCTTTCTTGTGGGCGTTGACGGATTCGAACCGCCGACCCTCTGCTTGTAAGGCAGATGCTCTAAACCAACTGAGCTAAACGCCCTTACTTCTTAAAAGCGAGTGCAAAGATAGAGCTTTTATTCGAAACCGCCAAACTTTTATCCAATTATTTTTAGTTTTTTCGTCAAAAAAGTGTTTTTTCTTGAAAAAATAGGGCTTATGAGCTCAAAAGGGGATATGTTAGGACTATTTTTTAAAAGTCCCAGTAAATCGTATAGACTCACGTTGGCGTGATAAGACTTGGATATCGGCAGAACCATTATCGAATATTTCCACTTGATATTGGTAAATATCCTCTTCATTCTGCGCGGTCAAGTCGATTCGGGTCAAATCTTTTTTGATTCGCTTAGTTTGATATTGTGATATACGGGCTTTAAAATTTAATCCTTTACCACCACCATACGGTAAACTGTAGGCTCGCCCAAAATAGGGAAGGTAAGAAATCAGACTGTCGTTACGAACGGTGATCTCGTAGCCATAATCTAAGTGTTGAGCTGGAAAGCGGGAAGGATATACGTGATCAACTTCCACGGTGAATTTATGTTCATTGAGAGCCGCTTGTATCAGTTGGGCATCTTGTTCGAATCGCTCAACCTTTGTTGATGACTTTTGTGATACGCATCCACAACAAAGAGTGGCTGCCATGAGAATAACTGTTAACTTCTTCATACTGATGTCTTTAGAAATCGGTACAAAGATAATTATTAATTAAATACTTTACAAAAAGTATCATGAGATTTGCATTTTTTTCAGGAACTTTAAATCTGAGGGTAAATATGAGGCTTATGGCTAATATGTAATGACTTATTAATTAGGAAGTTGTGCTGTTTTTTATACTTGTAGTATTCGATGCTATGGTTACGTGATCATTCAATGCATACTTACGAGTGATTAATAGCATAGATATGAAGGATTAATAGCATACTTACGAGTGGAAAATAGCATACTTTTATCTTTAGGGATTTAGTTGATGGTCACCTCGAACAATTGATAGATTTTGAAGAGCATGAAGATACATTAATGCAATTAATAGCCTTACTTGATATCATTTTGAATAATCAGGCAGAATATGCTACTGATATTGACTCAAAAATAGAGATTAACGACATTTATTTCTGTTTATGATATTGTTAGAAATAAGATAGCCGGATAAAAGTTGATAATCAGAAAATAGAAGGATGCGATATGTAATATGTAATAAGGTGACTCCGATGGGATTCAAACCCATGACCTTCAGAACCGGAATCTGACGCTCTATTCAGCTAAGCTACGGAGCCATATTGGATAGCTATCAAGTGATAACTTTTGCAAAAGTACAACAAATATTTGAATTGTCCAAAAATAATTGTTTTTTTCATAAAATAATGCAATTATTCGAATTATATAATACAAATAGTAACATAATAACTAATTTCTAATACGTTTTGCTAAAAAATCTTCTGTTTTGCTTGCAAATTAATAATAAAGTACTATCTTTGCATCGCAAATAAAAGAAATTTAGATTAAAAATCAAAATATGAGTAATCTGATTAAACCACAGGGATATAGAGCGCTCCTCGATATGCGCCAAACGGAACAAGGTATTAAATTGATTAAAGAATTCTTTCAGCAGAATCTTTCTACCGAGCTTCGTCTTCGTCGTGTTACTGCTCCACTTTTTGTGTTAAAAGGTTTGGGCATTAATGATGACCTGAATGGAGTAGAGCGCCCTGTTACATTTCCAATAAAAGATTTGGGTGATGCAAAAGCAGAGGTGGTTCATTCTCTTGCTAAGTGGAAGCGCTTGACATTGGCAGAATATGGTATTGAACCAGGTTATGGTATTTATACTGATATGAATGCTATCCGTGCGGATGAGGAACTTGATAATCTACATTCTCTCTATGTAGACCAGTGGGACTGGGAAGCTGTAATTAATGCTCCTCAGCGTAATGTTACTTTCCTTGAGAGTGTGGTTCGACGTATTTATGGCGCTATTCGTCGTACGGAATATCTTACCTGTGAAACTTATCCACAGATTAAGCCTTTCTTGCCAGACGATATTCATTTCATACATAGTGAAGATTTGTTGCAGATGTATCCTGATCTTACTCCTAAAGAGCGTGAGGATGCTATTTGTAAAAAATATGGTGCTGTATTTATCGAAGGTATCGGTGCTAAATTAAGCAATGGCGAAAAGCACGACGGTCGTGCAGCAGACTATGATGATTGGAGCACGGTAGCAGAGAATGGTAAGGCAGGCTTGAATGGTGATATTTTGATTTGGTATCCTGTTTTGGGTCATAGCTTCGAGTTGAGCTCTATGGGTATTCGTGTAGATAAGGAGAGTTTGCTTCGTCAGCTGAAGTTAGAAGGTCAGGAAGAACGTGAAAAGTTATATTTCCATCAGCAGCTTCTCGAGGACAAGTTGCCATTGAGTATCGGTGGTGGTATTGGCCAGAGTCGTCTGTGCATGGTTCTTTTGCATAAAGCTCATATTGGCGAAATTCAGGCAAGTATTTGGCCGGAAGAAATGCGCCAGGAATGCGAAGAAATGGGTATGAAATTGATTTGATTTATTTTCGAAGAGGGGAGGAAAATAAAACGGGGAAGTCCATCAGTTTGGATTTCCCCGTTTACTATTTGATATTATGCTAAGTCAAGATTAAGACTCTTGCGGAGTCGCTCTATAGCCGGGCGTTCTCGACATATTTTCTCGAATACTTCCCGTTTGGTAAGAATCTTACCCGCCTCTTCGGCTTTCGCCAGTCTGATGGTAAAACTGACATCAGCATTATGAAGCAATTGTATCATTGTAGCCTTGATGCGATTCTTAACTTCCTCAATCTGATCTATAAGAAAAGCATTATCGACAACGAGTTCGATATTCGGAAAATCGACAATTTTAGGTATCATATTCTTCATACGGGCTGCAATACCCATGTATTGCGGATATAGAATCATACGATTACACATAATCATCCAGTCGCGCTCAACATCTTCCTGTGTAAATACATTCTGCTCACCTTTTTCCTGACTTTGTTTGAGCTCTTCTGCTGCTTTTATTTCTTGCGCAACAATAGAATTCTGTTGTTCAGGCTTCTGTTGAAGATTTTTCCATGAATTAATAAAGTGAGCCGCTATAGATGGATTAACAGAACCATTGGCAAGTGAATTTTGTGGTTCAGCTTGCTGGCCGGCATGAGCTGATGCAGGCGACTTGATTGTAGCTGTAACAGCAATAGGAGAAGTACGCTCCTGATGACGAGAAGCAGTAATAGGTCTTTGCTCAGCCCCCGCCACCTGTGGAGCAGGTTTAGGCTGAGAACTCATGATATGTTTAAACAGGGATTTTAATCTATGGGGCATACGCCCCGCACTGGGTATATCCTTGTCTTCTGGTTGAGTAATCTGTGCGATCTGAATCAGAGTGAGTTCTACTAACAATCGTTTGCTGGAACTTTCCCGATAATGAATGTCGCATTGATTCATCAAGTCGAGCGCTTTATATAAGAAAGGTAAAGGACAGCGTTTAGCTTGTTCCTTAAACTTTACTTTCTGTTGCTCACTAGTTTCAAGAAGTGGCAGGGTAACCTCGTCCTTGGCCATCATCACATTACGTATATGCTGAGCCAATCCACTGATAAGATGACTGCCATCAAATCCCTTTTCAAGAATAGAATTAAGCAAAAGCATCGCATCGCTTACCTTATTCTCAAGCGCCAAGTCTGTCAGTTTGAAATAATTATTACTGTCGAGAACGTTCAGGTCGGCAATCACTTTTTCGTAGGTAATATTACCTTGACTATAACTGGCTACTTGGTCGAATATAGACAAAGCATCGCGCATTCCGCCGTCAGCTTTTTCTGCAATCACTTCGAGAGCGGCATCTTCATAGGTAATACCTTCCTTATCAGCAATCTGTTTGAGGTGAGCGATGGTATTAGGTACCGTCATTCGCTCGAAGTCATATATTTGACAGCGAGAAAGAATAGTAGGCAGAATCTTATGCTTCTCTGTAGTTGCAAGGACAAAGATAACATGAGCAGGCGGTTCCTCCAAAGTCTTGAGGAAAGCGTTGAACGCTGCCGTAGAAAGCATATGAACCTCATCGATGATAAACACCTTATATTTACCCACCTGAGGTGGAATGCGGGTTTGTTCCATCAGAGACTTGATGTTTTCTACCGAATTGTTGCTGGCAGCATCAAGCTCAAAGATATTGTATGAGCGCCCCTCATTAAAAGCCTTGCAACTCTCACATTCGTTACAAGCTTCACCATCTTCTCTCGGATTTTCGCAATTTATGACTTTGGCAAAGATACGGGCACATGTCGTTTTCCCGACACCTCGCGGACCGCAGAACAAATAAGCATGCGCTAATTTCTTGCTCTTTACGGCATTTTTCAGAGTCGTGGTGAGTGCGCTCTGACCCACAACTGAGGCAAATGTCATCGGGCGATATTTACGTGCCGATACAATATATTCTTCCATTTTTTTTCAGATTGATGATGCAAAGATACAAAAAAGTATTATCTTTGCAAACAATAATAATGGAATAATGGCCAATCGCCTTAACAATATCTTAGCATTTGTCGCTCATTATAAGTATTTTATAACGATCGTCATCGGTGTTCTTATCGTAGGTTTTCTCGATGAGAATAGTATTCGTGCAATTATAAAAAACAAAGTACGTATAAGCGAATTACAAGATATGATAGATCGTTATAATCAAGAATATGAACACGATTCCAAGAAATTGAACGATATGAAGACCGACCCGAAAGCGATAGAACGAGTAGCTCGAGAAGACTACTTTATGAAAGCTGACGATGAGGATATCTTTGTGTTGAGTGATGACCAGCCTAAGGAAAAATCTTTAGAAGAACAAGAGCAAGAACAAAATGAAGCAGCTGAGTAAATTGCAAAGTGCCCTATTTCTTTTTGGAGGTGTACTCATGGTTATAGGTGCAGGTCTCTTTGCATTTCAGATTAGACAAGACATAGCATCATGGATATTTCTGTGTGGTACAGTCTTTTTTACGTTGATGCAGATGATGCAAACTTATGAGGGTACCAGTATGGTGATGAAGCGTCTCAAGCGAATTCAGGGTATCGCCGATTTGTTTTTTATCATTTCTGGCATCTCGATGGTAGATACAGCCAATCACTTTTTCGTAGATCTTTTTGATAATTATCAGAGTTATATCGCATATTGTTATAATAAATGGGTCGTATTTCTTCTGATAGCAGCCATACTCGAAGTGTATACGACACATCGTATGAGCTCTGAATTGAAAAAAGAGGAGGCTTGATTTTGCGAAAAAAAACTAAAATGATACCTAATAAATTAAATAGCATAAAATAATTTTTGTAGTCAAAAAATCTACCGTACCTTTGTCTACAAACGATGAAAAAACGCTTATGAATAAAATTTTATACGCATTTCTCTCTGTATTGACCTTGGCATCATGTGCTAACTCATATAACATCACGGGTTCTTCTAATGTTTCTACTTTAGATGGACGTATGCTTTACCTTAAGATACTTAAGGATACATCATTTGTTAATATAGATTCTTGTGATGTTGTACATGGACAGTTTCATTTTGCTGGCAATGTGGATTCGGCGAAAATGGCCAATATTTTCATGGATAATGAAAACATTCTTCCACTCGTATTGGAAGATGGTGATATCACTGTAAAAATAGATGATGCTCAGCAGATTGCTAGTGGTACACCGTTGAATGATAAATTGTATAAGTTCTTTCATAAATACAATCAACTTAAAAATCAGGAGGCAGAGTTAGTTCATCAGCATGATCAGGCTATTATGAATGGTAGAAATATGGCTGCTGTTAATCAGAGACTTAATCAGGAGGCATTACGTATTTCAGAGCAAGAGGATAAACTGATTACTAACTTCGTAACGAGTAACTTTGATAATGTTCTTGGTCCAGGTGTATTCCTTCTTGTAACAATAGGATATGAATATCCACAACTTACTCCGTGGATTGAAGATATCATGAGTAAGGCTACTGATAAGTTTAAGAATGATACGTATGTAAAAGATTACTATCAAAAGGCTCAGGAAAATCAGGAAATTATGAATGGTATGAGAGATCCTATGCCACAGGCAGGTGCTGTTCAACAACCGCTGGCGCCTGTACCGACAGAAGGTATCACGCCAAACGAACTGGCTCAACCTTCTCAGCAGGCTCCTGAAGCTCAGGCTGTACAATAACCGAATTAATCTCGCAAAGATGACAATATTAATTAAGAATGGTAATATAGTCAATGAAGGTCGCTCTTTTCGGGGCGACCTTATAGTTAATAATGACCGTATTGAAGATATTTTCGAAGGCAACTGTGCACCCCGTGGTAACTATGATGATATTATAGATGCAACGGGGTGTGTCGTTTTGCCAGGAGTTATCGATGAACATGTGCATTTTCGTGAGCCTGGATTAACCCAAAAGGCTGATATCGAAAGTGAGAGTAGAGCTGCTGCTTATGGTGGAGTTACTTCTTTTTTTGATATGCCTAATACAAATCCTCAGACGACTTCGCTCGAAGCTCTTGATGATAAATTCGCACGCGGTAAGCAGAAAAGTCATGTAAATTACAGTTTCTTCTTTGGGGCAACGAATAGTAATGTAGAACTGTTGAAACAGTTGGATATACATCGTGTTCCTGGTGTGAAACTTTTTATGGGTGCCAGCACGGGTAATATGCTCGTGGACAAGATGGAGGCCTTGAAAGCCGTTTTTGAAGAATCGGCACGATTGGGACTTCCCGTCATGACTCATTGTGAAGACTCTCAGTTGATTAGCCGAAATATGGCAGAAATAGTAGCCAAGTATGGCGAGGATCCTGATGTGAAATATCATCCGGTGATCCGTGATGAAGAAGTCTGCAGTAAGAGTAGCGAATTGGCTGTTCAGTTGGCTCGTGAAAGTGGTGCTCATCTCCATATCGCACATCTTTCTACTGCAAAAGAATTAGCTCTGCTTGATCATAAGAATATTACAGGTGAAGCTGTTATTGCTCATCTTGTATTTAGTGATGAGGATTATGCTACCAAGAAAGCTCTCGTGAAGTGTAATCCTGCAGTAAAATCGAAAGCGGACAGAGATGCACTTCGACACGCTTTAATGGATGGTACGATTTATACCATTGGTACTGACCATGCTCCTCATCAGCTTCAGGATAAGCAGGGTGGATGTATCAAAGCTGCTTCGGGTATGCCGATGATTCAATTCTCATTGGTCTCTATGCTTGAACTTGTAGATGCGGGTATCCTAAGTCTGGAGAAAATGGTAGAATTGATGGCTCATCATCCTGCATCTCTATTCCAGATGAAGGATCGTGGTTATCTGCGTAAAGGTTATAAGGCTGATATTACGATAGTAAAACCAAACTGTCCATGGACAGTAACTAAGGACGTGATACAAAGCAAGTGTAAGTGGAGTCCTTTAGAGGGCAAAACCTTTAATTGGCAAGTACAGCAGACATTTTGTAATGGGCATCTGGTTTATAATCAGGGTAAGTTTGATACTGATTATCGAGCAGAAGAAATCGAATTCAGAAAGTAAAGTTTAAAGAGATATCCTATTTTGAAATTAGAATATAATATATCGGATATTGTTCCTTATATCAACTGGATTTATTTTTTTCATGCCTGGAATTTGACGGGTAAACCTCAGGCTGAAAAGGATAAATTGCAGGCTGATGCTGAACGAATTTTAGCTTCTTGGGAGGGGCATTATCATACGTATGCCCTTTTCGAATTATTGCCGGCTAATAGTGATGGTGATGATTTGATCGTAGGAGGGGAGAGAATTCCTATGTTAAGACAGCAGCGTCCGCAACGTAAGGGAGAACCTAATCTCTGTTTGGCAGACTTTGTATATCCCTTGTCCATGGGCAAGAAAGATGTAGTAGGCTTATTCTGTACAACGGTATCTCTAGAACTGCAAAAGGGTAATGATGATGATGCTTATCTCAAGATGATGCATCAGGTACTCTGTGACCGTTTGGCTGAGGGTACAGCTGAAAAAATGCATGAAGAGGTAAGGCGTCATTATTGGGGGTATGCACCTGATGAACAGTTGACGATGCAACAGACACATAATGAAGAATATCAGGGTATTCGTCCGGCTATTGGATATCCTTCACTGCCAGATACAAGTGTAAACTTTATACTGGATAAACTGTTGGATATGAAGCAAGTTGGAATCCGGTTGACAGAGAATGGCATGATGACCCCGCATGCTAGCGTTAGCGGGTTTATGTTTGCACATCCCTTATCGCGATATTTTGATTTAGGAAAAATCGGAGAAGATCAACTCCGAGATTATGCGCATCGTAGAGGACTACCAGTAGAATTGGTACGAAAGTTTCTTCAGGCAAGTCTTCTGAAGCGTTAAGATAGTCAGTTATTCTTGTAATCTATAATTTAAAAATAAATAGTAGTGATAGCTAAAATATTTATACCGATACTTCTAATGATAGTCTTCTCAGACTTATATTATGATATGCATTATTTGCGTTATCGCAAAGGTATGTCTGGATGGAAAAGATTATTGTGGTGGATGCCCGGTATTCTGATGATAGCTTATACGATAGGGTTAGCGAGCATTAAAGCTTTTGCTCCTCAAGATGTGCGTTGGCTCTATGTTTATCTTTTTCTTGTTGGAATATTACTTGTGCCAAAGTTTGTTATGGCCGTTTGCTCATTTTTGGGTTGGCAACATTGTAAGTTCCACCATACCCATAAGAATCGTGGTAATCTGATAGGACCAGTTCTGGCCGTTGTGGCAGCAGGAGCATTTCTATATGGCTTAACAATAGGACCTCGTCGCTTGGAGGTAAAACATATCGATTTATACTTTGAACAATTACCAGCATCGTTTGAAGGGTATAAGATTGTTCATTTCAGCGATTCTCACGTGGGCACTTTTAATCACAATATGGATAACTGTTTGCGTAGAGATATTGACAGTATTAAAGCTCAACATGCAGACCTTATTGTATTTACTGGTGACTTGCAGAATGTAGCACCAGAAGAAATTACATATCACTCTGATTGGTATAAAGAATTAACCAATGGGGGACATACCAAAGTGATGAGCATAATGGGAAACCATGATTATAGTGACTATATGCGAGGTCCTCGTAAAGAGATGGATGCTCGTGTACAGAAACATGAAGCTTTGCAGAGAAGTTTGGGGTGGGATCTGTTGCTCAATGAACATCGTATCATTAAGCGAGGAAAAGATTCCTTGTTTATTGCAGGTGAAGAGTGGGAAGCAAAAGAAGCAGATGATACTACCAATTATGTGAATCGAGTAAAGACTTATGCTGGAATTCCACAACAGGCTTTTGTGATAACCCTTCAGCATAATCCTCTTTATTGGGAAGAGCATTTGGTTCATGGACAGGGTATACCAGTACCGCAGCTTACCCTTAGTGGGCACACGCATGCCGGTCAAATCAGTCTTTTCGGAATGCGTCCAACGATGCTATCTTATAAGGAAGATTATGGTTTGCATCAGTTAGAAGGTAAATATATTTATGTGACAGCAGGATTAGGAGGACTTGTACCTATTCGTTTAGGGACGACTCCTGAAATCGCAGTAATCACATTGCATCGATTGAAAAAGTAGTATAACGAATTTATAATAATCAGTAGTTCCTTAATGATGAAATATTTATATCGGCTTTATCAGTTATTCATTTTTCTACCCATTTTTCTTGTCCTCTGTATCTTGACATCTCTGTCTACGTGTATCGGATGTTGGTTGGGTGATGGACATTTTTGGGGATATTATCCAGGAAAAATTTGGTCTTGGCTTGTGGTAAAATTACTGTTTATCCCGGTAAAAGTGGAAGGAAGAGAGCATCTTGTCGAAAATCAAAGTTACGTTTTTGTAGCTAATCATCAAGGTGCATTTGACATATTCCTGATTTATGGTTTTTTGAATCGAAACTTCAAGTGGATGATGAAAAAAGCTATTCGTAAAATACCATTGGTCGGTGTGGCTTGTGAGTATGCTCATCATATCTTTTTGGACAAGAGTGGTCCAAAGAAAATCAGAAAATCGTATGAGCAGGCAGAGTCAGTTCTGAAAGAAGGCATGTCGCTGGTGGTATTCCCTGAAGGGGCAAGAACCTTTACAGGACACATGGGTGTATTTCGAAGAGGAGCCTTTATGCTGGCTGATGAACTTCAGCTTCCAGTGTGCCCACTGACTATTAATGGCAGTTTCAATATTAAGCCGCGAATGAAAGATCTCTTTTGGGTTTTCTGGCATCCGATGAAGCTGACAATACATGAACCCATAGAGCCTATAGGAAAGGGAGCTGATAATATAAAAAACCAGATGGATAAGAGTTATGAGGTTATTATGTCAGCACTTGAACCTAAATATCAAGGATTTGTTGAAAATCCCGATCAATAATTGAGGGAAAATACTTATCTTTGCATTCAACGAAATATATAGGTTATATTAATTATATAGAGAAAAAATGGAAAGCGATAGTATCGTAATTATACCAACTTATAATGAGAAAGAAAATATAGAAAAAATTATTCGGGCTGTTTTTGGTCTGAATAAGCCTTTCCATATCTTGGTTATAGATGATGGCAGTCCTGACGGAACAGCACAGATTGTACATCATTTGATGAAAACGGAATTTTCCGACAGATTATTTATCATTGAGAGAAGTGGTAAGTTAGGTTTGGGTACAGCTTATATTACTGGTTTTAAGTGGGCTTTAGAGCGGAAATATGAATATGTTTTCGAGATGGATGCCGATTTTAGCCATGATCCTCATGACTTGCCAAGACTGTATGCAGCATGCCATGATGACGGTAATGATGTAGCTGTCGGCTCTCGTTATGTCAGTGGTGTTAATGTTGTCAACTGGCCTATCGGGCGTGTGTTGATGAGCTATTTTGCTAGTCGATACGTACAAATGGTAACAGGATTTAAGGTGCATGATACTACCGCAGGATTTGTATGTTATAAGCGCAAAGTATTGCAGACTATACCTTTAGACCTCGTTCGCTTTAAGGGTTATGCATTCCAAATAGAAATGAAATTTACATCCTACAAGATTGGCTTCAAGATTAAGGAAGTACCTGTTATCTTTGTTAATCGTCGAGAAGGTACCAGCAAGATGAGTGGAGGTATTTTTGGAGAGGCTTTCTTTGGAGTAATGCGTTTGCGTCTTGACGGATGGTTCCGTAAATATCCAAAAATTAAAGAATAATTTTGTCAATACAAGAATTACAAAAACTTTATGGCAGACTGCCCCAGGCGTCTGCCTTAGTTGATTTATTTAAGAAGAAGTCGATCAAGTCACTTTTTCTAGAGGGCCTTGTTGCTTCTTCTGTTCCGCTTCTTTTTTCATCAATTGCGTCAAGACTGAAGCGTACGGTGGTGTTCGTACTTGATGATAATGATGAGGCTGGTTATTTCTATCACGATCTTACTCAGATTATGGGGCAGGAGCAGGTGTTGTTCTTTCCTTCAAGTTATCGTCGTGCTGTCAAATATGGACAACGTGATAGCGGTAATGAAATTTTGCGAACGGAAGTTCTCGCCAAGTTAAGTGCTTCTTCTGCTGATGCTTTTTTTGTCGTTTCATACCCAGAGGCAATAGCAGAACTGGTCGTTTCAAAAAAGCGGTTGGATGATCATATCATAAAACTTAAAGCAGGGCAGACGTGTGTATTGTCTGAGCTTGAGCAGCAATTGAGATCATTCGGATTTGAGGAAAATGATTATGTATATGAGCCTGGTCAGTTCGCTGTGCGAGGCAGTATTATAGATGTCTATTCATATAGTTGCGAGTATCCATTTCGTATAGACTTCTTTGGTAATGAAATAGATACCATACGTACTTTCGAGGTGGAAGATCAGTTGTCTAAAGACAGAAAAACTGAAATCGAAATTGTACCGGAACTAGCCCAATCGCAAACGGAAAAAGTTTCGTTTCTCAAATTCCTTCCAGAGGATAGTATTCTGGTTATGAAAAATCTATCGTATGTGCATGATACAATAGATAATACTTATCAAGAAGGTTTTTCTTCTCAGGCCATGACAGAGCGTATGGAGGGGGCAACAGAACAAGAACAAGCCCAAATTATACGTGATATGCAAAAGGATAATAATCTGGTCACGGCTAGTACTTTCCTGAGAGATGTCGTAGCGTTTCAGCGTGTAGAATTCGGGCCCAATGCAGCAGAGGTAATGAGGCGTCAGGATGCTGATGCTCAAGAAGTATCTTCTAGAGCAACTCTACAGTTTCATACTACACCCCAACTTTTGACCCATAAAAACTTTGACCTGCTTGTTCAAAATTTGGAAGACTATATTCTTAAGGGATATCATATCTATATTCTCGCTGATAGTGCCAAACAGACGCAGCGTTTGAAGGATATTTTCGCAGATATGGATAATCCTCGAGCTAAGAGTATTGTCTTTGAACCGGTTGATAAGACGATACATTCGGGGTTCGCTGATGACGATCTTAAGATGTGTTTCTTTACTGACCATCAGATTTTCGATCGCTTCCATAAATATAACCTTAGGAGTGATGCTGCTCGTGCCGGTAAAATGGCCCTGACGATGAAGGAGCTACAGGAAATGGAGCCAGGTGACTTTATCGTGCATGTCGATTTGGGTATAGGTAAGTTTGGCGGTCTCGTTCGTGTTCCGGTAGGTAATAGCTATCAGGAGATGATTCGTATTATCTACAAAAATAATGATAAAGTAGATGTTTCTATTCATAGTCTATACAAAATAAGCAAGTATCGAAGTAGTGAAACGGGTGAGCCGCCACGTCTTTCAACCCTCGGAACAGGTGCTTGGGATAGGATGAAGGAGAAGGCAAAGAAGAAGATCAAGGATATTGCCCGAGACCTTATCAAACTCTATGCTAAGCGTAAACGTGAAAAAGGCTTTGCTTATTCTAAGGATGGCTATATGCAACATGAGTTGGAGGCGAGTTTCCTTTATGAGGATACGCCAGACCAGTCTAAGGCCACGCAAGAAGTAAAGGCTGATATGGAAAAGGATCGTCCGATGGACAGACTTGTCTGTGGCGATGTCGGTTTTGGCAAGACTGAAGTTGCTATGCGAGCAGCTTTCAAGGCTGCGTGCGATGGTAAGCAGGTAGCTGTGTTGGTTCCTACTACAGTATTGGCTTATCAGCATTATCAGTCGTTTAAAAAGCGTTTGGAAGGTTTTCCGGTTACCATTGAGTATCTTTCAAGAGCACGGTCTGCGAAAGCTACCAAGGCCGTACTGGAAAATCTGGAGGCGGGTAAGGTTGATATTATCATCGGTACTCATAAACTGATAGGTAAGAATGTTAAGTGGCACGATTTAGGACTGTTAATTATCGATGAAGAACAGAAGTTTGGTGTATCAACAAAAGAAAAACTTCGTAAAATCAAAACGAATGTTGATACGTTGACGATGTCGGCGACACCAATACCTCGTACGTTGCAGTTCTCATTGATGGGGGCTCGCGATATGAGCATCATGCGCACTCCACCACCAAACCGATATCCTATTCATACCGAATTGACGACTTATGGTCATGAGGTTATAGCAGATGCTATCAATTTCGAAATGAGTAGAAATGGACAGGTCTATTTCGTCAATAATCGTATCAGCAATTTGCAGGAAATAGCCAATCTTATCCATAAATATGTGCCAGATGCTCGAATAGCAATAGGTCATGGACAAATGAAACCCGATGAACTGGAAGAAATCTTGATGGGTTTCATGAATTATGATTATGATGTTTTGCTTTCAACCACTATCGTGGCTAACGGTATCGATATTTCCAATGCCAATACGATTATCATTAATGAGGCTCATCATTTCGGTTTATCTGATTTGCATCAGATGAGAGGTCGTGTAGGTAGAAGTAACCGAAAAGCTTTCTGTTATCTGCTTGCCCCACCTAAGAGTGTACTGAGTGTAGATGCTCGTCGTCGATTGGAGGCACTGGAAACATTCTCTGAATTAGGTAGTGGTTTCAATTTAGCTATGCAAGATCTTGATATCCGTGGTGCAGGTAATTTGTTAGGTTCTGAGCAAAGCGGATTTATGGCTGATTTAGGTTATGAAACTTATCAGAAGATTTTGAACCAGGCTATTACAGAGTTGAAGAATGATGAATTTCAGGACCTGTATTCTGATGAGATAGCAGGTGGCAATGATAAGATATCGGGAGATGATTTCGTAGACGACTGTGCATTGGAAAGTGATCTGGAAATGTATTTCCCAGATAATTATGTTCCAGGAAGTAGTGAACGTATGCTCTTGTATCGTGAACTGGATAGGATAGAGGATGATCTGGCTTTGGAAGAATATAAGAAGCGCTTAATAGACCGTTTCGGTCCTGTTCCTCATGAAGGTGAAGAGCTCATGCAAGTGGTACGTTTGCGTAGACTTGGTAAGCACTTAGGATGCGAGAAGATTATCCTAAAACAGGGTATGATGCAATTACAGTTTGTTTCGAATACGCAAAGTGCTTACTACAAGAGTATGAGTTTTGATCGAGTACTCAATTATGTAGCTTCTAATCCAAGAAAGTGTCACTTCAAGGAGATAAAAGGTAAGCGCATGATGATGATTGATAAGGTAAATAGCATAGGTCAAGCCACAGGATTGTTGGAAAGTATTGATCAAGCGGATGCGAAAAAGTAACTCTGCTTCAAAAGTCAGATATGAAAATCGCCGAATAGATAATTAGCATTCTATTCGGCGATTTATTTTTTATTGTATCTGATACCTATGCAGTAAGCAGTTCTTCTATCTGTTTTGCGATATTGTCAATACTTTCTGTAGGTTCGAATCGAGCGACAACCTGACCTTTCTTATTGGTGAGGAACTTGGTGAAATTCCATTTGATAGAAGGATTCTCTTTATAATTAGGGTCAGATTCAGTCAGCATCTTGTCGAGAATAGGGTAGATAGGATGGCTTTCGTCCCAACCTGCAAAACCCTTGGTTTCTGTAAGAAACTTATAAAGCGGAGCAGCATCATTGCCATTCACTTTAATCTTCTTGAAACGAGGAAATTCTGTACCGTAAGTCAATTTGCAGAATTTGTGAATACTTTCGTCTGTACCAGGAGCTTGCTGTCCAAATTGGTTACATGGAAAATCAAGGATTTCAAAACCTTGAGCATGGTATTTCTCATAAAGCTTTTCGAGTTCTTCGTACTGAGGTGTAAAACCGCATTTTGTTGCTGTGTTGACGATTAAAAGCACTTCATTAGCGTACTCTTTGAGTGATACATCTTTACCTTTTCTGTCTTTTACAGAGAATTCGTAAACTGTTCTCATTTTCTTGTATAAAATATATTTAGATTCGATTTGAGTAAATGTAATTGCAAAGATAGCATTATTTTCTGATTAGCGATAACAAAAGTACAGAAATTACAAAAAAAATGGATAGTAGGGAATTCCCTATTCTCGTATCGTAAATTCCTTTTCAAGAATGGGGATTTTCTTTTTACCAATCGGTTTATTTATGTACCTTTGTGTTATAAAAATGAATCATAAATAAAGGGATGAAATTATGAAAAAGTTTACTTCTATATTTAGTATTGCACTGGTTATGTTAAGTGCATTGGCATTCACTTCTTGTGATAGAATGGAGGATATGGCTATGTCTGACACATTGCAGGGTATTTGGGGTGGAACCCTTCAAAGTACCTATTATGATGACTTGGGCTATCCTGTAGGTAATGATCAATATCTTACGATTTTCCGGTTCGATCGTCAGACAGCAACGAAGGGCACAGGAGTAGAAATTGACGTAATAGGTAATCGACGGGGGTATGGGCGATTTGATTGGGAAGTTCGCAATCAGACAGCCTACCTTTATTACGAAGATGGAACAAGAGCGATAATCTATGATTATACTCTGGATGATTATCATTTCGAAGGTTATATCGATGATGGTACCCATAGAGATATCTATTTCAACTTGAGTTTCATGTCTGACGGAGATTTTAATTCTTATTATGACGACTATTATGATACCTATTATAATTGGGCAAAATCAAATCGTACCAGAGCTGGTTCAGAAGAAGGTGTTCTAATGAAAAAGGGAAAACTCTTTTTTGATAAGGATTCACTTAATGCTCTGAAAAGCAAGTAATTACGAATTTTAGCTGGGGGTATTCCTATTACAAATAGGGATTTTCCCCAAAGTGGTAGGGAAATTTCCCCCATATAGGTGGAAACTTTGTCGTATCTTTGCTCTCGTTAAAAGAAACATTTAGTAAGCATTAGTTATGAAACAGTTGAAATCATATCGAGTATGGATTGTTTTAGGGCTGTTGGCACTAACAATAGTAGGCTGTGATAATTATACTGATGAATGGTATCTAGGAAATCGTCATGGGTATTATGATGATGATGACGATGTCTCTGATGATATGTTAGCGATGGCTGAATATATTGAAGGTCAGTGGTCGGGTACATTAATTGCTAAATATACAGAGGGTGGTATTGCTTATGCTGATAGCTTCTATGTAGATTATACTTTTCAGCGTAGCAAGAATCAGGCTTCGGGTATAGGTACAGAGTATACTTTTACTTTAGCAGAGGAGCCTTATAAAACGCGTAAGTTTACATGGTATATTAACCAAGATGGTCATGTTTATATAGACTTTGCAGATCATGTCAGCATGGTGATATATTATGATGACTTCAGGTTGGATAGAAGTCGGTTCTGGGGAACGATGACTGCTATCAAAGGGGTACAAGAGTATGATGAGTTTGATTTAACCTATCAGAGTGCTCATGCTAAGAGTAATCGTCAGGGAAATGGACGTAGCTATGGTGGAAAAGCCAATACTGTAATGGTAAAGGGTGTCGCCATGAGCAAAACGAAATAAAAATATTAGGGGTCAAAAAACGAGATATATTATTGCAGAAACGTGTTAAGTTAGAGATGTAAAGCGAGTATTACTACATGCCTTTTGTGTGAAATTGGCACAAGTATAAAAAGAAAAGAATGCTCGTAAGGGCATAAAATTCAAGAAGTAGTAATGACAATTTAAGAAATTAATTTTTAAAGTAGTATTTATTCAAGTTAGAGAGTAAAAAAAAGGGCAGCCGTGAGGTTGCCCTTTTTTCTTCGTATGGTGTCTTGAGTCGATATATACTTATCAGTTAAGTTTCCAGGCTCTTAGAATATTCTCTACAGCAAGAGATTCTACATGTTCTTCTGTGTCATCAGGCAAGTTACAGAAGAAGTCTATGCCGGTTTTTTCTTCCAGAGTATCGATATTTACGACATGGCTTGCAAGAGTTCCTTGCTTAGATGCTGAAACAGTTTGGTCGAACCAAAAGCCAATAGCTTTATAGCCAGAAGAGTTCTTCATCAATACTGCAGAAAAATAATATCTTGGCACAAGAAGTCCTTTGCTTGTCGTCGTGAATATATCTGTTGACTTGTCAATAGTACCACCTTTGCAAACATATAACGTATCAGAATGACTGGAATTAACTGTAATCCATGAACGAATTAAGTTTTCCATATCACTCCAGATACCATCGTTGAACGAGTGAGCTTGTGGCTGCATGTTGGTAAGGTAGAAGGTTTGGTAGTTGGAATTTGCTGAATTCAAACGATCAGCAGAGGGACAAAGATGGCCATGGTCATACCCAGTCTTCCCAAACGGATCGTTATCAACGCTATATTGATAGCTACTGTTCATGTCAGGATCGGATGGATACTGTGGACTATCAGAATAGCGTTTGGTACGTGAGAGTCGGTTACTCCAATACATTTTATAGCAAGACCATCGGTTGGATTTCTTTTCGGTGTCCCATTCTATGGAGTAGTTGAGAGAATCGCCATCAAGGTGGCTGATGATAATGCTATTACCTCCTTTTACCTTCGGAAACTCCAAATCGCCAATATATTTCATGCTTGCTGTTGGTATGTTGGCATTTACATTAGAAGCGGAAGACCCAGATGTAGATGTTGAATTATCGTCATTACTACTGCCGCAAGCAACCAGAGCTAATACGCCCATGGCTAAAAATAAAGATTTAATTGTGTGCATAAGTGAAGTTTAGTTATATAGAATTACCTATTGAGATTTCGTTTAGAATGATAAAGGGTACGACCGACCGCATATGCAACTACGCTCGAACGTACCCTCTTGACTTAATATATACTTATAAAGGATATATTTACTTCTTCAGCTTACCGTAACGGTTCATGAAGCGGTCAACACGACCTGCTGTATCAACAAGCTTGCTCTTACCTGTATAGAATGGGTGAGAAGAGCTTGAGATTTCGACCTTAACCACTGGGTAAGTTTCGCCTTCAAATTCTACAGTGTCATTAGTCTTGCATGTAGAACATGTAAGGAACATATCGCCGTTGGACATATCCTTGAATACGACGGGACGATAGTCTGCTGGATGAATACCTTTTTTCATTTTAATCTAAAATATTTGTTTATTAATAATAATGTCACTATACGTAACGAGTTGCAAAATTACGAAGAATTTTGCAACTCGCCAAATATTTTAGGAATTATTTTCCTTTTTAGTTTGCGTAGTTAATAACAAAGCTTAATATTCTTAACTGAGACTTACCACCTGTATTTGTATTACTGTTAGTAAGTACAACTTTATTACTGTTAATATCGCTAATGGTATAAGTAAGTTCGTTGAGAGCAATTGTTCCTACAGAAGCAGTAGCCATTCCTTGGGCTGTATAATTTATTCCATTGTAGCTGTCACAAAGGATAGTTATGCTTTTAATATTTTTGGTAGCTTCGAATGTAAGTGTATTGCCTGGATAAACGCGAAGAGTACCACTACCTGCAATATAGAATTTTGGAGAATTAGATCCTGTTCCTGCTTCTGCAATAATCTTAGTGCCATCTGTCAGGGTTTGAGTACCCCATTCTGCAGCATCTGTCAAATTAAAGCTTGAAGTTGTGATTTGACCTGCTGCTTCAGAACCAGATTCTGTTGAAGTACCTTCACCTTCGATAGAGATCAACTTGCTTTCCTTATCCATTTCTTTAGTAGTATTATACAATGTCAGTTTACCACAAACCACTACAGTCTGACCTTTTTTCAACTGGCTCTTTGATGTAAACTTTTCACCATTCAAGTAGAAACCATGGTAAATCTCAAAGTCGTTAGTAGAAGTACCGTCATCAGAAATGTAGTAAGTAGCATTACCATAGTTTACAGTATCGATGCTGCCAACTTTAGCCACAATACCCTTTACGTAAACTTCCTTATTAGAATCGTAGCTATTATTTTCGTAGAGTTTGAGAACAGCTGCTACATTATAAGGGTCTGTCTCTGTTCCTGTACCTGTAGGTTCTGCTGTTGATGTACCACTATTAGAAGCAGTCTTACCGTTTAAGTATACGATATGGCTCTTGTTTGTGACAAATTCTTTTGTACCATTGTAAATAGTAACGTTACCTGCAACGACTACAGAATCTCCAATTGCAATATCACTTTCTGAAGTAAAATTCGCACCGCCAAGGCCAAGACCGCGATAAACATAGAATGTAGTTGAGGCCTCTTCATCTTTAATATAATAGGTGATATTACCAAAAGACTCATTAAAAGTACCTACTTGAGATACGACACCCTTTACATAGTAAGTAGCGTTCGCATCGAATTCATTATCCATTAAGCTATCGAGAGCGACAACGTTGAATGGATCTTCTGCAGTACCAGAACCCTTAGGTGCTACTTTAATCTCAGTATTTTCGCTGTCAGTTGGCAATGTATAAGGAGCTGGTACATCTTCACAACTAGTGAGAGAAAGTACGCTAACAGCTAATGCTATTGCTGAATAAACTAATTTTTTCATATTTGATTTCTTTTTTTTCTAATCTGTTATTTAATATCATTTAGGTCGCGAGCAAGAATCTGCCAAGTTGAGTTGTAAATGGTGAAGATACCAGTTACATCACATGTTCCAGATTTGATGATATCGTTCGCAAAGTCTGCATAAGTACTGGTGCGTAAACACAAATTACTAGAGTTGTATCCTGTAAACGCACGGTTAGCACAGTTTGATGTCAGTGATACACTACCATCGTTTGGAGCATAAACATTCTTTCCGTTAGCATCCTTGAAAGTAACGCCCTTGATCGTCATCAACTTTCCTGCATTGTCGAAAATATAGGATGCATCAGATAGCTTTGAAACATCAAAATCTTCTTTCAGACTGTTCAGTTTGGTAGTATCAGGTTCACCTACAAGCTTGTAGTGCTTTTCCCAAGTATAGCGGTCCATGCGACCTACGCCTTTGGCGCCAGTGCTCGTATTGGTATAAATACCACCAACTTCAGCCTGACCACCATAACCACCGATAATTAAATCTTTTAAGTCGATGATGACTTCCTGGCCTTCAGGTAAGTAGCCATAGAGACCACTAGCTGAAACACATACGAGAAGAGCGCCAGTTTCGTCCTGGATAGAAATCTCCTGATAGATATTACCACCACGGTCATTACCCGTTACAATACCTTTGATTTGCATATCTTCAGAAATCGTGGTATATGAATTACCGGTAATCTTATTCTTATATTTGGCTTTCAGTTGAGCAATTGTAACCAGATTAGTTGTCTCAATGCTATTATCGCCATAAGGTGATTCATCCAAGGTAGGGTCTGCATAGCTGCTTCCCATACACGAAGCAAAGATAACCCCTGCGAGCGCCAATGCTAAATATTTTAATTTTTTCATTGTTGTCTTTTTTAGAATCTATAAGATATCTGGAACATACCATTAGTACCCCATGCATAGAACTTCTTAGGGTTCTTAGAGAAGCTGTAAACGCGAGCTTTGGTAGTATTGGTAGTAGTATTAATGGTGTAGTCGCTTCGGCTCTGTACATAACCACCTGTTACAAGGTGAGTATTGTTCAGGATGTTGCTGACCATCAGATTAAAGTTCAATGAACCCTTCTTCAGGCGGATGCTCTTGCCGATACTTCCGTCAACCATCCAGCCACCATGACCTCTATACTGTTCTGGTATTATGTAGTTACCATCATTATCGACATACCCCATCTTAGACATCGTGCCACCATAAAGCATATTTGGCGCATAAGACAAGTAGATGGCATCATACCAGTTGGCATTAAGGTCGATATACCAGCCATTCTGGTGGAAGCTCAAACCTGCGCTACCCATAGTAAGAGGAGTACCGTTATCGCGATAACCCTTGTTGTATACAGTCTCAGTAACGTATTTACCCTCGATAGAGTTTAAGTAAATACCATTGGCATTATTGATATACTTAGCCTCGCTTATAGTACCTAATCCCTTCAAATCAAGGAATGAAGTTAGTTTTACTTTCAAACCGAGTTCTACACCATAATATTCTTTCTCGATACCAGTCATAGAAAGATATGAGAATGAATTGATATCATCGTAGTAGAAATTCTGCCATTCAGTTACGTGGTCAAGACGGTTGTAATAGCCATTAATATTAGCCTGCAACCAACTGCCCTTATACTGATAACTAAATTCGCTGCTGAATACATGCTCGTCTTTCAAGTTGTTTACGAAGTCATTATTCATTTCAGGAGCAGCGAAAGCGGTGTTTGCTGTAGGAGCGTTCCACTCGTAGCCTATGCCCAAAGCAAGAACGTGGCCTTTACCTGCATCATAAGTGATACGACCTTTACCGCCGCCTTCCCAGAAGCGAGCTACACCACTTTTACCGTATGAGTTATCGGCAAACATACAGTTACGCATCGCACCGTTGCGCTGCATGGTTTGGAAACTTGTTTTGCCTGAAACCATCAACTGTACTCGACCTACATTAGAAGTATAACTGCTCCAAAGAGTTGCTTTGTTGTTGTAGATTCTGTAATCGTAACCGAAAACATCACCTTCCTGTACTAAAGCGCCTTTACGGTCAGCACCCATAGTGTTCAAGTCGTATTGATATTGATCGCTTAGAGCAGAGTAGTTACCTAACGCATAGCTATTTACATTGTGGAATGACGTTGCACCGAGAAGATCGTCCATTGTTTTGTAATGACGATCATTGTTAGTCTGGCCGATAATACCCAAATTCCATACAGAGTGCTTGGTATCATGTTTGGTAAGAGTAGATGCCAAGGTCATATTGAAGGCATCATTATGTTTTGCCTCCACATAATACAAAGCATCCTGACCAGTAGCAGCTGCAGACTGGTTAGCATAGTATAATTTATCCCAGTTGATTTGACGATTAGCCTTTGACAACGTAAAGAAGTTGTACGCAGAAAGCCACTGGTTATAATCATTGCCGATATTGTTGCCTCCCCATACATCATAATAACTAGAAGGAAGAGCTTTCCAATAGTCAGGCTGTGGATTTTCACTATTATTGTAATTCAAGCGTGTACCCTTATACATGCTATATTTACCAAAGAGACTTGTTACCAGTTTGGTATTGTTGTCAATGTTCCAGTCCCAAGTAAGAATAGCAGAAGGAGCGAAATCGTTGATAACGCGAGAATTACGTTTATGTCCGTTCTGATAGCCCCAGTAAGGGTTGTACTGATTGTCATTAGCGAGCCAATACATTTCGTCAGTAGAAGCACCCTGTGAAGCGCGCTCGGTAGGATTACCCCAAGTAGAGAAAGAAAGGCTATGACCATTCTTCCACATTTTCTGAACTCCAAAGAAATAAGAAAGTGAGTTGTAGAACGTACCCTCGACATAGCCCTGTTTAGCCCAGCGATAGGTTACACCTCCGGCAAAAGCCCAACCTCTAGGGTTGAAACCAGAAGCATAAGTATACATGCCACGCGCCGTATAGTTGCGATTAGCAGCAGCAATCGAAACAAAGTGACCTTCTTGCATAGAACCAGCACGGAAGTCATAATTATTACTTCCAGCTAGACTGTTAAGACCAAAATTGTTGCTTTCAAATGGAAGAGCAAATTCTACATTGCGAGTGAAGCGATTTAAACCACCCACATTAGAGAATCTGAATTGTCCTGATTCCATGTCGTTTAATGGAGCACCGTTCGCATAAACCTGATTGTACTTCTGGTTTAAAGCACGATAGCGATAACGCATAGGAGAAAACAAATAACCAGCCTGAGATGCGAATAAATTAGTGCTGGAATTTAGAATGGTCACGTTTTGTGACATATTCTCGTCCTCTCCCAATTGTGCTTCGGTGAAAGTGAATGCCTGCTCATCTAGACTCTGGGCTTGCTTTTGCTCAGTATTATTAGTGTTTTGAGCAAGCGCAACAGGAGTGTAGCAGAGAGCCATCACAGCAATCTTTACCTTGTTTTGCATATTCTAAATTTAATAAAAATTATACTTTACTGTGCAAAGTAACGAAATATATTTTAAAAAAGGAAGTGTTTTTAGTTAAATTTTTCAGTTGTTTTGGCTTTTATATCAAATTAAATCACGATATTTGCAGAATACTTTCATCATATGTAAGTTAAGGAAGTTAGTAAGGTTAAAATTTTGGATAAACATTTTTAGCATTAATGAAAAAGAATATTCTTTTGTTGGCAGCTTGGTTTATGGCTTGCCTCACTGTATCTGCTCAGAAATCGTTTGTAGGTTATGCTATCGGTTTCTATAATCAAGAAAACTTGTTTGATACTTGTCATGATGAAGGCAAGAATGACTATGAGTATTTACCTGACAAGGGCTGGAATGGTCTTAAATATTCGAATAAATTGAAGAATATGGCTCAGGTACTTTCTGAAATGGGAACAGATGTAATTCCTGTAGGGTGTGCTGCGATTGGTCTTGCTGAAGTAGAAAACGATAATGTGCTTAAAGATTTAGTAGCTCAGCCAGCTTTGGCAAAGCGCGGTTTCAACTTTGTGCATATTGAGGGACCAGATCGTCGAGGTATCGATTGTGCCTTATTGTATAATCCTCAGTTATTTCAAGTAAGAAATGTAAAATTAGTTCCTTATGTTCAGGAATTAAAAAAAGACAGTGCCTTTTACACCCGTGGCTTCCTTACTGTAAGTGGAACTTTGGCGAATGAGCATGTTACGATTATTGTATGTCATTTACCAAGTCGTTTCAGTGCCAGTTTCTATCGTGAGAGTGGTGCACGCCAGATAAAAGTTGTTAAAGACTCTTTGCTTCGTGAAGATCCTACCTGCAAGGTTATCGTGATGGGCGATATGAATGATGATCCTGAAGATGCGAGCATGTATAAAGAGTTGGCTGCTAAGGAAAATATTAATAAGGTAAAGGCTGACGAGATGTTCAATCCTTGGTATAATGTACATCAGTCTGGCACTGGTACATTAAGTTATCAAGGTGCCTGGAACCTTTTCGATCAGATTATTCTGAGTCCAACTTTGATCAATCAGAACGGTAGCAAGGATTATTCTACACTAAAGTATTGGAAGAATCAGATTTTCCGTCGTGATTATATGTTCCAGACAGAAGGAAAGTATAAAGGTTCGCCAAAGCGTACTACAGCAGGTGGTGTTTGGCTTAATGGTTATAGCGATCACCTCCCAACAGTAGTCTATCTTTTGAAGGAGAAGAAGTAATGCCTACAGAAATGCCGATAGAGACCCATCCCTTTGAACCGTGGCTACCTAAGAATGCTCGGTTATTGATGTTGGGTACTTTCCCTCCTTCACCCAAGCGGTGGTGTATGGATTGGTATTATCCCAACTTCATGAATGATATGTGGCGAATCTTCGGCATTTGTTTTTTTGACGACAAACAGTATTTTATCGTTCCAGGTGAAAAGCGTTTTGCGCTCGAAAAAATAAAAACGTTCCTTGAAGAGAAGCGAGTTGCCATTTTTGATACAGCTCTTCGTATTCGTCGTACTAAAGGAACCGCATCCGATAAAGATTTGGAAATTGTTGAGCCAGCTGATTTAGACAGCATGCTTCGTGCTTTACCCGATTGTAGAGGTGTATTGACAGCAGGTCAGCTGGCAACCCAAATATTTACAGAACATTATGGTATAACAGCTGCCAAGAAAATGAAAATGGGCAGTTATGTTGAATTTCAGTTTGAAGGTAGGTCTCTGCGTTTGTATCGCATGCCAAGCAGTAGTAGGGCTTATCCGATGGCAACCGAGAAAAAGGCAGAATATTATCAGCGTATGTTTGATGATCTGCTGAAGTAACAAAAAAAATAATCAATAAATAGAGAATGGAAGATAATGTAACTATTATTGGAATTGCAGGTGGAACTGGTAGTGGCAAGACTACTGTCGTGAAAAAGATAGTAGAGGCTTTGCCTCCACATTATGTAGCAGTAGTTCCACTTGATTCGTATTACAATGATACGACACATATGACAGAAGAAGAGCGTCACGCTATTAATTTTGATCATCCAGATGCCTTCGACTGGAAGTTATTGACCAAGCAAATCAATGAACTCCGTCTTGGACATGCGATAGAGCAGCCTACATATTCATATTTGCAGTGTAATCGTCTTCCTGAAACTATCCATGTAGAGCCAAAGCCAGTTATTATTATAGAAGGTATTATGACTCTCTTGAATAAGAAATTACGTGAAATCATGGATCTCAAGATATTTGTAGATTGCGATCCTGATGAACGCCTTATTCGTAATATTCAGCGAGATACAATAGATCGTGGCCGCACTGTTAGTATGGTTGTAGAACGCTATTTACAGGTGCTCAAACCGATGCATGAGCAGTTTATTGAGCCAACCAAGCGCTATGCCGATTTGATAATCCCTCAGGGAGGTGAGAATATTAAAGGTATAGGTATACTATGTAAATATATCGAAGGACTGGTTCCTGCAATATAAAAAAGAAGAGCGCCCTCAACACAAGAGGGCGCTCTTTGTAATGGTGAGTTGGTATAACGCTAATTCTATATCTACTCGAAATCTTTTTCTGATAGTTCTTCGTTGGTCTTCTGCTCACGGTTAGAATTTGTATGAGTATCTTCAGCAGAAGATGTCGTGGTTGGTGTTGCATGCTGATTTGCAAAAGTTCTCTTTATCTGATGTATTTTGATGGCGTTGATACATTCGATAACCCCATAAAGCAGCATACTCCATCCGATGATTACCAATGGAGTCTCTGCAGATTCCAGCGGATTAACCATAATAAAGATACCTATTAGAAGAATGATGCTAGGTATAATCCACCAGAAAAGACCGATTTGAGCGAACTTATTGGCAGAAGCAAGGTTGGCAAACATGTTAATGGCACCTAAGATGAGAATAGATGCTAGAATGTACATCAGTCCGATAATAAATGTACTAGGCATAACCGTGAGAATACCACCTAATACGAGACTGCCGATGCCTACTATAGGAAAGGTAGGTTTTCTGTTGATGATCAAATTGCCATTGCTGTCGAATACCTGTATATCTTCATCTTGGTGTTTGATAGCGCTGTAATAAGAAACGACCGAAATCAAACCGGAGATGAGGAAGATAATACCGATAGCTATCATGAGCCAGTGCATCATTTCTTGGCGATATTGAATAAGCAGAATACCCACGATAATAGCACAAATACTTCGAAAATATGAACTTTGTAATGCTTTCATAGAAAATATATTTTTCTGCAAAGATAATAAATTATTTAAGATATTAAACGAATTATGACAACATTATATCTAGTAAGGCATGGTGAGACTTATGACAATGCCAACCATGTTATGCAAGGGCAAACCCCAGGCGAACTTAATGAAAATGGAATAGCTCAGGCTGAATCTGTGAGCCATCAGATGGCAGACAAGGAAATCGACGTATTTGTCTCTAGTGACTTACATCGCTCTGTGCAAACGTGTGAAATCATAGCAGCTCCTCACCATGCTCAGGTAGAGCAGATACCACTATTGCGTGAACGAGATTGGGGAAGTTTCACGGGTAAGTACATTCCTAATTTGCAAAATGTCAAACCAGAGGAATGGCCAGAGGATATAGAAAGTATACCCCGTCTGAAATCTCGAGCTACCAATTTTCTGACCTATATTAAAACAACTTATCCTGATAAAGTCGTGTTAGCTGTAGGCCATGGCATTATCAACAAAGCTATTCAAAGCGTCTACTACAAAAAGCCGATGAATGAAATTAAACCGATGACCAATGCAGAAGTACGTATTCTCATTTTATAGCATTGGGATATTAATCAAGAAGACACCTTGCTGAATTTAATCTGCAAGATGTCTTCTTCAATTATCCTATTTAGTCTTTTTAACCTTATATCTTATCTGTGTCCGCCGCCCAAGCTTGATCTCTCAGTGTGACCCTTGCTTGAACTTTCGCTAGAAGAGCGACTACTACCGATATTGCTGTTAACTCTACTTCCTCCGAATGAACCACTTCTTACCGTAGAACCGCCAAAGGAGCGATTTGCATTAGAACGATTTTCATTAGAGCGGTTACTAAAGTTTCCATAATTACGGTTAGTATTGCGCTCGATACCTCTAGTAACAGTAGACCTTGTGCTACTTTCACGATTGCCAAATCGTCCATTTCTGTTATCTAAAGACGGATTACTCCGATTATTATTGTTCGTTAATCCTCCGAACGAACGGTTTGCATTACTTCTATTATTACGATTCGTACTGATATGGTCACGTGTGTCAAAGTGTTGTCCACGTCCGTATTTACCATTATTCCATCCATCCCTCATGCCAACATGGGTGACTCTGTCGTGATGTCTCCAGGTACGGTTAGCATACCAAGAACGTCCTCCATTATGTCGCCAACTGTGTCCACCTCGATAAACGACATAGACTCTTGGACGACCAAAGTAGAAGTAGTTACGATGTGGATATCGTGCGTAAATTCTGAAGTGCCAATAACCGCCATCCCAATAAATAGGGCGATAGAAGTATAGGCAATTGAGGAAAGCGCGATACTGCCAGTCGAGTAATACATATTGCAAATCTAAATTTCGCTGATTCCAATATACACCAAAAAGATTGTCGTAGCTATCGATGCTCATCAGATAATCCAGATTGATTTCATAGGCAGCTTCGTACTGCTCATCAGTCAGATTAAGTTCATATGCCATCTTATCAGTTAAGAATAATGCTTCGTCACGTGCCTGATTGTAACTCATGGCGCTAGCAGAAACTGTTATGGTCAACAGTGCTATCAAGGCTATAATCATCTTTTTCATATTCGTGAGATTTAATTGTTTCTATTATTTTATCCTGATGCAAAGATATGAAGTCTGTTTAGTATTATGGGGGGAATATCCCTAAATCGATAAGGGAAAATCCCTATGTCTTTAAAATAATAACGAGACAATAACGTTATATATTATAAAATTGGTTGTTGTAAAAAAGTTAAAAATGAAAATAGGATACGCTATCCTTATTGCAAGTATTAGTAGCCCGTTTCCGTTATATGCTCAATATGCTTGGCAGGAGGAGACTGATAGAGAAGCATTGCAGTTAAATCAGAACATTACTTATAAGCTCGAGATGCAGAGCTCCTTTTCAAATCACGAAACACCATTATGGCTAAATGCTAATAAATATGGACTAAGCTCATTAGATAAATATAATGGCTATTTACGTGGAAGCCTTACTCGACCACTTCAAACTGATTCTGCTCGCCGATGGGGTATAGGATATGGGGTCGATGTGGCAGTACCCATACATTATACCAGTAAATTTGTTCTTCAGCAAGCTTATGTTGAGGCTCGCTGGCTTCATGGTACACTTACAGTTGGTGCCAAAGAGTATCCTATGGAGTTGAAGAATAATAGTCTGAGCAGTGGATCGCAGACATTAGGTATTAATGCTCGCCCAGTGCCACAAGTAAGGTTAGCCCTGCCAGAGTATTGGACAATTCCAGCTTTAGGCCGATGGCTTCATATCAAGGGACATATCGCTTATGGTAAATTCACGGATAGCAATTGGCAGCAAGAATTTTCTACAAGTTCTTATCATTATGCTACAGGAGCCTATTATCATAGTAAAGCAGGTTATTTGAAAATAGGCAGTCCTGAGCGTTTTTGTCCTTGGTCATTTGAAATAGGATTAGAAATGGCTGCCCAGTTTGGTGGAAATTGTTATAATGCTAATAATTCGTACAGTTCAGCACCTGTAACAGCTCCTCATGGGTTAAGAGATTTTTGGCATGCTTTTGTGCCTGGGGGGCAGGATGCCGCAGATGGAGAGTATGGTAATGTAGAAGGTAATCAGCTAGGCAGTTGGGTAGCTCGTTTGATGTACGATTCTGATTCTTGGATGTGGTCTTTATATGCCGATCATTTTTTTGAAGATCATTCCCAGATGTTTCTTCTTGATTATGATGGATATGGTGATGGTCCAGACTATATGGAAAAGCAGCATTCACGCTTCTATCTTTATAAGCTCAAAGATATGATGCTGGGTACCGAACTTCAATTTAAATTTGGAACTTGGCTTCGAGGACTTGTTTTCGAATATATTTATACCAAATATCAGAGTGGACCATATAATCATGATCGAACCTATAACATAGCAGATCATTTAGCAGGTCAAGACGATTATTACAATCACAGTTTCTATTCCGGATGGCAACATTGGGGGCAAGTGATGGGCAATCCTTTGTATCGATCACCACTTTATAATACAGACGGGAGTATTCGTGTAGAGAACAATCGTTTTTGGGCTTTACATTTGGGAATCAATGGTAAGCCAAGTGAGCGATTAGATTATCGCTTATTAGCAACATTTCAAGAAGGTTTTGGTACTTATAGTGACCCATATACCCGTAAACGTCATAATGTGAGCACTATGCTTGAAGCTACCTATCATTTCAATCATAATTGGCATCTCAAGGGAGCCTATGGTATGGATTTTGGCAGTATTTTAGGTGAAAATACAGGTTTTCAGTTAACGATATCTAAAACAGGAGTTTTACATTTTAAAAAGCGTCAGTAATCGTGAAACGTATAAAATATAATTTGACAGGAATTTTATTTCTAATGATGAGTGCAGTCATCTGCTCCTCATGCACGTTAGAAACAAGTGATAATGGTGATTTAGATGGTTTTTGGCATTTAGAAGCAATAGATACTCTTGCCACAGGTGGGCATCACGATTTAAGCGACCAAAAACTGTTTTGGGGCGTGGAGCATAAGCTCATTGCGCTTCAAGGAAGTGATTTCAGATTTTATTTTCGATTTACATATACCGGCGATAGTTTGAAACTCTCTTCACCTTATATCAATCATTGGCACCAGGATAAGGAGGATGGAGGTGATATACCTGTTGATGATCCTGAGATACTACGCCCTTATGGTATTCAGAATTTAGAAGAGAACTTTGCAGTAGAGGCTCTAAGTGGTTCTAAAATGATATTACGCTCAAAAGAATTGAAACTATATTTTACTAATTTCTAGTTATCGCTAGAATTTTTTTCCACTAATGATATTGGTAAAGGTCTTGAGCAATATCTTGCAATCGAACCACCAGCAGTGATGTTCCAAATAGTACAAATCTAGCTCCAGTCTTCTAAGCATTTTCTCTATGGTATCTGTATATCCATTATACAAAGTAGCATAAGAAGTTACTCCTGGTCGTATCTTGTACAATTGAGTATATCGGGCATCTCTTTCTAAGATTTGATTAATATAGTATTTTCGTTCCGGTCTAGGTCCGATAAAAGCCATGTCGCCTTTTATGACATTCCACAGTTGAGGAAGTTCATCCAAATGGTGATTTCTTAGGAATTTGCCCACATGAGTTAGGCGTGGATCGCCTTCGATATCCAGTAATTGAGGTTCTCCATGTTCTTCTGCATCCATTCGCATACTTCTAAATTTATAAATCATGAAAGGTTCACCATGTAAACCAATTCTTTCTTGGCTATAGATTACGGGAAGCCCGTCCTCCATACGAATGGCAAGAGCAATAACAGCAAGTAGGGGTGAAAATAATACGAGGCATATTATGGCCAAAATGCAATCTATAGCACGTTTCATATAGCGCATTCCTCCTTCAATTTATGCTGATAAACAGTTCCAATGATCAAATGTAGCCCCGTATAAAGAGCAATATCTGTTAAAAAGACGTATGTAAACCCGATAATAGGGAATAGAAGCATGTTAATAGCGATAAAAGCTAAGGCAAGGCCAAGAATAGTGATGAGAGTCTGGTGCATCGTCAATCCGAGATTCATTAATCTGTGATGAATATGGTTCTTATCAGCATCAAAGATTGGCCGATGATAGCGAAGTCGGTATATAATAATACGAGCGACGTCAAAAGTAGGTATCAACAATAGGGAAACGGCTATATTCATGCGTGTTGGGTCAAAGGCCATTACCAATCGATTGTCCATAGAGAGTTTAACAAAGAGGAAACTTAGGATAAACCCTAAAGTTAAACTGCCACTATCCCCCATAAAAATTTTCCGATTGTTTTTGCTTTTGCCAAACAAATTAAAGTACAAGTAAGGAACTAATACCCCCATAAGACCAGCTATCAGAATACAATATACAACGAGTCCTTCTTCCATGAAGGTTAGCAAGAATCCGCCCAAAGCAATTTCTGAAAGACCAGCACATAATCCATCGATACCATCAATAAGGTTCATGGAATTACAGATGAAAACAATGATAAAGATGGTTAGAGGCACCCCCACCCAATAGGAAATCTCATGGATACCAAAGAGACCATACATATTATTGATATATAGGCCAGCCAGTGGTAGTAGGCTTGCCGAAATGATTTGCACGACGAATTTGATATTTGCACTCAATCCTATGAGATCGTCCACGATACCTACAGAATAAATCAAAAGTAGACCGATAAAAAAGTAAATCGACCAAAGACTAATCTGAATCGTTCCTTTTCCAAACTGACTGTTAAAAACAAACAGAGCAATAATGAATGATAAAAGCATACTAGGCATAAAGGAAATGCCTCCCAAGCGAGGTACTAAGTTCTTGTGTACCTTGCGAGAATCTGGTATATCGTATAAGTTTTTGTCTTTACAATAGTTTAGTATTTCAGGTATTGCGATGAATCCGCATATGGCGCTTAGTAGAAAAGCTCCTATTATTAATGTGATGTATAAGGTCATGCGTTTAAATTAATATATATTATAAACTATAGAAGCGATTATTTATTGTCTTGCGTATAATAAAAAATAAAAAAATCTGTTTTAAAGATAAAAGTATAATTACTTTTGTGCAGTAAAAGTTAGCAATTACTAACTTATTGATTTTAGTACTTGGTGTATTATATGAAAGTATCGATCATAACAGTTACATATAATAGTGCGAATACATTAACTGATACGATTCAGTCTGTATTGGCTCAAACTTATCGTGATATTGAGTATATTATTATTGATGGTGGTTCTAAAGATAGTACTTTAGATATTGTTCGTCAATATGAATCCGATTTTGAAGGTCGACTTAAATGGATATCAGAAAGTGACAAAGGCATTTATGATGCTATGAATAAAGGTATTCGTTTGGCAACGGGCGATGTTGTTGGAATATTGAATTCTGACGATTTCTATACTAGTCCTAATGTGGTAAATCAATTGGTTCGCTATTTTGATAATTCGGATATAGATGCTGTTTATGGTGATATCCATTTTGTTAACAGTAACTGTTTAGAGAAGTGTGTGCGTTATTATTCTTCTCGTAGATTTCATCCTCGTTGGTTGCGTTTTGGTTTTATGCCTGCTCATCCTTCTTTTTATCTTAAAAAAGAGATATATGACAAGGTTGGGGGATATAAGTTGGATTATAAAATAGGTTCTGATTATGAAATGATGGTTCGTCTTTTTCATTGCTATAAAATAAAGAGCACTTATATCCCTATGGATTTTGTGACGATGAGAACAGGCGGTGCTAGCACCAAGGATATTAATAGCCGAATAACTCTAGTTAAAGAAGATGTACGTGCTTGTCGTGAAAATAATATGTATACAAACTCATTTATGATCAGCTTAAAATTTTTATATAAAATATTTGAGATCAAATGGTTCTGATTGTATTTTTGATTTTTCTAAAAGTGCAAAAAATATATTCTTTTGTTTGCTGATTTTTATTTTTTTATCAACTTTTCATACAATTCAATGTAGTCGCGGAAGCGCTTATCTTGGTCAAAATAGTCTTCTGCACGCTTTCTGCATTTTTGTCGAAAAATTAGGCGTTTTTTTTGAGAGATGTTGATGATGCTTTGCTTTACTTCTTCGATATTTCCTTTTGTGCAGACTATTCCTGTTTCTGGAGTTATGGCTTCCTGACTTCCGCCTGTGTTATAAGTTATTACTGGAGTTCCACATGCCATGGCTTCCAAATTTGTTGTTGGAAAATTGTCTTCCCTGGTCAAGTTCACATAGACGTTTGCTGCAGAGTAAAGCTGTGATAACTCTTCTTGGTTTTCTGTTCGTTTAATACCGATTATGCCTGAAGATAATTGTTTAAGTTCTTTATCTTTGAGACCAACTAAGATGATAGTGTAACTATCATCTAGAAGTTGCCTAAGCTGAATAAAGTCATCCAGCCCCTTACGATACCAGTTGGAGGCAACACCTAATATAATTATCTTTGATGTTGGAATATTATATTTCGCTCGTATGTTCTGCTCGTTCTTTTGAGGAATAAATTTATGTAAATCAATACCGTTGTATATGTTTACGATAGATTGATTTTTGAAGAATGACTTTTTTGTATCATTTTCTAACCATTTACTGACTGTAACTAAGGTGAGGTTTGGTACGGATAGAAAATATTTACGTTTATTTTCGAAATTTTGATATGATCGGTCCATTAGAATACTTTTAGGATAGTTGGATTTAAGAGGACATTCTTTGCAATGGGTCTGCCATTTTTTACAATCGACAAACATATAGTGAGCACAATGTCCTGTAAATGTCCAACAATCATGTAAAGTCCATACTACGGGTCGATTGTACTGCTTAAGAAACTCGAACAGTATTGGATAATTTATATAGTAGCCATGAATGTTGTGAAGATGAATCAAGTCTGGCTTTACTTTTTGGATATATGCAATAAGTTGTTTTGTTGGGTGTTTGGAAAGAAGACCTTGATTATCAAAAATTCTTGATATGACACCATGTAATCGTTCATCCCAATCGCTTCCTATGCGGTATAGCTTTGATTGGCTTGGGTTCATCCATCGACCATAGGCAATATAGCTTTGCCAACCTTTCTCTTGAATCTGTAGGCCTATACCTTCAGCAATTCTTCCATGAGATCCCCAATTGGCTGTTATATTTATTTGTAGAATTTTTATCATTATTATTTAGTAGGATTTATGACAACTTAAAAAATATTTTACGTGTTGTATAGGCCAAAATGGCTCAAAATGTCGTCGGTTAATAACTTTTCCGTCAAAAGAAAAATAGTGTTTATAATCAGATTGTGAGAAAATATGTTTGTATGTTTCGGATGCAATGGTAATTGAAAGTTCGTTGGCCTGGGACAGACGACCATATGGGAATGCAAAAAAGTCACATGGTTTTCCAATATGTGATTCGATGCTGTTTTTGCATGTTTTTATCTGATATTCCAGCACATTGACATCATCCGAATTTATCATGAAATGATCCATGGTATGAGCACCAATGATAT
Organism: Segatella bryantii; assembly: GCF_022024215.1. Classification (NCBI taxonomy): domain Bacteria; kingdom Pseudomonadati; phylum Bacteroidota; class Bacteroidia; order Bacteroidales; family Prevotellaceae; genus Segatella; species Segatella bryantii. The sequence continues at coordinate 1,605,813 of NZ_CP091798.1, read as the reverse complement.
GCCCCCTTTGTGCTAATTCCTGTAGGTGAGACCATCGCATCGGACGTTTGTGTGAAGTTAGAACGGTGTTCTCATTAAAATTTGCAATGTAGGTATCATCGCCTTCTACATAGTTAGGATTAACAAAGAAAAGTGCATTGATACCATATTTTTCTAGGGTTGGTGCAAAAACATTATACCCTTCCATAAAGCCGTCATCAAATGTAAAGGCGACTTTAGGTCTTGTTGGCCTTTCATGGTTCTCTATCATTTTTACAGCATCTTCAATTTTTATGAAGTCTACTATTTGTGATAATTCTTTCAGTAAATGTTCGAATGTTTTAGGTTGTGCTTCTTGCTGTATGCGATGTCCATTCAAAATATGAATTCCAGGTGCGGGAATCGCATAAGATCCTAATATGTTTAAAATTTGACTTCTAAAAAAGGAGCGTATTTTAAAATGTAATGTTTTTGTTTCATCCATAAATCACTTGCTTTAAAACATCAATTTGATGGTGTATATTCCATTTGTTGTCTATTTCTTCAAATGCTTTTTTTCTAGTTATTTCTCGTTCTGATGGTGTTTGTTGAATCCATTTTTTAACTTTTCTTACCAGATCGTCCAATTGATTTTGTTCAAAAAAATCACCTGTAAGACCAGGTCGTATGGCTTCAAATTCAGGCATTTGATGTGGAAAATTACCATGGGTAATGGCAGGACATCCAAAGGAGAGGGCGTGAATGGCCGTAAGTCCTATGTTTCCAGGAGATACACATACAGTGGCATTATAAAAGAGCTCACCTATTTTTCTGTCGTCATAGCAAGGGCCATACATCCAAAGTTGGTTTTCTACACCTTGTTTTTTTGCATAATCCTGTAAATTTACGCCATCTATATCTTTGCCGACAATTACTAAATTAGTTTTGATGTTGTCCAAATTGAGGACTTTTACGCAATCGACTAGCATCTCTAATTTTTTTCGTTTCTGAATACGTCCACAATAGATAATTGTGGGATTTGTATTTTTGAAATGGAATGCATAAATGTCGGTAGAATGTAAGTTCTTTCTGACGAATAATTCCTTGTCCGAATCCAGTGAATTGGCTATACAAAACATTTTTTTTCTGTCAAATCCAAGTCCTTCCATAAGGTTAATAGAATATTCGTTATAGAGCATTAATTTGCTGAAGAGTGAAAAAAATGTTTTTTTGATGACTTTTTTTATACCTGTTTCTCGTCCATACCATCCATGAGACCAGCATATAGTTTTTTTACCTTTTAGTTTGGCCAATAGGAGTATACACCAAGAAGATAGGCAGAAAGGTTCACCATCAAGGATATAATATTGATAGTTCTTATTAATAAGACGAATCGAGCCTTTTTGCCAATAAAATGGTCCCCAAAAAATGTTGTGGAGAGTTCCACGGTAGCCATCTAATTCCTTGTATTCGAATGTCTTAAGAGGGGATTTTATCTTATCTCCTAAATAGTAAGAACAATCAAAATTCTTTTCAATATGTGAAAAAATAGGAAGTCTATAATGTGCTCCTATATTTGTGATAAAACAAATGTAATGATTATTACTCATAAATTGATAGCATTAGCAATGGCTTGAAGCCACCCATGACCATATTTTTCATCCGGTTCTACATAGTTACCTTCACCCCATTCATTCCATGATCTTAGGAAAAGTATTTTGTGCTCATCTTCTTTATTCTGAATTACACGAATCGCATTTTCTATGTGCTTTTGGAACGTTTTGGGTGTAGCATTCACATATACACCTTCATGTTTGCCTACTCGAGCGGTTCTATCCCATTGTGGCATAATGGTAGGAAACACGTTTTCCCAGTTATCTTCTGGTGCAAAGAAGTATTTTACCACATTAGGATAATCAAATTGCATGGTTGGCAGGAAACTGAGATGTTTATGGATGTAAAGGTTGAAGATGCGTTTCCATTTTCCTTCAGCTATCATTTCTGCGCGTGATTTACCCCAAGAGTTAATGCCATCAAAACCAAGGGCCAAAAAGTCATTGTATACTTCTTTGCTGGATTCTAGGTTTGGTAAAACTCTTTTCAGAGTTCCATTTTCATTGCGCTTGATAGTGGTGGTATTGTTACCCATAGCAACAAAGAAAATCCCTGGAAGATCTTCTTTTTGGGCTAGTTCTCTCCAAGTTTGTATGAATTTTTTTACATCAGGGAAATGATAAGGATCATATATAACAAAGAGTGGTTTACCGTCGATGGTGATATATCGATGATCTTTGAAAGCTGGAAGCAAACTATAAAAGTGCTGAATGTAATCTTCTACACCAGGATAAAGTTGCTCAGCTATCATGATATTTTTCCCTTTTCCATTTTTCCACGATCGGGTAGACCAATTATGGTTAGCCCAACAAACACAAAATGGAAAATCGGGCTTACCTGAATCTACAACTTCTTGGAATGGGCGATGTAGTAATTGCTTGCCATTTCCCATCCAATAGTGCCAATAACAAAAGCCTTCAATACCTGCTTCTCGGGCCAGTTTGGCTTGTTGTTCTCTAATTTCAGGAAGTCTTAAATCATAAAAGCCTAGGTCTAGTGGTAATTTTGGCTGGTAATGGCCTTTAAAGAATGGCTTAGCTTTTACCACATTATTCCATTCGGTGAATCCTGCTCCCCAATATTTGTCATTTTCAGGTATTGGATGAAATTGGGGAAGGTAGTTTGCTATTATTCTTGCTTTCATTATTTTTTGTTTGACTTATTTTAAACGAGTTTTTTAAACTTTTATTATTCTTTTGTGCAATGATTTTTGCGGGTGTTCCTGCTACAACTGTATATGCAGGAATACTATGGGTTACTACGCTGTTTGCTCCTACGATAACACCTTCTCCAATTGTCACTCCTGGTAGTATGCAAACATTATTGCCAAGCCACACATTATTGCCAATGATCACAGGCCCTTTGCTCACAATCGGTCGTTTGTCTGGTATTATGTATAGGGATTTTTGAGTGGTGTCTCCATGAGAATTATCTGTAATGAACACATTTGTACCTGTTAATACACCATTTCCAATGGAAATGTGATTGGTACAAGTGATATGTGCTCCTCTTCGAATCATACAATGATTTCCGATGTCTATACAGGGTTGGTTGCCTTGAATAGACCACGCTGTGAGTTGAAGGTCGGGTTCTATCAAGGTGTGATCTCCGATACTGATATGGTTTAGTCCTTTTAAGTGGTATGGCTTCCACATGATGACGGAATCTCCGAATTCTTGAAATCTATTTTTTAGATATCCAGTATAGATTCTGTTTCTGCTTGATATATATACTTGATATATAACTTCTATGTGAAGAAGGGATAGAGCCTTTCCTATTGCATAGAGAATTCTGTAAATAAATTGTTTCATATTGTTACAAAAATACGATTTTTAATCTGTTTGTGAGAATATTTTTTCTGATTGAGGGAACTTATATAATCAAAAATAGGATTTCTGTACTACATATTGGTACTATTTACCACATAATCTCTTATTTTTAATTTTTGCAGATTGCACAGGAAATAAGCCATATTATTGTTACCTCTCTTTATATTTTGGAAAGTGTTCTATCAGCTTCTCATGGTATCTGAGATAGGTATAGACACCACTCAACGTCAAAATGCGTAACATACCTAGGTCTGCATATGAATATAGTGTCATTCCGCCTTGTAGTTGTATGCAGATGGTAAGATATAGAGGCATAAGTTGATGTAATTTGAGCTTGCCTTCCTTGACTCGAATGAGATATATGACAATACTATTGAAGATAATAAAAATAAATACTGATGCCACAGGACCAAAGTCGATGGTAAAATCTCCGACAAAGGTAGTGAAGTAGTAGTCATCAATTTCCAAGTTGTGGTATTTGTCTCTTCTTTCGTCATAGTTTTTGGGTGTACTTGAATCTACAATTCGTTTTACCATATTCATTGTGCGGTCTCCATTTCTTGTTCCACCAGCATCCAGACCGTAATTATTGAAGTATAGTGTTCCTTGTCCTACATACCAGTAGATGAAGCTTGTCACGCCACCTTGTTCTTGTCCAAATCGACTTATTGTTATGGCAGCAATAGGTATGGTAATGACGAGGATGAGAATGGCTCCCATTATATGGATAATTTTTTTTATTTTAACTGACAGATACCGATAAAAGAGCATGAAGCCTCCAATAATGGTCAGCATTCCGGTAACTGTACCTCCTCGTTGTCCTTTTGAGATTGGTACATAAATGCCTATGAGCATGGTGATACCTAAAGCAATGAGCAACGGCTTATTTTTCTTTTCTTTACACAGAATGTAGAAAAATAGGAATGCAGGAAAGTCGGAAAATGCATTGTAGATAATGGCAAAAATGTTGTTGATTCCTGAACCGGCATTTTGTGCTTCTTCAACCTGTTCCATATATGCTTCCTTGCCGGATGTACTGTCTGATAGTATGGCTAGAATGCCCCCAGAAGAATTTGACATGAGTTTTGGCAGCATCAGAATTGCACTCAGCGCCACAATCCAGCCTATCAGTGTCAGTATACGTGAGTTAGTATCTTCTAGTTGGGTTGTATAGATCAGATGATTGTAGGTCACGGGGGCCATAGCTATCAGCATCATGATAAACAGATAAAGATAAGGAAAAAAGCGAAGTGGTTCATAGGCTATGGCAAACACTTCATCATTGATAGACATCAGTGAAAAAAAAGCATAGATGATATATAGACTCATAATTGCAGTACCGGCATCTATTACACGTCGCTTGTAGTGATAAAATATGAAGGTTATTACCCACATTGCGAGGAAGCCTCCTGCTAAAAAGTTGTCTGTTATGTTTTGACTCATTTCTTATGTTTTATGATTTTTCTTACAAAGGTCTTTAATACTTTTTTTTCATTAAGGCTCAGTCCCATATGGTACACGAATACAAACACACATATGGGGATACAGATGAATTCAGCGATAAATGCGATGAAACTTTCCAGTTGGGTATGTAATTCGTAAGCTACTCCAGAGGCAACAAGTGTGATAAAGATTCCCGGTGCTAAGATCGATTGTAAATACTGGCTAATGCTGAATTGGCAATAAAAGTGTTTTAGGCAAGCTAGACGAACACCATGGGCACAAAATGAAAAAAACAACATGCTTATAAATACGCTATAACTTGGCAGATGAAGTTTATATAGTATCCAGGTTATTGGCAGGCATATAATTGTAAACACTTCCACAGGAAGGTGGTATTCTTTAATGTGTCCTGATGCATGCATGATGATGGTTATGGGATTGTGCATGGCAATCAATACAACATAAATTATCATGAGTTGGCTAAAACGAATCATGTTTTGGTCAGCTGATCCTAGCCACAAGTTGAGAATGAAGTCCATCTCTGAAATAAGTGGTATGGCGATAGCCATTAACGTGTAAAAGATAAATTTGTTACTAACAGTAAATAGTCGATTGAGATAGATGTAGTTTTCTTCGGCATAAGCCTTGATCATTGCTGGACGGAAGGGTAATATCATGCTGTTGCAGAGGGCGTTGAAAGCATTATTAATTTGTACAGCCACCCCAAAAGCTACATTCACTATAGGACCAAAAAATATGTTAATCAAAATAGTGTTGCCTTGTACCATACTTGTATTGGCCAAAGAACCAAATGTGGTCCATCCACCAAATGATAGAATCTGTTGGTAGAGTTTGGTATTATTTACTTGTTGAAAATGGCATTCTGGATAGCTTTTGCGAGCTATAAATGCATAGAAGAGGAAGATGATAAAAGAAACTGTCATCAGAGTGATTCCATAAAATACAAAATGGTCTATGTTTACATGGCTAATCAAAAAAGCTGCGATGAAACGTAGCATGCAATCGATTGATGAGATGATGGTATATTTGTTCATATCTTCATGTGAGAAGATGGCTGCTGTATATGGTATTTGGATGAAACTCAAAATGAGGGATATAAGGGAAAAATGGTATACCCATAAAGTGCTACTCATGCGTTCGATAGGAATGGTGAGTTGGGTATAGACAAACCATAATCCAATGGTTTCAAAGAGGAAAATAACTGCGATTGAAAAGTGAAGTACAATCTTAATACCGGTAGAGAAGATTTCCCTCATGGCTTGCTCGCTTTTTTTCCCTAATGCAATGGAATAAAAGCGTTGCAAGGCTAAAGCAAGTACGCTACAGATAAAGCTCGATAAGGTGACGACTCCAGCTATTGTATTGAAAATTCCGTAATCTTCTTTACCTAGTCCTTTAAAAATTAGGCGTACTGTATAAAGATTGATAATAGTGATGAGCAACATACGAAGAAATAAGAGAATAGTATTGGATACAATTCTCTTGTTTTTCTTTTCTTCTGAAAGTTGTTCTGGGGTAATATTATTCATTTTGTGGAAGAAGAATATTTCTTAATACATACAAGCTTGTACCTATAAAAGCTAGAATCGTCCATACAAGCACAAAAAATAAGCGTTTTGGTCCATCTGGTTTAACTGGTACGGCTGCGCCTTTTACTAAAGTAAACGCAGGAGTCTTGGCTAGAACCTTAGCTCGGGCGGCTTCCATTTGATGACTCATAGTAGTATAGGTATTATATTTCAGCTGCATTTCGTTTTCCAGTTCTTCCTGCTTTTGTCGATAACTTTCCAATATAACTTCCTCATCTGCATCAGCAAAACTACCATAAAGTTGTCTTTGCTTTTGGTAGTCTTTGTGAGCTTCTTCTGTAAGTTTCTTATAGTATTCGTAGTCTTCGCGTACCTTTTTAGTTCTGTAATTAATAATGAAACGTTCAAGCTGACCTCGTACCGAGTCGGCAACGGTTTTACAGATTAGTGGATCTTGGTCTGTCACTCCAATGGTGATGGAACCTGTTTTTTTGTCCACTTTAATGCTCACATTTTGTCTCACTTTTTCCACCAGTTTATTCTGCTTTCTTGAAATGTGATATGGATCCTTGATATTGTTATCTTTGGCTTCTTCTTTGTTCTTGCTACTCATCATATACTTGATGGAGTTTATCATTTTTTCCCACCATGGAGCCTTTTGGTGTTTGTAGAGATAAGTAAAATAGTCGGTATGAAGTGTATTCTCACTGTTGCTTACCTTAATTTTAAGCATTTGGATAATAAATCCATTATCATTCATTAAGTCAGGATACATCAAAGGGGTAATAGCATCTTCTGACTTCATAGCCGACATATCGAATCCGAAGGTCGATGCCAGTGAACTCAATGTACTTGATCCTCCTGTCATAGCATCGTTAGAAGTTTCTGGTATGATTTCTGTGTCGGTAGTATAGGTTCGTGGGATGCATATAATATACAGAGAGGAAAGAACTATAATTGTTGGCACGACAATGAAATAGATTTTCTTGCGTTTCCATATTTCAGAGAAGACTTTTCTGTAATCTACTTGTACGGCTGTTTTATTTTCTTCCATTTTTATTTTTTTTCGTAAAGTACTTTATTTACTCATATTAGCAATAGTTGCTATCATCGTAGCGATACTTGCTACACTAGTTCCCATGGTTGCCATTTCGGCAATAGAGGCCTTCTTTTTTAGTTTACTTGGTACTACAATCTCACAGCCTGGTTGAACCTTGGCTCCCTGGCTGATCTTGGCTACCATACCATTCATATAGATGATGTAAGCATTACTCTTGCGGGCTTTCTGTGAGAATCCACCGGCTGCATTGATATAGTATTTGGCACTTTTACCTTTCATATAGGCAACTGTGTTCGGATAGAGTACTGCTCCGTTTACTTTGACGGTTGCATTATATTTAGGTACATATAAGCGGTCTCCTTCACGTAATACCATGTTGGCATCACTGTTAGGGTCGGCGATAGCTTTGTCTAATTCGATACCAACACTGTAGTACTCTGGTATGTTGAATTTTGAAAGCATTGTCTGGTTATTCTGTTGTCCCAACTGTGATACAGATGAGGCGTTGTTGCTGCTTGCTGCGAGCTCCATTAACTCTTGTTGCTGTTGCTCTCGTACCATTTCCCATGCAGCTTGCATACGTTTCTTTTCTGCTTCGTTCGTCTTTCGTTCCAAGCGGGCTCCCTTGATGTAGGCTAGTTTGGTAGCACCACCGGCAGCATGAAGTAGGTCGGTCAATCGTGCATTGCGCTTGGTTAGTCCATAAGTTCCGGCAAACGAAACCTCACCACTGATCTCTACGTTTTGTTGCTCGCTATAACCAGGGTTGGCATGGATGTATACTTCATCGAATGGCATGAGGGTGAATCCTGGTGTGCCATCGATGACGAAACCGTCTTTCAGACTCATCTGATAGCTTTGCCCGATAATACTGTCTGGAGCTATAGCTTTCGGATCGTTCACACGTCTACTTACGGTTACCTTTACCGTCGACGCCTTGTCTGTCAATCCACCGGCTTGGAGTACGAAGTCTTCAATCGTTTCGTTATCGGCATACTTATAGATACCAGGATATTGTACTTCTCCTCGTATAGTGATCGTGCGTTCAGATGCTCTGTCTCTTTGTGTAGGGATGAAGAGCACATCATTTTCTTTGAGTGGTATATCGGCTGTTTTGCCCGACATAATGCCCGCAACGTCTACAGATATGACTTCAAGTGTTCTGTCACTCTTCATGCGATGCATGACGGCATGATCTGTGAATGCGTCTTCTGTTGTTCCTTCTGCGTGTTCGATGAGGCTACGTACGCTATTTATCTGCTGACTTATATTGTATTTGCCCGGGCGGAATACGGCTCCTTTTACCTCTACGGTATTCTCATAGCGAGGTAGTATAGAGTCTACGCTTACAGAGTCGCCATCAGCTATACGGAAACTGCTAAAGTCAAATTCTTCGACATTGAAAACGGCATATTCTCTGCCGGTCTTGCGATTAACACGAACACTCTTTTTGTAGGCATCACCTGTGAAACTTCCAGCGTATTTGAGCAGGCTCTGAATACTCTCGTTCTTCTTCATCTCGTAGAACATTGGTCGTTTTACTTTACCGGTAATGTTAACCAGGCAGTCATAAGGACCTACTACAATTACATCGTTATCTGTAAGTCGAACGTTTCCTGTTAGTTTGCCATTTAAGATGTAGTCATAAATGTCGACTACACTTACTAATTTATTGTGGCGATATACCTTAATATTACGGAGAGTACCAAGGTCATTGGTTCCTCCAGCCATATAAAGCGCATGAAATACGGTCGCAAATGCTGATAGGGTATAGGTTCCTGGAACTTTCACTTCACCCATTACGTTGATCATAATGGTTTTTGTCTGACCTACGGTAAGGCGAATTTTACTATTGCGATAACGGCTTCCTAAGGTATTTCTTAATCGATTGTTAGCTTGGCTTACGGTTAAACCAGAAATGTTGACTGGTCCGAAACCTTCGATGGTTACTGTTCCATCAGGTGAAACGGTATCTTGAATAGTCTTTTGTGAAACGCCATAGATTTCTATGATAACAGCATCGCCTGGCCCTAAACGATAGTTTTGAGGGGTAGCGATATTCATATTTGATTCAAAGGTCAATTCATTGTTATTGAAAATATCTCGGCCGAATACTTTTTTCTTTTCTGCCTTCTCTTTGGCAAGTAAGCGTTGGAGCATCTCGGTAGAGTCTGGAATCATCTCAAACATTTCTTTTTGCATGTCAAGATAATCCTGATCGTTTTCATCGAAAGAATGCTTACGTGTGGATAAAATCTCATGCGTATCGTTTATACGGTAAGAACTGCTACTATTCGTTTTAGCTACTTGTTTTTGATAGTCTTCGCGAGTCTTACCGTTGTTTACTCTTAATTTATCTGATGTGTTTTCTGTATTGTTACTAATGTTACCAAGGCCAGATTCTTTTTGCTCGCGTTGATATTTTTTTCGTACACGCCTTATCTGATTGATATCTACACCATTTTGCATTAATTTCGTTACAATTTGGGTATTAGAAGTGCCTTTCGTGTGTTCTTTTACTACAAATTGCATGACCTGGTTGTCTGTCATGCTACCAGATTGTGCCCATAGAGTTGTTGAGCCAAGAAGGAATATCAAGGCGCAAATAATATATTTTTTCATACTAACTTTATTCTTTCGGTTATGCTTATTTTCTATATAACCATGTTTATTGCTCTTTATTGTGTTTGTAGAGAAAAGCTATAAACAAAAATAGGTATCTTATCTTCTTTCTTTTGGGTTCAGTATAAAAAAATGTGTTTTTTAGTGGTTTCGGTTGTTAGGAACATATAATGTGCTCTATATGCAAGTATATATGTTACCAGCCTCTTCCCCAACCATTGTTATTGCCAAAGTTGTTGTCGTTATTCTGATTTTCTGAAGTGTTTTCAATTACAGGCATGTCTTGCTGAGGTTCATTATTGTCGCCATTAAAACTAGACACGGTTGTATTTACTGAAGCTGCCAACAGTACTGCGTTGCCAAGTTCAGCACTTACGATTTCTGTTTTTGGTGCTGTATATATTTTTTTTGTCATTTAATTAGTTGAATTTTTATATTTTGCTTATTTTCATAGACTTTATATTGCAAATATACGCTTTTTTTATTCCATTTAGCCATTCGGATGTCCTAATATAATATAAATTAACATTTTAATATACTTTATTATACTTTTGTATGGTTGTGATGTACATATATGTATTCAGTATGATTGGTCATTGACTAAGTAAAAAACATGGTATATTTTTAATAAATTTGAATTTATTTGACATTATGCATCTTGAGGTTTGCGTATTTGGATTCGGTATGCTAAATGGTCTCAAATACGCAAATTATGTGGCGTTTTTGTATATTCCTGAATATCAGTGTGTTACGCATTTAACGTTTCGTAAGTTTAAAAAAGGGGCGCCAAAACCACAGGTCCTAGGGGTCGAAAGCTTAGGGTTGATGCGATAAGGTCATAGAGTTTAGCGAACAAAGTCTTAGGTTTCGACCCCTAGGACCTGGGGTTTTGGCGGGAGAAAAAATCGAGGGGTGGAAAAAAGACCAAACAGGCTGATCAAAAGCTAAAGATTTTGAGCTAGATGACGATTTTTGAAGGCTATGTTTTTTGGATATATTATTTGACATTCTGTCCGCTTTGGACTTGGAAAGTGTAAAATGGAGGGGGGGTAGCCTAAAAAAAGCGTATCAAAGCAACGTGCTTTGATACGCCTTATATAGGTATACTGTTTTCTGAAGTTTTTTAGTTGTCTTCACTGAAAAGAGGATCGTCAGGTGTAACCATAGTTGGTTTTTGTTCATAGTCCTTTAAAAGCTTTTCTGAAACAAACTTTTTGTTGACTACTAGTCTGAACATATATTCATCAAACCATTTATCGGTCATGATGAAGCAACCTCCAAATCCGTTGTCGCTTCCCCAACTGTTTTCAACCTTCCATTTCTTAGGATTGCCATTCTCGTCGAGGTCTACAGCTGTAAGTGTCATGGCATGGGTACTACCGCTATCAAAAGTTTCGATTCTTTGTGCTTTGTTCATTCCAAAAGAAGTACCAAACAGCGTTCCGTAGTCATAATTGTTGATATCTAAGTAGCCGCGTTTGCGGTCAAGCTGTTTGCCTACATCGTAGGAAGAATACATCTTTCGTCCAGCTTTGATACTTGCAATAGCCATCTCTTTGATGTCCTTCATAGGCAAATTTAGATATTTCCAGTTGTGTCCATCGTATGTGTGACGATCGTATTCTACCTCGTATGTTTTATAATAAGGTCTACGAGGGTCGTTCATGACCATGATGAATGTATCGTTAATCTTTCCACCTACAGTAAACTCATAGAATGACTTTGGAGTATATTTCTTGGCTGGAGCAATAGCTTTGCCGTTTTTGTCTGTAAATGTATATGTGAATTCTTTAACAGGCTCGCCCAATGTAAGGCTTAAAATATGGTATACTTCGCCAAGCATCTCTGCTTTTCTGCTTTGAATAGCTTTTTTGTTTTTACCTTTTGCCACCATATCGCGAAGTTCAAGTCCAAATTCACGAAGTTTGGATGATATAATTCTTGCCATGCGAGAGGTGTTTTCTGAAGAATAGGTTTCTGGCATGACACTCATAGGTACTAAACCATATTTTTCTGCCAAATCAGCTACACCGCAGAATGTACCTCCGTCACTGATAGGGTTCTGGAAGAAAAATCTTACCATTTTATCATCAATAGGCTTTTTCGCATAGTCGATAGTGCCCTGAAGCATCAGGTTAGCTTTTTCTAACTGATCATAAAAGAATAAGTATGCCTGTGAATACTCAACAGTCATTTTTTGATCTTGTGCTAATGCAAAGTTAGAACGCAATACATTGAGACCTGAAAACATCCAACATCTTCCAGAACTCTTTTGATCGTGGATGCTCTGTTTTGGGGTTTCATTACTGAAATAAGTGTCTACTGTGCCTGCGTTAGCGTGATTTTTAGCTAAATTGTCGATAGAGTTAGAAGCAATGGCATTGAAAAGTGCTTTGTTAGTAGCATTGCTGTTTTGTTTTTTCTCCATCTGTTGAATCATTTGATATGTGATTCCTCCCTCTTTGTTTTGTGCCGAAATGGTTCCGGCTGTAGCTAGTAACAGTGTAGCTACGAATACTTTTTTGTTCATTTATTATTTAAGTGTTGATTTCGCATACAAAAATACGAAAAAAGTTTGGTTCGACCAATATCTGTTATGGTCTTATCTGTAATTCTTTTATATTCTTATATTCTATAATGTGTATTTCTCGGCTTGTTATTTTATTTGGTGATTCTGTTATTTTATGAAATATAAGCGATACTATTGTTGTTTATTTATGAATAATTATATTATTAATCTATAAATAACATATCAATATCATGATAAATAATAACTTGATTAAGCTAAGAATAACCTATAGATAAAAATAGAAATGCTAAATATATAAATGGTAAAATGATTTACTAATTAATCTTAAAATGATGAATAATATTATAGATGTATAAGATATTATTTGTATCTTTGTAGATGTAATTGAATATAGCCCTAACGGCATCACGGTAAGCCGGTAAAAGTGACTAGAAAAGTACAAACTAGAATCATAGCATTTGCAAATCATAAAGGTGGAGTAGGTAAGACTACTTGTGTGGCTGGTGTAGGTCAAGGTCTTGCAAAATTGGGAAATAAAGTTTTGCTAATAGATTTGGATACTCAGGCAAATTTGACGAGTTTCTTCTTTGATCCTAACGATGAAACGGAGCGATTGACTATCGCTGACGTACTTATTCGCCAAGAAAAAATCAAGCCTTATCATGTTAAGGAAAATCTGGATTTAGTTCCATCTTCTTTGGATATGGCTTTGGCAGAGAGTACTTTGATAAGTAGAATTTCGCGAGAGTTGATATTGACTCATGCACTTGAAGACATTAAAGACGATTATGATTATATTCTTCTTGATTGTCCTCCTGCTTTGAATATTGTTACAACCAATGCTTTTATCGCATCAACAGATACGTATGTGCCATTGACTGCTGAGGCTCTTCCGTTGCGTGGTATGATGATGTTGAATGATTATCTTGAAGGACTTCGCGTTAACGGTTTTGATATTAAGATTACGGGTATCATTATCAATCGTTTTAATACTCGTAAGAATCTGAATAAAGCAGTAGAACAGTCTATCAAAAATGAATATGGTGATGTGGTATTCAAAACCATTATCCGTGAAAACGTATCTTTGGCAGAGGTTCCTTTGGCTGGCGGTGATATTCAGGAATATGCACCAAGCTCTAATGGAGCTCACGATTTCGATGCGTTAACAGAAGAAATTTATCAGCGTACTAAGTAATATTCATCATTAAAAAATAGAAGATCATGAAAAAAGATATGTCTAAGCTCGTAATGGGCATTATTAATAAACCTTTAGAGGAAAATGAAGAGGTGGAGAATGTACAGCCTGTAGCTGAGCAGAAAGAAAGTAATCCTGTAACTCGAGTAGAACCTAAAGCGGAAAAACCTTCAACTCAGGAAACGGTAAAACCTACTCCTATCAAAAGATCAGCTCCGCTGAATGCTGATGATGCTATTTCCAGAGCGGAAGAATGGGAGCATTTCCGTACAGAATGTATGAACTATTCAAAATCTCCTCGTAAGGGTGTGTCTCTTTGGATTGATGATGATATTGCAGATTTGCTTAATGAATTGAAGAATGCAGAACATAGCAAGGTGTTCCTTCGCCATATGGTGAATGCTATGTGTAGTGTCTTTATCCAAAATCATAAAGAAGAAATTAAAAAAGCAATCTTGGCTAATAAGAAGAAAAATCCATTCCTCTAAATTAAAAAAGGAATAATAGGCTGAAATCGCTCTAAATAACTGCCTCAAAATTCGCAAATTCTGAACAGTCATGTAACTCGGGCTTAAATTCGCGAATTTTGAGCTCGTTATTTGAGTTAATTCTATGAGCGAATTAGGTATACATATATTGTTTATGAAGTGATTTGTAAGGATAAGTTTATGGTAGAAACAAAAAATAAAGTGTATTTTATTTTGTTGTTTCATCCATTTAGCTTATCTTTGCATTAGAATATTGCATGGAATTTAGCTTTTTCTTGTGAAAAAAGTTGATTTTCAGCAAAGTATACATCTCGGGGTTGACTGGATTTGACAGCGGGATGAAATGGTACGTAAGCACGTGGAGTCTCGTTGGCTACCTCCTTAATCGAAGTGAACATCAATTTAATTGGCGAAAATAATTACGCTCTCGCTGCCTAATCGAAGTACAGTAGATTACTGGCTTTATTCCGTCACAAGGTGATGGAACGAGACATCGCTCAACGGATGTTGTTCCGAATCTTGTTGGTTCAGCGGTGCAGGAAATCGGAAATAGTTCTGGTAGGCCTCGATGCTAGGATGAAATTTTAGAGGATAAGGGTATGGTTGGTGGTTCAGGTCTTGCCATATCACGAAAATGAAGGCTGAAATAAACGTGTAGAAAGCGTATGGTTTCCCTGTTTGGACGAGGGTTCGAATCCCTCCAGCTCCACTGAAACGCATAGTTTTAATATTATGAGAGTCTCTAAGTTTTTGATATGCTTAGAGACTCTTTATTTATTTTGTAGTTCGAATTACTTTTAAATGTCCATTTGGAGAACTTTTTCGATGATAGGGGCCATATCGTAATAACGGTATTCTGCTAGTCTACCTCCGAAAATTACATTTTCTTCTGCTTCTGCCAATGCACGGTATTGTTCTGCTAACTCATTGTTATGAGTATCATTAACAGGATAGTATGGTTCCATACCATCTTTCCACTCCGTAGAATATTCACGGCTAATAACAGTCTTATTGTTTTCGTATACTTGTTGCCCAAAACATTCGAAATGCTTATGCTCTATAATGCGGGTGTATGGTACATCAGCCTCAGTATAGTTGATAACGGCATTACCTTGGTAGTTGGCTGTATCTAAAGTCTCGGTCTCAAAACGTACCGTGCGGAAGTTGAGCTTGCCTAATTTAAAGCCGAAGTATTCATCGAGCTGACCTGTATAGACGATTTTTTCTGCTTCTAAAGTTTGGCCAGCATGGAGTGGGTCGTTAAATTCCCAAGTACCGGCAGCATTACGATGGCAGTTTAATTCAAAAAAGTCGACTTGGGTTATCGTTTGAGATCCCAAGAGTAGACCTTCTATCAGTTTATTATAGCCACCAATAGGAATACCCTGATAGGTATCATTAAAATAGTTGTTGTCGAAAACCAGTCTTACAGGAAGGCGCTTAATGATAAAAGCTGGCAAGTCGGTACACTTACGCCCCCATTGTTTCTCGGTATAGCCTTTAATCAGTTTTTCATAAATATCTTTTCCTATCAAAGTGAGCGCTTGTTCCTCCAGATTACGAGGTTCGCTTATCCCTTCAGCTTTCATTTTGGCAACAGCTTCAGCCTTTTGCTCGTCAAGTTTAGCTTGCGCCTCTTCCGGTGTTTTAACACCCCACATCTGGTAGAAGGTATTCATATTAAAAGGAAGATTATAGAGTTCTCCTTTGTAGTTAGCTACAGGGGAGTTAGTATATCGATTAAACTCAACAATAGAGTTGACAAACGACCATACATCTTTGTTGCTGGTGTGAAAGATGTGTGCTCCATAAGTATGTACATGTATACCATTCATGTTGGTGCAATATACATTGCCACCCAAATGTTCACGCTTATCGATAACCAGGCATTTTTTGCCAGCCTGATGGGCGCGATATGCAAATGTTGCTCCAAAGAGTCCACTTCCTACAATTAAATAGTCATATTTTTGATTTTCCATGTATCTAAACTAAAAATTCTTTATTTGCTACAAAAGTACAAAATTAATTTGTAATTTTGTCTCCTCATAAAGAATTGTTACAAAGACATGATGAATTTTCTAGATATTCTCTTGCTGTCTATAGCATTGGCTATGGACTGTTTTACAGTGAGTATAATTAGTGGTGTGATATTGAAAGAAAAGCGTTGGGGGGTAATTACTCGAATGAGTTTCTTTTTTGGTTTATTTCAGGCTGCTATGCCATTTATCGGGTGGCTTGGTACCAAACATTTTGCCCAGTATATCGAGGCTTTCGACCATTGGATAGCTTTTGGTCTTCTTGCTTTCCTTGGTATTCGTATGATAAAGGAGTCTTTCGAAGATAATGAAGATAAGCACTTTAATCCTACTAAAATCAAAACGCAATTGGTGTTAGCTGTTGCAACTAGTATCGATGCGCTGGCCGTAGGCATCTCTTTTGCCTGTACAGGATATACCTCTATTGGTGAACTCTGTTTTCCATTATGGGCGATAGGCATAGTAAGTTTTTTGTTTGGCGTTATAGGTAATCTTTTGGGTATTCGTTTTGGTTCGTCTATTCGTAAGCGACTTAAACCAGATTTATTTGGAGGAATCATTCTTATTATCATCGGTGTAAAAATATTATTAAGTCATCTTTTGGGTTATCATTAAAATAGCAAGAAAAGTTCTATTTGTTAACCAAAATGGTAAAAATAGTGCGATATTCATTATTGAATGCCGCATTATTTTGTTATATTTGCAAGCTATAATAACAAAATTCCTAAAAACTCGATACGATGAGACAAAAAAAATTTATTCTCCAAGAGAAAGACCTTCCTAAGCAGTGGTATAATATTCAAGCAGAAATGCCTAATAAACCACTTCCTCCTTTAAATCCGAAGACCAAGGAACCACTCTCTGCAGAAGATCTGGCACATATATTTAATTTGGAATGCTCAAAGCAGGAACTTGATACCGAACATGCATGGATAGATATTCCTGAAGAAGTGCTCGAGAAATATACTTATTATCGTTCTACACCTTTGGTACGTGCCTATGGGCTTGAAGAGGCTTTAGGTACACCTGCTCATATTTACTTTAAGAACGAGAGTGTTAACCCGTTAGGTTCTCATAAACTTAATTCTGCTATTCCACAGTGTTATTACTGTAAGCAGGAAGGTGATACCAATGTTACAACTGAGACAGGTGCAGGTCAGTGGGGAGCAGCTTTAAGTTATGCAGCTAAACTCTACGGACTGGAAGCTGCTGTTTATCAAGTTAAGATTACGATGCAGCAGAAGCCTTATCGCTCTATGATCATGCATACCTTTGGTGCAACGGTAGAAGGTAGTCCTTCTATGAGTACACGTGCTGGTAAAGATATTATTACCAAAGATCCGTTGTATCCAGGATCGTTAGGTACAGCTATTTCTGAGGCTGTAGAACTAGCAACGACGACACCTGGCTGTAAATATACTTTGGGAAGTGTGCTTAATCATGTGGCTTTACATCAGAGTATTATCGGTCTTGAGGCTGAGAAGCAGATGGAGATGGCTGGTGAATATCCTGATAAGGTAATAGCTTGCTTCGGTGGAGGTTCAAACTTTGGCGGATTAGCTTTCCCATTTATGCGTCATGTATTCGATGGTACACATAAGAATGTAGAGTTTATTGCCGCAGAACCAGAGAGCTGTCCTAAACTTACTCGTGGCAAGTTTGAGTACGACTTTGGTGATGAGGCTGGTTATACACCATTATTGCCGATGTATACTTTGGGTCATGACTTTAAGCCTTCTAATATTCATGCAGGTGGTCTGCGTTATCATGGTGCCGGTATGATTATCAGCCAATTGCTCAAGGATGGTTATCTTCATGGTGTTGATATTCCACAGTTAGAGAGTTTTAAAGCTGGTATGCTCTTTGCTCAGAGTGAAGGTATTATTCCTGCTCCAGAGAGTTGTCATGCTATCGCTGCAACTGTGCGTGAGGCTTTGAAATGTAAGGAAACGGGTGAAGAAAAGGTACTTCTCTTCTGTCTGAGTGGTCATGGTCTTATCGATATGCCTTCATATATGAGCTATATTAATGGTGACTTACAAGATTATCAGATATCTGATGAGGAAATCAATAAGTATCTTGCTGGTGTTCCACATATAGAACCAAAGATTTAAAGATTTCTCCTTATATGCGAAAAAGCCGCTGGTCGATAAATGTCGACCAGCGGCTTTTTCTGTATATAAGGGTTATGGTATCAGTTGACCACAAACTTTTTCTGATGGCGGATATAAATGCCTTTTGGCAGTTGGCTATCATCTTTGCCCATAGCGATACCACCAAGCGTATAGATATAGTCATCTTCTTGGTATGAAGTATCATACAAGGTCTTGATACCTTGTATGGCGGTAACTTCTCCCGTGATGCCAGTTTCTGCTTCTTGCTGGTTTTGCAGCAACTGTCCGTTTGCCAGTTGAGCAGCGGTGATATCAGCCACGATATCGTTAGCATAGTTTTCGATGTTGGTATAGCCATTATCTGCTATTGTTGCAGCATCATTTTTAGCAGGATCAGTACCATTCTTACTTTCCCAAGCGTCAGGCATACCATCACCATCGGTATCAACAGGAGGTTCTGTTTGGACTAACGTAGGCCATGCAGACCAGTCTTCGGCAGCTTGAGCTGGTTTGATATCATCTTGCGTATTGATATATCCCGGATTTAATCCACTACCAGTATATGTGGCTTTCTTGTCGCGTGTATCGTTAACAATGAGATCATCTACTTCATCACGATGCAAGCAAGCACCAGCATAGGAGAGAACCTTCTCATAAGCATCGTATGCTGTCTCTGTTGTAACAGGATAGTATGCGATAGGCAAATGCAGTTTCATGGTATCGCGTGTGGTCTGTGTAAAGGTATTATCAACCTTACTATTCGTAATCTGATTATAGATACCATAGGTCCAGTTATCTCGGGTAACATCGTCATACGAAGCATTTACATTGCCACGGACATAGAATTTACCCCATACATGCCACATTTTATCCCAGTCATTAGCTTCGCTTGTGCCATGCTTGGTATAATCTGTAGTACGAATGCCGATGCCCGCGATGCGTTTCTGAATGTTAGTAGAGCGTAATGCCGTTCCCGGTCCTGGTTTATAGTAATTGTTGACGATATTCACATTCATACCTTCGCCACCATAACATCCTTCACCTGCCCAGTTGTAGAATACGTTATTTCTAAGATCCATACGTTCATCCAATTGTGTACTTGGTCGAGGGCCAAGGCGTGGCACACGACTTGTGTGGTGAGCCATCAGGTTATGGTGATAAGTGGCACCGCTGCCTCCCCAGTTTCCACCATAGCCGTGAGCTCCCTTGCTGTGCCCAGAATTAACCAGACTCTGAGCAGCTAAGCACCATTGCACAGTGAGGTTTTTGGAACCATATACAGACAGGCATTCGTCTATACTCCAGCTTACAGAGCAGTGGTCTATGATAACATCACTGTTGTCCATACCACCCAGACCGTCACCTTCATGATAAGCAACAAACTTATTACCCAGTCTGAATCGAATAAAACGGATAATATTATTGCTTTTTACTTGTACGGGATAGTCTGCTATACAGATACCCTCTCCCGGAGCAGTCTGTCCTAAAATAGTAGTGTTGGTATTGAACTTTAGTTGGGCAGCAAGATGGATGGTTCCTGATACATCGAAAACAATGATGCGAGGACCACTTTGAGCATTGGCCCATCTTAGAGAGCCTACTAAAGAAGTCTTGCCATTATCCTCAAGAGTAGTGACATGATAAACCTTAGTACTGGCAGATCTACCTCCCGTGGTATACATACCAAATCCCTCGGCTCCTGGAAAAGCAGGAAGCGTAGCTGATTGTGCAAAAGCATTTGTACTCAAAACGCATAATGCTCCAAATGTTATAGCTTGCAGGTTGATTTTCATTTCAATTAGTACAAATATTAATAGTTTATTTCTATTTTATTTAACGATAATTTTTGCGATTTTCTTATTCCCATTTTCCATTTTTTTCACAACTACGTTTACTCCTTTTCGATAAGAAGTCTGTTGTGTACCATCAATAGAATAAAGCGAAGTTCCAGTTATGTTTGCTTCGTTTTCTGTGTTGAGAGTCTTGATACTCGTTGTCGTACTAGCAATAGTTGCGTCGCCAAGTCCTCCCATTTCGTTAGCTGCTCTTACTGCCCATACGTTGTCTGAAGAGGTTCCTGTAATATCGTATTCAGGAAGAGTGGTAAAGGCAACGACATTGCCATCTTTTTCAATAGCCCAAAGAAGTGCGTAGTCACTATTATCCCAAGTTAACTTATTATCCTTGATGATAACGTTAGTAGGTGCCGATGCTTGTTCTGTTGCAGCAGTAGGGTCCCATTCGTCATCACCACCCATTACTGTTTCTATGGTATAAGTAGCAGCCTCTTCAGCTGTAAGGATAGGATTGTTGGTATGAGTGTCGGCAAAAACAGTCTTACGATTGGATAAGTCGATGACAGTGCCTGTTGCAGTTGTAGAGTTATATTCAGCGAAGCGTGCAGGATAGCCACCGCTCATTTCGTTCCAACCGATGGCAGAAGGTTGAGCGATCATCTTGGTATTAATCCATAGAGCAATTGGCGTACCACTTCCCCAAGGGCGTCCCAAAGTGTAATTACCGTCAACATCATCAGTTTCACCTTTGATAATACACTGGCTTAAAATCCAACCATATTTTTTAGGTTGCGATGGTACAGCAATATAGCCGCCTGCAACATTTTGGAAAGTAACACCATTGAAGAAAGCATCGCCTTTACCACAGATATAGTCTGTGCGTCCACGGATAATACCATCTTCGAAGTAGTAGCGTCCGCCTGCATTGCAAGTCCATGTATCCTGATAGCCATAAAGGGTTACGTTCTTGTAGATGGTCTTATCGCCCTTTTCTTGTATGGCAAGGTTTCGTCCTGTAGCATCGTCAGTGCCATTTCTAAAGGTAATATCCTCAAGATAGGTATTATTGCCGGTGATTTGTAGAAGATCGCATTTGCCGATACCTTCGATAGGGCAGGCTGGCCCATATTGACCAGTTACGAGCTCGTAAGGAACATCGTTCTTGATGATAGTCTTGGTCATATCCTCGCCAATAATAGAAACATTGTTGGCAGAGAGAACGGTGGTTACACTGTTGTAGGTCTTTCCATCAGAGCCAGTAACCTGTGCAGATGTGCTTACTGGTATAACATAAGTACCTTTTTTTACGAAAATACGAAAACGTGTAGTCTTATCTTCTCTATTGGTAGCAGCAGCGATGGCTTCTCTGAAGGTTCCATCATCAGGAATGATAAAGTCGTAAAGCTTCTTGCTGATAGCAGGTTTTGTCTTGGTGGTAAACTTGATTGTAATCGTTTCTGTAATGGTATTGTCAGTAAGGTCGCTGACACTACCAGCAGCCAAATTAAATTGGTAGGTTGTCGTGTAGTTGAGGCCTTTATAGGCAAAAGTTATGGTATTACCTGAAACTGTTCCTTCGAGTTCCTGACCGTTGAGAGTAGCTTGTGCCTGTTCGGTAAGTTTTATTTTTTCATCAAAGGTAAGTACAATCTTGCCGTTAGCAGAAGCATTAGTTGCGCTTTCGGCAGGAACACTGTTTACAAGTTTTGGAGCAATACCATCGTTTACTAATTTCTCCGTTCCTAATATGTAGATGGCACCAATCGCATTACCATCATTATTGGATTCAGTTCCATCAATAGCAGAAGTCTTATCAGCTATCCAGCGGATATAAATTTCACTTTTGTTGTTAGCTTCTTCTGGAAGGTTAAAGGTGGCATCTGTCCAGCTTTTCACGCTAGGCATAGTGATAGCGCCCAGTTTGTTCCAGTTTACTTGATCCAGAGAATATTCTACATGATAAGTTTGGTAAGCATTATAGTTGTAAGCCATGGCACTCTTTACTTGAATATTGGTGTAGTTGGCTGCGTTAAACTTTATCTGCCAGTAATAGGTGCCAAGAGCGGCATTATTCATCCAGTTTACACATGCAGGTCTGCCCTCATATCCGCCATTAACAGCACTCTTGTCGAGCCATCCGTATGTGTTGCCGTCAGCATCTCTTAAAACAAGTTGGTCTGCATCATTATCTGCAGAAGCAAAGTCTGCTTTTCGTCCGTTATTGCCAGTTTTATACATATCCCATGCTACAATGTAATCTTTGGCAGAGTAGTGAGCCGTAATAGCTTGGTCGGCATTCATTACGAACTTAATATCAGCGCTACTTTCGCCATTACTCCAGTTGGTAAAGGTAAGAATCTCATTACTCGATGCGGTGAGGGTTACTTCTGTACCTTCTTCGTACATCTTCTTATTGTCGACAATAACAGGTGCAATATCGGGTTGTACCATGTAATCGGCAGCTCCTCCTTCTACGGTGTAGTCAAGCGAGTAGGTATTGATCTTTTCAAAGTTCGCAGTTAGCTTTTCTGCGGTATTAAGAGTATATTTTATTTCGTTATTAGTAGCGATTACTTGTCCGTTGGCATCAGTCCAGTTGACAAACTTGTATCCGAAATTTCGGCTAGCCGTAAGATTCACTGTTGTTCCTGCTTCAAACTCATTTCCGTTGGGATAAACCTTGATGGTACCAGCCTCGGCAGGAGATACTTCTGTATTAAGGGTATACATGGTTACAGCTTCTGTGGTTCCGTTTACAGTGCCTTCTATTTTAACGTCATTGAACCCAATCTGTTTAGTATTACCTAGTCCATATATGTAAATAACGAGTTTAAAGCTAGTAGAAGTTGCCAGTGATGCCGGTACATTGATAGTAAAACTGGTACGATAGTTAGGATCAGAGCTAGTCTTATCCTCAGCAGTAGCTTTGTTGCGAGCAGGAATCAATCCCGTTGCAAGCGTTTCTTCTATTCCTTCACCATTGATAACTTTGACATCAAATTTACCTCCGTCAGTACCAAAGCGACGTACATTGGCGCTTACTAAGGTTGGGGTGAAGGTGAGTCCTTTTGTTGGTTTAATACTCCATTCCAACGTGGCCGCTTCACTAGCATCATTAGTACCACTAATAGGTTGGAAACGTGTATAGCTGATGTTGTCATAACTACTCCCATCGGCATCTGCGATATCATCGCCATGTGAGAAAGCAGCTAAAGACACCACACCTTCTGGAGTTACTGTAGCTGCATCTGTCGTGTTGCCTGTGAAAGCCCACTGAATGGTAGCAGTTTCGTTCTGGTAGGTCTTACCGGTATTGTCTGCGTATATCATTGATGACATCAGCAGCAATAAAGTCATAAGACCTGTCTTTTGAAGAAGTTTAATCATTTGTTTTTGTTTTTAGTTTATTATTGATTAGGTAAATTATCATCATGCGTGAATTCTATTTTATATCGCATTGTTGGTCAATTCTTGTTGCAAATGTACAATATATATATAAAGGAGAAGGGGATTTTTTTTCATATCATGGGTAAAAATTGAGATAAGACCTCATTTATGGCTGGTTCTCTCATCTTGTTTAATTTTTTTTGATTTCGCCTATTATAATCAAGTATAATATATATTTATCGTTTATATATATTGTGACGTATCTACAATTGTTAACAGTGCTCGACCACAATGTTAAAAGAGTGAGATACCCCCAAAATAAAGGCTGAAAAAGTTGCATTTAACTTGCAGAATGACTATATTTACAACGTGAATCAAAAGATCACAGGCGCTAATCACTATAGGTTAGCAAGTGAGCTCATAGAGCTTCGAAAAGGTTCTAATGGGTGAAGTAAAAAGAATTAGTTTGGCGTTAAGCCATAACTTTCTGAATAAGAAAAAAGTTCAGAAGATGAAAGGAAAAAGAGACAAGGCGCGAAGATAAATTTCGCGCCTCTTTTTTTGTTTATATTTTAGTTGAGTAATTAGTGATCCTTCACGCTTATAGATTTCTTTAAACATGCTACTGTCGAGCATAATAGACAGGTACTGATCGGATACGGTTGTATGGCCGGCATCCTCTTGTAAATCATGTATGCTGTAACTACCGGGACTATAAATAGCCAGGCCGATAAATTAAATTTACTTTCTAATGAATGTTAAAAATGTACTTTCTGCAGAAATTTTCTTCGATCTTCTTGGCAATTTCATTTTGACACTTTATTTTTGCGATATAATAGTAAAAAATCTTGGAGTATGGAATACCTGTAGACTATTTTGCTATATGCCTTGTACATGTTGCATATCCTTCCGATTCGTGGCGTTTGACTTTTCGGTTGGTCTATCGCAATTCCAATTTTTTCTTCCCCATAGTACCTTTTTGCCTTTATACTGGATATTACCAAAATATCCTTTATAAGTTTAATTTCTTATTAACGTAAATGTTTTATAAGTATCCATTTAATAGTTAACTAAAATTATAAACCGATGAAAAACAAAGCCATTTTATCTATACTGCTATTTGTCTTTACATATACTAAGGCAGAGGGACAGACGATTGTTTAAACCATAATGGAAACGTAATAACCACTTTTAGCAATTTTGAAGGGGCAGGTAGTCTTCCAAGAGGATATTTTAAAGGATTTTGATCATGGAAAGAGTTGACAAATTAGTTAATGACATATTAAAGAAATGGAATCCATTAGAGGTTCCATCCGAAATAGCTGAGGATGAGTACTCTTCATATGTTACATTTATAATGAAATACTCCCAAAATATAAATAGTATCTATTTATGCCTAAAAAAAATATTGACTGATATCATGGCAAATGTATCAGGAGGTTGGAATTATAGCGCATCTGGAGGCCACGGGGTAGTTACAGGACCGACTATCATTGGTTTCATCACTGGTGTATGGGGAAGATATAATCATAAATTCAGAATTAAATAATAAACCAATAAGTTTCTATGAAAAAAATATTGTATTTTTTTATTGTCTTCGTATTGATTGTAGTATGTGCCAAAGGACAGAATACAGAAAATCTCAATACCCTTCGTGATAGTTTAGCCAAAATGGTCCTTTGGGGGACTCTGCGTAACGACACGACAATGCTCGAAAGAGCATTGAAACTTTCAGACTTCTTACTTAGTATTGATACTACGAACATCGGTAAGAGGCATTGTTATCATCACCGTTCCATGATTTTCTTTTCTTTGGGACACATGGATGAGGCTATGGCCAACGCTGAACATGCAGTTTTGACCCTTCAAGCTAATAATCCGTTACGGCTTATCTTTATGTCGGAAAAATACTTAAGGGAACAGAATAAAGACTCGGCTGCTTATTACATTGAAAAGACAATTGCTGTTTGTGACAGTTCATTGAATGATGAGTATAACGAAGATATGGCTATTAATAAGATTAAGGCAATTTATTTGCGCGATGGAGAGAAGAAAGCAAAGATTTATTTGTCAGAACTATTAAGGACACATCCAAGCCCATTGCTAAAATTATTTAAGGAAGACTGGGATGAATGGGTTCGCATGAATAATGAGGAATTAAAACTGATGAATATTAAGATCTTGAGATAGAAATGGTATGTTGGAAAGCAAACTTAGTATTCTATTATTGTGTTAAAAATTAAGGTGCGTATCATATATATTTATCGTTTCTATATATTGTGACGTATCTACAATTGTTAACAGTGCTCGACCACAATGTTAAAAGAGTGAGATAACCCCAAAATAAAGGCTGAAAAAGTTGCATTTAACTTGCAGAATGACTATATTTACAACGTGAATCAAAAGATCACAGGCGCTAATCACTATAGGTTAGCAAGTGAGCTCATAGAACTTCGAAAAGGTTCTAATGGGTGAAGTAAAAAGAATTAGTTTGGTGTTAAGCCATAACTTTCTGAATAAGAAAAAAGTTCAGAAGATGAAAGGAAAAAGAGACAAGGCGCGAAGATAAATTTCGCGCCTCTTTTTTTTGTTTATATTTTAGTTGAGTAATTCGTGATGTTTAATTTTATAACCGATGGCAGCAATAGTAATCGACATAATCGGACATAAAATATTAAAAATGCAATATGGAAGATAGATAAGCGTAGATACATTGAGTACCGTGGCCTGCGTCATGCCACATGTATTCCATGGTATGAGTACAGATGTAACAGTACACGAATCTTCTATACTTCTACTGAGTAGTCGTGACTCATATCCTTCACGCTTATAGATTTCTTTAAACATGCTACTGTCGAGCATAATAGACAGGTACTGATCGGATACGGTTGTATTAAAGAATAAACCGGAGAGAACCGTTGAACTCACTAAGCCAAATCGGGTCTTGGTAAGCGGAATAATCAAACTGACAATATTCATGAGAATACCACTCGCCTTAAGAGCTCCTCCGAAACAGATAGCGCAAAGGATAAGCCATATTGTACTCAGCATACCTTTCATACCCCGTGTTGCCAGTAGGTCATTTACAGGTGCATTACCAGTATCAACACTTGTACTACCAAATCCGCTCAGCATGGCACCTTTAAAGAGAGTTTCTACAGAAGTGTCGTTTGAGCCAACGATTTCAGCCAGAATATGTGGCTGAAAGAGAATGGCGAAGATAGCAGCAAGAAGTGAAGACGCAAAGAGTACTATAATGGCCGGCATCCTCTTGTAAATCATGTATGCTGTAACTACCGGGACTATAAATAGCCAGGCTGATAAATTAAATTTACTTTCTAATGCAGATGTATAGACAGAGATGCTGATAGCTTTTTCTGGTTCAATGAAAAAACCGGCAATGAGATAGACCATCATGGCAATGCAGATAGAAGGCACTGTTGTTATCACCATATAGCGGATGTGCTCAAAAAGGGGAGTACCTACCATAGATGAAGCAACAACTGTTGTATCTGAAAGAGGTGACATTTTATCGCCAAAATAAGCTCCAGAAAGTATAGCTCCTGCTATCCATCCTTCGCTGAATCCCTCAGCCTTGCCAATGCCCATGAGAGCTATGCCTATGGTGGCTACAGTGGTCCAGGAACTACCCGTCATTACGCTTACTATTCCGCTGATAATGCAAGAAGAAATCAGAAAAATATGTGGATTGATAATCTGCATGCCATAGTAGATAAACGTCGGTACAACGCCGCTTACCGTCCAAGTGCCTGACAGAATACCAATCAGTAAGAGTATAACTATTGTCGTGCCTATGCTTCCAACAGAAGTATTGATTTCCTTCTCGATATTCTTCCAAGGCACTTTAAAGTAGAAAACGGCAATAAGTGCACAGACGCCTGTAGCAAGAATAAGTGCCATTTGGCTACCACCATCTAAAGCTTCTGTACCATAGATTTGGATAACAATGGCTAATAATGCTATCAGAAAGATAACTGGAGTAAGCGAGAGTATAATTCTTTGTTTAGTCATTTGTTTATGTGTTGTTTGAAAGTTTATTGTATTCTAATCTTTGTACGAAATCAAGTTGGCTTCTTTCCAATCAATACTATTATCCTTAGCCTTAATACTATCTTTCGTGTATATTTTGTGTAAAAAATGAATTATGTTTTTGACAAAGGTAAGTGAAATTGCCAAAATAAGCAAGCCATTTTGAAAAAAAATGCTTATTTTTGTATGCAAAAAAAAACGAATAAAACTCATGTTAATCATTAGTACAGTCCTAGCATATTTTGCCATTCTTTTGCTAATTAGCCGTTTTACAGCTCGCTTATCCAATAATGATATCTTTTTCCGTGGTAATCGTCAGTCACCATGGTATATGGTAGCTTTTGGCATGATAGGTGCCAGTATATCAGGTATTACCTTTGTGTCTGTACCGGGTATGGTATTGGCAAGCAATATGACTTATATTCAAATGTGCTTAGGTTTTATTATAGGTTATTTTGTAGTTGCTTTTTTATTACTTCCGATATACTATCGATTAAATCTTACGACAATATACTCGTATTTGAAAGAAAGATTGGGGACTCGTTCTTATAAGACAGGTGCATCATTCTTTCTATTAAGTAAGATGACAGGTGCAGCAGCTCGTTTCTATGTCGTTTGTATTATTCTACAACGGTATGTATTCGATGCTATAGGGGTGCCTTTTCCTTTTACGGTTGTGGTGATGGTGGTATTGATATGGTTTTATACGCGAAGAGGGGGGATTAAAACTTTAGTATGGACTGATACCTTCCAGACAACTTGTATGTTTGCCGCACTTATATTAATAATCTTTCAAGTAATATCTTCACTTCATCTTACTGCAGGCGAAGCTGTATCGGTAATTGCAGCAGATGCACACAGTCAAATATTCGAGATGAGCGATTGGGTATCGAGACAGAATTTTTGGAAGCAGTTTTTAAGTGGTATCTTTGTGGTTATAGTAATGACAGGACTTGATCAGGATATGATGCAAAAAAATCTAACCTGTAAGAGTCTTCGTGATGCTCAAAAAGATATGTGTACCTATGGTTTTGCCTTTGTACCTGCCAATCTACTTTTTCTTTCGTTAGGTGTGTTATTGATGATGTTGGCTCGCCAAAATGGTATTGCTTTGCCAGAAGTGGGTGATGAGTTGTTGCCGATGTTTGCAGCTACAGGTAAGTTGGGTTCTATTGTTGTGGTACTCTTTACAATAGGTGTAGTAGCAGCGTCTTTCTCGTCAGCAGATTCTGCATTGACGGCATTGACAACTAGTTTCTGTGTTGATATCTGCAACAAAGGAAAAAGTGAGCGATTACGTAAGCGTGTGCATATAGGCATGTCATTATTATTTATGCTCTTTATTCTGGCATTTAAAGTACTCAATTCTACAAGTGTAATAGATGCCATCTATATCCTTTGTTCGTATACCTATGGACCTCTTTTGGGTCTTTTTGCCTTTAGTCTTTTTACCAAGCGTCAGGTGAATAATAAGTTGGTGCCTTATATCTGTATTGTGTCTCCTTTGCTGTGTTTTTCCCTCGATATTATCATTAGTCACTTCTATGGCTATACCTTTGGTTATGAACTCCTGATGCTTAATGGCGCCCTTACATTCATAGGATTATGGTTGTCGGGGAGCAAGTATAACAGACCGTGTAAGAATCAAGTTTAAATATAGTAAGGAGATAAAAAAAATCCTGTAAATCGATGATTTACAGGATTGTCACCTTAGGGTGGAGGGTGGGACTCGAACGATTCACGCTTGAACCTATAATAGTCATCATAAAGACGAACTATTATTTAATCTGATTGAAAAGATACGAATAAGTGAGCAAAAATCAAAATGTTTTTTGTTTTTTCGAATGAAAGTATATTCGAGACAAAGTCTCAAAGATAAAAAATATTTTTAATGTGTATGACTTTTACACTTTCTGCAGACTAGACCTACAGTCATGCGGGAGATGTTTTCTAGTGGACTTCGGTGATAGTGAAAAACGAATGAAACTTCCTCGAAAGTTCAAAACACGTTTGACGTTTAGTGATCTGCTTGACAAATAATAGAGGAATATTGGGAAGTATACCAGTATGATTACCTGTTCCTTAATACTTTTTTTCGAATTTTCTTTCTGTAACGCAGAATTTCTGCGTAACGATATGCTTATTTTGCATCATGAAACATATAAATGAAGCGTATTATGGAAGAATAATTCCTCAGCTCTTTTGTTATAAGCGCGGTCCGCATGTAAAAAACTCTAAAAAAGATTTGCCGAATCAATTTAATTGCATATATTTGCAACAGATAAACTATTAAATATTTTTTTATGGAAATTAAGTATGATATAGAAAAAAAGAAACCTCGTTTCCTGTTTTGGGGATGTTTTGCAGTATGCTGTAAACGTGTAAATACTATTGCAAAGGGAATTCTTTAAAGGTTATGGTGTGAAGTAATAAACTTTGCACCATATTTGATAAGAGCTATGGAAGTAAAAAAGACTATTGATCCTAATAAAAAGTATAATATGCCACCATCAATAAAGGTGGTCAAGCATCGTGACTCTTTCTTAGTAATTGCCCCCGAAACTGCAAAGTGGATTGTTCTTGATAATGACGAGCAATTCGATTTTTTTGAATTGCTAAGAAACTATACTTTACAAGACAGTCTTAATCGGTTTAAAGGGGATTACAATAATGCTCAACATGTTGTCATTCAACTTGAAGCAAGAAGGTTTGAAGATACTCGCACTATCATTAAAACAGATGATGGTATAATGCAACTCTATTTGACAAATTCATGCAATCTTCGTTGCCCACATTGTTACATGGTTGCAGGCGAGAAGAAAAAGGACGAACTGACTATTGCTGAGATTAAAGAGCTGCTCTATAATTACAAAAAGTATGATGGGAAAACTGTAGTCTTTACTGGAGGTGAAGTTTGCATGCATCCTCATTTATATGATATTATTTTCTACTCTCATGAGGTTGGATTGAATAATGAGATCCTTTCGAATGGAACCATGTGGACAGACGAAATGATAGAGAAGGTATCGCCTCTTATCCAGAGAATCCAGATTAGTATTGACGGTTATTCAGAAGAAGAAAATGCTAAGGTCAGAGGTAGATATAACTTTGATCGATCATTAAACACCATTGATAAGTTTTTACGCAGAAAGGTCTTAGTTGATGTTGCCATTACTCCATTATATAGTAGCTCTCTAAAAACTAATTACAAAAAATATATAGCTTTTGCAAGAAATCTGAAGAAGAAGTATGAAAAATACAATTTCAACATACGATTTACTTCAGAGATGCTTGACGGGCGTGAAGTCCATTTATCCAAAGAAGAGAAGCAAGATTACAAGGAGATAATGGGAACAATTATCAATGAATGCTTTGAAGACTATGCAGACATTCCTTTTATCAATTTCCATAAGATGGATGGAATTGAGATGAATTGTGACTATGGTAATCTAACAGTTGCTTGCAATGGGGATGTCTATTTTTGTCCTCAGGTATCTAGACTTCAGTCGGTTGTGAATTTGCGTGAAGTTGATTTTAGCGTAATAGCAGATATGGCGGAAAAGGCAAGAGAGTTGTCTAGTGTTAACAATCTTATGCCATGCAAGGAGTGTGAACTTAAGCACATTTGTGGTGGAGATTGTAGAATAAACTTTTTTGAAGTTTTTCGCAATTGTGATATTGAAAAATTGGCTTCTTCAACTCCAACAAGGATTTGTAATTCACAAGTAAAAGAAGAATATTATGATTTAATGATTCGAACAAACGAAAAACTTTTTCTATAGTGGTCATGATAGATACTGATAACGATGCGGTTGGTCATGCTTTTTATGACTATTACAAGCAAGGAAAGGCCTCAACCTTATGGTGTAATATAAAAGGTGTAGGTGACGATATCGTACCAATAGAATATTTTTTTCGTTCTTATACAGATATGCCAGAAATAGAAAAGACCGCATTATCTTTATGTTCTGGGCTTATTTTAGATGTCGGTGCAGGAAGTGGCTGTCATACTCTTGCATTACAAGATTAAGGGAAAGATGTTACTGCCATTGATATCTCACCTCTTTGTGTAAAGACAATGTCATTGCGTGGAGTCCATAAGGTATTCCTTATGGATTTCTTCTCAGTTACAGACAGATATGATACCGTGTTATTATTAATGAATGGATTGGGAATAGCAAAAAGAATTGACTTGCTGCCACTTTTATTTAAGCAATTAGATGCGATTATGAATCCTCAAGGTCAACTGCTTTGTTCATCTTTTGACATCTGCGATGTTAATGACACCGAAAGCAATAACAGAGATTTTTATCAAGAAGTTCGGTATCAAATGCGGTACAAGAATGTTATTGGTGAACCTTTTGATTGGTTTTCTATTGGTGTAGGTAAGTTGAGACAAATAACTGAAGCTAACGGATTCTCTATGACAGTTGTTAAGCAAGGTGAGGAATATGAATATTTGGCACGAATTACTCGTTAAATTCATTTGACTAATCTTTTTGTTAGGAAATAGAACGGACTGGAATAAGATTCAGTATCCTCTACAGTCAGTATCTCTTCACCTTCTTGATCAAGACCAACAAAGTTTTGTATCGTTTCTACTTGACGAGGTTCGTCTATAATCTTGATGCCTGCATAAACTTGCTTTTTTATATCTTCTATATCTATATATATGGCTTTGCTGTCTATGGAGAGATAGTACTTGATGATGGACTGATTTTGTTCTAACCATTGGACTTTATATACCCCAACAGACTGATTGAAGTCAACATAATATAGTTGATCCTTTATTTTCGAATCGACATTATCCTTCGAAATCTGATAGAAAAACTGATGCCTTCCTCTTTCATCTCTTTCAAATGAGCCAACATAGATGTGCTCAGATGTAATTGCGACCATCGACCTGAAGAAGTTGTAATCTGCAAGAGCTATTTTTTCATAAGAATTCCATTTGTTTTCGAGATATTTTTCTTCATCGCTGCTTGCCCGATTAAGAGAATTAAAGCAGAAGAGGTTTGAATGAAACTTTATTGACTCAAGATGGATGCAGTTAACCTTTATGGGGGGTCTTTTATTTGTCTTTGAGATTTCTAGTTCAACCTTCAGTTCGTCAATTCTGTTGACATCAAGCTTCTCCCCCCTAAATAAACGTAACACATTGGATGTTTCCCGAATATTGAAAGTTATTATAGAATCCTCATTGTCCTCGTTTGCAATAAGGGTATATTTCGTATAAATTATTTTGTTGGATTTAAAATCAAGTTCATAGTGATACAACAAACAATAATCTCCTGTTTCTCTAATACTCCAATACCTTTTTTTTTCATCCAACCATACTCCTTGTATGTTATATGATTCACAAAACTGACGATGACCATATAGTAAACTATCGTTTTGCTCTGTCAATGCTACTGGACTCACCTCTGCCCACAATTCGTCTATGATTTTCTGGAGTGTAGTAATCAAAGAAAATTTGTTTTTCACTAAATGCTTGCTGTCAATTTTCTCTTTGATGGACATTATCTGCTCAGATTCATTTGTACGACTCCTCGATTGGTGATATTTCTGCATAAACTCCAACATCGTAGAGAAAGCTTCATCAATATGATATGACCTTGTTGACTTCCCATATGCAGGAAGTGCATCTAAAATAATGAGTATAAGGGTAGATATATCTACTGATTCCCATATCTTCAGATTCTCATCATCTTGTAAGCCCATATAATTGTCAAGGAGCTTATGGCATATTTCTTCTTTTTTACTTCTATCAAACTTAATTGGGGACCGTGTAAACGAAGATTTATTATCATGGTAAAACTGCCAAGTAAATTGATAATTGTCCATCACTTCTTGTAAACTGCTATCTGTTTCGGCATTTTTTTGTGCTGTTTTCTCTATCAAAGCGTATGTACGGTCAAATGCCTGCTTCTTTTTCATTAAAGCATCGAGGAAGGAGTCATATTGTTCCAAAGGCACTGTCATTCCAGATATGGTAACCAAATAGCCATTTTCTTTCTTTTCTTTCTTTTTTTTCTCAAACGACAAGCGAAAACCGTCTTCTAGTTTTTCACCATTCTGTTTTTCATACATCCTAAGATTGGAGCCGTATTGAAGAAGTCTGTTTGATTTATGCAAACCTATATCTCTCCTAAATTCTTCAATTGTATGGTGAAGTAACAAATTCTTTTCAACCTGATTTAGTGGGTGCTCCGCAATTTTCTTGCAGAGGTTATACAACTTTTGGTGGAGGTATTCATGATTGTTGCCAAACTTTTGCCGTATCATGCTACGCATTTCTTAAATAAGTTCATTTTTTCCATGCAAAAATAAATAATTTTCTTCAAACAAAAGAAAAGTTACCATAAATTTGCACCAGAAGCCTGAGGATAATCCGATGGTAGCCTAAAAATTAATAATTATGACAGTAGAATGCCCAAAATGTGGAATGGAGAATGCCTATCATGATGGTGTTAATTATGTATGTCCTGATTGCGACTACGAGTGGGATGATGAACTCGACTTATTGGAGGACGAGTAAGTATTAAACTAATAAAAATAATGGTAAATTATGGAACATAACGAGAAACGGAAGATGTCAGAGATGGAAACAAAGCTTTTCTATCTTTTGACGGCTATTAGCTATAAATTGATTGATTATGGAACAATGGGAATCATTAGTTTTATAAATAAAAAATGAAGATGTAAATTACTTAGATAAGGTTAGATGTGATTTAAAAGAATTATTATAGATAGTCAATCTATCTCAAATAATGAACTGATTGCGATATAAAATCAAGATGAATATAAACACTATTATCCCCTCTGGCAATGGAGGAATTAACGGCGAAGGCAGGACACTCAAGGAAATTTGTGAGTGTCCTGTGCCTGAACATCTGATTAAGAAATTGGATGAGGAGCGACTGGCTCCTGAGGTGGTTAGTAGGATGAAGGCGGACTTAGCTCGGATGGGTACTAGTTGGGTGCCTCTGCCTGCACAGAATGGGCATGTGGACTTCAGTGCTATTGCTTGGCCTGGTGTGACGGCAAGGCTGCCTGAGAAGGATGCTTTGGTGGCTGCTATCCGACAGAACTATCCAGGAATCAGCTTGGATGATATTAATCCCAGGAACATTCGCG
The DNA here is from genome assembly GCF_022024215.1 of Segatella bryantii. NCBI lineage: Bacteria > Pseudomonadati > Bacteroidota > Bacteroidia > Bacteroidales > Prevotellaceae > Segatella > Segatella bryantii. The sequence continues at coordinate 1,571,004 of NZ_CP091798.1, read as the reverse complement.
ACATTACTTATTATATAGGTCGCAAAGCGCTTGGATCGTTATGGTATTACGATATCAAAGGCTGGGCATATTTTCGGACTATTGGATCTCGTGATTCATGAGACAGATGATGGGAGGATAGAGATTGTGCCAAATAATGTGCATCGCTTTAAGCAGCTGTATGCACACAAAGGCTATGTGTCGAAGATGCTGAAACTCATCAATGGCAAAGAGGTTGCCGATGAAGATGAATAAATAGTATTGAGTCCAAATAAAAAAATGTAGGCTATAGCCTTTTTTTATTGGCTGCGCAGGATTTCTGCGTAGCCGATGCTTATTTTCGTAGCGTTGATTCAAAAAAATGTAGAACTTAAACAAAAAAAGTATGGAACAGTTAAAAGAGTATTTATGGACAGAGAGTTTCCCCTTGGTGTTTGTATTGGCATTCATGGCTGCGATTGAAGCGATGGCTATTGTGATGAGTATTGCGATTAGATTTCGGAAAGTGTCGCACTTATTGATTGCAAATACGTTTGGCCTTTTTTTATTCTTTTTCTTGATGTCCGTAGCAATCGCAAAAACTGAAATTGGTTGCTGGCTGCTGGCAGGGATGATAATAGTATTTTTTCTGACAATTCCAATATACATGTTGTCGGAAAGATTTAGGAATTGGGTTCAGCCAATGATAAAGAAGAATGATGGGGAAAATAGAATCTCATAATGTATAATATTAAAGAAACTTGAATTAATGTAACAAGAAGAAAGAAAAAACAAACGAAAGAGTATTGCGGAATGGATTGCTGTTTTCTTATGTATAGCTGCAACTCCTGTACCATGTATCACTGTGATGTCTACTACTATAGAATTGGCAAAACAATGCCGACTATTCTTTGGCTTGGCTAAATTCTAGAAGAATCTACAAGGGTCAAAAGAGTAAGTAGAGGCAGAGTGATGCATCCCTGCATAAGGAACGCGGACTGTGCTTTCGCTTATCTCGACCCAAAGGTTTTCCAGAGCTCGCCAAGCGAGAGTAAGAGATTGGAAAGGACGTGTTCCTTTCTTTATTGTCAAATTAATAACTAAAAACGTAAAACGTCTATGACCCTATTCAAAAGTACAGCAAGAGCCCGTAAACTCACCAATAGAAATCAGGCATGAGAGTCGAGATGGCAACAGTATCTGCCATCACCCCTATTACTGCTACTGGAGGTCAAAATGTAGCAGATGCTTTCATGCGAGTTTATGGCATTGATTTGAAGAAAGCTGTGGCGTTGAACTCTGCGTATTTGGAAACAATAATTATTCAATAACATTTTAAATATTTAGTATTATGAGCATTATTCACACTTGTAAGTATTGTGGTTATAATTCATTTAGTAAAAATCATCTTAGAATGAGGATTTGCCCTAAGAAACCTTGGTGGGCTAAGATATTTGGAGATGATTGTTGCGAAGAATAAAGAAAAACTTCTATGACTAAGAAAGAAACGAAGTTTATCCAGAAATATTTGGAGTATTACGGAACTTATGGAGATGATATTCCTACTGACGGCTGGAATTTCTTGAGCAAATATCGGAAATCATTAGGTATAGACTATCAAAGATCAAAAGTTTTGATAGAGGAAGCTGTGCGTTCTTATGAAGAATCAAACAACGAGAAGATATCCGATCCTAAAGTCAAAACGCAAAGGGATTATAATGAAATAAGTTTACAACTTGGGGCGGCGATTAAACAGATTCAAAATATTCCTAGTTCAACAAATGAATTCAAAAAAATAAAGCAGTCTTTTGTCGACACCCTTTCTGAGCAGCTTAGTCGTACGCATCAGGAAGCTAATAATACACTAAACTCTACAGAATGGGATAAATTGGTTATTGCATTCTTTGGAGAAACAAATGCAGGTAAAAGCACAATTATAGAAACATTTCGAATTCTTTTTGACGAGAAAGAGAGAAGGCAAAACATTAATGCGCATGGTGTCAGCAAGGGCGGTGGATATGGCAGCACTGGCGAGCATGATACGATGGGAGAAGGCAGCCGCCATGCCTTTTGTCTTTATAGAAGTTGTAAAATTATTTTAAATATTATCAAGCTTTTTGATATCAGAAGATGGTTTAAACATAGTGGAGGTCCTGGTGATAATATTATTAGAGAAGAAGGACAATATGACTTTAAAAAAGTAGATAAGGAACTTGGGGAATATCCTGTTGATGGACTAATTGTAGGTGATGGAAGACATGACTTTACAAAGGTGTATAAAGAATACGAGATGAATATTGGTGGGAAGCCATTTGTCTTGATTGATGTTCCTGGTATTGAAGGAAATGAGGATGATTACAAAGATGAGATAAAGACAGCTTTAAGCAAGGCTCACTGCGTATTCTATGTACAAGGTCATAATAAAACTACTGATAGCGCTACAACAGAAAAAATAAAAAAGTATCTAAGAAATTGGGTTAAGGTTTATACTATTTATAATGTAAGAGGTAGTGCTGATGCATATGATATCCCAGAAGAGAGAGTAAAACTCGTTACAGATGATGTCAGAAAGGTTTGTGTTGGAATAGAGAAATCATTCTCTGATATTTTGGGTGATAGTTATGGAGGGAACACTGTGACACAAGGGCTCCTTGCCCTTTCATCTTATGCTCATTTCTCACCAATGAGAGATGATCTGATTAGAAAGCAGAAAAAACTACTATCATTTTTCAATTCTAGAGATGAGTTATATCAGTTCAGTGGGTTTGAAAGTGTCGTTAGTCTCGTAAACGAGAAAGCCTCTAATTACACTAATGAGATTTATAAAGCAAATAAAGATAAATTGGTTGCTTTATCAAAGCATGCCATTTTTGCCATTGATAAGGAACTGAATAATCAAAAGGAAACTATAGAAAAGTATCGTGGTCTTCTCAATAATTATAGGCGAGAAGTAGATACCTATTATAATTCTGCGTCACATCGTATTGAGATTCAATTGAGAGAAAAGTGTGACGATGTATTTAAAAAATTGAAAGAATCTGTTTTTACTATAATAAGTGACGATGAACCTGAAAAGAAAGAGCGAATAGCTGGTCAAGTAAACACAACTTGTGTAAGTTTACGTGAAGGAATCTTTCATATACTAAAAACTGAGAATGAAGAATTGAATAAGCGTTTAAAAGAAAGTGATCGAAAACTTAAAGGACTTCCCATCGGCATACTAAACTTTGAACATCTAAATAATGAGACCCCCAATATTTATATTAATATAAATGAAATTTTAGAGCATCTTGAGATTAGTATTGGAGATGTTGCAACTACCTTGTTTGATGTTGGAAGTACAGCGTTGGTAGGATTCTATGTAGGAGGCCCATTAGGAGCTGCAATTGGAGTCGGTTTAGGGGCTTTAGGTAAATGGTTGTTTAGTGATGGTGGAGTTGGAAAGGCTAAAGAAAATGCAAGAAAAAAGATTGACGAAGCACATGTTAGAGCATGGGATGATATTCAAAAGAATGTCATTGATAAAATAAAGAGTGATTTTAACAAACAAGTCACTAAAATTTCCACTATAGTTAACGATGCCCTATTTAATATATCACAATTAGATAGCGCCATCAATGAATCTAAAAAAAGAATATTGGATTTCGAAAAAAAATTAAAAACCGAACAATATGGAAACGTCAAAGAATAAATTGAATGAATTTCAGTCCATCATAGTGAAAGGTAAATCTTTAGGCCTCAATATGACGGATATTTCGGAAAAGTTTGAGAATGCTATACTTAAATCAAAAGACGACATTATTAGAATAGTTCTTCTTGGTGCCTTTTCCGATGGTAAAACCTCTGCTATAGCAGGCTTGCTTGGGCAGGTGATAGACAACATGAAAATTGATATTGATGAATCATCCGATGAGTTGGAAATCTATAGACCCAAAGGTTTAAAGCAAGGTTATGAGATTGTTGACACCCCAGGGCTGTTTGGAACTAAGTCAAAGGAAATAGATGGAAAGGAGATTAAATACTCTGATATAACCAAGAAATATATTTCAGAGGCCCATATCGTCATTTATGTTACGGATGCCGTAAATCCTTTAAAGGATAGTCATCGTAACATATTGAAGTTAGTCCTGCGAGATTTCAACAAGCTTAGGTCTTCAATTTTTGTCATCAACAAGATGGACGAAGCAGGGGTAGACATGTCTGACGAAAAAGACTATGAAGATGCTGCAAAAATCAAACGAAAGACTTTTATCGAAAGATTGAACAGTACTATTTCACTGACTGACAAAGAGAAGAAGGACTTACGTATTGCTTGTATAGCTTCTAATCCAAACAATAGAGGACTGGAAAAATGGTTCCAAGACCAAGAGACATACACCAAGCGGTCGCATATTTACCAATTAAGGGACTATGTTACAGAAATAACTAATACCTTAGATAAAGAGGACCTGAAGATTCAGGTCGATTTGTCAGTCCTAAAAGACCTTATAATGCAGCTAGCTAAACAAATAGCAATAATTTATAAAGAGTTAGAGGACCCATTGGTAAATATTAAATCGGAGGTTGGAGAATTAGAACACCAATTAGGAATATTAAGATCTGATTTGGTGCAGAATCGTGAAACAATGACCAATCGCTTACAGACACTCAAGGATTCTTTGCTGATGGATGTTAAGAATGCAAATACCCTTGAAGAATTCTCAAACATACTTGATACTAAAATTGGTATACAGGATGATAAAGTCACTTTTTATGTTTTTGAAAGAATGATTAATCAAATATTATCATCATGTACAGAATCCAACAATGCTTCAACTAATACAAAAAAAGCAAGTTTTGAGTCATCTTTTAGTCATGCAGACGATTTCCTAAAAACTGAAGCCCTTAAGGCTGCTAAATATGTAGGGAAAATTAAAGTAAATGGAGAGATGGTCAAAACTGCGCGAGATATTTTTGCACAAGGGCACAAATTTAAGCCTTGGGGTGCAATTAAAATGGGAAAAAATATTACCAAAGGACTTGCATGGCTTGGCGTTTTAGTAGAAGCTACAGAATGGGGAATGCAATGGTATAATAAAAGGAAATTGGACAAGGGGAAAAAAGAACTAAGAGACACGTTAAATGATACTTTTGCTAACATTTTTTCGCTCTTTAATCAAGATGAAGAGTATTATAAGAATTTTGCCCCAACCTTCATTGACTTAAGGAATCAAATTGAAGAACGTAAAAAGATACTATCTCAATTAGAGGAAAGGAATCAAAACATACGTCTCTTCAAGACTGATGTAGAGAAATGGTATGGACAGGATATAGAGGATGTAGAATATGAGGAAGTATGATATATGGACTTGAATAATATAATTCCCTCTGGCAACGGAGGCATAAATGGCGAGGGCAGGACGCTCAAGGAGATTTGTGAGCGTCCTGTACCTGAACATCTGATTAAAAAATTGGATGAGGAGCGACTGGCTCCTGAGGTGGTTAACAGGATGAAGGCGGACTTAGCTCGGATGGGTACTAGTTGGGTGCCTCAGCCTGCACAGAATGGGCATGTGGACTTCAGTGCTATTGCTTGGCCTGGTGTGACGGCAAGGCTGCCTGAGAAGGATGCTTTGGTGGCTGCTATCCGACAGAACTATCCAGGAATCAGCTTGGATGATATTAATCCCAGGAACATTCGCGACATTACTTATTATATAGGTCGCAAAGCGCTTGCCGATCGTTATGGTATTACGATATCAAAGGCTGGGCATATTATCGGACTACTCGATCTCGTTATCCATGAAACAGACGATGGGTGTATAGAAATCGTGCCAAATAATGTGCATCGCTTTAAGCAACTGTATGCCCACAAGGGATATGTGTCGAAGATGCTGAAGCTGATTAACGGCAAGGAAGTTGCCGACGAGGATGAATAGTCTTTAGTCCTAATAGTATAAAAAACGTAGGCAATAGCATTTTTTTATTGGCTGCGCAGGATTTCTGCGTAGCCGATGCTTATTTTCGTAGCGTTGATTCAAAAAAATGTAGAACTTAAACAAAAAAAGTATGGAACAGTTAAAAGAGTATTTATGGACAGAGAGTTTCCCCTTGGTGTTTGTGTTGGCATTCATGGCTGCGATTGAAGCGATGGCTATTGTGATGAGTATTGCGATTAGATTTCGGAAAGTGTCGTACTTATTGATTGCAAATACGTTTGGCCTTTTTTTATTCTTTTTCTTGATGTCCGTAGCAATCGCAAAAACTGAAATTGGTTGCTGGCTGCTGGCAGGGATGATAATAGTATTTTGTCTGACAATTCCAATATACATGTTGTCGGAAAGATTTAGGAATTGGGTTCAGCCAATGATAACGAAGAATGATGGGGAAAATAGAATCTCATAATGTATAATATTTAAGAAACTTGAATTAATGGAACAAGAAGAAAGAAAAAACAAACGAAAGAGTATTGCGGAATGGATTGCTGTTTTCTTATGTATAGCTGCAGCCATGTACTATGCTATGGTTTTAATCTATAATAAATCACCAAATAAAGCGTTTTTATAATATATGAAGGATCAGTTCAAGAAATACTTGTGGATACTCGATTTGTTGTATAGCTCTGGAGGTATAACCTTTAAGGAGATGGCTGAGAAATGGAAGGATTCGTCACTTAACGATCGCAAGACAATACTCGCCAAGCGGACGTTCGATGATTATCGTCGTGCGATAGAGGAAACGTTTAACGTGGATATTATTTGTGATGCATCGCGTGGATATCAATATCGGATTGACAATGCACGTAGTCTTTCAACTGATCGTATCAAGCGATGGCTTCTTAGTTCGTTTGCTGTTAACAACGTCCTGCAGGGAAGCCGTCGGCTGAGTGAGAGAATCATTTATGAGGACATTCCGTCGGGCAACGACTATCTGCTGGAAGTTGTCAAGGCGATGCAGGACGGCAAGGTCATCAGCGTGGAATATGACAATTTCTTCGAATCTACACCAAAACAACTGCTGATAGAGCCTTACTGCGTGAAGGTGTTCCGCCAACGGTGGTATGTTGTGGGCAAGGCAAAGGGAGAGAAGGTTATTTGGCGCTGGGCACTCGACAGATTTCTCTCTTTGGAAATAACAGACAAGAAATTCCGATTGCCAAAGGACTTCTATGCAGATATTTATTTCAATGATGCCTTTGGCGTGATAGTTGATCCTGACGAGTGTAAGGTTGAGACGATTCGGCTGAAGGCTTATAGTGAGAATCATCGCGATGATTACTTGCGACACTTGCCGCTCCACTCCTCTCAACGCGAGGTTGAGAGAGGGGAGGGATATACCATCTTTGAACTGCGCGTGCGTCCAGCCTATGATTTCTGTCAGGAGCTGTTGTCGTATGGCGAAGAGGTTGAAGTGTTGTCACCCCAGTATGTTAGAGATTATATTACCGACAGGATAAGAAAAAGCCTCAGCAGGTATAAGGTTTAGAGATGCACAGAAAAATAGAAGGAAGATAAGAAACCTTAGTGTTACTCTTTTCTTGATACAGTTTTTACGTGTATAGCCAATGAATGCACCTTTATATAGTAAATTAGTATGTCTAAGCATTCAGAATACTCGTCTGAATGTCGTGTCATCACAATTCTTGTTTCCATTTTTGGACTATTAGATTCATTTTTGAAAATAAAACAGGCGTAAATATGTCTTAGGAATGGCTATAAATAGGATAGTGGCTTTTTGCGGCGATTTTGCGCCCAAAGTACACAATTTAACGGTAATTTAGCGGAAATTGGGTTGTATTTAACTTAAAAGAGCGCGTCGAAAAAAGAAACAAAAAAAGCTTGTAAGTGTTTGTCTTACAAGCTTTTATCTTGGGTGGAGGGTGGGACTCGAACCCACGACATTCAGAACCACAATCTGACGCTCTAACCAACTGAACTACATCCACCATGTTGGTTGTTTGCTTAAAAAAACTTACAACTCATTATCGTTGCAAAGCTAAAATCTGAAGGGTGGAAGGTGGGACTCGAACCCACGACATTCAGAACCACAATCTGACGCTCTAACCAACTGAACTACGTCCACCATTTTATTTTAATAGCTTATTTCTTTTAAGCGAGTGCAAAGATAGAGAATTTTTTTGGAATGACCAAAAGAATTCTCTATTTTTTTATTTTTATTTTCTATTTAGCAGGTGTAGCTGGAGCTACAGGAGCTGTTTTTGTACCGGTTGCAGCTGGAGCTGATTTCTGAGCGCCGGCAGCAGGAGTACTCTGGCTAGCACCAGGGAAACCTGGAGTAGCAGTATTTGTAGTTGTAGACTCTCTTTCAAGAACACTTTGTTCTGCAGTAGAGGTAGGAGCTACATATGTGCAGAGAACGCTGATAACAACCATTGCCGCAGCGAGGCCCCAAGTGAGTTTTTCAATGACATCAGTGGTCTTGCGAACACCCATGATAGAATTTTGTGAAGAGAAGTTAGATGAAAGACCACCTCCCTTAGATTCCTGGATCAAGACAACAATTACCATGAAGATAGATACCAGGACAACTAAACTGATTAAAAGTGTGTAAACCATTTTTATTTTTTGTTTTTATTGTTTATTATCAATTTTTCTAAAAATCGCATTTGATCTGCAAAGTAAGCATTTTTTTTTGGATAATTCAAATTTAATCGCTGAATTATTTCTAACGCCTTTTCATATCTACCTTGTTTTATATAGATACGTGCCAATGTTTCTGTGAAGTAGCCTTCATTACCTTCTTCTTGTGAGGTTTTTTCTTCATCTTGGAGTGTTGTTGCGTTAGATGTAACTTTATCAGCTTGTGGCTTACTGTCAGAATTATTTGTCAATGAATATTCCTGTAGAGGTTCTGGTTGCGGCAATTCATCATCCATGTGGAGTTTGAATCCGCCATCTTCTAGGAAATTATCAATTAAAGAGGTTGTACGATCGGCTTTCTGACTTTCGATGACAGTTGACGCTTCTTCTGTATCTTCATCCTCTTCATCCATAGCTAGTTCTGTATCCATTTCCATCAGATATGACACATAGTCAACAGCAGCATCTGCAGGCGTTGGCTTACGCTTGTGCCTTTTTTCCTCATCATTTTCCGAAGGGATAGAGTCGAGGAATGTATCGATAAGAGCTACTGTGCGGCTTTCTTTTTCCTCTGGTGCCACCTGCTTAGCAGGTTTTGATTCTTGTCGAAGTTGATAGTGAGCAGCTTCTATCATCTTAAAAATGACTTTTCGGTCTGTAATATAGATAGCTGCACGTCTGAGTTCTTCGTCAAAACTAGAATCATGGAGCACATACAGATTTTGAAGCATTAAAAGACGAGCTGTCTGATAATAGGGGTGCAGGGCAAGGAGACTACGCAAATCGTAAAGCGTCTCTTTGTCCATTTCTTCAGGATGGTTGATCAGTCTTGTTAACTCCATTACCAGTTGGCTACAGTTGCATTAAATATTTGGTCTACGAGGTCATTCACCATTTGAGTAACCAGTTCTTCTTGTACAGCAGTGAGACTCTGTGTAGTTTCATAGCTCTGTGTAGCAGTAAACTGTTTTTCAAAATCCTCGTTGTGATTTTTATTATTAGTAAATCTTACATTAACAGTCATAGATAATTCTGTTTGGGCAGAATAACCTTCTGCTGATACAGCTTTATTACGCTGTGTGTAAGATGTAATTTCACCCTCAATCTTCAAGTCGCCATTGCGTTTAACTTGTTCCAAGCGCGTATGATCTGCGAACTTATCTTTAAGAGCATTGTTAAATAGTGGTCCCATTGGTCCCCATACGTAACTAGCTCGAATAGGAAATTCTGCAATTGTTATGGTCTTGGTCTTGGTGTAATCGATGCTGGAACCATTAAATTTATATGACACGCTACATGCTGTAAGAATGAGTAGTGTCAATGAAATCAGCAAGGCTGAAAATTTACCTTTTTTATTTGTTTGAATCCAAGCCATATTGTTTAATTCTTCTATAAAGGGTTCTGTCGGAAATGCCCAATTCTTGAGCAGCTTTTTTACGATTACCACCATTACGTTCAAGAGCTTTGACAACCATTTGTCTCCCGAGGTCGTTCAGATTGAGACTCTCTGGCTCATTGATTTCCTCTGCAATAACTTCTTCTGGTTGTGTGTGTGGTGTTTCCACTTGATATATAGGTGTAGAAGATGTATGAACTTTTGCAGGATGCATAGGAGCATTTGGAATAGAAACGGAGGTTGATGGCTCCTCATAAGGGATATTCTGAAAGCCTGCAGCACCAGCTAATCCACGAGCTTCGTCGAGTTGTTTACGAAGACTATTCATGTCGCGACGAAGATCGCTAACATTTCCACGTAGTTCGTACAATATCTTATATAGAATTTCACGTTCGTTTTCATACGAATGTTTTTCGTCTGTATATCCAATAGTAGCGAGTTGTGTACTCGATGGATCGCGTGGAATATACTTGAGCAAGCCTTCCAGGTCAATTTCACGTTTCTCACTTAAGACAGACATCTGCTCTGTAATGTTTTTTAATTGACGAACATTTCCTGGCCATTTATATTGTAACATTACTTGCTTGGCTTCTTCTGTCAATGTGATTTTAGGCAGATGATATTTCTCTGCCATCTGCATAGCAAATAGTCTGAATAATAAGATAATGTCATTGCCACGATCACGAAGAGCAGGCATTTGGATAGGTATCGTATTTAGACGGTAAAATAAGTCTTCACGAAATCTACCTTCACTAATAGCTTTGCGCATATTGACATTGGTAGCGGCTACAATACGTACATCTGTTTTACGTATTTCCTGTCCACCTACACGGATATATTCTCCTGTTTCGAGTACACGGAGCAATCTAGCCTGGGTAGCCATTGGTAATTCACCAACTTCATCAAGGAAAATAGTACCCTTATTAGCTATTCCGAAGTAACCTTCGCTTTCACCAATGGCTCCTGTAAAGGCACCTTTTTCGTGACCAAAAAGTTCACTATCTATAGTGCCTTCTGGGATAGAACCACAGTTGATGGCAAAGTACTTCTCTCGTTTTCTTGGCGAATTGTCGTGAATGACACGAGGAATAATTTCCTTACCTACACCACTTTCGCCAATAATAAGTACAGACAAATCTGTCGGCGCTACTTGTAAAGCTACGTCGAGTGCATGATTTAATCCGTCGCTGTTACCGACGATATTATAGCGTTGTTTTATTCTCTGAAGTTCTGTTGTATTCATTTAGCTGACAAAATTACGCATTTTATTTGGAATATCTGCAATTTTGGCAGAATATTTAGTTGTATGCGAGGTTTATTCCTTAGAGGTATCCTGTGTAGACTGCTGCAGTGGAGCTTGTTGGTTTTGCTGCTGAACCACAGGCTGGTTCTGCTGCTGTACCTGAGGTTTGTTAGCCTCTTGAGCCTGCAGTGGTCTATTGTCCTGGTTTTTATTATCTTTAGAACGGTTATTGCTACCGTTTTTAGGACCATTGTTTTCTGGGCGCTTACTTTCTTTATTAGGAGTAAATGGTGCACCAGAATGTTTCTTAGGAATAGAAAAACGAACTTTTTCTCCTTCGTCATGACGCTCATGATAAAGTTTCTTCAATGGATTTTCGTAAGGTTCGTCATAGCGTGCACGATTACGGAAAGCATCAATAGCTGTATAGATAGCGTGGCGGAATGAAGATGGGTTTTCTGCATTTTTTCCTGCATATTCAAAATCTACAGTTTGGTCACTTGCTGTTCGTACAAGTTGTAAACCTGTAGTAAGTACTACACCGTATTCAGGAGCTATAGCCTTGAAAGGTGCGATACCTTGATCATGATACATGGCCAAAATACCATCGAATTCATCAAAATAGCCCTCTCCGAAGAATTCTGCAGCAGGATATGGACCGAAAGCCTGAATACCATTGTCTGCCAATTCCTGAATGGCTGGAAGTATCATTTGGTCTTCTTCTGGACCAAATGTTCCATTCTCTGGATTATATGGATTGAGTGAAAGTACGGCAATGCGTGGATTAGATATGTTGAAATCTCGTCGAATAACTTCTTTGAAATGGCTGACACGAGCTATGATAATATCTTTACTAATTGCCTTAGTAACATCTTTTAAGGCGATACATGGAGTTGCAAAAGCTAAACGTAGGCGGTCATTAATCAGAATATCCATAGTATTCTGACTATTACCAAGGCAGGTTTCAATGTATTTAGTTTGACCAGGGAACTGGTAGTTTTGAATGTTAATGTTGCTATTGTTAACTGGTGCAGTTACAAGGACATCAAACAATCCTTCACGATAATCACTAATCGCTCTATCGAGTGCCATAATTGCAGCTGTACCAGACTCTTCTGTAGGTTGTCCTACGTCTACCTTAATGTCATCTTCTACTGCTGTTAGCAAATTGATTCGACCATCTTGAGCCTCGTTAGCCTGTTGGATAATCGAGAACTGAACCTTCAAGTCGAGCATCTTACGATAGTAAGTTGCCACTTTAGGTGAGCCATAAATAATAGGAGTGCAGATTTCGAGCATACCTGGCTCTTCGAAGGTTTTAAAAATGAGCTCATATCCGATACCATTGGTATCGCCGTGGGTAATAGCCACACGTATTTTTTTATTTTCTTCCATAATTGATGGTATATAATACAGCTTCAAGCTGTTGTATTAGGTTTCTTTTTTTCATGCTTGGCGCATATACGAATGTAAGGATGGTCAGGTCTCGCTGTTTGCCATCTTTGATTTGGCGCATACGATAAGGACCTCCCATTGCATCTCCTTTCATTTCCCATAGTCCACTATTTTTACATGGTGTGATGCGCTTCATATACATATCATCAGTTTCTCCTTTTAAGTAGTTGGCTAGCATTTTGTCGATATTTCCTCTGCAGATAACTACATTCTTCATACCTGCAGCAGAATTATTGGATAGCCAAAGGAAATCTTTCTTTTTCATACTGCTGTTCATGTCAACAGGCAGTAGAATATTAATCCCGAAGGTTTGCTTGACCAAACGTTCCATTTTGGGATTATGATAAGTTTGCAGTCGTTTAGCTTCGCAATACAGTTCAAATCGTTTGAGATCCTTTCTTAACTGGAGTGAATCTCCAGCAGAAGCGTGGATTACTATTTGCGGCTGTGCATAGAGATTTCGCTGAATGCGATATGTACCTTTTGCCTGATGGATAACAATGGAATGTGCCATTTTTGTGCCATCCTGTAAGCGGTTTTGCTTGAGAGAAGATACATCAAACTGGGGCTCAGACTGTGGTAAATCTGGAGTATCTACAGAAAGAATGTGCCGTAGAGAATCGTGAGAATCATTTACGACAAGAACCTCGTAGGGTTTGCCTCCACTAACCTGTCTACTATCGTCAGTGCAACTTGAAAGCAAAAATGACAGGCTGATGATAATCAGAGTTCTCCATCGCAAGTGCATTATTCCTGATCGTGTCTGATTTTACCAATTTTCTTACTTGTGCTCAAAAGACCGCAAGCAGCAAAGATATCTTGTCCACGACTAGCACGAATCGTTGTATGTATGCCATGATTGGTGAGGTAATCGCGGAAGTTTTCCATTGTTTTCTCGTCAGCCCCATGTAAAGCTACTTCAGGTATCTGATGGAATCGGATAAGATTGATACGACAATCTAGTCCTTTGAGTAACTTAATGATTTCTCGTGCGTGAGTTGTACTATCGTTAACACCTCCAAATACGATATATTCAAAAGTGAGTCTTCGCTGGTGTGAGAAGTCATAATTGCGAAGCAGATCAACAACTTCATCGATACTCATACCTCGCTGGGCTGGCATTAGTTCTGCACGTTGCTCAGGAATAGGTGAATGCATGCTAATTGCTACATGGCATTGACTTTCTTCGAGAAAACGTTTCAGTTTATTTCTTACGCCAACAGAGCTGACAGTAATGCGTTTAGGACTCCAAGCCCATCCATAGGAAGCTGTCAAAATATCTGTAGCCCGAAGCACATTGTCAAGGTTGTCCATTGGTTCACCTTGCCCCATGAATACAATGTTTGTGAGCTTGTCTACTTCTGGCAGTGAGTATATTTGATTGAGAATATCTGCAGCAGATAAACTACCTTCAAAGCCTTGTTTTCCGGTTTGGCAGAACAAACAGTTCATTTTGCAGCCCACTTGTGAAGAAACACATAGGGTAGCTCTGTCTTCATCAGGAATAAATACCGTCTCCACAAATTTGCCGTTTGCTGTAGGGAAAAGATATTTTATTGTACCATCGACAGAATGCTGAGCGTCGATAGCCTCCGCACATCCGATAGTATACTGCTCTTCCAACTTCTGTCGGTTAGCTTTGGAGAGGTTGGTCATCTCGTCTATAGACTTGACATGGTACTCGTATAGCCATTTAGCTATTTGGCCACCCGTAAAGGCTGGCATGCCTAAGCTTTTGGCTACATCCTTGAGTTCGTCAAGAGTAAGACCGAGGAGAGATTTTTTTTCTAAATTCATATTGCAAAGGTACGATTTTTCACTGAAAATATGCTATCTTTGTCACATATTTTAATATAGAAATCAAAAATGAGAGAAAAGATAGATGTTTTCTTGCCTCAATTAGGCAATGAAACGATGCACTCTATTGTGACTTCACTCGATGAAGATAAGACGGTACAACATGTTTTTTTGTTGGATCAGGAAATACGATCTACTGCTGTTATTAAACTGATAGATAGCCAGTCTGATGCTGATTATATATTACTCTGTACTAAGCCTACACGTATAGAACTTGGACAGTTTGCGTTAGAGCGAATGTTACGTGTTATGCATGAAACGCATGCTCAGATGGTTTATGCGGATCATTACACCATGGAAAATGGCAAGCGTGAAAAGCATCCGGTAATTGATTATCAGCTGGGAAGTTTACGTGATGATTTTGACTTTGGTAGTTTATGGTTGATTGATGCACGTTCTTTTCACGAGTATGTAGATCAGTTAAGCGAGCAGCATGCTTATCTATATGCAGCCCTATATGATCTTCGACTTTTCTTAAGTCGTAAGGGTGAACTTTTCCATATCAACGAGTATTTGTACACAGAAGATGAACATGACTTGCGTAAGAGCGGCGAAAAGCAGTTTGATTATGTAAATCCTCGCAATCGTGAAGTGCAGATTGAAATGGAAAAAGTCTGTACGTGTCATCTTAAACAGATAGGCGCATTGGTGGATGTTTCCAATTATGAAGAGCCAGACTTTAAAGAGCAGGAGTTTACTTTTGAAGCCAGTGTTGTTATTCCTGTATACAACCGCGAAAAGACAGTAGCAGATGCTGTACAATCGGCTTTAAATCAGAAAACTTCATTCCCATATAATGTCATCGTTGTTAATAATCATTCTACAGATAAAACAGGAGAGATTTTAGCTGATTTACAGAAGAATACCGATAAGTTGGTTGTTATTGTACCTGATCGTTTGGATCTAGGTATAGGTGGCTGCTGGAATGAAGCTATAAACGATGTCCGATGTGGTAAATTCGCCGTTCAATTGGATAGTGACGATTTATATTCTTCACCAAAAACTTTACAGAAGATCGTGGATGCTTTCTATAAGCAGAATGCAGCCATGATTATTGGAAGTTATCGTATGTGCGATTTCGATTTGAACACCCTTCCTCCAGGTATGATTGATCATCGAGAATGGACGAATGATAATGGCTGTAACAATGCGCTTCGTATTAATGGATTAGGAGCGCCACGTGCCTTTTTTACTCCATTAGTAAGACAAATAAGATTTCCAAATACCAGTTATGGCGAAGATTATGCTTTAGGACTCGCTTTCAGTCGTCGTTATCGTATAGGTCGTATTTATGACGAACTATATCTGTGTCGTCGATGGGGTGGAAATAGTGATGCTGCATTGAGTATAGACAAGATTAATGTTAATAATCTCTATAAAGACCGTTTACGTACCATGGAAGTAAGTGCGCGTCAAGCCATGAATGCGGGTTTGGCCGATATTGCTCCTGATGATGCATTGGTACGTTTCTTTAACAGACAACTTGAGGTTTGGGATGATGTAAGGAAACGTTTTTCAGATTTGAAAAATGTTCAAGTAAAATCTTTCGACAATTCTATTATAAAACTTCAGTTTAATCCAGCACGTATAGTCTCTACTGGTGCAAAAATTGATGCTAAAACGCTAGCCAATCGTGCTTGTTTCCTATGTGATGCAAATCGTCCAAAGGTGCAAATGTCGAAGAAAATAGATCATAAGTTTCAGTTACTTATTAATCCTTTCCCGATACTGAACACCCATTTTACGATACCAGCTTATCGTCATCAGATGCAAGCGATTTTGCCAAACTATTCTGAGATGCATCGTTTGTTGACAGCAACAGAGCGACTGATGGTGTTCTATAATGGTCCTAAGTGTGGAGCCAGTGCGCCTGATCATCTGCATTTCCAGGCAGGTACAAATGGGGTGTTGCCTCTACAGGAAGAGTGGAGACGAATATGCAGAAGTAAGACTAACTTGTATGAATTAGATGATTGTAATTATTTGGCCCGTATAGATGATTATATTGTGCCAATATTTGCTATTGTTAGTACACAAGAGGAAAAAGATAGAAAACTCTTTACTCTTTTATATGAAGCTTTGCCTATTCGTGAGGGTGAGACTGAACCTATGATGAATATTATCGCTTGGAGAAAAGGTGATAAATATATTTCTGTAGTCATTCCAAGAGAAAAACATCGTCCTAATTGCTATATGCAAGAAGAAAATGAACGAGTTATGGTAAGTCCTGGAGCTCTGGACATGGGTGGACTCATCATCACGCCACGTGAAGAGGATTTTCAAAAACTCACGGTAGAACGTGCGGAAGCAATTTTGAAAGAATGTGGTATATCGCAAGAAAAGATGGAGCAGATTTGTAGTAAGTTAAAAGTCGATGCGAATGATGATGAACTGAAATTAGACATGCAACCAAATGTAAAGGTTGGCATTGTTTCTGCGCAGAAAATACATTTTGTACTCAATAAACCTTATCTTGCTAAAGGTAAAGAAGTTATAGGAGAGCAAACGGTAGAATTTTCAGAAGGTGCCATTCTTTGGAATGGAACACTCTATACGCAGCTCGGTTTTCATCCAATAGAAGATGATGCCAGTTTCTCTCTTGATGATGTTACGATAGGAGTAAATTTCCATTGGGAGCGTAAGGAAACACAGACATTCCTAGGAACACTTCGATTTGTGGTCGATTCAGATCAGGTTTGTGCTATTAATGAATTGCCGGTAGAAAAATATTTGGAGAGTGTCATCAGTAGTGAGATGAGTGCTACTTCGAGTCTAGAATTGCTAAAAGCTCATGCCGTTATCTCACGAAGTTGGCTTTTTGCTCAAATGGAGCGTAGACGTTCTCATGCAGAAACAGGAAATAATTTCTTCTCATTTGTGAAGAAAGACGACGAATTGATACGTTGGTATGATCGTGATGATCATACAATTTTTGATGTGTGTGCTGATGACCACTGCCAGCGTTATCAAGGTATTACCAAAGAAACATCGCCACATGTAGCTGAGGCTATTAAAGCCACATTAGGACAGATATTAATGGATAATGGGGAAATATGTGATGCCCGATTCAGTAAATGTTGTGGTGGTATATCTGAGGAATATCAATACTGTTGGGAGAATATTAAGAAACCTTATCTTGTAGCTGTTCGTGATGAGAAATCTGCTGTTAAAAAGAAACTTCAGAGTATTCCCGACCTGACAGTAGAGAAAAATGCAGAAGAGTGGATACGTACAAGTCCGGCTGCATTTTGTAATACTACTGATAAAAATGTGTTGGAGCAAGTGCTTAATGATTATGATCAAGAAACTCCTGATTTCTATCGATGGAAAGTAAAATTGAGCCAATCAGAGATTCAACACCTTTTGTCTGAAAAACTGAAATTAGATTTGGGCGATATCGTAGATCTTATTCCTTTGGAACGAGGTAAGAGTGGTCGTATATCCCGATTGAAAATAGTTGGAACAAATCACACTTTTATTATCGGAAAAGAACTTGAGATACGAAGAGCTCTCAGCGAAAGCCATTTATACAGTTCTGCTTTTGTTGTAGATAAATATGATATAAATGAAGAGGGTGTACCACAGCGTTTTGAACTGACAGGAGCAGGCTGGGGCCATGGAGTAGGACTTTGCCAAATTGGTGCAGCCGTAATGGGTGAGAATGGATATGCATATCAAGATATCCTGCTTCATTATTATCAGGGAGCTACTATAAAAAAGATTTATAAGTAGAAATCAAATACATGAGATACATGAGTAATAAAAAAAGAAATCCTTGGAGTTGGATACCAACTCTCTATTTTGCAGAAGGACTACCTAACGTTTTGGTAATGGTAGTTGCGGTAACAATGTATATGCAACTAGGTATGAGTGATACCGAAATAGCATTATATACAAGTTGGCTTAATTTACCTTGGATTATCAAGCCCTTATGGAGTCCTTTTGTAGACTTGTATAAAACAAAACGTTGGTGGGTTATTACCATGCAACTGTTGATTGGTGCTTCTTTAGCGGGAGTAGGCTTTACACTTAATGCGCCTTTTTGGTTTCAAGGTACTATGACCTGCTTCTTTCTGATGGCCTTTTCGAGTGCCACTCATGATATTGCAGCAGATGGCTATTATATGCTTGAACTTGATGAGCACGGACAGTCATTCTTCGTAGGAATACGTAATACATTCTACCGCATAGCAGTAATATTTGGCCAAGGTGTATTAGTTGCTGCTGCAGGTATTTTGCAGGTATATTTTAGAAATCGAATAGCCTTTACATGGAGTTTGATATTCTATGCGCTAACAGGTATCTTTTTGGCATTGTGGTTCTATCATGGTTTGATTCTTCCACGGCCAAAAGCGGACAATCGCAATAATACGAATTTAACTGCTGTAGTACGGGGTATGAAGGATATGATAGTATCATTCTTTTCTAAATTTCCTTTAAAGGTTTTTGTGTTTTCTATACTATTTATTATGTTCTATCGTTTTCCAGAAGCTTTGTTAGGCAAGATGACAACAACTTTTCTTCAGCGTTCCGCTTCTGAAGGAGGATTAGGATTATCACCAATGGAATTTGGTATTGCTAATGGTACAATCGGCTTAATAGGTTTATTGGCAGGAGGTATTGTTGGTGGCTATTTGGCATCTCGTGATGGACTGAAAAAATGGTTATGGCCATTTGTGATTGCGCTAACCCTTCCTGATCTTGTCTATGTGTATATGAGCTATGCTCTTCCTTCTAATCTTTGGCTTATTAGCAGTTGCTTGTTTGTTGAGCAGTTTGGTTATGGATTAGGATTTACAGCATTAACATTGTTTATGCTCTATTTTGCTCAAGGTGAATATAAAACGTCACATTACGCTATTTGTACAGGACTTTCATATTTAGGTCTTATGCTGCCAGGAATGATTTCCGGTTGGTTGAAGGATACTATAGGATATCGTCATTTCTTTATTCTCGTTATGGTATTCTGTTTGATAACCTTTATAGTAACAGCTTTTGTTCAGATAGATGCTAATTTTGGCAAAAAGGAAGATGCTATAGATGAATCAGGGAATTACGAAGAAGAATAGATTCTAAATCATATCGTAACGATTAAATGCGGCATTTATGAGGAATGTTAATACTCTCATGAATGCCGCATTAAATATATTAGATCTTGTATCTTAGTCGATAAATCGCTTAGTTATGTCGCCATAGTTTTCTATGCGACGATCGCGGAGGAAAGGCCACCAGCGTCTTACTTCTTCACAATGGTCAAGATCGATGTCGATGATAACGCTTTCTTCTTCTTCCTTACTTGCTTGGTAGTGGAGTTCGCCTTGAGGACCAGCTATGAAACTACTACCCCAGAACTGAATGCCGCCAGTCTGATTACTAGGGTCTGGTTCAAATCCTACGCGATTAACAGCTATTACAGGGAGTCCGTTTGCGACAGCATGACCCCTCATAACGCTTGTCCATGCCATTCGCTGGCGTTCCTGTTCTTCTTTTGTGTCATAGAGTGCATAGCCGATAGCGGTAGGGTAGATTAATATTTCAGCTCCTTGAAGAGCCATTAAACGGGCTGCTTCAGGATACCACTGATCCCAACAAACAAGAATTCCTAATTTGCCCAAACTGGTCTGTATAGGTTTGAAACCTAAATCTCCTGGTGTAAAATAGAATTTTTCGTAATATGCAGGGTCATCCGGAATATGCATCTTGCGATATTTCCCGGCTATCGTACCATCTTTTTCAATAACAACGGCTGTATTATGGTATAATCCAGCTGCGCGCTTCTCGAATAGGGAGGTAACGATAACGACACCAAACTGACGAGCCAATTCTCCATAGAAATTGGTTGAAGGGCCAGGTATTGGCTCAGCCAAATCAAAATTGTTAACGTCTTCTACCTGGCAAAAATATAAGCTATTGTGTAGCTCTTGCAAAATAATAAGCTGTGCACCGCGTTTTGCCAAATCTTCTATACCTTCGGCAAGTCGCAACATGTTAGTCTTACGATCTTCAACATTATGTTGTTGTAGAAATCCTACTCTTATTTCTCTCATTGTTTTATGGTTTACATTTATTTTTTCAGAAGTATTCCTTGTGGATATTGCATAGTAAGACAATGTATGCTTCCATGTTGACGGATGATAGTTCTGCTGTCTATACCAATGATCTTGCGTGTAGGGAATACATCTTGGATTATTTTGATAGCTTTTTGATCTTTTTCAGGCTGATTATACGTTGGTACTATAACAGCACCATTTAAAATGAGAAAGTTTGCGTATGTAGCAGGCAATCGTTCGCCTTCATCGTAAATGGCATCAGGGAACGGAAGGGCTATCATTTTATATTTTGATTCGCTTTGGAGAGAGTAGTGAGTGTCTACCCATCGGCGAATTTGGTCTTCTAATGCTTTAAAATCTGCATAATGTTCATCGTCTTTGTTAGGTGTACCTACATATAATAAGGTGTGGTCAGGGCAGATTCGTACTATTGTATCAATATGTCCATCAGTATCATCACCAATAAGGTTACCATGGTCGAACCAAACGACACGGTCGACTCCTAAGCGTTCTTTGAGCTGTTGCTCAATCTGTATCTGGGTAAGAGGCTGATTGCGATGTGGAGCCATTAGGCATTGACTGGTAGTGAAAACTGTGCCTTCACCATCGCTTTCAATACTTCCACCTTCAAGTACGAAGTCATCATTTTCTTCAATACATGCAGATAGTGCAAAATTCTTATTGCTACTTTCTCGTTGATATACAAAGAGTTGCTTGGTAATTTGGTTATCTTTTTCCCATTCGAACTTTTCGCCCCATCCATTGAAACGAAAGTCGAGTACTGTTAGTGCTCGTGTTAGAGGATTGATAGTTGTAATGCCACCATGATCTCGAGCCCAAGTATCATTACTATCTATTAAATAGAAAAGTATTTTTTCTATTTGCTCGTCTGCAAGATTATTTTTAAGTAACTGCCAAACATGGTCAGGTTCTGGTGTTGCAACGATAAGATGCTCATATTTTGTTATGGTATCAGCCAGTTGCAGATAGGTTTGGGTAATATCATCTAGATATGGAGCCCAGTCAGTTTGAACGTGTGGCCATGTCAATTGGATAGCATCCTGTGGATACCATTCGGCAGGCAAAATATATGTTTTCTTTATCTTCATATTGCAAAGATAAGGTAAAAAGTGGATAGTGCAAAATGAATTTTCGCTATTTTGCCGTGTGCGAACACAAAAGCACTTGATTTAAATCAAGAATGAACCGTTTTTGGTTAATTTTATGCTGAAAAACATTGTTGTGTACGCAAACAGTAGTATCTTTGCAGTGCAATTAGAAAATATATAGATTTATTAGTTTTTAGGTTATTGATTGTTTAGGTTGTTTTTAAAAAGAAATTATTAGTTAGATTTATAGATTGTAAAATTAGGTATTGCTTAAGGTAAATAAAGATTGCAGGGATATTGCTTAAAGTTGCCGATATATATATTAAGTATTGTATTAAGTTAGATTAGGTTATTAGATATAAAGGTTATTAAGATTAGTATTAGGTTTATTATTTGTTGTTTTTGAAAAAGAGGTTCGGCTTTTGCCGTATACCTCTTTCGGTTGGCGGGGATGAAGATCTACCGCTTTTTTGTTATTATAATCATCTGTTTATTCAATCTTTTTTCCTCTGTAATAAACATCAAAGCTATCTTCAGCATAGCCATTACCCCTATATTTAAAGGATGTAGCCATGGCTCCTTTTATTTTTTCACCATAATAGAACACATTGAAAGCATCCTTAGCATAGCCACCACCCAGTTCCTTAAACGAACCTGGTACAGCATCTATCTTCTTATCACCATAATAGACGTTGAACTTGGTTTTGTAATAACCGCGAATCGAAGAAAGCGGTTCGTTTATACCTTTACGATTACGCCAGCTGGTGGATTCCTTCAGTCGGAAAGAAGCTGGATCAACATTCTCAAGCACGCGCCCATCCATATATACATTATACATATCCTTGGCATAGCCACAACCTAAATCTCGGAAGGTATGAGCATCGGCATATTTCAATAATTCACGATCGAAATAGACATGATCGTGATCTATCTCATAACGCTGGGCATTAGTAAGCTGGGTGATTCCCATCATTGCTACCAATAGAATCGATTTGCGTAAAAATATTGACTGTTTCATCTTCTTATAGTTTTATTTGGTTAATGATGCAAAGGTAATACGAATTGATAAGAATAAAATAAGATTTACCTATTTTGTAGGGGGAAATCCCTAATTTATTTTTACTATTTTTCACAGCAATTTCTTCCGTTGGTCCTTTCTCAGTTTATGGTTCCCTCTATGTATTTCTTTTTTCGTCCGTGTAAGCGATCCGTGTCCGTTCGGTATTTAGCCTTAGCATGTATTTTTAGGTGGCTACGCTTTTTTGTTTCTGTAAGCCTAATCCGTTTTCATCAGAAATTATTACCTTTGCATTCGTATGAAAAGGAAAAATATACCATGTATCGCTGTTTTGCTACTTGCGGGATTAACAAGTAGTTGTAAATGGCAAAATCAAAAGTCTGGAGAATTACTTTCAGATGTAGAAAGAACAGCGAATAAGATAGAGAATGCTCAGAAAGCGATAGATTATTTGGTGAACGATAAGGATTTGTCGGATGATAGGAATAATTCATCGAGTAATAGGGAAAATTTTCAAGTTGAGTCGGATGGAGAATCGAACTCTTCAAGCTCGACTAAGTATGCTAATTATCTTCCTGCTAGACTAACTGACAGACCTGAGCAAATTCTTTACCGGTATGCCTATACCGTATCTTATAATCAGGAATTAAAAATTCCAAATTGGGTGGCTTGGCATCTGACCCAAGCACACACGAATGGTCCTTATAAGCGTAAGGGTATCGCTTTTACGGCTGACGAAGAGGTGGAAGGTACAGTGGTCACTACGTATGATTATGCACGAAGTGGCTATGATAGGGGGCACATGTGCCCTTCTGGGGATAACAAATGGAGTAAACGGGCTCAAGAAGAATGTTTCTTGATGAGTAATATGTGTCCGCAGGTGCATGGACTTAACAGTGGAGACTGGAACGAGATAGAGGGACAGTGCAGAGCATGGGCAAAAAAATACGGCGATGTCTATATCGTGAGTGGCCCTATATTAATAGGTAAGAACCATAAAATGATAGGTAAAGCGAAGGTCACGGTGCCAGAGGCTTTTTTCAAAGTGGTGCTCTGTTTGGTGGGTAGACCTAAGGCGATAGGTTTTGTGTATCGTAATATCGAGGGAAATCGCCCTAAGAAGAGTTACGTAAATAGTGTGGATCAAATCGAGCGGATTACTAAAATCGATTTTTTTGCTTCCTTGCCAGATAAGTTAGAAAACCAAATTGAACAAGAAGCTAATTTAGAAGATTGGTAAAAAAGCATAAAATATTTTCGCTATTCGCAAAAAATGATTATCTTTGCATTCTAAAATAAAAATTTTAGCGTGAAAATATTAAAGGTGATCAATGCCCTTGAACAGTTCGCGCCTCTGCCCTTGCAGGAAAGCTATGATAATGCAGGCTTGCAATGTGGATTAACAGAGGCGGAAGTCTCAGGGGCTTTATTGTGTCTTGACGTGACGGAATGTGTCGTTGATGAGGCTATAGCAAAGGGGTGTAACCTAATTGTAAGTCATCATCCTCTTATTTTCCATAAGCTTCGTCGTATTACTGGTGAGGATTATGTACAGCGTACTGTCATGAAAGCTATAAAGAATGATATTGCTATCGTAAGCATGCATACGAATATGGATAGTGCTTTTGGTGGTGTCAATTTCAAAATAGCTGAAAAGATGGGACTTGAAAATATTCAGTTCCTAGGCAAAACTCAACATCTCGATGAATGCTATTCTGATGAAGAAAGTCAGTTGGTTGGTGGCGAGGGGATTATAGGAGAATTTTCTACCCCCCTAGCTGCAGACGATTTGGTTTTGATGCTTCGTAAACAGTTTGAAGTAGAATGTGTACAGTGCAATCAGCTTCTTCGGCGAGAAATAAAAAAAGTTGCTTTATGCGGTGGAGCTGGTAGCTTTATGCTCGATACGGCTATTGCAGCAGGGGCAGATGCTTTTATCACTGGTGAAATGCATTATCATGAATACTTTGGACATGATCAGGAAATTCAGATCTGCGTAATCGGTCACTATCAGAGTGAACAGTATACTAGGGAGATCTTTAAGCAGATTATCGAAGAAAAATGTCCTGGTGTAAGATGTGTATTATCTGAGATTAATACCAATCCGATTATCTATCTTTAATAAATAGTTATAAAAGAAAATAATAAAGATAATAGAATTACATAAATTATATCATTATGGCAAAGAAAGATCCAACAGATTTGACAGTTGAAGAGAAATTGAAAACCCTCTTCCTGCTTCA
Organism: Segatella bryantii; assembly: GCF_022024215.1. Lineage (NCBI taxonomy): Bacteria > Pseudomonadati > Bacteroidota > Bacteroidia > Bacteroidales > Prevotellaceae > Segatella > Segatella bryantii. The sequence goes on along the minus strand of NZ_CP091798.1, from coordinate 1,546,096 downwards.
GACTACTTTGAGTCAGATAGACGAAAAGCGTGCTTTAAGAGGTGAACTTCCATTGGAAGTAAAAGACTTGGAAGACGAAATCGAAGGTCTTCATACTCATGAAGAGAAAATCGGAAGAGAAATTGAAGATTTCCGTCGTGCCGTTATTCAGAAGAAAGGCGAAATAGAGGATGCTGAAGCAAGTGTTGAGCGTTATAAAATGCAGCTTGATACTGTTGCTAATAACCGAGAATATGATACTCTTACAAAGGAAATCGAATTCCAAACTTTGGAAATAGAACTTTGTAATAAGAAAATTAAAGAGGCTCAGTTTAAGGTAGAAGATAAAACTGCAGAGTTAGAGAAAACTCGTCGTAAAATTGAGGATCGTACTTCTGCTCTCGAGAGCAAACAGGCTGAGCTTGATGACATTATGCAGGAAACTCGTGAGGAAGAAGAGCTCTTAAAAGAGAAGGCTGCAGAATTAGAAAAGAAGATAGAACCAAGATTGTTGACTAGTTTCAAGCGTATTCGTAAGGGTGCTCGTAATGGTTTGGGTATCGTGTATGTACAGCGTGATGCATGTGGTGGTTGCTTCAATAAGATTCCACCTCAGCGCCAGCTAGATATTAAGATGCATAAGAAAATCATTGTTTGTGAGTACTGTGGTCGTATTCTTATTGATCCTGAATTGGCAGGTGTAAAGGTAGCAGCTCCAGGTTTGGAAGAAAAGCCTAAGCGTAAGCGTGTTATTCGTAAGAAAAAAGCTGACGACGAAGAGGCAGAATAATTATATAATGTAACCATGGGAAAATTAATTGTAAATAGCTATGATGAGTTTGCCTCTTATTTAGGCAAGGAACTCGGTACGTCAGAGTGGTTGAAGGTAGATCAAGAGCGTATTAATGCTTTTGCTGATGCAACACTCGATCATCAATGGATTCATGTTGATGTTGATCGTGCTAAGGTGGAGAGTCCTTATAAGAGTACTATAGCTCATGGATATCTTACTTTGTCATTACTTCCTTATTTCTGGAATCAGATTATCGAAGTTAATAACCTCACAATGATGGTAAATTATGGTATGGATAAGATGCGTTTCGGTATCCCTGTGCCAGTAGGAAGTAAGTTGCGCCTTGTGACTAAGTTGGCAAGTATAGAGAATCTTCGTGGTATCTGTAAGGCTACCATAGACTTCCAAATGGAAGTGGAGGGTCAAAGAAAACCAGCATTAAAGGGTGAGGCTACTTTCCTCTATTATTTTAAATAAATGAGTGTTCTAAGATATTCTAAAACAAGAGTGACTTAGATAAAAATAGTTAAGGTTCCTTTGCTAATACATAGGAACCTTAATTGCTTCTTTTAAGATGTTGTGAACATTTTGAATTTACAAATTGAGCAGCCACAATGCTGCTGTAACAAGAATAAATACGAATAGAATTTTTTGTTTTTTCATGTGAAGTTTTCTGGTTTATGCTAATCGCAAATATAATTTGTATTTCTCGGTTACAAAATTAGTCAAAATGTTACATAGTTGCAAGTATTTATAACGAAAATCTATCTTTGTTTATTAAAAAAAATATTTTTAGGCGATTTTGCTTTTATTTTCATACAAGACACCTTTTTATTTAAAGAAAGTTCTTAGCATAGTGATTGATGCCATTTGGATATATATGTGCAGCCAACTAAAATGCTGGTTAGACACCATGAAATAGGATAGCATAACATAAGATGTCCAAACCCTGGCCATATTGGACATATGAAGGTTATCCATGTTAAACGGAGCAAGCATGTTCCTATGATTGTAAGCAAGGCTGGTGTGAGTGAATATCCAAATCCTCTCATAGATGATGCAGGTATGTCATAACATGCAGCTATCGATTGGAATATTAAAACATAGTCCATTCGTAATTTGGCATATTTTATCACGTTTCCATCTGTCGTGAATAGATTCAATACTGAATCTGCAAATGTAATGAAGAGCATGTTGGCGATAAAGCATACTAAAGCTCCATTTATAAAGCATATCCAAAATATGTGTTTGCATCTATCGTACTTTGCTGCTCCGTAGTTCTGTCCTGTAAAAGTAACAGCAGCTCCGCTAAAAGCTAACATCAGGTAATAACAATAACTGTCAAATGTCTGAGATATAGATGCCCCAGCTATTGCTGCAGAACCGTAACTATTAATAGCAGTTTGGACAAATACGTTGCTGAATGAGAATACCATTCCTTGTAAACCTGCTGGTATACCTATCTTTAGAATGTGTTTTAATTCCGTTGTATAGATTTTTGGCTGGCTGGGATGTAATCGAAAAGCTCCGTTCTCATGGAGTAAAAGCCATATTATTGCTGCAGCGCTAAAAGCATTGGCAATGCCGGTAGCAATGGCAACGCCAGCTACATTCATCTTAAACACGATTACTAAAATAAGGTTGAGAATTGTATTCAAGACGCCTGCTGCTAATAGAATGTAGAGAGGCCGTCGGGTATCGCCCTTGCTCCTTAAAATGGCAGCTCCAAAATTGTATGTCATGAAGAATGGTGCACTAAGAAAATAAATTCTAAGATAGGTCGTTGCTGCATGAATAATATTTCTTGGTGTACCCATAGCCTTTAGTATTGGATCAGATAATAGTAAACCGAGGGCAAGAAGAATGGTACCACTGATAAGTGCTAGACTATATGTGGTACTTATTGCGTGTTTTATTTTGGTATCGTCATGTTGTCCTATATGATTAGCTAATATGACATTAGCTCCTATAGATATACCTATAAATAGATTTATCATCAGATTGATGATAAATGTATTAGCTCCAACGGCAGCTAAAGCTTCGCTGTTAGCAAATCGTCCAACGACAGCAACGTCTACTGTATTGAATAGTTGTTGTAGAATGCTGCTTGCTGCAAATGGAATTGCAAACTTAATAATTTTTCCCAATAAAGGGCCGTGTAGCATATCGATTTGATTAGCTTTCTGATTCATATTTTGAGATTAGTTGTTCAGGATGTATGACCATTTTACTTATAATAGTAAATTTTAATTGTAATCATCCCTTATTGCTTGTCTGTATATTGTTAATAATCTTATTTGGCTGCAAAGTTACATCTTTTAGGTGGATTACCTTTTGAACGAAAAGTAATTGCCTTATTATATGGTAGTAGGCTTGATGTATGTCAATTTGTTTATCTCTTATAAAAAATAAAAAGCGCTCTTGCATTTCCATTTTTATATGTACCTTTGTAATTTCTCATGAAAATTAAAAATATGAAGAAAGGACTTGTATTAGAAGGAGGTGCGCTTCGTGGATTATTTTCTGCAGGTGTCATGGATGTCTTGATGGAGCAGAAAATAGAGTTTGATGGTGTTGTTGGTGTTTCAGCTGGAGCCTGTTTTGGCTGTAATATTATATCACGTCAACCTGGGCGTGTGATACGGTATAACAAAAAACTAGCTCATGATTGGAGATATGCTTCTCTTCGATCTTGGTTTCTAACTGGTGATTATTTTGGTGGCGAATTTGACTACCATTATATGCCAGAATATATTGATGTTTTTGATGTGAAAACTTTCCAGGAAAATAAAACGGAATTTTGGATAGTTTGCACGGATGTAGAAACTGGTGAACCTGTTTATCAAAAGATAGATAAAGTTGATTATGAAAGTCTAGAATATATTCGTGCTTCGGCATCTATGCCCTTGGCTTCGAAGATTGTGAATATCAATAATCGAAAATTTCTCGATGGGGGAGTTGCTGATTCGATACCATTACGTTTTTTTCAGCAAAAGGGTTTTCAACAGAATGTGGTGGTACTTACCCAACCTGAAGGGTTTATTAAACAGAAAAATAAGTTAATGCCACTGATGAAGATAGTGCTCCGTAAATATCCAAGATTTATTGATGCGATGGCTCGGCGTCATGAAATGTATAATTTTGAGTTAGATTATCTTGCTGTAGAAGAGAAAAAAGGTAATATTTTAGTGATGAGACCGGCAAATAAATTGGCCATTGGACATATATCGCATGATCCAGAAGAAATGCAGATAACGTATGAGCTGGGTAGAAGAGTGGCAGAAAATCGATTAGATGATATTATTAGCTTTATGGTATAATATGTTAAGAGAATAGTTGGACTATTCTCTTTTTTTTAGTTTATGCTTTTTCATAGAACCAACTAATACTTTGTCATTAGAATTATTAATTAATTTATTTATACCTGCTAAAACTTTTTATTGTCAAAGATACGACTTTTAATTGCTGATTATATGCGATATCTAGTTGTCTTTTTCAAATGTAATCCTCCAATTACTTTAATTATTCTTTGTATTTTATCGGCATTCTACTAAAAAGCTGCCATATAAGCAAGATGGATAACTAAAATAACTTTTTAGTGACTGAAAATTATAGCTATTTATGACAAATCAATAAATCATAATATAATGAATTGATAAATAGTTTTTTGGGGTGATTGTATTTCGATTCTTGTAATACCATAATAATAGCTAGAGTAGGTCTTAAATCTTGCTTCTTGTTTATTCGTGAGTTTAAAAATATTGAAATTAATAAATGATAAATATATATAACTATAAATCATCAATAGTTATATTTATATATTGTTAAATGTAAAATCTATCTGTTGTCGTGTTTATTAATGATGTATTTAAATATAGAACAATCATTAATAATATATTTATAAGCGATTAATAGATAACGCATTAAGATATTAATGTTTTTATTATTAGTATATTAATGAGAAATCTTCTTTTTATAAATTAACTTATCATATAATGAATAATCTATAAATAGTGAGTGATATATGGATTTTGAAATAAATCTATTAGTAATTAATGTTTAAAATAGGGTAGGATAATCATTTTCTTTGTTTTGGTACTGTTACCGCATCTTTTCTCCTGGTTTTGTTAGTGTATTATTAATGGAGGAGGGTTTCCTTAGCGGTTTTATTCTAGAAGCTGTAAATAATGCTTTCAGAGAGGTTGTTTTAATAAAATGTTAGCAGAGTATGTTTCTCTATGATTTATAGTCTGTAATGGCTTAAAAATGCTTTTTGTTGCATTTATTGCTAATAGATGTGCTGTTTGTAGTATCATAAATCTTAGCTTACGAGTATTAAATGCCTAGAGTTAGTACTTTAAGTCGTCTATATTATATTCATTTTTTGGAGGGATGCTTTCAATTCTTGTTTCACTTTCTTTTTCTACAGAAATAGTATTAGTTAATTGAAAACTTTAATTCTTTCTTTTAAATTCATGCCTGTATATAATGTTAAATATTTTCATATCTTGGGATCTCTTTTAGAAATATATATTTTTGGTTTTTATAATCTATTTTGCAAATATAGTGTTGAATGCCATTTGATACAATTAAATAATCAACATGTAATAGCATATTGTATACAGTAATTTGATCAAATACCTTTTGTGTAATTTTTATGTGTGGTGCTTTATATTCGATAATCATCTGAGGATGTAAGTTCTTGTCATACAGTACACTGTCTGCTCTTACATTTTTGTCACCTATTTTAAGATTAACTTCATTAGCCATAAGAGATTGTGGATAATTCAGTTTTTCAATTAGATAATGTATAAAATGTTGCCTTACCCATTCTTCAGGAGTAATGGAAACATATTTTTTTCGTAGAATATCAAAAATGGTAGGCTTCTCTATAGTGCCTGATAATTTTGTTTTAAATGGGGGAAGGTTTAATGAAATCATTTTGCTAACTTTGCATTTGTTCATGCAAAGATAGTAATTTTATCTTTCTTAAATCAAGGTTATGATAGAAAAGAAATCTGAAGTGAGTTATGGATCTCTTATGAAGGATCTAAAGGCTCGGAATTTCTCGCCAATATATATATTAGAAGGTGATGAAAGTTTTTATATTGATAAAATTTCAAATTACATTGTAGATAACGTTCTGCAGCCCGATCAAAGAGATTTTAATCAGATAATAGTTTTCGGTTCTGATGTTACTGCAGCTCAAATTGTAGATATTGCATCGAGATATCCTATAATGGCTGAATATCAGGTTGTTATCGTGAAAGAATCGCAAAATCTAAAAAATTTGGATATTTTAGAGAAATATTTCCAAAAACCAGCTAAAAGTACGATTTTGGTATTTTGTCACAAGAACGGTCCTATAGATAAAAGGAAAAAAATCTATGCGATAGCTCAGGCTAATGGTGGTGTAATTTTTGAAAGTAAAAAGTTGCGTGATAGGGAGCTTCCTGGTTTTATAGAAACTTATTTAAAAGAACGAAAAGCTACCATTGAAGCTAAGGCTTCGATGATGATTGTTGATCACGTGGGTGCAGATTTGAGTCGATTAACCTCAGAGTTGGATAAGGTCCTAATCTCTCTTCCTGAAAATGATAGACGAGTAACACCTGAAATTGTAGAAAAGGAAATTGGAGTTAGTAAAGATTTTAATGGATTTGAATTGAGAAATGCAATAATCAATAGAGATGTTTTTAAAGTAAATCAGATAGTAAAATACTTTGACAGTAACCCAAAGGCTGGTTCTATGTACTCTTTTCTCCCTTTGCTCTTTTCTTATTTCGAAAATTTGATGGTAGCATACTATGCTCCACAAAAACAAGATCCTGATGCTCTTGCAAATTTCTTGGATTTGAGAAATGGATGGGCAGCTCGTGATTATATTACAGGAATGAAGAACTATTCTGGTATGAAAGTAATGCAGATTGTAGATAAGATGAGAGAGGTCGACGCAAAGAGTAAAGGTATTAAAAATCCAAATACAGGTGCGGGAGAATTAATGAAAGAATTGGTCTTTTTTATTCTTCATTAATCTGTGAGATAAATGGGAATTTCATATTAATTATTGGATATGTTTTTTTTGATGGTAGCTTTCTCTTTCTAAGAATAGTTTTAGAAGTTTTCTAGTTCTAGGCTCTATTTAACATGTGTTAGCAGTTAAATAGAGCCTTTTTTATATTAATATAGGTGTTTTCTTTTAAATAATAGAATATTTTTGGGGCAAATTAGCTCTGTTTAAAGCTAGATTGCGTTCTTTTTAGACATTTAAAATCTGTCATAAAGTGTTGGTATATAGTAAGTTATGTTGTTTTTAGTGTGCTAAAATTCTCGTATTTTTTAGAATTGTATAGTACTGTGGTGAATTTCAGAAAAAAAGGGATTTTCATTATTTTTAGTTCGATTTGATTTACCATTAACAAATTGTTACATTTAATTTCTTGAATCTTTATTTGTGTGATTTATATAAATAAAGTTGATTTTACTTGTTTATAGGTATTATTTATAAAACTAAAGAAAATATTTAGTTTACTGATTAAAATTATAAAATATAAAACCTTAATAATTCAAAATTTAAACCTATAATTATACAATTTGAATAATACTCAGATAAGTGCCTGAAAGTTAGATACTTACATGTGAAACTTTTTTCTTTTTACTTATGTGAATCATATTTTTTAGGGGTAAATCATCAATATGTCTACATATTGGTTATTCTTCTTGTAATGTAACTGAGGAATAGTCAGTATTTTATGTTTTTTTTCTAAATACTTGCTTTGCAGGGTATTACATACCTGTATTTACATTTATAAATCTAAAAGATCGAAATACACTTTGCTAATTATGTTATTTATGAATTTAAAGATTATAAATCTTAATTTATAATTCAAAATATTTAATTTACATATTGTATATTTCGAAAAAATATTTTATCTTTGTAAAATCTTTAAGCGAGAAGTATTTTTCGCCATTAATACAAAAAACTACTGTAATTATGAAAGATCGAATCAAGCAATTGATGGAAAGTCAGCATATGACTCAACAGAGTTTTGCAGCTTATATAGATATCTCAGCAGCATCACTAAGTAATATTTTTGGTGGTCGTACAAAGCCAACCCTTAATACAGTTGAAGCTATTCAGAAAAAGTTCCCTACCATTAATTTGGCATGGCTTATGTTTGGTCAGGGAGAAATGTTTCAAAATGAAGCTTCAGAGGTAGCTCCTACCCTTATTGAGCAAAATGGTGATCAAGTAGATAATGAAGTAAATGATGATTCTAGTTTACTATCTTCCATGCAATTTGATACACCTGATACACATTGTGTACAAAATACACCCAAAATACATAGTCATATTGTGGTAAAAGATGTTGACAAACCTAAACGAAGAGTTGCTACGATTACTGTATTTTATGATGATGGAACATTCGATACGTTTGTGCCTAAAAAATAATTTTTGTATCTTTGCATAAACATATTGCAAAGAGCAAAAATGAAAAAGTTTATTTTAGACCTTCAAGTAATCTCGGTAGAAGCTTTGAGTGATAAACATGTACTTATCAAGTTAACAGATTTAAAGCCTTTACCAGAGATTATTCCTGGACAATTTCTAGAGGTGCGAATAGATCATTCGCCTGCGACGTTCCTTCGTCGTCCAATTTCAATTAATTTCGTAGATCGTGACAATAACCAATTATGGCTTTTGGTAGCTATTGTTGGTGATGGTACTCGACAGTTGGCAAAGTTGAAAGCCGGTGATACCCTCAATTGTGTAATGCCATTAGGTAATGGGTTCACTCTTCCTATAGAAACAGGCAAAAAGTTTTTGCTTGTTGGTGGTGGTGTAGGTGTTGCTCCTTTACTATATTTTGGTAAGGTAATTAGAGATATGGGGTGTGAACCAGTTTTCCTTCTTGGAGCACGTTCTGCCAAAGATTTGCTTGAGCTTGAATTGTTCAAGCAATATGGACGTGTATATGTAACTACAGAGGATGGAAGTTTGGGTGAGAAAGGTTTTGTTACTAATCACAGTATTCTTGAGAATGAGTCTTTTGATCAGATTTCTACTTGTGGTCCTGGTCCAATGATGGTTAGTGTAGCTCGTTTCGCTAATAAAGCTGGCATTGAGTGTGAGGCTTCTTTAGAAAATAAAATGGCTTGTGGTGTAGGTGCTTGTTTATGTTGTGTTGAAAATACAACAGAAGGAAATCTTCGTGTTTGTCAAGATGGACCTGTATTTAATATAAAGAAATTACTATGGCAGCTTTAAATGTAAAAATAAATGACTTAAAACTTAAAAACCCTGTAATGACAGCATCTGGTACCTTTGGTTATGGGCTTGAATATGCTGATTTTGTGCCTTTAGAAGAAATAGGTGGTATTATAGTTAAAGGTACCACTTTGCTTCCTCGTCAAGGTAACGACTATCCTCGTATGGCAGAAACAGCTCAGGGTATGCTTAATTGTGTGGGGTTACAGAATAAAGGTGTAGATTACTTCATTAATCATATTTATCCTCAAATTAAGGATATAGACACAAATATGATCGTCAATGTAAGTGGTAGTTCTCCAGAAAATTATGCAGCGTGTGCTGAAAAATTAGACGCACTTGATGGTATACCAGCTATAGAAGTTAATATTAGTTGTCCTAATGTAAAGAATGGTGGAATGGCTTTTGGTACAAGTGTAAGAGGTGCTTCAAGTATTGTTAAAGCTGTTCGCGAAGTGTATCATAAAACTATGATAGTGAAGCTTTCTCCTAATGTTACTGATATTGCTGAGATTGCACGTGCATGTGAATCTGAAGGTGCTGATAGTGTTTCTCTTATTAATACATTGATGGGCATGGCTGTGGATATAGAGAAGCGTAAGCCTCTTCTCAGTATTCGCACTGGTGGATTAAGTGGACCAGCTGTTAAGCCTGTAGCACTTAGAATGGTTTATGATGTAGCTCATGCTGTTAAAATCCCTGTTGTTGGTTTAGGTGGTATTTGCACAGCTCAGGATGCTATTGAATTTTTGATGTGTGGTGCAACTGCTATTGAAGTAGGAACTGCTAATTTCCTGGATCCAGCAGTAACTAAGAAAATCAAAGATGGTATAAGTGATTGGCTTGATGCACATGGATGTAAATCAGTTGAGGAGATTATTGGGGCTATTGACTAATACAGTTCATAAAACATAGTGTAAAGTCACTCGACTCTTTGGAAACAAGAGTTGAGTGACTTTTTAAGTTCGAAAATTTTCTTACTGGGCTGATATGTAGATTTTTATAGCAATTATATTTGATGTTGGTATTTATATGATACATAAATCTATAAATACAAATATTAATGAATGTAGTAATAAACTGATTAATTAATCCTAAATAGATAAATTGTGATTATGTCCTATTCTTAAAGTTTAATAGAGTAGGGTTTTTATGGGCTATTATGTAGGTACTATTTAGTTTATAGAATCTGTTAATGACGTAAATATTGAACAAAGCATAAGTAGAATGCTCTCTGCATTTTTTTTAAGATATAGATTTTTGATTGGTCTATTATAAATGAAATGGTATTTCATTTTGGAAACTTTTTTAAGAAGATAAAGTTCTAGAAGAACAGTATATAAACTGGATACAAGTTAAGGGGATATAAACAAATAGTAGAAGATTTGTGGCATGTATACGTTTTCTCTATACAGTTTTTATAAGTACAAATATGCATATTATATTATAAGCGCTTTATTAGAATAAGAAGGCCATAAAAATTTGAGGGTAACTTAAAAGCTACCCTCAACCAACACAAAAACTAAACTAGACTTAACTACTAAATAAAGAGGCTTTCACAAGTACCTTCATTTATTGTATAGTGCAAAGGTACAAAAAATCTCAATACGAACTACTATAATTCGTATAAATTTTCTTGTACTCTTATTTTTTTAGATTTTTGTAGTCTTATTCAGTAAATAATTATCAAGAATGACCATAGCGGCCATAGCTTCCACGATAGGGACAGCTCTAGGGAGTACACATGGATCATGTCTACCTCTTACATCCAATGATGTTGCTTCTCCGTGGATATCTACCGTATTTTGAGGATGAAGTAGAGTTGCAACAGGTTTAAATGCCACTCTAAAATAGATATCTTGTCCGTTACTTATTCCTCCTTGTATGCCTCCACTGTTGTTGGTGCAAGTCGTAACTTTATCAGCAAGGTTCTGGAGTGCAATATTTTTTCGAGGAATAAATTCATCGTTAACTTCACTTCCCCGGGCAGAAGCTCCATCAAATCCGTTGCCGTATTCGAATCCTTTTACAGCATTAATTCCAAGCATTGCAGCTCCTAACTGAGCGTGAAGTTTACCAAATTCAGGTTCACCAAGACCAACAGGACAGCCTTTGATAACGCAAGTTATAGTTCCGCCAATAGTATCGCCTTCTTTTTTGATTTGAGCGATGAGGTCTTCCATATCCTTGGCTTTTTCCTGGTCTGGGCATCTTACAATATTATCTTCTATAGTAGATAAGTCGTATTTGTGGTAATCTTTATCCAGAGCGATTGTACCCACTTGTGAGGTATAGGCTTGAATAGAAATATTCAATTGCTTTAGAGCGAGTTTAGCTAAAGCACCTCCTACACATCTTGCAATGGTAATTCGTGCAGAAGAGCGGCCACCGCCACGGTGGTCTCTTATACCATATTTATTATAATAGGTGAAATCTGCATGAGAGGGTCTAAAGACTTCGCGCATATTATCATAGTCTTTAGAGTGTTGATTAGTATTACGCACTTCGAAAGCAATGGGGGTACCTGTTGATTTACCCTCAAATATGCCACTTAAAAATTCGACTTGGTCGGGTTCTTTTCTGTCTGTCGTAATTTTGCTTTGTCCTGGTTTTCGTCTTTTCAGTTCATTCTGAATAAACTCTAAATCGATGTCTATGCCGGCAGGGAAGCCGTCAACTATACCACCTACAGCAGTACCATGACTTTCGCCAAATGAAGTCAGAGTGAAAATATTTCCAAAAGTATTCCTCATGATCTTTACCTCTTATAATATACGATATAAAAAGCAGAGCTATATTGGCTCTGCTTGTCTTTTTTAGTAATTATTTGCCACAATCGCAGCTACCATCGCCACAGTTGCAGCCACCGTCACCGCAATTTCCGTCGCAATTGCCGCCACAACCACTACAGCCACCTTCGCCACTCATCATTGAAGCCCACTTAGCCATTTCTTCTACGGTTGCTTCATGAGTTTCTACAACTTCGCCTTTGAAGCTAAGTTGTTTGCCAGCCAAAGGATGGTTCATGTCAATCTTTACTTTCTCGTCAGTGATGTTGAGAACACGACCATAAAAAATTTTACCGTCGCCACTGCGTAATGGAAGTACAGCGTCTACTTTGACATTCTCATCATCGAACTTACCATCACGAGAGAAAATTTCTTTCTCCAGTTCGAGCACATAGTTCTCGTCTCTCTCACCGTAAGCCTCTGTTGGACTAAGAGTGAATTCAAACTTGTCGCCTGTATTCAAGTCAAGTACCTGTTTTTCGAATGCCTCGAGAGCTATGCCCATACCTGTGATGAAATTGAAGTTCTTGTCTTCAGTAGTCTTCTCTACCAGTTCTTGTTTGCCGTTTGTAGTATCATACAAGGTGTAAGATATGGCAAAGAATTTGTTCTTCTTTTCGTTCATTTTAACTTTATATAATCTTATTGGGTGCAAAGGTACTAATAAAAAGTGGATTTCTGAAGTCTTCAGCTCGAATTGTGATAGAATGATTATGATTTTGCTATCTGTATCTTACAATCTATTACATAATTTGCGTTCAAATTTCAAAATGAAACTTAAAAGTTTGATTTAAGTCAAGAAAAACGGCTGTTTGCGATAACAGAGTAACGATTTGTTTGTTGGCTAAGATATAATTGCTATCTTTGCATTGTCAAAAGGAAAAAGATTACATCGAAAGATGTTTCCTATAACTAGGAGAAATCTATTTTTTAAGACAATTAGGATAATAATTTTAGGTTTAACAAAAGTGAAGCTTGGTTACTTCACGAAAAAGATTGAAAGGTAAAAAGATTATGAAAAAGATGATTTTATTAGCAGTAGCTTTGTTCAGTATGACAGCAACTTTTGCAGCAGATGAAAATACAACAGCTGCAACAGCAGTAGAAGCTTACAACTTGACCAATGTCAATATGGAGAGTCTTTCTAAAGCTCTTTCATTGAACATTCATCAGGAAGATGCCATCAAGGATATTCACAAGAATTTTAGTGCAGATCTTATGGATGCAGCAGCAGCTTCTAATAATTCAGATCGTAAGGAAATCATTGACAAGGCTATCAAGAATGATTTGAAGTACGTTCGTTCAGTTCTTACAGATTCTCAGTATCGTAAGTATCTTGTTCTTTTAAACACCACCCTTAACAACCGTGGTATCAACAAGTAACAGTTAAGATATTATTTCTATTCGCTATAAAAAGTCGTGAATCTGTTCATCAGGTTTGCGGCTTTTTTGTATGTGGATAGTATTATCACTATTCATTGGTATCTGCTTACTTAATTATAAGTATTTTTTATCGCAAACCTTTTCTTGTAAAACCATAATTTTTAGGTATTGCATGTTATTTAAAAAGCCTTTATCTTTGCAACTGTAAATCATAAGTTATTTCATTCATTTAAAATTTATCGAAAACCAAATGAAAAAGACAGTTGTAATATATGGTTCCACAACAGGAACATTGCAAGCTATCGCTGAGAATATTGCAGAGAAGCTAGGTGTAGAAGCTATTGATGTAGCTAATCTTGACTCGCAGGTTATTGCGGATCATGATAATCTTTTATTAGGTACTTCTACTTGGGGTGCAGGTGAACTGCAGGATGACTGGTATGATGGTGTGAACACCTTAAAAGATACTGGTTTAGCTGGAAAAACGGTTGCACTCTTTGGTACAGGCGATAGCGAGAGTTATCCAGATACTTTTAATGGAGCATTGAAAGAACTTTATGATGCAGTACAGGCTGCTGGTGCAAATGTTCTTGAAGGTGTATCTGCAGACGATTATACGTTTGATGATTCTGAAGCAGTGGTAGATGGAAAGTTTGTTGGTCTTGCACTTGATGATGTAAATGAAAGTGACAAAACGGAAGAGCGTATAGAATCTTGGCTTCAGGCAATTAAACCTAGTTTATAAATTTGAAGCAATAAAAGTGAATTTCTAATAGAAAGAATTCTCATCCATTTTTATATATACTATTTTTATATCTCTCACATCTTAAAGTTAGAATAGCATGCCACAGACAACCTTGATGCCAACCGATATGAAAGTTTTGATGAATCATATTTACGAATATCAAAAAGGAGTTCGTAGGATGGTACTCTTCACTTTCAATCAAAAATATGAAACATTTGCAGTAAAGCGTTTGCAAAGTCTTCATATTGATTATCTTATTCAGCCAGTAGGTAATGATCGGTTAAATCTGTATTTTGGCCGTCAAGAGTGTCTGGATGCTATTCGACTTATCGTGACAAAGCCTCTAAGTAAACTTACTCCTGAAGAAGATTTTATATTAGGTGCGATGTTGGGATATGACATTTGTGTGCAATGTGAGCGCTATTGTCAGCGTAAAGAAAAATGCCGCGAGTGCAAAAATGCACAATAACTGTATAGAAACGAGAATGTGATAAACTTTCAAATCTTGTTCGCTAAAATAAAATTCATAATGTTTTTGTATAATAAAGTAGAAGGAATGTCGTGAGACACTCCTTTTATTGTTTGTACACCCAGTAATATTTTGTGACTATATGTGTTTTACTTTATTTTCATGTAAACAAAAAAGCAGTCTCCATTTTTAGGATAACTGCTTTTTATTTGATCTTAAAACACTTAAATATATGCAATTGATATATCCTATGGGGTATTTCGATTTATCTTTCTGTATAATTGGTATATCTGAAAGCTGGTATACCAAGAGCCATTACAGCTTGGATATGATCAGTTACACCCATAATTTCTTCAAGTTTCTTCTGGTCACCATTGGTATATGCATTAAGTACATAGCCTAGATAAACTTGACTGATGCCTAATGCCTGAGCCATTAGTGAACTATTCTGATAAGCCAATTGGCAGTCTCGTATACCCATATCATGGTTACTTGTGAATACGAGGATTGCAGAACATCCGCGTAGAATTGTATCTCTGCCTCTTGTAGCCGATTTAACTAGACCTTCGAGCATGGCTGCATTATAGTAACCTTCGTTTGCGTTGTTTTCAGCTTTCATTTTAGCAGCCATTTCTAGGAAGGTATCCATAACATACTGCTTTACTTGGAGCAGTTGATCTGCATCTTTGAGCAAGGTAATTTTTACCTGTCGGTTGTTAACAGCAGTAGGGGCATAGTAGCCAGCTTCTATAATCTGTTCGAAAGCACTGTCTTGAATTGTTCTGTCTGTGAACGTTCGGTTAGATCTTCGAGCATGCAGCAAATTCATTAACTGCTCAGGTGTTGGCATATCCTTATAATCTATCTTATGTACCTTTTCATAAGGAATATTGCTATGCTCAATAGAGTGGGTAGGACATACGTCTACACAGTGGCCACAATCGATACAACGCTCTGGTTTGAAAACACGTATGGGAGTCTTCTTTTCGCGTTGCATGAAAATATGAGGAGGACAAACTTGAGTACACTTGCCACACATGATACAAGTGTCCGTATTGATATTAATTTCTGCCATTGTTTTTCCTAAATACTGTTCTTGATTTGTTTCGGGGTGCAAAGATACAATATTATTTGCACATTTGCAAAGAAAGTGGGCAAAAAAATCCCTGACTATCCGAAGAAAGCCAGGGAATATATATTGAACTAAATAATAATCTACCAGATTACTTCTTGTTCAAAGCCAAGTCTACAGCTACAGCGATAGAAACAGTAGCACCCACCATAGGGTTGTTACCGATACCCAAGAAGCCCATCATCTCTACGTGAGCAGGAACTGATGATGAACCTGCGAACTGAGCATCAGAGTGCATACGACCCATAGTATCAGTCATACCATAAGAAGCAGGACCTGCAGCCATGTTATCTGGGTGAAGAGTACGACCTGTACCACCACCTGAAGCTACAGAGAAGTATGGCTTACCAGCCTGAATACGCTCCTTCTTGTAAGTACCAGCTACTGGATGCTGGAAACGAGTAGGGTTAGTAGAGTTACCAGTGATAGATACATCAACGTTCTCTTTCCAGAGGATAGCAACACCCTCACGAACATCATCTGCACCATAGCAACGTACCTTTAGGCGGCTAGGATCTGTACCATAAGCCTTTTCCTGTACAATGTTAAGTTCAGACTTGAAATAATCGAACTTAGTCTGTACATAGGTAAAGCCATTAATACGGCTGATAATCTGAGCAGCATCTTTACCAAGACCGTTCAAGATAACGCGAAGTGGGTTCTTACGAACTTTGTTTGCCATTTCTGCGATTTTGATAGCACCCTCAGCTGCAGCAAAACTCTCATGACCAGCCAAGAATGCGAAACACTCAGTCTCATCACGGAGCAAACGAGCTGCCAAGTTACCATGGCCGATACCAACCTTGCGGTCGTCAGCTACAGAACCTGGGATACAGAAGCTCTGCAAACCGATACCGATGTATTCTGCAGCTTCAGCAGCAGACTTAGCACCTTTCTTGATAGCGATAGCAGCACCACATACATATGCCCATTTAGCGTTCTCAAAACAAATACGCTGTGTATCTTCACACATCTGATATGGATCGATACCAGCTTTTTCACAAATCTCGTTGGCTTCTTCAATACTGTTGATGCCGTTCTCCTTCAGAGCTGCAAGAACTTGGTTAATACGACGTTCCTGACTCTCAAAACTTACTTCTCTAATCATAATATCGTATTTCCTTATTCTTTACGTGGATCAATAACTTTAGCAACACCCTGTTCCTTCTTGGTACGACCGTATGTGCCAGTGAACTTCTTAACAGCCTCATTAGCATCCATTCCGTTCTTGATAGCTTCCATCATCTTGCCGAGGTGTACATACTCGTAACCACAGATTTCGTTATTCTCATCGAGGAAGTTCTTGGTGATGTAACCTTCAGTCAACTCGAGGTAACGAGAACCTTTAGCTACAGTACCGTATGTTGTACCTGTCTGGCTGCGAAGACCCTTACCAAGATCCTCAAGACCAGCACCGATTGCCAAACCGCCCTCAGAGAAAGCACTCTGTGTACGACCGTAAACAATCTGAAGGAACAACTCGCGCATAGCTGTGTTAATAGCATCGCAAACCAAGTCTGTATTCAAAGCTTCGAGGATAGTCTTGCCAGGAAGAATCTCAGAAGCCATAGCAGCTGAGTGAGTCATACCTGTACAACCAGTTGTCTCTACGAGGCACTCCTGAATTACACCATCCTTAACGTTAAGAGACAATTTGCAAGTACCCTGCTGTGGAGCACACCAGCCGATACCATGAGTATAGCCAGAAATGTCCTTAATCTCTTTAGCCTGAATCCATTTGCCCTCTTCAGGGATTGGAGCTGGACCATGATTTGCGCCTTTAGCAACGCTACACATGTTCTTAATTTCAGTTGAATAAATCATGTTACTAAAATTAAATTTTAAATGTTTATTTATAATAAATAGTATTTCTTAATTCTCGCTTTCGCTCGAAAATAATTTCTTGTTCTCTTGGGGACTTCCCTAAGGCTTATAAGTTAGCCACGTGCAAAATTACCTTTTTTTCGTGGATTGGGCAAGAAAATCGATAGAAAACATGCTATTTGGATTAAATCCAGATAATGAATGATGTCTACTTGATTTTATCGTATTTTACTTCTTAAGTGATTGCTAAATATAGGGAGGTGGTAATGTCTGGGTATGTTTCTAACTGCTTTTAAGTCTGTAGGTGGATATACAAATATAATAAAAAGCAAGAATATTGCTATCTTTTAACCTCTTCATCTAGGGAAAATAAACGTTACCTATTAGTATATATTCTTTCTCGAATACGCTTTTTTGCAAGTGATTTGTTAGAGCATAGTTTTTGGGTGTAAAGGGGGGAGAGTTGTTCTAATCTAAATTGAAGTTTAATGAATAAGATTTTATACTTTTAGGTGTCATTTGATGACATATTAGAATTTTGAATTTATAAATATGTTATAACTTGTTGAATATCTGTGTGTTGTGTTTGTACTATAATAAGCGTATTCCACTCAAGGTTTACAATTCCTGAATAAATCATGATTCTTATAGCATGTTTTTGTAATTATAATAATAATCTTATGGCTATACTGCTAGAAGGAGACCATATTCAGTTAGTCTTGTCTCTACGTCTCTATTTTGAAAAAACAATGCTTTTAAAGTTCGCTTTATTTGTAAAATGCTTATCTTTGCATAATATTAGAAGTGACTGATATTCTATTCCCTAAAAGTGAATATTTGTACTTCGTTAGATTATAATATGAGGTAATATAAAAAGGTTTTAAGAACACCAAAAAATATGAAGAAAATTAAGTTATTTGTAATTACAGTTTTAACAGCACTTACTTTTGTGTCTTGTGGGACAACTTCAACTGTTCCTTTGACTGGACGTCAACATCGAATTTCTGTATCTGATGAGTATATTTTGTCTCTTTCTAATCAGGAATATAAGCAATATATGGCAAAGGCAAAAAAGTCTACCGATGTAGCTAATACAGCTCTTGTTCAGCGAGTTGGTAAGAATTTGGCCAATGCGGTAGTTAGTTATCTCAAGAGTAATGGATATGCCAATGAAGTGAATAATTTTGCATGGGAGTTTAATCTTGTTGCAGACAAAAGTGCTAATGCATTCTGTATGCCTGGTGGTAAAATCGTAGTTTATGAAGGTTTGTTACCTTATACACAGAATGAGACAAGTTTGGCAATCGTTCTTGGTCACGAAATCGCTCATGCAGTAGCTAAGCATAGTGCAGAGCAAATAACCAAACAGAAAAATCAGCAAATGGGTACTTCAATTGTGGGTAATATTCTGAATCAAACTATTGGTGGTAATGTTGGTAATATTGCTGCGGGTGTAGCTGGTCAGTATTTCTCTTTTAAAAATCTGAAATATAGTCGAGAAAATGAGCTTGAAGCCGACAATATGGGCCTCATTTTTGCGGCTATGGCTGGTTATGATCCAGAGCAAGCTATTCCTTTTTGGAAACGTATGAGTTCGGCAGGCGGTAATACGAATGAACTTTTGAGTGATCACCCAAGTGATGCAACTCGTATCAGTGCTCTTCAGAAGGCAATGCCTACAGCATTGAAGTATTATAAGCCAAGAACAACAACTTCTAAGAAAACGACTGAAAGGGCTGTCAAAAAGTCTGGCAATAAAAGGAAGTAAATATTTTTAGGTTAATATAGTTAATCCCTGTTTCTTTCAAAAGATGAAAGCAACAGGGATTTTTTTGATATTAAGTTATGTATCTGTATTATCTGTGAATTAACTATTTTTGAAGAGCTCTTTAATTCCGCCTATGCTACCCATAAGATTGCTGGCTTCATAAGGTAGGAATACGGTCTTTGTCTTGTCACCATCAGCCACATCCTGCAACATTTGGATATATTTTTGGGCAAGCAGATAGTTAGCTGGATTAGTGCTTTTTCCTACCGCCTCTGTAATTCTGTTGATGGCTACAGCTTCAGCTTCAGCTTTGCGTATACGAGCCTGAGCCTGTCCTTCTGCGCGAAGAATAGCCTGCTGCTTATCAGCTTCGGCCTGATTGATACGAGCAGCTTTTTCACCTTCAGACTTTAGAATCTGGCTTTGTTTTTCACCCTCGCTGGTAAGAATGGCTGCACGTTTGTTACGTTCAGCTTGCATCTGCTTCTCCATAGCGTTTAACACGCTCTCTGGTGGAATAATATCCTGAAGCTCTACACGGTTCACTTTGATACCCCATTTGTTAGTAGCATCATCGAGCACACCACGAAGTTTACTATTAATAGTATCACGGCTCGTCAGCGTTTGGTCGAGTTCCATTTCACCGATAATATTACGAAGTGTAGTCTGTGTAAGCTTTTCGATAGCGTTTGGTAGATTGCTTATTTCGTAAACAGCCTTAAATGGATCTACAATCTGAAAATAGAGTAGAGCGTTAATTTGCATCTGAATGTTATCCTTAGTAATAACATTTTGACGGTCGAAATCGTACACCTGTTCACGTAAATCTATGGTGTCGGTGTAAGAATAGCGACCACGATTGATGGTAACAATTTCTTTGGCGCGATCTACGAACGGAATAATGATGTTGATACCCGGTTTAAGGGTTGCAAAATACTTGCCGAGGCGCTCGATAATTTTAGTTTCTGATTGCGGTATAATGACTACTGCCATTTTGACGAAAATGAGCACTAATACCACAATTGCAACAAGCACATAAGTAGCTATGTCCATAATCTTGAAATTTTAAAAAGTTTATAATTTGTATACTATATATTCTTAATTTTTCTAACGGTCATTATAATTGATTCGCGTTCCACGATTTCTACTTTTTCGCCTATGGCAATGTATGCGTCGTCGATAGATTTTGATTTCCATTGGTCTCCATCTACCTGTATGTAGCCATAGCCGTTAGCAGGAATAGTCTCGACTACTTTACCTATTTTTCCTATCAGTGCGTCGGCATTACTGTTACGTATATCTGCTCCTTTGTGTATGAGGTCAACCAATTTTGGGCGGATAAGCCAAATGCTCAGAACAGACATGACTGCCCATACCATAATTTGTACCCAAAGAGGCAGATGTGCTAAAGCTGGACAAACGGTTAGTAATGCACCGACAGCAAAGCATGTAATATAAAAATCGCCCGAACAAAGTTCAAGAATTAGGCATACGGCTGTGATAATCAGCCAAAAAAGCCATAGATTATTGGAAATATATTCGATCATACAGGGTTATAATTAGGGTTTATTATTAGTTGTATATCTATTCTTAGGTGTAAAGATATAAAAAAAATGATAAAGTTGAAAATTTTTCGTGCTTTTTTCGAAAAAAGTGGTACTTTTGCATTAAATAGTATTAAGATGAAAATAGCAATTATTGCGGGCGCACGCCCTAATTTTATCAAGGTAGCTCCAATATTAAGAGCCGTACAAAACTGCAAGAATGAGCGTTTGAATGTAAAACTTGTGTATACAGGTTCAGCAGACGATAAAACATTAGAAGATTCGCTTTTTGATGATTTGCAGATAGCTCGTCCGGATGTGTTTCTTGGAGTAGATTGTGAGAATCTGAACGAACTTACAGGTAAAGTCATGTCGGCATTTGAGCAGTATCTTCATGAATTTCCTACTGATGCTGTCATTGTTGTAGACGATTTGGCTTCTACTATGGCCGTTTCTATAGTTACAAAGAAAAGAGGTATATTATTAGCTCATATAGCAGCGGGTACCCGTAGTTTTGATATAACTATGCCTAAAGAGATTAACCGCTTAGTTATTGATGGTCTAAGTGATATTCTCTTTACTGCTGGCCTTAGCAATAACTCTATAGCTAATAAAGAGGGTGCGGAGTTGAGTAAGGTTTATATGGTGGGTAACATTCTTATTGATAATATCCGCTTTTTGCAAGCCTTTATGCATCGTTCTCAGTTGATGGAGGATATGCAGTTGCAGGATAAGCAGTATCTTGTATTTACGTTGAATCGCAAGGCTATTATCGAGAATCACGAGAAATTGTTTGCTATGCTTGAAGCTGTTGTCAATAATGCTGGCCATCTGCCGGTTATAGCTCCATTGCGTGATTTAGCAAAAGAGATAGTTGAATCTATTGCTGCAGAAAAGCAATTAGATATGTCACATTTTCATATTGTAGAGCCTCAGGGGTATCTCGACTTCAGTTATCTTACAGCTCATGCAAAGGGCATTATTACCGATAGTGGCAATGTGGCAGAGGAAGCTACTTTTAACCAAGTGCCTTGTATTACGCTTAATGATTATACAGAGCACATTGAAACTGTTAAGGTTGGTACTAATGTCCTTGTGGGTGAGGATGCAAATCTACTGGCTTCTTCTTTGAAAGATATTTTGGCAGACCGTTGGAAAAAGGCTGATATCCCTGAGCGTTGGGATGGACGAACAGCAGAACGTATTTTGCAGATTTTACTTGATGCGTAGCTGCATCTTAAAAGGTTACTAGCCCGTTGAATTACATTTGATAAAACATGAATTTGAAAACGATAAATATTGCGAATTAATTTTAGATAGTGCTGCAAGAAACTGATAAATATAAATTTTTGACTGAGGCTCCAGTAAATGGCGTAATTCTTAAAATGGCCATTCCTACTATTATGTCGATGCTTGTTACGAGCCTTTATAATATGGTGGATACCTATTTCGTGGGGCGGCTGGATACGCAGTCTACTGCAGCTGTTGGTATTGTTTTCTCGTTCATGTTTTTTATCCAATCGTTTGGTTTTTTCTTTGGTCATGGATCTGGCAATTATATTTCTCGAGAATTAGGAGCTAAGCATCATGCCAAAGCCGAGAAAATGGCGAGTATTGGTTTCTTTTCGTCTTTTCTTTTTGGTTGTATCATTCTTTTTTATGGTGAAATATTACTCAAGCCTTTGAGTTTGCTGTTAGGAAGCACACCAACGATTTTACCATATACTGAGCGCTATTTGTGGATTATTCTTCTCGGAACGCCATTTTTAACATCATCGCTTACTCTAAACTGTCAAATGCGGCTTCAGGGTTATGCTAATAAAAGTATGCAGGGAATGGTGTTGGGTGCTCTACTTAACTGTATACTCGATCCTCTTTTTATCTTCACATTTAATATGGGTTTATCTGGAGCAGCCATAGCAACGGTTGTCGGCCAAATTGTAAGTTTTGGTATCCTGTTAGCTATGACTCGCCAGGATGGAATAATAGGTATACGATGGTCAAATTTTAAGCCTACATGGATAGCGATGAAGGAAATATTCTATGGTGGCAGTCCTTCTTTGTCGCGACAAGGGCTAGGGTGTTTTGCCACAGTAGCGCTTAATTATACTGCAGGAATATATGGCGATGCTGCCATAGCTGCTATGAGTATAGTTAATCGTATTACCATGTTTGTCATGTCTATTGTGGTAGGTTTAGGACAAGGTTTTCAGCCTGTATGTGGATTCTGTTATGGTGCAAGGCTTTTCGACCGATTAAAGCAGGCCTATTGGTTTGTTGTTAAGGTGGGTACCATATTTTTGATAGTTATGGGATTGATAGGCATCTATTATAGTCATGAAATAGTGAGTTTGTTTCGTGATGATGCTGCTGTTGTCGCTATAGGAGCTCCAGCTCTGGTATGGCAGCTTGTTGCTTATCCGCTTAATGCGCTTTCTATGGCAAGTAATATGATGACTCAAACATGTCGTAAACCATGGCGTGCAAATATTCTAGCTGCAGCACGTAAAGGCCTTTTCTTTGTTCCACTTATCCTTATACTTCCTTATTTCTTTGGGTTAAAAGGAGTAGAGATGTGTCAGGCCTGGAGTGATATACTTGCTTTTATTCTTACTGTTCCTGTTATGATTTATACTTTCAAGCAATTGGATAGCGAGTTTAAAGAGGAAAACGGTGATATTCATTATAGTAATGAAGTTTTAGAATAATAATAATAAAGTTAGTACGTTTAATATTAAAGCCTTTTGGTGAAGAATTTGATTTAAACATTAGAAATAGATAGTATTAGACATCTACTATTTAAATAATTATTGCATAAAAAAGGAGATCTTTATTATGGAAACAACCTTGTATATCAAAAATATGGTCTGTCCGCGTTGTAAAATGGCAGTAGATCAAGTGTTACGTGATATGCAACTTCATCCTAAATCAGTTGATTTAGGTGAAGTACACATCGAAGAGGAACTATCTGAAGAAACTCTCATCGATTTGCAAAAACGTTTGGAGAGTATTGGTTTTGAACTGCTAAATGATAAGAAAAAGCAGACTATTAATCATATTAAGTCAGCTATTATTCAATTAGTACATTATAAGTATAATAATTCCACATTAAATTTAAGTGACTTTGTAGCACGTGAATGTCATAGTGATTATAGTGCCCTTAGTAAATTATTTAGTGAAGTAGTAGGTATTACTATCGAGCGTTATTACATCGAGCAGAGAGTTGAACGTGTAAAGGAACTAATAAAATATGATGAACTTTCCCTCACAGAAATCGCTCTTCTGTTGAAATATTCTAGTGTAGCCTATCTGAGTACTCAGTTTAAAAGTGTGACAGGAATGACGCCTTCACAATTTAAAGCTTTGAAAGTGAATAAGCGTATAGATTTGGATAAAATAGGAGAATGAACAAAAAGCAGAATATGTTTTTTGTATTATCATATTGCAACTAAAAAAGCTGCCAGAACTATATTCTGGCAGCTTTTTGTTTATGGTTTATTCTCGCATTAAGATAATCCCTCTATGATACCATTAACTACATCAATTTTTTCAGCCTGTGGATGTTTTGGCAATCCTGGCATACGCATGATGGTACCAGCAATTGCTACAATCATTTCCGCACCTGCATTGATGACAAGATCTCTGATGGTTATACTGAAATTTTTAGGCATACCATATGCTTTGGCGTCTTCTGAGAAGGAGTATTGTGTCTTGGCAATACATACAGGGAACTTATCATATCCAAGAGCTTTAATACGTTCCAACTGGCGCTTGGCTGCAGGTTTCAGTATGATTCCGTCAGCACCATAAATCTTTTTGGCTACCTTGGTAATTTTATTTTCGATACTGTCTTCGTCACCATACATCAGAGCGAGAGGGGAAGAAGGAGCCTTCTCTATGGTATCAACTACCAATTGGGCTAGCTCTTCGGCACCCTTACCACCATCAGTAAAAGCCGTGTTAACAGCGCAGCCTACACCAATCTCGCGGCAGTGCTCACGAACCATTTCGATTTCTTCTTTTGTGTCAGATGCAAAATAGTTATAGCAGATTACTACATTTTGGCCAAACTTACGCATGTTCTCCACGTGCTTGTCCATGTTAGCAAATCCACGCTTTAGGCCTTCCATATTTGGCTCTTTGATATTTTTAATATCAACACCACCATGCATCTTTAGTGTTTGTGCAGAAACCACCATAACGGTAAGTTTTGGTTGAAGACGTGCTTTACGGCACTTAATGTCAAAGAACTTTTCTGCTCCCAAGTCAGCTCCGAATCCGGCTTCCGTGATACAATAATCGCCTAAGGTCATAGCTAATTTGGTAGCTAGTATAGAGTTACATCCATGAGCGATATTAGCAAATGGACCACCATGAATAAAAGCTGGCGTATTTTCAGTGGTTTGTACTAGATTAGGGTGAATGGCATCGTGCAGCAGAGCTACGATGGCACCACCTGCATTCATATCCTTAACAGTAAAAGGTTCTCCTTCGAGAGTGATTCCAAGAAGGATGTTGTCAATGCGTCTGCGAAGATCTTCCTCACTGGTAGCAAGACAGAAAATGGCCATAATCTCTGATGCTGGTGTAATATCGAAACCTGTTTTCTGGGTAATGCCATCTGTTGCACCACCAAGACCGGTAACAACACCTCTCAAGTTACGGTCATTAACATCAAGTACGCGTTTCCATAAAATTTCACGCATACCAAAACCTTCATCGCGATGCTGATAGATATAATTGTCGAGCAAGGCAGCAATCATATTGTTGGCCGATGTGATAGCGTGAAAGTCGCCTGTAAAGTGGAGATTGATTTTCTCCATAGGTAATACTTGAGCATATCCACCACCAGCTGCACCACCTTTCATTCCAAAGCAAGGACCAAGTGATGGTTCGCGAAGTGCTAAAATGGCCTTCTTACCGATGCGTTGCATACCAAGAGCCAAACCAACGCTTACCGTAGTTTTTCCTGCACCTGCCTTGGTTGGAGTCATTGCGGTTACTAAAATTAAGTTTGAGCGCTTAACCTTTTCCTCGTCGATAAGTGTGTAAGGTACTTTTGTGATGTACTTACCATAAGGCTCAAGATGTTCGGTTGGAATACCTAGTTGCTCTGCAATAGAAACAATAGGTTCCATGTGGGCTTCATGAGCAATTTCAAAATCTGTCTTCATTCAAAAACAAATAGTTATGTTGGTTTTTTATTCTTTTTTCATTTGCAAAGGTACGTATATTCTAAATAATATGAAAATAATTAGACTAGAATAGCTAAATAAAGTTGTGAAAAGAATCTCTTATGGATTCTGTATATGAATAAGAATGTGCATGAAAACTAATTTATTGGATTTTTATGGAAAAAAATAGTTATAATTCTCTACAAAATTAAAAAATATTAATAATAAATTCTAATAATTAATATTAAATGTTTAACAATTGCAAATTTTCGGAGGAATTATTGTAAATTAGCATTTTATTCTAAATATTAGAAAAATCATAGAACTTTTAATACATTTACAAAGAATTAAATGAAAAAACAAGCTTTAGCATTGGTGGCGTTGATGCTTGTAGAAGGTAGTGCCCTTCAGGCCTCTCCTCTATATAAAAACGTTTTAGCAAAAGACTCTATACAGGCAGAGCAGAAAGCCGATAAGTCTGAAAATAAAAAAGAAGCTAAAAAAGCTGACGCCAAGAAAACAGAGAAAAAGATTAGTGAGTATCAGAAACTTATCAAGAAGGGGGGAAGTAAGCAAGAAGGTCTGTTTACTGTTCGACATATTGAGAATAAATGGTATTACGAAATTCCAGATGAGAAGTTGGGTAAGTTACTTTTGGCCGTTACTCGTTTTACCGCTGTGCCAAGTGGTTTTCAGTATAATGTTGGTGAGGAGGTTAATGAGAATGTCATCTACTTTGAAAAGCGTGACGATAAGACCATTTGGCTTCGTTCTTATACCCACGATCGTATAGCTGATGCTCAAGATAAGATTTCTATGTCAGTAGAAAAAGCTACGATAGATCCTATTATAGCTAAATTTAATATTATTCAGGATGATAAGAAAGGTGCGAAGAAGCATGGTTATCTTATCGATGTCACAGCTTTTTATACTGAAGATAATCAAGTAACTTCATTTAGTGTAAACGATCGAAAGGTCATGAAATTAGGGGCTCAGAAAAAAGATATTACTTATATCGATACCCTCAAGTCTTTTCCTATTAATATAGAGGCAAGTACACTTCGTACTTATGCTTGTGAGCCGGGTAAGACAGCTGCTTCTAAGGTTGGTGCTATAACTTTGAGTCTGAATACCAGTATAGTAGAACTTCCTGAAAATCCGATGCAACCTCGTTTGGAGGATGAACGTGTAGGATATTTCGTTAAGAAGTTCACAAAGTTCTCAGATTATGATATGCTTAAGCATGATGCTATTGTAAGTCGCTATCGTTTGGAGCCTAAGGATGAGAAAGCATATCTTGCTGGTAAACTTGTAGAGCCAAAGAAGCAGATAGTATATTATATTGACCCTGCTACTCCAAAGAAATGGGTACCTTATCTTATGGCAGGTATCAATGATTGGAACAAAGCTTTTGAAGCGGCTGGTTTCAAGAATGCTATTGTTGCTAAAGAGTGGCCTAATGATAAGAATATGAGCGTGGATGATGCTCGCTACTGTGTGCTACGTTATTTGCCATCTGAGATTTCTAATGCTTATGGTCCTCGTATTGTAGACCCTCGTTCTGGTGAAATTATTGAAAGCCATATCTGTTGGTATCATAATGTAACCGACTTACTTCGTCGTTGGTATATGGTGCAATGTGGTCCGCTAGATAAACATGCTCAAACGATGGAATTTGACGAGGAACTTATGGGGCAGCTTATTCGTTTCGTATCTTCTCATGAGGTAGGTCATACTCTTGGTCTTCGTCATAATATGATAGCTTCAAGTGCTACTCCTGTTGAGAAACTTCGTGATAAGAAGTGGGTAGAAGAGCATGGTCACACATCAAGTATCATGGATTATGCTCGTTTTAACTATGTGGCTCAACCTGAAGATGGTATTAGCACCAAGGGACTTTTCCCACGTATCAATGATTACGATAAATGGGCTATTAAATGGGGCTATCAGTGGCGTCCTGAATATAAGGATTCATATAGCGAAAAAAAAGCTTTGCGTGCAGAAGTAACTAAGGTTCTTGCATCTAATCCTCGTTTACGTTATATGGGAGATGAAGGAAGAGGGGTGGATCCTCGCTCTCAGACAGAAGACCTAGGCGATAACTCAATGAAGGCTAGTGATTATGGTATCAGGAACTTGAAGCGTGTGATGGCTAATTTGGAAAAGTGGACTGCTCAGCCTGATGGTCAGACAGAATACTTGCAGGAGATGTACAACGCAGTGAAGAGTCAGTACTCTCGTTACACCATGCATGTTCAGAAAAATATCGCGGGTAAGTATGCTGCCAATTGGCCGGCAGAAAAGAATCTTGATTATGTATCTAAGGCTACTCAGAAAGAAGTTCTTAGCTGGTTGAAACGTAATGTACTCACAGTACCACACTGGTTGTATCCTGAACGTATTTTAGATAAGGTAAAACAGGAACCAACTGAAGATATTAACAACCGTAATAGTGCTTTGGTACGGTATCTAATACAGCCAAACTTGCTTAATAATCTGAAGAAAGAAGGCAAGTATCCTATTGATGAATGGCTCAACGATGTATTCAGTATTGTGTGGACACCTATGAGTGCTAAAAATGAATGGCAGAACAGCTTTACACGTTCTTATCAGCGAGCATATATTCGTAGTCTGAAGAATACTCTTATAGGTATAGATGATGCTAAAGCTGGTGTTCAGGCTGGAACCAAAGATTCTGATGTATATCTTTACATTTTGCAGCATGTAGATAAACTTGAAAACTACCTAAATAATCAAGCTAAAAATACGGCAGCAGGTTCTATTGCTCAGTTGCACTATCAGAATTTGCTTCTGCAGGTAAAACAGATGAAGGCTAGCTATAACAAGATTGATAAATAGTTGTAAGATTATAATATGATAAGGGATGTCTCCATGGTGAGATTTCCCTTATTTCTTTTTCTTTATAAAATCTTATAACATTCATCCATAATATTATAAGGTATACTTGTAAGAAATCTTGTATCTTTGCAGTAAAAATAACTTTTAAAAGTGATAAGATAATGATTAAGACATTTACTGTTAATGGTATGAAGTGTGTACATTGTAAGGCTAATGTTGAAAATGCTTTGAAAGGCCTTAATGGTGTAAGTAATGCTGTAGTAAGCTTAGAAAATAAAAATGTAGAGGTAGAGTATGATGAGAATATTATTATTAACGAAGCCTTGAAAGCGGCTGTAGATGCAGCTGGGCACTTCGAAATGATACTGTAACTCTTATATATAACAAAAGAAGGCATATTCGAGTATGGGATATGCCTTCTTTTGTTATATATAAGAGTTCTTTTTATTTTAAGGGGTAGGGTAGTCGTACTGTTTATAATATTGTGATTTTTGATCATGATACCAGACTCCCTCCACGTTTACCCCTATCGAGAAAGTCTTATTCTTATTAGTATAGCGAATGCCAGTACCAAGCACGTTGGCACCTGGTACTCCCATGCCATAACTCCATGGTGAGCTGAAGGCATAACCTATACCGTATACCGGGAATCCTCCCATGCCATAACCTGGATAAAATCCTAGTAAACCATAGGGACCATAATTACTATAATAATATTTGTTATAGTTATTGCTTACGCTCAGTTGTCCATATATGTAAGCCTCCCAATGATCATCAATTTTATAGCCTAACATTCCGTGTAAACCTACATCATAATAATTATCACTTCCCCAGTTTGTATGGTTCATGTATCCTCCAAAACTGGTCCATATTTTTCCATCACGTGTGATAGGAGCTACATAATTGAGATCTATATTTTGAGAGAATCCACCACTATGAGGTACGTTTTTGCCGAATGTGGCAAATGCAGAGGCTCCTAGTGAAACATTGAGACCTTGATGCAGCCCGTAACTATAATCTTCGATAATACTTGGTGGAGTGATAAGAGAGTCCAATGAAGTGAGGTGAGGCATACTGTTGCCTATTATTTTTGTTTGGTCGTCAATAGGTACGGGCACCGTATCCGCTACCATCTTGCGCCACATCTTTTTTTGAGTTTCCAAATCGATGTGCTGGGCATGGATATTTGACAACTCACTTATTAAAAGTAATATAGCGATAACAATCTTTTCCATATTATAAATTTCAAGTGTGATGCAAAGATAAAAATAAAAGCGAAATGCCATACTTTTATTCGCAAAAGTTAAACTTTTTATTTCAAAATTGTGTTAAGGAGTGCCAATCAAAGGTAATTCTTTAAAGCTATTGTATGTTTTTTCGAAGACTTTTAATTATCTTTGCCAAATAACTTAGTAAAAAATTGGAGAATATAATTAACTGTATATGAAAAAGAATATTTGTGCTATTATGGCTATTATGTTAATACTAGCTATACCTGTATCAGCTCAGAATGCTAATACCACCAAGAAGCAGTCGTTTATTGAAAGAGCTTCTAGTCTTTTCAAAAAAAATAAAAAGCGATTTAATAAGCAGGTAAAACAGATGAAGGATGATATTGGTTTAGATGGTAAAAGCTATAATCAAGATAAGGATATTAAGGTGAATGGTGAATATTATATGCCTATTTATGATGTCAACTTGTTTAAGGGAAGTGAAGCTCAAGAGATGCGCAATCTATGTGAGCAAGTTTTCCGTACTCGATATCCAGAAGCAGTACTGATGAGCAGTGCACTACCACAGACAGATTGGATTATAGATAATGTAAAGAAAGACGGTATAATTGTAGGATATCGTGAAACAATGTACTGTTATGTCCTAGGTCAGGATGGTGGTGATGGCTATATTAATATGAAATTTACATTTCAGCGCTACAAAGATGTAGGTAAAAGCTATACTAATGTAAAAGGTGTGTGGCCAATGCTCTCTAGAATCAATATCATCCCAAAGTCGGCTTTTGGTGAACTAAAGGACAATTAATACTGTTCAAACAGTTTCTCTTAAATGTATATCTGTATTCGTTTCTATAACCAGATTGGAAAATTTGAGAGAGCTGGAAAAAGCAAAACAGAAGATGAAATGCATAAAATTTTGTCATTTTAGAGATAGATAAAGAAAAATATAAGCAAAATCTAAATTTTTATTTCAATTTGTTTGCGAGAACAAAATAAAAGTTATACTTTTGCAATCGTAAATAATAATTAAAGAAATTAAGAACTATGGTTAAATCATACGCATCTTTTTATTACTTTTATTTTTACTTTGCAGGGAGTGGCAAAGCGGGAAGTTGCGTGTAAATTTCAACTTATGGTTTCATAAATAAGAAAATATACAAAACGGTCCCGCTTACAAGAGAGTGGGGCCGTTTTTGTTAATATGTTAATTGGTGAAAAGATAATGAAGAGAATCGCTATACAGGGAGAAATCGGATCGTTCCACGATATTGCGTCGCACGAGTACTTTAAGGGTGAACAGGTTCAACTGATTTGTTGTAACACCTTTGAAGATGTATTCGAGAGTATTAAGAAAGATCCTACAGTCGTCGGCCTTTGTGCCATAGAGAATACCATAGCGGGTTCTATCCTACACAACTATGATTTGCTCAGACAGAGTGGATGTATGGTCGTAGGGGAGCATAAATTACACATAGAACACTCTATCTGTTGTCTACCAGATGATGACTGGGATGATCTTAAAGAAGTTCATTCACATCCTGTGGCTTTAGCGCAATGTAGTAACTTTCTTAGCAAGCATCCTGGTTTGAAAGCTGTACAGGGAGAAGATACAGCAGGTAGTGCAGCATATATTTATAATCACCAAATGCATGGATGGGCAGCTATTTGCTCTCATTATGCTGCAGATCTATATGGCATGAAAGTGTTAGAGGATGATATACATGACAATAAACATAATTTTACAAGATTCCTCGTTGTATCATCAGTACAAAAAGCAGATTTTCTGCGTTCGCTTGAGACGGTGAACAAGGCTAGTCTTGTTTTTACTTTGCCTGATCAACCTGCATCGCTCAGCAAAGTTCTCACGATATTGAGTTTTTATGATATTAATCTTACCAAGATTCAAAGTCTGCCAATAATAGGGCATGAGTGGGAATATATGTTTTATGTTGATTTGTCGTTTGAAAATCTTACCAGATATCGGCAGAGCATAGATGCAATTACCCCCCTCGTAAGAGATATAAAAGTATTAGGAGAATATCAAGAAGCATAAAAAATACCATTATGAATATACAACCTGCTAATAGAGTAAACGAAATACAAGAATATTACTTCAGTAGAAAACTTAAAGAAGTAGCTCAACTGAATGCAAAAGGGGAGAACATTATCAGTCTGGCTATCGGTAGTCCGGATATGCCACCTTCACAACAGACTATAGATAAATTATGTGAAGTGGCTCAAGATAAGTCTGCCCATGGGTATCAGCCTACTGTGGGGATACCCGAATTGCGCCAAGCTATGGCAAATTTCTACAAGAAGTGGTATGATGTAGATCTCGATTGGCAGGGAGAAATTCAGCCGCTTATTGGTAGCAAAGAGGGTATACTGCATGTTACCTTGGCTTTTTGTAATCCTGGTGACGAAGTGTTGATACCAGATCCTGGTTATCCTACATATACTGCTGTAAACAAAATATTAGGTACGAAAATCGTGAACTATACTTTGCGCGAGGATAATGGATGGCAACCAGATTTTGATGAACTTGAAAAAATGGATCTGAGTAAAGTAAAACTGATGTGGACCAACTATCCGAATATGCCTACTGGTGGTGATGCACAGATGGAAACCTATGAAAAATTGGTAGCTTTTGCTCAAAAGCACAATATTGTAGTGGTAAACGATAATCCATACTCGCTTATATTAAATGAACATCCGATGAGTATATTACAGGTGCCTGGAGCTAAAGAGTGTTGTATCGAATTTAACTCAATGAGTAAAAGTCACAATATGCCAGGGTGGCGTGTTGCGATGATTTCGAGCAATAAGCTGTTTATCTCTTGGATACTTAAGGTAAAGAGTAATATTGACAATGGTAGTTTTAGAGGTATTCAGTTGGCTGCAGCAGAAGCTTTCAATACTAATGATGAAACATGGCATCGTGAATATAATATTAACAATTATCGTCGTCGTCGTGATATTGCAGAAAAAATCATGTTAACATTGGGATGTACCTTCGACCCTAAACAAGTAGGTATGTTCCTCTGGGGTAAAATACCAGAAAAATATGCAGATGTGGAAGAGCTTACTGAACGTGTGCTCCACGAAGCAAAAGTATTTATTACTCCTGGGTTCATTTTTGGTAACAACGGCAAACGGTATATACGAATCAGCCTTTGTGCCAAAGATGATAAAATGAGAGAGGCTCTAGAACGTATAAAACAAATAGAGTGGTAAAATAGATTAAAACGTGAATCAACAATACGAATAACAACAACTAAAAATACAAGATTATGGAACTGGAATTGGAACCATTAAATTTGCCTTCTGATAATGGAGGTCGTCCTATTGTTATCGCTGGCCCTTGTTCAGCAGAAACAGAAGAACAAGTAATGAATACAGCTAAGCAATTAGCAGCAAAAGGCTGTCATATGTTTCGTGCAGGAGTATGGAAACCACGTACAAAACCAGGTGGTTTTGAAGGTAATGGCGAGGCTGCTCTGCCATGGATGAAACGAGTAAAAGAGGAAACAGGTATGCTTACAGCAACAGAGGTGGCAACTCCTGAACATGTAGAACTAGCTCTTAAATATGATATCGATGTTCTTTGGGTTGGTGCACGTACAACAGCTAATCCATTTGCTATGCAGGCATTGGCAGATAGCTTGAAAGGTTTTGATGGTCCTATATTAGTAAAAAATCCTGTTAATCCTGATCTTGAACTTTGGATAGGTGCATTAGAGCGTATCAATCAGGCAGGTGTAAAGCGCCTAGGTGCAATACACCGTGGCTTCTCATCGTATGATAAGAAAATCTATCGTAATTTGCCTATGTGGCAGATTCCTATTGAGTTACATCGTCGCATACCAGAGCTTCCTATTATTTGTGACCCAAGTCATATCGGTGGTCGACGTGATCTAATTGCACCTCTTTGTCAGCAGGCTATGGATTTAGGCTTTGATGGCCTTATTGTGGAAAGTCACTGTAATCCAGATGAGGCTTGGAGTGATGCTAAGCAACAAGTATCTCCAGATATACTTGATTATATTCTGAGTCTTCTTGTTGTACGTGATGTTCATAATACTACAGAGGATATCCGACAGTTGAGAAGTCAGATAGATGATCTTGATAATAATTTGATGGATTTATTAGCTAAGCGATTCCGTGTATGTCGTGAGATCGGCACATTTAAGAAAGAGCACAATATGACAGTGCTTCAGACAGGCCGTTACAACGAAATTTTGGAGAAGCGTGGTGCTCAGGCAAGTCTTTGTGGCATGGATCCAGAGTTTGCAGCACATGTATTCGAACTTATCCATGAGGAGAGTGTTCGTCAACAGTTGCAGATTGTAAACGAATAAGCAAATGAAAATATTAATATTGGGAGCAGGTAAGATGGGGTCTTTCTTTATCGACCTGCTCAGTTTTGACCATGAAGTAGCTGTATACGAAAAAGATGCTAAGCGTCTGCGTTTTACCTATAACTGTTATCGCTTTCAGGCATTGGACGAGATTAAAGAGTTTAAACCAGAACTCGTTATCAATGCTGTTACAGTGAAATATACTCTTTCTGCTTTTAAAGAAGTATTACCTTATCTTCCAGACGATTGTATCATCAGTGATATTGCCTCTGTAAAGACAGGTCTTAAAGCCTTTTATGAGGAAAGTGGTCATCCTTATGTTTCTACTCACCCGATGTTTGGTCCTACCTTTGCTAATCTGAATCAGTTGAGTGAAGAAAATGCCATTATTATCAGTGAGGGCGACTATATGGGGCGTATCTTTTTTAAAGATCTGTACCAAAGACTTGATTTGAATATATATGAATATACTTTTAAGGAACATGATGAGACTGTGGCTTACTCACTGAGTATCCCATTTGTTAGTACCTTTGTCTTTGCTGCAGTGATGAAGCATCAAGATGCACCTGGTACAACCTTTAAGCGCCATATGCGTATCGCTAAAGGTGTTCTTAATGAAGATGACTTTCTTCTTCAGGAAATCTTGTTTAATCCATATACTAATGGACAGGTAGATCAGATACGTGAGGAATTATCAGAATTGAGTGATATTATCAAAAATAAAGATGCTAAACGTATGAAGCAATATCTGACTAAAATCAGAAACCATGTTAAAGAGGACATAGCCGATTAAGGTTATGTCTTTTTTATATATGACTTTTCTCTTCTTTATTTTGATAATTTTTACCTAAAAGCTATTAACAATGCCCAAATCATTTGTGAAAAGCAAAATAGTGTTATATCTTTGTCTAATAAAAAAGTACTAACACTGTTAAAATCAAAAGTAGTAGTGAGAAAACGTCACACCATTATTATAATACCAATCTTTAAAAGTATATTTATGGTACTTTTTATGCTGACAAGCATGGTTGTTAAAGCTCAGCAAGTAGATTCTATGGCACAAAAGCAAAAAGAGCGTATTTATTGTGTTATAAGTGCTGAAGGTAAAGTACCAATGAGAGATGTCGTAATCCATACCAATACTGAGCATTGGGCTATGACCGATTATACCGGACGCTTTATGATGAAATATGATTGGGATTCGGCGACTGTGTCTAAACCAGGATTCGTAGAATTCAAAATTTATGCTAAATCCATACAGGATACGATAGTTATGATTCCGAACGCTCGTCATATAAGTGAAGTCGAGGTGTGGGGAAAGGATATGCAACAGCAAAATCTTGATAGACTGAGTAAAAGTGCTCGTGATGCTGCTAAGGATGCGGCAAAACCTGGCGGAATACAAGTAGATATGCTTGGTTGGATGGATAGGCGAGGAAAACGGGATGCTAAACATCTAAAGAAGGCCGCAGAGGTGATAGATAGTCTGAACTCTAAGCAAGATATAGAGGAGGATCCGATAATTAGAGCATATATTAAGACGACTGGAAAAAAATATAAGGGGAAAGAAAATACTACAGAAGGTTCTAAATAAATAATTGGTGATTTTAAGGCTTTATAGGATTTGATTTTTTGGCAAAAATTAATATAAGAATACACGAGAGTTGTCTATCTAATTCTTTTTAGTTGAGTTTATAGGAATTTTTATATAGTTTGTATGTTTAAAAAAACTTAATTAGTTCTTAATATCACCTATTATTATTACTTTTGCACTTGAATTGGAGGGACCTTTTACAAAAATTAAATCTGATTTATAGATATTACTGTAGATTAATAAAAAAATATGTTTGAAAATCTTAGTGACAGACTTGAACGCAGCTTTAAGATTCTTAAAGGTGAGGGCAAGATTACCGAAATAAATGTAGCTGAAACAATGAAGGATATTCGTCGCGCTCTGCTTGATGCCGACGTGAACTTCAAAGTAGCAAAGGACTTTACTAATCGTGTAAAAGAGAAAGCTCTAGGCCAAAATGTTCTGACAGCTGTCAGTCCTGGTCAGATGTTGGTTAAGCTTGTACACGATGAATTGGCAGAGCTCATGGGTGGTGAGTCTGTACCTATGAAACTTGAAGGTCGTCCTGCTATTATTCTGATGAGTGGTTTGCAGGGAAGTGGTAAAACGACATTCAGTGGTAAATTGGCTAATCTGCTTAAGGCAAAGCAGCATAAGAATCCTTTGCTCGTTGCTTGTGACGTATATCGTCCTGCTGCTATTGATCAGTTGAAGGTTGTTGGTGAGTCTGTTGGTGTGCCTGTTTATTGTGAACCAGAGAATAAAGATGTTCTTTCTATTGCAGACCATGCTTTGCAGGAAGCTAAGGCTAAGAGTCACGATGTCGTTATCATTGATACTGCCGGTCGTTTGGCTATTGATGAACAGATGATGACAGAGATTTCTAATCTGAAAAATCATGTTCATCCAGATGAAACCCTTTTTGTTGTAGATTCAATGACTGGTCAGGACGCTGTCAATACTGCGAAAGAATTTAATGAGCGTCTTGATTTTGATGGTGTTGTACTGACTAAACTTGATGGTGATACCCGTGGTGGTGCAGCTTTATCTATTAGAACAGTCGTTGATAAGCCAATCAAATTTATTGGTACGGGTGAGAAGATGGAAGCACTTGATGTGTTCCATCCGTCACGTATGGCAGACCGTATCCTGGGTATGGGTGACGTAGTCTCTCTTGTAGAGCGTGCTCAGGAACAGTTTGATGAAGAAGAAGCAAAGAAATTACAGAAAAAGATTCAGAAGAATCAGTTTGATTTCAACGATTTCTTGAATCAGATAGAACAGATAAAGAAAATGGGTAACCTGAAAGATCTGGCAAGTATGATACCAGGTGTAGGTAAGGCTATTCGTGATGTGGAAATAGATGATAATGCATTCAAGGGTATTGAAGCTATTATCAAGAGTATGACCCCTGAAGAGCGTTCTCATCCAGAAATACTGAATTCAAGCCGTCGCAAACGTATTGCAAAGGGTTCTGGTACAGATATTCAAGAAGTAAACCGACTTATCAAGCAGTTTGATCAAACTCGCAAAATGATGAAGATGGTTACTGGTAACAAGATGGCTAGCATGATGGCACGTATGAAGGGAATGAATATTCCTGGTATGCCCAAATTTTAACCATTTGGTAAAAACAGACAAACGTACAAAACCAAAAACTAAAGAAGTATACTAAAATAATGGAGCTAATCGATGGTAAGGCAACTGCTGCAGCTATCAAAGCTGAAATAGCAGAAGAGGTAAAGAAAATAGTTGCAAATGGTGGTAAGCAGCCTCATTTGGCAGCTGTATTGGTAGGGCATGATGGTGGTTCAGAAACCTATGTCAAAAATAAGGTTATCGCTTGCGAACAATGTGGCTTTAAAAGTACATTGATACGCTATGAAGCTGATGTAACAGAAGATGAATTATTGGCTTGTGTAGATAAACTTAATAAAGATGAGGATATCGATGGATTTATTGTCCAGTTGCCATTGCCAAGGCATATTGATGAGCAGAAGATTATTATGGCAATCGACTATCGTAAGGATGTTGATGGTTTTCATCCAATTAATGTTGGTCGTATGGCTATCGGTCTTCCTTGTTTCATCTCTGCGACTCCATTAGGTATTATAACTCTATTGCAGCACTACCATATTGAAACCTCAGGAAAAAAATGTGTAGTGCTTGGTAGAAGTAATATAGTAGGTAAGCCTATGGCTCAGTTGATGATGCAAAAGCAATTTGGTGATGCTACAGTAACTGTGTGTCACTCGCACTCTGCAAATTTGAAGAAAGAGTGCCAAGAAGCTGATATTATCATTGCTGCGATCGGTAAGCCTAATTTCGTAACTGCTGATATGGTTAAAGATGGTGCAGTTATCATTGATGTTGGTACTACTCGTGTACCTGATGCAACTCGTAAGAGTGGTTTTCGTCTCAATGGTGATGTTAAATTCGACGAAGTAGCACCAAAGTGTTCTTTCATAACTCCTGTTCCGGGGGGGGTAGGTCCAATGACAATATGCTCACTTATGAAGAATACATTGGCTGCAGGAAAAAAAGAATTTTATAAGTAAAGATTACAGTAATACTTGACTTTTTTATAACTCTCTAATTTGTTTGGGCTTCTTTGCAGGGATGCAAGGAAGCCCTTTTTATTAAATTTCATTTTTGTTTGATAAGTAATACAGCATTATTGATAGAATTTGTACTTTATAAGATATTTCTTTTGCCGTTTGTCAGAAAATGAGTAATTTCGCCCTATATTCATTTATAAATCTGATAATTATCATCTTTTATGAAAAAAATAGGGTTGGTTTCCTTTGCCTTAGCGATTGCTATGCAGTCGCATGCACTTAGTGTGAAGCCTGCATATACGGTAATGGGAAATGATACGACAGTACAGATATTTTTATATTCGCCAGATAGTCGGCAAGGACTTCATGCTGCTTATATGGGTGATGATGAATGTTGGCATGAGATTGGTAAGCTGCTAGATAGCGACTATGGACCTTGGGGATCTGACAAAAAAATGTTTCATCCTTTTGTAACAAAAGCAAACGATGGAACATGGAGAGCTTTGTGGGGCGTAAATGATAAAGCTCCTGCGTTTGCTGTGGCTTATAGTGAAGATCTTCTAATATGGCGTCCACAAGATTATCCGGTGTTGCGTGAAAAAGGTGTGTCTGAACCTGTTGCGTACGAAATGCAAGATGGTACGTGGGATGTGTATGTTAAGACCAAAGAAGGTAAAAGATATCTGCATGGTGATCAGCAGATGCGTCATTTTGAGGAAGATTCATTGATGGTTACGGCAGATGATATCTTGTGGGATAGAGATACCGCTACGGTTAATGGTAAGTGTTATCAGGGAAATGAGTTTGATATACCTTTGCTTCATCTTAATTATTTGGCTTCTGAATTACAGGCCCGTGATATGCAAAATGAGGCTGATACAAAAGCTCTTCCTCTTGTCTTTATGAATAATGTAGGAAAACCTGTCACATCTCCTGTATTTGCTACTTTAGATGTAGATTTTAATCATACTAAACAAATATCAGATCGTCTTTATGGCATCTTTTTTGAAGATATTAGTTATGGCGCTGACGGAGGACTTTGGGCTGAAATGATACAGAATGGTGATTTCGAATATAATAAAGATGATCGAAAGAAAGTATGGAATGCAACCACGGCATGGAAGCCAGAGCTCAAAATCGATACTAAACAGCCATTGAGCCGTAATAATCCTCATTATGCAGTTTTGTCAAAGGCTCCAGTTTATAATTATGGTTGGGATGGTATAGAAATCAAAAGAGGAGCTCAATATACGATATCTTTTTATGCCAGAAATATTGATGCTAATAGTAAGCGTGAGAAACTCAGAATAGCCTTGTTAAATGGGAATCACGAAGTTATCACTGACGCAAAGTTCAAAGTTGAAAATCATCAGTGGTCTTATTATCAAGCTATTTTTAATATAGAGGATAAGCCCAAGAAAAATATTAGTCTTGATAAAGTATTTTTGGCTATTATCCCAGATGAAAAGGCTAAGGGTGAAATTGCTATTGATATGGTTTCTCTTGTGCCTCAGGATACTTACAAAGGACACGGATTGCGTAAAGATTTGGCAGAAACAATAGCCGAACTACAACCTAAATTCGTACGTTTCCCAGGTGGATGTATGCTTCATGGTGATGGCTTAGGTAATATCTATCATTGGAAGGAAAGTATAGGAAAATATCAAGATCGTAAACCGGCTCCTAATATTTGGCGTTACCATCAGACGAAGCGAATGGGTTTTTATGAGTATTTTCAGTGGTGTGAAGATATGGGAGCTGAACCACTTCCAGTCTTGGCTGCAGGAGTGCCTTGTCAGAATTCACAGGCAAATGAGGACGGCTTGGCTGGTCAACAGAATGGTATCCCTATGAGTCAAATGCCTGCTTATGTGCAAGACGTGCTTGACTTGATAGAGTGGGCGAATGGTGATGCTAACACTTCGAACTGGGCTAAAATGAGAGCAGAAGCTGGTCATCCTGCTCCTTTTAACTTGAAAATGATAGGTATTGGTAATGAGGACTTGATTTCTACTGTTTTTGAGGAACGCTATCTCATGATCAGTAGAGCCGTAAAAGCAAAGTATCCTGATATGGAAGTTATAGGAACAGTAGGTCCTTTTCATTATCCATCTAGTGATTATATCGAAGGCTGGAAAATTGCTAAGCGCGAAAAGTTTAAAGATAGCAAGGGCAATGTTGCTAATCTCTTTAGTGCGGTAGATGAACATTATTATGAGCAACCATCGTGGTTCTTAAATCATCAGAATTATTATGACGATTATGATCGTAAGGCTTCTAAAGTATATTTAGGTGAATATGCTAGTCGTGGAAAAGATGAAAGGGATAATGCTTTAGCAGAAGCTTTGCATCTTACAAATATTGAGCGAAATGGAGATGTCGTGGAAATGGCTAGTTATGCTCCTATGCTATGTAAAGTGGGACACAGTAACTGGCAACCTGATATGATATATTTCACAAATAGGGATGTTAAGACAACTTTGAACTATCAAGTACAGAAAGATTTTAGTACACATAGTGGAGATATTTATGTTGAATCTAAGCTTAATATTGATGAGGCTTTGAAAAAGTATGTTGGTATAAGTGTAGTTAAGAATTCTAAATCAAACAAGACTTGGCTTAGAGTGGTGAATATTCTGTCACAGCCTTTGAATCTAAAGATAGGTGAAAAGACTATTATGGTAAACGCAAGAGATTGGAAAGTTATTGAATTATAAATGAAAATAGTTCTTGTTAGACACACAAGTGTAGGTGTTCGGAAAGGAACTTGCTATGGGTGGAGTGATGTGCCTTTAGCAGAATCTTTTCCGGAAGAAGCACAACGAACGTATGAAACTCTTAGAGCCCTTGTTGGAAAGGATGAAAACGCTTCAACTTTGAATAATTGTTTTGATGCTGTTTATTGTTCTCCTTTATTACGTGCTCGGAAGTTAGCTGCTCATTGTGGCTTTATATATCCGAAATTTGATGATCGGCTAAAGGAATTTAATATGGGAGATTGGGAAATGAAGAGCTATGACCATTTATGGATTAGCGATCCTTATTTCAAATTATGGTCTGAAGATTATCTTCATTTACCTACTCCTCATGGTGAATCGTTTCCTGAATTTTATAAGCGAGTAACTTGCTTTCTTTCAGAATTAACCAAGTATGGTTATGAGCGTGTTATTGTATTTGCACATGGTGGAGTCTTGTTATGTGCAGGTATATACGCAGGATTATTTGATGTGGAACATGCTTACGGATCTGATGGGCATTTGGTAGATTATGGGGGTATAGAGGTTATTCAAATTTAAGTGAGCGTCTTCTGTAATAGATTATGTTGTAACGATGTTATAATATATTGTGCCTGCAAAAGCGATGTAGAAAGTAAGCTCACAGAGGAGAAAAATTGCACCACAACAGTC
Source organism: Segatella bryantii (assembly GCF_022024215.1). NCBI lineage: Bacteria > Pseudomonadati > Bacteroidota > Bacteroidia > Bacteroidales > Prevotellaceae > Segatella > Segatella bryantii. Next base: position 1,504,240 of record NZ_CP091798.1, on the reverse strand, counting down.
ACCTGTATAACCTCCTATTTTCTTGTTCATCAGTGTATAAAGAAGAAACATGGTTATACAAGGTGCAAAGATAATCCAATTTATATGAGCAAAGCCTGTACTATATAAGAGTGGTATCATAGGTAATACCCCTTGGACAAATAGACTAATTCCTGATTTTAAGCTTAATTTGCGGTAGACCACACCATTTTTTGCTGTTTCGGCATTTCGGGTATATGGTAGAAATTGAATAATTTGAGCAGCTATCATTTTCGAAAAAGCATCACCACCTATTATTGCAAATATACAAGTCTTCATTTCTGTTATGCTACAGATTGTAGATATTGTCTGGAAAAATATTAATTCGTATAAGATGAGCCCTATAACTCCATAAGTGCCAATGTGGCTATCTTTCATGATGGATAATATTTTTTCACGTGAAGTACCTCCGCCAAATCCATCGCAAAAGTCTGCTAATCCATCTTCGTGTAATGCTCCAGTTAGGAGTATTCGAACGAGCATGGCTAAAAGGATAGATAGAGATAAAGGAAGTATCAAGTGACATAGATATAGTGTTCCTGCCATTGCTATTCCTGTTAGCCATCCTACTAATGGCCAATGTTCAACAACGGTTTCGTATGCCTCACGTGTAGGTTGGTATATTCTCCAAAAAGGTAATCTTGTAAAAAAGATAAAAGCTGCATAGATTCGATCCTTTATCTTAATCTTTTTATCTATTGGTATTTGCATTTTTACGTAATCAGATAGAATAATTTTGGGTAACAGTATGTAAATTAAAAATATTTGGTGATTTTTGCATTTTCGAAATTGTTCATTTCATTTATCATACGACATGCGGAGTCAACTATAGGAAAAGCGCATAAGGCCCCTGTACCTTCGCCTAATCGTAGACCAAGTTGCAATAATGGTTGAGCATGTAGTAAGTTGAGCATTTTCTGATGGCCTGATTCGTCGCCACAATGCCCAAAGATTGCATAGTGAAGAACATTTGGATATAGTTTGCTTGCACCGAGTATGCAAGCCGTCATGATAAAGCCGTCAATTAAAATCGTAACGTGTCTCTCTGCTGCTCGCAACATTGCACCTATAGCTGCTGCCATTTCAAATCCAGAAAAATAATAAAGAATTTGTTCTGTTTGTTTAAAAGTGTAGTTTGGACATTTGCCTTGAGGTGTATTGCTCAGTGTTTCTGCAATATCTGGGAATTTGGTCAGGAATTTTTGTACACTTTTAGTTAATACCTTTAATTTATGTTGAATGCCAGCACTGTTTAGGCCTGAGCCCGCACCAATGCAGATATCGAGTGGCATATTTCCAAAAAGACTCATCCATATACTGGAAGGGGAAGTGTTCCCTATACCCATTTCTCCTATACTAATAATGGTGCTTCCTTTTGCTATACATTGATCGACGAGCTGACAACCTCTTTCTATACATTCATTCCATTGCTGTAGAGTCATTGCTTCTTGTTGTAAAAAGTTGGCTGTACCATGAGCTATTTTATAATTAATGATAGTATGAAAATCGGATAGGTCGTAATCAACTCCCATATCTACAATTTTGAGCTCAAAATTGTGTTGCCTGCACATAACATCAACGAATCCGCCTCCACGAGTGAAATTTATCATTTGTTGCCAAGTTACTTCTCGTGGCGAAGCGGATACTCCTTCACGCTCTATGCCGTGATCAGCTCCTAAAAGAAGATGACAAGGATAGTGGAGAGAAGGGGATAAAGTCTGTTGGATAAGACAGAGCTTAAGTGCAATGTTCTCTAGAATACCTAAAGATCCTTTGGGCTTATTTAGGTTATCTATTTTTTCAAGTGCTTCTTGACGAATAGTTTGGTCTGGTTCTAAAATATGAAAGTGCTGCATAAAAATATCTTATTCTTTAATTTTGACAGGGATGCCGGAAACCATTAATATTACTTCGTTGGCTTTTGCTGCTACATATTGATTCATCCATCCCTGTAAGTCGGTAAATCGACGCTGTACAGAACTATTGCTAACTCCACCACTTCCAATTTCATTAGTTACAAATATAAAAGTAGCATCTTGTTGAGTAAAGTGATCGAATTCATCTTTGAGGTTTTGAAGTACTTCGTTAATAGATGGTTGATTCATTTCTTTTTTAGTGCTGTCGAAGAAAAAATTAGTACACCATAAAGTGATACAGTCAATAACACAGACTTTATTATGTATATGATGTTTGGATAGATATTTTTCTTCTTCGATATTAATCCAGTTTCGACCTCTTCTTTGTTGATGTCGAATGACACGCTGACGAAACTCTTCGTCCCAAATATGAGCGGTGGCTATATAAATAGGATTAGGAGACAATGATAAAGCTAATTTTTCTGCAAAACTGCTTTTACCAGATCTTTGTCCTCCTGTTATTAATATAATTTTTTTCATCAGATACCAAAAATACAAAAAAAATACAAAAAAAGAGCCATTTTGCATTTAAAAAGCAAGAAAAATACACTATTTTCACTTTTCTTAAAGGAAAATTCATTTTTCTTCATAAAAAATTTGCTTGTTTCGAAAAAATTTTATTCCTTTGCAATGCTTTTAAGAGATAAGTAAAATTAAAAATCAATTTTATAAACTACAAGAGAGTATGAAGAAATTAGGATTACTGCTTGCAGCTGCTACGATGGCAGTTTCAGCATCAGCTCAGACTGTAACTGAAAGCAAGACATTTGACAATTTTTATGTAGGTATTAATGGCGGTGTTGCAACAAAGGCAACAGGTCACTCTTGGTTGAAAAACTTAAACCCTAATGCTGGTCTTCGTATCGGTCGTTGGTTTACTCCAGTATTTGGTTTGGCTGCTGAGAGCAATGCTTATTTTTCAAACAAGCCAGGTGTTTCTCGTGGTACTGTAGTTCGCGGTTTGAATACAAGTTTGCTTGGTACTGTAAACTTGAGTAACTGGTTTGGTGGTTATAAAGGTGAGCCACGTGTATTTGAGGTTATCCCTGTAGCAGGTTTGGGCTGGTTCCATCAGTTTGGTACTGAAAGCGCTGGTAAAAATCACAATGCATTGACTTCTAAAGCAGGTATCGACTTCGCATTCAATTTAGGTTCTTCAAAGGCATGGCAGATTTATGTTGAGCCATCTATGACTTGGTATTTGAATGGCGAGAATGGTGGTCAGGGTATTGAGTATAACCTCAATAAGAGTTTCTTCCAGCTTAATGCAGGTATTGTTTATAAGTTCAAGAACTCAAATGGTACTCATAACTTCACAATCGCTCAGCTTCGTGATCAGAACGAAATTGATGGCTTGAATAATCAGATCAATAGCCTTCGTTCAGATTTGAACGATAAGGATGCTCAGCTTTCTGCTAAAGATAAGAAGATCGCTGATCTTCAAAATGCTCTTGATGAGTGCCAGAAGAAGCCTAAGAAGGCTGCTACTGCAACAAATCTTCAGCCAACAGTTCTCTTCCGTCAGGGTAAGAGTTCTATTGACAAAGCTCAGTATGCTCCAATTGAGTTGATCGCTTCTTACATGAAGAATCACCCAGAGGCAAATGTAGAGATTAAGGGTTATGCTTCTCCAGAAGGTAATGCTGAGTTCAATCAGAAACTTTCTCAGGCACGTGCTGAAGCTGTTAAGAATGCTTTAGTTAAGAAGTACAAAATTTCTGCAGATCGTTTGAAGGCTACTGGTTGTGGTGTAACTGATAAGCTCTTTGAGCAGGTAGAGTTCAACCGCGTTGCTACTTTTAACGATACAACAAAGGATTAATCTTTAATTAAAAGATTTAAATATAATCCCAAGCCTTATAAAGGCTTGGGATTTTTTTTGTTTAAAATCGTGTCTTATGACTTTTTTGTTTTGTTAGCAGGTATACAATAATCATTATCTGTGTGTTTTAATCTGTAGTAGTTTAGATGTTTTTGAAAAGCTTGTGATATTAAAATACTTATAATCTAATTATTATTTATTGAATTTAGTAACAAATTTGCTTTAAAACGGTAAAGTTTATTAGAAAATTGTTGGTTGTTACTGATTTTATGTTTACCTTTGCAGAATAATGAGAGACGAAATAGAAAATATATAATAACAGATATGAAACATCAGTTAAGAAGTGCTGTCTGTACTCAAGGCAGAAGAATGGCTGGTGCCCGTGCTTTGTGGGTAGCAGCTGGTATGAAACACGAGCAGATGGGAAAACCAATTATAGCAATTGTAAATTCATTTACTCAGTTTGTTCCGGGACATACACATCTTCATGAAATCGGCCAAATTGTAAAGCAGGAGATTGAGGCTATGGGATGTTATGCCGCAGAGTTTAATACTATTGCAATTGACGATGGTATAGCTATGGGGCATGATGGTATGCTTTATTCTCTACCAAGTCGTGACTTGATAGCAGACTCTGTTGAGTATATGGTAAATGCTCACAAGGCTGATGCTATGATTTGTATCTCAAATTGTGATAAAGTGACACCTGGAATGCTTATGGCTTCAATGCGATTGAATATCCCTACTATTTTCTGTTCAGGTGGTCCTATGGAAGCAGGTCGTTGGAAAGGTCAGAATGCAGATTTGATTACTGCCATGATTAACGGTGGTGATACTTCAGTTAGTGATGAGGATTTGGAGAAAATTGAAAATAGTGCTTGCCCAGGTTGTGGTAGTTGTTCCGGTATGTTTACAGCTAATTCTATGAACTCTCTGACAGAGGCCATTGGGCTTTCACTCCCTGGTAATGGAACTATTTTAGCAACTCATGAGAATCGTATTCGTCTCTTTAAGGATGCTGCTCGTCAAATAGTGAAGAATGCATATGCTTATTATGAAGATGGTGATGAAAGTGTATTACCAAAAAATATTGCAACCCGTGATGCTTTCTTGAATGCTATGACATTAGATATTGCTATGGGTGGTAGTACAAATACTATACTTCATTTGTTGGCTGTTGCACAAGAAGCGGGTGCGGAGTTTAAGATGGAAGATATTGATAAGTTGAGTCGTGCAGTACCTTGTCTTTGTATGTTGTCTCCTAACACTCAGAAGTATTCTGTACAAGAATGTAATCGTGCTGGAGGAATTTTGGGTATTTTGAATGAATTGAATAGAGGTGGTTTAATTCGTGGAAATGTAAATCGAGTAGATAGATTAACATTGGATGAAGCCATCAGTAAGTATGATATTACAGGTAATACTGTAAATGACGAGGCAAATAGAATTTACCATAGTGCTCCTGGGCGTCGTTTTTCTACTAAGATGGGTAGCCAGAACGAACAGTGGGAGAGTTTGGATACAGATCGTGAGAATGGTTGTATTCGTGATTTACAGCATGCATACACTAAAGATGGGGGGCTAGCCGTGCTTTTTGGCAATATTGCACAGAAGGGTTGTGTTGTAAAAACTGCTGGTGTAGCACCTGAATTGTGGCATTTTGAGGGTCCTGCTGTGTGCTTTGATTCTCAGGAAGATGCGTGTGAGGGCATACTTGGTGGTAAGGTAAAATCAGGAGATTGTGTGGTTATTACACATGAAGGACCTAAGGGTGGTCCTGGTATGCAAGAGATGCTTTATCCAACATCTTATATTAAAAGCCGTCATTTGGGTAAAGAATGTGCTCTTATCACTGATGGTCGTTTTTCTGGTGGAACTTCTGGATTGAGTATCGGTCACATCTCTCCAGAAGCTGCTTCAGGTGGAAATGTAGGTAAAATTAAAGATGGTGACATTATTGTTATTGATATTCCAAGTCGTTCAATTAATGTTAAGTTGAGTGATGAGGAACTTGCAGCTCGTCCACAGCAGCCTTTAAAACGTGATCGAGTCGTCAGCAAAGCCTTGAAAGCATATGCTCAGAGTGTAGCATCCGCAGATTTGGGTGGTGTTAGAATTATAGATTAAAGAAGTTAAACTTTTATTTAAATATAGGGTGCCGTAAAATAAAATAATTTTGTTTGTACGGCACTTTTGAATAGAAAGTATTCATAAATATGGCTAAAGAATTGATAACAGGAGCTGAAGCTTTGATGCGCTCCCTAAAAAACGAAGGTGTAAAGACCATCTTTGGTTATCCCGGTGGAGCTATCATGCCAGTCTTTGATGCTCTTTATACTTACACGCGAGGTGAAACTAAACTGTTCGACCATGTATTGGTCCGTCATGAGCAAGCTGCAGCTCATGCAGCTCAAGGTTATGCTCGAGTCAGTGGTGAAGTAGGTGTATGTGTTGTTACTAGTGGACCAGGCGCTACGAATACCTTGACGGGTATTGCTGATGCTATGATGGATTCAACTCCATTAGTTGTTATTGCAGGTCAGGTTGGTGTTGGTGCTTTGGGTACTGATGCATTTCAAGAAGTAGACTTGGTGGGTGTGGCACAGCCTGTGTGTAAGTGGGCTTATCAAATTCGTAGACCAGAGGATGTAGCGTGGGCAGTTAGTCGTGCTTTTTATATTGCGCGTTCAGGTCGTCCTGGGCCTGTTGTTCTTGACTTCCCTAAGAATTCACAAGTTCATACCTGTGAATGGATTCCTGTAAAGGTTGAACATGTTCGCAGTTATGTACCTTATCCACAACTTAACCCGGAAAGAATTAAGGAGGCTGCAGATTTAATTAATCAAGCAAAGAAGCCTTTTGCTTTGGTTGGTCAAGGCGTTGAATTGGGAAATGCTCAAAATGAGTTAATTGAATTTCTTGAAAAGGCAGATATCCCTGCAGGACGTACGTTGCTTGGACTTTCTGCACTTCCTAGTAATCATCCTTTAAATAAGGGTATGTTAGGAATGCATGGAGCTTATGCTACCAATATGCAAACTCAGGAATGTGATGTGCTTATCGCTATTGGCATGCGTTTCAGCGATCGTGTAACAGGTTTGCCTTCTACATATGCGAGGCAAGCAAAAATTATTCATTTAGATATTGATAGCGCTGAACTGAACAAAAATATTAAGGCAGATGTACCTGTTTTGGGCGATTGTAAGCAAAGTTTACCAGCTATTACACGTCTTCTAAATAAAAATGAGCATAAGGAATGGATAGAGTCTTTTCAGAAGTATGCTGATTTGGAAAATGAAAAAGTTATTCAGCCTGATATTCATCCTACAGAGGGACCTTTGTTAATGGGAGAGGTCGTAAACGAAGTTGCAGAGCAAACTTATGGTGAAGCAGTATTGGTAAACGACGTTGGTCAAAACCAGATGATTTCTAGCCGTTATTTCAAGTATCATAAAAAGCGCTCTATTGTAACGAGTGGTGGTTTCGGTACTATGGGTTTTGGTCTTCCTGCAGCAGTTGGTGCTTGTTTTGGGGCTCCTGACCGTACAATATGCTGTTTTATGGGTGATGGTGGCTTTCAAATGAGTATTCAGGAATTAGGTACAATTATGGAGCAGCAGGTACCTTTGAAGATGATTATCCTGAATAATAATTATCTTGGTAATGTACGTCAGTGGCAAGATTTGATGTTTAATGGACGTCATTCTTTTACACATATGATGAATCCTCAGTATGATAAGATTGCCTGTGCTTATGGTATTTCTTATGATATTGTTATTGAGCGTAAGGATCTTAAAGCTAAGATTGCTAAGATGCTTAGCACTGATGGCCCATATATTTTGGAATGTGCTATTAAGGAGAATGAGGATATAGTGCCAATGACATTGCCTGGAAAGAGTGTCAACGAAATGCTGTTGGAACTCGATTACTAATTGTTAAAATGAAGATTACAGAAATGGATAAGAAATTATATACATTGCTGGTTTATTCAGAGAATATCGCAGGTATCCTTAATCAGATCACTGCAGTATTTACTCGTAGACAAGTAAATATTGAGAGTTTAAATGTATCAGCGAGTAGTATCAAGAATATTCATAAATACACGATAACGGCTTGGAGTGATGAAGAGCAGATAAAGAAGATAACTAAGGCTATTGAAAAAAAAATAGATGTGGTGAAGGCTCAGTATTATACAGATGATGAACTATTTATCTATGAAGTAGCCCTCTTTAAGATTGCGACTCCTACATTGTTGGCTAATCCTGAAATTAGTAGAGCAATTCGTCATCTTGATGCACGTATGTTAGAAGTCAACCCAACATACACTACAGTTTTGATGGGTGGTGTAACAGAAGATATAGCTACATTGTTTAAAAAGTTGAATGAGGCAAACTGTATTTTGCAGTATACTAGAACAGGTAAGATAGCTGTTACTAGAAGTAAAGAAGAAACCATCACTGATTTTCTTGATGAACAGCAAAATATTGAGGCAGGATCGTCTGATTAATAAAATATATAGATAATAAATAACGAGGGAGAAATTATGAGTGAATTATTGCCAAAAGTTGGTAAATACAAATTTATGGCAGAGCCATTCCATTGTGATTTTTCAAAGAAGCTTTTTATGGGGCATTTGGGAAATGCAATGTTGAATGCTGCAGATTTTCACAGTAATGATCGTGGATATGGTATGTTATACCTTAATACGATTCAGAAAACATGGGTGTTGAGTAGGCTTGCGATAGAGATGGAAGAAATGCCTGAAGCTTATGATCCGTTTTTTGTTGAAACATGGGTGGAAAGTGCAATGAAGTTTTTCACAAGTCGTAATTTCAAGGTTACAGGTGAGGGTGGACATGTATACGGATATGGTCGAAGTGTATGGGCCATGATAGATACAGAAACCCGACAGCCTGCTGATATTTTATCCATTGAGGATGGTAAAATCTTGAATTATGTAGAAACCGAGTTGCATGATCCGATTAAGGCTTGTTCAAGAGTAAAGATGAGCAAAGACGTAGAACTCGTTCGTGTCATCGATACTAATTATAGTGATGTCGATATTAATGGTCATATTAATTCAGTAAAGTACATTGAGCATGTATTAGATCTTTTTGATGTCGATTTTTACAAACAATATCGATTGAAAAGATTTGAGATTGCATATGTGGCAGAATCTCATCAAGGTGATAAATTATGTTTCTATCGTGAGCAAGTAGGTGATAATGAATACAATATACGCATAAATAAACGTAGTTCAAATGAGCAAAATGAAGTTGAAGTTGTAAGAAGTAGCGTTAAATTTGTAAAAGATTGAAAGAAAATTTTGTAGTTTAATTATAATTTATTATCTTTGCAATCGATTTTAGATTTAAGACAAATAAATAAACCGCGATATAAATAAATCGCATAAAAATTAATTAATATGGCACAAATGAATTTTGGTGGTGTTGTCGAGACTGTTGTCACCAGCAAAGAGTTTTCTTTGGAGAAAGCACATGAGGTTTTGAAAAATGAAACTATTGCCGTAATCGGTTATGGTATTCAGGGTCCTGGTCAGGCATGTAACCTGCGTGATAACGGTTTTAATGTCATTGTGGGCCAGCGCGAAGGTAAAACTTACGACAAAGCTGTAGCTGATGGTTGGGTACCAGGTAAGACTTTGTTCTCTATCGATGAGGCTGTTGAGAAGGGTACTATTATTTGTATGTTGCTTTCAGATGCAGGTCAGATTGCAGTTTGGCCTCAAATTAAAGATAAATTGGCAGGTAAGACTTTGTACTATTCACACGGTTTTGCAATTAACTGGGCTGATCGTACAGGTGTTGTTCCTGGTAAAGATACTGACGTAATCATGGTTGCTCCTAAGGGTTCTGGAACTTCACTTCGTACAATGTTTCAGGAAGGTCGTGGATTGAACTGTTCTTATGCTGTTTATCAGGATGCTTCTGGTAAAGCAGAGGAAAAGACTATAGCCTTTGGTATTGGTATTGGTGCTGGTTATATGTTCAAAACTACATTCCAGAAAGAAGCTACTTCTGACCTTACTGGTGAGCGTGGTTCTCTGATGGGTGCTATAGAGGGTCTTCTCGAAGCTCAGTATGAGGTACTTCGTGAGCATGGTCATTCTCCATCAGAAGCTTTCAATGAAACAGTAGAAGAGCTTACTCAAAGCCTTGGCCCATTATTCGGTGAAAAGGGTATGGACTGGATGTATGCTAACTGCTCTACAACAGCTCAGCGTGGTGCTCTTGATTGGCGTCCACGTTTCAAGGAAGCTATTAAGCCTGTAATGGAATGGTTGTATCTGAGTGTACAGAATGGTACTGAGGCTCAGATTTCAATCGATAAGAATTCTGAACCAGATTATCGTGAAAAGTTGAATGCGGAGTTGAAGGAAATGCATGACATGGAAATGTGGCGTGCTGCTGAAACTGTTCGTCAACTTCGTCCTGAAAATAACTAATTTTTTTCTCGTACATAATGTTGAAACCGGGAGTGGCCATTGTGAAATGGTCGCTCTTTTTTTATGTCTTTTCTGAAAAGCATTCTATAGATAAATTGCTATTTATGCTATTCTGATTTCTGAATACTCAATAAAAACCTGATTTTCTAGAATGAGCGATTCTAATGCTTCATCAAATATCTTTTCAGGAAGATTTAAAGTTTTAAGCTCAGTAATTAAATGAGTCTCTTTGTCACTTAAGTATTGTAGAATGTCTTTTTTAGCCTGTTCTATGTCTTTCTGTGATGTTTGTGTATGGTGGGTTAGGCATACATCGCATTGTTCACAATCATGATTATTATCTTCACCGAAGTATAAAAGAAGTTGTCGGCTTCTGCAGACGTAATCATTTTCAGCATAGTTGATCATAGCTTCAATTCGTTTGACAAACTGTTCCTTTCTATTTTCATATACTGATGATGGTATCTTAATATTTATGCCATCTTCCCTGTCTCGTAGATAGGTAATGTATGGCATCTTTCTTCTTGGAATAAAGTTGATGATATGTCTTGCACTAAGATTTTTTAGTATCAGATAAATTTTTTCTAAAGGAATATTCGTTTTTTGTGCTATAAGAAATTCGTCTATATAGACGTAATCAGTAAAAAGTCCTCCATAATCACGAAGTAATTCTGTTATGATGAGTTCTTCGTTTGCGGAAAGTGAATTCAGCTGATACAAATCATTTCTCCCTAATATAAAGCGCAAGCGTGCCTTGCTGTCAGGATTATCTTCATAATGAATATATCCACATCGATCCAGGATATGTAGTGAACTGTTTACTGGTATAGGAAAGAATTTATATGTATAACTAAACTTATCAATATGAAATTCGAAAGTATTTCCATATCCACTTCCTACACCAATTTGGTAAAAGTAAGCGAGATGTTCGTATATGTTTCTAATATAATCTTTCTCTGGGAAAGTATCGATAACACGTTTGTGAAGTTTAAGTTTGTCATTATCATTGTACAATAGTACAGCATAAGCTTTTTGTCCGTCTCTTCCACCACGGCCTGCCTCTTGGAAATATGCTTCTAAGGAGTCGGGACAGTCGATGTGTACAACGATGCGTACATCAGGTTTGTCGATACCCATACCAAAGGCATTTGTGGCAACAATGATTCTTTTTTCATTATTTTGCCAAGCCTTTTGTCGTTCATCTTTGATGATTGGGTCTAACCCCGCGTGATAGAAAGTAGAGCTTATTCCGCTATCATTGAGCATAGAGGCAATCTCTTTGCATCGTTTTCGACTTCTAACATATACAATGCCACATCCTGGTACTGAAGATAGTATATGAATAAGTTCTCCATATTTATCAGCAGTCTTTCGTACCACATAAGCCAAATTTTTGCGTTCAAAGCTCATGCGGAAAACATTTTTATGCTTGAAATCAAGTTTTTCTTGGATATCATCAATTACTTCTGGAGTTGCCGTAGCAGTAAGGGCCAGGATTGGCACGCCTGGTTTCATTTTTCTGATGTCGGCAATTTTTAGGTATGACGGACGAAAGTCATATCCCCATTGGCTGATACAGTGTGCTTCATCTACGGTGATAAAGCTCACTTTAATATGTTTAAGTTTTGTTTGGAATAGTTCAGTAGATAAACGTTCTGGCGAAACATATAAAAATTTCGTTCTTCCGAAAATGCAATTTTCGAGTATTTGAATGATTTCAGAATGGTTTTTGCCCGAATAAATAGCATCAGCCAAAATACCTTTGTCCTTTAAATGGGCCACCTGATCTTTCATTAGTGCGATGAGTGGTGTTATTACAATGCAGACACCATCTTTTGCAAGCGCAGGAACTTGAAAGGTGATAGATTTTCCACCACCAGTAGGCATAAGTCCAAGAGTATCCTGACTTTTGCCAATAGATTCAATGATTTCTCTTTGAATACCGCGAAAGTCAGGATACCCCCAGTATTGATGAAGTATCTTTAGATAATCCATGTATGTATTTAATATTCTGTAGGACGAATATCTTCTATCTGCAACTGAACTTGATTCTTTTTGAATACGTTGTCTTCTATAGTATACGCTATGTCGAAACTGCGTTTGCTTTTGATGTATCGTGCACTTGCACTCTGTCCAAAGGCTATACCATTGACCACGTTGCTTGATTTCGAATCGACTAATTCTAATTTGATATGTTCCTGTTGCCTGCCAACTACTTTGCTTGTGCCATAGTCATAGACACCTATGGTGCAGAACAAAGGTTTTGGATTTCCAGGACCAAAAGGTGCAAATTTTTTCAAGTCAGTATGCAACTTTTTAGTAATATCCTTAAAATCGAGCACAGCATCGATATCAAGTGTTGCTTCGATTTGTTCAGGTTCGATATGGCTTTCGACATATTCCTGGAATCGTTTTCTGAATTCCTTTACATCTTCCCATTTCATAGTAAGACCTGCAGCATAAGTATGTCCGCCAAAGTTGATAAGGAGATCGCGGCAACTTTTAATTGCAGAATAGATGTCAAAACCTGTGACACTTCGAGCAGAACCTGTTGCGAATTCACCAAATTTAGTGATAACTACGGTAGGTCGAAAATAGATTTCTGTCAGTCGAGATGCTACAATACCGATGACACCTTTTTTCCAGTTTTCATCATAGAGTACAATACTCGACTGATGTTTTTGGCTTTCCAATCTTCCTACGATTTGGTTGGCTTCTTCCGTCATCTGCTTGTCAATATCTTTGCGCTGTTCGTTATATTCGTTGATATGTTTTGCCATTTGGATAGCGGAGGAGAAATCCTTTTCAACTAGCAAGTCTACGCTTTCCTTACCATTCTCCATACGTCCAGATGCATTAATTCTTGGACCTATTTTAAAGATTATATCGCTCATCGTGATATTTCTTCCATTTAGGCCACAGATATCGATAATTGCTTTCAAGCCGACGCTTGGATTCTGATTTAGTTGTTTGAGTCCATGGAAGGCAAGTATACGATTTTCATCAACTACAGGAACGATGTCTGCTGCAATTGCCACAGCACAAAAGTCGAGGAGAGGAATTAACTGCGAGAATGGAATACCATTATTTTTAGCCCAGCCTTGCATAAATTTAAAGCCGACACCACATCCGCACAAGTGTTTGAAAGGAAAACTATCGTCTGTTCTTTTGGGATTGAGAATGGCCACAGCTTCAGGCATCACATCGTCAGGAACGTGATGGTCACAAATGATAAAGTCTATGCCAAGACTTTTCGCATAGGCTATCTCTTCAATAGCTTTGATTCCACAATCAAGTATAATAATCAGTTTAACACCGTTTTCGTATGCATAGTCTATTCCTTGTTTGCTCACACCATATCCCTCGTTATAGCGGTCGGGTATATAGTATTCTATATTGGAATAGAATTGCTGTAGAAATTTGTACACCAGTGCTACTGCTGTGCATCCGTCCACATCGTAGTCGCCATATACCAAGATTCTTTCTTTTCTACCCATAGCATCGTTCAGTCGATCTACGGCCACATCCATATCCTTCATAAGGAAAGGGTTGATGAGGTCGCCCAATTGTGGGCGAAAAAATCTTTTGGCGGCACTTTCTGTGGAGATGCCACGTCGTATAAGCAATTGCGCTAGGATAGTGCTCATGTTGAGCTTTTCTCCTAAGGCTTTAGCTGCTTCGTCTTGTTCTGATGTAGGTGTCGTGTATTTCCATTTAAAATGCATTTTAAATTATTTTTATTTCTGCCCGTAAAGTTACAAAAAAAAAGCGTAAAACAATATTGTTTTACGCTTTTTTGTATCTTGTAAACTATTCCGCTTAGCGGATAGGTTTGACTTGTACTTATTTAGATGCCAAGTTTCTTACGAAGGTTCTTAGGTACTGCATTTTTATTTACCATGAAATCCATGGTCTTGTAAGCAACATATTTTTTGGTCATGTACCATGTGCCATTATACTTACCATACTTACCCCATGAGTTCTTTACCATGTAGTATTCCTTACCATTTTGGTCTTTAGCGATACCATAGATATGCATACCATGGTCGTCTGTTGTTTCCCAGTTATCATATGCTTCCTGACGCATTTCCTGAGTAGGAGTGATTTCTGGAGCATTTACACCTAGAGAATCAAATTTTTCTTTCTTTTCATCCTTAGACATTTTGAACCAATGGTCAGCATCGGTACCTGCCATAGAGCGAACCTTCTTTACATCGAAGGCAATGCCAAGACCCTGACGGGTGAATCCATCCTCAGTTACGTCGCCACCCCATGCTACAGTATAACCATTTTTGATAGCGTTATCAATGATAGCGCAAAGATCGTCCATTGGTACGTTGTAGCTCATTGGCCAACGCCAGTTATCTTGTACTTCTACTGCAAACTGGCTCCAAAATGGGTGATGAGTAAAGCTAGTGAATGACACATAATCGTTCCAATCAAGACCCAAACTTGCTGCGAAAGACTGTGGGGTATATGTCTTACCCTGATATGTGAATTTCTCTGGGCAGTTGCCGATATAAGAATTAAGGATGCCCTGGAGACCATTCTTCCATGCTGGAGATAGTTTCTTCTTATTACTCTTAGCAATAGCCTCAACATAAGGTGTAAGTACAGAGAAGAATTCACCGAAGTTTGCTAAAGAGTCACCTGTAAGTGTACCTGGAGCAGGCATAGCAGATTCAGGTACGATACCATAGTGCTGAATGCAATACAATGGGTCGTAAGCGCTTCCACCTTCAGAGAAAGATACATCACCATGCATACGAACAGCCATTACAGCACGATCCATGTAGGTTTTGTTAGCAACAAACATCTCTGAGAGATCGTAAGTCTTACCAGTTTTTTTCAAAATCTCGCTCTCAAAGAAACTTAAAGTTGAGTAAGCCCAGCACGTACCGCTACGATTCTGATCTTTTACACTTGTGATAGGGTTCTCTTTAATTACTGTGAATACAGGAGCATTCTTGTTAACCTTAGTTGTGTCCTTGTCAGACTTAGCATTTGCACTCAATGCAAGTCCTGCAAGAGCTGCCAAAACTAAAACTTTTCTCATAATTTTAAATTGCGTCGTGTTAAGAAATAAAAATATACTTATGTATCTCTCTTCGACTGTTTTTTGTGTTATTGTTATTATTTAAATTCTCATTAATTGTTGGCCATGAAGTTTTCCACGTCTTTTGGATGATATGGAATGCGGTCTTTACCTATAAAGCGACATCCGTCTTTAGTGATGAGTACATCGTCTTCAATGCGAATACCTCCAAAGTCTTTATAGGTTTCGAGCTTATCGAAGTTTATAAACTCTTTACAGTGGCCTGATGCCTTCCATTCGTCAATGAGGGCTGGGATGAAATAGATACCTGGTTCATCAGTTACGACAAAACCTTCTTCGAGTTTTCTTCCCATACGTAGACAATTTGTACCAAATTGCTCAAGGTTAGGGCGGGTTTCTTCGTCAAAACCTACATTAATTTGGTCAAAATTCTCCATGTCATGTACGTCCATACCCATCATGTGTCCAAGTCCATGAGGAAGAAACATTGCATGGGCACCTGCAGCTACCGCTTCTTCAGTATCGCCCTTCATCAGACCTAGCTCTTTGAGCTTGTCTGTCATATGCTTACAAACAGCGAAATGTACATCCCAATACTTTACGCCTGGTTTTGCCAATTTAAGTGTCAAGTCGTGACAACTTTCCACGATAGAGTAAATTTCCAGCTGTCGCTGAGAGAATTTACCATTAACAGGAAAGGTTCGTGTGTTATCAGAGCAATAATGGTTTATGGTTTCAGCTCCGGCGTCGCATAGTGCGAGACGACCACTTTCCAAAATGTTCATGGAAGGATTTCCATGCATAATTTCGCCGTGTTGAGAGAATATGGTAGGGAAACTAACCATAGCACCATAACTATTAGCAACTCCGTCTACTTGTCCACCTACAAATTTTTCAGTTACACCTGGTTTGGTAAGACGCATTGCGGTGGTGTGCATTTTATAGCCGATAACAGCAGCTCTTTCTAGTTCTTCAATTTCTTCAGTAGTTTTACTAGAACGCATCTTTACGATAGCCTGAATCAGGTTCATTGATGCTTCTTCTTTCTGCTGATTAGGGTGAATACCCATCAAATCGAAAATTTGCAATTTGATATCGTAGCGGTAAGGAGGCAAATAATGTATCTTGCGCTTAGCAGCCATAGTTGTATTGCAGATAGTCTTTAAAGTCTTCATAGGAGCAGTATTGGCTACACCTACTTGCTCTGCCATATCGTGTACACTATCTACTTTGCCGTACCATACGATATCTTCAATTTCGATATCATCCCCGACAAGTGTTTCTATATTGTTGTCGATATCAATGACGCCTACTAATCCATCCCGTTTCTGTCCGAAATAGTACAGAAATGAAGAGTCCTGACGGAACGGATAGTAACTATTATTAGGAAAGTTACAAGGCGATTCGTTGTTACCAAAAAGAATAATTACGCCGCTTCCAACTAGTTTTTTAAGTTCTTCGCGACGTTCTATATAAGTTTGCTTATTAAACATATTCGTTATAAAGTCATAAACTTTTGGCAAAGGTAAAACTTTTTTTGGTAAAAATATAGTAACTTTGCAATAAAATGGGATATTTACTTTAAAATTATCAATATTTAGCAGTTTACTGATGAAATTAAACTTAAACACAGGACTTGTACTGGAAGGAGGAGGCATGCGAGGAGTATTTACAAGTGGTGTACTTGATGCCTTTATGAAGCATGAACTGTATTTTCGTTATGTTTGTGCCGTTTCTGCTGGTGCCTGTAATGGTATGAGCTACATCAGTCGTCAGCCTCGTCGTGCTCGCATATCTAATATCGACTATCTTGATCGTTATAAATATATAGGTATACGTCATTTGGTTACTCAGGGATGCATTTTCGACAGAGAATTGCTTTATGATAAGTTTCCAAATCAGCTTTTGCCGTTCGACTTTGATACTTATTTTAAATATGCACATCGTTTTGAATGTGTAACGACTAATTGTAAGACAGGAAGACCTATGTATCTTCAGGAACTGAGTGATCGACAGCGTGCATTGGATATAGTTCGTGCTTCGAGTAGTTTGCCCTATGTTAGTAAGATCGTAAATGTTGATGGCATTCCGATGCTCGATGGAGGTATTGCTGACAGTATACCTGTAGAGCGTGCTATTGCAATGGGGCATCCTAATAATGTGGTGGTGCTCACTCGAAATAAGGGGTGGAGAGATGAAAGCAAAGATCGTAAAGTTCCTTATTTTATTTATAAAAATTATCCTCGTCTTAGACTGGCTTTAAGTAAACGACATGTTTCATACAATGCGCAGATAAACTTAATTGATGAATTGGAAGAGAAAGGGCAGATAAAGTGTATTCGACCAATTCGTCCGTTGGAAGTAGGAAGAATAGAGAAAGATGTCAATAAATTGGAACGTCTATATGAGGAAGGATTTGAATTGGGTGAAAAATTTTGTATAGAAAATGGATATTAGACGGGATTTTTAATGTCTTTTGTTTACATCATTTTATGGTTCATTTCACACTTACGTATAATGGCTGAGAAAAAATCTCAGCCATTATACGTATATCTTGTGTTAGAATTTTATGTATTCCTTCACTCTTTGTTACTCAATGGTGTTTGGCTTATTTTTTCTTGGCATTTCGTGCAAATGCAAATAATTCCAATGGAAGGTGGCAGTAACCATCAGGGTGCTTATCTAAGTAATTCTGATGATATTCATCTGCAGCATAATAATTCTTCAAGGGTTCTACTTCTACTACGATAGGCTTGTCATAAAGAGCCTGTTGCTCAGTCATAACTTTATCGATAATAGGTTTTTGACTTTCTTCTGTATAATAGATTCCTGTACGATAACGTGTACCTTCGTCTTCACCTTGTTTGTTGAGGCTGGTTGGGTCTATTGCCTTAAAAAACATATTGAGTAAGAATTCTAAGTCGAGCTTGGTCTCGTCATATGCGATACGTACAGTTTCTGCATAACCTGTAGTGTCTGTGTATACTTCTTTATATATTGGGTTAGGTGTATTACCATTAGCAAATCCTGTTTCTGTTTCCAGTACACCTTCGATTTGTTTAAAGAAGTGACTTACTCCCCAAAAGCAACCGCCTGCAAGATATAAATTCTTCATATTTTTGTGTTAGTTGTTAAATATTCTCTCTTTGTATTTATACGGCAAAGATACATATGTTTTTTGAATTGTACAAATATACAAATAGAATTATTTAGTCTGTTTGGGGAAGCATATAAAAAAGTGGAAGAAACTATTCGAAGTATCTTCCACTATGTATCTTATTCGGGAGTCTTATTTTTTCTTTTTAAGCAAATCAGGTCGGAGTGCTTTGGTTCTAGATAAAGCCTGATCCATTTCCCATTGCTTAATTTTAGCCTCGTTACCACTTAAGAGAATATCAGGTACTTTCCATCCCTTGTATTCTCTTGGACGGGTATAAATAGGAGCTGCAAGCAAATCATCCTGGAAGCAATCGCTTAGTGCACTCTGCTCATCACTGATAGCACCAGGAATAAGACGAACAATAGCGTCAGCCATAACAGCTGCGGCTAGTTCGCCACCGGTGAGTACAAAATCACCGATAGAAACCTCTTTTGTAATAAGGTGATCGCGTACACGCTGGTCTATTCCTTTGTAATGTCCACAAAGAATTATAAGGTTGCCTTTCAGTGACAGATCGTTGGCCATTTTCTGATCGAATTTTTCTCCATCAGGGCTGGTAAAGATAACTTCATCGTAATCTCTTTCTGCTTTCAGGGCAGAAATACAGCGATCGATAGGTTCACATTGCATGACCATACCTGCAAAACCACCGTATGGATAATCGTCTACACGCTTCCACTTGTCAAGAGTGTAATCGCGAAGATTATGCAAATGTATTTCGGCCAAACCTTTTTTCTGAGCTCTTGCCATGATTGACTCCTCGAAGAAACCTGTGAGCATATCTGGCAATATCGTGATAATATCTATTCTCATGTTTTTGTATACCTATTCTGATTTGTTCTTTTAACAAAACTAATTTTGTGCAAAGATACAAATTTTATTATGAAATATGATCTAAATATAGCATAACCTTATCCGAATTGCTCAATAAACTGGTCTTCTGAGATAATCGGGATGTTCAGTTGATGGGCTTTTTGGTTTTTACCACTAGTCGATGTCACATCATTATTGATAAGATAGGAAGTGCTTTTGCTTACGCTTCCTGTAACTTTTCCTCCTTGGCTCTCAATATACGCTTTGAGTTCGTTACGGTTCTTATAGTGATGTACATCACCGGTTATTACGAAGGTAAGTCCTTCGCATTTCTGTCCCAACGGGTTATTATCGTCTTGTGATAAGTGGAGTAGCCCTAATAAATTGCGGTATTCATTCTGATTTTCTTCATCACTAAACCATTTCACCACAGATGCACTTTTCTCTGGTCCTAAACCGTCTATTCCTGCAAAAATAGCAATACGTGTATCGATGCTGAGTGGAGTAAACGTATTTGCATCTGTAGTACCTTCTGTAGTATTCGATAGAAGATTTTCTTGCTCATGCTGTGCAAAGAGGTCGAGTTCGTAGTCATCCTCCTTTTCTGTAACAATAGGCTTGTTGATGTTCGGATTACCGCTGGCTATAGCTGCCAGTTTTTCAAGTGGATAGCTTTTGAGCAGGCGATTACATACATCTTTGCCGACTAAAGGAATGCAGAGCGCATAAAGTAACTTGTGTGCTTCAGCATTTCGACTCTTCTCAATAGCTTTGTGAATGTTATTGGCACTTTTTTTACCAAAGCCTTCTAGAGTTGCTATCTGATTGAGGTGAGCTGAAAGTCTGAAGATATCAGCATATTCCTTTATCCATCCCATGTTTATGAATCGAGAAAGAGTTTGTTCACTGATACCATCAATGTCGAGACCATCTTTCGAAACAAAACGTGCGAATTTTTTCAACTGTTTCGCTGGACATTTGGGATTGGAACAGTGCAGAGTCCGTGTTCCGCTGGCGATACTTGTGACAATTTGTGTCTGTGAATGACAGACAGGACAAGTTTCAGGAATATGTAGTTCACCTACTTTCTGTTGTACTTGAATAACCTTAGGAATAATCTTATTAGCTTTGATAACAGATAGTACACTATCTTTGTCACCAATGCCTAAGCGCTCACATTCGCTGATATTACAAAGGCTAGCTCGTTGTACAGTTGTCCCTTCCAACTCTACAGGTTCAAATACTGCTACAGGGGATATTGTGCTTGCTGCGCAACTCCATTCGATGTGGTCGAGCTTAGAAGTTGCGCTTTCATCCTTCCATTTGAAGGCATATCCTGCTCGTGTTGCATGATGGCCAGTGATGCTTCCTGTTTGAGAGTATTCGTAATCTTCGTAGGCGATAACCAATCCATCTACAGGGAAAGGATTCTTATTCTTGGTAACTTCTTCAGTCCATCGATCAATAACCTTTTGAATGTTGTCTTGGTTTGGAGTAAGTATACATTCGTGTTTTACGGTTTTCATACCATTATCCTCAAGGAATGCCATACGTTTTCCCCAACTATTGATATTCTCATCAGTATAGACCAAAGTGAAAGGTATCCACTGAAGGTGACGTGATTTTACTTCATCAATATCTTTCAGTGTGAGCGATCCTGATGCTAGATTTCTTGGATTGGCATAGTCTTCGCCACTTTCAATAAGAAATTGATTAAAGTCGGCATATGAAATAACGCACTCGCCTCTGACTACAATATGGCCTTTATTTTTAATCTTTTGGGGAATACCTTGGATAGCTGGTGCCAAGTGGGTAATATTCGTACCGAAATGACCATCTCCTCGTGTAACTACTTTTGTAAGTTTCCCTTTGTCGTAAGTAGCGACCAGTGTTAGTCCATCAAGTTTCCATGAAATCCAGATGGGCTTTCCATCTGCCCATTTTGTAAGATCTTCTGTTTTTTTTGTTTTGGCTAATGATAAAGCGGCAAATTCATGCTCCTCCTTTTGGCCTGTTATGCTGTCGGCGGATACATGATGAATAGGGGACTCTTCAAGTATAACTCCTGTTTCCTGTTCTAAAACTTTGAGTCTGTCAAAAAGAGCATCCCATTCGTAGTCGGTCATTATTTCTGCCTGACCGTTATAATAAGCGTCTGCAGCTCTATTCAATAGATCCACAGCCTTTCTCATTTCTAATATTTTGTCTTCAGCCATATTCGGTTTTATTTTTCAATGCAAAGATAAATAAAAAAAACGGGAATCCCTAATTTTAGGAATCCCCGTCTTTCTATTATTTCTCTCTCTAGAGTGAATTAAAAGAATCACTTCTTTAATCCACGATTTTTCAATGTTGTATTGAGAATAACCTCATACTGTTTATATTGGTCGGGTGTGAGGATATAACTCATGTTTGTGAGATTGTTGTGAATAGCTTGAGCTACCAATTCCTTTTTTTCTTCATTAGGAGCAACTGCAGCATTCATCATTTCTGCATCGAAAGTTTTGGCAATGTCATTGATACATTCCAATTGGTCGGTAGACAAATCCAAAGCTTCACCAATCTTACGTGTATTGAAATTAACCATAAAGGTTTTGGTCTCATTCATGACACTTGCTTCTTCGTTACCTGCAAATGTTGCAGTAACAGTTAGAATTGTAATTAGTGTTAAAATAACCTTTTTCATCTTTTTACCTTTCCTTTCTTCAATAAGAATTTGAATTCTTATCGTCTAATTATTTATCCTAATATCTCTTAAATACGATGCAAATGTATACATAAAAAGGATAATGAGCAAGTCTTTTTTTGTTTTTGTGTGCGTAAACAGTATGTTTTTTGACCTATATCAATGTCGTTCCATTTTCTTTTTATACCTTTGCAACATCAAATAAAAAAAATGGAAAAGATAGTTATTGGTATCGACGTAGGCATTAGTACTACTAAAATTGTAGGAGTAGACCATAAAGGAAATATTATTGCTCCTATTCGAATTAAGGCAACTGATCCTATCACTTCTCTATATGGTGCTTTTGGTAAATATCTTCATGATAATCAGATTACGCTTTCCCAGGTAGAAAAGGTGATGTTGACAGGTGTTGGAGCTGCTTATATTAATGAACCAATATATGGTTTGCCTACCGGAAAAGCCGAAGAGTTTGTTTCTGATGGTCTTGGTGCTCGTTATGAAGCTAAACTTGATCGGATGATAGTAGTTAGCATGGGAACTGGTACTTCTATCGTAAAGTGTGACGGTGACGAGATTAAGCATATTGGTGGTATTGGTATTGGAGGTGGTACTTTGGCGGGCTTGAGTCGTATTATGCTGAAAACTGATGATATAAAAACGCTGATAAACCTGGCTAACGAAGGCGATATTTCTAAAATAAATTTGCTGATTAAGGATATTAGTGCCAGTCCACTTCCTGGATTACCGATGGATGCCACGGCTTCTCTTTTTAGTGCAGCTAAAGCAAATGCCAGTAGAGAAGATATTGCCAAGGGGTTAATTCATATGGTGCTTCAGACTATCGGTTCAGCTACTATTTTGTCTTCTTTGGGCAGTGGTATTAAAGATTTCGTATTGATAGGCAATATGACTTTGCTACCTCAGTGCAGAGATGTTTATCCAGCGATGGAAAAAATGTATCACGTACATTTCCGAATACCTAAATATTCTGAGTTTTGTACGGCAATAGGGGCAGCTCTGAGTTATACCCAAAAAAAGCAGTATCAAAATATTTGATGATTTGATAAAAAGTATAAAGGTCACTTTTAGTAGTGGCCTTTTTTCATAGTAGTGTTTTGATATTTTTTCCTTAATAGAACTACTTACTTAGATAAAGGCTTTTTGTGTGCACTGTATTCTGTCACTACGATAATTGGCGAACTGTTGCTGATTTCTACAGTCCGTACAGAGTTGTATGTCAAATAATTTATCAAAAAACAGCGCTTTCAAAAATCGTCATCTAGCTCAAAATCTTTAGCTTTTGATCAGCCTGTTTGGACTTTTTTCTTCCCCTCGATTTTCTCTCCCGCCAAAACCACAGGTCCTAGGGGTCGAAACCTAAGACTTTGTTCGCTAAACTCTATGACCTTATCGCATCAACCCTAAGCTTTCGACCCCTAGGACCTGTGGTTTTGGCGCCCATTTGTTAAACCATCGAAGTGTAAAATGTGTAACGCGTTGATATTCAGGTAGATACAAAAATGCTTCAAAATTCGCGTATTTGAGGTGGTCTTACTTCGCAATTCCAAATACGCAAATTATAAGACGGCTTGTGTCAATTAAATTCAAATATGTATTATGTTTGTTATGGTTTTAGTTTGTAAAGTACTGAGATTTGCTAAATAACGATTGAGGGGTGGCATATTATCATGATGAAATGAAATATGTCACCCCTTATTGAGATTTTACCTTTTATGTATTCACGATATGTTTATTTATCTTATAGAATTCCTAATTTACAGAGCGAGATGAGAGTAATATATCCCATAACAAGACAAACTATACCTGTTATAAGACCAGCTTTAAGCATATCATTCTGCTTAATTAAACCAGTACTGTAAGCAATAGCATTAGGTGGTGTACTAATAGGAAGACACATCGCTGTAGAAGCTGCTATAGCTATGCCGATAAGTATAGTAGCAGTTCCACCGATAGGATTTAGACTGTTACCCATACCTTGACATACAACAGTAAGGATAGGGATGAGTAAAGCAGCGGTTGCAGTATTTGAAATAAAATTGCTAAGGGTGTAGCATACCAAACCACTGACTATGAGGATAAGCAGCGGGTTGAGGTTTGCAAATGGAATACTCTTGACTGCATTTTCCGCCAGTCCAGTACCGTTCATTGCTAATCCCAAAGCAAATCCACCGGCTACCATCCAAATTACTCCCCAATCGATATCTCTCAAATCTTCAGAATTAATTACTCCAGTGAAAGCAAATATGGCGATGGGTAACATCGCGACGGTGTTAGCATTGATGCCGAAGAGAGATTTTCCTGCAATCCACAGAAATATGGTAAGTCCAAATGTGAACGCAACTACATAAGTTCGCCAGTTCCACTGAATGTTTCCTTCTATATTGAGTTCTATGTTTTTTTGTGAGAATGGAAATAGTTTTTTAACGATAAACCAAGCAATTATCAGCATGATAAGCACCATAGGTACCATGATCATCATCCATTGGCCGAAACCTATTGTCATGCCAAGACTTTCCAACGTTTTATAGGCAAATGCATTAGGTGGTGTTCCGATGGGGGTTCCCATACCACCAAGATTTGCACCGATAGGAATTGCCATAGTCAGAGCTATGCGTCCTTTGCCATTGGCTGGTAACGAGCGAAAAACAGGGGTGAGAAAAGTAAGCATCATTGCTGCAGTTGCGGTATTACTGATAAACATAGAAAAAATGCCAGTAATAAGGATAAATCCTAAAAGTACATTTTCACTTTTCTTTCCGAATGGCTTGATTAAATTTTTGGCTAGGAGAACGTCGAGCCCAGATTTAGTGGCTGCGATAGCTAAGATAAAACCACCCAAGAAAAGAATAATAGTAGGATCTGCAAAGCATGCCATGATACCTTGATAATCAAGTAATTTTCCTGTTTCTCCTTCGCTTCCTTGCAGAAAATTGAATGCAGAGTCGGATACACAAAATAGTAATACAAAGATAATCGTAACAGAAGTAGCCCATGCTGGAATTGCTTCTGTAAGCCATAGAAGTACAGCCATGGTGAAAATAGCGATAACGCGCTGTTGAACTATTGTCAAGCCTTCAATGCCGAAACTGTCGATAGGAAGATTCCATACGATAACGGTTAATAAGGCCGTAACAAGAAACATAATTCCTTTTCGCTTGTTAAAATCTCCGGTCAATACTTTTTTAATAGGGTTTGCCATAAGCTTTATGTTTTAAATGGTAATTTATTGCATTGTATTGTGTCTATTTTGTCAAAACTCCGGCTAAGATACAATGATTTTATAAATAATTTGACGTCTTAAATATTAAAAAAAATAAAATTAGAAATATCTATCGTATTTATTTCTGATTTTATTATCTTTGCTCCTAAAACTAGGTTTTATGAAAATATATACAAAAACAGGTGATCAGGGGCAAACATCTTTAACTCAAGGCTTACGAGTGGATAAGGATGATGTACGTATAGAGGCAAATGGAGAATTGGATGAACTGAATGCTATAATAGGTATTGTGAAAAGTTTGATGCAAGATGATTATATTCATGTGAAAAAGTTAGATCGTATTCAGCAGTGTTTGATGTATGTGATGAGTTGTGTGGCATCAGATGAGCGAATGAGGCAGAAAAAAGATGTGGATATGCTAATAGAAGTGAATTCAGGTATGGAAAAAGAAATTGACCTTATTGCTGGAGAAAAAAACTTTGGATTCGTGCTTCCTGGGCAGAATCGTTTGTCTGCTTTTGTACATCTAGCTCGTGCCAAAACTCGAACGGGGGAACGTCGACTTTGGACGGTTAATCGTTTATATCCAGTAATGCCTGAAATTATGCAATTTATGAATCGTCTTTCTGATTATTTTTATGCTCTATCTCTATTATAATAGGATATAATAGTAAAAACGAAAAATACAAAAAGGCTACATTGTAAAAGTGTAGCCTCTTTGTATTTTTTTAAATCAATTGTTATTTACTGATTAGTTAGCAGATTCAAATTCATTCAAGAACTCCGTGTCGTTCTCCGAGAAGAGACGAAGGTCGCTAACTTTATACTTTAAGTTTGTGATACGCTCAACTCCCATACCGAATGCGTAACCGGTATAAACCTTAGAGTCAATGCCTGCAGCCTCGAGTACATTAGGGTCTACCATACCACAACCAAGAATTTCTACCCAACCTGTATGTTTACAGAAAGAACATCCTTTGCCTCCACAGATGTCACAACTGATATCCATTTCTGCACTAGGCTCTGTAAATGGGAAATAACTTGGACGAAGACGTATTTTTGTTTCAGGACCAAACATTTCACGTGCAAATGTAAGTAAAACTTGCTTTAAGTCTTCAAAACTAACATTTTTGTCAACGTATAGACCTTCTACTTGATGGAAGAAGCAGTGAGCGCGAGCAGAAATGGCTTCGTTACGATATACGCGACCTGGGCACAAAATACGGAATGGAGGTTTATGTGTCTCCATGAAGTGACTCTGATCACCAGATGTGTGACTACGAAGCAATACATTCTTGGTTACATCGTTAGGATTGCTCTGCTCGATGAAAAAGGTGTCCTGCATGTCGCGTGCAGGATGGTCTGCAGCAAAATTAAGTTTGGTAAATACGTGCAAGTCATCATCAATTTCAGGACCATCGGCTAGCACAAACCCCATACGGCTGAAAATTTCAATAATTTGATTCTTTACCAAAGTCAAAGGATGACGAGAACCAAGGCTAATAGGATAGGCTGTACGTGTCAGGTCTATATCTTCGCTTGTTACGTCAGCTTCAGCTTGAGCTTCTCTCAATTCATTAATTTTATTGAGAGCTGTTTGCTTCAGTTCATTAATTTTGATACCAACTGCTTTCTTTTGGTCAGCTGCCACATTGCGGAAGTCTGCCATAAGAGCGTTGATTTCACCTTTCTTACTGAGATACTTTAGTCGCAGTTGCTCAATTTCTTCAGCGTTCTGCGCATGTAAGTTGTTCACTTCTTGGAGAAGTGCTTCAATCTTTTCTAGCAACATATATTGTAAAAACGTTTTTATTCTTTTTCGAAAATCGATTGCAAATATACAAATTATTTTAGACATAATGATAGTGAATAAAAAATTATTTGTATTTTTGCCGGTGATTTGAGGGAATGACACAAAAGTCAGTTACATTTTAGATATATGAAGAAAGCTTTTTTAACAAGCATGTCATTAATTGTGCTGTGCATATGCTTTACTGCGACAGGATGTTCTGAGAAGAAACCATCTTCTATAGATTCGACAAGCATTGACTCTATCGTTGCTGCAGATACGGTAAAAACGGATTCTGCAGAGAATTTGATAGCAGAAACTCCTATGCCTAAAGCAGCGGACGAACTTTTTGATGACTTTATCTTCAATTTTTCTGCAAATAAAAAGTTGCAGCATGAACGTATTCATTTTCCTCTGCCGGTATATAGAAATGGAAAAGTCGAAAAGTCGATTGCTAAAACCGAGTGGAAAATGGAGCATTTCTTTATGCGTCAAGGGTATTATACGCTGATTTTTGATAATCGCAAACAAATGAATTTGGTGAAAGATACTACTATTGATCATGTAATCATAGAAAAGGTATTTTTTAAAATTAAAACTGTTAAGCAATATTTGTTTAATCGAATTAATGGCCGATGGATGATGACTAGTATTAATCTGAAACCTATGTTCGAAAATAATAATGCTAGTTTCCTCAAGTTCTATCAGCATTTTGCAGTGGATACAGCTTTCCAGTCTCGTCATTTAGCATCTACTATAAAATTTACAGGCCCAGATCCTGATGATGATTTTAGTACAATGACTGGAGATATTGATGCCGAAACATGGCCAGCTTTTGCACCTAAGTTGCCTGCTGGAATGATATATAATATAGTTTATGGTCAGAAGTATGCCGAAAGTACGCAAAAAATATTTGTGATTAGAGGTATTGCTAATGGTATGGAGACGGAATTGACTTTTCGTCGCATAAAAGGTAAATGGCAACTTGTACAACTTACAACCTAATTTTGGCTTTTTTGACTCAATTTTTATTAAAATGAAAGACTTAAAAAACTTCAACTTGTTGCCATATAATACATTTGGCATTGAAGCATATTGTAAACGTTTCGTGGAGTTTGATACGGTAGAGGAATTATCTGTATTTGTCAAAACGCTTACCCAAGAAGATTCTCCCTTACTTTTACTTGGAGGTGGCAGTAATTTGCTTCTTACAGGTGATTATCCAGGTACTGTTCTTCATAGTGCCATTAAGGGTATTGGTGTCGTAAAAACAGACGCTAAGTGTGGTGATGTATTTGTGCGCTGTGGAAGTGGTGAAGTCTTTGATGATGTCGTGGCATACTGTGTAGAGCATGGGTATTATGGCATGGAAAACTTGAGCCTAATACCAGGTGAAGTTGGTGCTAGTGCTGTACAGAATATAGGTGCTTATGGTGCAGAAGCTAAAGATGTTATTCAGATGGTAGAGGCCATTGAAATTGATACAGGAAAAAAAGTTTGTTTTTCCAATGCTGATTGTAAATATAGTTACCGGCAAAGTAAATTTAAGAATGAGTGGCGAGATAAATATGTTATTACTTATGTTACTTATCGTCTTAGTCTGACTTTTCAGCCTAATATAGATTATGGAAACATTCGTGAAAGGTTAGGTGGATATACAGAAAAAGTTACAGCGTCTATTCTTCGCAATGCGATAATTGATATTCGTCGAGCTAAATTGCCTGATCCAAAAGTTCAGGGCAATGGTGGTAGCTTCTTCATGAATCCAATTATAGAAGAGGAGCAATTTAAGAAGCTAAAGGCAAAATTTCCAGATTTAAAATATTATGAAGTTGCATCACCTGACAAATTGAGTTATAAGATTCCTGCAGGATGGATGATCGAACAATGTGGATGGAAAGGTAAAAATGTAGGTCCTGCAGGTGTACATGATAAGCAGGCTTTGGTATTGGTAAATCTTGGAGGTGCTAAAGGGAAAGATATTATCCACCTTTGTGAAATGATACAAAGGGATGTAAAAACAAAGTTCGGTGTAGATATTTATCCTGAAGTCAATATTAAATAATGAGTAAGTCTCTTCATATTACATTATTAGGAACAGGAACATCTCAGGGTGTTCCTGTTTTGGGTTGTGAGTGTGATGTTTGTCGCTCTCAAGATCCACGTGATCATCGTTTAAGGTGCGCAGCATTAATAGAGGATGAGCATACTAGAATTTTAATTGATGCAGGTCCGGACATTCGCCAGCAATTATTACAAGTCCCATTTCGCAAGATAGATGCAGTTTTAGTTACTCACGCTCACTATGATCATGTGGGGGGAATGGATGATTTGCGTCCATATTGTAAGGCTTTTGGTGATATAAATATTTTTGGAAATGAGACAGCAATAGTTAGTTTGCGTCAAATGTTGCCTTATTGTTTTCCTAAAGATGCTTCTTTGCTTTATCCTGGAGTTCCTAAGCTTAAACTTCATAGCATTAAACCTCATGAAAAGCTTAGTTTTGGAGAAATAGAAATCACTCCGATTAGTGTGATGCATGATAAATTGCCGATATTAGGTTATCGGTTTGGGAAGTTTGCTTATATTACAGATATGAAGTCTATGGATAATGAAGAATATACTTATCTGAGTGGTGTAAAGGTGCTAGTTGTTAATGCTTTGCGTTTTGATAAGCCCCATCATAGTCATCAGTTGGTAGACGATGCTATAGCTTTAGCTCAAAAAATTAATGCACAAAAGGTATACCTTATTCATGTTACTCATGATATTGGTATTCATTGTGAGGCAAACAAGAAACTTCCTGAGGGTATATGTTTTGCCTATGATGGGATGTGTATAGATGTATAATTTGCTGAATTACAAAAAAAAGATGTAATTTTTTTATCTTTTTTTTGTGTTTCATATAGAAAATTATTACCTTTGCACTAATAAAATGAAATACAAACGTTTAATGTTATATATAGGTTATAAATCGAATTAAGGTTTTAAGGTAAAATTGATTAGCGAATCATTTTAAAAATTTAACGTCCAAATTTCCCTCTGAGAAGAGTGAAATTTGGATTTCTTATATAAAGAGGTCTTGTCGTTATTCAAACGACAAGACCTCTTTATGGTCTGAACTTTCGATAAAGTTTCCATCCTAAGATAGCTCCATCTAATAGAGAAGCTCCTGTACTTAATAAACTTCCTAACTTTTTTGAAGGTTTGGCTTGCTTGTCGAAAAGAGGAGCTTTATGGAAAAGTTTGCCCCAAAGTTTTTCAATTTTTTGGTTATCTTTCAGAATTTCATTCCGAAGTAGTTCTTTTTTTAGCTTGATATCGTTGAGATCATTATAATCCATCATGTTACAATTCATTGTTATTGTTCTCAAGTAGAATTCCAGCCAAGAAGTGGACCAGAGGCTTTTCTATCCAACGTTGACGAAAAAGGACAACGAGTAATAGAAAGAAGAGATAAATTGCACCTATAATAGCAAAAGCTCCAGCCATTCCGGTATGTGGAGCAATAGCGAATGCTGCTGCGAAACTGATATATATAAGGGAAATCAGAAGTAAAAGAATGATAGATACAGCGATCGCTGTTGCTGTAAGTAATCGTACAATTTTATCTACTACATCGAGCATCACATATTCTTTTTGGAGCCCGATGTAGTGTTTTAGTACCTCTACCAGTTGTCCGATAGTTTCTATATTCTGATCGTTACTAAACATAGATAAGATTAAGAGTGATTATTCTGCAGTTGCAGAATCTTTGATATCGTCTACTAAGTCTGCGACCTCTTTACTGCTTAATTTAATATCATGTTTTTTGAGGAAGTCATCAACTGTGTCTGTAATTTTTTTGCGGGTGTCTTCTCCCTTTTCTGGGGCACATAATAAGCCTAAAGCTGCGCCTGCAATTGCACCACCTAAAAAAGCACCAATGTAACCTAATGTTTTCATAATCTCTAATTTTAAGTTAATATTTACTTGATAGAATTTATCTGAAAGCAAATATACTAAAAAAACTCTAGTGATAATAGGTTTTAGTATCATTTTTTGTTAAATTACGTGCTTTAATTTGATTTAACAAAGTTTTTGCCGTGTGTCAGCAAAGAATATGAATAAAAAATTGTACCTTCGCAAAAATTAATAATCAGAGAATATTTAACTAACAAAAAATTAGCAAAATGAAGAAATATTTGGTATTGTGCGCAGGTCTTTGTGCTTTTATGGCTTTTACAAGTTGTAAATCAAGCGAAAGTGCTTATAAAAAAGCTTATGAAAAAGCTAAGGCTCAAGAAGCCGCTCAGACCAATGAGCCAATCGCAACTGCAGCTCCTGTTGTAACTCCTCTTGAAAACAAGCAGGTTAGTGAAACAACAGTTATGGATAATGCTGATAATGCAACTGTACGTTCTGAAGATGTTACAGTAGTAAGCGGTCCTGGTCTCAAGAATTTTAGCGTGGTTGTAGGTTCTTATTCATTAAAAGCAAATGCAGAAGGTATGCAGCGTACTTTGAAAAATGCAGGATATGATGCACAGATAGCTTATAATAGTGCTCGTAATATGTATCGTGTTGTTGCCACTACTTTTGCAGATAAAGCTGCTGCTGTTTCAAGCCGCAATCAGCTTCGTAGTAAGTATGCAGATGCATGGTTGCTCTTTAAGAAATAATTTATTACTCTCTGATTCGATCTCGGTTTATGGGTAGAATTTTGAGTATTGACTACGGAAAAAAAAGAACTGGACTGGCTGTGACAGACCCGATGCAGATTATCGCAAATGGTCTTACTACAGTCAGTACAGTAGATTTATGGGATTTCCTGCAGAATTATTGTAAAAAGGAGGGAGTAGAGCGTATCATTATGGGTAAGCCTACTCAACCTAACGGTTTGCCAAGTGAAAACATGGGGCGCGTTGAAAATTTTTATAATCGATGGCGTAAAGCACATCCGGAGATCCCTATTGAATATTATGATGAGCGTTTTACTTCAGTAATTGCTCATCGTGCCATGATAGATGGTGGCGTTAAGAAAAAGGTAAGAAGAGAAAATAAAGGTTTGGTCGATGAAGTGTCGGCAACTATTATTTTGGAAGACTGGATGTCTTCACATCGTTATTAAAACGTTTTCAAGGTATACACTTTTATAATAAAATCTATACAGATTTAAAATATGATTTTACCAATTTATGTTTATGGTCAGCCTGTTTTACGCAAGGTGGCTTCGGATATTACTCCAGATTATCCAGAACTTAAACAACTTATCCAGGATATGTTTCAAACATTGGATAATAGTAATGGAGTGGGTTTGGCAGCCCCTCAGATAGGTAAGGCTATTCGTCTTGTTGTAATTGATCTGGATATTCTTAAAGATGAATTTCCTGAATATGAAGGCTTCCGTAAGGTTTTCATTAATGCGCATATCTTGGAATACGATGATACTCAAGAATCTCGTATGGAGGAAGGGTGTCTTTCTATTCCTGGCTTGTCCGAGAATGTAGTGCGTCCTACTCGTATTCATGTTAAATATATGGATGAAAATTTTGTAGAGCATGATGAATGGGTGGAAGGCTATAAAGCTCGTGTTATGCAGCATGAATTCGATCATTTGGAAGGTATTATGTATGTAGATAAAGTGAATGCTCTTCGTAAGAATATGATAGGAGGTAAACTTAAAAATATTATGAAGGGAAAATTCCGCTGTTCTTATCGTACTAAGGTACCAAGATAAGATAATCCTTCACCTCTTCAAAGGGTCTGAGAAGCTTATAATCAGTATAAAAAAATCTGAATATGCGAAAATTTTTGTCTTTGATTGCTGCTGCCTTTATGACCCTGGCAGTTCATGCACAATATAATATTGATAGAATACAAGTGGCAGGTCGCATAGCCCTCGATTATAAGGACTATGTACTTGCCATTCAACATTTTAATATTTGTGTTAGCTATAAGCCTTATCTTTATGAACCTTGGTATTACCGTGGAGTAGCTAAGTTTTATCTTGATGACTTTTCTGGTGCAGAAATGGATGAAACTGAAGCAATAAAATTAAATCCGTATATTTCGGATATATGGAATCTTAGAGCGTTGAGTCGTATTAAGCAGGATAAATTTCAAGAGGCTATATCAGATTATGATCAGGCCTTGAAAAGAGATCCAAATAATCGTGGATATATTTTTAATAAAGCGTATTGTGCAGTTAAGTTAAAGGATTATTCTTCGGCTCATCGCCAGCTGGATTCAATAGTGGCAAGGTGGCCTCAAATGGCTGATGCGTATAGTCTTCAGACTGAAGTATATCTTACGGAAAATGATACGGCTACAGCTGCAAAATGGTTAGATAAAACGTTAGAAATAGATCCGTATAATGGTGATGCTTGGGCTATACGTGGAAGATTGCATCTTTCCAGAAAGAGTTATAAAGTGGCTTTTGAAGCATTTAGTAATGCTATTCATTATGAACCAAAGGTCGTAAATAACTATGTTTATAGAGCCATGGCTAGTGTGAATCTGAATAAGTTACGTCAGGCTATGGAGGATTATGATAAGGCTGTAGAAATGGACCCTAATAATTTTATAGCTCATTATAATCGTGGATTATTGAGATTAACGTTAGGTGATGATAATCGTGCGATTAAGGATTTTGATTTTGTGTTGAGGCTTGAGCCTAATAATATTCAAGCTCTTTATAATCGTGCTTTATTAAATGATAAAACAGGAAATCTTAAAGCTGCTATTCGTGATTATAGCCGTGTTATCCAAAAATTTCCTAATTTCTGGAATGGTTTGTTGGCTAGAGCAAATTGCTATAGAAGACTTGGTATGAGGAATCAAGCAGAACTTGATGAATTTAGAGTCTTCAAAGCGCAGATGAATAAGCATTTAGGTGTACAACAACGATGGAGCAGGGCGAAACTGAACCAGGTTCGTCGTATGAGTGATATAGATGTCGATAAGTATGATCAGTTAGTAATAGCTGATGATGATATCGTAACAAAGACAACAGAATATAAGAATTCTTATCGTGGTGAAGTGCAGAATAGAGAAGTTGCTGCAGAATTTTTGCCAATGTTCCAACTTTCTTATTTAAAATATAAGAACGGAATAAAATCATTCGAGTTGGTGGATGGAGATTTGGAACTTTATAATAATCATCAAAAGCCGTTGAAACGTATTTATTTAGTGTGTACACCTCAAGCAATGGATGCCGAACAGACTTCTTCATTTATGAAGACTGTAATGCAGTTGAATGAGAAAATTTCAAATACGAGGGATGCCAAAATCGCAAGCAGCTTCTTGTTGCAAAGAGCAGTGGCTCAAGCTACTATACATAATTATGAAGAGGCAATAAGCGATTTGGATGATTATATACGAATGGATAGTACAAATGTCTTGGCATTTATGCAACGAGCCAGTTCGTTAGCAGAATTGGATGCTTATAATAGAAGTCAGGGCAGGAATAGCAGTATGTATACTACTCGTATAAATGATGACCTTCGACAGGCTATTCATCTGCGAAAGAATAACGCTTATTTGCTTTATAATATGGGGTGTGCTTATGCAGCAATAAAAGATTTTAATAAAGCAATTTTGTATTTCAGTCAGGCTATTGGTGTTAATCCAAATTTGGCTGAGGCTTATTATAATAGAGGTTTAGCCAAGTTGAGATGTAATGATATTGGATCGGCTGTCAAAGATTTAAGTCGGGCAGGCGAACTTGGCCTTTATGATGCTTATAGTTTGATAAAGTCGGCTTCAAAAGAAAAAAAGGTGAGTACGAACAAGGCAAAATAGGATAGATATTGTCTATTACGTTAGCTGGTATGATATAATAGGGGATGAATCTTTGTATTCATCTCCTTTTTTATTGGTTTTCTGAGGAATACTTGTATTTTAATAGAATCTAAAGTGCTATATATTCAAATAAAAAATGAAGAATTTTGATTATATTTAAAATTCTTCATTTTTTATTTGGATATTGTGTATATTCTTTCTACTTTTGTGCTTGATTAAAAGAAATACTAATTTGTTATGGTAAAAATCACTTTTCCAGATGGTTCTGTTCGTGAATACGAAGAGGGCGTAACTGGGTTACAAATCGCCGAGAGCATTTCACCGGCTCTCGCTCGCAACGTTGTATCTTGCGGTGTAAATGGTGAGGTTGTTGAACTGAATCGTCCAATCACTAAGGACGCTGCAGTAGAACTTTATAAGTTCGAAGATGAGCAGGGAAAGCATACCTTCTGGCATACTTCTGCGCACTTGTTGGCTGAGGCTCTTCAAGAGCTCTATCCGGGTATCCAGTTTGGTTTTGGACCAGCTATAGAAAATGGATTTTTTTATGATGTTATGCCTCCAAAGGGTGTAACTATCTCTGAAAATGATTTTCCAAAGATTGAAGCTAAAATGAAGGAACTTGCCAAGAAGGATGAGGCAGTTGTTCGTAAGGAAATAGCAAAGGCTGATGCTTTGAAAGAATTTAAGGCTGACGGTCAAGATTATAAGTGCGAACATATAGATCTCGACTTGGCAGATGGCTCAATTACTACATATACACAAGGTAACTTTACAGATCTTTGTAAGGGACCACACTTAGTATCTACAGGCGATATCAAAGCTGTTAAGATTACAAGTGTAGCCGGTGCATTCTGGCGTGGAGATGCTAAACGTGAGCAGATGACTCGTATTTATGGTATCTCTTTTCCAAAGAAGAAAATGCTGGATGAATATCTAGTGATGCTTGAGGAAGCTAAGAAACGCGATCATCGTAAGATCGGTAAGGAAATGGAACTCTTTATGTTCTCTGAGCGAGTAGGTAAAGGTCTTCCTATTTGGTTGCCAAAGGGTACTCAGTTACGCCTCCGTCTTCAGGAGTTGCTTCGTCGAGTATTGAAGCCTTATAATTATCAGGAAGTAATTACTCCAGGTATTGGTAGTAAAAATTTGTATATTACTTCTGGTCACTGGGCTCACTATGGAAAGGATGCATTTCAGCCAATACATACTCCAGAAGAGGATGAGGAGTATATGTTAAAGCCAATGAACTGTCCTCATCATTGTGAAATTTATGCTCGTAAACCTCGTTCTTACAAAGATCTTCCTCTTCGTATTGCAGAATTCG
The DNA here is from genome assembly GCF_022024215.1 of Segatella bryantii. Lineage (NCBI taxonomy): Bacteria > Pseudomonadati > Bacteroidota > Bacteroidia > Bacteroidales > Prevotellaceae > Segatella > Segatella bryantii. Next base: position 1,468,164 of record NZ_CP091798.1, on the reverse strand, counting down.
GAACGGTATTCCGTTATGAAAAGAGTGGCGAGCTTCATGGCTTGACTCGTGTTCGTACATTTACTCAGGATGATGCTCATATCTTTGTTCGTCCAGATCAGGTAAAAGCTGAGTTTGAAAATAATATTGATATTATCCAGAAGGTATTCTCTATTTTTGGCTTTAATGATTATGAAGCGCAGATTTCATTGCGTGATCCTAAAGATACTGAAAAGTATATAGGCTCTGATGAAATTTGGGAAGAAAGTCAAAATGCTATTCGTGAGGCTTGTAAGGAAAAGGGTCTTAAAGCTGTTGAAGAAGAAGGTGAAGCTGCTTTCTATGGTCCTAAGCTTGACTTTATGGTTAAAGATGCTATAGGTAGAAGATGGCAGTTGGGTACTATTCAGGTAGATTATAATTTGCCAGAGCGTTTCAAATTGGAATATACTGACGTAGATAATACCAAGAAGACTCCAGTTATGATTCACCGTGCTCCATTCGGTAGTCTAGAGCGCTTTACTGCTGTTCTTATCGAACATACAGCAGGTCGTTTCCCATTGTGGTTGATACCTGACCAGGTAGCTATCCTTCCTATTTCAGAGAAATATAATGATTATGCTAAAAAAGTAAAGGCATATTTGGATAAGCACGATGTACGTGGTTATATTGACGATAGAAATGAGAAGGTAGGTCGTAAGATTCGCGATAATGAGTTAAAACGTGTTCCTTATATGGTAATTGTCGGTGAAAAGGAAGCAGAAGGTGGTCTCGTTTCTATGCGTAAGCAAGGTGGTGGCGATCAAGCTTCTATGACTATGGAAGAATTTGCTAAGCGCATTAATGAAGAGGTAGCTGAGCAGCTCAAAGTAGTTGACAATGAATCAAATGATTAAAAGGTAAGGTATTATTTATGAATATTTCAAATAATACAGAAATATAATGTAAAAAGGTCAGGAATTATTTTGTTAGTTCCTGACTTTTTTGTAAATTTGCACCCGATTATTAAAAAACGACTTTATAAAAGTTAATGCAGAAGAACGACAAAAATAATTTGAAGAACCAGTATCGCGTGAATGAACAGATTCATATCCGTGAGGTTCGTGTAGTTAGTGACGAGGGCTCAGAGGTGATGCCTACCCGTAAAGCTTTGGATCTTGCACGTCAGCAGGGTGTTGACTTGGTCGAGATTTCTCCAAACGCCCAGCCACCAGTTTGCCGTCTTATAGACTATTCTAAGTTCCTTTACCAGCAGAAGAAACGTCAGAAAGAGATGAAACAGAAGCAGGTTAAGGTTGAGGTTAAGGAAATTCGTTTTGGACCTCAGACAGACGAGCATGATTATCAGTTCAAGTTGAAACATGCTCAAGAATTCTTGGAAGAAGGAAATAAAGTACGTGCATATGTATTCTTCCGTGGACGTTCTATTTTGTTTAAAGAACAAGGTGAAGTCCTTTTATTACGCTTCGCTAATGATTTGGAAGAGTTTGGTAAAGTTGAGCAGATGCCTAAGTTGGAAGGAAAGAAGATGTTCCTTTATATGGCCCCTAAAAAGGTAGGACAGGCAAAAAAGAGCCAACAGCGTGTGGATCGTGAAAAGCGTGAAGCTGAGGCTAAGGCTGCTGCAAAGGCTGGAAAGATCGAAAGCGTAGAATAAATGGTCGGGGTAATACTTGATGTAGTACTACTTTGAAAAGGTCTGCAGAAATTTCATAAGACTTAAAAAAAAGTGCGTAACGCCCTGGTATATGCGTTGCCACTTGTTATTAATAAATAATTTAAAATAAACAAAAATGCCAAAAGTAAAGACTAATTCCGGCGCAAAGAAGAGATTCCGTTTCACCGGTACCGGTAAAATTAAGCGTCATCACGCTTATCACAGTCACATTCTGACTAAGAAGACAAAGAAACAGAAGAGAAATCTGGTTCACCAGACTCTCGTAGATCATGCAAACGTAAAGCAGGTACGCGATCTGCTCTGCCTTCGCTAATTAAAACTTTTTAGTCAAAACAATTAAAGGAAAAAATTATGCCAAGATCAGTAAATCACGTCGCTTCACGTGCTAAAAGAAAGAATATTTTAAAGCTTACAAAAGGCTACTATGGAGCAAGAAAGAACGTTTGGACTGTAGCTAAAAATACCTGGGAGAAAGGTTTGACATACGCTTATCGCGATCGTCGCAATAAGAAGCGTAATTTCCGTGCCCTTTGGATTCAGCGTATTAACGCAGCAGCTCGTCTTGAGAATATGAGCTATAGCCAGTTGATGGGTGCTCTTCATAAAGCAGGTATCGAGATTAACCGTAAGGTTCTTGCTGACCTCGCTATGAATAATCCAGAAGCTTTCAAGGCAATCGTAGAAAAGGTAAAGTAATTATTTACACCTAAATATAAACGCACTTCTCACAAGGAAGTGCGTTTTTTTGTATATGCTAAGTATTTTTTCACTATAATTTTGTATCTTTGCAACTAAAAAATTAGCTTTTAATGATATCAGTAGAAGGGTTAACAGTAGAGTTTGCTGCCAAACCATTGTTTGAAAATGTAAATTATGTCATTAATCCTCATGATCGTATAGCGCTCGTGGGAAAAAATGGAGCAGGAAAAAGTACAATGCTCAAGCTCTTATGTGGATTGCAAAAACCTTCATCAGGAACTGTATCCATACCAAATGAGTGCAAGATAGGTTATCTTCCTCAGGTCATGAAACTTCAAGATGATACTAGTGTTCGCGAAGAAACCCGAAAGGCTTTTTCTGAAAGTGTAATGTTGAAGGCCAAATTAGATAAAATGCAGCGGGAATTGGCAGAGCGAACAGACTATGAAAGTGAAGGTTACACAAAATTAGTTGATAATTTTACGCAAGAGCATGAACGCTATATTATGCTTGGAGGCGAAAATTATGAGGCTGAAATGGAGCGTACATTATCTGGACTTGGCTTTAGCAGAGCAGACTTGGAACGTCCAACTAAGGAATTTTCAGGTGGTTGGCGTATGCGAATAGAGCTAGCAAAAATTCTTCTTAAAAAACCAGATGTGTTACTTTTGGATGAGCCAACGAATCATCTTGATATCGAAAGTATTCAGTGGTTGGAGCAATTCTTAGCAACAAGTTCAAGTGCTGTCGTATTAGTTAGTCATGACCGTGCTTTTATTAATAATGTAACTAATCGTACTATCGAGATAACTTGTAGGCATATAGAAGATTATCGAGTTAAGTATGATGAGTATTTGGTTCTTCGTAAAGAGCGTCGTGAGCAGCAATTGCGTGCTTATCAAAATCAGCAAAAAGAAATAGCTGATATAGAAGCCTTTATCAATCGTTTTCGTTATCAGGCATCAAAAGCAGTTCAGGTGCAACAGCGTATCAGACAATTGGAAAAGATAGTTCCTATAGAGGTTGATGAAGTTGATAATTCTGTTATGCATCTTAAATTTCCTCCATGTCTTCGCTCTGGTGATTATCCTGTGATTTGTCAAGATGTTCGTAAAGACTATGATAAGAATGTTTTTGCAGATGTCAATCTAACTATCAAAAGAGGTGAAAAAGTTGCTTTTGTAGGAAAGAATGGTGAAGGTAAATCTACTCTTGTCAAGTGTATTATGGGGCAAATTCCATTTGAAGGAACCCTTAAAATAGGGCATAATGTTCAAATTGGCTATTTCGCTCAGAATCAGGCCCAAATGCTAGATGAATCCTTGACTATTTATGAAACTATAGATCAGGTTGCAACTGGTGATATTCGTTTGATGATAAACGATTTGCTAGGTGCATTTATGTTTGGCGGAGAAATATCAGAGAAAAAGGTTGGCGTTCTAAGTGGTGGTGAACGTAGTAGACTAGCTATGATTAAACTATTATTAGAGCCTGTTAATTTATTGATTCTCGATGAGCCGACCAATCACTTGGATATACCTAGTAAGGAAGTTCTAAAAGAAGCGATTAAGTCTTTTGATGGTACTGCGATTATTGTTAGTCATGACCGTGAATTCTTGGATGGGCTTGTTAGTAAAGTCTACGAGTTTGGTAATGGTAGAGTGAAAGAACACTTGGGCGGTATCTATGACTGGTTGAGTAGTTTACAAGTGACATCAGCTGTGAATGCTTTTAAATCGGATGTTCCAACTGTAGAAGATCGATTAGCTATGAGCAGCAGTAATACTATAAAACAGTCTGCGTCTTCAGAGAAAATAACTAATCCTGCAAAAGAAGCTTCGAGGTTGAGTTATGCAGAGCATAAAGAACTTCAAAAAAAGATTAGAAAAGCAGAAAAGGCAGTAAAGGAGAGTGAGAATAAAATTGCAGAAATGGAGAAGCGAATCAAAGAGTTGGATGAAATGCTCATGAGTCCGGAGAATGCAACGAATATGAGTATTATTAATGAGTATGCAGAAATTAAAGAACGATTGGATGCAGAAAATGATAATTGGTTTATTCTCAGTGAGAAACTCGCCGAATTGCAATAATATAGTAACTTAATAAATTATAAAAAATGAACATGAAACAGATCCTTCCGATAATGTTGATGTGTGCTTTGCCTATGGCTTCTCAGGCACAACATAAATCGGGTCTTGTTGAAAAGAATTTCAACAAAAGTGTACGTCCTCAGGATGATTTCTATGAGTTTGCTACTGGTGGTTGGCAGAAAAATAATCCGTTGCCTGCAGCCTTTAGTAGATTTGGTAGTTTTGATCAATTACAAGAAGATAACAATAAACGTATTAATAGTATCCTTAGTGAACTTCTAAAAAAGAAATACAAAAAGGGTTCTATAGAGCAGAAACTTGGTGATTATTATAAGCTTGCTTTGGACGTAGACCGTCGAAATCGTGAGGGTATTGCCCCAGTGAAGCCTATTTTAACGGAGTTGGTTGCTGCAAAGACAAAAGAGGATTTGAGAAAAATTCAGCTCAAATATTATGTGGATGGTTTAGGAGATCAATATGAAGGATTCTTTGATGCTGATCAGAAAAATGTTACGGAAAATATCCTTAATCTGTATCAGGGTGGACTTACTTTAGGTCAGAAGGACTATTACTTGAATAATGACTCTGCTACGGTTGCTATTCGTGAAGCTTATAAGGATTATATCGTCAAGATGTTTAAGCTTTATGGTTTTAGTGAGGCTGAGTCTCAAATCTACGCTGGTAATATTTTCCGCCAGGAAACTTTAGTAGCTTTGATCTCTAAGAGTATGACAGAACTTCGTGATCCACAAGCTAACTACAATAAGATGACTTTAGCTGAGTTTAAAGCGAATTATCCAAATATTCCTTTAGAAGCAGAACTTAATGCTCAAGGTATTAAAAGTGAGTATTTCCAACAATTAATTGTAGGTCAGCCTTCATTCTTTACAGGTTTAGATAAGCTAATTTCTTTGCAGAGTGCAGATGAAGTTCGTTCATTAATGTTATGGGATGTTATTTGTCATTCAACAGGTTTACTTACCGATAAAATTAGAGAAGCTTCTTTTGACTTCTTCGGTAAGACGATGAGTGGTCGTAAGGAAGATTATCCTCTGTGGAAGAGAGCTACATCTCAGGTTGAAGGAAAGTTGGGTGAGGTTTTAGGTCGTCTTTATGCTGAACGATACTTCCCTGAATCTTCAAAGAAAAAGATGGAAGAATTAGTTAAAAACTTGCAAATCAGTCTAGGTCAACGTATTGATGCACAAACATGGATGAGTGATTCAACAAAGGCTAATGCACACAAGAAGCTTGATAAATTCTATGTAAAGATTGGCTATCCAAATAAATGGACAGATTTCAGCAGTTTATCTATCGATCCAGAAAAAAGTTTTTATGAAAATGAAGCAGCTTGCCGTAAATTCATGTTGGAAGATATGATTAGACGTAAGGTTGGTAAGCCTGTAGACCGTGATGAATGGGGTATGACTCCACAGACGGTTAATGCTTATTATAACCCTACTACCAATGAAATTTGTTTCCCAGCTGGTATTTTACAGTATCCTTTTTTTGATGTAAAAGCAGATGAAGCGTTTAACTATGGTGCAATTGGTGTTGTAATTGGCCATGAGATGACACACGGATTTGATGATCAGGGCCGTCAGTATGATGCCGATGGAAATCTAAAAGACTGGTGGACAGCTTCTGATGGTAAGAACTTTGAGAAAAGAGCTAAGCTCTATGCAGATTTCTTTGATAATATAGAAGTATTGCCAGGTCTTCATGCAAATGGCAAGTTTACACTTGGAGAGAATTTAGCTGATCATGGTGGTCTTCAAGTTGCCTATAATGCATTTAAAAATGCAACAGCAAAGAAAAAACTTGGTGAAAAAAATGGTCTTACTCCAGAACAAAGATTCTTTGTTGCTTATGCTGGTGTATGGGGGCAAAATATAACAGACCAGGAAATACGCAACCGTGTAAAAAGAGATCCTCATTCATTGGGTAAATGGCGTGTAGATGGAGCTCTTCCACATGTTAAAGCTTGGTACGAAGCCTTTGGTGTTAAGAAAGGTGATAAGATGTTTATTCCAGAAAATGAGCGTCTTGAATTGTGGTAAATTGTATTTAAATTGAATATAAAAGTAAGGATGTCAATCTTTTGGCATCCTTTTTTTTATTTATCGATAAAAAAGTATATCTTTGCATTTGGATTAGTTTTTTAAGAAAGGAATTTTTAGAATGCCATTAAATTTACCAGATAAATTACCTGCAATAGAGATTCTGAAGAAAGAGAATATTTTTGTGATGGACGAAACGCGAGCACAAAATCAGCAAATTCGTCCATTAAGAATAGTTATTCTTAACTTAATGCCGTTGAAAATAACTACAGAAACGGATTTAATAAGACTTCTTTCTAATACGCCTCTTCAGTTAGAGATCTTTTTTATGAAGTTGAAAAGTCATACTTCTAAAAATACACCTGTAAAGCATATGAAGATGTTTTATAAGGATTCGTCTGAACTTATGAAGCAGAAATTTGATGGCATGATTGTTACTGGAGCTCCTGTAGAAACAATACCTTATGAGAATGTTGATTATTGGAGTGAAATTAACAAAATATTTGATTGGGCTCGTACTCATGTAGAAAGTACACTTTATTTATGTTGGGGTGCTATGGCTGCATTGTTTCATTTCTATGGAATTCCCAAATATAGTTTAAAGTCGAAAAAATTTGGAGTTTTCAAAACTTATCCGTGTGATCCTCAAGCTCAGATATTCCGTGGATTTGATGATTATTTCTATATGCCTCATAGTCGTCATACAGAAGTGCGTCGAGAGGATATTAGTCAAGTGAATGATCTGGAGATTTTAGCAGAATCACCTGATGCTGGAGTCAGCATCGTTTCCTCACGTAATGGTCGTGAATTCTATATTCTTGGCCATATGGAATATGCACCGAATACATTGGATCTGGAATATAAACGTGATAAGGGGAAACGTTCAGATGTGAATTTACCACAAAATTATTATCGTGCTGATAACCCAGAAAATGGTGTAGAGGTGCTATGGCGATCAGCTGCAAATCTTTTTTATAGCAATTGGATAGACTATTATGTTTATCAAGAAACTCCTTATGATATAAACGATATCAAATAAACTTTTAACAACATTATGCTTATGCGAAGCCTAGAGTTATTAGCTCCGGCAAAAAATTTAGAATGTGGTATTGCTGCCATAGACCATGGTGCAGATGCAGTATATATAGGTGCTGAACATTTTGGCGCGCGTCAGGCTGCGGGAAATAGTGTGGATGATATTGCACAATTATGTAGCTATGCTCATCAGTTTGGCGCAAAAATATATGTGACTGTAAATACTATAATCTATGAGCAGGAGCTGAACGATACTCAAAGATTAATAGACCAACTGGCTCAAATTCACGTAGATGGTATACTCATACAGGATATGGGACTGATTGATATCTGTAATCGTGCAGGAGTTGCGATTCATGCAAGTACACAATGTGATACAAGAACTGCAGAAAAAGTAAATTGGCTATATTCTTTGGGATTTAAGCGAGTAGTGTTAGCGAGAGAATTGTCTGCAGAAGAAATTAATAAGATTCACAAAAATAATCCGGATGTTGAACTTGAAGTTTTTGTTCATGGAGCTTTGTGTGTAAGCTATTCTGGAGTATGTTATGCTTCTCAACATTGTTTTAAACGTTCTGCTAATCGAGGTGAATGTGCTCAATTCTGTAGATTGAAATTTGATTTAAAAGATTCTGACGGTAAGGTTATCGAACGTCAGCGCCATCTCTTGTCTCTAAAAGATATGTGTCAGATAGATAATTTGGAGACGTTGGCAGAGGCTGGTGCTTGCTCTTTTAAGATTGAAGGTCGGTTAAAAGATGTTACTTATGTCAAGAATGTAGTTTCTGCTTATAGTCAGAGATTAGATCAAATAGTGAAAAAGCACCCAGATCGATATTGTAGAGCTTCGGAAGGAACTATTGAATATCGTTTTGAGCCAAACCTAAAGAAAACGTTTAATAGGGGGTTTACAGATTATTTTATTAATGGTAGAAAACCAAATATTGCCAGTTTTGATACGCCTAAGGCCTTAGGGGAATATGTAGGTAGAGTGAAGGAGTTAAGACATACTAGCTTTAATGTTGCAGGAACAGCTACTTTCGCAAATGGAGATGGGTTATGTTTTATAAATGATGAACATGAACTGGAAGGCTTTCGTGTGAATAGAGCTGTTGGTAATAGATTGTATCCTTTACGTATGCCAAATCATCTACGTCCGGGGCTTGCGCTCTATCGGAATAATGATATGGCATTTGAAAAACAACTTGCAGGGAATACTGCTGTAAGGAAGTTGGCTGTTAATATGTATTTTTCATTGACGGATGAAGGCTTTTCATTAACTGTTATTTCTGGTCGTAAGAAGGGACAGGCATCTGTTGTATTTGCCCATCAACTGGCAAAAAAGCCACAGCGTGATAATATTATTAAACAGTTATCAAAATTAGGTAATACGCCGTACATTTGTGATGAAATCAAAATCGAAGAGGATGCGGATCGATATTTTTTACCCTCAAGTATTCTTAGTGATTTGAGACGAGAAGCGATTGATAATCTTTTGGTTGAACGAGCGGTTAAAGATACGGTCACAGATAATCTACAAGAAAACAAAAAGTTTTGTAATCTAGTTTGGCAGCCTGAGTATAAGGATTATCCTTATCTTTATAATATTAGTAATCATGTTGCCAAGTTATTTTATGAAAATCAGGGTATGTCGCAGATTGGTAATGCTTTTGAATTGGATGCTTATCAGAACAATCCTTTGATTATGCAATGTCGCCATTGTATCAGATATTCTTTAGGCTATTGTGTAAAACGAGGTGGTGAAGTTCCATCTTGGCATGAGCCTTTACGGCTGGAATTATCTGATGGACGCAGATTCAGATTAGAATTTAAATGTTCGGAATGTCAAATGAATGTATATGCAGAGAACTAGAATCTATATTTTACTATTGTTTTTCATAGCAGCTTTTTCTTTGAGTAGTTGCTATAAGAGTCGCCATCATCATCATTTAAAGGAAAAGCCTTTTGTTGAATTGAGCGAAAAACAACAGGACTCTATAGATTTTAGAACAATTCATCATTATACGAACAATTATAACTTTGTGGTCAAAGCTGACAGTATGGAGTTGATGAGACAGTTGCCAGAAGAAAAACTTAGCAACATGTTAACAGATTCTTTTACAGTCAAGAAATATGATCATCTAGTAGTTTCCGATATTCGTATTGTACCAACTGACAGTGTAGATTCTGTTTGGATTCAATTAGGAACCGAAACATCAATGTTCGGATGGATACATGAAAGCAGTATGTTACATAAAGTCGTGCCTGATGATCCTATCTCTCAGTTTATATCTCTGTTTTCTGATATCCATTTGCTGATATTTTTAATAGTTATCGTATTAATAGGGGTGGTTTACTTATTTAGAAGAATTGTCAATAGTGATGCAAAAATCATACATTTTAATGATATTGATAGTTATTATCCTACAGCATTAGTATTGATAGTGGCATCTTCTGCAGCTTTCTATGCTAGTATCCAGATGTTTACCCCAGATACCTGGCAAGAATTTTATTTTCATCCAACTCTGAATCCTTTTGCAGTTCCAGGTATACTGTCTATCTTTTTAAGTTCAGTTTGGCTTATGTTGATTGTAGGGATTGCGTGTATTGATGAGGTTTCAAGAAAGCTACCTATTGGAGATGGTATGCTATATCTATTTGGTCTTCTTGCAGTATGTGCAGTGGATTATATAGTATTTAGTGTTAGTACTCTATATTTTGTTGGCTATATTCTTCTAATATGGTATTTTTATTATTCAATATCCATAAAAATATAAAACAGACTAGATTCAAAAAGTAAGTATTTCATAACTATCTTTCTTTTATAGCGTAGTTACAATGTTTATACCTTATAATACCTATGCTTTGGGCTATCAAAAGCTATAAAATCAAATGTATAGATAATACGAATAACTGCTGTGTGTGAATCTGTACGTACCGTGGTATGAGAGATTGGAAAAATCGAGTAGGAAGAAAATAACTTCATTTTCTTCCTACTCGATTTTTTATAGATGTAAGTAATGTATATTCTGTTGAGTAATTTGTGCTAAATATTCAAGAAATAACATTTTTCATTTCATTTTGCTAAATAATTTAGTCTTTATTCTTTCAAATTGAAAATATATTTGTATATTTGCAACCAATTAATAAATAAACTAATAGGTGAACAACGATTATGATTTTGGATATTGATATGTTGAGAAGCTTTTATGCTTCCTATTCGGAAACGGTAAAGGCTGCCAAGAATGTGATGAAGAGACCAATGACCTATGCAGAAAAGGTTCTTTATGCTCATATTTATGATTTTGAAGATTTGAAGCCTTTTAAGCGTGGTGAATCTTATGTCAATTTTCGTCCTAATCGTGTGGCTATGCAAGATGCAACTGCTCAAATGGCTTTGCTTCAGTTTATGAATGCTGGTAAAGACAAAGTTGCCGTTCCTGCAAGTGTTCACTGCGACCACTTAATTCGTGCTGATGTAGGTGCAGACAAAGATCTCCCTTTAGCATGTCAAACAAACAAAGAGGTATACGATTTTCTAAAGTCAGTATCTCAAAAGTATCATATCGGTTTTTGGGCTCCTGGTGCAGGTATCATTCATCAGGTAATATTGGAAAATTATGCTTTCCCTGGTGGTATGATGGTTGGTACAGATTCTCATACACCTAATGCAGGTGGTTTAGGTATGGTTGCTGTTGGTGTTGGTGGTGCTGATGCTGTAGATGTGCTTACTGGACAGCCTTGGGAACTTAAAATGCCTCGTTTAATAGGTGTACATCTTACAGGTCATCTTTCTGGATGGGCAAGTCCAAAAGATGTAATTTTAAAAATTTTGGGTATTCTTACAGTTAAGGGTGGTACTAATGCTATTCTTGAATATTATGGTGATGGATTGAAGGATCTTTCTACTACAGGTAAGGCTAGTATTTGTAATATGGGAGCAGAGCTTGGAGCAACCTGCTCTTTGTTTCCTTTTGACGAGAATGCTGATGAATATTTACGTAAAACAGGACGTGAAGAAATTGCTATACTTGCTCAGCAGAATGCAGCAGAGTTACGTGCAGATGATGAAGTTTATGAACATCCAGAGTTATTCTATGATCAAATTGTAGAAATCGATTTGAGTAAAATTGAACCTCATCTCAATGGTCCTTTTACTCCAGATGCAGCTACACCAATTAGTCATATGAAGGCCAAGGGACCTGCTAATGATTATCCAATGACAGTGGAAGTAGGTCTTATCGGTAGCTGTACGAATTCAAGTTACCAAGATTTGGCTCGAGCAGCTTCTATAGCTCGACAAGCTTATGAGAAGAATATTCCTGTAAAAGGTCAATTAATCATTAACCCTGGATCTGAACAGATACGATATACTGCAGAAAGGGATGGAATTCTTGATGATTTCAAACGTATAGGTGCGCTTATTATGACTAATGCATGTGGTCCATGTATTGGTCAGTGGAAGCGTCATACAGATGATAATAATCGTAAGAATGCTATTGTTACATCTTTTAATCGTAACTTTAGACGTCGTGCTGATCAGAATCCTAATACTTATGCTTTTATTGGTGGTCCTGAAATGACAACCGCTTTAGCTATTGCTGGTCGTTTGGACTTTAATCCTGCTACAGATACACTGTTGGATAGAGATGGTAATCCTGTATTGCTGGATGAACCCCAAGGTTTTGCATTCCCGCCTAAAGGATTTGAATGTGCTTCTGATGAAAATGTAAAGGGTGTTGAAGCTTTAGAAAAATATTCTCTCTTTATAGCTCCTTCTGAAGGTCATAAAGATATTGATGTGGTAATTTCTCCTGATAGTAATCGCTTACAGCGGTTAGTTCCATTTGAGCCTTGGGATGGCAATGATTTTGAGAATATGCCAGTGTTAATCAAAACAAAAGGAAAGTGTACTACTGACCATATTTCAATGGCAGGTCCTTGGTTGAAGTTTAGAGGGCATCTTCAGAATATTTCAGATAATTTGCTGATGGGTGCTGTAAATGCTTTCAATGGAGAAAATAATAAGGTTAAAAATCAGTTGAATGGTAATTACGAAGAGGTTTCTTCTTCAGCAAAGGCTTATAAAGCCCAGCATGTATCTTCAATTGTTGTGGCAGAAGATAACTATGGTGAAGGTTCAAGTCGTGAGCATGCAGCAATGGAACCAAGATTCCTTAATGTAAAGGTGGTCTTGGCAAAAAGTTTTGCAAGAATCCATGAAACAAACCTTAAAAAACAAGGTATGTTGGCGTTGACATTTGTTAACAAAAATGATTATGATAAGGTTCAGGAAGATGATAGAGTCTCTGTGACCGGTTTGAATAATATTGCCCCTGGTCGTAATATTCAAATTACATTGAAGCATAAAGATGGAAGTGTAGAACAGTTTGATGCTGCTCATACTTACAATGATACCCAAATAGAATGGTTTAAGGCTGGATCGGCTTTGAATTATGCAAAAATGAAAGGAATTTAAATAATGAAGAAAGAATATCTAATCTATAAATTATCTGATGAAGTAAAGAATTCTTGCAAAATTGATACCGAACTCTTTTCTAAGTATGGTGTAAAGCGAGGTCTTCGTAATGACGACGGAAGTGGTGTACTTGTGGGTTTGACGAATATAGGTAATGTTGTTGGTTATAATCGTGCTGAAGATGGAAAGTTAACACCATGTCCTGGAAAACTCTATTATCGTGGCTATGAGCTTGATGATTTAGTAGCTCCACTGCTCAAAGAAAAAAGATTTGGTTTTGAGGAGATTGCATATCTTTTGCTTTCAGGAAAACTTCCTGACAAAGAGGAATTGTCGGCTTTTAGTGAACTTCTCAACGATAATATGCCTTTGGATCATCGTACAATCGTGCATATCATAGATTTGGAAGGCAATAATATCATGAATATTTTGGCGCGATGTGTCTTGGAAATGTATACTTTTGACCCAAATCCAGATGATATTAGTAGAGATAATTTGATGCGTCAGAGTATTGAGTTGATTGCAAAATTTCCAACGATAGTTGCATATGCGTATAATATCTATCGTCATGGTGTGCAGGGTAGAAGTTTGCACATTCGTCACCCTCGTGAGAATTTGAGTATTGCAGAAAATTTCCTTTTTATGCTGAAGCATAATCATTATACAGAACTCGATGCACGTATGCTTGATTTGCTTTTGATTATTCAGGCCGAGCATGGCGGTGGTAATAACTCTACTTTCACCGTTCGTGTTACAAGTAGTACTCGAACTGATACATATTCAAGTATTGCTGCAGGTATTGGTTCTTTAAAGGGACCTTTACATGGAGGAGCTAACATTAAGGTAATTAATATGTTTCATCACTTAAAAGAGCAGATCAAGGATTGGACTAACTTAGATGAAATAGATACCTATTTAAATCGTATGCTTAATAAAGAAGCTTATGATAAAACTGGCTTGATTTATGGAATTGGTCATGCCGTGTATACAATGAGCGACCCTCGTGCTGTTGAACTTAAGAAATTGGCTGGCGAACTTGCTAAAGAAAAGGGGAGAGTGGAGGAATACGAATTTTTGAAGCTTATAGAGCAAGAGGGTATTAAATGTTTGACAAAATTCCGTCAGGGTAATAAGCCTGTTTGTGCAAATTTGGATTTCTATAGTGGTTTCATATATGAAATGATCGGTCTTCCTCAAGAAATTTATACTCCAATTTTTGCAATGGCTCGTATTGTAGGCTGGACAGCGCATCGTATCGAGGAACTGAATTTTGCAGGTAGAAGAATTATTCGTCCTGCATATAAGAACGTTCTTGACGAAAAAGAATATATTCCAATTTCCAAACGATAATTATACTTGTCAAGTAATTATAGTATATTAAAAAAAAGTTAGAAGTAAATCGATATGGTATTTATCTTCTAACTTTTTTGCGTTTTGTGAGAAATAAAGTATCTTTGTAAAAAAATAAAAACTATGAATACTAAACTTTATTTTGGTAGCTTGATTGCTACATTGCTAATACCTTCAGAATCCAAAGCACAGATAAGTAAGGCAACTCCAGATCATCCAAACATAATCTTTATTTTGGCTGATGATATGGGCTATGGTGATTTACATTGCTATGGTAATCAATATATTAAGACACCCAACATAGATCGATTAGCTGAAAGTGGTACACGCTTTGAACAAGCTTATGCTGGTAGTGGAATCTCTTCTCCATCAAGATGTTCTTTGATGACTGGGAAAAATACAGGAAATACGAGAATTCGTGATAATCAATGTCCTGTAGGTGGAAAAATAGGAATAAAAATTAATCCTAAGGGAGATACTACTTATATTCATCGTGCTAATTTATTACCTGAGGATACAACAATAGCAACCGTTCTTCAAACTGCTGGATATCGTACATGCTTGGTTAATAAATGGCATTTAGATGGTTATGATCCGATGGCTGCTCCAAACCATAGAGGATTTGATGAGTTTTACGGATGGACAATTAGTACACCGCATAGCAACGGCCCGTATTATTATTATCCATATTATCGTTTCCATGGAGACTCTTTGATAAACATTAAAGAAAATGAACATGATGCCCATGTACGTCATAATACAGAGATCTCTACTGATGATGCAATTGCTTTTATACATCGAGAAAAAGATCATCCTTTTTTCTTGTATTTAGCTTATGATGCACCTCATGAGCCTTATCATATTGATGATACTTCATGGTATGATGAAAAAGGTGAATGGAGTATGAATACAAAACGATATGCAGCTTTAGTAAGCCACATGGATTATAATATTGGTCGTGTCTTGGGTACTTTAGATGCTTTAGGGCTTAGGGAAAATACTCTAGTTATTTTTGCAAGTGATAATGGTGCTGCTGTTATGGCTCCAATCCAGGATTTGAATAGTGGCGCTGGTTTAAAGGGACATAAGGGACAACTTTATGAGGGAGGTATAAAGGTTCCTGTAATCGTTAATCAACCAGGTAAAGTACCTGTTCAAAAGTTGAATAATATTATTTATTTCCCTGATTTTATGCCTACTTTTGCAAAAATTACAGGATGTACGAAGAGTTTGCCTAAAAATATTAATGGTATGGATATTTCTCCATTATTTTATGGTGAGCAGATGGATACAGATAATCGTTATTTATATTGGGAATTTCCAGGTAAACAGCGTGCAATACGTTTTGGTAAATGGAAGGCTGAAAGTATAGGAAAAAATAAGCCTTTAGAGCTTTATAATATTGAAGACGATAAGTATGAGACTACCAATTTAGCAGATAAATATCCTAAATTATTAAAGCAATTGGACAAGCAAATGAAAAAGATGAGAACTCCTTCTGAATATTGGCCTATTGAAGGAGAAAAAGGGTATAAAAATCTGTCTCTAAAGAATTAATAAACAAAGAGGTCTATTTCAAGAAACCTGATATTGAATTTACATGCAATATCAGGTTTTTTGATTTGATTATTTTAATTTTCGGGTGACAATATATTTGATTAAGAATAGTAAGATAGTAATAATAATGATGACGATAAACTCTATAATTGTTTTAAGCAAAGAACTCTGAATGGTGAGGATATCATCCAAAATATTCATGGTGATGATTGCTAATACTATAATAGAGATATTCCATATTCCAAAATTTTTTCTTTCAGATGCTTTCATATTATTTTATATTTGATATAAATATCAAATCGCTCATGATTGAGTCGCTGATATATAATCCTTTTCTAGTAAGAGACAATTTATTATCTTCGATTTTCATTTCATGAAGATTAATGTACTTTTGAGCTTCTTGAGTAAGATATAAGAACAGTTCTTCTCCATATTCATCCTTCAATTTTGTAAGATTAATGCCCTCGCGAGTTCTAAGTGCTGTTGTTATTAAATCATTATACCTTGTGGTAGCATCTAAATACTCACTCTCTGAAGGAAGTTTGTTGTCGTGAATGGATTGGATGTACTGATGGATGTTATCGACATTCCAACTTCTGTAATCTTTGTTGTATGAATGGGCAGCTGCTCCTATACCAATATAAGGAATAGCATTCCAATAAGAAGAATTATGTTGACTTCTAAATCCAGGGCGTGCAAAGTTACTGATTTCATAATGCTCATAGCCGGCTTGTGTTAATAAGTCTATGAGTTTCTTATACATCGCAAGACTTGTTTCTTCATCAATCTCTTCTATTTCACCCTTTTCTAACATGCGATATAGTGGTGTACCTTCTTCATACATAAGACTATAAGCTGATATATGCTTGGGTTCGAGTGAAACAGCTGTTTTAATATCTTCCTCCCATTCTGTAAGTGTCTCACCTGGAAAGCCAAACATTAAGTCTATGCTTATATTGTCAAAACCTGCGGACTTTAGTCTGTCAACTGCAAGTTTTACTTCATTAGCATTGTGGCGTCGATGAAGAAATTTCAGTCTTGCAGGGTCGAAAGTTTGTGCACCCATACTAACACGATTTACTCCTAGATAAGCAATAAAATTTGCAAAATCTTCAGTGATGTCATCGGGATTACATTCAAAAGTTATTTCGCAATTCTTCCTGATGATAGATCCATTACAATTCCAAATACTGTTTATAGAAGAAAAAATCTGCTGTAATTGCTCTTTTGATAATTGTGAAGGTGTTCCACCTCCGAAATAAATTGTCGAAATTTCAATAGGGCGTTTATCTATATTCTGCTTTCTAAGTTCCATTTCTCGACAAATTGCATCAGTGTATTTTTGTTTCAATTGTGAAAGTGTAGTACTATAAAATCCACAGTAAATACATCGACTAGCGCAAAATGGAATGTGTATATAAAGACCTGTCATTTTGCAAAAGTACTAATAAGTATCAAAAAAATGACTTTTTTTCTGAATTTCTTTTGGATTCTAATAAAAAAATACTATCTTAGTCGAGTATTAATAAAAAGCATCTGCATCTGCAGAAATACCTTGAAAAGTACAGAAAACACTTAAATATTCAACTTTAAATCTATAAGTTATGAGGGTATATCAAACTAACGAGATTAAAAATATTGCGCTTGTTGGCGCTTCGGGTAGTGGCAAGACGACTCTTGCCGAAAGTCTTATGTATGAAGCTGGCTTGATTAAGCGTCGTGGTTCCATTGATGCAAAAAATACAGCTAGTGATTATTTCCCAGTAGAGTTAGAGTATGGATATTCTGTATTCCCTACCGTTTTTCATGCTGAGTGGAATCATAAAAAATTAAATTTTATTGATTGTCCGGGTTCTGATGATTTTGTAAGTGGAGCTATAACATCACTGAATGTTACAGATTTGGCAGCGGTTGTAATTAATGGCCAGTATGGTCCAGAAGTGGGAACACAGAATGCCTTTCGATATACTGATAAATTAAAAAAGCCAGTTATTTTTTTAGTGAATCAGTTGGATTCTGAAAAATGCGATTTTGAAAATGTGCTGGCTCAAATGAAAGAAATATATGGTCAGAAATGTGTTCAGATTCAATATCCTTTGAATCCAGGGCCTGATTATAATAGTTTCATTGATGTTTTAGTTATGAAAAAGTATACATGGCTTCCTGAAGGTGGAAAACCTGTTATTGAAGATATCCCAGAGGAAGAAATGGAAAAAGCAATGGAACTTCATAGGGCTCTTGTCGAAGCGGCAGCCGAAAACGACGAGGGATTAATGGAAAAATTCTTCGAAGAGGAGTCTCTTACGGAGGATGAACTTAGAACAGGAATCCGTGAGGGATTGATAACTAGAAGTATATTTCCTGTTTTTTGTGTTTGTGCAGGTAAAGATATGGGGGTGCAACGCTTAATGGAATTCTTAGGTAATGTTGTGCCTTTTGTTAGTGATATGCCTAAAATATACAATACTAGGGGAGAAGAAGTTGCTCATGATAGCAATGGGCCTGAAAGTTTGTATTTCTTTAAGACTAGCATGGAACCGCATATTGGTGAAGTTAGTTATTTTAAGGTTATGAGTGGAAGAGTTAAGCCTGGTGATGACTTGACAAATGCAGATCGTGGTAGCAAGGAGCGTATCGGACAAATATATGCTTGTGCAGGTGCTATACGTATTCCTGTCGATGAAATGTACGCTGGTGATATTGGATGTACGGTAAAGTTGAAAGATGTAAAGACAGGTAATGCCCTTAATGGTAAAGACTGCGATTGGAAATATAATTTCATTAAATATCCGAATTCAAAATATGCGCGATCTATAAAGTCTAAGAACCCTCAGGATATGGAAAAAATGATGGCAGCAATATTAAAGATGCGTCAAGAGGATCCAACTTGGGTTGTTGAAAATAGTAAGGAACTGAGACAGACGATTGTTCATGGTCAAGGTGAGTTTCATTTGCGTACCTTGAAATGGCGTTTGGAAAATAATGAGAAAATTATGGTGGAATATGGTGTTCCACGTATTCCTTATCGTGAGACTATTACAAAGTCTGCAAAAGCAGAGTATCGCCATAAAAAGCAGAGTGGAGGTGCTGGTCAGTTTGGTGAAGTTCATTTAATCGTTGAGCCATATGCTGAAGGTATGCCAGACCCTGTAAGTTATAGGTTTGATGGACAGGAGTTTAAAATAAATATCAAGAATAAGCAAGAGATTGATTTAGACTGGGGTGGAAAACTAGTATTTATCAATAGTGTTGTTGGTGGTGCGATAGATGCACGTTTCATGCCTGCTATTTTGAAAGGTGTAATGGACTGTATGGAGCGTGGTCCGCTGACAGGAAGCTATGCGCGTGATGTTCGAGTTGTAGTCTATGATGGTAAGATGCATCCTGTTGATAGTAATGAACTTTCATTTATGTTGGCTGCCCGTCATGCATTCACTGATGCATTTAAGAATGCAGGTCCTAAAATACTTGAGCCAATATATGATATTGAAGTCTTTACTCCAGAAGATATAGTAGGTGATGTCATGAGCGATTTACAAGGTCGTCGTGGAATGATAATGGGTATGGATAGTGAAGCCGGATATCAGAAGTTACAAGCGAAAGTACCTTTGGCTGAGCTTGATGATTATAGCATAGCTTTAAGTTCTATTACAGGAGGTCGTGCTTCATTTACGACAAAATTTGCAAGTTATGAATTGGTTCCTAATGATGTTCAGCAAAAATTAATTGCTGCATATGAAGCGGAAGAAAAAAGCGTTGAATAATCTATGAAATATTAAAAGAGCATTCTGAAAAGAATGCTCTTTTTGTTAGTTGTATATTTGTAATTAAAAAATGGATAAGGTGTTAAATCGTCTAAAATGACTGGAAATAATTAACGCTATTATGTTAATTTATTAAGTATTTGCTATCTTTGCAATATGAAGAAGAAAACAATTTGGACTATTGCTCTGATTATGGGGTTCTCGTTTTTAGCATTGCTCTATCTTCAGTTGAACTATATCTCAGCTATGGCTAATATGAAGAAGGAGCAGTTTGATGAGTCTGTTAATCGTGCTCTTTATCAGGCTTCTCGTAATTTAGAGCTGAACGAGACACTTCGATATTTGGAAAAAGATATAAGTCAGACTACTCGTAGTCGTAAAGATACGGTAGGTGGATCGGATGCACATAATTATAATGTTGGTGCTAATGGTAATGTCTATTCGTCTTTTGAATTAAAGACATTAACCAGTAAACCTTCGAATATGCCAAAAGCTATGATTTTACATAGTGATAAAAATACTTTGTCAGAGGCAAAAAAGTCTTTGCAGGAGGCTGTTAAAAATCGCTATGTGTATCAGAAGGCTTTATTAGATGAGGTGGTTTATTCTATTTTGTATTCGGCTTCAGATAAACCTCTAAAAGATAGAATCAATTTTAAACTGCTTGATCAGGATCTTAAAGCAGAATTGATGAATAACGGTATTAATATACCTTATCACTTTACAGTTTGTACTCAAGATGGTCGTGAGGTTTATAGATGTCCAGATTATACAGATGAAGGTGAGCAGTATACATATACACAGTTGTTGTATCGTAATGATCCTCAGTCTAAAATGGGAATTGTAAAAATTCATTTTCCAGACATGAGTGGCTATATATTCTCGTCTGTTCGATTTATGATTCCAAGTATCATTTTTACCTTGGTATTGCTTGTAACTTTCATCTTTACCATTGTTGTGATATTCCGAAGCAAGCGATACAGCGAGTTGAAAAATGACTTTATCAATAATATGACACATGAGTTAAAAACCCCTATAGCAAGTATCTCTCTGGCAGCTCAGATGTTAAATGATAAGTCTGTTCCTAAAAGCGAAATGATGGTAGCTCATCTTGGTGGAATCGTAAATGATGAGAGTAAACGTTTGCGCTTCTTGGTTGAGAAAGTTTTGCAGATGTCCATGTATGATCGCAAAAAGGCTGTACTCAAGAAAAAAGAAGTAGACCTCAATGAAATGGTCGAAACAATTGGGCACTCGTTCAGCTTGCGAGTTGAACATACAGGAGGTAAGGTTTATATAGATATAGAAGCTATTGAGTCGACAATCTATGTAGATGAGATGCACTTCCAAAATGTTATATTTAACTTGTTGGATAATGCTGTTAAATATAGGAAACCGGATCAGCCTCTTGATGTCTATCTTAAAACATGGAATGAAGGGGATAAAGTTTGCGTTTCAGTTAAAGATACTGGATTAGGAATAAAGAAAGATAGTTTAAAGAAAATATTTGAAAAATTTTATCGTGTTCATACCGGTAATGTGCATGATGTAAAAGGTTTTGGTCTTGGACTTGCTTATGTGAAAAAAATGGTTGATTTGCATAATGGTGAAATTCATGTAGACAGTGAGTTTGGAAAAGGAACAACTTTTAC
Organism: Segatella bryantii; assembly: GCF_022024215.1. Lineage (NCBI taxonomy): Bacteria > Pseudomonadati > Bacteroidota > Bacteroidia > Bacteroidales > Prevotellaceae > Segatella > Segatella bryantii. The sequence goes on along the minus strand of NZ_CP091798.1, from coordinate 1,446,821 downwards.
AATAAAAATAGATTACGTAAGAAATTAAAGGAAATATTAATTAAATAAGAATGACTATGGACGAAAATTTAAAAATTCTGCTTTGCGAAGATGATGAAAATCTCGGAATGCTGTTAAGAGAGTATTTGCAGGCTAAGGGCTATGCTGCAACACTTTGTCCTGACGGGGAAATTGGCTATAAAGAATTTATGAAAAGTAAATTTGATATATGCGTTCTCGATGTCATGATGCCTAAAAAGGATGGATTTACCTTAGCTCAGGAAATTAGACAGGCGAATGCTGAGATTCCAATTATATTTTTGACAGCTAAGACTCTGAAAGAGGATATTTTGGAAGGGTTCAAAATTGGTGCTGATGATTATATCACTAAACCTTTTTCTATGGAAGAGCTTGTATTCCGTATTGAGGCTATATTAAGACGTGTACATGGAAAGAAAAATAAGGAATCAACACTTTATCATATTGGACGTTTCACGTTTGATACACAAAAGCAATTGTTGGTGATTGGTGATAAACAGACAAAATTAACAACAAAGGAAAATGAATTGTTGGGTTTGTTGTGCTCACATGCAAATGAAATTCTTCAGCGTGATTTTGCCTTAAAGACCATTTGGATAGATGATAATTATTTCAATGCCCGTAGTATGGATGTTTATATTACCAAATTACGTAAACATCTTAAGGATGATGACCAAATTGAAATTATCAATATTCATGGTAAAGGTTATAAACTTATTGTTCCAGAGCAAGAATAATCAATGTTTATAATATAAGCAAGACTTCTTGTGATGATATATATATCCTGCTATTCCAGCGAAAACAAAAAATAATCCGCTGAATAGCAGGATATTATTATTTATCTGGAAGATAGTGTAAACACAAAAGATGAGAACACCCAAAATAGTCATCGGTATATTGAATATATATATAACTTTTGAAAGTACTTTTTTAAAAAATTTTTTATTTAATTTCATATGAAAAACTAATTTTGCTCACAAAAGTACAAAAAATATTTGTGTATCTCATGGAAAAGTTGTACTTTTGCACCGCATTTATTAAAAATGCAATACAAATTAATTAATTTAATAATTTTTAGGTAGTATGAATCAATACGAAACCGTTTTCATTTTAACTCCCGTTTTGTCTGATGAACAGATGAAGGAAGCGGTCGCTAAATTCAAGAAGGTCCTCACCGATAACGGTGCTGAAATTCTGAATGAAGAGGCTTGGGGTCTTAAGAAGATGGCTTATGCTATTCAGAAGAAATCTACTGGCTTCTATTGCTTGGTAGAGTTCAAGGGCGAGCCAACTTTGGTTAATAAACTCGAAACAGCTTATCGTCGTGACGAGAAAGTTATTCGTTACATTACAGTTAAACTCGACAAGTATGCTGCACAGTATGCTGAGAAGAGAAGAAAGAAATTAGGTAATAAGGAGGCTTAATCATGGCAGATCAGAAAAAATCAGAAATCCGTTATTTGACTGCTCCTTCTATCGACACAAAGAAGAAGAAGTATTGCCGTTTTAAGAAGAGCGGTATTAAGTATATCGACTATAAGGATCCTGAGTTCTTGAAGAAGTTCTTGAATGAGCAGGGTAAGATTCTTCCTCGTCGTATCACAGGTACATCTTTGAAGTATCAGCGTCGTGTAGCACAGGCTGTTAAGCGTGCTCGTCAGATTGCTTTGCTTCCTTATGTAACCGATTTGATGAAATAATTTAAAAAGGAAGGTAACGCATGGAAATTATTCTTAAAGAAGATATTATCGGTCTTGGATACAAGAACGATATCGTAAATGTAAAGAATGGTTATGGCCGTAACTATCTTATCCCACAGGGTAAGGGTGTGATTGCTTCTCCTTCAGCTAAGAAAATTTTGGCTGAGAACTTGAAGCAGCAGGCTAAGAAACTTGCAGCTATTAAGGCAGAAGCTGAGAAGAAGGGTGAAGCTTTAAATGGTGTGGCTCTTACTATTGCCGCTAAGGTAGCAGCTACTGGTGTAACTTATGGTTCTATTACTGTAGCTCAGGTAGCTGAAGAACTTGCTAAGAAAGGTATCGAAGTTGATCGTAAGATTATCACTATGAAAGATATCAAGAAGGTAGGTGAGTATGAGGCAACTATTCACTTCCACAAGGAAGTAGAAGTTAAGGTTCCTGTAACTGTTGTAGCTGAAAATGCTCCAGTTGAGGAAGCAAAGGCAGAGGCTAAAGCTGAAGTTGCTGAATAATTAAAAATCTCAGTAATATTAACTATTGCACTGTAAAGCAAATCAATATAAGATCCCGATCACTTTTGACAAGTGTTTCGGGATTTTTTTGTATCTTTGCATGTAAATACTATTAATAACAAATTAATTAAATATAAAAATGAAAGCATTTGTATTTCCTGGTCAGGGCTCTCAGTTTGTAGGTATGGGTAAGGACCTGTATGATAATAATCCATTAGCAAAAGAGTTGTTTGATAAGGCAAATGAAATTTTAGGCTTTAAGATCACTGATATTATGTTTGCTGGTACTGATGAGCAGTTGAAGGAAACAAAAGTAACTCAGCCTGCTGTTTTTCTGCATAGTGTTATTTCAGCTCTGTGTTTGGGTGATGATTTTAACCCTGATATGACTGCGGGTCATTCCCTTGGTGAATTCTCTGCTTTGGTTGCGGCTGGTGCTTTGAGTTTCGAAGATGGCCTTAAGTTGGTTGCAGCTCGTGCTAATGCAATGCAGAAGGCATGTGAAGCAAATCCAGGTACTATGGCAGCAATTATTGGTTTAGCTGATGATGTAGTAGAAAAAGTCTGTTCAGAAGTTTCTGCAGATGGTAACATTGTAGTTGCTGCTAACTATAACTGTCCTGGACAGTTGGTAATTTCAGGTAATGTAGATGCTATTAATGCTGCATGTGAGAAGTTGAAAGAAGCAGGTGCGAAGCGTGCTCTTCCTCTTCCTGTTAGTGGCGCTTTCCATTCTCCATTGATGCAGCTCGCTAAAGATGAGTTGGAGGCCGCAATTGAGAAGACTACCTTTAATGCTCCAAAATGTCCGGTTTATCAGAATGTTGATGCACAGCCTCATACTGATGCTGATGAAATTAAGAATAATTTGATTGCTCAGTTAACAGGTTCTGTACGTTGGACTTCAAGTGTTCAAAATATGATTGCTGCAGGAGCAGATGAATTTGTTGAATGTGGTCCAGGTCGTGCTCTTCGTGGTATGATTGGTCGTATTGATAGAAATGTAAATGCCCATGGCATTGACTAAGAAAATATTAATTTATCAGGTATTACCTAGACTCTTCGGCAATCGTAATGTTACTCATCAAGAGAACGGCTCGATTGCCGAAAATTCTTCTGGTAAATTTAATACCTTTGATCAGTCTATTCTCAAACGTATCCATCAATTGGGATTTACGCATGTGTGGTTTACGGGTGTTATTCGTCATGCTACTCAGACTGATTATTCTGCTTTTGGTATTCCTCGCTGCCATTCTGCTGTTGTTAAAGGTAAAGCCGGTTCTCCATATTCTATAACAGATTATTATGATGTAGATCCTGACTTGGCAGAAAATGTCGTTTGTCGTATGGAGGAGTGGGAGGCCTTGATAGCTCGTACTCATGAAGAAGGGATGAAAGTCATTATTGATTTTGTTCCAAATCATGTATCCCGTCAGTATCATTCAATATCTAAACCTTATGGTATAAAAGATTTAGGAGAAGATGATAATGTAGAAAAAGGTTTTGATCCACAGAATAATTTCTATTATTGTGTTGGACAAAAGTTTGATCCTCAATTTGATTTATTGCAAAATGAAGAATCTCCATACATAGAATATCCTGCTAAAGTAACAGGTAATGACAGATTTGATGCTCATCCTGGAATCAATGATTGGTATGAAGCCGTAAAATTAAATTATGGTGTTGATTATTTAGCAGGTCGTCAATGTCATTTTGATCCGATACCCGATACTTGGTATAAGATGAAAGATATCTTGCTTTTTTGGGCAGGAAAGGGGGTAGATGGTTTCAGGTGTGATATGGCTGAGATGGTGCCTGTAGAATTTTGGAAGTTTGCAACAGAAGCAGTTAAACTCCGATATCCAGATTTAATTTTCATCGGTGAAGTTTATGATCCTAATCAGTATAGGAACTATATAGCTTCAGGATTTGATTATCTTTATGATAAAGTGGGAATGTATGATTGTCTGCGTGGAATCATTCGGTCAGAGCGTCCAGCGTCTTCTATTACTTATGAATGGCAGCGTACAGATGATATTCATGATCACATGTTATATTTTCTTGAGAACCATGATGAACAACGTATAGCTAGTGATTTTTTCTGTGGAAATGCCTGGAAAGCTATTCCTGCAATTATTGTTTTGGCATTAATGCGTTCTAATCCTTTTATGTTATATAGTGGGCAGGAATTTGGTGAGCGCGGTATGGATAAAGAAGGCTTTAGTGGTTTGGATGGGCGTACTACAATATTTGATTATTGGAGTCCAGATACATTGAGTAGAGCGTATTCTGATAGGCGAAAATTGACAGATGACGAACGTGCACTAGCTATAACCTATAAGAAGATTCTTGCGATAGCAAATGGTGAAAAGGCTATTAGGGAGGGTGAATTCTTTGATCTTATGTATGTAAATCCAGCTTCATGGCAGTTTAATCCGCGTGAACAGTTTGCTTTTATAAGAAAAAAAGATGATGAGGTAATTCTTATAATCTCAAATTTCTCTGGTAATCATGTTACGGCAAATGTGATTATTCCTACACATGCTTTCGAATTTTTGCATCTTCCGGAAAAGACAGTTGCGGCAACAGATTTGCTAACGGGGGATACTCAGTTGGTGAATTTAAAAAAAGACACTGTGTTTCCATCTGAAATAGAACCTTTTAGTGGTAGAATTTTCAAATTCAGTGTAAAAATGAATGATAATGAATATTTGTTCAATGAGCATAACAAGGATGAATTTCCACCGGCTCATACTGCTGAGCATTTATTGAATCAGTTGATGGTGCGAATGTTTGGTTGTGAGCGAAGCCATAATGCGCATATAGAGCGTAAAAAGAGTAAGATTAGCTATATTCTTGATCATAAGCCATCTAGGCAGGAAGAAAAAGAAATTGAGCGCACCATGAAGCAACTTATTGAAGACGACTTAGATGTTACTTATGAATTGAAGAGTCGTTATGATCTACCTGAAGGTATTCAGTTGGATCGTCTTCCTAGTAATGCGCCAGATATGGTTCGTTTAGTACGAATAGGAGATTATGACGTGTGTCCATGTATAGGAAAACATGTTCGTTCTACAGGTCAAATTGGAAAATTTGTGATGTTAGGTACGAATTGGGATGAGAAGACACATGTTTTTAGAATTCGTTTTAAAATAGTTCCATAGTATTTTTATTTATATTACAAAAAGAGGGTATGTTCAAAATGGCATACCCTCTTTTTGTTATTTTGTTTCTTGCTCTTCTTTCATGTCAAGAAATTCTTTTTTATCATCATAGAATTCGTATTGTAAAAATGACATCTTTTGCGATGGAACAATATGTACTCCAAACCCATACTTAAACTGCCATTTTCTTTTTAAAGATATAAATCCTTTGTTGATAAAGGCAGCTACATAAGGATTGACGTATAAATAGAATTTTTTTACACCGATCTTGTTGACTAGTCTATCAATTTTCCTTTCAAGAGTATCTGTAAACAGTATGCTAGATTTAATTTTTCCTGTTCCAAAACAACTTGGGCAAGTTTCTTCTACGTTTACATCTATGGCTGGCCTTACTCGTTGTCGAGTTATCTGCATAAGACCAAATTTGCTCAATGGAAGAATATTATGCTTTGCTCTATCTTTTTGCATATTTTTACACATTCTTTCATATAGTAATTGTCGGTCTTCTGCTAAGTTCATGTCAATGAAGTCCACTACGATAATTCCTCCCATATCTCGTAGTCTTAGTTGTCGTGCAAGTTCGTCTGCTGCTCCTAAATTTACATCGAGAGCATTAGCTTCTTGCCCTTTTTCGCGGGTTCTATTTCCGCTATTGACATCAACAACATGTAGCGCTTCAGTGTGCTCTATGATGAGATAAGCACCATGTTTATAATTGACGGTCTTGCCAAAACTTGATTTTATCTGTTTGGTAATATTAAAATTATCAAAAATAGGGACTTTGCCAGAATAAAGCTTAACAATGTTAGTTTTCTCTGGTGCAATGAGAGATACGTAATTCTTGACTTCATTCATTACGTTCTCATCATTAACATAGATGTTCTCGTAAGTTGGATTAAACAAATCTCGCAACATAGCAACAGCTCTACCTGTTTCTTCGTAAATCAGTTGCGGACGTTTTTGGGTTTTCTGAACTTTACTAATGGCATCTTCCCAACGTTTTACCAAAATCTTCATTTCAGCATCAAGTTCAGCTACACGTTTACCTTCTGCTACAGTTCTTACGATAACTCCACAGTTGTTTGGTTTGATGCTATGGATAAGTTGTTTTAGTCTTGCTCTCTCTTCTCCTTTTTTGATTTTAGAAGAAACTGACACTTTATCACCGAAAGGGATTAAAACCAAATATCTTCCAGCAAATGATAATTCGCCAGTAAGTCTTGGTCCTTTTGTAGATATTGGTTCTTTTACAATTTGTACAAGAACATCTTGTCCAGCTTTAAGTACATTTTGTATACTTCCTTCTTTATCAAGGTCAGGTTGAGTTGTAGCTTTAGCAAAAGGGTACAATTTCCTATTGTCGCTTTCTACCTGTTTAACGTACTTTTGGTAAGAGTTGAATTGACTTCCTAGGTCTAGATAGTGAAGAAAAGCATCGCGTTCATATCCTACATCAACAAAGCAGGCATTTAGGCCAGGCATTAATTTCTTTACCTTAGCTACATAAATGTTACCCACAGAAAAAGAAGCCTGTCTAGATTCGTTTTGGTATTCAACCAATTGCTTATCTTCTAATAAAGCAATAGATATCTCTTTTTGTTGGGCGTCAATTACGAGTTCGCTAGTCATTTCTTTACTTAATAAAACTTAGTAGGTTTGTTTTTAAAGAAAAAGGGCGTGCCAAAAACCATAAGATTGCTTTGACACGCCCCTCAGTCCGAATAGACTGACGAGCAATTACTTGCTCTTATGTCTGTTCTTTCTTAATCTTTTTTTACGCTTGTGAGTTGCCATCTTGTGGCCCTTCTTTTTCTTTCCGTTTGGCATAATTTTAATGTTTTAAAATATTATAATTTAAATTCCTTTATTTTATTCAGCATGATTTTTTCATATCGTCGATGAAATTCTTGGCCGGTTTAAAGCTTGGAAGATCGTGAGCAGCAATTGTAATTGTTGTATTTTTAGAGATATTACGTGCTGTTTTCTCAGCTCTGTGCTTGATTACAAAGCTTCCGAAACCACGGAGATAGACATTTTCTTTTCTCTCAAGCAGGCTAAGTTTAACGCAATCCATGAATGATTCTACAACTGCACTAACTTCTTTCTTAGACATTCCGGTCTGCTCTGATACTTCAGCGATGATATCTGCTTTAGTCATTTCTGTTTATCTTCTTATTTAATTATTTATTGTTTCAAATCGGTTTGCAAAGATAATAGTTTTTATCGAAATAACAAAAGTCTAATCGGGTTTTTTAAAAAAAATCTTTCTAACTAGTTGAAAATCTTTGTTTTAAATCTAATTATACAATATACTATAATAAATTCATATATTAATTAGCTCAATTTACAAGATAAATTTGTAACTTTGCAAACATAACGGAAAACTAGTGTAATGAAACAAACAAAGATTGTAGCTTCCATCAGCGATTTAAGATGTGAACAGGATTTTATTCGTAAGTTATTCCTGGCTGGTATGAATGTTGTAAGAATTAATACAGCTCATGCTACTCCAGAGGGAATTAAAAAGGTTGTCGAAAATGTGCGAGCTGTTTCTGCCCATTTGGCTATTATGATTGATACAAAAGGTCCAGAAGTTCGAACAACTGGTACAGCTGCACCTATTTCATATAAAGTGGGTGATGTTGTAAAAATATTTGGACGGCCAAATATGGATACAACTCATGATATTATAAATGTATCTTATATCAATATTACGCAAGATGTAAAAGTTGGCGATCATTTACTTTTCGATGATGGCGCAATTGATATGCTTGTAATTGAAAATTCAGGTCCTATGCTTGTTGCCCAAGTTCAGAATGATGGTATTTTGGGTTCCCATAAGAGTGTAAATATTCCTGGAGAACATATTGAATTGCCAGCTTTGACAGAGAAGGATATAAGGAACATCAATTTGGCTATTGATCTTGATGTTGATTTCATTGCTCATAGTTTTGTTCGTAATGCGGCTGATATTAAAGCTGTACAGGATATTTTGGATGCTCGTAACAGTGATATTAAGATTATTTCTAAAATTGAAAATCAAGAGGGCGTTGATAATATCGAAGAGATCATTGATGCATGCTATGGTATAATGGTTGCTCGTGGTGATTTGGGTATTGAGGTTCCTATCGAAAAGATTCCTGGTGTTCAAAGACGTATTATTCGTAGTTGTATTCGTAAGCGTAAACCTGTAATTGTTGCTACACAGATGCTTCATACAATGATCGAAAATCCTCGTCCAACACGTGCTGAGGTTACAGATATTGCAAATGCTATTTTCTATCGTACTGATGCTTTGATGCTTAGTGGTGAAACGGCTAGTGGTAAATATCCTGTAGAGGCCGTAGAAACTATGGCACGTATAGCTGAGCAAGCTGAGAGTGATAAGTTAAGAGAAAATGACATAGATCCGATGGGAGAGGGCGATATTGATCAGAAGTTATTTTTGGCTCAATGTGCAATAGAATCTACCAATTGTATTGGTGTTAAGGGTATTATTACAGATAGTGAAACAGGTGAGACTGCACGAGATTTAGCTGCATTCCGTGGTAAAACTCCAATTCTTGCAATCTGTTATAAAGAAAAGACTCAGAGATGGCTTAATTTGTCTTATGGAGTATCTGCAATTTATCAAAGAGATAAGATGGATACGGAAGCTATGTTCTTTGCTGCTGTAAGAATGTTGCGTCAGAAAGGATATGTTGCAAATGATGATAAAATTGCTTATTTGAGTGGTAGCTTCGGAGAAGGTGGAGGTACTACCTTTGTCGAAATTAATAAAGTTAAGACAGTCTTTGATAAGAGTTATAAGTTTAACTTGCCATCTGTAAATAGAGAATGATTCTATTTATAATAGAAAAGATGTTAAGGCTTTGGATAAAAAATGTCCAGAGCCTTTTTTATTAATTATTTTTTTATATCTTTGGCCCCAAATTAAACATCTTTAGTTTTAGGCCTTTTTAGAGACGATATGTATAAGTAATTGACATCAAACAAGAATAATAAATTTATGAATAAAGAACGTTTTAAGGCTAAAGCGTTCGGGATGGTAATCATATTTGCTGTCCTGTTGCTCGGTGGTATTATGCACTCCTGTTTTCCTAAAAGTAGTGATAATTCTTTTAGGATAATTTATAGTGAGATATTGAATCTTATAGATTTACCTAGTATGTGGACGGAACCTGAATTATACAGGAGTAATCTGCCCAAAATTTATTCAAAAACTCAACCGGGAGATCCTATACCGTTTACAAGAATAGTATATGGCAAGGGCTTAACGGTCAAATCTATAGGACATGGATTTGAATATTCTGCGACAGATGAGCATGCTTTTGCTCTACGTATAGAATCTTATTTGGATTTATATTTTTATGCTGATTTTAGAGATAAAGGAGATGCTGAAGATTTCTATCAGGAGATTTTAGATTATGGTATGATAGAGGATCCTTATGGGGCAAGATTCGTGACAGAGAGAAAATTACAAGGTGGTGTGACAAAAGTTCCTTCAGAAGAATTTGCAGATTATCAGCGAACAATTTGTGTAACTGCTCCAAAAGAATTAATTAAAGGTTGGTATACGGTTAGTTTCGAGATTTGATTAGTTTATTGTTTTATAAATTAACAATTTGTGTTTATCAAGTAATATGAGCACTTCAATATTGAGTTTCAAAATGATATTGTAATGTACCTGTACTTAATGATATGTTGTTTTATATAAAAAAAGAATATTCAAATTTCTTGAATATTCTTTTTTTATATTGAAATAGAAAGTTGCTAATTATTTTATGGCAATCTTACTAACTCTTCTTTCGTGGCGGCCGCCTTCAAAAGAAGCCGTGAAAAATTCGTCCATAATAGCTTCAGCTGTTTTATTATCAATGAAGCGTCCTGGTAGTACCAAAACATTAGCATCGTTGTGCTGACGAATAAGCTGTGCGATTTCTTTGTTCCAAACAAGTCCAGCGCGTACACCCTGGTGCTTGTTCAGTGTAATAGCCATACCTTCACCGCTACCACAAATACCAATGCCTGGATAAACTTCTCCACTCTCTATGCCTTCTGCAAGAGCATGGCCAAAGTCAGGATAATCAACACTTTGATCACTATAAGTTCCGTAATCCTTTACAGGGTATCCTTTTTTCTCAAGATACTGTAACACGAATTCCTTTAATGGATAACCAGCGTGATCGCTAGCAACTCCTACTGTCTTGACTTCCATATGTATTGCATTTTTAAAGGGGTGTCCGCATGAAGTGGACGCCCCTTTGGTTAATAAAAATTATTTTTCAGCTAAGAATGCCTTAACCTGATTATAGACATTCTCTGCAGTGAATCCCAATTTTTCATCGAGCACAGTATATGGAGCAGAGAAACCAAAGCTCTCCATACCAAATACTTTTCCATTAGCACCTACAAGGCCTTCAAGAGTTACAGGAAGACCTGCTGTCATACCAAAGATTTTTGCATTTTTAGGTAAAACGCTCTCTTGATATTCCTTAGACTGATTGCGGAACAAACCTTCAGATGGAGCACTGACGATACGTACTTTGATGCCATCTTTACGGAGTAACTCAGTACCAGCTTCAAGTGTAGAAACTTCTGATCCTGAAGCTACGAGAATAACATCACAATTCTCATCGCTACCAGCTACTACATAAGCACCCTTACGTGCATTTTGATAATCGTTACCTTCTGGTAACTTAGCAATATTCTGTCGAGAGAAAATCAAAGCAGTAGGAGTGTCTGTATTCTCCATAGCCATTTGCCAGCAAACAGTTGTCTCATCAGCATCAGCAGGACGGAATACTCGTACGCTATCTTGACCCTTGTGATTCTTTAATTTCTCCATCAAACGAATCTGAGCTTCCTGTTCAACCGGTTCATGGGTAGGTCCATCCTCACCAACGCGGAATGCATCGTGAGTCCAAATAAATTTAACTGGAGTACCCATCAAAGCTGCCACACGAACAGCTGGTTTCATATAATCAGAGAATACAAAGAAAGTACCCATTGCAGCAATAACACCACCATGGAGCATCATACCGATACACATATCAGCCATGGTCAACTCGCTAACACCTGCCTGGAAGAAAGCACCACTGAAATCACCCTTTTTCAGGCTATGGGTCTCTTTCAAGAAACCATCAGTCTTGTCAGAGTTACTTAGGTCTGCAGATGCACAGATCATATTAGGAACTTGTTTTGCCAGCTCGCTCAAACATGCAGATGATGCAGCTCGGGTAGCAGATCCAGCCTTCTGCTGAACTTTGCTCCAATCTATTTGTGGAGCTTTACCACTGAACCATACATCCATCTTAGCTTTCAATTCTGGGTTTGCTTTAGCCCATTCTGCTTCTGCAGCTTTGCGCTCAGCAACAATTTTCTTCAATTCTTCAGAACGCTTAGCGTAAAGTTCCTTAACGTCATCAAAAATAACGAATGGATTAGTTGGATCACCACCCAGATTTTTAATGGTGTTGATATATGCATCACCGCCAAGAGGTGCACCATGAGTCTTTACATTGTGTTCGTAGCTTGAACCATCTGCTTTGAGGGCACCTTTACCCATAACAGTTTTACCGATGATAAGGGTTGGACGTTCGCTTTCAGCGATTGCTGCGTCAAGTGCTTTGCGAATCTGCTCAACATCATTACCATTAATAGTAATAACATTCCAGTTCCATGCCTTGTATTTTGCAGCTGTATCTTCTGCCATAACATCTTTGGTTTCGGTAGAAAGCTGAATATCGTTAGAATCATAGAACATCACGAAGTTATCGAGGCCTAAAGTACCAGCTAAGCGACCTACACCCTGTGAAATTTCCTCTTCAACAGCACCATCACTGATGTAGCAGAAAATGTTATGCTGCATCATGGTCTTACCAAGGCGAGCCTCAAGGAATTTCTCTGCTACTGCAGCACCTGCAGCCATAGCATGTCCTTGTCCTAATGGACCTGATGAATTCTCGATACCACGGTTTACGTCTAATTCTGGATGACCAGGACATGGAGAACCCCACTGACGGAACTGAGCAATCTCATCAAGTGTAAATTTACCTTGTAGTGCTAAAGCAGAATACAGCATAGGACTCATGTGACCTGGATCTAGGAAGAAACGGTCGCGACCTGTCCAAGAAGGATCAGTTGGGTCGAATACTAAGTATTCAGAGAAGAGAACATTGATAAAGTCAGCACCTCCCATTGCACCTCCAGGGTGACCAGAGTTAGCTTTCTCTACCATAGAAGCAGCCAAAATACGGATATTGTCAGCTGCATGATTCATAACTTTAATTTCGTTCATTTTTAATTTAAGGATTTATGCAAATATGCTTTATGAGCGTATTGCAAATATACTAATTTATATTTAATACTACAATTGATTTAGATGGAATTTTTGCTGTAATGGTATTTTTCTTAGCTTTAATACTTTTGAATGCTACAGGTTTTACCACTTCAGGGTGTTCAAAGTCATTATAGTCTTGAATATTCTTAGAAGTAAGAATTTCTCCTGTTATATTTTTTGCAGCAGCTCCATCCAAGTTAATTTCTACTGTTTGATTCTTTTCAAGATTAGTATTGGCCAGAGAAATGATAATACCACCATCTGTCTTTTTTGCAGCAGAAATAGAAATAGCAGGTATTTTACCATCTACCATTTTGTGCATTTTTCCACCTTTTACATCCATAGAATCACACTTTACATCCATAGGGAGATAAGTGGCTTCTTGGAAGCCTTTATACATACGGAAAACGTGATAGGTTGGTGTTAATACCATATGACCTGTTCCTTTTGTATCAGTAAGAATCATACTCTGTAAAACATTTACGACCTGTGCAATGTTAGCCATTCTTATACGATCTGTGTGACGCTGGAAAACGTTTAAAGACAATGCTGCAACCATAGCATCTCGCATAGAATTTTGTTGATAGAGGTGACCTCTAATTGTACCTGGTTCTTCGTCCCACCATGTTCCCCATTCATCAACAAGAAGTCCTATCTTTTTATTAGGATCTTTCTGATCCATGATGGTTTCATGCTTTTTGATGACATCTTCTATTTGTAGACATTTACCTATAGTGGTGTAATAGTCTTGATCATCAAATTTGAGTGCAGAACCTTTATGATCACTCCAGTCTTTTACTGTATAATAGTGCAGTGATATACCATTCATATGGTTTCCAATCTGGTTCATAAGAACTTTTGTCCAGTTGTAATCGTAATCGCTGGCTCCAGAGGCAATTTTATAGAGATTGTGTCCATCATAATTGCGACAATAGGTAGAGTAACGGCGATATAGATCGGCATAATATTCTGGACGCATGGATCCACCACATCCCCAACTTTCGTTACCGACACCTAGGAATTTTACATTCCATGATTTTTCTCGTCCATTCTTTCGACGGAGATTAGCCATAGGAGTATCACCATCACTAGTCATATATTCTACCCATTTTGCTAGTTCCTCTACGGTACCGCTACCTACATTACCACTAATGTATGGTTCTGTACCTAAGAGTTCGCAAAGGTTTAAAAATTCATGTGTTCCGAAAGAATTATCTTCTATAGTTCCACCCCAGTTATTGTTCTGCATTTTAGGGCGTTGCTCTCGTGGTCCAATACCGTCAGTCCAGTGATATTCATCCGCAAAGCATCCACCAGGCCAGCGAAGAACAGGTACCTTTAAATCTTTAAGGGCTTTAAGAACGTCAGTGCGATAGCCTTGGGTGTTAGGAATTTGAGAATTAGTACCGACCCATAAACCTCCATAGATACAAGAGCCTAAGTGCTCTGCAAACTGTCCATAGATTTCTTTGTAGATCTTATTTGTACCTTTGTTTACATGAATCGTAGCCGTTGCATCTTGAGCTATAGCTGGAATAGTAGTAATAGCAGTAACTGCTAAAATTGTTAGAGTCTTTTTCATTATAATAGGTTATTTTCAAGTAACCTTATAGCGTTTTGGGTACGCTATAAGGTTTTTATTTATTTTGCAACTTTGTATTCTACAGCAGCTTTTTCAATAGCTAATCCTTTTTTATATTGTTCGATATATGCATTGAAACCTTCAACATCTTCTTTGGTTGGTTTAATTTCAATACCAGTATTGCCTGCAAATACTTTTGTTTCAAGGTAATCAGATAATTCCTGATTTGAACTCTTATTTATTAGATAAGAAGCGAGTAGGGCAATACCCCAAGCTCCACCTTCTCCAGCTGTTTCCATAACAGAGATAGGGGAATTTAAGGCAGCTGCTAAGAAGCGTTGGCCAACACCTTTTGTGGTAAAATAGCCGCCGTGCCCAGTTATTCTATCAACATTGATTTTTTCTTCTTTGAAGAGAATGTCGTTTCCTATTTTTAGAACGCCGATAGCGGCATAGAGCTGAGTACGCATAAAATTTGCAAGGTCGAATTTATCATTTGCTGCGCGGACAAACAAAGGACGACCATCTGCTAGTCCTGTTACAGGTTCACCTGATACGTAGTTATATGAAATTAACCCACCACAGTCAGCTTGGCCTTCTAGTGCGGCATTAAACAGCTTGGTGTATATTTCGTTCATATTAACAGGGAATCCCATGAGCTCTTGATATTGTTTAAAGATATTGACCCATGCATTAATTTCAGATGTACAGTTGTTACAATGTACCATAGCGACAGGACTTCCATCTGGAGTTGTTACAATATCTATCATCTCGTAAGGTTTAGACAAATTCTTTTCCAATACAATCATTGAGAAAGAAGATGTTCCTGCAGATACATTACCTGTACGTTGTTTGACAGAGTTGGTTGCAACCATACCCGTACCAGCATCTCCTTCTGGTGGGCAAACAGGAATTCCTGCTTGTAGATTACCAGAGATATCTAGTTTCTTTGCACCTTCAGCAGTTAGTATACCTGCATTTTCACCTGCATTTAAAACGGTCGGGAGAATATCTGACAATTTCCAACTAAATCCTTTAGGCGTGATAAGTTTATCGAACTCTTCAACCATTTTGGCATCGTAGTTCTTAGTCTTAGGGTCAATAGGAAGCATACCAGAAGCGTCGCCTATACCTAAGACTTTTTGTCCTGTAACTTGCCAGTGAATATATCCTGCAAGAGTGGTGATATAGTTGATATCTTTTACATGTTCCTCACCATTTAAAATAGCTTGATAGAGGTGAGAAATACTCCACCGAAGAGGAATATTAAAATTAAACAATTTTGAAAGTTCTGCGGCAGCTTGACTTGTATTTGTATTTCTCCATGTACGGAAAGGTACTAGTATTTCTTCTTTAGCATTAAATGCCATATAGCCGTGCATCATAGCACTGAAACCGATTGCGCCTAATTTCTTGATTTCTACACCATATTTTGTGTTGACATCAGAACGAAGGTTAGCATAGCAATCTTGTAGACCATTCCATATGGTATCAATACTATAGGTCCAAAGGCCATCTACTAGCTGATTTTCCCAGGTATGGCTACCTTGAGCAATTGGGGTATTATCTTCATCGATCAGAATAGCCTTGATGCGAGTAGATCCAAACTCAATACCCAAAATGGCTTTTCCTGATTCGATAGTTGATTTAGCGTCCATATTATATAAGGTATATGAATAGTTTATAATGATTTAATAGATATCTCTCAGTAATGAGAGATATCTATCATATATATTTAACGAAGAGCTTTATTCAGCATGTAATACATCTCGTTCCAACGTAGTTCTTTGCGGAACTGTTCATAGTCGGTATCCTTATTAATGATACATGCTTCCATGTCAGCAATTTCAGCAAAATCACGCCAATATTCATCTGTTAGTGAGAAGCTAAAACATGAGTGATGTGTACCGCCGGCATTCATCCAGCATCCAACACCAACCTCGAAACTTGGTTCTGGAATCCAAAGAGCACTTGCTACAGGAAGTTTTGGAAGTGGCTTACTCTTAATCAAGTTAACATCATTGGCAATGAGTCTAAATCGGTTACCCATATCTACTACAGTCGCAGTAATACCGTGACCCTGTTTTGTTGTAAATACAAGACGAGCTGTTTGTGTATGGCGGTATCCGATAGCTAGATGGTGAACTTCAAGACGTGGCTTCTCCTCAGAAATATCTGGGCAAACTTCAAGCATGTGAGATTCCAAAACAGATGAGTTCTCACCATCAAAATTCAAGGTATAATCTTCTAGGAATGATGTTCCACCTTCGAGTCCTTGGCTCATAAACCATGTTGTGCGATATAAACATGCATCCTTCCAGTCTCCCTCAGCACCAAAACCATAGCCATCATGCATCAAACGCTGTGATGCTAAACCAGGAATTTGATCGAATCCTTTGCCTGTCTCTTCTACATTGTAGTCGCCGAGGTCATCAAAGTTTGTGGTGAAACCTTTGGCTCCGTATGCTTCGAGTACAGCACGGAGAGTAAGTTCTGCTTTGGCAGCATTCCAAATTTTCTTGTAGCCTTCAGAAGCGGTATCTTTAAGTTCGTCAGCAACTACATATTCCTTGAAATATACGTCATGAACTAATGCTGTTACATCTTCATCTTTAATCTTATCAAAGAAAGGCATAACGCTTGAGAACGGACAGTAATCTACATGATATCCCAATACTTGTTCGAAAGCAACTTTATCACCATCTGTAACTGCAACATTGTTCATCTGGTCGCCAAAACGAAGTATTAAACAGTCTTGGGCATCAGCGACACCAGCACAGACACGCTCCCAAACTGCAATGTGGTTCACAGTCTTCTCGTCTTTCCAGTAACCGATGACAGTTTTGCGAGGCTTACGTAGGCGTGATAGAATATGAGCAAATTCACGATCTCCATGTGCACTCTGATTCAAATTCATGAAATCCATGTCCATAGTGTCGTACGGAATGGTCTTATTATATTGTGTATGAAGATGAAGTAGAGGTTTACGAAGAATTTGCATACCTTTAATCCACATCTTAGCAGGAGAGAATGTATGCATCCAACAGATAACACCAACGCATTTTTCATCCACGTTAGCGCGACTCATAATGTCTGCAACTTCTTTTGAACTATTTGCTGTGCCTTTATATACAACTTTGATTGGAAGAATACCAGTGCTGTTAAGTCCTTCTACCATTTCTTTAGAGTGACTGTCGACCTGTACAACAGCATCGCCTCCGTAAAGAAGCTGAGCACCTGTTACAAACCAAACTTCGAAATTCTCAAATGCTTTAATCATTTTTTTTGTTTTAAGTATTGTTGATTGTTTAATTATTTTTGTTTTTTAATTTGACCATAATAGGCATTTGGTCCATGTTTACGGCTGAAATGTTTTTCTACCAATAATGGATTCATTGTTGTTTTTGGGTTCACCATAAATGAAATAGAAGCCATTTTTGCTACCTGTTCTGTAACAACAGCATGATATACAGCTTCATCTGCATCTTTACCCCATGTAAAAGGACCATGATTCTTTACCAAAACCGCTGGAGTATGAACAGGGTTGATATTGTCTTTCTTGAATTTGTTTACTATAACAACACCGGTGTTATATTCATATTCATCCATCATGTCCTTTGTCATATCGTCAGTACAAGGTATGCAATCGTGGAAATAGTCTGCATGAGTTGTACCAATGTTAGGAAGGGCTATACCAGCTTGAGCCCAAGCGGTAGCATACGTAGAATGTGTATGTACAACACCTCCTATCTCTGGGAAGTTGCGATATAAAACCAAGTGGGTAGGCGTATCAGAAGAAGGATTTAAATCACCTTCAACGACATTTCCCGTTTTAAGGTCTACAACGACCATATCAGAAGCTTTCATTTTATCGTAACTTACGCCTGAAGGCTTAATAACAACTAATCCTTTTTCGCGATCAATGCCTGATACATTTCCCCAAGTAAAGATAACTAAGTTATGTTTTACCAGGTCAAGATTGGCTTTAAAAACTTTTTCTTTTAATTCTTCTAGCATGATGATTTATAGTTTAAAGTTAGGGTCGTCCTCATATACTCTTTTATTAAAGCGGTACAAGGCGGCACCTCGCTTTGATGTAATTTTATCTATTAATTCGGTCTTCTCTATGAAGTCGATTTCTTTTATTTTCTTTCTGAAATTGCGCTTATCTATCTCTTTCCCTAAAACGGCTTCATATACATGTTGGAGTTGCGTTAGAGTAAAGAGTTCTGGAAGAAGATTAAAGCTCAAAGGTTCTGTATTGATTCTGCGTCTGCAGAGCTTCAGAGCATCTCTTACCATTTCTTTATGGTCAGAATATAAGGAAGGCATATCTTGTATACTTACCCATTCCAAACCATGTTGTTCTCGCAAGTCATCGTCATAGTCTTTTACATTAATTAGAGCGCAATATGCAATAGAGATAACTCGCTCTCCTGGGTCGCGATCGATTTTGCCGTAGGCCCCGACTTGTTTCATATAGAGTTTTTTTAGTCCTGTAAGTGAAAAGAGCACTCGGTTTGCTGCTTCATCCAAACTTTCATTAGGTCCAACAAAACCTCCATAGAGTGACCATTCTCCTCTTCCTGGGTCCATAAGTCTTTTTCCAATCAGAACTTTAAGCTTGTCTTCTTCAAATCCGAAAACAATACAGTCTACGCTGACTAGGACTTTGGCGTGCTCGCTATAATAGTTTGTCATTTTTTTTGTTTTATGTTTAACATGATTATATAATTCTAGAGCGCCACTGTCGTGTGCGCTCTAGAACAGAATAGATGTAGATTACCAGAGTAAAGCATAAAGTAGGAATGTGATAGCTACAATGCCGATAGTTCCATAAGTATAACTACGTGAAGTAGCAAATAAGCTCAGATTAACATCCAATGCCTTTACATCTTTAACTTTGTCTTTAGCATTACTGTTAAGCCATATTGCACATTGGCCAACTAATACACCAAAGAAGAAGAATGCCTGGAAGCCAATGTCATTGAGATAAGCGAGGAGGTTGTTGTTTGGATCTGCATTAGGATTAAGAGCTCCACCGATTGTTACAATTGCTGCAGCGATAATCATTAATAAACCAATGCCACCGAGAACTTTTGCCCACATTTTCATCTTTGCTTGATCATCTTCGCTTGGAAGTTCTACACTGACATACTTATTATCAAAGTATGATACAAGGAAGAAGAAGGTAACCAAAATCATGAAAACATAACCCGCGCGAAGTTGAAATGCTACTTGAGGAAGGGTAACTTTAAAGAGAACACCCATAGGGATTGTTAACACGGCTGTCCAAATAGCGGCTTTAGATGAAGCACGTTTCCAAAGTAGACCAAGTCCAAATACGGTGATAATACCAGGATAGATGAAACCGGAATATTCCTGAATATATTGGAAGGCTTGATCTAATCCTCCAAGAAGTGGTTTTACAGCAACGGCTGCAATAACGAGTGCACAAATAGAAACTGTACGACCTACGTTTACGAGAGTCTTATCACTTGCTTCTTTATTGATATATTTTTTGTAAATATCCATAGTGAATAGGGTAGATGTCGAGTTAAACATAGAAGCAAGAGAAGATATGATAGCAGCTGCTAATGCGGCAAAGCTAAGACCCTTAATACCTGTTGGAGTAAAGTTTCTAATCAACCATGGGTAAGCGTCATCAGAAACATTAACTTTTCCATGTAGACTCATGGCTGTAAATGCATCAGGGTTACCCTTAAGGATATAGTATGCGCATATACCAGGTATAACTACAATGAATGGAATCAAAATTTTGAGAAATCCTGCAAAAACCAAGCCTTTCTTAGCCTCTTCGATATTCTTAGCAGCAAGTCCTTTCTGAATAATGTACTGATTGAATCCCCAGTAACCTAAGTTAGTCAACCACACACCACCGACTACTGCTGCGATACCAGGTACATTCGCAAATGCTGAGCCGTTATGGCTTTCTTGAATTATAAGATGGAAGTGTGTATCATTGATGTGTGTACCTGTTGTAAGATCATGGTACATTTGTGAGAATGCGCTCAAAGTATCTGTACCAAGAGCAATACCCATTTCCTTTAATGCTATATATGCGGTAATGAGACCACCACCAACGAGGAATGTTACCTGCATAACGTCTGTCCATGCAACGGATGCAAGACCTCCATAGATAGAATAGACTCCAGCGATGATAAAGAGAAATAGAATAATGATCATACGAACGGAAATAGTCATGCCCATGACTTCTACAGAAATTCCCTGAAGACCTAAAATCTGTTCTATTGCTAATGCTCCTAACCATGCAACAGAGGTGAGATTCACGAAAACATAGAGGAATAGCCAAAGAATAGAGAATGCTAAACCTACGCCGTCATTATAACGTTCACGAAGGAATTGAGGAATGGTAAAGATCTTTCGATCTAACATTACTGGTAATAGAAATTTTCCGATTACTACCAATGTTACGGCTGCCATTACCTCGTATGCTGCAATTGCAATACCATCAGCATAGCCAGTTCCAGACATGCCAATAAACTGTTCTGCAGAAATATTTGCGGCAATAAGTGATGCACCAACGGCCCACCAAGTTAAAGTGTTACCTGCAAGAAAGTAATCGTTTGCAGTTTTTTCTTTTCCGTCTTTGTTGCGGCTTAAAAATAATCCTAAGCCTACAAGAAGACATAAGTAGATGACCAAGATTATAAAATCAATCGGTTTAAATCCAGATGAAGCTAATGCTTCTGAAATGTTATTCATTTGTTTTTTCTTTTAGGTTATTTATTGACAGAGAATTTATAAATTAAGTGTGACTCATATTTTTGACCAGGTTTTAAGAATGGATTTGAAATTTCCCATCCTGGTGTTTTGTTAACAATCTTGGTAGGAGAATCAGGATACTTTTGACTTTCAAAGCATACACTTACGTGTTTTGGATATTTAATACCTTTCTTGCAAGTAATTCCTGTTCCTTGGAAGTTGCCGGTGTATACTTGAATACCTGGTTCATTTGTGAATACTTCTAGCTTAATACCAGTAATAGGGGAGTATAAGCTGGCTGCAACTTCTTTTAAGTTGCCTTTGCCATTCTTAAATGTATTCAAACACCAGTTATGATCGTATCCTGTAGCATTTTTTATCTGATCGTAGGTGGTGTCCACTATTGTTTCGCTAATGGCGTGTGCCTTACGGAAATCCATAGGGGTACCTGTTACATCCTTGATTTCACCTGTTGGGATATATAGGCTATCTGAAGGGGTAAATTTATCTGCATTAATGTACATCACTTGGTTTGTGCCTTCTTTAGAAGGATCACCATTAAGATTGAAGTAGTTGTGATTTGTCATATTAATCACAGTTTCTTTGTCGGTAGTTGCTTTAAAAGTGATGTCAAGGGAGTTATTATTTCTGACAATATAAGTGGCTGTTGCTTTTACAGTTCCTGGGAAACCATTATCTCCATCTGGTGATGTAATAGCAAATGTAACTGAAGAGTCAGTTTTCTCAACGATGTCATATACTTTATTGATCCAGCCAGTGTTTCCTCCGCCATGAAGACAATTTCCATTATCATTCGGGCGTAATTTATATTCTTTGCCTGATACAATAATTTTTGCATCTTTGATACGGTTTGCATATCTACCGACCGAACTTCCATAATCTGATGGAGAGTTTAGTGTGTCTGCGAATTGATGTATATTGTCATAACAACAAACAACATCTGTTGGATCACCATTTTTGTCAGGGACGGTGATGCTAACAACTCGTCCACCATAATTGGTAAGACAAACTTCCATGCCGCTGTGATTGGCTAATTGAATAAGTTGTGTACGTTTACCGTTAATGGTTGAATCGAAATCTTCGGGATTAAGGCCAGATGCAGTTATGCTTCCTGGTCTGGTACCAGTACATGACAACAATACTAATGAGGTCATTCCGATACCCATGATTTTTTTATTCAAGTTTTTCATATTCCTTAATGGGTTATTAGGTGTTATTATAAATTATGGGTGTAAAATTAGCACTTTTGTGGCTAAGTTGTATCTGTTCTAGTCTATTATTTTATTTACGAAGTGTCTTTTTAACACTTTTAAGCAAAAAAGCCCGCAATCAAATAGACTGCAGGCTTTGTATGTTTAGATATATGATTTAGCAAACTTTGTGTGAACCTTCGGAGATGATAACATCGATGACAGCTGGCTCGTGTCCATATTTCTCGTTGAATCGTTTCTTCGCATCAGCAATGAAAGTATCATAGATATCATCTTTAACGAGATTGATGGTACAACCACCAAATCCTCCACCCATGATACGGCTTCCTGTTACACCATTTTCTTTTGCAATATCATTTAAGAAGTCTAGTTCTTCACAACTAACTTCATACTCTTTGCTAAGTCCATAATGTGTTTCAAACATTTTTTGTCCTACTGTTTCGTAATCACCCTTTTCAAGAGCATCACATACAGCTAAAACACGGTCTTTTTCGCCTAGAACGAAGTGTGCTCTTGTGTAATCCTCTTCACCTACTTCTTGACGAACTTCCTCAAGTTGTTCCCAAGTACAGTCACGAAGGGTTTCAAATTTAGCTTCAGGATGTTTAGCTGCTATATGTTTTACTACATTTTCGCAACTGTTACGTCGATCATTATATGGAGAACCTTTTAGTTCGTGTTTTACTTTAGAGTCAAGTAAAACAAGTTTATAGCCTTGAGGATTGAAAGGATAATATGCATATTCTCTGCTTCTACAATCCAAGCGGATTAATTTGCCTTCTTGACCAAATACACTTGCAAACTGATCCATGATACCGCAGTTTACACCAATATATTTATGCTCTGTAGCCTGACCGGCAAGTGCTAAGTCCCATTTAGAGATTTTACCGCCAGCGAAAAGGTCACTTAATGCAAAAGCGAAACAACTCTCTAATGCTGCTGACGAACTCATACCAGCTCCGAGAGGTACATCACCATAAAAGGCAGCGTTAAATCCTTTAACATCAACGCCTAACTTCTTCATTTCCTGTACAATACCATAAATATATCGTGCCCATGTAGCTTTTGGACCTTCAGGATCATTTACTTTAAATTCTACTCGATCTTTCAAATCTATAGAATAGAGCATTACTGTATCTGTATCATTTGGTCTGACCTCAGCCATGATACCTTTATCTACTGCGCCAGGAAATACGAAACCACCATTATAATCGGTGTGTTCACCAATAAGGTTGATACGACCTGGACTCATATAAATGTTACCAGTTTTTCCGTCAAAGTGTTTGATGAAACGACTTCTTACAATTTCTATATCCATAGTTTTTAGGTTAAATTTGTATTTTTATTTTCTTATTGACTAGTTTTAATCTACAGGAATATTTTTATTTACATTTTTGCAACCAACAAGTGCATAGTAGAACATATAAGCTACTGCTGCAAGATATACAAAGTAACTTGGCATGTATCCAATTTTATCAGCAAAGAAATTCTGAATTACTGGGATAACACCACCACCAACAACCATCATCATGAAGATGCCAGATGCTTGTGCTGTGTATTTTCCAAGTCCTTCAGTAGCTAGATTAAAAATTGAGGCCCACATAACAGAAGTGCAAAGACCTACCAAGACCAAAAGAAGTGCGCTCATAGGTACCATGACGAAGTTGAGTTCACTTTTCATGATATCGAAGATAGGCATATTTACAGTAATTGATTTTGGAGTAAAAATTGCAGCAAGAATAAGAACCATAGCTGTAGCAGTAGTGCAAAGCATCAATGTGCGAGAAGAAACTTTACCTGCGATGAAACCTGCAATAAAACGTCCAATAAGCATGAGTAGCCAATACATTGCAGCAACAGCTCCTCCAATTGTGGCTGCATTAGTTACTGATTCGGGATTTACCCAAGCACCATTTACAGTTTGATCACTGAGATAAAAGTTAAGGCCACCTGGTATACCAACTTCAACTCCCACGTAAACGAAAATTGCAATAACACCCAAAGTACAGTGACGGAAACTCCATGGTGAGTGTTCGAATTTTGTTTCGGCTGTAACTTTACCCATTTCTGGATCTTGAATAGGTATAAAGAGAAGGATAATGAATGCACATGCAAAAACAGTCATGGCTATATACATTACAAGGTTAACATCTGCCATTTTGGTGGCTGATGTTACAGTTCCAATAAGTGCACCAACAAGCATAGGTGTCATGGTTCCTGATAATGAGTTTAGAGTACCGCCAATCAGGTTCAATTGGTTTCCACGGTTACCGCCACCACCAAGTAAGTTAAGCATTGGATTTACAACTGTATTGAGAATGCATACAGAAAAACCAGATACAAAGGCTCCAAAAAGGTAAATACAAAAGCCTGGAATACCAGAACTAAGTCCTGAGCAGAATTGGATAAGAACACCAATGAATCCTACGGCTATACCAATAAGTGCAGAACGCTTGTAGCCTAGATTTGTAAGCATTTTACCAGCAGGTATACCCATAAAGAGATAAGCAAAAAAGTTCATGAAGTTGCCCATGATACCTAATACGTTGCTACCTCCAATTTCAGGTTGATTTTTCCAAATGACGCCAATAGGAGCACCGAGATTGGTTACAAAGGATATCATTGCATAAAGGAAGAACATTGTTATGATGGCAATGATACTTCCGTTCTTTTGTTGTGAGTTTGACATTATAATTAATTTTATTTTTATTATTGGTAGTAATTAGGTCTTCTACAAGACAATGTTAACCCCTCTCCATTTATATTAATGGTGGGGGGCTATCATGGTTTTAGGATATTTATTCTACAACACCAAATTTATAGATTGTTTTTTGTTTGTATCTTTCACCAGGTTTAAGTACTACAGATGGGAAATATGGTCTATTTGGAGTATCTGGGAAATGTTGAGCTTCAAGGCAAACAGCAGATCGGCGTGGGAAGGTTGCACCATGTTGCCCTTTAATGCCTGCCAAGAAATTACCAGTGTAGAGCTGCAAGCCTGGTTCTGTAGTATATACTTCCATGGTTCTTCCACTTCCTGGATCTGTAATTCTAGCTGCGAAACTTAATTCGCCTTCTTCTTTTTTGTTAAGCACATAGTTGTGGTCGAAACCGCTGCCGTTTTTTATTTGCTCATTATCAGCATTAATGTCTACACCAAAGGCTTTTGGTGTACGGAAATCGAATGGTGTTCCTTCTACTTTTCTAATTTCTCCAGTAGGAATGCTTGTGTTGTCAATTGGAAGATAAAAATCCGCATTAATTTCACAAAGCTGATTATCAATAGTAGGTGTAGGATTAGCGATTCCTTGAAGTGAGAAGAAACCATGATTGGTTAAGTTGATGATGGTCTTCTTGTTAGTTGTTGCTAAATACTCGATAATGAGTTCGTCATTGTCTGTGAATGTGTATTCTACTGTGATTTTAACTTCACCAGTAAAACCTTCTTCTCCATATGCACTTACAAGGTTAAGAGCTACACTTTGTTCACCCATAGGATGTGCATCCCATACACGTACATTATAACCTTTGTTACCTCCATGAAGATGATTAGGGCCATCATTAGTTGCAAGTTGATATTCTTTGCCATTTAATGTGAATTTTCCCTTACATATACGATTACCGAAGCGGCCGATAAGTCTTGAAAGATAACCTTCTGGTGAATTTACGACATCTTGTATGTTGTCGTGACCTTGAATAACATTAGCTAGGTTACCATTTCTATCAGGGACCATAATTGCAACGATGGCACCGCCGAAGTTTGTAACTGCAACAGCATGGCCTTTGCTGTTTTTCAAGATATAAAGATCTGTTTTTTTGCCATGAATAGTGGTCTGGAAGTCTTGGTACTTCAGACCACAGATTGTTTCATTTTCTGTAATGCTCATAATATTTATAAGTTTTTAGTCGCTATAATTAAGTTTGTTAGACTCTATTAAATTGATTGTTTCTTGCAAAGTAACGAAAAAATAGTGGTTCTTCCAAATTTTTAGTGATAAAAAATGAATACCAATTGATTCAAAGTTTTAAAAAGAATCAATTGGTATTCACCTTATTTTTTCTGTTGTAAGTAACAGAGTAAGTCAGCAACTACGTAGCTACTACCGCCTATGAAAATGAAATCTTCGTTATCAGCATCTTCTAGGACTGAGTTATATGCTTGTACTACACTAGAGTAGCATTTACCTGATAAATGGTGAGTTTTAGCTATATCTGCTAGCTTTTCTACAGGAATAGCTCGGTGTGAGCTGCATTGAGTCCAATAGTAAATTGCTTCTTGAGGTAGCATTTCCATGACGGTGTCAACGTCTTTGTCGTCTACCATGCCAAATACAATACGTTTGACTTTGTTTTTTTGGTTCTTAATTTGTGTGCTAAGATATTGCCATCCTCCTGGATTATGTCCAGTGTCACAGATAACTAATGGCTTTTTTTGGAGCTTTTGCCATCTTCCCATAAGTCCTGTATTTTTACAGACTTTAGCAAACCCATTTTTGATCGCCGATTTGTTCTTTATAAGGCCTTGATCTTCTAAAATATGAATTGCGTTGAGAATGGTGTTTGTATTCTTGATCTGGTATGCTCCTGATAGTTCACTATGAATACTCCCGTAGTCCTTGGTGATATAGTCTATCCCCCCATTTATAGGAAAATTATAATCATCAAATTGTATGTTATCTTCTGAAAATATGATAGGTGCATTCTTCTCTTTTGCTATATTTTCGAATACAGTTTTTGTTTCAGGAATGCTTTCTCCGATGACTACAGGTGTGGATTTTTTTATAATTCCAGCTTTTTCTGTAGCGATTTGAGCTAGAGTGTTCCCTAAAAATTGCGTATGGTCTTTGCTGATATTTGTAATAATACTCAATATAGGGGTAATAATATTAGTACAATCTAGTCTGCCGCCTAAGCCTACTTCAATAACAGCTATATCAACTTTTTGATCGGCAAAGTATTTGAATGCCATAGCTGTTGTCAATTCGAAAAAAGAAGGATGTAATGGTTCAAAGAAATTAGAATGTTCTGCAACAAAGTTTATTACATAGTCTTCGGATATACATTGACCATTAATACGAATTCTCTCCCTAAAATCTATAAGATGTGGAGATGTATATAATCCTACTCGATATCCTTGTTCTTGAAGAATTGATGCTAGCGTATGAGAACATGAACCTTTTCCATTTGTTCCTGCTATATGGATTGTCTTAAAGTTTTGATGTGGATGTCCAAAGTGTTCATCTAAAAGATGAGTGTTAGATAATCCTTCTTTATAGGCACCGGCTCCAATTTTTTCGAAGACAGGGGTACTATTAAATAGGTATTCTACGGTTTCAAGATAGTTCATAGTGTTTTTATAATAAACCCACGAACCTTTTATGATTCGTGGGTTCCTATTAATCAATTAATTGAAATAATTTCTGAATTTTTGGAAGATAGTCTGTTTGGTAGAATGATCTCCCTTAAAATTTTCGCTATCGCGAAGATCTTCAATAGCTTTACGTTCTTCTTTTGTTAATGTCTTTGGAACGAATACACTTATATTCACAACTAAATCACCAGTTCCATTCCCGTAGCCTTGTACAGCAGGTAGACCTTTTCCTCTAAGGCGTAGAGTCTTGCCTGGTTGAGTACCAGGTTCTATATTTATGGTAACAGTTTTGTTGTCAATAGTTGGAATTTTAGCTTCGCCTCCTAGTGCTGCAGTTGGAAAATCTAATAACAAATTGTAAATGACATCATTTCCATCACGTACAAATACATCGTTTGGTTCTTCCTCGATGAATACTTGGATATTTCCAGGTACGCCATTATGTTTTCCTGCATTACCTTTACCAGGAACATTGACTACCATGCCTTGTGACACGCCTGCAGGAATCTTGATTTCGACAACTTCTTCACCTTTTACGACTCCTTCTCCGTGACAGGCAGAGCATTTATGAGTAATAACGGTTCCTTCTCCATGACAAGTAGGGCATTCTGCTTGTGTTTGCATCATTCCCAACATTGTACGAACAGTCTTTACAGTAACACCACTACCATGACAAGTTGGACATGTCTCTGGTTGAGATCCTCCTTCAGCACCTGTACCGTGACAATGTTCACAAGTAATATCTTTACGAAGTTTGAATTTTTTGGTTACACCTGTTTGAATCTCACTTAATGATAGTTTTACTTTTAATCTGAGATCAGAACCGCGGAATCGTGCTTGGGTATGACCTTGGCTTCTGCCTCCAAAGCCACCAAAGCCACCACCACCGAAAATATCGCCAAACATAGAGAAGATATCCGACATATCCATGCCAGCACCTCCAAAGCCACCAGCCTGCGGACCATCAAATCCGAACTGATCATATTGACGACGTTTTTCTTCATCTTGAAGTACGCCATAAGCTTCTGCTGCTTCTTTGAATTTTTCTTCAGCTTCAGCATTTCCTGGATTACGATCAGGATGATACTTGATGGCTATTTTTCTATAGGCTTTCTTGATTTCATCTTGCGAAGCATTTCTGTCAACACCTAATACTTCGTAGTAATCTCTTTTCTGTGCCATTTATTCTTTAGAATATTTTTTTCTTGAAAATTACTGACCAACTGCAACTTTGGCATGACGAATCACTTTATCATTCAGAGTATAACCTGCTTCTACACAGTCTATAATCTTACCTTTTTTATCATCACCCATACCTGGTACCATAGCTATTGCTTCGTGGTATTCAGTGTTGAAATCTTGGTCTGTAGTCTCGATTTTCTTAACACCCATACCTTCTAAAGTTTTGTTGAACTTTTTGTATATAAGTTCAAATCCTTCTTTAATAGCTTTGGCATCTTCGTTTTTATCAGCGATAGCACGTTCAAAATCATCAAGAATTGGAAGAATAGCAGAAATAGTCTTTTCGCCACCGTTAAGGATTAATTCAGCCTTTTCTTTCAGTGTGCGTTTACGATAATTATCAAATTCTGCAACAGAGCGCAAATATTTATCTTTGAGTTCAGCTATTTCAGCTTGTGCTACTTCCAGAGGATCCTTTTCTTCAGTATTGTCAGTTGTTTCCTCATTTTTATTAGAGTCTTCTGCCTTTTTGTCAGTATTATCCTCTTTGTCAGTTTCAGGATTCTGCTGCTGGGCTTCATCCTTTATTTCTTCCTCAGGCTTATTGTTGCCGTCTTCGACTTTAATTTTCTTTTCTTTTGCCATAATTATAATTTCTTTTGTATATTATGAAGCAAATAGTATGCCAATATTAATTATTGTACATTTGAGTTTTTAGAGCTTTAATATCCTCATCATAGATATACTCATCGTAACTCATCATTTTGTCGATAGTACCATTTGGAGTTAATTCAATTATACGATTAGCCACAGTCTCAATAAATTCGTGGTCATGAGAACTGAAAAGAACATTACCTTTAAATGATACCAAGTTGTTATTGAAAGCTTGTATACTTTCCAAGTCAAGGTGGTTAGTAGGAGTATCGAGGATAAGACAGTTCGCATTTTGAAGTTGCATACGTGCAATCATACATCTCATCTTTTCACCTCCGGAAAGAACATTTACTTTCTTCTCAACTTCTTCTTGACGGAATAACATTCTTCCTAGGTATGCTTTCATAGCAACTTCGTTTCCTGGGCCATATTGACTGAGCCATTCTACCAAGTTTTTGTCACTATCAAAGAATTTTGTATTGTCGACAGGAAGATAAGCTGTTGTAATAGTTACACCCCATTTGTATTCACCTGCATCTGCTTTTCGATTACCGTTGATAATTTCAAAAAGTGCAGTCATAGCTTTAGGATTATGGCTGAGGAATACTATCTTTTGATCCTTTTCAACAGTAAAGTTTACATGATCAAAGAGAACCGTTCCGTCTTCATCTACTGCTTTCAGATTGTCTACCTGTAGAATTTGGTTACCTGGTTCGCGATCCATTTGGAATATGATTCCTGGATATTTACGGCTTGAAGGCTTGATTTCTTCGATATTAAGTTTAGACAACATTTTTTTACGAGATGTTGTCTGACGACTTTTGGCAACATTGGCAGAGAAACGGCGGATAAACTCTTCTAGCTGCTTTTTCTTTTCTTCAGCTTTCAACTTCTGATTTTGTGCCTGACGTAAGGCTAACTGACTACTTTCATACCAGAAACTGTAGTTACCTGCAAATAATGTAACTTTACCGAAGTCGATGTCGACAGTCTGTGTACTTACAGCATCAAGAAAGTGACGGTCGTGACTTACTACCAATACGGTCTGTTCTATATTTCCAAGATAGTCTTCTAGCCATTCTACTGTATCAAGGTCAAGGTCGTTAGTAGGCTCATCTAGCAAAAGATTCTCAGGGTTACCAAAAAGAGCTTTAGCAAGAATAACACGAACTTTCTGGTTGTTGCTGAGATCAGACATCTGCATGTTATGATATTTTTCTTCGACACCAAGATTTTGGAGCATTTGAGCAGCATCACTTTCTGCTTCCCATCCATTCATCTCTGCAAATTTTTCTTCAAGCTCTGCAGCACGTGTTCCATCTTCTTCTGTCATTTCAGCTTTTGAATAAAGCTCCTCTCTTTCCTTCATGTTCTTCCATAAAGGTTCGTGACCCATCAAAACGGTATCGAGTACGCGATATGCATCATATTTAAAGTGATCCTGTTCCAATACAGACAAGCGTTCTCCAGGTCCGAGCTCTATAGTACCTTTGTTTGGCTCTAATTCTCCACTTATAGCGCGAAGTAAAGTTGATTTTCCGGCACCGTTTGCACCGATTACGCCATAGATGTTGCCATGTGTAAATTTTAGATTTACATCTTTGTAAAGAACTCTTTTTCCAAACTGGATTGCAAGATTTGTAACTGTTATCATTTTATTGTTTTTACCTTATTATATAATAATTGGGTGCAAAGATACTATTTTTTTTTGTAACTTTGCACCGAAATGAAGAATTATACACAATATGGTCGTTCTAACGACTATGCACATTACACGGTTGATAAGCCTGCTTTACTTTTGGAATGGCTTCTTGAGAATGTAAAAGGGGAGAGTAAAAGTAAAATTAAGGCAACACTACAAAATCATGGCATTCGCGTGGGATCAAAGGTAATAACCAAATTTGATTACCCGCTTAAACCTGGTATGAAAATCCATATCAGTAAAAATAAGCGTAATAATGCTTTTAAGAGTAAGTGGATGAAAATTGTCTATGAAGATCAATACTTGGTAGTTATTGAGAAAAATGCTGGTATCTTGTCGATGGCGGCTGGACATTCTTCACTGAATTGTAAGACTGTACTTGACCAGTATTTTAATGAAACTCGTCAGCATTGCCAAGCTCATGTAGTTCATAGGCTCGATCGAGATACAAGTGGCTTGATGATTTATGCGAAAGACAAAAAAACAGAGTTGTCACTTGAGGAAGATTGGCATAATACTGTATATGATCGTCGCTATGTAGCAGTGGTTTCTGGTGAAATGCGAGAGGATGAAGGTACGGTGGCAAATTGGCTGAAAGATAATAGGGCTTATATTACTTTCTCTAGTCCAGTTGATAATGGTGGTAAATATGCTGTCACTCATTTTCGTGTGTTAGATAGAACTCCAAATCATAGTTTAGTTGAATTTAAGTTGGAAACGGGACGAAAAAATCAAATTCGTGTACATACGGCAGATATGGGACATCCTGTTTGTGGTGATATAAAATATGGCAATGGTGACAATCCACTTGGTAGATTGTGCCTTCATGCTTATGTTTTATGTTTTGTGCATCCTGTAACTCATAAACGATTAGAGTTTGAAACCCCAATTCCTGGTAATTTCCGTCATCTGTTCAAATAGTAGCATGATGGACAAAAATGATAATTATCCTTTTTTATTATGAATAATTTTTCTTTTTATATAGTAGCTTTACTTGTCGTTGTTGTTGGCTTTTTGATTGTTAAGAAAGTTACAACATGTCTTTTTAAAACGATAATTGGAATTATAGCTTTTGCTGTTATTCTTGCAATTTATTATTTATATTTTGCTTAAGTTTGTCAGTTGTATTTGAATTTTGATGCATAAGTCGTCTCATGGTTTGATTATTTATGATGGACATGCTATAATATCTCCAAAACGAAAGTTCTATTTTTTGCTATATTTGATTGAAAATCAGTATATTGCTTCGCTGATTTGATAAATGCATGGTAGAAATATAGTGTTTTTGACTTAAAAACATCGTATTTATGCAGTGAAGTCATAGTGTTTATCTGCTCAGCTGTATGTTTTTACTCATCACCAGTTATGTTTTTGCT
Organism: Segatella bryantii; assembly: GCF_022024215.1. Lineage (NCBI taxonomy): Bacteria > Pseudomonadati > Bacteroidota > Bacteroidia > Bacteroidales > Prevotellaceae > Segatella > Segatella bryantii. Next base: position 1,414,236 of record NZ_CP091798.1, on the reverse strand, counting down.
GGAAGTGAGGGTAGGGGGTTATTACAAAATATCAAATGGATAGGATAAAATTTGAAATTTTCAAGTGATGTGACGATTCCTGTTGGCTACATTTCTTGATAGTTTATTTTACAGATAATCTAACAGACTGTAAAGAAAATCTGCAGTAGTTCGACTATTATTGTTGTGACAAAATTCAGTGCTTTGATAACATTCTTATGCTCTATTATGAAATACTTATATTGCTTGATAATTTAGGTAATGTATATAAAATGAAAAGGATGCTTGCCCATATAGGTCCGCATCCTTTTCAATTTTACTTCCTAAACTTATGTTCAGGAAAAAATTTTCTTAGAGGTAATTTGTGTTAATTAAGAAATTTAAGCGAATTTTGAAACATTCCTAAAATCACTTTCGGGAAATGCTTCAAGTAGAATTATATGTAAAACTTCAATCTATTTTTGTTTTCTATTTCAAAATTAATAAAAATCTTTTTATATTACAAATTTTGTACGCTTTTTTTAAAAAAAAACGGAATTTTTGGATAATTTTTTCGAAAAATAGACAAATAATAATGACCTTTTATTCTTAGTTAGATTCTTTTCCTGTTTCATTTTGATCGGATGATTTCTTTTCTTGTTTTTCATCACGATATTTACTAGGAGTTATTCCGATTTTATTTTTAAAAATTCTAGTAAAATATACAGGATCATTGAATCCGCATCGATATGCGACTTCTGCAATTGTGCAATTATCTCCTTCTAGATACATACATGCTTTTTTTAGTCTAAAATCACTGATAAATTCCTTAGGGCTAAGGCCAGTAAGACTCTTTACCTGGTTATAATAGCTGGTACGGCTAAGATGACTTTGTAGTACCATATCTTCTATTTTAAGACCACTTTCAGAGTAATGCTGTTCAAGCCAGTCAAGTTGAGCTTTGACAAAATCGTAATCTTCTGTATGTTGAAAAGCAATTTCGTCAGGGCCAATTTTGAGTATATGCATTTTTGCTAAATTCTCTTTTACCATTTTCTTACGCCACCAGAAAAAGACGAAGATGGCGGATAGTGTTAGGATAATATATATCCAAATGGCAATAGAAGATGCTAAAAAATAAGGTGGCACTATTACTGTTATAACTTTTTCATCATATTGTTCTTTAGAAGCAAATGGTAATACTGCGCGTACTCGGAATTTATAAGTACCAACTGGAATGTCACTAAAGCTTACCATTCTATCTTCTGGAGCATTATGCCATTCTTTATCATGCCCTTCTAGTTTGTAGAGATAATGTACACGATGTTGTAACTGATAATTTAAAGAAGCAAATCTAAATGAAAAAACGCTTGTTCGAGATGGCAGTTCGACTACACCGCTATCAGGTATATAGTAATCATAGGTATTTGTTAATCGAGGAGATTGGAGCTTATCGTTGATATAGAAATCTGTGATAGCTAATTTCAATTGACTACCAGAAGGGGTACCCAATTTATTACAATCTACCAAATAGTAACCGTTAAGAGTTCCAAATATCATTTTACCATTAGGCAAAGTGATAGCTCCCCCTTCACTACAAGTTACTTCACCAACACCATCTGATATGGAATAAGTGGTCAAGAAGTCTTTTTCAGGATTGTAGCTGCAAATATTTTGATCGCTTGAGAACCAAACATCACCAGAATGGCTAAAGGTAATGCTATGAATCTCATTACTAGGTAGTCCATTTTTTTCGGACAAAACCTCAAAGCGATAAAATGCGGAATCCGGTACATATTTAGCTTTAGCCAAACCTCCACCATTTGTAGCAATCCACATATTATTGTTCTTGTCTCGAGCAATTTCGATAATATCATCAGAGAAGAGCTGGCCATTTATGTCTGGTGTCTCAGGGAGTGGGGCTGCTATATATTTGCCATGTGCTTTATGAAATACGAGAATACCTTCAGAGGTTCCTGCCCATATTTCTCCATTTCCTGCCATACAAACAGTTCTTGCCTTTTCATAGGTATTTGATAGACCCGTTATAGGCAGAAACTTTCCATTTTTATAAGCCTTGATTCCTTGTCCATATGAGGCAATCCAAATTACACCATCTTGATCTTCAACAGTTGTATATGTTTTGTCTGTAAGAATAGGTTTATTATTTCCTAAGATGAAGAGACCTTTGTCTTTATTTGAAATCCAAATTCGTCCCTTACGATCTTGCATCATACCATAAATTCTCCCTCCGAGTGATTGTATGAGTTTTTTAGTACCGTCTGCCATAACCTGGTAGATATTACCTTTTTTGTTGCCAACAAGTAGGCGATTTCCTACTTTGTCCCAAAGTATAGCTCGGGTTTCATTTATTGCATATTCATTATTTCCAGGGAAAAGATAGTAGCGGTGTATACGTCGATGTATGAGTTCAAGTCGTTCTAAACCCCTACGGATGGTACTAATCCATAATACACCTTCAGGTACTACGTTATAGGTAGAAACTGTATTGGAAAGGTCCCAAGAATTTGCTGGGTTATTGTGGAAATAGTTGATTTGATCTAGGTTCCTATCATAATATCCAAAGCCACCGTGATTCATTTTAATCCACATGGTGTTACCAAATTCAAAGATTTTGGCACCTTTAACATCAGTTTCTGGCGCAGGAACATCTTGATTGAAATTTTTGATGATGCCACTTTGAAAATTATAATTCGAAATACCAGGATCAGTAGTGGTAAACCATAGTAATCCATGCTTGTCTACATATAATGAAGTGATATTTAGTTTAGTATGCATATCGTATTCTTTCATAAGCTTTTGTGGTTTATGAATATCGAATTGCAATACTTGTCCTTTCTTTGTGCCAATAAACATATTTCCTTGATGAAATAACATGGTACTGATGTTATTATCCTTGATGTTGTTTGGTCTGGATAAAGTATGTGTTTTTAAATCTAGCAAAAACAAACCTTTATCAGAACTAAACCATAATTTGCCATTGTTATCAGTAACCATGTTGGTAATGTCAAGATGAGCAATTTTGTATAATTCATTACAAAGTTTGCCATCAAGCATAGAAAAACGGTAAATACCTTTTCCTCGGATAAATGCATAGTAAGAGCCATCTTGTCCCATTAGTGTTAGTTCATGAGTACATTTTAAATTGGCTCCATCTTGTTTATTGAGAAATGCAGACTGAATGCAATCTGTTTTTCTGTTCAGAACAAACAATCGATGATCATACATTAGCATCCATATGTTACCTTCTAGGTCTGGAGAAAGTGTTAAAATTCTGTTGTGTAAATGCGGAATGCAACTATTCTTGCCTGTGGTATAGTTAGTGAAATTAAACCCATCATAGCGTGTTAGACCACTCCATGTACCAATCCAAATATATCCATAAGAATCTTGTACAATGTCAGATATGGCATTGCTAGGAAGCCCTTCAGCAGTTGAATAGTGCGTATGTGTTGCTTGATATTCCAGACTGAATGTTTTAAGGCTTATGACTGAGAATATGACGACGGCCCATAGGCGAATACTTAATCTAATCATCTGCTATATATTCTACTTTTCACTTGTTTTTGTTGGTCGAATTTATTTTTGCAAATATACAAAATAAACCCGATAGCGCAAAATGTTATCGGGTTTATCGTTTGTAAGAAAGTTATATTATTTCTAAAATAGTGAGTAGAAATTATGCTTTCATTAAGAATGATTTGAATGCGTTAAAATCATTAGGCATATTAATGCTTTGCTTTTTACCTTTCATGAATTCTGCTAAGCGTGTAGGAATGTCGATGTCTTGATTAATAATATCATCAACTTTTTCTTTAAATTTAGCTGGGTGTGCAGTTTCAAGGAATATACCAACTTCTCCAGGTTCCAAGTTTTCTTTAAGAGCCCTGTAGCCACAAGCCCCATGAGGATCAAGTATATATTTAGTTTCGTTGTAGCATTGGTTCATTGTTTCTTTAATCTGTTCGTCAGTATATGTCGCGCCACTAATCAAGCTTGTAATATCTTTGTGGCTACCATCGAATAAATCATAAATTCGAGCAAAATTTGAAGGGTCACCAACATCCATGGCATTGGCAAGAGTCTGTACAGATGGCTTTGGATTATATTCACCTGTTTTCAAATACTTATAGAAAATATCATTGGCATTATTGGCAGCTATAAATCGTTTAATAGGTAGCCCCATTTTATAACCAAATAGTCCTGCACAAATATTTCCAAAATTGCCGGAAGGAACGCAAACTACTAAGTTTGATTTATTGTTTCTTTCTAAAATATTAGCTTTTTTAAGCTGTGCATAAGCATAAAAATAATAGAAAGCCTGTGGCAAGAATCTAGCTACATTAATGCTGTTAGCAGAAGTCAGTTTCATGTGTTTATTCAATTCTTTATCCATGAAGGCTTTTTTTACCAATGCTTGACAATCATCAAACACACCGTCTACTTCGAGAGCTGTGATATTCTGTCCGAGTGTAGTGAACTGACTTTCTTGAATTTTGCTTACTTTTCCTTTAGGATAAAGTACATATACATGTATACCGTCTACACCAAGAAAGCCATTAGCAACAGCACTTCCTGTATCTCCAGAAGTCGCAACAAGTACGTTGATGTCTTTTGCGCCTTCCTGTTTTACAAAATATTGTAAGAGACGAGCCATAAATCTTGCGCCTACATCTTTAAATGCTAGTGTAGGGCCGTGGAAAAGTTCCAAAGAATAAATATTATCTTCTACTTTTACGGCAGGAACATCAAATGCTAGTGTGTCATAAACGATTTTCTTCAGAGCTTCAGGTTCAACATCTTCACCGAAAAAAGCATTTGCAACCTTATAAGCTATTTCTTGGAATGATAAATCCTCAATGTGGTCGTAAAATTCCTTTGGTAATTTATTAATAATTTCTGGCATATACAGACCTTTGTCTGGTGCCAGTCCTTTTACTACAGCCTCATGGAGGGTAGCAGTTTCTGCATTTTTGTTGGTGCTATAATATTTCATATGTTTAGTATTTCATAAATGTGTCCATAAATTGTTGTAATTCTATTAAGCCATATTCTCCGGTTGTACAGCTAACTTCGTCATACTGTTGTACCATATCGGCTTGTATTCCTTTGTACCAAATAAGAAATGGTACAGGTTCTTTTACATGAGTTCGTATTTCGACGGGTGTAGGATGGTCTGGAAGAACAGCGATGCATACGGGTTCATTCCAGGTCATTATTTCATTATAAATAGGTTCAATAACTCTATGATCAAGATATTGTATGGCATTAATTTTTAATTCGAGATCGCCATCATGCCCAGCTTCGTCCGTAGCTTCAAGGTGAAGATATACAAAATCCTGTTTTTTGAGAGCATCTATTGCAGCTTTTGTTTTACCTTCATAGTTGGTGTCTGCCAAGCCGGTTGCTCCTGGAACTTTAATAATATCTAGTCCAGCATAATGTCCTATTCCACGTATAAGATCGACTGCGCTGATAACGCTACCTGATTTTATGGTAGGGTACATTTGCATTAAAGTCTTCATGCTTGGTCGATATCCGCCACTCCAAGGCCAAATAGAGTTAGCTTGTCGTTTTCCTGATGCTGCCTTATTCTTATTATATGGATGTTCTGACAGTAATTGTTGACTTTTTAATATCAAGTCATTTATAAGATCGGCAGTTTCTTTACCTGATAGACGAACTTCTCCTGTAGGTTTTCCATCTAATCCTATAATAGGCTCATGTACATCCTCCCATCCTGGCTCGCTTTTTACAAGAAGAGGTTTCCATTCTTCATTCGGGTGATCGTGTGGAGGAGCACATACGATGTGCTTACTTGCGTATTTTATAATGAGAAGGTGACGATATTGTATACCTGTGATAAATTTCACATGTTCATTCCCAAGTTTTTCATTTAAGTATTTCATGAGAATGTCTCCATCTTCTGTAGACAAGTTACCTCCATTGTGTGTTATAATTTTCCCGTCTTCCAAATAAATGACGTTACAACGGATAGCCATATCTTCTGGAGCCATTTCATAACCGATAGAAGCAGCTTCCAAAGGACCTCTTCCTTCGTATACCTTATTTAAATCGTAGCCCATGATAGCCGTGTTTGCTACCTCAGAACCTGGCATAAAACCTTCAGGGACAGTAATTAATCTTCCCGTTTTTCCTTCTTTAGCAAGGAGATCCATATATGGAGTTTTTGCATATTGAAGTAAAGTCTTACCACCAAGTTTTTCTACAGGGTGATCAGACATTCCATCACCTAAAATAATAATATGTTTCATTTGGTAATCCTTTTATATATTGGCTATTGACATGATATTTGCGAATACACCAGCAGCAGTTACGCTAGCTCCTGCTCCGTAGCCTTGAATTAGCATAGGGAATTCTTTGTAGCGTTCTGTGGTCAACATTACAATATTGTTTGAACCTTCTAAATCATAGAAAGGATGTCGCATGTCTATTTCTTGTAAACCTACACTGGTTTTGCCTCCTTCAAAAGTAGCGACGAATCTCCAACGCTTCTTTTCAGCCTCAAGTTTCTTTCTTTTGACCTCGAATTCTGCATCTAATTCAGGAAGGCGCTTCCAAAAGTTTTCGACATTTCCCTCAAAATATTCTTTTGGAATAAATAGATTTTTTTCGACATCTTCTTGTTCCACTTTGTATCCAGCTTCGCGACTCAGTATAACGAGTTTGCGAACTACGTCTGTGCCGCTCAGGTCAACTCGTGGATCAGGCTCTGCATATCCTTCTTCTTTGGCTAAGCGAACAGTTTCAGAGAAAGGACAATCAGAAGATATTTTATTGAAAATATAGTTTAATGTTCCGCTTAAAACTGCCTGAATCTTAAGTATTTTGTCACCAGAGTTACGTAAGTCGTTTATAGTGCCAATAATAGGAAGCCCAGCTCCTACATTTGTTTCAAATCTGAATTTCACGCCTCTAGATAGAGCTGTGTTTTTTAATCGAATATAGCTAGTGTAATCACTAGATGCTGCAATTTTATTTGCTGCTACTACAGACACATTGTGATCTAAGAGGCTTTGATAAAGAGCGGCCACGTCTTTAGATGCTGTGCAATCTACAAATACCGAATTGAAAATATTCATGGCGATAATGTGGTCTCGAAGTTTTTCCGGTGAACTCGTTTCACTCTTTTTGAGTTCTGCCTTAAAGTTATCCAAATTTAGACCATCTCTATTGTAAATTGCATTATGTGATGAAGCAATACCTACAACATTCAATTTTAGACGACTTCGCTCTTTTAGTTCCTCGTATTGTTTTTTTATCTGTTCTATTAGTTTTCCTCCTACTGTACCAACGCCACAGATAAATAGGTTGAGTACTTTGTAATCTGAAAGGAAAAAACTATCATGGAGAACGTTCAAGCTTTTGCGTAGAACGTCGGACTTGACAACAAATGAAATATTCGTTTCAGATGCACCTTGGGCACAAGCAATAACACTAATACCACTCCTGCCTAGGGTGCCAAAGAGTTTACCTGCAATACCTGCTGTGTGTTTCATTTTTTCGCCGACAATAGCTACAGTAGCAAGGCCTTTTTCTGCGTGCATAGGGAACATGGCGCCATCTTCTATTTCTGCAGCAAATTCATGGTCAAGAACTGCTACTGCAGCATCAGCATCTTCTTCTTTTACGCCTACAGAAGTAGAATTCTCAGAAGAAGCTTGGCTCACTAGGAATACAGATATTCCTTCTTTGGTGAGAGCTGTAAATATTCGTCTATTGACACCTATGACACCAACCATAGACAAACCGGTAACAGTGATTAATGCTACACCATTTATAGAAGATATACCTTTTATCAGTTTATCATCTTCTTGGATATGATTTAAGATAATGGTTCCTGGATTATCTGGGTTGAATGTGTTCTTTATTCTGATAGGAATATTTTTCACACATACAGGATATATCGTTGGGGGATATACGACTTTAGCTCCAAAGTTGCAAAGCTCCATTGCTTCTATATAACTGAGCTCAGGAATTGTATATGCGTTTTTTATGATGCGTGGGTCAGCTGTCATGAAGCCGTCTACATCTGTCCATATTTCAAGAACTTCAGCATCAAGAGCTGCTGCAATAATAGCTGCAGTGTAGTCACTGCCACCTCTTCCTAAATTGGTGATTTCATCAGTATCTCTGTCTCGTGAAATAAATCCTGGAACGAGTGATATACGTGGAAGATCTTCAAATGTATCTTTTACTAACTTGTTCGTCAGTTCGCTATCTAACATGTTTTTGTGATTCTTCCATTCCGTTTTGATGAAATTACGAGAATCAAACCATTTAGCACCTTTGATTAGACTGGCTACGATGTTACTAGAAAGACGTTCTCCATAGCTGACAATGGCATTCTGTGTTTTAGGGCTTAAATCGTGTATCAGATAAACACCATAATAGATACTCTTCAATTGTTCAAAGAGCTGATCAACTGTGTTAAACAGATTTTCGCGTTTTTTGGTATCAGTAATAATGGTGTCGATCATCTTATGATGACGGTCTACCATGGCATCAAATTGATCTTTCCAACGATCGTTGTGTTTTAGTGCTAATTGTGATGTAGAAAGCAATTGGTCAGTAATTCCACCAAGTGCACTAACAACAACTACTACTGATTGCTTTTTCGCTTCAGCTTCTACAATATTCTTTAAACTCAGAATACTGTCTACGGATCCAACTGAGGTTCCGCCAAATTTTAATACTTTCATACTTTTTTAGATTAACGGCCCCGAAACGGACGGGGGGATAATTTTTGTAAATGAGTGAAATAGAATAAAGAGAACCAACGCTCAAAGACGCCTACCTAACAACAGAGGCGAAATTGATTACTGGGTTTCTCTCTCTTCGAATTTCGATGCAAACAATAGTTTGCTAACTCTGTACGTTTGCAAAAGTACTAATTTTATAAGGTTATACCAAGAAAAATATAAAAAATTGTAAGTAAAACTTTTGAAAAAGCAGATTATTGTAATCATAAAGGTCGAATATATCTTTTTTTAAATAGCTAAAAAAAAGAGTTGCTATCTATCACAGACAACAACCCTTCAGGTGAATAAATAACCTCATATTAATCACTGACCGCAAAGTTATCTATATTTTTTGAGAAGTCCAAACTTCTTTTAAATTTATTTTAAATAGACCGCTTTCTTATGTAGAAAGTGCTGTATTTTGAAAAAAAATGAGTAAGTTTGCGTTTAAAATAAAGTAATATGATTGAAGAATATCAAATTAGAGTGTTGCCTCAGGTTGCAGCTAATGAGGAAAATATTAAGTTATATATCTCTAAAGAGAAGGGATTAGATGTTCGTACTCTGAATCAGGTACGAATTCTTAAAAGAAGTATAGATGCACGTCAGCGTCAAATCTTTGTAAATCTTTCTTTGCGCGTATATATCAATGAGTATCCTCAAGACGATGCTTATGAGCATACAGAATACCCTAATGTTGAGTCGTCGTCACCGGTTATAGTTGTAGGTGAGGGGCCTGGTGGCCTTTTTGCGGCACTTCGTTTGATAGAGTTGGGCTTCCGGCCAATTGTTTTGGAAAGAGGCAAGGATGTACGCAGAAGAAAAGTGGACTTGGCCAAGATAACTAAAACACAGAAAGTTGATGAGGAAAGCAATTATTGTTTTGGAGAAGGCGGAGCCGGCGCTTATTCTGATGGTAAATTGTATACTCGAAGTAAAAAGCGAGGTAATGTAGTAAAAATACTCAATGTCTTTTGTCAGCATGGTGCCTCTACTTCAATATTGTCTGATGCTCATCCTCATATTGGTACAGATAAATTACCTCGTGTAATAGAAAATATGAGAAACACAATCTTGAAGTGTGGTGGTGAAGTTCATTTTGAAACTAAAATGGTGAGACTGATTTTAGAACAGAATGGCGCAGAAAAATCAGTCGTAGGCGTAGAAGCCTTGGATTTAGTTACTCAAGCAGAAAAGATATTTCGTGGCCCTGTTATTTTAGCCACGGGCCATTCTGCTCGAGATGTTTATCGCTATTTGAGTGAAGCAAAAATAGAAATAGAAGCAAAAGGAATTGCTGTTGGTGTAAGGTTAGAACATCCTTCTCTTTTAATCGATCAGATACAATATCATAATAAAAATGGTAGAGGTAAATATCTCCCTGCTGCAGAGTATTCATTTGTAACGCAAGTAGAGGGGCGTGGAGTATATAGCTTTTGTATGTGTCCTGGTGGTTTTGTTATTCCTGCAGCTACTGGACCTCAGCAGTTAGTAACCAATGGTATGAGCCCTGCAAATCGAGGAACTGCATGGTCTAATTCTGGTATGGTGGTTGAAATGCATCCAGAAGATGTAGAGGGAGATGATCCTTTATGTTTAATGCGGTTCCAAGAAAAACTAGAAAAAGACTGTTGGCTACAGGGTAATATGAAGCAGACGGCTCCAGCTCAACGTATGGCAGATTTTGTTAATGGTCGATTGTCATATGATTTGCCAAAATCTAGTTATGCACCAGGGCTTATTTCAAGTCCTCTCCATTTTTGGATGCCTGAATTCGTGGTGAAACGTTTGCAAGAGGGTTTTAAAACTTTCGGAAAACATGCCCATGGATTTCTTACAAATGAGGCCGTAATGATTGCGACAGAAACAAGGACATCTTCTCCTGTCAGAATTTTAAGAGACCGTGAAACTTTAGAACACGTTCGGATTAAAGGACTATTCCCTTGTGGTGAAGGAGCTGGATATGCTGGTGGAATCGTAAGTGCTGGTGTGGATGGAGAACGATGCGCTGAGGCTTGCTCTGCTTATTTAAAAGCGTTATAATCATTAAATATTCTAGTGTAAATGAGGCTCTTTTGTTATAGAAAAACAAAAGAGCCTCATTTTTTGATTTATAAATTATGTACGATTTTGAAGAAAAAATATATATTAGTACTCTAACTTCCAATATTTTTTACTATATTTACAGCAGTTAACCAATAAAGATACAATGTCATGAATAAAAACGAAAAATTTGTTATAACGATTAATAGAGAGTTTGGCTCAGGTGGCCATGCTATAGGTGAAGAGCTTGCCAGGCAATTAGGTGTTAGATTTATAGACAAACAAATCGTTGAAGCTGTTGCTAATAAATTTAATATAACACCGGAAGAGGCTAGTATTATCGAAAACCGACGTCCTTCGTGGTGGGAAGATTTTGCTCAGTTTTATTCAAACTTCATGAGTATGAATGAATATTTTGTAGATGCTCAAAATATAACTTCTCGTCAGCTATTTTTGGCCCAAAAAGCGGCTATTCGTGAAATTGCTTATCAAGAATCGTGTGTAATTGTCGGAAGGTGCGGATTTGATATTTTCAGAGATGAATCAAATAGTCTGAAATTGTTTATTCATGCACCAAAAGATGTAAGAATTAAGCGGATTATGGAGCGATATAACGTAAATGAAATCAAAGCAAAGGAATTGATAGCTGATAATGATTATACGCGTGAACTGTTTACGAAAACGTTTACAGGATGTAATTGGTATGATGCACGAAATTATGACTTGGCTTTAGATGTGAAAAATTTTGGGGTTCAGGGAGCTGTTGAATTCCTCTTGAACTTTATTGGGTAGCTTTTTTAGAAGAAAATTAATAGATAGATTTATTGTAGGCATAGCTTAAAGCTATGCCTACAATTTCTTAGGTATTTTTTGTATATGTCCCAAAAAAATAGTATTTTTGCAAAGTTTTTGAGTATACAATAAAAATCATTATAATGAAAGTTTCTTATAAATGGCTTAAAGATTATGTCGATTTCGACTTAACCCCACAGGAGACTGCGGACGCGCTGACTTCTACAGGCTTGGAAGTTGACTCACTTGAAGAAGTTCAGTCTATTAAGGGTGGTCTTCAGGGCCTCTTTGTTGGTAAAGTTTTAACTTGTGAAAATCATCCTAATTCAGATCATTTGCATATTACAACTGTAGATCTTGGTAAGGGTGAGCCACAGCAGATAGTGTGTGGCGCTCCAAATGTAGCTGCAGGTCAGAAGGTAATTGTTGCTGACCTTGGATGTGTCTTGTATGATGGAGAAGAAAGCTTTACAATCAAAAAGGGACGTCTTCGTGGTGTAGATAGTTTCGGTATGATTTGTGCAGAAGATGAGATCGGTGTAGGTACATCTCATGATGGAATCATCGTTTTGCCAGAAGATGCAGTTGTAGGTACTCCTGCTGCAGAATATTATCACTTAGAGAGTGACTGGATTATAGAAATAGATATTACCGCTAATCGTGCAGATGCGTTATCTCATTATGGTGTTGCCCGTGATCTTTATGCATGGTTGAAACAGAACGGCTATAAAACTTCTTTGCATCGTCCTGATTGTTCTGCATTTCAGGTTGACAATCAAAATATGCCAATAGATGTCGAGATTGAAAATACGGAGGCATGTAAGCGTTATGCATGTTTAAGCATAGCTGATTGTGAAGTAAAAGAAAGTCCAGATTGGTTAAAAAATAAGCTTTCTGTTATTGGACTGCGACCAATCAACAATATAGTTGATATTACTAATTACGTTATGATGGCTTATGGTCAGCCTATGCATTGCTTTGATGCAGATATGGTCAAAGGTCATAAAATTATTGTTCGTACTCAGCCAGAAGGCACAGAATTTGTTACTCTTGATGGTGAAAAACATATCCTTGGTGAAAGAGATTTGAGCATTTGCAATGCCGAAGAGCCTATGTGTATTGCTGGTGTATTTGGTGGCAAGGGTAGTGGTACTTATGAAACAACCAAGAATGTTGTATTAGAGTCAGCATATTTCCACCCAACATGGATTCGTAAGAGTGCCCGTCGTCATGGTTTAAGTACAGATGCTAGTTATCGTTTTGAGCGTGGTATTGATCCTAATGGAGTAATATATGCTTTAAAACAAGCAGCAATTTTGATTAAAGAATTAGCTGGTGGTAAAGTGAGCATGAATATTAAGGATGTATATCCTGAACCGATTGCTGATTTCTCAGTTGATTTGGAATACGATTACGTAGATAAACTTATAGGTAAGGCTATAGGGCATGATACAATTAAGAATATTGTAACTAGCCTGGAAATGAAGATCGTAGAGGAAAGAGATAATGGTCTTAGACTAGATGTCCCTGCTTATCGTGTTGATGTTCAGCGACCATGTGATGTAGTTGAAGATATCTTGCGTATTTATGGTTATAATAATGTTGAAATAGGAACAACATTAAATAGTACATTAACGATTCAGGGGGAAGAAGACCATAAGGCTAAATTAACTAATTTGGTAAGTGAACAGTTAGTTGGATGTGGCTTTAATGAGATTTTAAATAATTCTTTGAGTAAATCTTCTTATTACTCAGATTTAAATATGAATGTCTATACTCAAGATAGCACTGTTAAGGTCATGAATCCATTAAGTTCAGATTTAGGTGTTATGCGTCAGACAATGTTATTCGGAGGTCTGGAGAGTATCGTTCGTAATGTGAATCGTAAACGCGCTAATTTAAAATTTTTTGAGGTAGGAAATACATATATCTATAATAAGGATAAATGGACTGCAGATAGTCCAATTAGCGCTTACGTTCAAGAGAGTCATATAGCTTTGTGGTTGACTGGTAAGCGTGTTCAGGGTAGTTGGGCTCATGCTGATGAAGATTCAACAATCTACGAGATGAAAGCATATGTAGAGAATATTTTCGCTCGTGTTGGTTTGTCTGCAGGTGCTGTCGTTATTAAGGCTAGTGATAATGATATTTTCTCAAAAGGTTTACGTTATGAGAATAGAGGTGGACGTATCCTTGCTGAAGTCGGTGTTTTGAGCTTGAAGATTAAAAAGTTATTTGGCTTACAGAGTGACGTTTATTATGCTGATATTAATTGGGATGCAGTTATGAAGGCTATTCGCAAGAATAAAATTGTGTTCAAGGAAATCAGCAAGTATCCTGCAGTTAGCCGTGACTTGGCTTTGTTAGTAGACAAAAATGTACAATTTTTGGATATAGAAAATATAGCGAAGCAGTGTGAAAAGAAATTATTGAAGTCAGTTGAACTCTTCGATGTGTATGAGGGTAAAAACTTACCTGTGGGTAAGAAGAGCTATGCTGTTAATTTCATACTTCAGGATGATAATAAGACTTTGAATGATAAAGCAATTGATGCTATCATGAAGAAGTTGATTACTCAGTTAACTGGTAAATTGAATGCAGAGTTACGTTAAAATATTGATATACAATAATTTTTAAAATATAATTCCAATGGGAAGAGCATTTGAATATCGTAAAGCGACTAAGTTGAAAAGATGGGGTCATATGGCCCGTACGTTCACGAAATTGGGTAAGGAGATTGCTATTGCTGTTAAGGCTGGTGGTCCAGAACCAGAAAACAATCCTCGTCTCCGTGCTATCATTGCTACTTGTAAGCGTGAAAATATGCCTAAAGACAATATTGTTCGTGCTATCAAAAATGCAATGGGTAAGGATACCAGCGATTACAAGGAAGTTCCATATGAAGGTTATGGTCCTCACGGTATCGCTGTATTTGTTGATACATTGACTGATAATACAACTCGTACAGTTGCTGATGTACGTTCTGTCTTTAATAAGTTTAATGGTAACCTTGGTACACAAGGTTCATTGAGTTTCCTCTTTGATCATAAGTGTGTATTCACTTTTAAGAAGAAGGACGATTTGGATATGGATGAGTTGATTCTTGAGTTGATTGACCTTGGTGTTGATGATGAATTCGATGAGGATGAAGAAGCTCAGGAAATCACGATTTATGGTGAGCCTACAAGTTTTGGTGGCATTCAGAAATATCTCGAAGAGAATGGTTTTGAGATTACTAGTGCTGAATTTACTCGCATTCCTACAGATTTGAAGGATGTTACAGACGAACAGCGTGAGACTATCGATAAGATGGTTGAGAAGCTTGAAGAGTTTGATGATGTACAGAATGTATATACAAATATGAAGCCTGTAGAAGAAGCTGAATAATTAGTTTTCTTTTATAGTAATAAAAAAATGGATGCTAATCAAATGTGATTAGCATCCATTTTTTATTTTGCATTATAGTTACTTTTTTGAATTATTCATCATCTAGTAGTGAAGCTGCTCTAACTCGACTAAGTGTTTCTGGAGTCATTTGTAAATAATTGGCAATATATACTAAAGGGGCACGTAATATTACTTGAGGACTAAGTTTGCACATTTTTTTATATCGATTTTGTGCACTCTCGAATCTTACAAGATCAGCATGTACTTGACTTATGATGAGGCTTTCTTCCAATATTTTTCGATAGAGCATCTGAATATTTGTGTTATGTATAGCCTCTTCTTCTAATCGCTTTTTAGGTAAGCCATACATAAGAGTTGGTTCTAAAGCTTCAACTTGAAGTCGGGTAGGTTCTTCTTTAAAAAGGCTTTCTATACACATAACAATGGTATGATCTTCACCTAAGTGTTCTGTCACTTCTTTTCCATTTTTAAAGTAGAATTGTCGAATGAGTCCTTTTTCTATGTAATATATACTATCACATAAATCACCTTCTTTAAGTATCATATCGCCTTTAGCGAATTTCATAGGAACTAAGATACTTTCTAAGGTATCTAGTTCCTCATGTGTCATTGTACTGTATTTTCTAGCAAGTTCACGAGCGATGTCGCGAGTTGTAGTGGCAATTTCTTTCATTTTTAATCCTCCTTTATGTTAAGGTATATTTTGTCAATCTTGAGTATTAGAAAAACTAGTCGTCAAGTTTCAACACTGCTAGGAATGCCTTCTGTGGAACTTCAACATTTCCAATTTGTTTCATTCTTTTCTTGCCTTTTTTCTGTTTTTCAAGCAATTTACGTTTACGGCTGACGTCACCTCCATAACATTTTGCTGTTACATCTTTACGGACCTGTTTCACAGTTTCACGAGCAACAATTTTGGCACCAATGGCGGCTTGAATAGCAATATCAAACTGCTGTCTTGGTATCAAATCTTTCAATTTTTCACACATTCTTCGACCAAGGGTTGTTGCATTGTCTGTATGTGTAAGTGTAGATAGTGCATCGACAGGTTCTCCATTCAAAAGAATATCCAATTTTGCTAGTTTGGATGGTCTGAAACTATCAATATGATAGTCAAATGAAGCATATCCCTTACTAATGCTTTTTAGTTTGTCGTAAAAATCAATAACGATTTCTCCTAAAGGTATTAGAAACGTCAGTTCTACACGGTTACCTGTTGTATAAGTTTGATTAATCAATTCACCTCGTTTGTCTAGGCATAATTTCATAATCGGTCCAATGAAATCTGCTTTTGTAATGATGCTAGCACGTATATATGGTTCTTCAATATGATCAATCATGGTTGGGTCTGGTAGTCCAGAAGGGTTATGTACTTCTTTTGCATTACCTTGTTTATCATATACCATATATGATACGTTAGGTACTGTTGTTATGACGTCCATATTAAATTCTCTATCCAAACGTTCTTGGATAATTTCCATATGGAGCAACCCCAAAAAGCCACATCTAAATCCAAATCCAAGAGCAACAGAACTTTCAGGTGAGAATGTTAGAGAAGCATCATTGAGTTGAAGTTTTTCCAATGAAGCCCTTAAATTCTCATAATCAGAAGGGTCAATAGGGTATACTCCAGCAAACACCATAGGTTTAACTTCTTGGAATCCTTCGATAGCTTTTTCACATGGATTGGTGACTTGAGTAATGGTATCACCTACTTTTACTTCGCGTGCATTCTTGATACCGCTAATAATATAGCCAACTTCACCACATGATAGCTCTTTACGTGGTATCATGTCCATCTTTAATACACCTATTTCATCTGCATCATAGTCCATGCCTGTATTAAAGAATTTAACATGATCACCAGAATGAAGTGTTCCATTTACTATCTTAAAGTAGGCAATAATACCTCTAAAAGAATTATAGACAGAATCGAATATTAATGCCTGAAGAGGAGCGTTTGGATTTCCAGTTGGGCTAGGTATTCGGGTTACTACAGCTTCAAGAATTTCATCTATTCCTTCTCCAGTCTTTCCTGAACAACGAAGTACATCTTCTGGCGCACAACCTAACAAGTCAACAATTTCGTCTTCTACTTCATCAGGCATAGCTGATGGCATATCTATTTTATTCATGACAGGGATAATTTCTAAGTCATGTTCGATAGCCATATATAGATTTGAAATGGTTTGAGCTTGTACACCTTGTGAAGCATCTACTACGAGAATCGCTCCTTCGCAAGCCGCAATACTACGGGAAACCTCATAAGAAAAGTCTACGTGTCCCGGAGTATCGATAAGATTAAGAATATAGGTTTGTCCATCGTTAGCCTTATATTCCATTTGAATGGCATGACTTTTAATTGTTATGCCTCTTTCTTTCTCCAAGTCCATATCGTCAAGCATTTGACCTTCTGTAATCTGGATAGTCTTCGTCTTCTCTAAAAGACGATCGGCTATGGTTGATTTACCATGGTCAATGTGAGCGATAATGCAAAAGTTTCTTATTTGATTGATATTCTCCATTAATAAATATTGCCTATTTTAATGCAAAGATAGCAAAAAGATTTTACTTAAATAATGAGTCTTACAAATTTTTCTTATTTTTGCAGTATAAAATGAAGCTATGATCAGGAAATATTTATTTTTATTTACAGTTTTAGTAGCTTTTCCATCCTTGTTCTTTCTTTTTGTTGGGTGTAGGAAGAGTATTGAGGATAGGGCAGTGGAAGAGGCTGCTTTATATACTAAGAGATTTTGTCCTACTCCTTATCGAGAAGATTCTCGTATGGATAGTGTAACATTTGATAAAGAAACTCACACTTATACTTATTATTATACTTTTAGAAATAAGTTAGATGATAAGGTTATGCTAGGTAAGAATCATAAAGGCATAAGAGAAGCGTTGCGTAAAAATTTAATGAATGATACTGGAGTTAAAATTTATAAGGATTATGGATTTAAGTTTCGTTATTTAGCTCGCTCACTTCGTAATGGTGATATCATTCTTGATGAGACGTTTACAAAGCGTCAATACGTTATTTGATTCTGCATAGAAAAAGGATATAGTTAAACTTAACTATATCCTTTTTTATGTTTAAATAATTATTTTTGATACAGATAACGTTTTATACTGCGCTTTGGTGTCTTTTCAAATTCTTCATCATGGATGCGAATTTCAGAAACTTTACTGTAATTTGGCATCATTGAATTGAGCTGAATTCTGTCTTCCTCCATAATGTTTTTGATATCTTCAGAGGTAAAGTTCATGGCTTTGGCTTCATCAAAATCGGGGTGAACTAAGCCTACCAATTTTTCTCCTTCCTGAATGACAACACTTTCGTTTACTAGAGCAAGTGAATTGAGTTTATCTTCTATTTCTTCAGGATATATATTTTGGCCGTTAGAACCTAAAAGCATATTTTTGCTACGTCCACGAATAAAGACATTACCATCACCATCCATAGTACCTAAGTCTCCTGTATGATACCACCCATCTTTATCTATAACTTGTGCAGTAGCTTCTTCATTTTTATAGTAGCCAAGCATGACATTTGGGCCTTTTGTTAAAATCTCCCCAGCAATATTTTCAGGATCCTTACTGTCTATTTTAACCTTCATGTGAAGAGCTGCTCGTCCGCAACTACCTTTTACGAAAGTAGAGTAGTCGGCATAACAAATAATAGGTGCGCATTCTGTTGCGCCATATCCTACGGTATAATTAAACTTGATTTGCTTGAGGAAACTTTCTATTTCTTGATTAAAGGCTGCTCCACCAAGAATGATTTCATAAAATCGTCCACCAAAAGCTTTTGTAACCTGTTCGCAAATTTTTTCCTTTACTTTTCCACTAATTACAGGCATGTGGAGCAACATACGCATTTTATTATTCTGTATCTTAGGAAATACCTTTTTGCGGATAATTTTCTCGATAATCATTGGTACTGCAATAATTATCTTAGGCTGGATGCTTCCAAAAGCTTCTGCAATAATTGCAGGACTAGGTATTCGAGTGAGGTAATAAATATGGCAGCCTTTTATGAATTCAAAAATAAATTCGAAAGCCATACCATACATGTGAGCCATAGGTAATATACTAATAACAGGGTCACCTTGCTTGAGTTGTTTACCTAGTACGGATTCTGCAAAATCAGCATTGCTCCAAAGTGCTCTGTAAGGAATCATAACTCCCTTTGAAAATCCGGTAGTACCGCTTGTATAGTTAATTAAAGCTAGCTCATCAGGATTTTGTTCTTTATAATAGCTAATATGCTCTTTGCGGAAATATTTTGGGTATTTATGTCCAAATATCTCGTTCAGGTGTTCACGTGCATATGTTAGTTTATCAGTTCGTGATATCACTAACGAGTAGTCTGGAATATATATGATACCTTCTAGGCCAGGCATTTTGGTTGCATCAATCTGCGTGGCTACAACATCACCAACAAAAAGCAGTTTTGCGTCGCTATGATTGACGATATTGTGAATTTGTTCTGGTGTAAATTCGTGGAGAATTGGTACTGCTATTGCGCCATATGTTAATGTTGCTAAAAATGCTGCTCCCCAACTTGCGCTATTTCGCCCACAGAGAGCTATTTTATCACCCTTTTGCACACCACTATTTTCAAACATGATGTGTAATTTCTCTATTTTTCTCGCTACGTCGTGATATTGTAGTGTTACGCCTTTATAATCTGTTAAAGCATCCATATCCCAATGGTCTATGATACTCTTTTCTATCATGGCGTTAAAACTTGGAATGTTTATATTTTCCATATATTTTTATCTCTTTTGTTCACTATGTTGGTGATACGATAGGGAATTATAGTGTATCTTGATATAAATATCGTTTTATACTCTTTTTAGGAGTCTTCTGAAATTCTTCACCATGAAGGCGTATATTTGATATTTTACAGAAAGGAGGCAACATTTTGTTCAATTGTTGTCTGTTTTCTTCCATAATGTTTATTAGGTCATCATCTGTGAATCCCATAAGTTTTGCTTCTTCCATATCTGGGTGAACTAAACCTACTAGCTGATCATCTTTTTGAAGAATGATACTTTCATTTACCATAGCCATAGAGTTAAGTTTATTTTCTATTTCTTCTGGATAAATATTTTGGCCATTTGAGCCAAGAAGCATATTTTTGATTCTTCCACGAATAAATACATGGCCATCTTCGCTCATAGTGGCTAAATCACCAGAATGATACCATCCATCTTTATCAAGAGCTGCTTTTGTAGCTTCTTGATTTTTATAATAGCCTTGCATCACGTTTAATCCTCTTGTGAGAAGTTCTCCTGGTATGTTTGTTGGGTCTTCACTATTAATTTTAACCTCCATATGGTCTACTGGTCTACCACAGCTACCTGAAACAAAATCATGCCAATCGCTGAATGTAATTAGTGGCGCGGTCTCTGTTGTACCATAACCTACTGTTATTGGGTAGTGGATGCTCTTAAGGAATTGTTCAATTTCAGGATTTAGACTTGCTCCACCTACAATGATTTCATAGGCATTACCTCCAAATTCTTCTTTAACAAGTTCCAGTATTTTTTCGTTAATTTTCTTTTTCACCACAGGCATGTTCATTAGCAGTCGCATGCGATTGGTCTGTATTTTAGGGAAAATCTTTTTTCTGACAATTTTGTCCACTATAAGCGGTACAGAGATGATGATGGCTGGATGGATAGCTTGGAAGGCCTCATGGATGACTGTAGGACTAGGGAGTCGTGTGAGAAAGAATATATGATTTCCTGCTATAAACTCAAATAAAAATTCGAATGCCAAGCCAAACATATGAGCCATTGGAAGTATAGACAAAACATTGCAGTTTTTAGGAAGATGAGTTCCTACATGGTTCATCAAATAATCTATGTTACTCCAAAGGGTGCGATAAGGTAACATTACGCCCTTTGAAAAACCTGTTGTACCACTAGTGTAGTTGATTAATGCTAATTCTTCAGCTTCATCGACATGATAATGCACGTGTTCAGCACGAAAATATTTTGGGTATTTCTCACCAAACATAGCATTTAGATGTTCTCGAGCATAGTTCAGGCTCTCTGAACGTGATTTAATGATAGAAAAATCTGGCAAATAGATAACACCTTGTAGATTAGGCATTTCTTCTGGATCAATTTGCGTAGCTACAACATCGCCAACATAGAGAAGTTTCGCTTCACTATGATTTACTATATTATGAATTTGCTCTGCTTTGAATTCATGTTGAATAGGAACGACAACAGCTCCATAAGTAATTGTAGAAAGATACAATACTGCCCAATTTGCACTATTTCTTCCGCATAACGCAATTTTGTCACCTTTTTGAATACCGATATTCTCAAAAATGATATGCGTCTTTTCTATTTTGCGGGCAACATCGTGAAATTGAAGTGTTTTACCTTTGAAGTCTGTCAAGGCATCTCTGTTCCAATTATCTTTAATGCTTTTTTCAATTAATGAATTAAAGCTAGGTATATGTTCCATTGCACAAAAAAATATTTTGTGTGCAAAGGTAATCCTTCTTTGGCACATTTCCAAAAAATATGTGCAATTTTTTTTCTAAATCGGAAAAAAAGCCGATTTTAGGAGAAAAATCGAAAAGTGTAAATAGTATTCTTATACTGCGAATAGTAAAAAGTCTATTCGTAATGCATACTTTTAGCAGGGTTAATCTTGCTGATTACATAGCTTGGAGCTATAAGGATGAAGGTGCATATTAGCATAGTTGCTATATTGATAAGTACGATATATAGCCAATTAAACTCTACTGGAACAGTACTTACATAGTATGTTTGAGGATCTAATTTGATTAAGTTTGTGTATTGCTGTAGCACAATGAGTCCCAAACCAATGATATTACCTATCAGTAAGCCTCTTCCTATAATAAAAACAGACATCCATAAAAATGTATGGCGAATGGTCTTGTTTCTTGCGCCAAGTGCTTTTAGTATACCTATCATATTGGTACGTTCTAAAATGATGATAAGTAGTCCTGATATCATTGTTATTCCGGCTACAGCTAGCATGAGACCAAGAATAACCCAAACATTTAAATCCATCAATCCCAACCAAGCAAATATTTGAGGATTTATTTCCTTGATAGTGGAGCTAGAATATGTTTCTCCATAATGGTCAACGGTTTTGTTTACTTTACCAATAATACGATTGGCAACAATTGGTAATTGTTCGAAATTCTCAACTTGTAATTCTGCACCGCTAACTTGGTCATCTTCCCAACCATTTAATTTTCTTGCTGTGTATAGGTCACAGAAACACATTATCTGATCGTATTTCTTAAGGTTAGTTTCGTAGATGCCACAGATTGTAAAGCGACGTGCTCTAACACCATTATTATCAATAAAATATGCAAAAATTTTTTGATTGGATTTGAGATTCAGTTTATCTGCCATAGTTTTAGACACTAAAATCTTGTTATGGCTTGCTTTATCGTCAAAGTGGGGGATAGTACCCTCTATCATACTATTAGCAATAAATGTTGAATCCCATTCAGGTCCTACACCTTTAAAGTTTACTCCTAGAAAGTCATTATTAGTTTTGAGTAATCCTTGCTTGTAAGCAAATCTTTGTACATGCTTGATTCCACTGATGTGTTTAAGAACATTCATCATAGAATCATTCATCGCTACAGGATACTGTTCCGTACCCTGGCTTTGCAAACTAAGAAAATTACCAACTTGTATATGACTACCAAATCCTATAACTTTATCGCGTATTGTATGTTTAAATCCGAGGACAACACAAACTGAAATAATCATTACTGCCAAACCAATAGCAACACCTGCTGTTGCAATGTGAATAGCAGGTCGTGATACTTTACGTTTGTCACCTTTATCAAGGAATATTTTTCTCGCTAAAAATAATGATAAGTTCATTTCTATTGTTGTCCTCTATAATTTATTCATTTACTCGGCCAGGATACGCTTCCAAAGCCTTGCCTAAAATAAATAAGGCACGTTGTAAATCTTTCTTTTTGAGTACGTAGGCCATACGAACCTGATTAAAACCAGCGCCAGGTGTAGTGTAAAAACCTGCTGCAGGTGCCATCATAATTGTTTCTCCTTCATAGCTAAATTTCTCTAAACACCAGCGGCAGAATTTTTCAGCATCGTCTACAGGAAGTTTAGCTACTGTATAAAATGCGCCCATAGGAATTGGAGAGTAAACTCCCGGAATTCTGTTTAGACCATCAATCAGGCATTTTCTGCGTTCTACATATTCATCATAGACTTCACGATAGTATTCTTCGGGAGCATTAAGTGATGCTTCTGCTACTATCTGACCTATTAAAGGTGGAGATAAGCGTGCCTGGCAGAATTTCATGACAGCCTGTTTGACTTCTGGATTTTTGGTAATTAAAGCGCCTACTCGAATACCACATTCAGAGTAGCGTTTTGATACAGAGTCAATAAGTATTGCATTATTCTCAATACCTTCTAAATGCATACAAGAAATATATGGCGATCCTGTATAGATATATTCGCGATAAACCTCATCGGAAAATAGATATAAATCATATTTTTTTACCAAATCTCTTATTTGGTTCATTTCGCGTCGGGTATAGAGATAACCTGTAGGATTGTTTGGATTACATATCATGATAGCGCGAGTGCGCTCATTAATCAATTCTTCAAATTTCTCAACTTTTGGTAATGCAAACCCCTCATCAATGCTTGTTGCAATGGTGCGAATTTTAGCTCCTGCAGAAATGGCAAATGCCATATAGTTAGCATAAGCAGGTTCTGGTACAATGATTTCGTCTCCAGGATTAAGACAACTCATGAAGGCAAAAAGCACAGCCTCACTACCCCCTGAAGTGATGATAATATCATCAGGTGCTACATTGATATTGAATTTCTTATAGTAGTTTACCAATTTCTTTCGATAGCTAAGATAGCCTTGAGATGGTGAATACTCTAATACTTTGCGGTCAATGTTCTTAAGAGCATCAAGGCCACATTGTGGAGTAGGCAGGTCTGGCTGTCCGATATTTAAATGATAAACTTTTATACCGCGTTCTTTAGCAGCGTTTGCCAATGGTGCCAATTTTCTGATAGGCGATTCTGGCATTTCTATTCCGCGTACTGATATTTCTGGCATATCTTTTTTCGGTTATTTTTAATTATCAGTTGGCAAAGGTATTAAAAAAAAAAAATACAGTCGAATAAAATCAAGTTTTTCTCATTATAAAAACAAAAAGAGTAGCTCTGAAGCTACTCTTTGATATTAATATGCATATTTTAGTAAATTCTTGGTCCAAATATGAACGTGCCAACACGAACCATGGTGGATTGGTGCTTAATGGCTAGTTGGTAATCATTACTCATACCCCAACTTCGTTCACAGAAATGATTATCATTAGCAAAATACTTTTGCTTTATTTCATCAAAGAATTTAGCTGCGATATCAAATTCATTCTCAATAAGCTGAGTATCATCTGTATTACTTGCCATCATCATGAGTCCACAGATCTGTACGTGTTCCAGTTCTTTCCATGTTCCTTCGGCTAGTAGGTTTCGGCAGTCATCTAGGGTGAGTCCGTATTTGGTTTCTTCTTCTGCTATATGTAGCTCCAAAAGCACGTTGATGATCCTGTCATGTTTGGCAGCTTGCTTGTTGATTTCTTTTAATAATTTAAAAGAATCTACGGCTTCTATCATGGATATATAGGGCGCAATATATTTTACTTTGTTTGTTTGTAAGTGTCCTATAAAGTGCCATTCTATATCTTTTGGAAGGCTTTCTACTTTCTTGGCTAATTCTTGTTCGTGACTTTCACCGAAGATGCGTTGTCCTTCTTGATAGGCTGCTTCGATATATTCATTAGGATGATATTTACTGATAGCAACGAGGCGCACGTCCTGAGGCAGGTTGTCAAGCACCTCGTGCAAATTCTTTGCTACGTCTGTTTGCATATTTTATTTTATTCTGCTACTTGTTCAGTAGTATTGTTTTGTTCATATTCTGGTACATCGTTCACTTCTTCTTTTTTCTTAGGAGCATGATGTTCAAACACATCCATAATCTGTGTTTCCTGAATGCTTGATGTAATGTAGTCAATCATTGTACCCCCCATAACCTCATCAATATTCTTGATGGCTCCATTGACAGAATTAGCCTGAACTAGATAAGTTACAGTTGATTTCTTTTCTTTTTCTGTTTTCTCGTCGATGGTGATAAACTGTAGCTTGGCTTTGTACCATTTATCGTCAGCATCAGCATCGCTAAAAAATATTTCGCCATAAGTTGCATGCTTTATATCTGTGATGTCCATTTCGCCACTGATATATACAGACATCTCATCTATAATGCTGCTTTCTGCTTCGGTAAAGCTCAGAGCGTCAACTACATATTGTTCTGTAACTTTCTTCTGCATACCGTCTTCCATCATTTTCTCATAACGGATCTTGGTTTCAAACCATGTGGATGTTCTTGTTCTCATCTTGTTATTTCTGTTTATTTTATAATAATCTTTTGTCTGTTAAGAATATAAATTCCTGGTTTTAACTTGATATCTCCATATTT
Organism: Segatella bryantii; assembly: GCF_022024215.1. NCBI lineage: Bacteria > Pseudomonadati > Bacteroidota > Bacteroidia > Bacteroidales > Prevotellaceae > Segatella > Segatella bryantii. The sequence continues at coordinate 1,388,704 of NZ_CP091798.1, read as the reverse complement.
ACCTAGGTATCTTCCATCAATTGTGTAGATTTTATTGTCTACTACATTATTTTCGATAATATCATAGTTTACTTGATCTATTCCGGTAGAGATATTTTCTTTTAAGTAGTTAAATGTGAGAGTGCCATTAGCGTTCTCTGTTATCTTATACATGGGATTGCTGATAACCACTCCGTCGTTTAGTGCTATACTGCTTATTTGAGTAACTTTATTTGTGCCAGGAAAAGGATCACCAGCCATACTTATATAGTAATTCGTTTGGTCTTTAGCGTAAAATGATATGAGTTCGCCGTCTGCTGGTAATATGGTTAATCTTGGTTTGTATCCTCTATTAGGAAAATCAAAGATATTTACAGTGTCTTCATAATCTACTAAATATACAAGCATACCATGTCCTGGCATATTCGTATATAAACCTGTTTTTTGTATATTTTGGATGATAGCATATTGTTTGGCATTCTCATCTTGTTGTATCTTGTAGGCCTCTGTATTTGGTTGTAGGGTTATGATTGAGGTGTCGTTCTTGAGGTAAGAGATATTTTGCCATCCCATAACTTCTTTTTCCCAGGGTGTGTATGGTGTAGGAGAGTATCCTGTACCATTATGATTGTATTCACCACCATCCATCAGGTCCCAATACTCTAGTCCTGGCTTACTTTCACTTTCTGAATACATATCTGGTAATCCAAGAGCATGTGAAAACTCATGAACGAAAATACCTAGGCCATTTATGCAGTAGGTAGGTACATTTGGAAAATGCTCTCTAAATCCAGGATAAAAATTCAATTCATTGCTTAGGCCATACAATTTGATATTTTTATTATCGCATGTTAGATTACTTGTCGTTGTAATTTTGGGATAGATGTCGTTCTTATTGTTAGAGTTACTTTGAGAATATCCTGCACATATCAAAAAAACAAGATCCACGTCGCCATCATTATTGGAATCATATTGTGAAAAGTCAATTTGATTGTCTACTTGTTGGCAGGCTTCTTTTAGTAGAGTGCTTTCTTCAGAATTGCTATAATAGCTTATGCTATTAGATACTGTAATGGGACCAATAACGTCGAATTCTGGTGAGTATTGCCCGTTACTAACATTTTCGAAATAGCCTTTGACACTAGTACTATTTTTTGTATTCCAGTTGCCAAAGTCTGTTAGTTGATTTGTGCTATTTAAATATTCATCGAAAGCTTCTTGGGGCTGGTTTATACGGAATACTGTATCTTGGAAGTTTACGAGTATGACAAGGGCTTTTGGACATCCTAAATGTGGAAAATATTTGATGTTAGAAATGCCATTTCCTATATTCGATTTAGCCAAAACTGATGATAGATTTGGCTTATTGAAGGATACTTGCTTTTGTTTCGCAATAAGTTCCTTTTCCTTGCTATTTCTGTCTTCAGAATTATGAGCTAACAGAGTTGAGGCAGAAATATTTCCTAGTTCATCTATTTCTGCTATATAGTAACTATCTTTTTGTTGGCATACTATAACTCCATCTAGAGTAGTAGTCCAGTGAAAATGCTCATCTCCATGACCTTGAATAATCAGAATTGTACCATCTTTCTGCATTACTTTCACAGGTGTCGGATTAACTTTAGCTGCAGAGACTTGAATTGTTGTTAGTATGCTTAATAGTAAAAATATAATTTTTCCCATTTTATTGAGATTTAGTCTATTTGAAGAAATATTGTCCTTTGTTCTGTGTCATTTTTCCCCAATCTATTGCGTGTTTAGGACAGTGATGAAAACATGCAAAACAGGTTAGGCATTGTTGATTGTGTTTCCAAGTAGGAGTTTTTCCATGTCCACCTTCGATATTGTGAACTGGACAAACATTAGTGCAAATGCCACATCTGATGCATTTGTTTACATCCACTTTGAAATATTTATCAGTTACCAAAACATGTTTGAAAATGCCTCCAAGTACTTTGGAATATAGCCATGGAGTGGGACCTTTTACTAATGAAAAATGCCCTTTTTGTCGCTTTATGATAGCTTCTGCTATGGATTGAAGCTGTAGTTTGGCATTATTATATTTTTTTTGCTGATTTTCAGTAGTATCAATGTTCATTCCTGGTAATCCTATATATGATTCTGGCATGATGATATTAAAGGCGGCATCAACTTCCTGGATATATAATGCATTGAGGGACGAATTGTGCTTGATATCTTTGTGGAGATAATTAAGCGTTTGACCGATTTCATCCCCAGCAGTCAGTAGAACGAAACAGTAGGGCTTAATTCCTTTTTTGCTATTTCTATCAGAGATATCAATAGTGAGTCGTGCTATGAATTGATCTATGATTTTTGGAGTTCTCCATCCATGAACAGGAAAAATAAAACCAATTGATTCATCTTCGCTTAAGGGATATGTACAGTCGCCCTTAAGAGCATCTGTAATATTAATGAGACGTTCTCTGGTCTTAGCAGCAAGTTGGATAGCTACCCATCGACTATTGCCTGTAGCAGAAAAGTAAAAAATCATATTTGTAGGATGTTTTGTATGCAAAGGTAACTATAAAAAATGAGAAAATGTCATAATAGAATGTGATATATGGTTGTGGTGAACAAAAAAAAATCTAATTATTTTGTTTTATACGAAAATATAATTATCTTTGCGATTGAATAAATTAAAAAAGAAATAATGGATACTTTATTCTACTATTAAGTTGGAATTTAGTAAAATGTGTGTGATTAGCACTTTTCTTGATTTTTTAAGTCTTTGATTTTAGTAGAAATATTCAATTGCTGAATAGGTCTTTAGTGAGATTGAAGACTATGGACTATGAGATACAAACAAATTTTCTTTTTATACTTGAGTTAATTTTATACGAAAGGCATGACGAGCTGTGAAGCTGGCCATGCCTGTTTGTTTATTTATAATCTTTTATGGTATAGTAGAAAATACTTGTTATATAATCTTTTGATTACTTTTTCTCTGTCATATTTCCTTCAATATACAAACGAGTCATTTCTACCTTTCCATTAGTTCTAACGGTAATGGTCTTCTTAAAATGGCCAGGAAATTTCCCTTTACCATTATAAGTTACGCTGATTGTACCTTTTTGTCCTGGCATTATAGGCTGTTTTGTGTAGTTAGGTACAGTACATCCGCAACTAGCTATGGCTTGGTTTATAACTAAAGGTTTGTCACCTATATTTGTGAAAGTGAAAGTCGCCTTTTGTACAGGGTTTGACTCTTCAAAGTTTCCGAAATTATTCGTTAACTTGTCAAATTTGATTTCAGCTTGTGCATATGTTGATAAAATACTTACCATCATCATCAACATTGCTAAAAATGTCTTCTTCATTTTATTCATTGATATAATTAATTTCAAAATTTTGACGCAAAAATACAGAGTAAGTTTAGTATAACGATAAAAATTTGCAATGTTTAACTAATAAATGATTATAAAAAAAGGTCAGATGACAATCTGACCTTTTATAAATAATTATTTTTATTTACTTGATATCAATAACTTGTAATATTCAGTTGCACCAAGTAAAAAGCATCCTGTGCCATAGTCCTCAAAATCAGGTACCTTTGTATAGGATAGAGGTTGACCTGCAGAAGGGTCTTTGCCTGTGCCTTGAACCCATCCTAAAAAGCCATCTGTGTGAACGCAGTCTTTTTCGAGTGCATTCCAAGCTTTATCTGCTGCCGGGCGATAGAGTTTTGCTTTTAGAAAACCTTTTTGGATGCCCCAACTCATGCCATAAAGAAAGAGAGCTGTACCTGTAAGTTCTTTGCCTCCAAAAGTAGTTGGGCTGACAAGACTTACATTCCAAAATCCATCTTCACGTTGACATTTTAAAATTCCAGTGCTCATAGCTATGAAATCTTTTTTTAATTCTTTATAATATGGGTCTTTTGGATCAAGTTCTTTCATTACTCTGACTAATGCTGCATAAACCCATCCGTCACCACGACTCCAGTAACAATCATTACCGTCAGCTTCTTTATAAGGGGGAACATAGTCAGCATCTCGATACCATAGCCCTGTCTTAGTGTTGAAAAGACCATCTCCACATTCGTTTCGACTCCATCTGTATGCTTTCATAGCATAGTCCATGTATTTGCGGTCTCCAGTTACTTTGTACATCTTGGCATATAGAGGCATAGCCATCTGGATAGCGTCAATCCATGTCCAATAATTAAGTCTTCCTGAAGCTATCTGCAAATCCATGTTTTTAATCATATTCTCAATCATGAATTTGTTTTTCTTGCCCGTCTGGACATAGCGATCTATATATGTTTGTCCACAACATTGATCGTCAGCATCCGTAGTTTTTACGCCGTTTCTTGGACCCCATTTGTGAAAATTAGCCCATGTATCGGTATAGTCTATATATTTCTGGTTGCTATCGATGCTGTAGAGGTCCATAAGACCTTCATAATATACCGCACGAGTCCATAAATTACTTGGACGAATTTTTTTAACAAAAGTAGGAGTTGTAGGGTCGGCGTATTTTGCCATAAAGTAAGCGTTTGCTTTCTGAGCTGTAGCAAGAACTTCTTGAGCATTCTGTGCAAAAGAAGAGGTCGCTACTAATGCTAGAAGGCCTAAAATAAATGTCTTTTTCATTATCTTTTTATCAGGTTTTTGAGATATTGTAATTATGGTTATGGCAAACTTACTACTTTTTTCTCAAAATCCAAAGTCTGATGGCAAAAATTATAGAAGTAAGCAGAAATCAAAGAATATTGCAGAGTAGTCAATAGTATAAGCTCTATATTTCTATGATTTTAATCATTATATTTTTTGTGTTTCAATATTTTTGCTGTAACTTTGCATTTCAAAGAATATTATAATAATACTAAATATGTATAGATCAAATACGTGTGGAGAGTTGCGACTCTCTGATGCCGGTAAAAATGTAACTTTAGCTGGCTGGGTACAACGTTCACGTAAGATGGGTGGTATGACATTTATCGACCTGCGTGATCGCTATGGTATTACACAACTTGTATTTAATGAAGCTGACGACAAAGCTCTTTGTGAGGAGGCTAATAAATTGGGTCGTGAGTTTTGTATCCAAGTCAAGGGTATCGTTAGTGAGCGTCAGAGTAAAAATAACAAGATTTCTACAGGTGATATTGAGATTATCGCCAAGGAACTTCAAGTATTGTCACCATCTCTCACTCCTCCTTTTACTATTGAAGATGAAACTGATGGCGGCGATGACCTTCGAATGAAATATCGTTATCTTGATATACGTCGTAATGCCGTTCGTAAGAATTTGGAACTTCGTCATCGTATGACTATCCTTATTCGTAATTTCCTTGATAGTAAGCAGTTCATGGAGATTGAGACACCTGTTCTTATCGGTTCTACTCCAGAGGGTGCACGCGACTTTGTCGTTCCATCTCGTATGAATCCAGGACAGTTCTATGCATTACCACAGAGTCCGCAGACTTTGAAGCAGTTGCTGATGGTAGCTGGTATCGATCGCTATTTCCAGATTGCGAAGTGCTTCCGTGATGAGGACCTTCGTGCTGATCGTCAGCCTGAGTTTACTCAGATAGACTGTGAGATGAGTTTTGTAGATCAGGATGATGTTATTAACCTCTTTGAAGATATGGCTCGTCATCTTTTCAAAGAAATTCGTGGCGTCGATATACCAAAGATGCAGCAGATGACTTGGCAAGAGGCTATGAAGAAATATGGTAGTGATAAACCTGATCTTCGTTTTGGTATGGAGTTCGTAGAACTCATGGATGTACTGAAGCTTGGTAAATTTGGTGTATTTGATGAGGCTGCTTATATTGGTGGTATATGTGTACCTGGTTGTGCTAATTATACTCGCAAGCAACTTGATCAGCTTACAGACTTTGTAAAAAGTCAGCAGGTAGGTGCTAAAGGGCTTGTGTATATTAAGTATAATGAAGACGGTTCTGTAAAGAGTTCTATTGATAAGTTCTATACGACAGATGATCTTGCTAAGGTAAAAGAAGCGATGGGCGCTAATAATGGTGACCTTGTTTTGATTTTGTCTGGTGATAAACCAAATAAAACTCGTACACAGCTTTGCTCACTTCGTCTAGAAATGGGTAATCGTTTAGGCTTAATGGATAAGAATGTTTTCAAGTGTTTGTGGATTGTTGACTTCCCTCTCTTTGAGTGGAGTGATGAGGAACAACGCCTGATGGCAACACATCATCCTTTTACAATGCCTAATCCTGATGATATTCCATTGCTTGATGAGCATCCTGAACAGGTGAGAGCTAAGGCATATGATTTTGTATGTAATGGTATTGAAGTCGGTGGTGGTAGTTTGCGAATCCATGATACTAAGTTGCAAGAAAAAATGTTTGAGGTACTTGGTTTTACACCAGAACGTGCTGAAGCTCAATTTGGTTTCTTGATGAATGCTTTCAAGTATGGAGCTCCACCACATGCAGGCCTTGCCTTCGGACTTGATCGTTTTGTAAGTATTCTTGCAGGTCTTGATAGCATCCGTGATTGCATCGCATTCCCTAAAAATAATTCAGGACGTGATGTAATGCTTGATGCTCCATCTGCATTGGATATGAAACAACTTGATGAATTGCAGATTAAGGTTGACTTACATCAAGAAAAGTAACATATAACTTGACAAAATGCCCTTTTTAGGCTAATTCTTGTTGCAGATTGCTTTTTATTTGTTATTTTTGCGGTAGATTTTTTTTATTAGTGAGATATCCTTGATGCTTATGCATCAGTATGAAGGAATACTCTAAAATTTAAATTATTTACTAAAATATGGCAGAAAAGAAATCAACTAAGACAGCTGTAACCAAAGCAGCTCCAAAGAAAACAGCAAAGAAAACAACATTGATTCTCAATGCAGAAAATGTAGGTTTTAAAGCTGGTGATGTTTATCAGGCACTTGCTGCAGCTGAGAATCCATTGGCAGTAGCAGATATCGCTAAGGCAGCTAATATTAGCAAAGAAGAGGCTTTACTAGGTATTGGTTGGCTTTTTAAAGAAGGAAAAATTAAAGACGAAGATAATAAGATAGTTCTCGCCTAAATTTTAAAGAACGATAAGAAAGCCGTGAGCATAATGTAGCTTGCGGCTTTTTTAATTATTTATATATGCACGAATACGATAGAGAAATATTTAAGGTACTTTCTGAGGCAGGAGAGCAGGGATTAAAGACAGAGAAAATAGCACACCATGTTTTTAATGCTTGTAATTCTATTTTCAATCCAGTTGATTATTCTTCACTTCATGTGTATGTGACGCATTTTTTGATTTCTCACTCACGTAGTGTTGATTCTATTATCGAAAAAACTGATAGGGGAGTCTATCGTATTAATAATATGGTGAAAGAAAGTCAGCAACTTATGTTCGATTTCACTGATGAAACACCTCCTAAGACAGATGTACAAGACGAAAAAAATGATGAAGCAGATTTTTCTTTAAGTTTGTTTTAGTTCTTACTTTTTCTGATTTCTACTTTTTGTAGTATATATATCATTAAGCTGCTATTTGTATATGAGTTCATCTAGGAAAAATAATGTAGTTTTTTCGGAATGAGATTTTCTAAATAGTACTTATTTGTAGATGAATTTTATAAATGGAATGTTTGTGGGACTTAAAGACTAAGTTCATGAAGAGAATACATCATATCTTTTATGGTTTAATTTGGTAATTTTATAGAATTATAGGCATTATATTGCTTATTATGTAATGTTGATAAAATATAACTACTTGATTTCTAGTCTTTTATATATGTTCTGAAACTTTCATATTCTTTACCCATTTGGTTTGTATTTAGTAAAACGTAAATCTAATGGATGCTTTTGTAAAAAAATATTATTATTTTTCAGTAGACTATTTATAATATTCCTTTTTGATTAACTCAATTGGAATTTTGTGAACTTTAATTTAATTCTACTCTTGTAAATGATAATTTATTGTCTAGTTTGGAGTGCCCTTTTATGAATATATATTCATAAAAGACGCTATTTAAGATTATTATTAAGTAGGCAGAAATAGAAAAATTGTAAAATTTGGCTTATATATATTTATAAATCACGTTTTTAAGATATTTATGCATCGAAAAAGTGTATAAATTTGTATCTTTGCAAAAAAATATAGTATTATTGTTCTCAAAAAGTGCAAAAATATTATTTTTGGATGTTTTTATAATTTATTAAGTATGAGTATTTTTCAAAAGCCTATATGGGCAGCTGTTTTTGCCTTCATTGCTGCTTTTTTATGGGGATGGGCCTATCCACTTATAAAGTTGGGTTTTGCTGAATTTGGTATTACCTCAGATATGACAGGAAGTAAGATGCTTTTTGCAGGTATACGATTTTGTCTATCTGGTATTATCATTTTAAGTATAGCAAAGTTGACTCATCGCCCGTTTTCATGGAAAATAAAAGCCAGCCGATTTGGCGCTTTTCTTTTTCTGATGTTCTTTGCTTTGCTTAATACCACGCTTCATTATGCTGCTTTTTATATTGGCTTGTCGCATAGTCAGGGAGCTCGTGCTGCAATTCTTAATTCGTTGAGTGTATTTACGGTCGTTATATTGGCTTGCGTATTCTTCAAGAGCGATAAGATGTCTTTTCGTAAAATATTGGGTTGTATTATTGGATTTTTAGGTATTTTAGCTCTGAATCTAGGGGGAAAAGAAAGTGGAAATTTTACGTGGTTAGGTGATGGTATGATTATTATGAACGCACTATGTGGAGCTTTTGCTGGATTGATGACGCGTGGCGTAAATAAAATTGTAGATGTATTCATCGGCACTGGTTATAGTTTAGGTATAGGAGGTGCTTTACTTATTATCCCGGGGCTGCTAATGGGAGGTGGTTTACCTCAAATAACAGCTTGGGGAGTAATTATTCTTTTGTTGTTGATAAGTATATCTACAATTGGGTTTACTTTATATAATAAATTGCTTACCTGTAATCCTGTAGGTAAAATAGCTATTTGGAATTCCCTTATACCTATTGTTGGAGCTGTGACCTCATGCTTATGTTTGGGTGAGACTTTCCATTGGAAATATGCTGTAGCTGCTAGTCTCGCTACGGCTGGTATCTATATTATTAATAAAGGTAAGAAGTAATTATTTAGATAAATATCGTATGAGAAAGTATATTAGTGTTTTATATGTACTCTTAGTGGTTTTACTACTTTGTGCTTGTGGTAACTCACAGCAAAAGAATATAAAGTCGCCTTCAGATTTGTCTGGAGCACATATTGGAGTACAATTGGGTACTACCAGTGATGTTAGACTTTCTAAGTTGGAGAAGAATAATCAGCAAACAAAGGTAGAACGCTATACAAAGTGTGCAGATGCAATACAAGCGTTGCTTCAGGGAAAGATAGATTGTGTGGTAGATGATGAACAGCCTGCTCGTGCTTTTGTCCGAAAGAATGAAAATCTTGAAGTCCTTCCTCAGTCTTTTTCACATGATGCTTATGCCTTCTGTGTATCCAAAAATAGAGTGGTTTTGAAACAAAGAATAGATGAAGCTTTGGTTAAGTTGAAGAATAGCGGACTGCTTGATACAATTATTCATCGACATATTTATGATAATATACCTGTGGCCTATCAGAAGAGAGAAATAGGTCGCCCAAATGGTCATTTAGTTGTATCAACAAATGCGACTTTTCCTCCATATGAATATTATGATGATGGGGTTATTGTTGGTATTGACATCGATGTGATGCAAGCAATTGCCGATATCTTGGGAATGAGTATTGAGTTTGAAGATGTCAATTTCGATGCCGTTATAACAAGTGTGCAGACTGGAAAGGCAGATGTAGGAGCGGCTGGCTTAACAGTTACGCCTGACCGACTTAAGAATGTACTTTTCAGTTCGCCTTATACTTCTTGTAGGCAGGTTATCGTTGTAAAAAATAATGAAACAACTGTTGGCTCGATGTCTTTTATGGATAAATTTAATATGGATTTCTTAGTAGAGCATCGATACTTATATCTATTACATGGCTTAGGCAATACGATATTAATTACTGTCTTTGCGATTATTATATCTTTGATATTAGGGTCTTTAATAGCGATTGTACGTACTTCTCATGATAGAAATGGTAATATGAAATTTCTAAATACGTTATGCCGTGTCTATCTTACCATAGTGAGAGGTACTCCGACAATGGTACAGCTTTTGATTATTTATTATGTAATTTTTGCTTCTGCAGATGTAAGTAAAGTGGTCGTTGCTATTGTTGCATTTGGTCTAAATTCTGCTGCTTATTTAGCAGAGGTTATTCGATCAGGAATTATGTCAATAGATCGAGGTCAGATGGAGGCGGGTAGATCTTTGGGTATGTCTTATGCACAAACCATGCGCTTTGTTATTTTACCGCAGGCTTATAAGAATGTTTTACCTGCCATAGGTAATGAATTGATAACCTTGTTAAAGGAGACTTCTATCAGTGGTTATATAGGGTTGGTAGATTTGACCAAGGGATCAGATATAATACGAAGTATTACTTATGATGCAATGTTGCCGCTAGGTGTGGTAGCTTTGATTTATCTCGTATTGGTAATGTCATTAGAGGCTGGTGTAAGTAGAATTGAAAAAAAATTACGCAAAAATGAAAGAAGCTAATAATATATTGCTCGAAACAGAGCACATTAAAAAGGTTTTTGGTGAGCATGAAGTCCTTAAAGATATTAATTTATCTATTAGTAAAGGGAATGTCATTGCTATAATTGGTCCTTCTGGATGTGGAAAAAGTACATTCCTTCGTATGCTTAATCTGTTAGAACGTCCTTCTTCTGGTAGAGTTCTCTTGGAGGGAGTAGATATTACGTCACCTGAAATAGATATCAATAAGATGAGAGAACGAATTGGTATGGTTTTTCAGCAATTTAATCTATTTCCTAATATGACCATACGACAAAATATTATGTTGGCTCCTGTACAGTTAAAAAAAATGTCTATAGAGGAAGCTTCTCAAAAAGCTGACGAATTGCTTCTGCGTATTGGTTTAGCTGACAAAGCGGATGCTTATCCGGATGTTCTTAGTGGTGGACAGAAACAGCGTATAGCTATTGTTAGAGCTTTGGCTATGAATCCGGATATCATGCTTTTTGATGAACCAACATCTGCGCTTGATCCTGAAATGGTAGGAGAGGTTTTAGCTTTGATGAGACAATTAGCAGAATCGGGTATGACAATGGTTGTTGTAACTCATGAAATGTCGTTTGCTAAAAATATTGCTAATCGAATCTTGTTTTTTAGTGATGGATATATTACAGAGGAAGGATCTCCTACAGAGATCTTTGAAAATCCTAAGTCAGCTCGACTTCAGGATTTTCTGAATAAAGTAAATTTATAAGATGGATTAACTTGTTTTTCTTAATTAGTGTTATGAATAAGGCTGTCTCTTTATTTTTCTGAGATTGCCTTATTTTTGTTTTTGGGGATATTATTTAATCCGAGGGAAGAAAAAATAGATATAAAAAAGGTTGAGTTCAAAATGAACTCAACCTTTATTGTGTTATTTTGGAATAGCAATCAAATTACTTATTGTTCTTTTCCATTTCAGCTTTCAACTTAGCCAATGCATCGATATCACCGAGTGAAGTACCTGCAGCAACATTGTTGATAGCAGCAGCATCATTCTTGTGAGAAGGAGCATTGTTACGACGAGCTGGCTTAGCGAATTCTTCCTTACCCTCTTCGAAAGTACGGCTGTGTGAAAGGATGATACGCTTTGTCTCTTTAACAAACTCGATTACCTTGAATTCGAGCTCTTCACCGAGCTGAGCCTGTGAACCATCCTGCTTCTGAAGATGCTTTGGAGTAGCGAAGCCTTCACCACCTTCGTTCAAAGTGATAACAGCACCCTTATCCATCATCTCAGAAATCTTACCTGTGTGTACAGAACCTGGAGTATAGATTGCTTCATAAGCATCCCAAGGATTATCCTCAAGCTGCTTGTGACCGAGGCTCAAACGACGATTCTCTTTGTCGATGTCAAGAACAATTACATCGATTTCTGCACCTACCTGTGTGAACTCTGAAGGATGCTTAACTTTCTTAGTCCAAGAGAGGTCACTGATGTGGATCAAACCATCTACACCTTCTTCGAGCTCTACGAAGATACCAAAGTTAGTGAAGTTACGTACCTTAGCATTGTGCTTGCTACCTACAGGATATTTAGCTTCGATAGCCTCCCATGGATCTTCCTTAAGCTGCTTAATACCAAGGCTCATCTTACGCTCGTCACGGTCAAGTGTCAAGATAACAGCTTCTACTTCGTCACCTACCTTCATGAATTCCTGAGCTGAACGCAAGTGCTGGCTCCAAGACATTTCAGATACGTGGATAAGACCCTCAACTCCTGGCTGAATTTCAACGAATGCACCGTAGTCTGCCATAACAACAACCTTACCTTTAACGTGATCACCAACCTTAAGATTAGCATCAAGAGCATCCCATGGATGTGGGGTAAGCTGCTTGAGACCAAGAGCAATACGCTTCTTTTCTTCATCGAAGTCAAGGATAACAACCTTAATCTTCTGGTCGAGAGCTACAACCTCATGTGGATCGCTTACGCGGCCCCAAGAGAGGTCTGTGATATGGATAAGTCCGTCAACACCACCAAGGTCAACGAATACACCATAAGATGTGATATTCTTAACGGTACCTTCAAGGATTTGACCCTTTTCGAGCTTACCAATAATTTCCTTACGCTGTGCTTCCAACTCAGCTTCGATAAGAGCCTTGTGAGAAACAACTACATTACGGAACTCCTGGTTGATCTTAACAACCTTGAACTCCATAGTCTTACCTACAAATACATCGTAGTCACGGATTGGATGAACGTCGATTTGTGAACCTGGCAAGAATGCTTCGATACCAAATACATCAACAATCATACCACCCTTAGTGCGGCATTTGATGTAACCCTGGATAATCTCTTCATTCTCAAGAGCTTCATTAATCTTGTCCCAGCTCTTAGCAAGACGTGCCTTCTTATGAGAAAGTACGAGCTGACCTTTCTTGTCTTCTTGATCTTCAACGTAAACTTCTACTTTGTCGCCAATCTTGAGCTCAGGATTGTAACGGAACTCAGAAGCTGGAATGATACCATCGCTCTTGTAACCGATATTTACAATTACTTCTTTCTTGTCCAAAGCGATTACTGTACCCTCAACTACTTCATGCTCCTGAATCTTGTTAAGAGTTTCATCATAAGCCTTTTCGAGATCGGCTTTGCTTACGTTTGCTACAGATCCATTTTCAAACTCGTCCCAATTGAAATCTGCTAATGGCTGTACGTTCTTTAAATCTGACATAAAAATAAAAATTAATAATTAATAAAGTTAGACTTTATGTTTAGTCGGAGTCACTCATCGACTCCTACAGTTCAAAATCGGGTGCAAAATTACTATTTTTTTCTTGTTTTACCTAATTTTAGCGATAATTTTTTGATTTTCAGTCGAATAAATGTTTGAAATCACTTATTTTTGTAAGTGATATGAATAGGGAAATTTTATTTAGAAGCCTTTATGCCGTGGAGGGAACTATAACTTCTCATGGTTGTGGAATGAAACGTGTTTTGTTGTCAAATGAGGAAAGTGAGTCTGATTTAACGCAAATAGCCTTTACCACATTGAAGAAAGGGGAATTTGTCGAAACGCATGTTCATGCTACAATGGAAGAGTGTTTTCTTATACGTTCTGGTAGAATTAAATTGGTTGTAGGCAGTGATATAATCGTTTGTTTTCCAGGTGATTTTATACGTATACCTAGAGAAAAAAGTCATAGTTTGGAAGCCTTGGAAGAAAGCGCTTTCTTAACGATAGGGTGTGCGGTAGAATAATTAATTAAGGTCAGCAGAATAATTTGCTGACCTTAATTAATACTTATTATTTAAATTTCTTGATGTAACCATCTGCTCTTTTGTCACCTAACTGTTTTGCTTTCTCTAGGTTTGTAATACCTTCTGTCGTATTATTTGTTTGGCATAAAGCCAAACCGAGCAATAAATAGCCATCAGCATATTCCGGTGCTAATTCAATACAACGACGTGCAGATTTTATAGCTTCTTCTTCGCGGTGAACTCGTATGTCTAAACTAGCGAGTTCTGCGAAATAAGTTGGTTCGTTTGGGTTAAGGATAATTGCATGGCTAATATCTTGTAATGCCTGTTGCCATTGTCTAATCTGCATTTCACATTTGTATCTTGTATAGTAGAATTCATGGTTTGCGCGAAATAGCATTAAAGTGTCGTATTCATTGTAATCTTTAAGAGCTTCGCGATATTTACCCATTTCATCAAGTGCTTTTCCGCGTGCATATATATAAGGTGCAACCATCTGAGCATTCTGTACCGTATATGGGCGAGTGTATACATTAACAGCACTGTCTAATAAAGCAAATATTTCATTTTTCGGAGCATTTAGCATTCGTTTACTTTGAGCAGCTTCATAAAAAAGTTCACCACTCCTCATGTCACTTTTAGTTAATGCAATAAAAGATTCATATGCCTTTTGATATTTTTGTTGGCTAAAGATGATTTGCGCCATTAGGTGCTGGTATACAGGAAGGGCTTGAATCTTATAAGCTGTTTCCGCCTCTTCGTAGGCTTTATCAAGAGTCCACAGCTGATACTTTTCCGGAGAGTATATCGCTGTTTTGTAGATCATGGAAGAATAATTATAATGGGCTTCATCTTTTTTGCTTGATTTTTGTATCCCTGTTTGTAGAATCTTATCTGCTTCTGCATATTTGTTTTTAAGCATTAGATATTCAGCTTGTTCTTTATAGCCTTCTGATGATGTAGGAAATTTAGATATATATTCCTCTATATATTTTACAACATTATTTTCATTTCCCTTGTTTTTTGCCATGATAAGAGTGAACATGGCATCATCTTCAGTGTCTGGTAATTTTGTACGGATTTCTGTTTGTTTTAAGGCTGGGTCTAGACTAGAAATGCCATTTACTTTTAGGCTGTTTGTAAAACGTGCATCGATAGCATGTACATCGCTGTCGGTGTTGCTGTGGACTAAAAGACCTAATACTTTACCATCTGCAGTTACAAACGGACAAGAAATAGCATTTTCAGGAGCATTACTATTCATAATGTAGTAGTTGAACGTAGAATTAAATTTTTCTACTTTATCAACTTTTACTTCCTGGCATGCTGGTGTGTTAACTGCATATGGAACGAGCCATGCTTTTGTTCCAGCTTTGATATCAGCAGCTAGTGGGGCAGAAGATGTAAGTCCTTTAACTTTAATCTTGGCAACATTATATAATTCGTTAGCGCCAATGATATAGTCGACTTCAAGTTCTTTTCCGCGTGCATCATGTATTTTTGCGCTCGTAGCTCCAATGAATGGAGAAAAACTTGTGATGCCGGTACCTTCTCCATCAATGAATACTCCATGGTCATTAGCAAGGATGCTGCCATCAGATTTGAAGGTAGTAATTGTAAAAACGGCATTTGCAACCTTTTTGACAGGTCCAGGCTGAGCTTTGACTTCTGTCGAAGCCAATAGTAATAGGGATATAAAGGTTATTAAAACTTTCTTCATGTTTTATAATTGATTTTATTTTTTATTCAAAACAGGGCGTAATAACTCTTGAGCATTATTTATAGCAGCCTGAGAAATGTCGCTACCACTAAGCATCTGAGCTATTTCACGTACTCGTTCATCATTGTTTAATAATTGCATATGACTTACAGTTCCTTCTGGGGTTTCCTCTTTAGATACTTTATAGTGTGTACTACCCATAGCTGCAATTTGAGGTAAGTGTGTAATGCTAATAACCTGTCGATTATTATTGCCCATTTCCTGCATGATGACAGCCATTTTTTCTGCAATCTTTCCACTGACACCTGTGTCTATTTCATCGAAAATAATGGTAGGGAGTTTAACAGTGCCACTTATCATGGCTTTAAGTGATAACATGACACGAGCTATTTCACCACCACTTGCTACTTGGGTGACAGGCTGCATTGGTGTACTCTTGTTGGCACTGAAGAGAAAATTAATTTTATCAACACCATCAATGCTAAGATCTTTTTTTAATATTTCAACTTGAAATCTTACATTAGGAATACCTAGAGGTATTAATCTATTGCTCATTTCTTGTTCGACCTTTTTGGCTGCAATTAAACGCTTTTTGGTAAGGACAGCTGCTTTATTACGGCAAATCTGTTCTTGTTTATAGGTCTTTTCTTCAAGTTCTTTGAGCACGTCATCACTATTATCTATATTCTCAATTTGCTCTTTAAGCCGTTCTTGTATTTCAAGTAATTCGTCTATACTATTAACATGAAATTTTTGTTGTAGGGTATAGATACTGTCGAGTTTCGTATTTATTTCAACTTGATGTTGCGGGTCAAACTCGAAATTATCCATTTTGCTACTTATTTCTTGAGCAATATCCTTTAGTTCGATATAGCTACTATCTAGGCGTTGTACTAACTCTATGCCCTCTTCGTAAACATTTTCGATGTTATGAAGGTGTTGTGCCGCTAGTTTAAGATTCTCTATGATACCTCCCTCATCGCCCATAAGTAATTGGTCTGAAGAATATAAAGCACTTTTAATATCCTCTGCATGAGCTAATTGCTCACTTTCCTTTTCTAATTTTTCTTGATCGCCGGATTGCATCTTAACTTCACTTATTTCTTTCAGTTGAAAACGCAAAAAATCCTCGTTTCGTTTATTTTCTTCAATTTGTGCTCTAGTATCTTCTGTTTCTTTAACTAGTTCATGATATTTGTTAAATTCTTTTTTATATTCGTTTAATTCCTGTTCTGTCATACCGATAATATCGATGACATTCAACTGGAAATCTTCTTTTTGAAGAAGTAAGTTCTGGTGCTGGGAGTGTATATCAACTAGTGTTTCACCTAACTCACGCATCAATGTAAGTTGGACGGGGGTATCATTGATAAATGCGCGGCTTTTACCAGAAATAGTAAGTTCGCGACGGATAATCGTATCTTCCATATCCATCTCTATTTCATGGTTGGTAAAGAAACTTTCCATGTTGTATCTTGATAAGTCAAAATGAGCTTCGATAATACATTTGTCTCGTCCTTGTTTAATCGATTTACTGTCAGCTCGGTTGCCTAATAATAGACCGATAGCGCCAAGAATGATACTTTTACCTGCACCAGTTTCACCTGTGATGACAGAAAAGCCAGAGTTAAACTGAATATTAAGTTCATCTATAAGAGTGAAATTACGGATGTATAATTGTTTTAACATATTATTCTTTGATTTTTTGCCATGCGTTATTTTGAGAGGGATTGATATTGAAGAGAATATCGTACACCGATTCTTTTTCTTTCTGAGTAGCTTTACCTTTGTACATGCTTGCGATTTCATCTCTTTTGTAATCAGTCCATATTTGTGGAAGCATGCTCATAGGTTTATTATCTTTAGCTTGTTTTAATTCAGTTTCTATTCCATTAGTAATCTCCTTAAGTGCTTTTTCTGGACTATCTGCCATTTGATCTAAGCCTTTTCTATAGTAGGTATATTGAAATTTTCGGAATGGTGAAAAGCCATTGTCGAGATAATCATTGATGATTGCAAATCTATTACGATCATCTTTAAAAGATTCCCACCCAGCCCATGTAAAGGTTTGGCAATTATTGGCCAAGTTCATGCATTTTTGTAAAATGTCTTCACCTCCGTTAGGGGCAAAAGTGTCTAAATTAAGTCCTATTATAAGATAAGCATAGTATGCACATAAAGCTACTAGTTGGTTGTCTCTATTTTCTTCATTATATTCAAGCTGATCAAATTGCGCAAATTCGAAATCGAAATTCGGATCAGTGTTGTTGTAAATGGTAGTAGTATAAGTACTATTAAAAACAGGTCGGTTTGCCTGAATAATTGCTTTACATTTGAATGTATTACTCGTTTTGTCGTATTGTGTAATAGTAATGTTGAGATTACAATTTATACGCTCATTCTCGCGAAACTGCAGATTGGTCCATTGCCGATCGTTAATAAATCGGGTTAGAGTTTCCTGAAGATTATCAAAAACGGATGCATCTGTTCCTTCTATTTGAGCATGGTTAATGGTAATCTTCATGTTAAGTTCTTGTGCTTGAATCGAAAAAATGCCACAGAGTAGGGCAATTATTAGGGTACCGATCTTTTTCATATTATTACATGATTTTTTCAAGATAATCAACGATATCCTTAGCAACTTCTGTTTTCGGCTTTTTAGGATATTCTTTGATTTCCTCTCTTGAAATAATCGTTATCTGATTGTCATCCGTACGGAATGTTGTTCCTGCATTGCGTAATGAGTTGAGAACGATAAAATCTGCATTCTTTTTTTCTAGCTTTTTCTTGGCATTTATTTGTTCATTGTTAGTTTCAAGAGCAAAAGCAACAATTTTTTGATTTTTTTTAGCCTTTCCTAAAGCTGATGCAATATCATGGGTTGGTTTGAGAGATAGTGTCAGATTATCTTTTTCTCTCTTGATTTTTTTATCAGCAATTGTCTCAGGTCGGAAATCTGCTACAGCAGCGCAAAGGATAGCAACATCGCTCGTTGGAAATGCTCGAAGTGATTGTTCATGCATTTCGTCACAACTCTCTATATCAATGCGGTTTATAGAATCACTGCATAATCTGTTTACTGGGCCTGTAATCAGTGTAACATGAGCACCTCTTTTGGCACATTCTTCTGCTAGAGCAAATCCCATTTTACCGCTACTGTAATTACCAATGAATCGTACAGGGTCTATCTTTTCGTACGTAGGACCTGCTGTTATCATGATGTTACGTCCGTTAAGGGGTGAATTGGCATAGTACTGTTTGTCGAAATAATTATCTATAATTTCAACAATCTTATCTGGTTCTTCCATACGCCCTTTTCCCTCAAGGCCACTTGCTAAGAAACCACTTTCTGGCTGTATGATATGATTGCCATATCGTTCAAGTGTTGTTAGGTTTTCTTGTGTTGAAGGATGTTTAAACATATCTAGATCCATAGCTGGTGCTATAAAAACAGGCGCTTTCATGGATAAATATGTCGTAATTAGCATATTGTCTGCTATACCATTAGCCATTTTCCCAAGTGAGCTTGCGGTACAAGGTGCAATAATCATGGCATCAGCCCAAAGGCCTAAATCGACATGACTATTCCAAGTTCCATCGCGTTGTGAGAAAAATTCACTGATAACAGGTTTATGAGTAAGGGCAGAAAGAGTAATTGGAGTAATAAACTCCTTTCCTGAGGGGGTGATGACAACTTGAACTTCAGCACCCTTTTTGATAAGACCACGGATAATATAGCAGGCTTTGTATGCTGCTATACTACCCGTGATACCTAGGACTATATGTTTTCCTTTTAACATTCTGATTAAAAACTTTTTCCTTTGTTAAATTCTTGTAATCGGATTCTAGTTAATACTTGCTTGGTGTTGAGTGTGAAATCACTGCTTAACATCCAGCTATAATATCCAGGATCTCTATGAAGAACTTCTGCTACAGGTATGTCTTTATATTTACCAAAATTGAAGGTTTCTACTCGAAGCGTTTTGCCATTAGCATCAACAACATCTTTCCAAATTATTTTTCCAGCAAAATCTACATTATCGTTTTGTTTTGAGAATTCATGGAGTACATCCATATTGTTTGGAAGTTTCCTTTCTTCTTCCTCTTGCTTGTCAGGATCATACATATCGAGTTCCCCCTGCAATACGCGATAGGTTGCTTCTGTATCCTGATCTGCACGATGTGCCTCAAAGTCGTCTTCCATTTTATGGCCTGTATAGAACTTATAAGCTGCGGCTAGATTTCTTTTTTCCATTTTGTGGAAAATAGTTTGGGCGTCAATAAGTCTACATTTTGAAAAGTCAAAGTCTATTCCTGCTCTAAGAAACTCTTCACATAATAGCGGTATATCAAAACGATTAGAATTGAATCCAGCAAAATCGCATCCTTTGAAAATATCGGCAAGCTTTGTCCCTATTTCCTTAAAGGTCGGAGCATTTTTAACTTGCTCGTTTGTGATACCTGTTAAATCTGATACAAAAGCGGGTATAGGTTTTTCTGGATTTACAAGTTCATCACCACGTTTCTCTTCGCCATTAGGCATGACCTTTATATATGAGATTTGGATGATTCGATCATTGACCATGTCAAGACCCGTTGTTTCCAAATCAAAAATAATTAAAGGCTTTGTGAGATTTAATTTCATGTTTACTTATAGATTCTATATTAATCGTTAAGAAGCATTGGCATAATCAGCATGAGAACATCTTCGTTTTCTGGCTGAGTTGCTGGTACGATAATGCCAGCGCGGCTTGGATCAGCTAATTGAAGTACGACCTCTTCACTATCGATATTATTAAGTATTTCTAATAAAGAACTTCCTTTGAAGCCAATGCTCATAGGCTTATTGGTGTATTCGCAAGTAAGGTGTTCCTTAGCAGCTGTAGCGAAGTCTAAATCTTGTGAACTAACTTCTAACTTGCCCATTTCAAGGTGGAAGCGAACCAATTGACTACTTTCACTGGCAAAAGGAAGAACTCGGCGAATAGCGCTTAATAAACTTTTACGATCTATGGTAACATGATTAGGATTATCCTTTGGAATTACACTGTTATAGTTAGGGTAGCGTCCTTCAATAAGTCTACAGTTCAATGTCCCGTCAGTAAAGATAATTTCTGCATTTCTATCGTTAAATTTGATAGTTACATCACCATCATCTTTTGAGAGTACATTTTTAAGTAATGTAGCTGGCTTCTTAGGGAGGACAAATGAAGCAGGGATATCATTTTTGATAGTGAAGTTTTGGTTGCGAACCAATTTATGTCCATCGCTAGCTACAATAGATAGTGAATCTGGAGTTAAGTCAAAATAGATACCATTCATTACAGGGCGTAGCTCGTCGTTGGCTGTTGCAAATAAACTACGGTTAATATTATCAACTAGAATACTTGCTTCTGCTGTTATTTCAGTTGCGCCATCCTCTATATGCTGAACAGGTGGAAATTCTTCTGCGTTCTGTGCTGTAAAATTATACAAACCATTCTGATACAAAATCTTAATTGCAAAAGACTCTAGGTCTATATCAAAATTAAGAGGTTGTTCAGGAAGTTCTCTTACTGCGTCAAGTATAACATGATTAGGTATGCAAAAATCGCCAGTTCCTTCAACGTTTTCGATGGCTATAGTGGTTTGCATAACATTTTCACGATCACTAGCAGTGATAGTAAGCTGGTTGTCAGTAATGTGGAAGAGAAAGCTATCAAGAATAGCTAGCGAATTTTTGCTATTAATTACTTTTGATAGCGTGTTGAGTCGACTGCTTAAAGCAGTGCTAGATACTGTAAATTTCATATATTTCTTATTTTATTATTATTTTCCGTGTAGTTTTTTCATTTTACAAAAATACAAAAATTATTGTAAGCGAGGAAAAAACATCGCTAAATGTTTTTGTTTTTAATTCTATTTTAGTAATTTCGCAAATTGAAAAGAAATTATAAATCAAATTATAAATGGAATTACAAGGAAAAGTTATCGCCGTGCTTCCTGAGCGCAGTGGAGTTTCTGCCCGTGGAGAATGGAAATCACAGTCATTTGTCATTGAAACACATGAGCAGTACCCTAAGAAATTGGTCTTTGATGTTTTTGGTGCTGAACGTTTAGCTCAGTTCAATATTCAGAGTGGTGAAGAAATTTCGGTTAGTTTTGATATTGATGCTCATGAGTATAATGGAAGATGGTTTAATAACGTACGTGCTTGGAATGTAGTTCATATTGATCCAGCTGCAGCTCAAGCTGCTTCAATGGGTGCTCAGCCACAAGCAGCACCAGTAGGTGGTGCTCAAGCTCCATTTCCACCGGCTCCAGCTTCTTCAGAGAGTGGAAGTGCTGATGATCTCCCATTTTAAATAGTGGTGAAAAAAATAAAATCCAGTAAAATTAAATATTTTACTGGATTTATTTTGTAAAAGGAGCTCAATGCGAGTTTTACTTTAAATCTCTTAAAGCTGCGAGTAGCTCCTGATTTTCTGATTTGGATCCAATTGTAATTCGTAAGCAATTGCCACAAAGTTGAACTCTTGTTCTATTTCTAACAATAATACCTTTTTCTACTAAATAGTCGTAAATGGCTTGAGCATCTGTAACCTTGACCAAAAAGAAGTTAGAATCTGTTGGATAGATCTTTTCTGTAATAGTCAAATCTTTAAATGCATTCATTACACGTGAACGCTCAAGAAGTAATATCTTAACCCATTTTTCTACAGCAACAGGATCCTTGAGAGATTCGATGGCTTGCTTTTGTGTTAAAAGATTTATGTTATATGGGTATTTCACCTTATTAAATAAACTGATAATTTCTTGAGAAGCGAAAGCCATGCCTAGTCGAATAGCAGCACATCCCCAAGCTTTACTCATCGTGTTGAGTACAATCATGTTAGGGTGTTTGGCTAATTCTTCACGAAGTGGTTTTTCGGATGAAAAATCACTATAGGCCTCATCAATGATGACAATACCTTCGAACTTATTGAGCACTTCTTCAATAGCATTGCGATTAATTAAATTACCTGTAGGGTTATTTGGACTACATATCCAAATAATTTTTGTATTCTGATCGCATGCTGATAAAAGCTTTTCAGAGGTAATCTGAAAATTCTCATCTAAAAGTACAGGACGGTATTCTATATCGTTGACATCGGCACATACTTTATACATGCCATATGTTGGTTCAATAGCGACAACGTTGTCTATTCCTGGTCTGCAAAATATACGATAGGGGAGGTCTATAGCTTCGTCAGATCCGTTTCCGAGAAAAATATTTGCAATAGGTACACGCTTTATTTTGCTTAGTAGCGTTTTAACCTCTTCTTGAAGAGGATCTGGATATCTGTTAAAAGGTGCATTATATGGATTTTCGTTAGCATCAAGAAAAACATGCGCTACATGACCATTATACTCATTTCTTGCTGATGAGTATGGTGCTAGATTCCATATGTTTTCTCTGCAGAGTTCTTGTAATTTTTTCATGATTCTACTTCTTGAGTGATTGAATACGTACACGCATTGCATTTGCGTGAGCTTCTAATTGTTCGCCTTCAGCCATACATACTACGGCTTTACCAATACTTCTGATTCCATCTTCTGTAAGATGTTGGAAAGTAACCTTGCGGTTGTAGGTGTCTAAATTTACACCACTATAGGCAAGTGCATACTGGTGAGTAGGCAACGTGTGGTTAGTACCACTTGCATAGTCTCCTGCACTTTCGCATGCATATTTTCCCATGAACACGCTGCCGGCATTGATGACCTTATTAGCTAACTCTTCGTAATTATCTGTTGCCAAAATTAAGTGCTCTGGTGCATATGTATTACTCAAGTCGATTGCTTCTTGTGAATCGTGAACTAATACTAATTGTGAGTTTTCCAGCGTTTTGGCAGCAATTTCACATCGAGGCAATTGGGCTAATTGTACATTAACCTCATCTTTTACCTTATTCAGCATGTCTTCAGAAGTTGTAATTAGGATGACTTGTGAATCAATGCCATGTTCTGCTTGTGAAAGCAAGTCTGCTGCAACAAAAGTAGGATTGCTATTTTCGTCAGCTATGACGCATACTTCAGATGGGCCCGCAGGCATATCAATAGCAACTTCGTGCAATGAAACTTGTTGCTTCGCTGCCATAACATATTGATTGCCAGGTCCAAAAATTTTGTATACTTTAGGAATACTTTCGGTACCATATGCCATGGCTCCAATAGCTTGTACGCCACCACATTTGAAAATTTTATTAACTCCAGCGATTTTAGCGGCAACTAATATTGCAGGATTTAACTTGCCTTCGCTGTTAGGAGGCGAGCATAGAACAATATCTTTGCATCCTGCAATTTTTGCAGGAGTGGCTAGCATCAAAACAGTTGAGAATAAAGGTGCAGTACCTCCCGGGATATAAAGACCTACCTTTTCGATAGGAACACTTTTTTGCCAGCAGGTGACCCCTTTTACTGTTTCAATCTTGCTTCCGGTAAATTTTTGGGCTTCATGAAATGCTGCGATGTTATGATGGGCAAGCTCTATAGAATGTCGAAGTTCTGATGATACGAGCTGTTCAGCCTCCTTGATCTCTTCTTCTGTAACAGCAAGATGGTCAAGATGGGCATGGTCGAACTTCTCTTCGTAACGCTTTACGGCTGCATCGCCATGGTTTTTTACATCGCCAAGCACTGCCTCTACAGTTGTATTTAACTGAGAAAGGTCTAAGTGAGGGCGTTTCACGATTTCCTTCCAATCTTCCTTTGCAGGATACTTAATAATGTTCATTTTTTCTTTTTTATATTGCTAGTGTTACAATATCATCTTTTCAATAGGGCTTACTAATATGCCCTGAGCACCGAGTTCTTTGAGTCGGTTAATGATTTCCCAAAAACGTTTTTCATCTAAAACGGTATGGATTGAGCACCAGTTGGTGTCAGCTAATGGGATAATAGTTGGACTTTTGATACCCGGTAGTACTTCTGTGATGGCTTCAATTTTGTCTTTAGGTGCATTCATCATGACATACTTCTTGTCGAGTGCAGAGCGTACAGCTTCGAAACGGAATAACATTTCGTTAAGAATTTGATGTTTCTCATCATCCATTTTCCAATTGCCAATGAGAACGGCTTCGCTTTTCATGACGGTTTCAACCTCAGCAAGGTTGTTGCTGACAAGAGTACTGCCACTACTTACAATATCGAAGATACCATCAGCTAAGCCAATTCCTGGGCTAATTTCTACGCTGCCTGTGATGACATGAATGTCGGCATTAATGCCGTTTTTATTCATGTAATTCTTGAGAATGTTAGGATAAGAAGTTGCAATTTTTTTGCCATTGAACCATTCTACACCGTTATATTTTATTTCTTTAGGGATGGCTAGTGACAAGCGACATTTGCTAAACCCTAGACGTTCAATAACTTGAGCATTTTCATGTCGCTCAACAAACTCATTCTCGCCAACAATACCGATATCAGCTACACCACTAGCTACACTCTGAGGTATATCATCATCACGAAGGTAAAGTACCTCTAGAGGGAAATTAGATGATTGTACGAGAAGTGTACGCTTAGAGGCGCTCACTTTAATGTCTGCTTCTTTAAGCAGATTCATGGTGTCTTCAAAAAGACGACCTTTTGACTGAACAGCTATTCGTAACATAAGTATTATTTAAAAAAACACTGCAAAAGTACACTTTTTGACTCGAATTACCAAGAAAAGTACTACTTTTGTAGTCGAAATCAAATAATCAAGGAAATTTAAAGTACTAAAAAATTGGAATTTGTTCGAATTTGCATTTTATTTCTTTTAATTGCTTTCTTTTTGACAGGATGTAGCCCAAAGAAACAACAAGTTGAAACTCCTTGGGGTACAACACTCAATGAGGATTCTATTTCTGAAGACACAGGCTATAATCTAGATGATATCGTTTCAAATGGAGAAATGATTATGTTGACGGTTTCGGGACCTGAAACTTATTATGATTATCACGGCCATGGCATGGGGCTTCATTATATGCTTTGTGAAAAATTTGCACAAAGCTTAGGGGTATCATTACGAGTAGAGCAGTGTAGGGATGTAAAGGATATGATTCAGAAACTAAAGCAGGGGAAGGGGGATATTATCGCTTATCCTCTTTCTCTTCAAGAGCAAAAAGGTTTGCTGGCTTGTGGTATGCAAGTAGATTCTGCTAAGACATCATGGGTAGTTGCTCCGGATAATAAGCAACTAGCTGATACTTTAAATCACTGGTTTAAACCTCAGATGATTGATGAGATGCGTAAAGAGGAAAATTATCTTCTTAGTGTTAAAAGTATAAAGCGTCATGTGTATTCTCCATTTCTTAATAGTAGTAAAGGTATTATTTCGAAATACGACCGTTATTTTCAGACTTTCGCCCCAATGGCTAGAATGGATTGGAAACTAATGGCAGCTCAGTGTTATCAAGAGAGTTGTTTTGATCCTCAAGCTAGATCTTGGGCAGGGGCATGTGGATTAATGCAGATTATGCCTGCAACGGCAGAACATTTAGGATTGCCAAAAGATCGTATATTTGATCCAGAAATGAATATAGCGGGTGCTGCAAGATATATTAATGAACTTTTGTTACACTTTAAAGACGTAGATCCAAGTCAAAGAATTTGGTTTGCTATTGCTAGCTATAATGGTGGTAGTAGACATATTCGAGATGCAATGGCATTAACTCGCAAATATGGCAGAAATCCTAATAATTTTGTTGAGGTTGCAGAGTATATTCTGAAATTACAATCACCAGCATTTTATCACGATCCTGTAGTTAAATATGGCTATATGCGTGGAAGTGAAACCTATGATTATGTAAATAGAATTCGTCAGCGATGGATGCTGTATCGTGGCGGAAAAACTGATATGGGATTTTCTGGAGGAGGAAGTGGTATTAATGGTATGACTATTAGTCCAGTTCCTAGTGTACCTCAGAGAGCTAAACATAAATATCGTTTTCATGTGTAATCATGAAAACGATATTTATGTTTTATATAAAAAATCTTATATAACTACGATCATCAAAACTTTTGTTTCCTGGCATTAACCCTTTTGTTGCAATAAATGTTCTGATATTTTGTGGATCATTTTTTAATTGCTGCTCCAATAGGCTTTCACTTTCTTTTAGCGTGTTCTTTAAAAATGGATAGCCGTCGCTAGCAAGTACGATTTGATGTGAATTTACAGTTGATACTATTTTAATGTTATTCTCACAAATAGGAAAGCCATCAATAACGGAATAGTGCTTGTTTTGTCCTTCTAACATTGCTTGGATAAGATCTGGTTCAATAACTTCCCTTGCTTTTTGTGGTGTTAATCCACTTTTTATCAATTGAACACGTTTTTGGGCAATCCGATTTTCGTAAGGCTTATCGTTGTTGTATAATTGATTGTCCACTAGACATTGGCAATCACCAATCATCCAAATCTCTTTGCGATAGTTATTATAAATAATAGCGCTGGCTGTAGCTCTTTCTTCGGGATGTAAAGTCAATTTTTTGATATCCAATTGATTGTGAAAATATTGGCTTGCTATAAAGTCAGTAATTTCCTTACAGAATTCTGGGCATGAAATATTGGCTGGTATTTTTTGAAGACATTGACTAATCAATATCATACAATACCGGCCATTTTTCATATTTGGGTTCAATCTATTGGGAGTCTTGCTAGTGCTACCGTCTATGACAGCAACGAAATCATCGGTTACGACGATTCCGTCCTCGCACGTTTCCTGATTCTGTTTTCCTATGATCGCCTTTTCTATAATCTGAATGGCCATTGTTCTCGCGTTTATGGTTAGAAGAATCAAAATTAGGATTAAAACTCTTCTTTTGTTTATTCTTGAAATATCCAGAAACTCCTGGATTGTCATAGGTGCTTCCTATAGGACGGTCATCATAAATCGTTTTCTTGCTTCTACGCTCATTAAATCGTGCTTCAGCTTTCTGCATACGTGCATTCTGTTGGTTTGCTTTTCTTCCTTTTTTATCGTATTCCTTTGATTTCCCATTTTTATAGTTTGGTTTATCATACAGTTTGTCTATTAAGTCTGCTCTTCCAATACGATGTAATTCACGCTCTATATTGCGACGTTCTTCGGGTTTATACCAGAAGAAAAACATGCGTTGGGCTAATTTCTCCTTAGGAGTTTTAGCACTGAATACTGGCTCAAGTGTATATGGATCATATCCTGTATACCACATCTCTGTACTGATAGACATAGGGGTAGGGGTAAAGTCTTGAACCTGTTCTAGATGAAAATCTAGATTTTTGGTAGTTACGGCTAGTTCCGCCATTGTTTCTTCTGTACAACCAGGGTGGCTAGAGATAAAATAAGGAATAATCTGCTGTTTGAGTCCTTCTTCTTTATTTATCTTGTCGAAAATACGTTTAAATTGATAAAACTGGTTGAATGAAGGCTTTCGCATTAACTTTAATACATTATCATCAGTATTTTCTGGTGCTACTTTAAGTCGCCCACTGACGTGATGTGTGATAAGTTCTCTTGTATACTGTTCTGCAGCTTTATTGCTCTTTTCGTCTTTACCTCTGTGGAGCAGTAAGTCGTATCTTACACCACTACCAATGAAACTCTTCTTAATTTCAGGTAGACTGTCTACGGCATGATATATTTCTAGAAGTTTACTATGGTCTGTTATCAAGTTTGGACATACTTGTGGGTTAATGCATGAAGGGCGTTTGCAATGTTCGCAGGCCTTTCTGTTTTTTCCATGCATGCCATACATATTGGCAGATGGTCCACCGAGATCAGATAGATATCCTTTAAAATCTGGATATTGAACCACTTTTTTAACTTCTTTAAGAATGCTTTCCTTGCTTCTACATACTACAAATTTTCCCTGATGGGCAGAAATGGTACAGAAAGCGCAACCGCCAAAACATCCTTGATGCATATTAACTGAGAATTTAATCATCTCAAAAGCAGGTATCGTTTTGCCCTTATATTTTGGATGTGGAAGTCTTGTGTATGGTAAGTCGAATGTAGCATCAAGTTCTTCTGTTGTTAAAGTCGGATAGGGTGGATTAACCACAACATATTTATTATCAACAGCTTGAAGAAGTCTTTGCGCATGGATTTTATTGGATTCTTCTTCTATATGTCGGTAATTTTCTGCTTCAGCTTTTTTGTTTTTAAGGCATTCTTCGTGTGAGTGTAAAACGATATCTTTTTCTGTTATACCTCCAGGAACCTCATCCTGCCGACAAGTAAAAACAGTTTGAGGAATATTATTGATCTCTTTCATTGGCATATTAGCCTCGCGATCTTGAGCAAATTGAATGATTGATTTTGCTCCCATTCCATATAGAATAAGATCTGCTCCACTATCAACAAGAATACTTTTTCTTAAGCGATCTTGCCAGTAGTCATAGTGTGTCAATCTTCTCATGCTAGCTTCAATGCCTCCGAGTACTACTGGTACATCTGGATATAGTTTTTTTAAGATTTGTGTATATACAATTGTCGGATATTCTGGACGCATATCGTGACGACCATCTGGACTATATTCATCTTGTGAACGTAGTCTGCGGTTAGCTGTATATTTATTGACCATAGAGTCCATAACACCTGGTGAAACGGCAAAGAATAGACGTGGCTTGCCTAATTTCTTAAAGTCTCTAAAATCGCCATGCCAATCAGGCTGTGGGACGATAGCTACTTTATAGCCGGCAGCTTCGAGAGAACGACCAATTACGGCATTACCAAATGAAGGATGATCAACATAAGCATCACCTGAAAAGATAATGATGTCTAGTTCTTCCCATCCTCTTAGTTGGCATTCCTTTTTGGTAGTTGGTAGAAAATCCGTCAGTTGATATGATTTTATCATAATGTTGTGAACAATCTATTTTTTTTCTTAAAAATCCTATTGAACGACAAAGGTACACAAATCTTTTTAATTTGTGTACCTTTTACTATTGGTTTTTTAATCATTTATGGTTTCGGAGATTTCGGCCTGTGATTCCTTCTGATGATCTTTCCAGTTTACATATAACAGAACTAAGTTGTGTAGGCCTATTGCTTTCATATTATTGTTGTAAATTACATCAAGGCATAAATCAAGTAAATCTTTATCTCCTTGTCCTACTTCACTTTCAAGCAGTGAACGAATATTGAATTTCAATTTATCTAGAACATCTTCGTCGATGACCCCGTTACTGTCTACAAGATTGCGTAGTAATTGATATCTGTCGATTGTCTTTAAATGTAGGTCGCTGACTTCCAAAAAACGTGTTCCTGATTGGTTGGCCTGAATTTTATACATAGTTATTGATTTTAAAGTTATTTTATTTAATAATATAATTTAATATACCCCGCATGATTGCATTCCGAGTTTTTTCGTTTGAAATGCATTCAAAAGGAAATCCCATGGTAAATGATCGATAGTCACTTCCTTGATAACCAACGGCAGCTCCGAGCCCATTGCCGTACTGCATCGCAAGAATGGCATTCTCTAGAGGTTGGATAACATCTGGATGTGTGGCTGCGTAATGATCTTCATTGAGATAATGATAATAGGATGCTGTAAGTCCAAGACCTTGAATATTTCCATCTGGTTGTATACTATCTTGTGGTGTATAAGCAACTTTTAGTACATCTTGTAGGAATTTACGTTCATCCTTTGCTTGCATATCACTTGCAATGTAACTTCCACTTACTAAGATTCCACCTCCTGTCTGAGTATAAGCAGACAAGGCTTTCTGTATGGATGGGGTAAAAGTCTTGTAATATTCAGGTGTATATCCATCATTACGTTCCAATCCTAAGATCAGGTCAATGGCTTGATATTTATTAAGTTGAACTTTTCCACTTGTAATAGCTTTACTAGAACAACTTGCTATATTGTAAAGTCCAGAAGAGGCAATAGCTTGAGCATGTTCTACGGTATAGTTAAAAGTGTTACCAGCTATGAATTTCCCTGCAAGCTCGTTTCCACAATAACCTAAACCTGTATTGTCTTCACAGCCCATCTTAGCACGATTGAAAATTAATTGTTTGCCGCTCCATCCAGCTGTAAGTCCATAGCTAACGCCTGGGTCTTTATCCATATCAAATCCTTGAGTACTGTCATTATCAATAACTTGTGGTGAGGCTAAGCGGTTGAAACCGTTAACAATGAGTACCGTTTTCTTAGAATTAGGTACGTACATGGCTGATAGTGTTTCTGATGGAAAACTTTCACCACCAGCATTACAAGCTGTTACTTTAAAATTATAAACTATATTGGGTTGTAACTGAATTTTGTATGAAGGATTATTCACATTTTTACCGTTATCAAAACCGAGTTTGCCGATAGCTGTGTAGACGTTATAAGATTTTGCTAATGCCGTCTTTTCTTGGGTATCGTTTTGTGGAATCCAACTTAATGTTGCGATTCCTTTTGAGTCGATGTCTACACTGAAATGAGTAGGGCTTAGAGGGGTTACTATATAGTTCTTACCATGGTTCGTGGATATGTAACGTAAGATGGTCTTGTAAATGGATCGAGCTAGCGTGAAGCGAACCATAGGATCTTGAGCCAATCTCATATCGGGAAAATTTTGGTGTGAAACAGTTTCTATTATAGCAGAAGGTATTTCTGGTAATCTAGTCTCACTATAGTTACGGTCCCATACATATCTTTTTGCCCAATTATGATATTTTGCACTCATATCTGTATAGACATTATCACGCAAGGCTGTTGCAAAATCTTTTGCTGTCATTCTACTGATGCCACTGTTATATGTTTGGTCGTTAAAATCAGTTGTACAAATTGCTAATGTACCGATAAGTCCTTTTCCGTCTTTAGCATAACCTGCATCACTATGTACAGCAAGAGATAGTTCTATAGGAACATGAAGTCCCTCCTTAGATGGCATATATACGCTACCTCCGCCGAGCCAGTTACTCATCAAGGAACGAACATTAATGTCGTCTCCATAATCGTTTAGTCCATTCTTTGTACTATAATATTTATAGGGAACACCAGCCCATTGAGCATAGTAGCGGGCACCTTCAAGAGAGCGTGGAAGACCACTCGTTTGGCCTCCTCTCGCAATATTTCCCATACCTCCTCCAAATCTGACTGCATCACTTGTGATGAAACCTTTTTTTGAAGCATGGTTAGTTGCAACAACTCTATTGTCAGCATTGCATCCTTGGTCAAAATAAAATGTTCCAAGGTAAACCCATGTACCGCCTCCCATGCGTTGATTAACGGTAAATTCTGTAGCTTGCCCTTGGTGATATACTATATATTTTGCATCTGGAACGCTTTTGGGCAAAGATTTGTAACTAACGTAAACTGCATAGTTTCCACTTTTAGGAATATTAGGTTGGTATGTTATAGAACTATATTTTTTCCTTTTAGTAGCTTTTATTTGCCTTAAACTACCAGCAGTAAATGGATTTTCACCATCAATATATGTGCCTGCATGCATTCTAAAACCGATGCTATCACATTGTTTCCAACTTTTGCTACTATTGTTTTCTACATAAAATGGGGCTTTTGCATCATCATTGTCAATGATGATTTCATGTGTTTGCCAGTCCCGTTCTCTAGGTGTAAAAACAGTTGCACCTGCATTCTCAAGCATTGGAATGAGGTATGGTACAACAATCGTTTGTGTGAAAAGATCTTCTGTGGTACAAAAGAGGTTTGGCCTTTGCCAAACCCATTTTTGCTTATCAACATCATAATATCTACCATGACTAGCCCATAAAGCAATATGTCGATTTAAAAGACCTTGAGTAATACTATTGGGTCTAGAAGAATTGAATACCCATGGATCATCAGTATATTCAATATCTCCCCATGCACGTGTGTTGCCGTCAAGATATTGGGCTTGAGTTGAAAGTGGAAATAATAAAAAAGCGAATAAAGACATTAAACCAATAGTAAAATTTTTAGGATTTTTTCCTTTTATGTCTTTATAGTACAATTTGATTTCTTTCATTTGTTCATCTACGTTGCCATTAGGTTGAATAGCTTTTGTACATTTTATTTGTTTCTTCTCATAATCACATCCATATAGAAGGATGGGAATATTGGCTCCTTGGGCAATATAATAGAAACCCTTTTTCCAATCAGGATTTAACGAGCGGGTACCTTCTGGAGTAATACACAGAATAAAATTATCAGCTTGTTTCGCCGTTTCAGCCATGGCATCAGTCATACGCATATGTTTACTGCGAAAAACAGGAATACCTCCCATTTTTCTGAAAACAGAGCCAAGTGGCCAGAAAAACCACTCTTTTTTCATAAGAAAATTCGTTTTCCACCCCTCTGCTTTGGCATATAATTGTCCTATTATAAAGTCCCAATTGCTTGTATGGGGGGCTAAACATACAATAAATTTCTTGGGATGGTCTATCGTAACATCTTTAGTCCATCCCAATACTCGGTATAATATCCATCTACAGATTTTCTGTAACATTAGCCAACACTTGTGAATTGATCAATAAGTTCTCCAACCTGTTTGTTAAAGTCTTCAATTAATTGTTTGAAATAGTCTTTCTGTTTCATCCCAGGTTCTGGATGAGATATTCTGCTAATATAATCAGCATGGAAAAGTAAAATGGAAGAAAGAAAAGTGTCTATTTCTTTATCTGTTCTTTTCTGCTCTCCATATAAAGATTCTGCTACACAATCTGCAAAAAGTACAGTGCAGATATTGTTAATGCTTTTTTTTAAGTTTCTTTTATTTGACATAACGTTGGTATTTATGGTTATTGATGATTCAAAGATAAAAAAAAATATTTAAAGTTCAAGTAAGATTCAAAAAAAAAAGCTTGATTTTTCTAATTTAATTTTTTTTGTCTGTTTTTTAAAATAAAAACTGTAAATTTGCAAGAAAAGAATAATTGGTAGTCCTCTAAATGTAATTATCATGTTATTATGTTTGCGGATGCTAACGATAAAATAAGATAAGTGAGATACAACACTTTTGGCCGAAATTGTGGCTTCTTCAATAGTCAATACTAACGGATTTCACGTTAAGTGATTGATAACAAATAGTTAATATGCATAAATATTTTCCAGTTATTTGGAAAGCAGAAAAGAAGTTATGACGAATAAGAAGACATCGTATAGGAAATCGATTAAAAAGGCTTCTAGTACAAGAAGAGAACCTCGTCATGGTGCTTCTAAAAAGCATCATTCTTATTTGCCTTCTTTTTTCTTAAAGTACCCTCGTTGGGCATGGTGGTTTGGAGGCTTCTTGGTACTTGTTGTTTATGTATGGGTATTTTATTATTTTTTTGTAGGTCCTACTGGATTCAGATGGCGTGCTCTATATGGGGATGTTGCTTATCCAGAAGGGTATGAAATAAGGGGCATTGATATTTCACACTATCAAGGAATTATTGATTGGGATCATCTTAGAAATGCGATGATTGAAGGAACACCACTTCGCTTCATTATTATTAAAAGTACTGAGGGAAGTACCCGTCTTGATCCTAATTTCGGCCAGAATTTTTATAATGCACGTGATTATGGTTTCATACGAGGTGCGTATCATTTTTGGAGTAACAAGAGTAGTGCTCGTTCGCAAGCTTACTTTTTTTTGGATAAAGTACATTTAACTGCTGGTGATTTACCTCCTGTTTTGGATGTAGAGCACAGGCCAAAAGATAAAAGTGTAGAAGAGTTCCAAACGGATATTTTAACTTGGTTGCACATTGTAGAAGACAAATACCATGTTAAGCCTATTATATATACAAATTATAAGTTCAAAGAACAATATCTTAGTGCACCTGTTTTTGATGATTATCCTTATTGGATAGCTCATTATTATGTAGATAAAGTAGAGTATAAGGGAGAGTGGAAGTTTTGGCAACATACCGATGCCGGTAAGTTGCCAGGTATAAAAGGCTATGTTGATTTCAATATATACAATGGGAGTTTTTATGATCTTCGTCAGCTATGTATACAAAATAAGTCTGATGGAGACGATTATGAATATTAGAAATTTTGTAATTCCTTGTATACTTTGTATATTGGTAATCCCATGACGTTATAATAGTCTCCTTCTAATTTTGTACACCCTATATAGCCAATCCATTCTTGAATACCATAAGCTCCAGCTTTATCGAATGGTTTGTATTTGTCTATATAATAATTAATTTCTCTGTCTGTCAGTTCCTTGAAAGTTACGAATGTGTTGACATGAAAATGTACTTGTTTTTCTTTTGATGTTATACATACTCCTGTCGTAACTTGATGTGTTTTTCCACTTATTTTGTGTAGCATTGCGGCAGCTTCTTTAGCATCAGAAGGTTTTCCTAGAATACTTCCATCGCATATTACAACAGTATCTGCTGTAATTACGATTTCGTTTGATTGTAAATCTTCTAAATATGCTGATGCTTTTACCCTTGAAAGATATTCTGGTACTACTTCAGCTTCGATGTCTGAAGGAAAGTTCTCTTGAATCTCTTGTTTGAGTCTGACTTCAAAATTAAAATCCAATCCTTCTAATAATTCTTTTCTACGTGGAGAGCCGCTTGCTAAAATAATTTTTCTCATTTTTATTATATTTGTTCTCTTGATTTTCTGAATCCTTCTATGTTTTCGTATTTTCTCTTCATCATTCTATTATAAATATTGTTGAGCCATAGGCGATGGGTTGTAATAAACAATAATCCGATAATGGTTATAACAATCCATGCTATTTTTTCGCCAAACAGGAAAATAGTTACTCCTAAAATTGTTGCAGGAGTAAGTATTGTAAATAGCTCTACTAATATTTGGTAGTAATTGGTCTCTAGACTATGATTACTTGTTAATTTGCAGTTTAAGGGTATGGTATTCTTGTTATAAACTGCTAACTGAAATGTAATAAAATACTGGAAGCCAATTGTAAAGATGTAACAGCTTATTAGCATTTCAATTGACCATTTTCCCATAAATACGGGTACGAGCATGAAAACTGTTGGTATTAATAATAGTGTAGAGTAAAAGTAATATTTTGCTCGAAGAAGAGTTAATATGCTTTCTTTCCTAATTAATAAAGTGTCAATATAATTACCTTCATAACACATCATTTTTGTTAGAATAATGCTACCTATTATAATATAATTGTATAGACACCAGTATATTGCTGCATAAATACTAGAATAGATATCTGTAAAAGTGCATATAAGGCTCATCATAAAAGCTGCAAGCATTGCGAAAATACAACCTTTACGGATATTTTTATTGCGTTGAATGCTAATAATTTCCATATTCAAAAATACACCTACAGAATCTTGGGGTATGATTTTATTTAACGATTTCCCATGGAAGTTGTATTCTTTTTTCTTACGTGAAATTTCTTTCATAACGTAAAATAGTTGTAGCTTCCGATTTATTTGTATGAGTAGGATAAGTAGAGTTGTGGGAAATAGCCAGTAAAACCACTTATCTTCAAAAAGTCCAATTCCAAACGAGGAGTAAAAAAGGAAAAGGTTATTTAAATCAATTACCCCCGTATAGTAAGCTGGCATTGTAAATACCAGGAATATACTAATAGGCAAAAACCACCAAATTATAGAATCATTAACAAGGGTACGGACAATTAAATAAAATTGGCTATTGATTAGGATGCCCAGTAGGTATAATAATAGCACTAATCCTCCATTGATAAGTTGACCGCTAAAAAACATGGTCATTATTACAAATGGTAATACTAAAATAAACCAAATGAAATTTCCTGCATTATATAGACTTCTAAAGACGAATGTATCTATACAAATGCTTTTTTTAATAGGTAATAGTAAGTATGGCTTAATTATCTGTGATGGAGTTTGCTGCATTATAAACCTAAAAGAAAAGTCTATTACCATTATTATAGGAAATATAGTGCAGATAAGGGTTAGCGCTTTAATTCCTTCTGTTATTACGGCAAATGCTAGCATGATAGAAGCAGCCAAAAGGTAGATTATAAAAAAAATAGATAAAGCATATACGATAATTTTAGAAGCCTTATTGCGTCCGTGCATAAGGCTTCTTTTTTCTGATAATATTCTATGCTTTCTAAGTTCTTTTAATAATTCGATAGTGGTCATATTATATGTTTATCTTAGGTCTATGACCTCAGCAGAAGGAAAATCTTTACTATTAAAAGAGAATATTTGATCTGGCTGATTCTTTGGCTGAAAATTTGTAATTGAAATAGTTGTCCAGTCTTTATTCTGACGCATCTTTATCGCACTTGGTGAATAGCTAGATTTATTCACTGTAATATACATTTCTGAAATCGAATTTTTAGAGGTATTTGATATTAAGTGAAGAATGTAATTCTGTCCTTTTGTTGTTACTCCCAATTTGAATCCCGATTTCCAAATATTAATAAAAGTATATGGATTCATTGACATTCGCTGAGCCTGTGTTGGAGTTGTTACATTGACCTCGTTTGTACTTTTTAAATAACTCCATTGAGTTTTTCCATTATACCATACTATTGCCTTATTTGTTTTGGCATTAAATTTGGTTCCTTTAATTGCAATTGTTCCTGAAATTGTGCCAATTTTTTTTGAAAAAACTGTAAAGTTGGCTTTTGCGCCTCCAGGACGACCAATAACCTGACTAGTTTTTTCTATTACTTTTTTAGCTAAAGCTGCGTTTTGTGCATTACATCCTAAAGAGAGTAGGGCTGTTACTATTATCAAAAAGATTTTTTTCATAGTCTTCTTTTTTATAATTAGTTTTGTTATATCTTAAATACCTCGCATTGCTGCTAATATATTATTTAATTGGTTCTCGTCAGCAACAAGAACCTCTCTAGGTTTAGAGCCTTGAGCAGGACCAACAATTCCTGCAGCTTCCATCTGATCCATGAGTCTTCCCGCACGATTGTATCCGATGCTAAATCGGCGTTGGATCATACTTGTAGATCCTTGTTGACTTAATAATATGGCATGAGCTGCTTCTTCAAAATAAGGATCTAAACTCTTTGCGTCTACGCTACCAGCGGTTGCTCCATTTCCTTCGGGTTGATCCGGTTCTGGAAGTATCATTGGTTCTATAGGACCAGGTTGATTGTTAATGAACTGATTTATTTGTTCAACCTCAGGAGTATCAACAAATGCACATTGTACTCGTACCGGTTCGTTACCGTTCAGATATAACATATCACCTCGACCTATCAGTTGCTGTGCACCAGGTTTATCCAAAATAGTTTTACTATCTATAGCAGCACTTACCTTAAAGGAGATACGTCCAGGGAAGTTAGCCTTAATATTACCCGTGATTATTGTTGTAGTAGGACGCTGTGTTGCAATTACCATATGAATACCTACAGCACGTGCAAGTTGGGCTATTCTTGCGATAGGCAACTCAATTTCTTTTCCTGCTGTCATAATCAAATCTCCAAACTCGTCTATAATCACAACAATATAAGGCATGAAGTCATGTCCTTTGCGTGGATCAAGTTTGTGATTAACGTATTTGCTATTGTATTCTTTTATATTACGAGCACCTGCAAGTTTGAGCATGTCATATCTCTGGTCCATCAGTTTGCACAGACTGTTAAGCGTTCGTACAACTTTGGTCACGTCTGTGATGATAGGTTCGTCATTTTCATCTACCACAGCCATGAAATGATTGGCAATTGGTGTATATATACTGAACTCAACTTTTTTAGGGTCTATAAGAACAAATTTGAGCTCGTTTGGATGTTTCTTGTAGAGTAGGGAAGTAATGATTGCATTTAAGCCAACTGATTTACCTTGACCAGTAGCTCCTGCGACAAGAAGATGAGGAACTTTGGCCAAATCAAACATAAACACTTCATTGGTAATAGTTTTGCCCAGTGCAACAGGAAGTTCCATCTTGGTCTCTTGGAATTTTCTAGAATTCAAAATACTTTCCATACTAACAATGTTAGCCTTTGCATTTGGAACTTCTATACCGATAGTACCTTTTCCTGGAATAGGGGCAATAATTCGTATACCTAAAGCAGCTAGACTTAAGGCGATATCGTTTTCCAAATTTTTAATTTTTGAAATTCGAACACCTTCTGCTGGCTGTATTTCATAAAGTGTAATAGTAGGACCTACTGTTGCTCTAATTGTTCTAATTTGCACACCGAAGCTATTTAAAACTTCGATGATTCTGTTTTTGTTTGCTATTTGTTCTTGTTCGTCAATGTATGGTTTCCCATCATTCTCGTATTTTTTCAATAGGTTGAGTGTTGGGAACTTATATCTTTTACCATTTTCTCTTTCTCTTGGATTGATAGGGGTGTTAATAGCAGTGTCATTAACAGTATTTCCTGAAGCCTTTTCATCGCCTTGAGCAATCTGAATTTCCATTCCTGCTTTTGCTGCAAGTGCTGCAGCTTCAGCATCAGCTATTGCAGCTTGAGCTCTAGCTTTTCGTTGTTCATCTATTATAGATATAGATTGCTCCTTTGCTTCATCGATATTCTGCTTGTTACTAGTCTCGTTTTCGTCGAGAACTGTATTTGCTTCGTTTTGAGGAGTTAAATCCAAAATTTGTGAAGGATTAGAATCTGTATCAGTATATTCTTGGTTTTCAACTATGTTCGAGTCTTCATTTTCGTCTTTTGCGACTTCTTCATAGTGCAAGTCAATATCATCCTGCTCATTACTTCCATGATTTGTAATGGTGAATTTTACTTTATTGGTTATGTAACCCACAGGATTTAACATTTTCCTTACAAAAATAATAGTCTCTGATGTGAAATAAGTAAGGAATGCAAATGCAGAAACAAATAATATTCCTGTTAATCCAGGAGGACCAACTAAATTTTCTAGTTGCTGAACGCAGAAAAGGCCATGATTACCACCAGGGTTATAAAAAGAGTCACCCATGATAGGTGAAAGGATTTTGGAAAATGTAATGCTACTCCAAATCATGACGATGATAATGCTAAAGAACCATTTCCATAAATTTGGCTTATAGATATCCATTAAATACAAAGCCACGACAATCATTAATATAGGTATACAAAAAGCGGGTAAGCCAAAATTAAGAGAAATAAGAATATATGAGAGAATAGCTCCCATACTACCACAATAATTAGAAAATATTTTATTATTATTAGCCCATTCTCCTGGATGCATATTTTCCAAGATACTCTGATCTGCTTGTCCTGTGCTAAGAT
Source organism: Segatella bryantii (assembly GCF_022024215.1). Taxonomy (NCBI): domain Bacteria; kingdom Pseudomonadati; phylum Bacteroidota; class Bacteroidia; order Bacteroidales; family Prevotellaceae; genus Segatella; species Segatella bryantii. The sequence goes on along the minus strand of NZ_CP091798.1, from coordinate 1,349,079 downwards.
AGTTAACCATTGCAGTTATCATATATAATGCAATGACAATTAATAGTATTCCTAAAAAGAAATTGATTTTTTCGTTATGTGGTATACCAACAGCTTCTGTTAGAGTCTTAGGTTTACTGCTGGACTTTTTTTTTGAATTTGCCATGTCTATTATAAATCTTTTTCTGTATGTGTATTTTTATATGTCCATTTCATTAGCATGCTATAGTAGATGTTTCATGAAAAAGGCTATGCAAGTAATGTTTTGCAAAATTAGAGAAAATATGGGAAAATGGCGCAAGAATTCCTTATTTTTTGCTAAATTTGCAAATTGTAATGAAGAAAAAGATATTTAACAAGTTTGATAAGCATGCCATAAATGAACTGCCAAGGGTACTTTTCCCTGGCCGTATCGTCACGATTCTGACTCCAGGTGAGACAGAAAAAGCGGTTAATTATCTGCTTGATAGTGATATTTTGGGATTTGATACCGAAACTCGTCCTGTTTTTCGTAGGGGAAAGCAAAATAAGGTTTCACTATTACAAGTTTGTAATCGTGAAATCTGTTTTCTGTTTCGTTTGAATCGAACGGGGCTGACTCCTGCAATCATTAGGTTGTTGGAAGATACTCGTGTTACTAAAATAGGTCTGTCTTGGCATGATGATTTGTTGGGATTACATAAACTTGGAGATTTTGAAGCCGGTAGTTTTGTTGAATTGCAAAATTTAGCCCCTAAAATTGGTATAGAGGACAAAAGCCTTCAAAAAATATATGCAAACTTATTTCATCAAAAAATTAGTAAGAGTCAACGGTTAACTAATTGGGAAGCTGACGTTTTGAAGGATAGTCAAAAATTATACGCAGCGACAGATGCTTGGACGTGTATTCAAATTTATGATGAATTGCAACGTCTCATCTCTACTAGAGAATATGAATTAGAAAAAGTTACAGAATTGGTTCCAGAGGAAAAAACGATAGTAACAGAAACTCATACAGAAGAATATATACAGAATGGCAAATTATAAAAAAGTTTATTTGAAAAAAGGCAAGGAGGATTCTTTAAAACGTTTTCACCCTTGGATTTTTAGTGGTGCGATTCATCATATGGATGATGGTATTGAAGAAGGTGATATCGTAAAGGTTATTACTGCGCAAGGAGATTTTATAGCTGTTGGCCATTATCAGATAGGAAGTATCTCTGTGCGAGTTTTAAGTTTTGAGGATATTATAATTAATGAAGCTTTCTGGAAAGAACGTCTTGAGATTGCATTAAAAATGCGTATATCTCTTGGTATTGCAGATAATCCGGATAACAATACATATCGCTTAGTTCATGGTGAAGGTGATAATTTGCCAGGATTGGTTATTGACTGTTATGGCAAAACAGCAGTTATGCAGGCTCATAGCGTAGGTATGCATGTTAATAGATTGGATATTTGCAATGCTTTAGTTGCTGCAATGGGAAATCGTATTCAGAATGTTTACTATAAAAGTGAAACAACTTTGCCTTTTAAAGCGGACCTTGGTCAAGAAAACGATTTTATTTATGGAGGTGATGCGTCAAATGTTGCGGTAGAAAATGGCTTGAAATTTCATATAGATTGGCTGAAAGGACAGAAAACAGGTTTCTTTGTGGATCAACGTGAAAACCGTTCTTTACTTGAGCAGTATTCAAAAGGTAAAAGTGTTCTGAATATGTTCTGTTATACGGGTGGCTTTTCTGTATATTCTATGCGTGGCGGAGCTAAATTAGTTCATAGTGTGGATAGTAGTGCCAAAGCAATCGATCTCACTAATGCCAATATTGCTTTGAATTTTCCAAATGATAGTCGTCATGCAGCATTTTGTGAAGATGCTTTTAAATATTTGGATGAAAATGATGACAAATATGATTTGATTGTATTGGATCCTCCTGCATTTGCTAAGCATCGTAGTGCGCTTAGAAATGCATTGAAGGGATATACTCGTCTTAATTATAAAGGCTTGCAGCGTATTAAGCATGGAGGCATTCTTTTTACTTTCAGTTGTAGTCAAGCGGTAAATAAGGATCAGTTCCGTGCTGCAGTCTTTACGGCAGCAGCTCAGGCTAAACGACGTGTTCGAATTTTGCATCAGTTGCATCAGCCGGCCGATCATCCAATCAATATCTATCATCCGGAAGGTGAATATCTGAAGGGACTTGTTTTATATGTTGAATAAGCTAATGTCGTTTTTATGGCAACCAAAGTAAAAATTAAAACAACTAAAGGTGAAATTATAGTTCGCCTATACGATGAAACACCTAAGCATCGTGATAATTTTATCAAACTTGTTAATGAGGGCTACTTCGATGGAACGTTGTTTCATCGTGTAATTAAGGATTTTATGATTCAGGGTGGTGATCCGGAAAGTAAAAATGCACCATTAAATAAAATGCTTGGAACGGGTGGCCCAGGCTATACTATTCCTGCTGAATTTGTTTATCCGAAATTCTTTCATAAGCGGGGTGCCCTTAGTGCAGCTCGTTTAGGAGATGAGGTTAATCCTGAAAAAGCAAGTAGTGGTAGTCAATTCTATATAGTTTGGGGAAAAGTATACAAGGCTTCAGAACTTAAGCAGCTTCAAAAACAGATGGAGATGCAACAGGAGCAGAATATCTTTGATCAATTAGCTCGAGAACATCGTGAAGAAATTCTGGAATTTAGACGTAATCGTGATCGTGTAGGTTTGCAAAATCTTCAGAATCAGCTTATTGATGAAACAAAACAGAAAAGTCGTGAGAAGGGTAAACCTGTGTTTACACAAGAGCAAATAGATGCTTATACGACTTTAGGTGGTACTCCTTTCTTAGATAATCAATATACTGTATTTGGAGAGGTAGAAGAAGGTCTTGATATTGTGGAAGAAATTCAAAGTTGCGAAACGCTTAGAGGAGACCGTCCTAAAGAGGATATTAGTATGACCGTAGAAGTTATTTAAGATAATTTTATAGTGTAAGCTATCACTAAACTCCGTATTGCAAGATACTTCTAAAATGTTGGAGACATTTTCAAAATTTCAGGAAGACAATATGGGGGGTGATAGCTTATATTTTAGTACTCGCTAGAGATGGCTTACACTGCTCTTCTTGTTTTTTTATATTATTTCTACTTTTAGAATATTCGTTGTTTTACTATCTATTTTGAATCTATCGTCGGTTCTAATTCCTACTACCCAGATAATATTACCTTTTGCGTCTTCAATAACCAATTGTTGTTGTTTTTCAAATAAATTTTTTTTGAGATCTGTTAATAGGTCACTAATGAGTTTGGTTCCTTTCATGCCAAAAGGTTGAAATCTGTCACCTAATTTAGCTAGACGTATGGTAATAGGCATTTTGACCTTATCGGCATCTAATGTTGCAATCTGAGCGGTTTTGCTAGGTTGAAATCCTTTATAGATAGGTATATTATTAATGATAACTTTTGACGTTTCATCAAAAACATATGTACCTGGTTCTGGTATTTTTATTGTTTTATCTAATATTTCGGTTCTCCTTTTTATAATAAGGTTTTCTCTATCAATTAATAATTCATATGAATTGCTTTTCCAGACTTTACCACTTTTTCCGTGTAAATTCTTATATATTTGCTCAATTTGTGAGCCAGAAAAGTCATAGTTCGATAGTATGTAATAAAGAAGATATTCAGGACTACTAAAATTTTCTATACTTTCCGTTCTTATTTTTTTGTATCCAGAATGAAGTTCAAAATCTTCATTTTCACTAAAAATAGAATGTTGGGTCAAATATTTTTTTATCGCATCATTTATGATACAATTTGCTTCTGTTAAATGTTGTGCTGTTGAGTATATATTATCGACTACACCTGCATTAAGTTGTTTCAACATAGGCATGATATCTAGCCGTATTTTGTTTCTTTGGACATCATTGATAAGGTTTGTACTATCTGTTACGTAGTTTTGTTTATTTTCTTGCAGATAATATTCGATATCCTTTCTTTTAATGCTTAAAAGAGGTCTGATAATATGTCCATTTTGGGGAAGAATACCACGCATACCTTGGATGCCTGTTCCACGAATCAAGTTGATCAAAATGGTTTCTACACAATCTTCTTGGTGATGAGCTATGCATATACCTTCTGCTTGAATATCTTTTCTAAGATTTTCGAAATATGAATAACGTAAATCTCGAGCAGCCATCTCTATACTAATTTTATGAAGATGGGCATATTCTTTAGTCTCAAAATGAATACGATGAAGTGGAATTTGGAGTGCGTGACATAAGTTTACGCAAAATTCTTCATCTCTGTAACTCTCATCTCCTCGTAGGCGAAAATTACAATGAGCTGCTTCTATTTGGTAATGTAATTTTTTTAACAGAAGTAATAAACATACAGAATCAGCACCTCCCGATAAGGCTACAATATATTTTTTATCCTTATCGAGTAGGTGATGTTCGTTGATAAAATATTTTACTTTTTCTTCTATTTTCATTTTTGTAATTTAAGGAACTCTTCTGCTCGTACTAAATCGTCCGGAGTATCGATTCCTACCGTTTCAATTTCTGTTATTCCTACTTTAATTTTATAGCCATTTTGTAGCCATCTTAGCTGTTCCAAACTCTCTGCAATCTCTAAACTGCTTTGAGGTAATTTGGTGATTTCTTGAAGTATATCTTTTCTGTAAGCATATATACCTAAATGCTTGATATAGTTGTAACTATTAATCCATTCATTTGTTTGTTTACCGCGGATATATGGAATGATACTTCTAGAGAAATACATTGCAAAATTTTGGTTATCCAAAACAATTTTTGGGCTGTTAGGATTAGTTACCGCATCCATGGTGGTAAAAGGTTTTCCAAGTGTGGCTATTTGAGTGTTGGGGTCTTTAAAACATTCACATAATGATAAAATTTGTTCTTTCTGAATGAATGGCTCGTCGCCCTGAATATTTACAACAACATCCCAGTCTCCGCCGATTTTCTCGATTGCTTCTTCGATGCGATCAGTTCCACTTTTATGATTATTTTTAGTCATGACAACTTTTCCGCCAAAATTCTTGACGCAATCGTAAATTCTTTGGTCATCAGTGGCTACGTAAACATTGTCTAATAGCTTGTTCACTTGTTCGTAAACGCGTTGTATTACAGGTTTTCCACCTAAGATGGCAAGAGGTTTGCCAGGAAATCTACTACTTGCATAACGTGCTGGAATAATTCCTATAAATTTCATAAAGTCTTTTATTTTATTTTATAACTGTTGCAAAAGTAAGAAAATATTTTCGGTATTAATTAAAATATCTAAATGTATTTTGTTTTTACAAGGAAATTATATACCTTTGAACGTCAAATCTAATTTTTTTTGAATGAATTTATATAGACATACAATATTTTCTGTTTTAATATCACTTGGCTTTCCTTCATTTATGCATGCTCAGAAGATTACGTTAGGGTCGTGCACCACACATGATGGTGGTCAATATAAAGGTGAGATGGTAAGCGGTAAGCCAAATGGGAAAGGAAATACTCTATTTAAGAATGGTGATACCTTTGAAGGAGAGTATTTTAAGGGTAAACGTCAGGGCTATGGTGTTTACACTTTTGCTGATGGAGAAAAATATGAAGGACAATGGTTTCAAGATCAACAGCATGGCAAAGGTACTTATTATTTTAGTAACAATAATAAATATGTAGGGTTGTGGTTCCGTGATTATCAGCAAGGGCATGGCGTTATGTATTATTATAATGGTGATAAGTACGATGGAGAGTGGTACCAAGATCAGCGTCAAGGAGAAGGTGTTTATACATTTGCTACCGGTGCATATTATAAGGGACATTGGAAAAATGATATGAAAAACGGTAAAGGGTTCTTTGATTGGGGAGATGGTACGACATACAATGGAGATTGGTCTAATAATCAGCGCTCTGGCAAAGGTACAAACCGTTATAGTGATGGTGATGTTTATACAGGACAATGGTTAGATGATATTCAAAATGGTCGTGGAATTTATAAATTTAAAAATGGTGACCGTTATGAAGGAGATTATTGTCAAGGCGAGCGTACTGGAGAAGGTATATTTACTTATGCAAATGGTGATAAGTACACCGGCCATTTTCATGAAGGACAAAAGCAAGGGCAAGGTACTTTTATTTGGGAAAATGGGGATATTTATATCGGTGAATGGAAAAATGATTTACAAAATGGTCATGGTAAGCTAACTAAGAAAAGTGGTGATATTTTCGAAGGAAGTTTTAAAAATGGGCATGTAGAAGGTGAAGTTATTATCCATTATTCCGATGGCTCAAAATTTAAGGGAGCTTATCGTCAGGGTAAACGTCATGGTGCAGCTATTGAAGAGACTAAAAACGGTTTACGTTGGGAAGGATCATATAAAAATGATGTTCGTGATGGTAAATTTGTTGAAAAAGATCGTAATGGACAAATTACGGGAAGTGGTGTTTATGAAGACGGAAAGCGAATTGATGATTGAAACATTTTTATTACATAACAATTTAAAAACAAACTAAAGAAAATGGTAGTAGATACTTTAGACAATTTGGAAAAATACGTATCTTTGAATCCACTATTCAAGGATGTTGTAAAGTTTATCAAAGAAAATGACTTGAACAAGCTTGAAGATGGCAAGCATTACATTCAGGACAAAGATCTCTTTGTTAATATTACTACTGCTCATGGTAAAACAGAGGAAGATGCTACATTTGAGACACATAAGAATATGTTGGATATCCAGATTCCTCTTGATAATAATGAAACCTATGGTTATCTACCATTAGCTGATCTTCCTGAAGCTGAATATAATGCAGAAAAAGATGTTACTAAATATCCTGGTGTAAAAAGTGAAACTTTAGTAAATTGTAAACCAGGTGAATTTGCAATTTTTTGGCCTCAGGATGGTCATAAACCTTGTATTGGTACTGGTGACATTCATAAGGCTATATTCAAAGTAAGAGTTTAATATATTAGAGAGGGCACAGAAAATTGTGCCTTCTCTTTTCTAATAATAATCGTATCATGGTAGCTAAAAAAACAACTGGGGCAAAAGAAAAAGTTCAAAAGGTTCAGCATATAGGACTTGTGAAAAATGATTCTTATTTGGAACCGTATGAGGATGCTATTCGTGGTCGACATGACCATGCGCTATGGAAAATCGCTCAACTTACTCAGAATGGTAAGATGAAGTTGAGCGATTTTGCCAATGGATATACTTATTATGGTTTACATAAGACGGCTAATGGTTGGGTATTTCGTGAATGGGCACCTCATGCTACCAAATTATATCTAGTAGGTGATTTTAATAATTGGCAGGAAACAGATCAATATGAAGCTAAATGCATAGATGAATCAGGTAATTGGGAATTAATCCTGCCAGAAGAAAGCATGCACAATGGTGATTTTTATAAGATGCATGTCTATTGGGATGGTGGGTTCGGAGAACGAATACCTGCGTGGGCAAATCGCGTCGTTCAGGATGCACAATCTAAAATATTTTCAGCACAGGTTTGGTGTGCAAAACCTTATGAATGGAAAAAGAAAGCGTTCCGCCCAAAGAAAGATCCGTTGTTGATTTATGAATGCCATATCGGCATGTCACAGGATGCAGAAAAAGTTGGGTCTTATACTGAATTTAAAGAGAATGTATTGCCTCGTGTCATTAAGGATGGATATAATTGTATACAGATTATGGCTATACAAGAGCATCCTTATTATGGTAGCTTTGGTTATCATGTTAGTAGTTTTTTTGCAGCTTCCAGCCGTTTTGGTACACCTGAAGAATTAAAAGATTTAATAGATACAGCACATCAGCATGGTATTGCTGTGATTATGGATATAGTTCATTCACATGCTGTAAAAAATGAAGTTGAAGGTCTTGGAAATCTGGCTGGTGATCCTAATCAGTATTTCTATCCAGGCGATCGACATGAACACCCGGCATGGGATAGTCTTTGTTTTGATTATGGTAAAGATGATGTAATTCATTTCTTGTTAAGTAATTGCAAATATTGGCTAGAAGAATTTCATTTTGATGGGTTCCGTTTTGATGGTGTTACTTCCATGATATATTATAGTCATGGGTTAGGTGAAGATTTTAATAATTATGGAGACTATTTTAATGGTCATCAGGATGATAATGCTATTTGTTACCTTACATTAGCTAATGTATTAATCCATGAAATAAATCCTTATGCCATCACCATTGCAGAAGAGGTAAGTGGTATGCCAGGTTTGGCTGCGAAATTTTCAGATGGGGGATATGGGTTTGATTATCGTATGGCAATGAATATTCCTGATTTTTGGATTAAGACAATCAAAGAACAGAAAGATGAGAATTGGAAACCAAGTACGATATTTTATGAATTGAAGAATAGACGTTCTGATGAGCGTACAATATCATATTGTGAAAGCCATGATCAAGCCCTGGTTGGTGATAAAACGATAATTTTCAGACTTGTTGATGCTGATATGTATTGGCATTTTAAGAAAGGAGATGAAAATGTTGTTTCAAGTCGTGGTATAGCTCTTCATAAGATGATTCGTTTGATAACGTTGGCTGAGCTGAATGGAGGCTATCTTAATTTTATGGGTAATGAATTTGGACATCCAGAATGGATAGATTTTCCGAGAGAAGGAAACGGATGGAGTCATAAATATGCTCGCCGCCAATGGAATTTGGTTGATAATCATGACTTGTGCTATCATTATTTAGGAGATTTTGATCATGATATGCTACAAGTTATTAAGTCTGAGAAAAAGTTTAAGGATACTAAAATACAAGAAATCTGGCATAATGATGGAGATCAGGTGTTAGCATTTACAAGAGGAGAATTACTTTTTGTATTTAATTTTTCACCAACAAAGAGCTTTACTGATTATGGTCTACTTGTATCGCAAGGATCTTATAGTATTATACTCGATACTGACGCTAAAGTATATGGAGGTAATGGATTAAATGATGATACGATGTTACATCAAACGATATATGACGGTGTATATGTAGAACAGCATAAAGAATGGTTAAAACTCTATTTGCCAGCACGTACAGCATTGGTTTTGAAAAAGAATTAATAAAATAATATGAATACTAATATGAAAAGCACACTCACCGTTAGGGTGATGTGTGCTTTGTTCTTTATCGTTTTTACTTTTTGCTATCTGTTTTTCTATCAAGATAGTGTATTAGCTATGGCTCAACATGTTTTGAGTAATGGGCAGACAGTTTATAATCGTACGATAGGTGCACTCATTATAACATTTGTGCTTTATTTACTTCATTTAGGAGTATATGCTATAACGGGCTTAGCCAAACGTACATTTGCTCTTAATTTTTTCCCTTCTTTATTGATATTGACGGTTTTAACAGATGTTAGTCCGCATATTGATGAAGGGTTTTCGTTTGGTGGCTGGTGGATAGCTATTCCTCTACTTCTTCTCCTGTTTTTAGGTTTAGTATATGTAGCACGACAGTTTTTGCCTTGGGAACCTGAAATCCAGTATAATGGATTTTGGAGTAAGATGATGTGGATGAATTTGATGGAACTTGTCGTCATGTTTTTCTTGGTTTGTTCTTTTAGCAATACTAACGATGTGTTTCATTATCGTATGGATATGGAACAGTATATGATTCAAGGTCAATATCGTGATGCTCTTCAAGTTGGCAGGAAATCCGCAGCAACTGATAGTAGTCTTACGATGCTGCGTATTACATCTTTATCTCGTACGGGGCAATTAGGCAATCGCCTCTTTGAATACCCATTGGTAGGAGGGAGTAGTGCTCTTTTCCCTGATAGTGTAACCACTAAAGCTATGGTATATCCAGAGGATAGCATAAGATATTTCATGGGTATAAAATTTAAGCAGAAAATGTCTCCTATGCATTATTTGAAATTTTTGGAGAAGCATCATTTAATGAAAGAACCTGCGCGTGATTACTTGCTATGTGGATATTTGCTTGACAAAAAATTAGATTTATTTGTTTCTTCGCTTCTTAAATATTATAGGGTGGATAGTGTCCTTCCTAAGCATTATAAGGAAGCATTAATACTTTATACTCATCGCCGTGCTAATCCTAAAATTGTATATCATAGTAGTGTCATGGATGCTGATTATCAGGATTATCAAACAATGGAGCATCAATATCAAGATTTGACCGTAAGACAAAATATGCTTCGAGATACGTATGGCAATACGTATTGGTATTATTATCAATATCATAAATAGTTAGTTTATTTTATCATAGTTATGTAAAGCCTTATAAAAGAGTGAAAACTGTTTTATGAGGCTTTATACGTTGATGCTATAAGTTGCATTGTTGCTGACAGTTGTATAGATTTTCTGCGAAATTCCGAACAATTATGGAGAAAAATGTAACAATAAAAAACACTCAAAATATTTGTAGATATTGAAAAAGCCTATACCTTTGCAACTCATTAGAGTTATAAAAAAAGACTAGGCCCTTAAATGGGTAAAATAAAATTAACTGTATAAACAAGAAAACAATTATGAAAAAGAAATTTATGGTAGCAGCACTTATGTGCTCTTCTGTTGTAGCTTTTGCACAGCATGCTGTTGGTTCTTTTAACCTTCAGCCTAAGGTCGGTATCAATGTTTCTACTATTACTAATGGTGGTAGCTTGACAGAAAATAAAGTTGGTTTCGTAGGAGGTTTAGAAGGAGAATATCAAGTAAATAACTTGCTTTCTTTGTCAGCTGCTGCTATCTATTCTCAGCAGGGTTACAAATTTGATCATAAGATAGATTTCGTAGATGATAAGGTTGGTATTAATTATATTAATGTACCTATTATGGCGAATTTCTATGTAGTTGAGGGCTTAGCTTTGAAAGCTGGTGTTCAACCTGGTTTTGTTGTTAGTGATGATACAGAGATTGCAGAATCGTTTGATTTCTCAGTACCAGTAGGTATTTCTTACGAATATGCAAACTTTCAGCTTGATGCTCGTTATAATATTGGCTGTACAAAGGTTTTTAAAGGAACAGATGAAAAAAATAGTGTGTTTCAAGTAACATTGGGTTATAAGTTTGATCTTTAAACTTAGAGAGTTGATTTATATAACTATGCGTCTTTTCCATATGGAAAAGACGCTTTTTTGATTTTGCGGTTTTGAACGTTCTTGTGGTATTGATTAAATATGTTAGTACTTTTTGTGCTTATTGTAGATTTGGGTTCATTACCTTTTATACTTTTTGTAAGTAAATAGTTATATCTGTATGAAAAAACTTTTCAAATTCTTGTAAGATATAAAAATATTTTTTATCTTTGTGCATTGATAATGAGATAATTGCATATTTAGCAATCTCTGCTAAATAATTATATATATTAAGACTTCATGTAAATTTAAAATTATAATGTTTCATTATGGGAAAGTTCTGTGAAAGTGATTTTATAGACTTTCATTCTAAGGCGATAATGCCTTTGCATTTATCGACTTAATGTTATCGAATAAAAAAAATGGAGAGTCTGGGAAAGTGATTTTCCAGACTCTTACTTTTTAGTATCTGTTGTTGCAGATGTGTCTATTAAATATGTCTTTTCAAGAATATGCTATGATCGATGCAGTTAGGTAATTCTTCTTTATAGTGAGTTACCATAATCATGGTTTTATTTTTGCGTTTACAAAATGTTTCAATAACATCCTTTACCAGACGTCGGTTTATATTGTCAAGTCCATGTAGAGGTTCATCAAGAATTAATAATTCTGGGTCTTTGACGAATGCACGAGCTAATAGAACTAGTCTTTGTTCTCCACTTGATAGTTTTAAGAAAGATGTGTCTTCTAGTCCTTCCAATCCAAAAACATTCAGCCAAAATTTACATATTTCATACTGATTTTCTCGCGGCTTTACGTATAGTCCTACAGAATCCATAAGTCCACTAGCAACAATTCTAATGGCGGGCATATCACGTTGATATGCCCGATGAAGCTCTGGACTCACATAGCCAATATGTTTCTTGATATCCCATATGGTTTCACCACTTCCTCTTGGGTTTCCGAACAATGCGATGTCGCAAGCATAACTCTGTGGATTGTCTGCACATACTAATGATAGTAGTGTTGATTTTCCAGCACCGTTTTGTCCACTAAGTGCCCAGTTCTCACCATTCTTTACAGTCCAATCAAGATCTTTTAAAATGGTTCGTTTTCCATAGCGAATACAAACCTTGTTCATTTTAACCACTTCTTCACTATGATATTCTTTTTCCTTATATGGTAGTTGAAGTATTGCTTGGATTTTCTCTTGAGATAAGACTTGTGTAGGGAAAGGAGGCCTGCTGTCCATGTATTCTTCACGAGTCTTCTTGGGTAAAACAATTTTATCTTTTACTTCTATGATATGGGTGATGAATTCTGGTATATCATCGCTTTTGCTAAGCACTAATATAATTTGTATTTTTTTATGAGAAGTAATTGTCTTTAGCAGTTCTTTTAACTGTTCACGAGTATCCGAATCAAGGCCAATAAAAGGGTTGTCAAGAATTAGTACGCGAGGTTCTGCAAAAAGAGTAGTAGCTAGTTTGAATTTACGTAATTCTCCAGATGACAATAAAATAATATATTTATCAAGTAAGTGCTCCATATGGAAAAGTTCGTAAATATCCCGCTGTAGTTTTCTTCTTTCTGGTGTGTCTTCGCCAGCTTGGAGAAAAGCCTTTTCCAGTTCCTTTCCTACTATAGGTGTACTTTCATCGATTTCCATCTGATTCCAGCGTTGCTGAAGATAGTAACTACGGTCATTGTCACAACCGTAGCTATCTTTAAAAGCCACATATTTGATGTTTTCGCTTATAAGCTTTTTCTTGCTAGGTGAGAAATCGTATATTGGTTCTTGTTTCAGTAAAGGGTGAACCCCCGTAATGATACTAACAAGCATCGTTTTTCCACTACCATTTTTTCCAACAATGGCTATTTGCTCACCGTCAAGTGTTTCAATGTTTACAGGGGTATCGAGGCGCCAAGCGGGCATTCGGGTTACTCCGTTTTCAATCTTAATAATCTTTTGCATCTCTTTTAATTTTCTTATATCTCTCTTATTACTTATAATACAACTCTTTTTACTTGATGCTGGAACGTCTATTTAGTGCTAGAAGTGTCATCTGCTTATTGTTCGTATTTGTGGACTTTCTTGGTATGTTAAGTGAAGTCGATTTAGGTGTGTCGCTTATTTTCGTTTTTTTGATGCGTGAACTGTTTTTTAATGCAAAATCTTTCCAACTTCCATAGTGTTTTGCATTACTTTCAGGAGTACTCGACTGTAAAAAGTGGCAATAAGCAGCACCTAAAGCATCTGTAGCATCCATAAATTTAGGCATGTCATCTTGACTGATATGGAGTAGGCGTTGGAGCATGGAAGCTACTTGTTCTTTTGAAGCTTGCCCCTGCCCAGTGATAGCTTGCTTAATTTTCAGAGGAGCATATTCGTGAATTGGAACGTCATGGTGTATGGCTGCTGCAATTGCAACCCCTTGAGCTCTTCCTAATTTCAGCATAGACTGAATATTTTTCTCAAAGAAGGGAGCTTCAATAGCCATTTCGTCAGGGAGATACTCATCTATAATGCCTGTTACTCGGTCAAAAATTTTACCTAGCCGTAAGTACGGGTCACTTTCTCTACGCATGTCAATGACTCCCATTACCATCATAGAGGCATGATTGCCAACTACTTTGATAAGGCCATAACCCATTACGTTGGTACCTGGATCGATACCTAAAATAATTTTTTCTGTATTTGTTTTTTTTCGATTTACTACCATATTGTTTATCTGTCCATATATGGATTGCCGCCAACCTCATTACCGATAGTCGTCTCTGTACCATGGCCAGGCAGAATTCTAGTATTATCTGGCAGTTGAGCTAATAGTCTCAAACTGTTGATCATAGCAAACATACTTCCACCTTTAAAATCAGTTCTACCAATGCTATGATTAAATAGCGTGTCGCCAGTAAAAGCTACATGTTCTTCGTCATCAATAAAAGTGACGCTACCACGGCTATGGCCAGGAGTTGCAATAATTCTTAGGTGATGAGTACCAAAGTTGATGGTTTCATTTTCTTCAAAAAAATGGTCAACAGGTGGAAATTGATTATTCAACTCTATGCCAAACATCTCTATACCTTGTTTCTTTAAATCAACAATGTATTCCTCATCGCCTGCAGAACATTCTGGTTTCAGGCCATATTGTTCGAAAATGGTATCATTCCCCATATTGTGGTCTAAGTGTCCATGGGTACAAATGAGATGTTTGGGTATAAGTTGATTATTATTGATATAATCAACAATAGCCTGTCGTTCTTCCGGATAATATGCACCACAGTCAACGATGATGCATTCCTTAGTTTCATCACTTGCTACATAGCAATTTTCATTAAGCATATTGCAAGCAAATCTTTGTATTTTTAGCATAGCTTTTCTTTTTTAGGCAGGAACGTAAATAAGTTTTTTGTCTTCCTTAAACCATTCTTCTTCGAACAGACTGTCTAAAGATGTAACGTCTGCAGACTTACAGTATGGTTTTAGTTCTTCTGTAAGATCGCCACCTTTTAATACAATGACACCATTAGGTAGAGCATTATGCTGTTCTTTGGCAAAATTCTTTTTAATAATCTTCATCAAGTCGGGTAGAGGCATAACAGCTCTACTTACAACAAAGTCGTATTTTCCTTTTTCCTCTTCTCCTCTCAGGTGTACTGCATCTACATTTTTAAGCCCTATTGCATTTGCAACTTCTGTTGCTACTCGAATTTTCTTTCCTGTACCATCTATAAGACGGAATTTTACTTCAGGGAAGAGTATTGCTAAAGGAATACCCGGAAATCCACCTCCTGTACCAAAGTCTAGTACTTTCGTGCCAGATTTGAAATTAATGTATTTGGCTATTGCTAAACTATGTAGCACATGATGCTCATAAAGGTTGTCGATATCTTTACGTGATATCACATTGATTTTACTATTCCAGTCACGATAAAGTTCATCCAACTGTTCCAACTGACTCTTCTGAGTGTCAGTTAGTTTTGGAAAATATTTTGTTATAATTTCTATCATTGTTCTATATGTATTTGTTATTTTATTCTTGTTCTATTTTCTTGTTATGCTTTTAAGATCATCCTGATCTATTTTTATCCGAATTTGTCCCATTTCTTGTGGAGCTATTTCACCTGTCTGATATATAAATTCGATTTGTTTTTCGCCTATAATATAATTGTCTGGTGCATATACATCTCCATTTGCAAATATCATTTTTTGATGAAGCTCATTAATATCTTTTACTTTAATATATTTGCATAAGGACTTGGTAATCAAATCTTTTAATCTGTTGTTATAGCCGGGCACAAAGAGGTCGGATAGATGGTACATATTACCATTACGGCTATCAAAGTTTCTTATAAGAGTTAGGTGCGTAACTTCATTACTTCCCAGTTGAACTTCAATGTCGGCTATATAGTTTAGTACATATTTGGCTTTGCTTTGTACCTGTGTTATGATATGATATTTTGCCTGATACATATTCGCATGCTTCATATCATGTCTATACATTGTAGAGAAATTTGAGCGATAATCTTGAAGGTATCTGTCTACAAATATTCTCAATTTTTGTATAGGGGATAGTTGAAGAGACGTTTCTCTTAAATAATCGGGAGATAGAATACCACATCGCATCAGTTTGTTATTAATTTTGTTAGCATACCCCCCCTTTGCCATCAACATGTCTATATGGATATTGCAACAGGGTGTTTGTTTCTGTTGTTCTGGTAACAGGGCTAAAGTAGTATCTACGATAACATTTTCAAAAGAGATGTCGGTAGCATCGTGAATATTTCTTTTGCTCTTACATGCTCCTAAAATAAGCCATGCAATAGTCCAAATTAACCAAGATGTGCAAATCTTCCGCTTCATTTATACTAAATTTAGTGCAAAGATACAACTTTTTTCAGTAACTTTGCAATCGATTTATAAATA
Organism: Segatella bryantii; assembly: GCF_022024215.1. NCBI lineage: Bacteria > Pseudomonadati > Bacteroidota > Bacteroidia > Bacteroidales > Prevotellaceae > Segatella > Segatella bryantii. The sequence continues at coordinate 1,333,128 of NZ_CP091798.1, read as the reverse complement.
ATAAGGTAAAAGTAAACTTAGGATAAGATGAATAAATATCAAGCCGCATTATTTGATTTGGATGGGGTAGTATTTGACACAGAACCTCAATATACTATATTTTGGCGTAGTATGTGTGAAAAATATCGTCCGGATATACCTGAATTGTGGAATAAATTTAAGGGACAAACTCTTGTTCAAATTTTTGATCAGTACTTTGGGGGCATGTCTCAAATTCAGGCTGAGATTGTAGAAGCACTTAATGCGTATGAGAAAGGTATGAAGTACCAATATGTAACCGGCTTCGAAGAGTTTATAACTGATTTAAGAGCAAATGGTCTGAAAACAGCTGTTGTAACAAGTAGCAATCAAGAGAAAATGAGAAATGTATATCGTTCTCATCCTGAATTTCAACAACTGTTTGATCGTATTCTTACCAGTGAAGATTTTTCTGCGAGTAAACCAGATCCTGATTGTTATTTAAAAGGTGCGGCTGTATTTGGCCTTCGTCCTGATCAGTGTATTGGTTTTGAAGATAGCTTCAATGGACTAAAAGCTGTACGTGCTGCACATATGCCAGTTATAGGTTTGGCAACCACTAATTCCCAAGAGGCAATTCAGTCATACTGTGATGCTGTTTTTGATGATTACCAAGGTGTTAACTTGCAAAAAATAATTGCAAGCATTACTCCAATTCAATAATTTAGCGTACCTTTGCATGAGGTTTCGTAAAAATGGAACGAGTAAAATTTTATAAACATTAAAAATGGGATATTTAACAACTGATAAAAAGAAAATCACCGCAAAGACTTTCTTGGAGATGAAAGAGGCCGGTGAGAAAATTACGATGTTAACCGCCTATGACTATACTACGGCTGGAATCATTGATGCTGCAGGTATAGACAGTATTTTAATTGGAGATTCAGCCTCTAACGTGATGGCTGGTAATGCGGATACTATTCCTATAACCGTGGATCAGATGATATATCATGCACGCTCGGTAGCTCGCGCTTGTAACCATTGTTTAGTATTATGCGATATGCCTTTCGGCAGTTATCAGATAAGTCGTGAAGATGGTGTACGCAATGCTATTCGCATGATGAAAGAAAGTGGAGTAGATGCTCTTAAAATGGAAGGTGGTATAGAAATAGCTGATACAGTTAAAGCTATTGTTGATGCTGGAATTCCAGTGATGGGTCATCTAGGATTAACTCCACAGAGTATACATAAATTTGGTGGTTATGGCCTTCGTGCTAAGGAAGAAGCTGAGGCTGCTAAATTGTTGGCAGATGCTAAAGCTCTAGACGAGGCTGGTGTTTTTGGCATCACTCTTGAAAAAGTTCCAGCGAAATTGGCTGCAGAGGTAACTCGTAGTGTTAAGGCTGCAACAATTGGTATAGGTGCAGGAAATGGCACGGATGGTCAGGTACTTGTGTATGCCGATGCACTTGGAATGACTCAAGGCTTCAAACCAAAATTCCTTCGTCATTTTGCAAATGTAAATCAGGAAATGACAAAAGGTGTACAAGATTATATTAAGTGTGTTAAGGATGTTTCCTTCCCTAACGAGAACGAAAGTTATTAATATATGGATACACAGAATACGCCGATTCATATTAACCTTTGGCACAACGATTTCTGGAAGCTTACTCTAGCAAATCTTTTACTTTCTGTAAGTGTTTATATGCTTATGGTGGGTATTCCTTTTAACATGATTGCAAATGATTATTCTCGTTGGCAGGTCGGTATGGTCATGGGTGTTTTTGGAATCGGCATATTCCTTTTCGGTGGGTTCATGTCTCGATGGGTTCAGGTGCATCGCCGAAATAGAGTTTGTCAGCTGGCCATTTTAGGAGTTATTATATCTATTGCAGGATTGTATTACCAAGACACGACACCAGCTAATCGATTGGATTATTATATATATTTGGGATTGCGTCTATTTATGGGCGCTTGTTATGGACTTGCCACAATGGTTATGACTAGTACACTGATTATAGATATTTGTGAGTCTTTTCAGCGTACAGAGGCTAATCATGCTACGGCTTGGTTCTCTCGTATGGCAATGTCTATAGGTCCTGTAGTTGGGTTTGCGATACTTCATAAGTTAGATTATAATACTCTGCTTGTTGTGGCTATTGGGTGTGCAGTAGCTTCTTTATTTCTTATGAGTCTGGTTAAGTTCCCATTCAAAGCACCTGGTGAGAATCTGAGTATATTCTCTTTGGACCGTTTCTTTCTGCCTAATGCAATACCTTTGTTTTTAGTTACTATGCTGGTTACTGCAACAATGGGGCTCATGTTTTCTACAATAACGACTACTTCTTTTTATGGTATGCTTATGGTAGGATTTCTTTTGGCTTTATTGGCAGAGCGATTTGTTTTTGTTAATGCAGAGCTTAAAAGTGAAGCTATTAGTGGATTGATAGCCATTTCATCAGCGTTTTTATTGCTCTTATTTCATCCGGATTCTATGGCATATCGCATAGCTCCTGTTTTGACGGGCTTTGGCCTTGGTATTATTGGTTCTCGCTTTTTGTTGTTCTTTATAAAATTAAGCAAACATTGTCAAAGGGGAAGTAGTCAAAGTATGTTTTTTCTAGCTTGGGAGTTTGGAATTGCTTTAGGTCTTTTTGGAGGATATTCCATATTGTCTTCAACGAGACTTATTTTGTCAGTGGGTGTAAGTTTTGCTGTAATAACACTGATAATATATAATTTCATATTGCATCCTTGGTATATGAAAAATAAAAATCGCTAATGTTTTTCCCATTAGCGATTTTTATTTTTTTTCTTTGAAAGAACCTATTCTTTGTAATCCACTTTAATAACGATTACACGAATGTTTTGATCTTGCGTGTCATTCATGACTTTGGCAATGTGCCAGTCTCCTGGGAAGAATATGAAAAATTTGTCAGGGGTACTGTCAAAGAATAATGCTTTTTCCTTATCGTATTTATAGTGTATTACATCTTTTTTCTCATCGTATGGCTTGATGGGTGAACTTGATTGGTGTTCGATGATACCAAATCGTTCAGTTCCTTTGACAGCAAACTGGAAATCGATACGTTTACGATGACTTTCACTCTGTCTTTTTTCTAGTGCTCCATTCTCACTGTCTTCCACACTTGCAACAAGTGATGTTCCCTCGATAGGATGTTTTCCTTTACTGATAGCATAAAGGTTTGTATTTTTTAGCCAATTGAAGAGAGCTTTCCATTGATCCGGATTCTTCTTATATTGCTGATAAAATTCTACAGCATTTACGCTCATGTGTGGATCGGCTCTGAAATAGCCATTGCGCCAAGCACCTGATTTCATCCATGTTTCGGCTTCTTTTAGGAGTTTAGCATTATGTTGAGCTGTATATATACCATTTTGCATTTTTTTGATCATGCAGCAAGGTTTTGTTTCATCCTTACCTGTATGATTGTTCATTTTACAATTTTGTGCATGAATGCTCATACAAATGCCGAGAAAGAGTGTGAACAAAAAATTCTTTTTCATATGTATTTTATAAAAGGTGATACATCTAAAGATAATTGTAATAGTGTAAAAAAAGGAGCGAACATTTATAGATGTCCGCTCCTGTATATAAGTATATGAAATTAGTCGAAATATTCGATTAGAGGATAGTCTTAACAGCCTCAAGCATACCCTTTTCCTGAATCAAGTCAAGGTCTTTCTTTACGAGTTCTGTCAAGCCAGGAACGGTCTTATTCAAATCTTCCTTCCAAACATAGTCGAATGCAAGAACACCCTCAGCTACCTTCTGTGTATCGCCTGTAGCCCAAAGTTCAGTTAACTTATCCATAATCTTTTGATCATCGTTAGGTACGATAGGAGCACCATCAGCACGCTTGCCACCCTTATAGTAGGTGATGATAGCAGCGAGACCGAATACCAAGCCCTGTGGAAGCTCACCCTTACGTTCCAAGTAAATCTTAACACCTGGAAGGTCACGAGTTTCAAACTTAGGGAAAGAGTTAAGCATGATAGAAGTTACCTGGTGATCAACGAATGGGTTTTCGAAACGCTCCAATACATCAGAAGCGAACTTCTGAAGTTCTTCCATTGGAAGGTCAAGAGTTTGCATCAATTCGTCAAACTGTACCTTGTGGATGTACTTACCAAGTACTTCGTGCTCGCAAGCGTCGCGTACGATATCTACACCGCTCAAGTATGATACAGGAGAAAGAACAGTGTGAGGACCATTCAACAAAGTAACCTTACGCTCATGGTATGGTTTCTCGTTATCTGTGATGAGAACGTGCAAGCCAGCTTTGTCTGCAGGGAATTCTTCCTTCAACTGCTCTACTGTCATATTCTCAGCCTTCTCGATTACCCAAAGGTGGAAACTTTCAGCCTTAACAACCAAGTTATCTTTGTAACCGATCTTTTCCTGGATTTCTTTGATGGTATCACGTGGGAAACCTGGAACGATACGGTCTACCAATGTTGCGCAAACGTAGCAGTAGTTAGTAAACCATGCTTTGAAGCCTTCGTAATCTGCACCCATATCGCCCTTCCAAAGCTCGATATACTTGTTAATGCAATCCTTCAAGTGGTGACCATTCAAGAAAATCAACTCACATGGCATGATAATCATACCCTTAGTTGCATCGCCATTGAATGTCTTATAACGGTGGAAAAGAAGCTGAACCAATTTACCTGGGTAGCTAGAAGCTGGAGCGTCAGTGAATTTACAAGAATCATCGAAAGCAATACCTGCTTCAGTTGTGTTACTGATGATGAAACGCATCTCTGGCTGCTCAGCAAGTGCCAAGAAAGCCTGATTCTGTGTATATGGATTAAGACAGCGGCTGATAACATCAATACGAGTCAGAGTGTTAACTGGTTGACCGTTCTCTTTACCCTGAAGGTTTACGTGATACAAACCATCCTGGCCGTTAACCCAATCTACCATACCTCTTTCGATAGGCTGTACGACTACTACTGAAGAGTTAAAATTAGTTTTTTGGTTCATGTTGTAGATAATCCAATCTACAAATGCACGCAAGAAATTACCTTCACCAAACTGGATAATTCTCTCAGGCATTACGCTCTTAGGAGCAGTACGCTTGTTCAAAGATTTTAATTCTGACATAGTTTGTTTTTTATCAATTATATGATTTAGATTTCTGTCTACAAAGATATATATAATCCACGAATTAAATCAAAAAAAAGACGTAAAACTATCCGTAAACCTTTGCGTAAACTCTATAGAAGTGATATAAAAATCCCTGATGATTTATTCAAATTCATCAGGGATAATTTGGAAAAGGCCGGTCTAGGTCTTTTTATATCTTGTTTGTATTAGAATTACATAGCAAAACTATTGAATCCGCCATCAACAACAGCTACTGTACCTGTTACGAATGCAGCTGCATCGCTCATCAAATACTGAATTGTTCCACAGAGTTCTTCAGGCTTACCCATACGACCAAATGGAGTCTGACGAATTACATCTTGGCCACGCTGTGTGTAGGTTCCGTCTGGATTAGTAAGAAGAGCACGGTTTTGTTCTGTTATGAAGAAACCTGGAGCAATGGCATTAACGCGAATCTTTTCGCCAAATTTCTGTGCACACTCATGTGCCATATAAGCTGTAAAGTTGCTGATACCAGCTTTTGCAGCGGCATAGCCACAAACGCGAGTCATAGGGCGGAATGCTGCCATGCTAGAGAAGTTGATAATGCTTCCTTTTCCTTGCTTAACCATAGGTTTTAGGAATACCTGAGTTGGGATAACTGTACCGGTAAGGTTAAGGTTGAGTACTTGCTGAAATTGGTCTGTGTCAAGGTCAAAGAAGGTTTGGTCAGGACTGATAACAGCTCCAGCCATATTGCCACCTGCTGCGTTAAGTAGAGTGTCAACCTTACCAAAGTCGTTTATGATATCTTCGCAGTTCTTTTCCACTGTAGCCAGGTTCATGACATCTGTCTTATAAAATTTGGCTACGCCGCCATTTTTCAGAATATCATTTACAATTTCATTACCCACTTCTTCTTTGCGTCCAAGAATAGCAATTTTAGCACCCTGTTCAGCCAAGTATTTAGCAATAGTACGGCCTAAAACGCCAGTACCACCGGTAATGACTACTACATAATCTTTAATGTCAAATAAGTTTTTCATTTTGTTATTTTCTTATGATTGTTTTTTAATTCGCATGTTAAATAAGGTATCAGTCGAAGAAGCCTGGCTGCTGGTATTTTATTCCTAGTTCGCGGTCAACTGTGGCTATGATACCTTGTACTTGACCCATGGCAAACATACGGCCCAAGAAAGAGTAGCCTGCATTGTAGCCTTTGGTCGCATCGCCCAACATAGTCATACCATGGTCAACACGCATTGGTAAACGAGCAATGTTTGGGTTATCTTTGCGTTTTTGTTCTTCTTGTTCAAAAATACGAGTTAGCTCAATAATATCAGCTCTACCGCCTAAGTGACTTGCTTCTGTAAAATCACCGTTTTCAAAAACATGGCAACTGCGAAGATGTACAAACCAACTTCTGTCAGCATATTTTTTTGCTAATTCTACTACGTTGTTGTGTGCACCTGCTGAAAGACTTCCTGCACAGAATGTCAAGCCATTGTGTTTGTTTGGTACAGCGTCGAGGAACCACTTAATGTCTTCGTCACAGGTTACGATGCGTGGCAAACCTAAAATTTGGAATGGAGGATCATCAGGATGAACGCACATGTATATATCACACTCTTCGCAAACAGGCATGATGGCATTTAAGAAATACTTCATGTTTTCACGCAATTGTGCCTGATCTATACCATGATAGAGTGCTAATAGCTCACGGAATAATTCTACAGGGTGTTCATCGCCTTCTTTGAAATTTCCGCTTACGAATCCCTGAGTCTTTATTACAATATTTTCTACAAGAGCATGGTCTTTTTCTGGGTTCATGGTCGCTTTTAGTTCTTCGACTTCAGCAAGTATATCACGACCATTAGGTTTTCCATCAGGGCCAATTACTTTAAAGTTTGCCCAGTCTTCCTTTGCTCCTTCACGTTTTAAGATATAGATATCAAAGTAAGCAAACTGAGGAATGCTGAAAAAAAGATTGCTTGAGCCATTAGGGTTCTCGTGGAGTAGGTCTGTACGAGCCCAGTCTAGTACTGGCATAAAGTTGTAACAAATAGTATGAATACCTTCTGCTGCAAGATTTCGCATACTTTCTTTATATACCTCAATCTGTTGGTCTCGGTCTTTACCTGCATATTTGATAGTTTCAGTTACAGGTAACGATTCAACCACACTCCATCTCATGCCGTAAGACTCAATATATGACTTTAGATCGTGAATTTTTTCACGAGTCCAAACCTCACCAAGAGGTACATCGTGTAAGGCAGTGACAATACCTTCTACACCAATTTCTTTGAGCATGGCAAGAGTAATTTTATCATTCTTGCCAAACCATCTCCAAGTTCTTTCCATAATTTGTTTTTAGACTGTTTTATTATTTTCTGCAAAGGTACATATTTTTAGTGTACTTTCACCCTATAAAATGTAACATATTCTTTTGATTTTGTTCAAAAATCCTTTTTAAATGAAAAAAAATATGTATCTTTGCCTTTAGGATGAATAATATATATATATAAACTTTTTATCGACCACATAAAAATGGAAATTATTAAAATTTGCAAAAATGACTGTCAGAAATTATTAAAGGCTGCCAGAATGGGTAATTTTGATGGGGTAACTCTTTCTCGTACTGAAATGTTTGTAGGAGCTGTTTGTATGCTTATTTTTGCTTTTGCTTATTTGGCAATTACGCAGTTACTGATAGCATATTTTAGAGAGGCTGTTACACTTTGGCTATTTTTAGCTGTTATTTTGGTAGTTTTATCTATAATAGGCTTTTTTAGTTTGTTTGCTATGCGTCTGAGTACGTTAGGCTATAAGAGTCGAAGTATTTTTTGGCTGTTGGCATTCAATGCCTTTTTGATTTATTATGGTTGTATAGAAGACAGATTAATACCTCATATCTTATTTGCTATAGGTATTTTCAGTTTTGTTACTTCTCTATTGTATCTCTTTGCTGTATGTATGCTTAGTTGGCCTAATGTAATGAATAAGGGGATGAGGCATATTGATTAATATCATTTAGTGATAGATATTTATTCGTTATATTCCCTCTTATCATTTTATTTATATATGTGATAAGAGGGAATTTTGTTTTGTTTATACATCAATAGGAATTATCAACTTTCTTGGCTGATCTTTATTTCTCGGTGAAAAATTTTTTGTATTCACTTTCAAAGTTAGGGGTGAAAACATTTTTACCGATATTTTCAAGTATTTCCTGTTTGCTCCAGAAACGTCCACTATCCAGTTCAGAAGAACTTGGATTTATCATACCATCGTATATGCATTTGTGTACATATACTAATTCTTTTTCTTGTGAACTCTCAAATACATAGTGCCCCAAGTCTTGTGGTTCAAAATCTGTGATCCCCAATTCTTCCTTCACTTCACGATGTAAAGCCTGTTCTACATTTTCTCCGAGATCGATATGGCCACCGCAAGCTGTATCCCATTTTCCTGGTTGAATGTCTTTCCATTCTGGACGTTTTTGCAAGAACAATTCACCGTTCTTATTAAAAAGGTGTAAATGAACCACGGGGTGTAATATTTTACTGCCATCATGAGCCTTACCTCGAGATATGGCACCTAATATATTTCCTTGTTCGTCAACTTCCGGAAAGAGTTCTTCGTTATTATCTCTCATTTATATTTTTTTATCAGTAGATTATTTGTAAGTATTAAAGTTGTAGTAGTTGGTGATATACAGCTCCAAATTCGCGTTTAATATTTTTTTCGCCTGGATTTTCTTTGAAGATACCAAATATTGTACTACCGCTGCCACTCATCTGTGCATAGATAGCCCCCATTTCGTATAGTTTCTCCTTGATGGCTTTAAGTTCAGGATACTGTAAGAAAGCGGGTTTTTCAAAATCATTACTTAGTTCAGCTTTCCAAGTTTCGATAGGCTGTTTGACTATCTCTTTACAGCATTTAGCTGGAATATGGGGTGTAATGGCGCGATAAGCATCACGAGTGCTCACATTAACATCAGGCTTTACCAGTACCAAATAGTACCCATTCAAATTATCCTGAGGTCGACCTACGGGTTCAAGTATTTCCCCCTTTCCTGTAGCATAAGCTGTTTCTGCTGTTATAAAGAAAGCACAATCAGCTCCTAGTTGTGCAGCATATCGTTCCATTTCGCTGTTGCCGATATTCAGACGAAATCGTTCATCGAGTAGTCTGATCATGTAAGCACAATCGCTGCTGCCACCTCCTAAACCAGCCTGTGATGGTATATTCTTATAAAGGTGGGCATGTACACGAGGCATTTGGAAATCTTGAGCTAGAAGGTTGTAGGCTTTTACCACCAGATTGTCTTCTTCATTACATGCTATAGCATTTCCTGTAATTTTCAGATCACAGTCTAGTTGTGATGGGAATTTTTCATCCATTGTTTTTATTTCGAGTGCGTCGTATACAGGGATAGGGTAGAAAACGGTTTGCAGGTCGTGGTAACCATCAGCGCGCTCACTAACTATATTTAGTCCAAGATTAATCTTGGCGCAAGGAAATTTGATCATTTTCTTTCAGTTTTAAGTTCTTGTACAAAGGTACTAAATGCTTTCGATATATAAACAATAAATTCTTGTTTTTTTATCTTATAGTGTATTAAGGTAAGTTTCTTATATTTTTGTAACCTAGAGTGTTACCAGTTATAACCTAAAGTTTTAAATGAATAATCCCCGAGTCGTATTCATTTCACTCGGGGATTATTTTTTATTATTTTATATTTTTTATTCTGCTAAGATAGCATCTGCTAGTTTCTCCATATTTTCTATATCAGTCTGATGCATACGGCTCTTGATTGTAACCACTGGTTCTAGAAGTGTGATATTCTTCATAGGAGCAATGAGTGCTTTCATAGCCTTGCCGGCGCTAGGTGCCCATGTTCCGTTTTCGAGAAGAGCAATGCGTCGATTTTGATAAGCCTTCATTGCCAGTTTATGTAAGAAGAAATGCATAGGAGGAAATACGTCAGCATCGTACGATGATGCACAACAAAGTAATGTGCCATAGCGGAAAGCATCCTCGATAGCCTCAGCCATATCTTCGCGGGCAAGGTCAGCGATAGAAACTTTTGGGCATCCTTTTTCTAATAGGATATCGCGCATTTTTTCTGCAGCTTTCTTGGTTCCTCCATGGATTGATGCGTAAGCGATGAAAACGCCTGGTGTTTCAACTTCGTAATGTGCCCAAATATGGTATAAGCGTAATGCTTCTTTCATTTTTTCTCCTTCAAGAACAGGACCATGGAGTGGTGCTATGGCTTTCACACCAGGCAGATTTGCAACTTTATCGAGTACTTTACTGACTTGTACACCATATTTTCCACAAATATTAAAATAATAACGACGTGCTTCACATGCCCAATCGTCAGCATCGGCATCATATACACCGAATTTACCAAAACCATCAGCCGAGAAGAGTATTTGTTCCTCTTGAACATAAGTCATAATGACTTCAGGCCAGTGAATGAAAGGAGCTGCGATAAACTGTAAAGTATGGTTGCCCAAAGAAAGTGTATCATTTTCTTTAACAATGATAGTGCGGTTCGTAAAATCTATATCCTCATTATATTGTCCAAGAAATTTTGATGCAGCTAATGAGCACACTATTTTGATCTCTGGGTATTTTTCGATTAAAGCCTTAATACCAGCAGAGTGGTCAGGCTCCATGTGGTGTACGATAAGATACTCTGGTTTTTGTCCATCAAGAGCAGATTCTACTTTCTGAAGCCACTCTTCCTCACATCTGTGATCAATTGTGTCTAGGATGGTTGGGTGCTTATCTATTATAACGTATGAGTTATAGCACATGCCTTCAGGTAAAGAATATTGGCTCTCGAAGAGATCGAGTTCTGGGTCATCACACCCTACGTATTTAATATTTTCAGTGATTTTTGTTATCATTTTATGATGTTGTTTGATACTTTTATATACTATATTATATGTTTGCAAAGATAATTATTTTTATGGATATCACAAGAGATAGCCACATGTTTTATTTTCTATTTTCTTTTTTCATTGATGTGTTTTCTGTTTGGTTTTCAAAACTTTAGCACGAGTTTGATAAGAAACCATATAATCGGTACGAGCAGGGCTGGAAGCAGATTCAGTGTCTTGCAGTCTTTTAGATGCAGAAGTGATAAACCGCTTCCTGTAATGAGAAGACCTCCTATGATGAGTAGCTCTGCCATTAAGGCTTCACTAATAGCTTGGCTTGAAATCATGGCGATTAAGTAAAACATACCTTGCCAGCAGAATAGTACTGGAGCTGCCAGTATCATGCCAAAACCGTAGGTTGAAGCAAAAACGGTAGATGAAACCAAATCTAATGTTGAATTGGTAAAAAGAAAGGTATTGTCGCCCTTTAAGGCGCTGATAATCGGGCCAAGCATGGAGAGTGGTCCGATGCAATATAGCAGAATGGCTAATGATAATCCTTCTCCTAAATTCTTGTCATCTTTTTGGGAGTATTTATTTACGGCTCGTTTAAATCGTCCGTCTATGTCAAAATGTGTGCCGAATAGACCACCAACAGCGAGCGATACGATAAAAAGAACGGGATATTGACTTTTGGGGAAATTGGTTATTGTGGCATTGAGTCCAATAGCCAAACTTGCCAATCCTAAACCGTCATAAAGCACGGTTTTGTACTTATCTTTGATACCACGGTGGAGTAGAGATCCGATGATGCTACCTACGATAATGCAAACTGTGTTGGTAATTGTTCCTATCATATCATTTCGTGTCTCGTTTATTTGTTTTTTATAAAAATATCTGTAAGATGTACCTTGTTATAAATGATGAAGGTATAGTCTTACAGATATATTTTTTATATGATGAAGAGTTATGTCTTCCTTTTATTTAATAAGCATTACCTCGAAGAGCCCTCATGACAAAGTCAAAATTCTCCTGTAACAGTTGGGTATGGTCTATACCGTCGGCTTGATTCGTGCCAAAAGCGGCATCTGGTAACATGTTATGTTTTACCAGATATTTAACCATCGTGTCTGGCATATTAAAAGTATCAACCAATGCATTTGCTTTAGCATATTCCTCGTCATACATTGTATTACGATTATCCTTAATGCTTTTTGCTACACCAAGCGCGATACCTTGAGGCTCTTTTTCATCACCAACAAATACAGTGATGTTTTCCTTGGTCTTCATTTGTGGTGCATTAAACATATCGTTAGCCATCTTCTCATCTAAGCCCAATTCCTTGATAGTGAATTCTTTGTGGGCATCTTTATTCTCAAAATAAAATAAACCAGTATCCTCGGAAATTTCTTTTAAGTGTTTATAGTTTGGCACACGATCGTTTTTCTTTTTCTCTTCCACCTTCTTCATTTCCTCAAAAGCCTCATCACCAGTTTCTGAGGTCGTAAAGAATCCGTTCAAGAACCAGTCGCCCTTATAGTTGACCAAAGAACAAAGTGCATAACCTTTCAGCTTATCTGGATCAGGATCGTTCAGATTGTGACGAGTTACGATAAGCTTCTCACCAGTAGCAGCTTCTAATTCTACATCTTTGTCAGTAACATTGAGAATCTTATAATAGGTGAGAGGGCGATATTCCTGTTCTTCGATATCTTTAGCTTCCTGTTCTTTGCCGTTTGCACGTAATACTAAGCCCAAAAATTCTTGAGGTGATAAAGCCAATGGTGAAACTTTATTTTCATAAGTTAGTGCGCACTCTGCAACATATACAGACATCGGTCCAAGTTGTTGCTTGAAAGCGTTAACACATTGACCCATAGCAGCTTCGTTCTCTGCAGTATGTGTAAGATAACTATTAAAGAAGAGCCATTTTAGTATATCGCGCTGCATGAAGAAATCGTTAGCATACTCTGCGTTAGCAATGAGATTCTTTAAATCCTCATTGACAGGTACTTTTTCGAACTCTTCGTTGAGAATGTCCCAAGCTGCTTGAGCAAGCCCCACAATATTCAAGTCCATTGGATAAGGTATTGCGTTAGGTCGCATATTATGGACGGTAAGCCAGATAATAAGCATACAGTCTTGTATATGTGGCTCATCCTGGTAATATTTATCTTCTTCATAATGATAGAATGGGATAAACTTGCCATAATTTTCCTTGTGCCAATTGGTAAAACTTCGCCACAATCCAAAGTCTGATACTACATCTTCGAAATATTGTGTGATATTGATAGCACATTCTTTTAGTTCAAGAGGAGAAAACTCACGTAAACGTAGTTTCTCATATCTGTGTAAAATTTTATTTCCCACTGTCGCATAATACGAATCCGAAGAGCATTTCATACCTCTAGGGTGTCCGGCAGCAATTTCATTGTATGTGATTATCATAGTGTATAATTTTTTTAACGTGACACAAAAGTAGTAAATAAATTTGAAACGACCTAAATTCTTATCGTAAAAAATATGTGAAAAGATTAAATATAGATTACGTTTGATGTGTAGTGGTAGTGTAAATAAAAAAGCTGACCTCCATATTGGGGCCAGCCTCATTTTTACTTATATGATTTTGCTCTCTAATTAACTAAAAGGTTTAGATTTTATATTAGAATAATACAATACTATTACTTAATTAAATCTACAGAACGTTTCAAGAAGGCATCGAGAGATGCGCCTTTAAGCATACCATTTTGCAACAGCGCCAGGTCAATAAGCTGATGTACGATATTATTGTCCTTGGCATAAGAAGCGATGATATCCTTACGTTTAGCACGCTCGTCGCTAATAGCTTTCTCTGTATTCTTTACATCTTCTTTCTCTGAATCAGTGATCTCTTCTGGCTTTTTGCCATTCTGAGCCTGGTGCAATGCTGCAAGACGAGCTTCCTGTCCCTTAATCTCACTTAAGATAGGTTTCAGTGCTTCAGCAGTATTGGTATTCGTATCTGAAAGTACCTTCTTAATAAGTGAGTGATCAGCATTCAGTACCAAAGTGTAAGAATCAGGCATCTGACCATAGAAGTTCATTCCTGGTTGGAACTGACTCATAGCCTTCATACGGCGCATGTATTCACTCTCGGTAATGAGTACTGGCTGAGCATCCTCACCTAAAGCCTGAACCTCAACATTAAACATAGTTTGATCTATCTGAGGCATTTGTGTACTGAAGACATCTGATAGATTATCGCTCTCATCTTTGCTCAAATCTACTTTCTTTACTTCATCTTTTACAATAAGACGATCAATGATGTCTGCGTCTACACGAGTGAAATGGCTCTTCTCAAACTTCTGTTCGAGCATATTGATCATAGGGGTATCAAGCTGTCCGTCAAGTAGTAATACGCTGTATCCCTTCTTCTTTGCAGCTTCAATATAGCTATACTGCTCATCCTTATTGTTTGCATAAAGATATACCAGGTCGCCATTTTTATCAGTCTGGTTGTCTTTGATAAGAGTCTTATATTCCTCAAAGGTAAAGTATTTACCTTCTACATCTTTCAGAAGAGCAAAGTCTTTAGCGCGATTGTAGAAATCCTCTTGTGAGAGCATACCATAATTGATGAAAATCTTCAGGTTATCCCATTTTTCTTCGTAATCCTTACGATCGTTTTTGAAGATTTCATTCAGACGGTCGGCTACCTTCTTGGTGATATAAGTACTGATCTTCTTTACGTTACCATCGCTCTGTAGGTAACTACGGCTTACATTCAAAGGAATGTCAGGGCTGTCGATTACACCATGAAGAAGAGTAAGGAATTCTGGTACGATACCTTCTACCTGATCTGTTACGAATACCTGATTGCAGTACAACTGAATCTTGTTGCGTTGCATATCGATACCATTTTTGATGGTAGGGAAGTAGAGAATACCCGTCAGTTCAAATGGATAGTCTACGTTCAGATGAATCCAGAAAAGAGGTTCATCCTGCATAGGGAAGAGATCACGATAGAACTTCTTGTAGTCTTCATCTTTCAGAGTAGATGGAGCCTTTGTCCAGAGAGGTTCGATATTATTGATGATGTTATCTTCTTCAGTTTCTACCTGCTTACCATCTTTCCATTCTGTCTTTTTGCCCAAAGCTACAGGTACTGCCATAAATTTACAGTACTTGTTAAGCAACTGCTCAATTTTATTTTTGTCAAGATATTCTTTGCAGTCGTCGCTGACGTGAAGTACGATTTCGCTACCACGATCTGTTTTGTCAGCATCGCTGATTTCGAATTCAGGATTACCATCGCAAGTCCATTTTACAGCCTTGCTGCCTTCCTTATAACTCTTGGTAATGATGTCTACACGAGAGCTTACCATGAATGAGCTGTAGAAACCTAGACCAAAGTGGCCGATGATAGCATTGGCATTATCTTTATATTTATCGAGGAAATCTGTAACACCAGAAAAAGCAATCTGATTAATGTATTTGTCGATTTCTTCTTCTGTCATACCGATACCACGGTCTTTGATTGTGATAGTACCTGCTTTCTCGTCTACCTCAACGTGTACAGTAAGGTCACCTAACTCACCTTTGAAGTCACCTGTTTGAGCCAGTGTCTTCAACTTCTGTGTTGCATCGACAGCATTACTTACCATCTCACGAAGGAAAATCTCGTGATCAGAATAAAGAAATTTTTTAATGACAGGGAAGATATTCTCTGTTGTTACACCAATATTACCTTTTTGTGCCATATTATTTTTGACTATTTAGTATTCTTAATTATCTATTTCTTTTCGCTCAGATATGATATTCATGTCTGATTCACGCCCTTTGTATTGCAAATAGCGTGCCATAACGGGATAATGAAGAAAAATACTGCCAAAAATAAAGCGTAAGACTGACATGATACTGACAAAACACTGACAGAAATGTCAAAAAGTATACAGCAGGTTTGTTTGCTCGAATAAGCGAAAAACCTACTGATTTTGTATTTTAAAGTTGTTGTTGGGGAGTGGGTATTAGTTTTGTTTTACAGCAAGTAGATGTTCTAATGTTTTATCAAAATAGAAGGTATTTTGATAATGTATCGTATCGCCCTTTTCTGTAGTGTAGTCGTATTTGGCCCTTATATATAATAAGGTAGAAGTAGCTTTGGCATTGGTATCATATTTGATTTCTTTTTTAAAAAGATCTATTGGCGTTTTTCGTAATACCTGAATGAGTGAATCTGATACATATCTAGTAGAGTCGATATTGGTAAATCGTAAATTACGATAGTCATCAGTCGTCATATTTTCGCTCATGAAATCTTTAGCCATAGATTTAGCCTTATAGCTATCGCCACAAGAGGATAGGGTGAGGAGCGTTGTCACGGCAAATAAAAGCACTTTTCTCATGATGTATTATTCGTATTTATTTATGTTATTATATAAATATATCCTCCTTGTAAAGGATGCAAACAAGGAGGATATCAAGTGTGTATATTACGCTGGAATATTTTTCAATACATCAAGCAGATGATCCCATACCATTTGTACAGTTGGAATGAGCAATTTTTCGTCTGGTGTATGAACAAATCGAAGGGTAGGACCGAAACTTACCATATCCATGCCAGGATATTTTTCAGAGAAGAGACCGCATTCCAAACCTGCGTGTATACCTACAACCTTAGGTTCCTTACCGAAACGCTTTTTATAGCATTCTACAGTAATCTTAGTCAGTTTGCTGTCTGCATTCATCTTCCATGCAGGATATCCATCGCTTTGTTTAACCTCAGCACCAGCTAATTCGAAACATGCTTTCACACTGTTGCTCATATTTTTGAGGTTACTCATTACATTACTGCGTTGAGAGCTTACGATTTCTATTTTATTTTCTTCGCTTTGTACACTGGCAATGTTACTAGATGTTTCTACCATCCAAGCTAACGCTTCGTCCTGACACATAGCGAGAACGCCATTGTCTACAGCTTGTAGAGCGCGTACAAAGTTAACAGACACCTGCTCAGGAATAACCTGCTGTACATCAGCAGAGCCCATATACCACTCCATATTTCCGTCGGTTACGTGGAACTCATCTTCTACCTCAGTGCAGAATACATTCCAGTCTGCACGTACAGTTTCTTTTTCAGTAGCAGGTACAGCAAAGATAATTTTACCATCACGTGGAATAGCGTTGTGCATTTTTCCACTATTAAACTGAGCTAAGCGTACAGGCATCTTGTCGTGTTCCAAATAGAGGAATCGAGCCAAAATCTTGATAGCGTTAGCACGTTTTTTATTGATATCATCACCAGAGTGACCACCAATAAGTCCCTTGATGCTTGCTTCCATAAAGAAGTAATCTGCAGGAGCATCTTCACGGGTAAAGTTAAATGTAGCAGCAGTATTGATACCACCGGCACAAGAAACGAAGATAATACCCTCGTCTTCACTATCAAGATTGATAAGATATTTGCCCGACATAAAACCAGGTTTCATGCCGAAAGCACCTGTAAGACCAGTTTCCTCGTCACGTGTGAAGACACATTCGATAGGACCATGTTCGATGTCTTCGCTGTCGAGAATAGCGAGCTCGATGGCACAGCCGATACCATCGTCAGCACCAAGAGTAGTACCCTTAGCGGTAAGCCACTCGCCATCTTCAATATAAGTTTGAATAGGGTCTGTATGAAAGTTGAAATCTACATCAACAAGTTTGTCGCAAACCATATCCATGTGGCTCTGTAAGATCGTAACAGGTTTGTTTTCATATCCAGGAGTAGCAGCTTTTTTGATGAGTACATTACCCGTCTCGTCTACTTTATATTCAAGATGATGTTCTTTAGCAAAAGTTTCAAGATACGCAATCATTTTCTCCTCATGCTTAGAAGGACGAGGAATCTCGTTAATTTTAGCAAACTGCTCGAAAACACGAGCAGGTTTTAATTCATTTTTATTCATTTAATTATGTTATTTTATTTTGTACTTTTATCCAAAAATTGTATCTTTGTCACGAAATTGCCACTAATGGTAATGCAAAAGTAATAAAAATGATAAAAACTCTGCTCATAAGCGTGTTAATAATTGCTATATGTATGGCATTATTATGCATTAAGTTGTTTTTTAACAAGAAAGTTAAATCACAACATATCCATGATAGTGAATATTTACGCAGTCAAGGTATTCATTGTGTCATGGATCAGGATCGCGAAGCCCGTAGAAGTGGAAAACCGTTCTCGTATGTAGCAGCGCCTAAAAGTAAAGATTAAGAAAAACAACATATTAAAATGAAGAAAAACCTTTTTAAGAATGTCGCATTTGCAGCAATTGCTGGACTTGCACTTACTGCTTGTAATAAGCAGCAGCCACAGGTTGAGGATAAGACCCAAGCTCCTGCAGCTGCATCACAATTGAAAATCGCGTATGTAGAGGTAGACTCTATCATGACTCAGTATACTTTTGCTAAGGAATATTCAAGTCTTCTAGAGAAGAAGAGTGTTAATATTCAGAAGACGATTGCTCAGAAGGGGCAGGCTCTTCAGGCTGCAGCAGCTAACTTCCAGCAGAAGATTCAGCAGAATGCTTATACTCGTGAACAGGCTGAGGCTATTCAGGCTGGTTTACAGAAGCAGCAGGCTGATCTCCAGGGTTTACAGCAGCGTTTGGGTAATGAATTTCAGGCTGAAACTGAAAAGTATAATAAGGCTCTTCACGATTCTATCGCAAATTATCTTAAGGTATATAATAAGGATAAGAAATATAGTCTTATCTTCAGTAAGCAAGGTGATAATTTGCTTTATGCAGACAAGGCTTATGATGTAACCGCAGAGGTTGTTGCAGGCCTTAATAAAGCCTACAAGGGTAGCGCTAAGAAGTAAAATTGTACTTTCATATATTTTAATATGATATGAATGAGGGATACCACTATATTTAGGGTATCCCTTTTCTTATATAAAGAATATGACTAGACAGGAAAGATATACGTTTTTGCTTGATTATTTTGAGCAGCGACAGCCTGAGGTTACTACCGAACTGAATTTCGGTAGTGCTTTTCAGCTTATTGTGGCTACCTTGTTAAGTGCACAGTGTACTGATGAGCGTATTAATAAGGTAACGCCGGCCTTATTTGCTAAATATCCTGATGCGCATGCTATGGCTCAAGCTACCGAGGAGGATCTGCTGGAATATATCCGTTCGGTAAGTTATCCTAATAGCAAAGCGAAACATTTAGTTGCTATGGCTAGAATGATTGAAAGTGATTTTCGTGGAGAGATTCCCGACAATACTGCCGATCTTGTCAAGTTGCCAGGAGTAGGGCGCAAAACGGCTAATGTGCTACAGGCTGTATGGTTTAATAAACCGACGCTGGCTGTTGACACACATGTATATCGTGTCAGTCATCGTTTGGGATTGGTGCCTAAAACTGCTAATACTCCTCTTAAGGTAGAGGAATACCTCATGAAGCATATTCCTGAGGAAAAGATTACTCGTGCACATCATTGGCTTCTTCTTCATGGTCGATATGTCTGCAATAGTGCCCGTCCGAAATGCGAGAAGTGCGATTTCGAGAGTTTTTGTCCCAAGCTACTCGAGGGTAGTAAAGTGGCTAAGGGATAGTTTGTGAGTCAATGATGTAACTTGAATGAATAAGGTAATCATGGATACAAAAAGAATATATAAGTTTTTGAGTAATATAGCCACTCATAATAATCGAGAGTGGATGCAAGAGCATAAGGCTGAGTATCAGTATTGTAAGGAGGAATTTGAAAAAGGTGTAGCGGAGTTAATTGGCAAAATATCAGAGTTTGATCCTGAGGTTGCACATCTTACGCCTAAAGATTGTATTTACCGTTTTAATCGTGACATTCGTTTTAGTCAGGATAAGAGTCCGTATAAGCGTCATTTTGGTGCTTATATCTGTGCTCATGGTAAGAAGTCTTTGCGTGGAGGGTATTATATCCATCTGCAGCCTGGCCGTAGCTTTGTTAGTATTGGGTGCTATTGGTTACCTACCAACATTCTCACCAGTTGTCGTAATGAGATTATGGGTAATATTGACGAATGGCTAAAAGCTGTCAATAATGGAGAGTTTATCCATACGTTTGGTTATCCGGGCGAGGGAGTATTTGTTGATGATGGTGAACTTTCAGATAAGGGATTTGGGCTTCATCTCCTCAAAACAGCGCCTCGTGATTTTCCAAAGGATTATGAGTATCTTGATTATTTGAGAATGAAAGACTATGCGGTATGGCATCGTGTAGAAGATAGTTTTTTCAGTAAGGACAATTGGATGCAAGAAGCTATCAAGATTTTCAAGGTTGGGAAGCCAATGATGGATTTTACAAATTCTGTTATTGATGATTATGAATAACAGAGTATATTTGAATTCTGAATCAAGTATCAAAAAAATGGGGATATTTCCTAAAGAGATATCCCCATTTTTGTATGCTTACAGTTCTTATAAATTAGTATGGTTCTGTAAGAACAATGCTATTTTTTCCAGTATTTTTCGAGTTTTTTAGCCTCTTTTTTGGTGATATGGCATACAGCTCCATGCTTCTGCTCCGAGAAGTTTGTGCGTTTCATTATTCCTTTATCGAAAAGTCCTAAGTCTTTGAAATCTTTAAAGTTAGAAGTCTCTGCGAAACCAAAGTTGTGAGGATTTCTTCGATAGCAGTCATACATCAGCAACCATTTGTTTTGACCGATAAGTTTGTAGATATGAGGAGCCTCGCATCCCCCTTTTTCAAAGTCACAGTAGTCATCGATGTATGTCCATGGACCTGTAATGTGCTTACTTGTAGCCTGCTTGATACCAGCAGTTCCATCGTGCGAACAGTACATCAGGTGATAGGTACTGTCTTCAGGTGTGTATGAAATATCACCATCGATAGCCTCTTTATCTGCTTTAGGGTAGGTGAAAAGTATCTCGGGTTTAGTTTCTATTTGGTTGAAGTCTTCGTTGACATAACTGTAGTAGAGTTTACACATCTTTGTTCCATGGCGCATGGTATAGTAAATCATGAGTCGATTGTGCTCATAGTCCCAAGTTGTCTCTGGTGCCCATACACAGCCTAAATCTTCGTATTCTTTACCGAACTTTGTAAAGTCGATGTTTGCTCTTGTCCAGTGTATTAAATCTGCACTTCGCATCAATACAAGTCCCTTATTGTTTCCCCAACCATATTCTTTTCCTGGGCGTTCCCATTCCGTATCGCGATAGCCCATTTTTTGTGCGTAGATATGTAGGTCGGTCATGGCAAGATAAAAGTAGCCGTTAGGTGCGCGGAAAATATGTGGATCACGAATTCCTTTCTGTACGGCGATACTGTCTCCGGCGATAACTGGCTTATCATCGTTAAGTGCGGTGTAGGTATAGCCATCAAAACTAATGGCCATGTGCAGGCCATGGTCGGCATCTTTGTGGTATACCATAAGATATGCTCCCATATCTTTTTCTTGGTATTGTTTAGCCTGAACGTTTGTTGACTGCAACCCCAAAGATAATATTAAAGCGGTTAGTAGAAGAGATCTAAATTGTTTCATAATTTGTTATATAACTGTTATTTGATTATTATTGGTTATTTGCGAGCAAATTTACAAAAAAAATATTAAATGTGATATTTACACTTCAAAATATGCTATAGAAATTTTATAATGAGAGTAGGTTGTCGGGGTTGAATTTTGTTGACAAGAACCCTCCTGAGGCTTGCGTATTTGAAATTGCCAGAAAGAATGCTTCAAATACGCGAATTTTGAAGGATTTTTGTATCTAATTGAATATCAGTGCGTTATGCGTTTTGTGTTTCGATGGCTAAAAAAATGGGCGCCAAAACCATAGCTCCTAGGGGTCGAAAGCTTAGGGTTGACGCGATAAGGTCATAGAGTTTAGCGAACAAAGTCTTAGGTTTCGACCCCTAGGACCTGTGGTTTTGGCGGAAGAGAGAATCGAGGGGTGAAAAAAAGATCAAACAGGCAGAGCAAAAGTTGAAGATTTTGAGCTAGAATACGATTTTTGGTCATCTTGTTTTTTTGATATTTTATTTGACATACTACTCATTACGGTCAAATATCATCTATTATGGCTCATGAAATAAATAAGGTTTACCCGACATTTCGAGTGATTGATTTATAATCAAGCAAAGAGGTTAATGGCGAATGAGAAAAGTTAAATTTGACGTTTAAGAAAACCAACAGCATTAAATAAAATTGTATTTTTGCAATTATAATAATTTGGAAAAATGGAAATCTTCTTCTTGTGCCATGTGGGTAAAGATAAGCTTTGTGAGAATATGGTCACAGAGCATACACTGGTATATTTGGTAAGTGGTGAAATGAGGAAAGCAAGATAGAATGTGCCCGTCGCCACTTCAAAACCATCAGCGACAACGGTTACATCTATGACGTTGCCAAGGATTATAAGAGTTTGTATGATATAGTAACGAAGTAATTTGCTTATCTTCGTGCTAATCATTTTTGGGCGGGAACTGATGAAATATTGCAGTTTCCGCCCGAAAAGCATATGATGATCAAAAATACACAGAACTTGATGCTGACTATCACGAAGGAAGTAAATTATAACTTATTATGTGATGGATTTGCAAAATGCAAATAACTCCTACTAAATTGTAGTTTTTTTTCTATTTTTTTGTATCCTATATATTTTTTTTGTTCCTTTGCATAGCTGATGAATTTTTGTATTAACATGAACAAGCATTTGGTATTTTATACTATAAAATCGCTTTTGCAGATCAGATGTTTTTTTCTGGTTCTGTTGTCTCTTTTCGTAGGAATGTTTTTCCTTGCTGGTTGCACGTATCAATCTCGTAAGGCTTATGGCGTTCGTTCGGCTTATTATTGGAGTACATCTTGGACCGACATACCTAAAAGTTATACTTTTACGAATCATCTTAATCGATTGTATGTTAGATACTTTGACGTGGTGTTGAATGAAAGTCGAGTGCCGGTTCCGAATGCAACATTTTCCTTTAACTCATCTCATGAATTTGTTGATAAAGAAAATGCAAAATCAGATATTTCTCGTGTGAGCGACAGCTTAGAAATAGTACCTGTTATTTTTATTGTCAACGAAGTGATGAGAAAACCACAACCACAATTGGCACAACAAATACTAGATCGCGTACTTCAGATGAATGCCACTAATGACATACACCGTGTGCACGAACTTCAGATAGACTGCGATTGGACTAATAGTACGCGTCAGCATTTCTTTTCCATGTTACAGCAGTTGCATACTTTAGCCTCAAAGCATCATATTACTTTATCTGCCACTATACGTCTGCATCAGTTGATGCAGAGTGCGCCTCCTGTTGATCGTGGTGTGTTAATGGTCTATAATACGGGTGATTTTACTCGACGTTCATGTGAACATCCTATACTTGATATGCGAGATATCAATCCTTATCTTGACTATTTAAGCGATTATAGTCTACCGCTTACGGCAGCATATCCGCTTTTTGCCTATCGTATAGCTTTCAGAGGTAATCACTATTTAGGTATTCTGCATGCTGATGATGATCTGCCTTTATTGCCTGGTGATACTGTGATTACTCGCAAGTCAACAGCAGAAGAAGTGCTCCTGGTGCAAAAGAAACTTATGGCTATACGTCCAGATATCAACGATGAAGTAATCGTATTCGACTTGAGTAAAAATCATTTATCCTACTATAAATCAAAAGATTATGAGAAAGTTTATCATCTGCATTAGTTTGATGCTGTCACAAGCAATCGGTACATGGGGGTGTGGTCCAATCGGACCTGTACATAATTATTATATGATGGATGTTTTTGGTCATGGGGGACAGGAAGCATTCTATGAACGTTTGCAGCAGTACTGGCGTAATTATACCGGAAAACAAGCTGAAGATTATTTTGACCCACAGTTGACTACCATTTATAAGTCGGCAGTTCGTAAGAATGATCGAGCGATGGCTGAGTATATCCGACTCACAAAGAATTATCGTTCGGTGTGTGATGCTATGAAGGATCGATGGAATTATCCGACAAAGGCAGAATTGTTGAAAATGAAGAGGCAGATGGCTGAAATAAAACGCAAGGCTCTTGCCTATACTCACGGGGCATGTCTGCCACAATATACCTTGCTGCTTATGCGTAGCAATATGTATTATGCAGAGGATGTTAAAAATTTGACTGTATGGAAGAGTAGGGCTTCTAAATTGCCTGCCGGTGTTTATCGGGATATGTGCCGTAATATCTATGCTCGAGCCCTTTATAAAACAGGAAATCGTAAAGGTGCTGCAGCTATTTATGCTCAACAGGGTGACTATGAAAGTTTGCGCTGGTGTGTGCAAAACTACTGGAAGCTTGATGGTATGAAGAAGATATATGCAGAAGATCCTAATTCGCCTACACTTGATTTCTTGGTGCAGAATTTTGTCAACTCAGTCCAGGAAAATTATGACAATTATTGGGAGGGCGAAATACAATCTTACAAGCCGCATGCTGATGCATTTGTACGATTTGCCAATCAAGTGATACGCGAAAATAAAAGCAAGGTTCCGGCTTTGTGGCAAGAGGCTATTGCCATGATACATTATTTACAGGGTAAGCCTCAGCTTGCTTTGCAGGAAAGTGAGAGGGCTATGCAGATGAAAGGTACACAGATGATGCTCGATAATGCCCGTTGTATACATCTGCTGTCTTATTCTCGCTGTATGAATAGGGATGCAAAGTACAGTGATGTGGTAACGCAAGAACTGGCATATCTTGACAGTAAGATTAAGGACAATGATGATGATAGCTATTTTTGTCGTGTTCGCCATCGTATACTTTATCAGAATATCGTGGAGCATTATCGTAAGGCTGGTGATCAGTATGGAGCTCTTGCTACGCTTGGTATTGTCCTTCAACCTAAACCTTCTGTCGAATCATTTTATTCTAATTACGAATATGAAGATAAGGTAGATTCGCTCTCAGCTGACCAGACACTGGCTTATGTTGATTATATCAAACAGCATAATGCTCATATGAAACAAGGGAAAGACGATGCGCTTACTCGATATATTATGCAGTGGTATGTGGGTAAAGGGAGTGTAGACCATTATATTGATGCTAACTATTTTGCTGATAGAATCGGTACGAAGTATTTGCGAGAAGGACGTTTTGCTGAGGCTTTGAAGTTTCTTGAGAAGGTTCCTTTAAGCTATGTGGCTCGTCAAGGATTAGCTTACTATATGGCTCGTCGTAGCTATAATCGTGACCGATGGATTGTTGGTCGACAAGTAGTAAAAGAGCGTGCTCCATGGTCAGAAGAAGAGTATGTAGAGTCTAGTCTTAAAAGTAATCAGAAAGTGGATTTCTGTAAAGAAATGCTTCAGCTGGAGTCTCAGTATCGTTTGGCTAAGAAAGAAACTCGGGCTGATATTGCTTATCAGTTGGCAAGCCGATATTATCAGGCTTCATGTTATGGTGACTGTTGGTATCTTACCCATTATGGATGGTCGTGTATCGACAGTGCTCGCAGCTATGAGAAAGATTTTGCACAAACTGCACTCACATATCTTGTTGAAGCACGCCGGATTTATGCATCGCCAGAAGT
Source organism: Segatella bryantii (assembly GCF_022024215.1). Lineage (NCBI taxonomy): Bacteria > Pseudomonadati > Bacteroidota > Bacteroidia > Bacteroidales > Prevotellaceae > Segatella > Segatella bryantii. Next base: position 1,307,616 of record NZ_CP091798.1, on the reverse strand, counting down.
GATGAATGCGAACCATCAGGCTATGCGCCATCAGATAGCAACTCTTTATGCAGAAGCTTTTGTGCGTATGGAGATAGAAAGCAGAGTGTTCCATTTTTATGATGAAAACATACATGTGATAGCTGAATATCCTGCTGTAAAACCTTATTATACGCAGTTATTGGCACTTACACGACAATATCGTGACGATACAGAGCAGTATATTACAAGGTGTGATATTCTGAAGCGTTTTGCAACCCGACAATGAGTTTGGGTTGCCATATCCACGATTTAGTAGTTGGGTCTTTGACATCTGATAATCTAATGATAAATAACAATGAGAAAATTATTTTTTTCGATTTATTTCCTTTTTGCGGCTTCTTTAGGTTGGAGCCAAAATGCTGTAGTATCCTGGGATTCGCTCAGTCTCTCGATGAATCATCATCGGGTGTTGCCGGTCATGGGTGAAGTGCATTATTCACGTATTCCTGCAAGTGAATGGCGAAATGAACTGTTGAAGATGAAGGAAGGCGGAGTGACGTTTGTTGCAACATACGTTTTTTGGAATCATGTAGAAGAGCAGAAGGGAATCTTCGACTGGAGTGGTCAGCGTAATCTGCGACATTTTATAGAAATCTGTAAGGAACTGCAACTTCCTGTTATCGTACGCCTTGGTCCTTTCTGCCATGGAGAGGTTCGTAATGGTGGAATACCAGACTGGGTATTTCAGGAGGGGTGTCGACTTCGTTCTGAAGAACCTAAGTTCTTGAGTCTTGTCGAAAATCTCTATCGACAAATTTTTACTCAGATACAAGGTTTGCAGTGGAAGGATGGCGGACCAGTTATCGCAGCTCAGTTTGATAATGAATATCGGGGTAATGGAAGTTATCTTATGGCATTGAAGCGAATAGCTCAAAAGATTGGTTTCGATTTGCCTTTCTATACTCGTACCGGATGGCCTGCCCTTCGTACACCAATTCCTTATGGTGAAATGCTTCCGCTGTATGGAGATTATGCCGATGGTTTTTGGGATAAAGATATAAAAGAAGGTGCTGGCGATTACTGGAAAGCTTTTTCGTTTCGTTCTACCCGTACTAGTACGGCGATAGGTACTGATCTGCTGGGTAAACAGAAAGAACAGCGTAATGAACAGGCTTATCCGTATTTTACTTGTGAATTGGGTGGTGGTATGGTTACAAGCTATCATAAGCGCGTGTATATGTATCCTATGGATGCGTATGCTATGGCTGTAGTGAAGTTGGGAAGTGGTAGTAATCTGCTGGGATATTATATGTATCATGGTGGAACAAATCCTGAAGGTAAACTTACTGCCCTTAACGAGACTCAGCGTACTCCTGGAACAGCAAATAATGATTTGCCCGTAGTAACCTATGATTTTCAGGCTCCGCTCAATGAGTTTGGGCAGCGTAATCAGGTGTATTTTAAGTTGCGTCCATTACATATTTTTGCTAAATCCTTTGGCGAGTTATTGGCACCTATGACAGAGACTATCATTGATGGTAGTGCTGCTCTTAAGAAGGGCGATGACAGTAAGTTGCGATGGAGTTATCGAAGTAAGAACAAGCAGGCTTTTGTGTTTTGGAATAACTATGAACGATTTGCTCATCTTAGTGCCAAGAAAAATATTCAGTTTGAGGTTGAGGGCGTAAAATTTCCGAGTAGCCCAATAACGATTCCTGCTGGTACTGCAGGAATCTTTCCTGTTCGTGTCGAGGGGTTGAAGTATGCTACAGCTCAGTTACTCGATAAGAAAGATGGAAAACTTTATCTTATGGCGATACCAGGAGTAGATACCGAAATAGCCTTGGATAATGGAAAGGTGCTCAAGCATGTAAAGGCAAAAGGATTAAAGAAACCTGTTTATAAGAATATCTATCTACTCGATGAATCTACTGCAGAGTATTATCTGTTGGATGGTAATACACAGAATAAGCGTTTTTCTATGTTGGCGAATGATAATGTAACTGTTCGTAAAATTAAAGAAGCCAAAGAGTTGCGTACTATCATTAAAGGAAAAGCTAAAGTCGCAGAAGCTCCTTCAGAAGAAGATTGGAATCAGGCTGCCGTATATACTATTACTATCCCGAAAGTATTAAGCAACCCAAGCCAATGCACTACAACTGATACTGAATTGAAGTCTAAAAAAATGGCTCATGAGCGAATGTTACTTGAAATCGATTATCGTGGTGATTGTGCTCGTCTTTATGCTCATGGAAAACTTATTGAAGATAACTTTTATAATGGCCAGCCTATGCAGTATGACATAGCTCGGTTACCAGAACATATAGAAGACTTAGAACTTCGTATCCTTCCTAAGCAGAATGGTGCTCCGATATATTTTCCGAAGGAGGCCGACAGTCGTGAAGGTGAAAGTGTCAATAGCGTTGTACTGAAGAAAATCTGGTAAGCGCACGTGAAAAAATCAGTATTCATCACGATTTAAGGTCACACCTGTTTCCTGAATTCAGAAGGCGGTGTACCATATATTTGGATAAAAGCCTTGGTAAACTGGCTTTGTGTCTTAAATCCCAAATCATAGGATATCTCTTGTACGGAGCGAAATGTAGTTTGCAACATCTGTTTAGCTTCCTGCATGAGATATTCTGTGATAATCAATTTAGGCGACTTTTCTACCACTTTATTCGTAATAGATCCGAGATATCGTGTGCCGATGTTCATTTTATTCGCATAAAAGCTCACCTCGTGGTGTTCCTTAAAGTTGTCGGCCAAAATATCCATAAATACATTGTATAAGTCAACAGGTCTTACTGTTATTTTTTCGTCAGAGGTTACATTGTATACCACTTGGGTATGCATGTATTTATGTGCGATATGAACCGCACTGCTGAGGCTGTCTCCAAGCGCTAAACGAGTGGCTATGGCTGCAGACATGGCAGCTCCTACACCATGCCTCTGCCATCCCGCCATGTTAAGAGAAGTATAAAACTGTTTGAATCCATCGTAATAGAGTAAAGCTGTTACACTATTATCCTTAACATGTCCTCCACGTAACATGATACCCTTGGCTCCCATAGCACTGAATTTACGGGCAGCTTTTATCATAGCATCAGATGTTTTGATACTCATATCAAGAACCTTTTCAGCTTCGTCACATTTAATGATGAGCAATTTGGCTTTTGGTATAAGAAATGTTTTCCAGGCATGAATGGCCTCCATAGACATGAGATACTCGCCCTTAGATGACAATATACCGGGAACGATGATAAGATTATCGCAGTGTTCTACCTCCTTGCTCAATTCGATAATCGTCTCCACATCACGTATCATACCCATTTTGATCGCCTTCGGGTGCTGGGTGCTGATGATGCTCTGTACCTGTCGGAGTACTACATGAAAGGGAAGGTCGAATATTCGCTTGATGTGTTTATCGTCTTGTATGGTGATAGAGGTTATAGCTGTGAGTGCATGTCCCCCCATGGCAGATATCGTCTTGATATCCTGCTGTATACCCGTTCCACCTGTGTTGTCAGAACCGGTAATGGTTAATATAGGAGTTAATGTATTCATGAGAGCAAAGGTACATTTTTTTTTAATAGAATAAGAATAGAGTTCCGAAAATGATAAATGAAATTCATATAATCACAAACGATTTGCTGGAATCGGACTAATGTTATTGGGTATAGGAACGTTTTTTTTGACAATTCAGTTTTTGTTCTCACCTTTGCAGTCGGAACGTAAAAATAATAACAGATATAAAAAAATGGAAGATAGAACAACTTTGAATCGCAATCTCGCCCAAATGTTAAAGGGCGGAGTAATTATGGACGTAACCACTCCTGAACAGGCTAAGATCGCGGAAGCAGCAGGTGCTTGTGCTGTTATGGCGCTCGAACGCATTCCTGCTGATATCCGTGCAGCTGGTGGTGTTTCACGTATGAGCGATCCTAAGATGATTAAAGGTATACAGGAGGCTGTTACGATTCCTGTTATGGCTAAGTGTCGTATAGGCCACTTCGTTGAGGCTCAGATTCTCGAGGCTATTGAGATCGATTATATTGACGAGAGTGAAGTTCTCTCTCCAGCAGATGATGTATATCATATCGACAAGCGCAAGTTTAAAGTGCCTTTCGTTTGTGGTGCCAAAGATTTGGGCGAAGCATTAAGACGTATCAATGAGGGTGCTACAATGATTCGTACTAAGGGTGAACCGGGTACTGGTGATGTCATTCAGGCTGTACGCCACATGCGTATGATGCAGAGTGAAATACGTCGACTCACCTCGCTTAGCGAAGATGAGCTCTATGAAGCAGCTAAACAATTGCGTGTGCCTTATGAGTTGGTAGCGTATGTTCATGAGAACGGTAAACTTCCTGTAGTCAATTTTGCTGCAGGTGGTGTGGCTACTCCTGCTGACGCTGCACTCATGATGCAACTTGGTGCAGAGGGTGTATTCGTAGGTAGTGGTATCTTTAAGAGCGGTAATCCTGTGAAGCGTGCTCAGGCTATCGTGAAAGCTGTAACCAATTATCAGAATCCTGCTATCATCGCTGAACTCAGTGAGGATTTAGGTGAGGCTATGGTCGGTATCAATGAGAGTGAAATCGAATTGCTCATGGCTGAAAGAGGAAAGTAACAACAATACAAAATCTAAGTATACTATAAAGCTTAAGATCATGAAGATTGGCGTTTTAGCTTTACAGGGAGCATTTGCTGAACATCAGCAGATGCTCCATCGTTTGGGAGTTGAGTCAGTTCAGATACGTAATTTGGCTGATTGGAACGAGGCTTTGAGTGATGCCCAGCAGCCGATAGTAGGTCTTATTATTCCTGGTGGTGAGAGTACTGCTATGATGAGAATAATGAAAGATGAGTTATTGTGGCAGCCTTTGCAGGATGCTATTGCCAAAGGGCTTCCTGTATTTGGCACCTGTGCAGGATTGATTTTGCTCGATCATACACATCTCAATACAATGAATATTGACGCTCGTCGCAATGCTTACGGTCGACAGTTGGGCAGTTTCCGTGTGGAGAGTGATGTTAAGGGTATCGGTAGTGTTCCAATGACGTTTATTCGTGCTCCTTATATTGAAGAAATAGGTGAGAATGTAGATGTTTTAGCTCAAGTAGATGGCCACATCGTTGCAGCCCGACAGGGAAATCAACTTGTTACAGCCTTTCATCCTGAGCTTGATGAAGATACACATATTCACCAGTATTTTCTTTCTCTTTGCACGCAAGCCAAGGCTGTGTAGTCTTAAGATTTCTATTCCGTTTAAGCGAGTAATCACTCAAAAATGATTACCTTTGCAGACGTTTAAACGTTAAGATGATGATAGAAATCATAGCAGATAATATCATTTCTCCTTTGGGTATTTCCTCAAAGGAGAACTATGAAAATGTAAAGGCGGGTGTCACTGGTCTGCAGAAGTATGAACATAAGTTTAATCTTGATTTTGCATTTACTGCATCGTTGATGCCCGAAAAGTTTTGGGAAGATAGCTCATCTTTTTTAGGACTTAGCAGATTTGAGAAGATGGCTGTTCGTTCTGTTCAGGGTGCTATACGTGAAATACCTGATGGGACAGATTTTGATATTACCTCTGGTCGTACATTATTCATCTTAAGTTCTACTAAAGGTAATGTAGAACTACTTCCTGATGTTGAACGTGTTAGCTTGGTTAATAGTGCTCATGTAATAGCACAGAAGTTAGGTATTACATCTACTCCTCAGGTAGTGTGCAATGCTTGCATTTCGGGTGTGCATGCTCTACTTGTGGCAAAGCGCTTCATAGCGTGTGATGCGTATGATTATGTTATTGTCTGTGGATGTGATGTACAGTCATCTTTTACTATTTCAGGTTTTCAGTCGCTTAAAGCCTTGTCAGCTTCTCCGTGTCGTCCTTTTGACATAGATCGAAACGGATTAAATTTGGGAGAGGCTGCTGCTACTGTGATTCTTCATAAGGCCGATTGGCATCCGGATCATTGGTATCTTGCTTCGGGAGTAGTACGTAATGATGCTTACCATCAGACGGCACCTTCGCCTAAGGCTACTGGTCTGGCTATGGCTATTCATCGTACGATGGAGGATTATCCTGCAGAAATACTTGCATGTGTTAATACACATGGTACATCAACATTGTTTAATGATGAAATGGAGGCTGTAGCTTTATCTCGCGAAGGACTTGCTGATATCCCTGCTAATTCACTTAAAGCTTATTATGGTCATACGATGGGTGCTACAGGCGTGCTCGATATCATTATTACTCGTATGGCTGTAGATGATCATACCGTATTGGCCACCAAAGGATTTGATGAACTTGGTGTCAGTAAACGTGTGAATATTGTGACTCAGAATACGACTACAGATAAGCAGGCTTTTCTGAAGACAATTGCGGGCTTTGGTGGTTGTAATGCGGCAATATTAGTAGCTAAAGGTGCTGTTATTAAACCTGAAAGCTCATCTATTAAACGATCGTTTACTGTTAAGCATCAGTTGAGTATCCGAAATCAGCATATTGTGTTGGATGGACAAGACTATACTATTGCTCTTGAGGATGCCAACGAGCCATTGTCTGAAATGGGTATTTCCTTTCTAAAACAAGTATATAAATTTGAAATAGGCGATTATCCTCGTTTTTACAAAATGGATAATCTAAGTAAACTAGGGTTTGTTGCATCTGAGCTTCTTCTTCATGCTGTCCGGAAGGATTCTTCTGTAGAGGTTACTTCCGCTTCGTCTTTTGCCGGACAGAGTGGAGAAGATACAGCCATTCTATTATATAGCAAGTATGGATCTATCTCTACTGACCATAGTTATGCGCTTTCCATGCAAGATATTCCTAGTCCACATCTTTTTACGTATACTTTGCCGAATATGGTAACCGGAGAAATTGCTATTCGCCAGGGGTATCATGGTGAAACTTCTTTCTGTTTGCTTCATGATAATCAAGATGTTACTGCATTATTGCGTGAAGCGCAAAGCATGCTCTCAAGTGATGCTCCAATAACAAAAGCTATTGTAGGTAGTATAGACTATCTTTCGGATAACAATTTTGAAGCGCAACTCTGCTTTATCGATAGTATTTACGATTGAGTTTACCGTTAAAGGTACGCTCTATCTTATCTACCTTTTCATAGTATATAGGTACTTTATACGATTCTAGTTTGCTGGCAATAAAACGGGCTATTGATTTTTTATCGATTTCGTCTTTCTCGCTGACAATCAAGAGTTTGGTTACGACCCCGATAACTGGATGTTCGGCAGCAATACAGATACACTCCTTGATATCGGGTAGCGACAGTGCAACGTCCTCTACTTCAGTAGGTGCTACTTTGTAGCCACCTATATTAATGACATCGTCTTGTCTTCCTAACATATGTAGACGTCCTTCGCTGTCTATTTCTCCATTGTCAGAAGTATAGATGGTACCATTGTTCAAAACGAGTCGTGTCATCTCTTCATCGCCAACATATCCCAACATCAGTGTGTCTCCCTGACAGGCTATTCTACCTTCTGCAGTAATGAAGAAGTGAGAATGTTTCATCGCTTTTCCCAGACAGTTAGCTTTACTTTCCGGGGTGTTGAAATTATAGGTAGCGATAATGCCCGTTTCTGTAGAAGCATAAGTATTATAGAGGCGTGAAGTAGGAAGTGTTTTGCGAAGTAAATCAAGATCTTTTTGTGAGATAGCTGAAGCTCCAGTCTCGATAAAATCTATTTTGTGGGCATAAGTATGCAGGCGATTGCTACTGAATGTCAGCAAGATACGAATATTGGTTGGAACGAGGAAAGTGGCCATCTTACTGCAAGGATAGTCAAGAGCTGTGTAGAAAGCGTTTAGGTCTTTCATGCCTTGAAGCAGATAGAGGGTAGCACCACACATTAGTGTAGGATACACTTTAGAAAGACTGCCGATATGGTTGAGTGGTCCGCTGATAATAAAGACTAGATCTTTGTTGAATCCTTGAGCCTCTTTTAGATTATCTGCATTTGCAAGTATTGCGCGATGACTAATCATAATACCCTTAGATTTTCCTGTTGTGCCCGTAGTAAAAAGAATATCGGCCACTTCTTTTGGGAATATCATGTGCTCCACTTGCTTTTGAATGGTCGAAAAAGTCTCTTCGGTAGCATCCTTCTCAAGAGGAACAGCAATGTTTCCACTGAGATGAATAGCAAAATAGGTTACCAGAAAATCGATGGTCTGACTACTTCTAAAAACAATCGCACGATGAGATTGATGCTTATTTGTAGCAAAGCGCTGACATATTTCTGCTGCGCGTTTTTTTATCTTATCGTATAGTTGCTCATAAGTTACCTTTTGTCTATCACATATTATAGCAATCTTTTGAGGTTGTTTTTCAGCGAAAAGTTTAATATAGTCTTCTATCATGAATTCAATTATTCGGACCGAGTAATAATAAGCAATCTTGTAATTTTGATCTTGAAAAAACTTGTATTCAACACATAACAAGATTATTGTTGTAATTTGTTCTCAACCATTTTGGTGAGATTCTCTAAGTTTTTGAAGTTTTTAGGTGTCACATCCTCTGATTCCAAGCAGATGTGATATTCCTCAGAGAGCAGCATCAGTATAGTGGTGATGCCCAGTGAGTCGAGCTCACTGAAAAGAAATTCAGAATCTAAATCAACGAGTGGGAGAGCTTCTTCGAGCAATTCACGTATTCTTTCTTTTTTTTCCATTGTTCATTGTTTTTTGGGAACGCAAAGATAACTATTTTGAGTAACATTAGCAAAAAAGTGGCTATAGTTTTCTTGTTATTGGCAATTTTTAGCTAACTTTGTTAACCGTACTAATAAAATCAATTTAAATTATGGAAAACAATAACAACGAACAGTCAGTGACTATTACTCCAGAAATGGCAAAAGTTGGTGAAGAACTTTTTAACGAATTCATCAAGAAATTTAATGAGAATAAGTATCAGCCTCTTGAGGGTTTAGCCGTATTGTCTCTCGTTAGTGCGAATCTTTGTGCTAATATAGATAAAGCTCTCAATATGCCTGCAGGTACTACAGCTAAGGCTTTTCAAAGTACAGACCTTACTTTGGGTGTAGCTGAGCAGAATTAATTTTTACTAACATGATGTTGTAAAAAAATGGAGCATCTCGTATTTTCGCTAAAATACGAAATGCTCCAAAGTCATTTTTTACGTTTTACCAAATCAATAATTTGTTTTTTACTAATCTATTAACTTTTTGAAGTTATCGTTGATTCCCATCAATCTTATTACCTTAAAAAAACTAATCCTATGAAGATCTAAGTGTTTTCAATATTCGTATTTATATAATTCTTATATGGAAAATGCAAAACTATCATCCCTTTGATAGCATGTCTATCATCTTTGATTGACATTGCAAATATAGAAATAACTTCCTGATAATGCAAAATATTTAAGTAAAGTTGATAGTTTTATCAGCTAACTGGTTAATTTTAAGATTTTAAACTTTTAAAATTAACATTTTTAAGAATTAGGAATGTTGTTCTTTAACAGTTTTAAAAGTATGCTGTAGAGTAACCAAAAAAATACTCTGCCAAAGTTTGACAGAGTATTTTATAGATGTAAGCCCGTTTGATAACAAAGGCTTATAGGTTTTTATATGATCTAATAAATCTTTCTTACATACCTCTAGCTTTGAGAAGCGCAGAAGCATCAGGAGCCTTTAAACCTGTGAGGTCTGAGAAAGCCTTCATCAAGTCTACAGTGTAACCTTTACTTAAGATCTTATCGCGCATGGCCTGACCAGTAGCAGGCTTCAGTGCACCATTTTTCTCGAAGAAATTAGCAATGTTAACAGCTAAGACCTCAGTCCAGAGATAGCTGTAGTAACCTGCAGCATAACCGCCACCCCAAACATGATTGAAGTAAGAAGTAGAGTATCTTGGTGGAACTTGACTGTCTAGCAATCCAATTTCTTTCAGCGCTTTTGCTTCGAAAGCATTTGCTTCGCTAGCTAAAGGTACATCCTTAGAAGGTAATACATGCCAAGCCATATCAAGACATGTTGCTGCCAAATTCTCACCGAGAGCATAGGCTGCCTGATAATTGATAGAGCTTAGCATTTTTTCCTTTAAGTCAGCAGGCATAGCCTGACCTGTTGTAGCATGCTTTGCATAGTGGTCGAATACCTCAGAAATAGGAGCAAAGCTTTCATTAAATTGTGATGGCATTTCCACGAAATCGCGAGGTACGGCAGTACCGCTTAGCGTATTATATTTACAATTGCTCAGAATGCCATGTAGTGCATGACCAAACTCATGGAACATTGTACATACTTCATCCCAGCTGGCCAGTGAAGGCTGTCCCTCTGGTGCTTTGGCCATATTACATACATTATATATAAGAGGTAACTGATGGCGATACGTACTTTGTTTTGCGAAAGAACTCATCCATGCACCACCGCGTTTGGTAGGGCGACGGAAATAGTCTACATAGAAGAGGGCGATAGTTTTGCCATTCTTGTCGCTTACCTCGAACACCTTCATGTCAGGGTGATAGGTAGGAATGTCTGTACGAGGCTTAAAGTTCAAGCCATATACTCGATGAGCTGCATAGAATACACCATTAACCAGTACACTGTCGACATTGAAATATGGTTTTACATCATCTTCAGAGAGATTATATTTCTCCTTCTTCATCTTAGCAGAATAGTAGAATCTATCGTAAGGCTGAAGCTTAAAGTCGGCGCCCATAGACTTTTGAGCATATTTTTCTATTTCTGCAGTTTCAGCATCAGCTATAGGTTTGTAAGAAGCGATAAGATTCTTTAAGAAAGCATACACATTATTCGTGTTTTTCGCCATTGTCTTATCGAGCGAATAAGAAGCATAGTCTTTGTAGCCCATGAGTTCACCCTTCATAGCGCGAAGTTTTGCCATCTCACTAACGATAGGGAAGGTATTGAATGATCGGGTACCGTCTGCACGATGTACTGAAGCCTCGTATACGCGACGGCGGAGTTCACGATTGTCAAGCGAAGCCAAGATAGGCTGCTGGGTAGTATTGACAATAACAATACAGTAAGGAGTTTTGCTACCACGGCTCTCTGCGTCTTTTTTACACTGAGCGATATCCGCATCACTTAGGCCAGCGAGTTCCTCTTTAGAATTCACCCATACCACGCTACTGTTTGTAGCCTCAGGTAACAGGTTACCCCAGTCTTGTTGCAGTTCAGAGATACGGTTGTTAATCGTTTCCATACGCTTTTTCTTATCGGCAGCAAGATTGGCGCCAGAGCGTACAAAACTCTTGTAAGTCTCTTCAAGAAGTCGTTTGTCTTCGCCTTTCAGTTTCTTATATTCGTGGTCGTAAACATATTTTACACGTTCCCAGAGCTTTTGGTTAAACGAAAGTTCGTTTTCCAAAGCGGTAAGTTCAGGCATAATCGCCTTTTCAGTTTCAGCGATTTCCTTTGTTTTGTCAGAACTGGTAAGGCAGAAGAAGATGCTAGAAACACGGTCAAGCAGATTACCACTTTCTTCATAAGCGAGAATAGTGTTAGCAAAGGTAGGTTTTGCTTTGTTCTCTACAATGCGCTTTACGGCAGCACGCTGCTGTGCGATACCTGCCTGTAGTGCAGGAAGATAGTGTTCGTACTTAATTTTGTTGAAATCAGGTGCACCAAAAGGCAGTGTGCTTGGGTGCATTAATGGGTTGTCATTTGTGTTTGTTGCCATAGCTAACATCGTACTAGATGCCAAACAGGCTGTTAGAAACGTCTTTTTAAGTTTAGCGTTCATGATGAATTAATAATGTTGTTTTGATAATTTGATAATGTTGTACATTGTTATAATTTGATGCAAAGATAGCGAAATAATCTAATATTTTGAAATAATTTCTGTATATTTGCACAAATATAATATCATTTTGACAAGATTGTGATATGGATACTTATTTAGAATTATAGAGTAATATTAAATGTTGATTTTTATCGATCCAAGTGAAAATCTTTCATCAACTGTAAATACCAGGTAGATCGTTGGCGTTCTTCGTTCAGCATGCAGCATACATGCTCTTGCGGTGCTCTTTCTCTTCCTTTTCGGTGTACTAGAACAAATCGTTTAGCCTCCTTTTCGGGTACTGTCTTAATCTTGTATATATCCTGAAGAGAGAAGCCTACGATGGTACATTCAGCCGAAAAATCCTCTAGTACCTCTTTTGGAATACATACAGAAAAAAATCCCCCAGGCTTGAGGAGCTGATAAGCCCCCTTGATAAGTATTGAAAAAGGCAGACTTGAACTGTGGCGTGCTCTTGTCTTGCTTAGATTGTTACATTCCAAGCTTTTATCAAAGTAGGGTGGATTACATACTACACTGTCATAGATGGGCATTGTATCTTTCACCTCTTTTATATAATCCTGAAATGCTATGTGCTCCAATTTGATACGGTCGGCAAAGGGCGAAGCAACAAAGTTGTCTTTTGCATCGAGTACTGCATTCTCGTCTATTTCTATAGCTTGAATCTGAGCATTGGGAAAACGTTGAGCGAGCATCAGTGATAGAACACCTGTGCCAGTTCCGATATCAAGAATGTTGTTACCACCAGCAGATAGTGTTCCTAAAAGATCACTGTCAGTACCCACACGCATGGCTGCATGATTCTGGGTAATGGTAAACTGCTTATATCGAAAGATATGATTTTCTTCTGTATGTCTGTTTTCTTTGCTCATGTACGTATAATTTAGGTAAAATCAGAATATTTACAGTTATCAATGCTATTCGTTCATTTTAGACTTCAACTCCTCAAGTTTTTGAGCCAATTTATCAATGCTTACTGTAGCAAATTCCACTTTGTTGTCTGGGGTTAAAATATAATAGGTTGGAAGCCAACTGATATGATAATCTTTAGATACCTGCGATTCTTTCCATTTCTTGAGTTCGCAGAGTTCTACAATATTTCCCCCTTTAAAGGTTTCAGAATAGCATTTCTGCCATGCTGCAGAGTTTGTATCAAATGAAATGCCATAGAAGTGAGGAGTGCGATAAGTATTAACAATGTCATTCATTTTTGGTAAGTCTCGTCGGCAGTCAGGACACCATGAAGCCCAAAACTCGATAACCTTATAAGTTTTTGTATCTTGATATAGATTATATTTCTTTCCTTGATAATCTGGCAGAGAGAAGTTAGGAGCTTTTTCGCCCGGTTTAAGCAGATTTTGGGCATAGAGTGCATCGACGTCAGTAGAGTCTATTACTGCAGCAGGGGTATTCTTCTGAGCTGTAGCTGGCATAGTCATCGCCGCAATCAGCAGAGCCATGGAAATCATTTTTTTCATATATCTTGTATTCATAGATTAATATTCTTAGATTTATTATGTACTGCAAAGGTAGTAATAATTTAGTAAATTCAGTTCTATTTTCGCTTAAAGAGTTCGGTAGGCGTCATTCCCATGATTTGTTTGAATGTGCGGTTGAAATTTGCAGCACAACTGAATCCCGTTTCTAAAGCTATCTCGTTGATGTTGAGTCCGCCATCGGCCATCAATTCTATAGCATGGGTGATGCGCTGATAATTCAGATAGTTGTTATAGCGTATGCCGATGTCATGAAAGAGTCGGCTGAGTGTACGTATTGACATATGGGCTGCTCGTGCAACATCCTCCAGCCGTATATCTTCGTGAAGATGTTCATTTATATAGCTAAGTGCTGGTTCTATTCTAGTATCCCGTGTTGCTATAATACCTTTCAGTGGTCTTTCATAGGCCTTACAGGCTAGAGGCATCTGCCTGAAGAACGACAGGGCAAATGTATATGTATCTTTATCAGTAGAATCGTTGAGTTTAGTCTTCATGCTTGATATATAATGCATATTTTCAGATGCCCATCGGTTAGTATTGAAAATGGCAAATTTTTTTCGTTGATCGTTTTGGTGAAATTTAAGGGGTACATAATAAATTATAAGCGATATAGCTTTATTGTTACTTGACAAGGAATGACTTTTCCCAGCCGGTATCCAGCAGATATGGCATTCTGGCACAAAATATATCTTGTCTTCTACAGTAATATGTAGGGTTCCCTGTAGAGTGAATATTATTTGATATTGCTCATGGATATGTTTTTCTAGATCCATTCCTTCTCTGCCTGTGTACTTGATAAGTATTTCTTCTGATGAAGCCTCACTTACTTTCTTAAGATATTTTTTTTGCTCTTCGTTCATTGGCATAAAATGCTAAATAGTTGTCTTAATATGCAAATATGGTGCAAAGATAATGTTTTAATTTTGCATCAAGAAACAGAAAATGATAAAGATGATGAATAAAAAGACATTGTTAGCTATCGCTATAGTATGTTGGGGCTACGTTTTCCCTATGCAAGCCCAGAAAATAGAGAATTTTACTTTACAGGGTTCCAAGGGCAAATTAGCTGCAACATTGCAGGCTCCGAAGCTAAAGAGCGGGGAGAAAGTGCGTTTGGTTGTTATTTGTCATGGCTTTGGATCAGATAAGGAACGTCCTTTGCTCAAGGCTATCGCCGACAGCTTGCAGAGTAAAGGTATTGCTAGTATCCGCTTTGATTTTAATGGTTGTGGCAAGAGTGAGGGTAAGTTTCAAGACATGACAGTTCTTAACGAGATAGAGGATGCTAAGGATGTAGTCGCTTATGCTTTAACGTTGCCTTGGGTTAGTGATATCAGTATGGTTGGCCATTCGCAAGGAGGAGTGGTCACTTCGATGGTAGCCGGACAGCTTAAAGGTTCCATTCGTAGTATAGCTTTGTGTGCTCCGGCCGCAGTACTTCGCGACGATGCCCTTCGTGGAAGTACACAGGGAAGTATTTACGACCCTCATCATATTCCCGAATATGTAGACAGTCCAAGAGGTTTACGTATTGGTCGCGATTACTTTATGACAGCCCAGACATTGCCGATTTACGAGACCGCAAGACAGTATACTGGACCAGTACTCTTAGTGCATGGCACATGGGATGTGATAGTACCTTACACCTATAGCGAGCACTATCATGAGGTATACCAGAATAGTGAACTCCGATTGTTGGCCGGTGTAGATCATAGCTTTACAGGTGAGTCTGCTCGTAGAAAGGCAGCCGGAATGGTCGCAAAGTTTATTCAGGAACATTAAGTACCTCTAAACATTTCAAGTAATCTCTAAATAAATAATAGAAATAAATTCAATTCAATTAAATGATTTAAGTATGGAAAAATTTATAGGAATGCATTTTATTTATACCTATGCTAATGGCTGGGAGTATGAGTTTTATGTAAAGAACGAATCTACGGTAGACTATCGCATACATAGTGGTATGGTAGGTGGCCGATGGGTACGAGATCAGAAAGCTGATATCGTTAAGCTTACAGATGATGTTTATAAGGTATCATGGACAGAGCCAACCGGTACTGATGTTAGTTTGAATTTCATGTTGAAGGAAAATAAAGTACATGGTGTAATCTTTTTCCCAAAATGGGTACACGACCATCCTGAGATTACTATATGTTTCCAGAATGATTATATAGCAAAGATGGAAGAGAGCCGTCTTAAATATGACACTTATCCAAAGTATGTAGTGCCGGAGTTTGCCGAAATAACATATGCCAAGAATGAGGGAGTCAATAATGAGAAAGTTATCGCTATAGCGCCTTATCCTGAAATGGCAGATGATATCCGTTCAGGCAAGCTCACATTTTAGCTAAAGACTACGGTTATATGGGGGCTTCTTTGCTTTTTGCACGTGTTTGGTTGACAATATTTTGGAGTTTATAGATATTATTTCTTAAAATCACATCTCATCTCTATTTTTGCATAAAATTAAAATGTCGTGATTGACATCGTTATTGATTTGTCTATTTGATATTACGGCATGTTTTATGATTGAAAATAAAAAAGTAGATGAAAAATAATGTGATAATAGCAGCTATGCTGCTATGTGCCAGTGTAAATTTGGCTCAGAATTCCAATCAGAGTAAAGGTCATAAGAATATGGGGGCGGCTGTAAATATGCCCGTTCCCTTTACGGTGAATGTTGCAGATTCATTAATGATTAACGATCTACATCTTGATGCGAAACAGGCGAAAAAAGTGAAGAAGCTCAATAAAAAATATGCTAGCATCATCGATGGCACTGGTCTGAAATCTACTAGTAGCAAACCTTCTGGTGATGGTCCTGATGGTGCTTCTCATGGTATAGGTGGTCCTGGTGGCGGCCAACCAGGAGGTTTCGGCGGAGGTATGTCTGGTGGCATGGACAGTCCTGGTAGTGGTTTTGGAAGAGGAGGCATGGGTGGTCCTGGCGGCGGTCGTGGTCAGGGCGGTCCTCAAGGTGGTCCTCAAGGATGGCCTGGGAAGAGCACCTCAACTTCATCGCTTGATCTTGATGCTAAGCAAACTAAATATGAAAAGAAACTCAAGAAGATTCTTACAGAAGAGCAGTATTCGGGCTATCTCAAGATAAAACCTCGTTTCTATGCTCAGCGAAGCATTCGCGAATTTCTTCTCGGCAATCCATTTATGATGGAGCGTAATGATCAGAAACCTCCACAGAATGGGCATCAGATATCAGGTGCACATGGAGGTCCTCATGGTTGGCCTGGTGGTGGAAGTCGCGAGTCTGTAGGTAGTAAGAGTGAAACGGGGTATAGCCAGTCAGAGGGAACGGCTACCAAGAATGGTACATTGACCTCTACCAAAGTTGATGAGAATGCCGTTCAAGTTACAGGTGGAACACTCCAGTTAGTTCAAGCTAATATCAAGAAGATTTCTGGTGACAGCAAAGATTCGGATGGTAGCAGCTTCTATGGCACTAATTCTGCAGTATATGTTAGTGGTAGTGGTAGTATTATTAATATGGATGGAGGATCTGTCACCACCGATGCCATAGGTTCCAATGCTCTATTTGCCTATAATGGCGGAACGCTAAATGTCTCTAATGTAAGTGTCCACAATACCAAGAGTCTTTCACGCGGTATCCATGCTACGGGTGGCGGAATTATTAACGCCCGTAATTTGAATATAGTCACAGAGGGACGTAATTCTTCTGTGGTAGCCACTGATCGTGGTGGTGGAACAATATCGGTTTATGGAGGAAGTTATAGCTGTACGGGGGAAGATTGTGCCGTGCTATATTCAACGGGCCATATAACAGCGAACCAAATATCCGGTGAGTCTCGTCAAGGTGAAATCTGTGTTATCGAGGGTGACAACAGTGTAACTATCAATAACTCCGATATGACATCGGGTGATAGTCGATGGGGAATGATGATATTGCAAAGTGGTTCAGGTGATGCGGAAGGGTATAATGGTAAGATTACAGTAAACCATTCTCGTCTGAAACTAACCGATAGTAAGGCACCGCTGTGTGAAGTTCCAACTAATATTACAGGCACACTTATCCTCAACGATGCTGATCTGCATGTACCAAGTAAGATTTTAATGCGTGTAGAGTATTATAATCGATGGCACACCAAAGGTGGTACAGGAAATCTTATCCTGTCTACCGATTCTTGTAAAGTATATGAAGGGACAGTGGTAAAAGATAACTACGGACATGTGAATGTAACTGTTCGTAAGGGAGTAACTTGGTTGTTGACGGCAGATACCACAATCGATAAACTTACAGTAGAGCAGGG
The DNA here is from genome assembly GCF_022024215.1 of Segatella bryantii. Lineage (NCBI taxonomy): Bacteria > Pseudomonadati > Bacteroidota > Bacteroidia > Bacteroidales > Prevotellaceae > Segatella > Segatella bryantii. Next base: position 1,290,051 of record NZ_CP091798.1, on the reverse strand, counting down.
AGGTAAAGTTTTTACAAATGGTTACAGCTTGAAATATTTAGTCTCTGATATTCAGGGAGATATTAATTAATGTCTATTCGATAGAAATGTTTGTGGAAAATTATGCTGAAAAATTTTCTTAATCGAAATATTTAGAGTACTTTTGCACGAGAAAATTTTCCTAGTGATAGGAATTCCAAGAAGAAAGATTCTAAATATTAAGAATATGTTTCTACATAAAAGTATGATAGCGTCATTATTCGGATTTGATTCCAAGCAACATCGGTTGCAAACAGAAATTTTAGCTGGTCTCACTACATTTCTTACTATGGTATATGTTCTTGCTGTTATACCATCGTTATTTAAACCGTTGGCTACTCAAGGTATGGATAATCCAGCAATTTTTACGGTCACAGCACTTACATCTGCCTTGGGTACTTTTATCATGGCGTTAGCGAAACGTCCTTTTGCTCAGGCTCCAGGTATTGGTTGTGCCTCTTTCTTTGTCTTTACGGTTTGTCTCAGCTTAGGTTACGATTGGCGTTTTGCATTGACAGGAGTATTAGTAGAGGGTATAATTTTTATACTTATTTCGTTAACAGGTATCCGCCAAAAGATAGTTGACGCTATTCCTAGAGTGCTCAGGCAAGCTATTAGTGTGGGAATAGGATTTTTTATAGCTTTCCTTGGTTTTAAGAATGCTGGTATTATCGTGCCAAGCGATGCAACTTTAATATGTTTGGGCGACATAACTCATGGACAGGCTCTATTGGCCATTATAGGCATAATAATTATGGAGGTTCTTTTGATGAAAAACGTAACAGGAGGTATACTTATTAGTATTATTATTACTACCATAATAGGTATACCAATGGGGGTTACTCATATCCATGATTTCTTCTGCACTCCTCCTTCGATAGCTCCGATTGCCATGCACTTTGATTTCTCTAAACTGATGTCTGTCGATATGATAATTCTTGTGTTTACATTGCTTTTCATGGATCTTTTTGATACGCTTGGAACTCTTGTAGGAGTGTGTGAAAATGCAGGTATGGTAAACAAAGATGGCTCTATTCCCAAACTTGAAACGATGCTTACAGCTGATGCCGTCGCTACTACTCTTGGTGCTTGTTTAGGTTCTAGTACGACAACAACCTTTGTAGAGAGTGCTTCTGGTGTTGGTGCGGGCGGACGTACTGGAGTTACATCACTTGTTGTATCCATTTGTTTTCTTTTATCGCTGTTTCTCTCACCATTCTTCCTCTCCATTCCTTCAGCAGCAACAGCTCCTGTGTTAGTTATAGTAGGATATATGATGATGAAAACAATGGTACATATTGATTTAAATGATAAATTCAATGCCTTTCCTGCTTTTATCACCATAATTATAATGCCACTTACATTTAGTATCAGCAATGGTATTCTTATGGGTTTTATCAGTTATGTGAGCATCCGAGTTATTTATGGAAAGTATCGCGAAATAAGTCCGATGATGTATGTCCTTGCCGTTATTTTTATCCTAAAATTTATCTTGTTATAAATCTATTATTGCATGCCTCGTTCATGCCAATAAGCTATATAGGTTGTGTCTATCCAACTTTTATCAGCAAGGTCACCCACTTCGTGGTTACCTTGCTGATAAAAAAAGATATTTTTTATACCCATTCAAAATTTTCTTTTCCTGCTCCAATCTCAAAATGAAGTTTGGCAATGCCTAAATCTATCTTGGTATAACCTATCAAAGAAAAGCTTTTTTCTGCTTTAACCCTGTGAATGTTGTTATCGTTAGTTCCAAGATATTCGAAGTGGAACTTCTGCTGATTGACGGCTGTAGGAGCGAGTAGGGCGGCTGCCACTCCATCCTGGAACCATTTAGGTGTGATGTTGCTAATATTGCTCACTTGTTTGGCAGTCTTACGCTTCATGTTTTTCCCTGGTTCTTTACCATATCCAAGGGCAATCATACAACAGAGTTTTTCATTTTTATCAACGGAGTAGGCTTCCTTAACTTTGTTATAGGTCAGACCTACCCAACAAGTGTTGAGTCCAAGAGTCTGGGCAAGCAGAACTAACTGCTCTCCGTAATAGCCAATACGTTCTGCAAGGTCATCAGCTTTCATTCCTACCATGGCGAAGTAGTTAGTCACTCCGCTGAATGTGCCGTAAGCCATCTTTCCCTTAAATGCCTTTGGCTCGTTGATGACGAGCTGAATGTGAAGATTCCCCAACTTGTTACATTCTTCAACTTTTGATTGTAGCATGTGGATGATGTCCTGTGGAATGGGCTTATCTATGTATTTTCTCACGCTATGGCGTGCCTCTATTGCTTCTAATAAGTTCATAGTTCTTTGTATTTATTATCGTTTAAGAATTAGCGATTTTTTACATGCGTATATGTGCAATGGCAGCTAATGGCACGTGATATTTATTCAACACTTTTGTGTCGAATAATTGTATAGTTCATGCATCATAACCATTTGGAATCGGCTAGAGTTGGTAATAGCATATTCCTTTCCATCTTCTTTATCGGGCTGACAATCTTCTGATTCATCATCATTATGTCCGCAAAATGCGGCTAGTAAGGCTTGATACGTAACAATAGTGAGAAAACTGGGGTTATGAATATCGGTTGATACAATTCCAAAATCTTTCTTTTGTAGAAAGGACGTTTGAATTCGTTCCTTCCATTGGTTTTTAATAGTATTCGTCGGACACAGAATCAGGGAAGCCCGATTCAAACGCGAGATGACTTCTATACCCAAGGTGGTTTTTCCGGCACCCGGTGCAGCAACGATGTGAAGTTTACTGTCACGCAGATGAAAATCCAAATCATCAAGAATCCTTTTCTGATAGCTTCTCCAGACTCCGTTAAAATGAAGTATACTTTTCGTCATACATTAATTTTTTAAAAAGCATCCTATTTTTGTATGTAGAATATTCATATTATTGTTGAATCAACCATTTCCAGCATGGAATAATCTCAAGTACTCCATACTCATTTTCAATGATCCTTTCTTTATCGTAGAATTAAAGCCTTCAGTAACCATGTTCCTATGAACAATTTCGTAGCTTTCAATCTCCTTATGTGGTTCTTAAGGAGATTTATTGAGTAGAGTTTTGTCTACATTAATAATAAAATGCCATATTATATTTTGACACAAAAGTATAAAATTCTATTGAAAAGAGCAAGAATTTTAGGTGATTATTATCATTTCTCATTATTTTATTTTTGTCGAAATAACTTTAATACAATACATCGTTTTCTCGAACTACCTGAAAGGATTACTGAGTGTCTAGACTGTTGGCGCACCACGTTGCTCAAATGGTTGTCAGTGATTGCTAACTTGCAATTATTTTGTTCATCATCATTGAGATTTCTTCTTTCTGACTCTTTGATCTGCTAAATTGGAATTTACCTCTCTCTACTTTGCTGTTTTGGGGATGTACCGACAAAATACCACATAACTATCCAATAGACGATAACGCAGATAAAAGCCGCGGTGAAAGTTGTGTCAGAAAACAGGGCACGTTTCGAGAAATTCACGATGCCATGGAATGCCGCGCAGAAAAGCAACGAATGAGTATCGGTTACCACCTTTCCTATTCCCCATGAAGCGAAAAGCAGAAGTAAGAAGAATGGCAATACACTTCGCTGAGATAAATCTAAATGCCACAGGAACCACATTATTGTGATGATAAGTACATACTGCCATACAGGTAATTTCCTGAGTTCGTATTGCAAAAATCCTCGCCAACCATATTCTTCCAACAAACCATACACAAATGCAAAGAAGCATGTCAAGCCTAAGTCCCATCCGCCGATAATGCCAAAAACGATACATGGTATAACTATAGTCGCAATGGATTTCCTGGCAGACTTGCCTACAAGAGTGTATTCGGTTTTACGTTTGAAAAGGAGCATAGCCACCAATGCTCCGATAGCAGGACCAATCCCAGTGGCAAGTGCTGCGGAAACTTGAAGTGCATAGTTCGTCTCAATAGAAGGGAACTTGTTGACAACAAGCAATGATATCAGGCGCACCAATAAGGCAATGATATAAAAAGTTGCTATTGCACCAATATGAATGTTCTTATCACTTAAGTTCAGTTTCATCGTAAATTCCGATTTATATGATTACACTTCAATCTTTTTGATGACCTTAGCAGGTACACCGCCAACAATAGTATTCGGCTCTACGTCCTTAGTTACTACAGCACCTGCAGCTACTACGGCTCCATCACCTATGGTGACGCCTGCAAGAACTGTTGCATTGGCTCCAATCCATACATTCTTGCCAATGTGGATGGGGGCATAACTCATGCATTGACGCTTGGCGGGGTCAAGGTCGTGGTTTATGGTTGCAAGCACGACATTATGTCCAATGAGTGCACCTTCATCAATGTTGATACCACCCTGATCCTGGAACTTACACCCCATGTTGATGAATACTCGTTCACCAATGACGGTATTTTTTCCGCAATCGGTGTGAAAAGGAGGGAATAAGCCGACAGTCTTAGGCACTTCACGACCCCAGAGTTGCTCTAATAAATCGTGAAGCTGCTCTGGTGTATGATAACTGCCATTAATTTCAGCTGTTATTTTCAGTGCTTCCTGTGATAACTTATGAAACATCATGTGGACTTCGCCACCACCAACGACGGGCTTGCCCGATGCCATATAATCTCTAAATTCTTGTATAGTCATATTATCGTATTTCTTCAAGTTCTCCAGTTTCAGAGTCAATAATAAAGCCACGCACCACAATGTCCTTCGGAACAAGTGGATGGGTTTTGATGGTATCGACAGTCTTTTTTACAGATGTAGGGGTGTCCTTGAATCCTTCCAGCCAGTGATGTAGGTCGATTCCACATTTCTGTATGGTTTCGATAGTTTCGTCTGTTACACCACGGCGGGTCATTTCATGGTGGAAATGGTCAAAGCTCATATGACAGGCTCCGCAATGCGAGTGTGCCACCACCATGATTTCCTTTACCCCCAACTCATAGATGGCTACAATAAGGCTGCGCATGGCAGAGTCGAAAGCAGATATGACCAAACCTCCAGCGTTCTTGATAATCTTGGCATCACCATTCTTCAAGCCGAGGGCAGCAGGAAGCAGTTCGGTTAGTCTAGTATCCATACATGAGAGTACTGCAAGTTTCTTATCTGGGTACTTGTCAGTAATATACTTCTCGTAGCCCTTTTTCTCTACAAAAATTTTGTTGTAGTCAATAATCTGGTCAATCATATATGTTCTGGATTTTTGATTATTTGTCTATTTCAGTAAATCTTGCGAAAATTCGTCCGTCGCGCTCAATGTTCTCGAAAAACATCTTCTCTGGGCGTACCCAGTATCGCATTTCATCATATAGTGCCTGATAGATGACCATTCGCTCCTTAGTTTCTGAGTCGAAAGCCGTGCGAATGTAGCGGTAATTTCCTCCTTTGAAATGCTGAAAGTAGCGAATTCCATCCTCTGGAAGTGGATATTTCATCAGCAACTTTTCGATTAAGGGGACATACCAAGTATGCACTTCATCTGCCGTAGGAGTGTGAGCACCAGGAAAATGGAAAGAATGGTTGTAATGTTCCAAAAACAGAGACTCGAAGTGAGCCAGTGTGTCCTGTTCGCCAAATACCCCCCAAACTTTGTCTTTGTAATAGGGGTTACAATAGCGGAACTGTACGGTTTCCTGCTCAGCAAACTCATGAATCAAAGTTTCATCGATGACAAACTGTTGATTGCCATCCTTGCGAGGTGCCTTGTATTCGTGTTTTCCGATACGTTCTTTCAGAAATCTAGTCATCTGGAAGTGTGGGTTGCCAAGCAGAGCAGGGATGCCAACTATGGGTGCCAACATCTGGGCATAAAAAGATCCGCAGCTGTTGCCTACCAGCAAGTCAGGATGCTCTCTGTCACAGATGTTTCGGATTTCTTCTAGTGCCATCTGTGGATGTGTTGGCAAGTCAGGCGTAAGCACCTCTGCACGACCTTCTAATGCCTCTCTCAGTGCTACTGCAGGTACGCATTGACCGCTGGCAAAGAATCCGTGAAGGAATAGTATCTTCTTCATTTTTCTTCTGTGAATTTATAAACTATCAAAGTTGGAATGATGACCAATAATAGCAATACCGTTTCTGCCCATGCATACGAGCCGAAGTAGTCAACCAAGGTCTGGAATTTCATGACTCCATCTACAAGGAAGACCAGGAAAGCAAACCAGCAAAGCAAAAAGATGCTTGCATACTTGATTTTTCGCTTTTTCAGTTTCATTTGGCATTATTATTATGTTATACCTGTTGATATTGTTTGATTCTTATTTCCAGTTCTGCCAGATTGATGAATCCAGATGTGCGATACACCTCTTTGCCTTCCATGAAAAGTAGAACCGTTTTAAATTGGTCTATATCTTTATTTTCCGTCGCTCTTTCATCGCCTCGGTAGATGCATCATGCGTCTCTATGAGTAAGGGACTCTTATGATATTTCACAATCGAAACCATGGCAGAGTGATGTCGTTTTTTGAACTCAATACATTGTGCAATCAAGTCTGCATTGGCCGACTTTGCTGTAGGGGCTTTGTCGAAGTTCTGGATGTATGCAGCATTTGTCAGGAACACAATGTCAGAGCCATCTGGCAGTTCTTGCATTACCTTAACCATGAGTGTAAGTATCATGCGGAACTCTGTTGTGTGAAGGTCGGCTATAACATCCTTCATGACAATGCTCCCGTTTCTTTCTATCACTACAGCTGCAGCTCCAGCCCGTTCCTTGTGACCATAGTCACACGAACCGCCAATCCATGCATAGTATATATTTGCCTTTTGTGTCATTGTTCCTTCATCCACTGAATGTTGGCTTCATAGGTGACGTCCCCTTCAGCCAAAAAAATATAACCAACTTTTGCCATCGTTTAATTGTTAGTTTTTCGCATACGTGTATGCGGATACACGCATGTATTCAGCAACAAAGATATGAAATTTTCTCCGGATTATTATCAAACTCTTTCTGAAATTGTCATTAAAGTGATTTGTAGCAATGAAACCAACTTTACGTAGTAATTGGTTGAAAACAAGTTTGTTTATGTCCTCGATAAGGCAATTTATAGTGATTTCGAAGTTTTTTGCATCCGTTTGTAAATTTCATTTGCCAGTACGCCTTATGTGGACTATCTATTTTTGAATGTGAATAATATTATTTAACAACAAATCTCCGCAGTTCTGGTACACCTCGTCAAAAATTTCCTGGCATCGTTTTGGATTCATCTTGATCTTGGTGCCTACTGCAATGAAGTCTTGCAGGGTAGGGTAACCTGTCTATCTTATTCATGATTCCTGTATTTTATTTTTGAGTCTTGTAGGCTCTGGTCTTACCTTTGTTTTTACGGATTTGAGTCAGCTCTTCCATGGTGGAATACTTCGGCTCAGTAAAGATGCTTTTTACTTCTGATGTATAGTCCATAGACATTGCGAGGCAGATAAGGTTCTTAAGGGAAATGAGCCCTTTCTGCTCAAATCTGATGATGTTACTTAACGCCACCCCAGACTTCTCTGCCACCTGTTCACGTGTCAGATTCTTCTCGATACGACGTTTACGGAAGTCATCTGCCAAAGCCTTGGCGATGTCGTCTGCATTGTCAAGTGTGTAGTTGTTTAATAGTGATAATATATTATCCATAAATCATTTAAACTTATACTTGTTGCTAATATGTTATCAGTTGCAAAGTTACTAATTATTCTTGTAATTCATTCATTTTTATGCGAAAAAAGAAATGTGTGATAGCTATTTTTAACTGAATTTACAACACCAAGCAAGTCCCTGATAATAACCACGGTCAAGGTTTCTGACTCTTGCTTCAATATCAATTACTCCTTCGTCTATTAAGGCGCAGAGAACGAGTAAACACCATCTGATGATGGTGAACATCGCCGCATCCGCACCTAGTACTTTCTGAAACATGGAAATGTCTTTATCCAAGAACATTTCTGCATCATAAGCACTTTCTTGTTGATACATTTCCATCGTCAAATAAGGCGAATAGACATAATAGTGAAGGTATGTTAGATTAAGAATAATGGCAGCAATAGGGAACCCTTTGCTGCCATACCTGGTGTCTTTATAAACTTACACCTATCTATGATAAAAGTTGCTACTTGTTATTCTCCACCCACTTTTTTAAGTCATCTTTCGTTGAGTGGTTCATTAATTTGCCTTCTTTCCAGTTAATGTTAGGATAAGTAGCTTTTAGGTCTTCGCATGCTTTCTTGATGCTGCTACCGCCAGAGGTAGCGAAGGGGATGACGATCTTGCCCTGAAAGTTGTATGCCTCCATAAAGGTATTGATAATCGTTGGGCAGGTGTACCACCAGATGGGAAAACCTACATAGACAACATCATAGTCCTTCATATTCTGAAGTTTTGAAGTGATGGCAGGACGCGATTTCCTGTCTTGCATCTCCACGCTACTACGGCTCTGCTTGTTACGCCAATCGAGATCTGCATCCGTGTAGGGCTGTTCTGGTTTTATCTCATGTAGGTCGGCACCTGCTACCTCTGCCAGTTGCTGGGCAACGCCTTTGGTTGTGCCCGATGCTGAGAAATAGGCAACCAATACTTTCTGTTTCATATTCTGATTTGTTTTCTTTTGTGAGCAGGCACTTAGACTTATTGTCATCAGTGCCGTAAGTATCAAAACTAACTTCTTCATAACAATGCTTTATTACAAAGTTGCTCCATACGCTTTACCCATCTTCACACAATCGCCTATGATGTCGCCAGTACGTAGATATTTGTAGGTTGGCATCTCAAAGAGTACTGGTTTTAGTTTCGCATAGTCGGGTTTGTTTTTCTCGTCAAGCATGTCTTCCTCGACGTAAGTGTTGAGGATAGTGCAGATATAGTTCTTGAAACCATCAATTTCGTAAGTGTCGATAACCTCACATTCCATCACCAATGGAGATTGTTCGATAATGGGCATGCCAGCCTCACCCAGATTGTAAGGGAAGGTGGCCGACTTGTCAGTCTTAGCTCCACTCACAGTCCCAGTGTAGTCGGCAGCGGCCAGAAATGCCTCGTCGATGATGTTAACGGACAGTTTATCCTGTTCTTCGATGGCCTTCACGCTGTGGTGTGACGAATGTATGCTTAGCAGCAGTTTCGAGTGGCTGACAATGCCGATATGTGCCACCAACAGCCAGTTTACTTGCTTGCTGCCACCCTGACGGGTTCCTCGCTCATCATTTTTTATTTGGCTGCCTCCAGGCTACGGATGCAATTCAGTGCATTAAGCGTACGAGGATAGCCGATGAAAGGAAGATTGGAGGAGATGACGGCAATGAGCATGTCCTTGTCGTTGCCTACGTGGTAGTTGCCGGCAATATGTCCCTTTAGTTGAGGTTCGCACCCGCCTTGAGCGGCAAGGAAGCAAAACGTTATCAGCTCGCGCATCTTCAGATTAAGCCCCGTGCGGGTATAGTAGTCGCCAAAGCAGTTATCAGCAAGCCATCTGTTGATGTGTCGGCTATCCTCCGGCCCCGACTTCCAAAAGTCGAGCATCCCGTCGCCGAAGCAACTGACTTGCGCCTGAGTACCAGCCTCACGACGGGTTTCCATTGTGGTGGTCTGCTGAGAAGCTAGGGGAAGAGTGATGCCACGAGCGGACAGAATCTCATTGGTAGCCGTCAGGAATGGGTGGATGCGTCCCATGCCCAAGTAGGCCGTAGCCTGATATACAATTTCTTTCACTTCAACTGGTGTCACGCCCTTGTCTAATGCCGCAGGAAGCAGTTCGCGGTATTTGTCAATGCCCTGACAGCCTAAGAGTGTTGCTATATAGCAGATATAGCGTGTACGGTCGTCAAGCTGTTTTTTCACCTGTTCCACCACCTCATTGTATGCAAAGGCTTCAAAGCGCTCAATGTATTCGGCATCACTCACACTGAGTAACGCACTGCTGGCGGGCAGCTTGTCGTATTCAGCATCGGTGACAGGCTCCAGCCATTCATTAGAAGCGCCTTCTTCCACCTTCGTCATATACGTCAGGTGTTGCATCCAGGAGTCCTTGGCAGCGCCGTGCCAGTGTTTTGCTTCGGCAGGTATGGCTACAACTACGCCAGGGTGTAGTGCTACAGGCTCCTTTCCCTCTTCTACATACCAGCCGTGACCAGCTACGCAGACCAAAACCTGCACCGACTTGTGGTGGATATGCCAGTTGTTGCGGCATCGTGGTTCGAAGGTGACGTTCACGGGTCCGCCATTGTCGGCATCGAGCGGAGCCAGATAACTGTTACCGATGAAATACTTAGCGTAAGCCGTGTTCAGTTTGCCTTTCGGCCATACATTAAAATTTACATTCTCTTTCATCTTTTCTTGTGCATTTATGTTAACCACTGCTAATAGCAGTGCTAGGATGGTTGTGATAATCCTCATATATTATCTTTGTTTTTTGAATATCTGTTTCATCGTCTCCGGGTCGAGTGGCTTCATTGTGGGCAGTTTTAGGTCTTTCACCATGTGGAGTGTTCCCTGCTTGTATTTTTGGAAGTGGTCGGTCTTCAGATGGCTCTGATAGGCTTCCTCAGAGGCATAGATTTCCAGGATGCGAATTAGGCATGAGTCCTCGGTACTCTGCATCGGGAACAGACAGACGACACCAGGCTCTCGTTCCACACTTAGACGATCCACCTCGTTGGCAAATTCGAGATATTCTTTGAGGTACTGCGGATAGACTTCGATTTCAGCCAGGCGGACTATCATAATCTCGTTTCCTTGTGCTACTGCTGTGATTGGGAGTATAAGCATTGCTATTGCTATTATAAATTGTTTCATGATCTTATAACTATTTTGCTTTTTTATATATACCTTTTAATGCCTCTGGCATCAACAGCCGACCGGTTAAGTAGTGAATGTGGACGCTTCCAAATACGGCATCTCCGCCGAATGCTCCTGCGCCCCAGGCCCAGGTTTCTAATGCTATTTTACTCATATCTTTTTATTGTTTTAGATTTGATGGTGCAAAAGTACGGCGATTTCGTTATTCATAGCCTTACTGATTTACTGATATATCAACCTATTTTACAGATTTTGCATATTCTTCTTTTTTATGTCGGTAAAAATATGTAAATTTGACCTTGAAATGGAGAAAATATTAAAAGTTAACCACGTCAACGACTATGCCCGATACATCCACAAGCGAGGCCCTGTTGATGACACCAGAACAGCGACAAAGCATCGTTACTTCCCAGATAGAACAGGTGCTGGAACTCGTAGCCCGCTCTATGGAGTAATCTGCCAACACCCACTAATACTGATACTTGTTTCATGGTCTTATCCGTAGTTTTTGATGAGGTTCTTCACAAACTGAGGGTCGCCAAAAGGTGTTGTGCCTGCATCGTGCTGGTTTATCTTGGCTATTTGAGCCATATCGTCATCACTCAGCGAGAAATCGAAGATGCCGATATTCTGCGCCATGCGCTCCTTATGGCTTGACTTGGGAATAGCCACGATGCCACGCTGGGTGAGCCATCGGAGGGCTACCTGAGCAGCTGTCTTGTTGTATTTGGCACCGATAGAAGCCAGTAATTCACTCTTTACGATGCTGTCAGTGTCTTGTCCACCGAGTGGATACCAAGCCATCATCTTGGTACCAAACTCGCCGTGAATCGGCTCGATTCCAGTCTGTTGAGAGAGTGTGTTGCATTCCAACTGGTTCACCATTGGCTTTACGTCCACATAGTGGGCAAAGTCGAAGAAGCGGCCAGCCTGGAAGTTGCTTACACCAATGGCGCGAACCTTTCCTGCACGATAAGCCTTCTCCATTGCCCGCCATGTGCCGAAAACGTCACCGTAAGCTTGATGAATGAGCAGCAGATCGATATATTCCGTCTGCAACTTGCGCAGGCTCTCGTCGATGCTCTTGGCAGCCTTTTCCTCGCCAGCATTGGATATCCATACCTTTGTCACAAGGAAAAGATCTTCGCGCTTGATACCACTCTTGCGCCAGGCATTGCCAACGCCTTCTTCATTCTGGTAGGCCTGTGCCGTATCAATCAACCGATAGCCCACACTCAACGCATCACTCACACAGCGTTCACACTCGTCAGGGCTTACCAAAAATACGCCGTAGCCTAGTGTCGGCATCTGAACACCATTGTATAGTTTTCCATATTATTCGTTCTTAAAATCCTAAACCATTCAGCCACTTCTCAACCTTTTTCTTCTCTGTGCGCACCTCGTGACCGTAGATGCTGAAGCCATTTGTGACATTTGCAGCAGGGAAGGCATCCTTCACATCCTCCACACAGTTGGCAAGTCCACTGCCTTCATGGGTGGTGAAAGGGATGACTGTCTTGCCCTTCAGGTCGTTTGCATGCTTCTTAGGTTTCACGATGCAAAGGTAAGAGGTTATTTAGATACTTTTGTTTCACAAATTGCCTCATGATTTTCACTTTTTACCTAAATCGGTCTTTTATATACAAAATAATGTGTAATTTCGCAGCCATGAAGGCAGATTTTCAATATTCCACAGACTTCTACGGGATGAATGTCCTTGAGTTAAGCCACACCTGTATGCACCTGATTTGCTTAGCAGGGGAGGGGAGTTTTGTGTTCAACGAGCATTGTTACCACATTGTGAAAAACGACCTGGTAGTGATACCGATGCCTAACAAGGTAAAGAATTTGGCGGCACATGATGACTTGCAGGTAGAATGGTTTGCTGCTGATTACAAGTTCCTGCAAAACCTGCTACCATCGAACAATTACAGCATTGGTGGCAGTATCTCGCTGAACCAAGACCCCGTCATCAACCTCTCAGATGAACAAGCACAGCATCTGCTGGAGGATTTTCATCGTCTGCGTGACCGCATGGACGACAGCCATTTGCAGTTCTATCGCGAACTGATGGGCAGTCTCTGCCTGACGATGATGTACGACATCTTCGAGGCCCATGCCCAACGTGATGCAACAGACACCCATACCGACCGCACAGCCTACATCGTAAAACAACTGATGGCTCTGCTTGCTACTGGCATCAGCCGAACAGAACGTGATGTGAGCTATTATGCCGAGCGACTGAACGTTTCGCCAAAGTGTCTCTCCGCCACCATCAAACGCGTGACGGGACATAGTGTAACCTCATACATCGACCGTTATACTATCCCCATCTTAAAAGACTATCTGAATGATGAACGCCTGTCCCTCACTCAGATAGCAGAACTTATGAATTTCACGACTCTTTCCTACTTCAGTCGCTATTGCACAAAGCATCTTGGCCAGTCGCCCAGCGAGTACCGTTTAAGTCTTCAGCCAACGTTCGAGTAGTTCTTTATTTATGAATTATTATCGGACACATCCCATCCATTCTATTATATCCAAGAGTTCATATTTGTTGCTGCTTGCGATAATTACTCGGGCTCATACCCATGTGCTGAGAGAAGACGTGTATGAAGTGTGAAAGATCATAATGGGATTGACTATACCGACTTGAATAATAATATCTAGATTAGATGATATAATATAATACATTATGACATAACGTCTTTTCGCATTTCTGCGTGCAGAAGTATTTTTATAGTTGTTCCAAAATATCTTTCTTTTCATGGCATGAGTAGTCAATGATATTTCTTCTGCAATTTCAGCATAAGCTTCGTTCAAACCTCTGTATGCTTGTTAGACCAAATTTTGTTTTTGATGGAGTTCTATCTGCTGTTTCAAATTTGTTGCAAATTCTTCTTGCGAACCATCATAATCAAAATTGCTGATTGTAATCATCGCTCCACCCATTTTATAGTTCATCTTTCTCCACCAAGAAGCTTGACGAAGTCTTTCCATAGTATCGTTTGTATCAATAATTACACATTGTTTGTTTCCGTAGATACCCACAATATTTTCCCATGCAACAAACTCATCCCTTATATACATTCCTTCGTCGGTAAAAGCCACCATTCCTCTGCCTTGCAAAGCATATTTGATGTTTTTGTATAACATGAATATAAATGCATATCCAAAGAATCCGATGCCCAACCAACCTATGGGATGAGCAATTAGGTTGGTACCTCTTCTATCATTGCTGAAATCGTGAAGTGCACAAAATAGACTTCCTCCTATTAAGAGAAAACATATAATTATGAATTTTAAATTTTTGAACCATTTGCGATTTGTAATATTTGACATCATATTATAATTGATTAAAAGTATATAAATAACGTGAGCTTGATGAATTATAAATATCTGAAAATTTGTTGATTAGCGAAAAATATTGTAACTTTATAGTGTAAAAAATCAAAGAATTACAAACAATAATCGCTATGATTATCGAGGACAAAATTACAGAAATATTTTGTGTGGCAGATGAATTTTGCAAGTTTTTTGATGCTGTGATGGCAAAATATACTATAAAGAGTATAAACTCAGAATCAATGTCTTTTAATTCTATTTAAAAGAGTAAGTTTTTTTGCTCATTTTTACTATTTTTCCTTATTTTATTGTTGTCGAAGTTAGTTTTTGATTGCTTTGGTGACGTTCTCGATACCAATGAGATAATCGTAATTGGTGAGCATACGTTTCGGTCTGCCTTCCTGTTGGGCAGTCAGTCGCTCTCTGCGGTCAAGCAGTAAACGTCCCCAGCGATCAGGGAATGAATCTTTGACAAAGCCGAATACATTATCATTACCACGAGGATGCTGCAACGAAGGAACATTCAGCAGGTCACCGCTCAGCAGGATGCCGCCATGTCGTTTCAACCACTGGCGCGAATACTCAAATACAAAATGATCCTTGCCGCGAATATGTTCGTAGCCTAATGTTCCTATCTCTTCGGGAGAGGTTAGAAAGTCAAAATCTGCGTAAACTGTAACCCTTTTCATCGTCTGAGTAATTCTGCATCCTGAAGTTGTCTGCCAAGTGCATCGTCAGCAGCCAGCAGGGTAATGTCGTTTTCCAAGTTAAGTGCAAAGAGTACACGCGCATAGATACCCATGGAAACCGTTGGATCGCCATGTTCAACCTTTGAGACAGTCAGTCTTGTCACAGTAGCTCTGTCTGCTATGTCTTGCATAGACAAATGTCTGCGCTTGCGGGCCAACATGATTTGCTCGCCCATAATCTTCAGGTTCTGGCTCAATGCCCTTGGCATCGTTTTACCAAATGTATTCTTACCCATAATTGTATCTTATTGGGCGCAAAAATAAATAAATATGTTTAATATAACAAACATTTTAAGGGATATTTGTGCTTTAACGCATGTTTTTGGTTCTTTTGTCGTGAAAACAGTACTCCATCAGTCAATCTGGTGGGACTATTTGCTGTTCTTGCTTTCAGAATTTGTCAAAAGACCAATATTTTTGTCTGTACGTTTATACTTTTAGCAAAACTTGATATTTTCTGCTGAAAAAAAGTTATCTTTGTACTCAGTATTATGTAATAACGTATAACATGGAAGGTAAAGATCTAAACCGACTGAAAGTGGTACTTGCGGAGAAGAAGCGCACCAACAAGTGGTTAGCTGAGCAAATCGGTGTTGACCAAGCCACGGTATCTAAATGGTGTACTAACAGTGCGCAGCCAAACTTGGAAAACTTGATGGAAATTGCCAGATGTCTTGAAGTTAACGTCAATGAACTTCTGCGAATGTAATATAGAACGAGCATCGGGCAATACAAGCTTATGCCTTCGAAGAAGGCTCGGAGATGACTTGAAGAAGAATGTGTATGACAAGTGAGTGTTTTTGCATACGATAAAGAAAACAATATATAATGGCAAAGAAAATAGCAAAAGAAAAGGCAATAGAGGAAGCGTTATGGGAATCAGCAAATAAACTCCGTGGCTCTGTTGAACCATCGGAGTATAAGCACGTGGTGCTGAGCCTTATCTTCCTGAAATATGCACACGACCGTTTTATTGAACGGCGCAATGAACTGATGGCAGAAGGCAAGGAGGCATTTGCAGACAACCCCGTGTTTTATAATGCGAAGAATGTCTTCTATTTGGAGCCAGAGAGCCGTTGGGATTTTCTGATTGAGAATGCCAAGCAGAATGACATTGCCATCAAAATAGACAAGGCACTGGCTAAGGTAGAGCAGAGCAACCCTACGCTGAAGGGTGCTTTGCCCAGCAACTACTATGCAGGCCTGTCGCTCGACCGTACAAAGCTTGCGGCATTGCTTGATGAAATCAATAAGATTGATACGCTGAAAGACCCTGAAAACGATCTCATTGGTCGCGTCTATGAATACTTCCTCGGTAAGTTTGCCATTGCCGAAGGTAAGGGTAAGGGTGAATACTATACGCCTAAGACCATCGTCAATCTGATAGCAGAGATGATTGAGCCTTATCGTGGTAAGATTTACGACCCATGTTGTGGTTCTGGCGGTATGTTTGTGCAGAGCATGAAGTTCATTGAGGCACATCACGGCAACAAGCGCGACATCTCTGTCTATGGACAGGAATACACCAATACCACCTACAAACTGGCGAAGATGAACCTCGCCATTCGTGGCATTGCCTGCAACCTGGGCGAGATGGCTGCTGACACGTTCCATAACGATCAGCACAAAGACCTGAAGGCCGACTTCATCATGGCAAATCCGCCATTCAACCAGAAAGCATGGCGGACAGAAAACGAACTGAAGGACGACCCACGCTGGGCAGGTTACGACGTACCTCCTACAAGCAACGCTAACTATGGCTGGATTCTGAATATTGTCTCTAAGCTCTCTGCCAATGGTACGGCAGGCTTCCTTCTTGCCAATGGAGCGTTGAGCGGTGACGGTACTGAGTTGGCAATCCGTCGTCAGCTATTGCAGAACAAACTCGTGGAGGCCATAGTAATTCTTCCACGAAACATGTTCTATTCTACGGACATCAGTGTGACGCTTTGGATTCTCAATAACAACAAGAAGGCACGAACCGTGGAACAGAATGGGCAGATGGTGAAATATCGCAATCGTGAGGACGAAGTGCTTTTCATCGACTTGCGCCAATGGGGAGAACCATTTGAGAAGAAATATATCCAGTTTTCCACAGAACAGATACAAAAGATTGCCGAGAACTTCCACAACTGGCAACGTGTGGGCTATGAGCAGAGCTACCACAACGAACCCGAATATTGCTACTCTGCTACCCTCGACGAGATTGAAAAGAAGGGTTGGAGTCTTGTTCCCAGCAAGTATATTGAGTTCCGCAATCGTGATGAGCAGATAGATTTCGATACTAAGATGCGCCAACTGCAGGCGGAAATGACTGACCTCCTAAAACAGGAAGAGGAAAGCAGACAGCAACTGAAAGAACTTTTTGGAAAGTTAGGCTATGGAATATAAGCGTTTAGGCGACTACATCAGAGAAGTGAATGTTCGTAACAAGGATTTAGAGGCTACGAAACTTGTCGGTCTTACGATTGACAAAGCATTCATTCCGTCAGTGGCAAATGTCATTGGCACAGACCTCTCTAACTATAAAGTTATTCGCAAGGAACAGTTTGCATGCAGTTTGATGCAGGTGAGTCGAGATGGAAAGATGCCTATTGCCATGTTTGAGGAAGACGAAGCTATCATGTCACCTGCTTATCCGATGTTCGAGGTTATTGATAAGACCGTTCTGATACCTCAGTATCTGATGATGTGGTTCTCTCGTAGTGAATTTGACCGCGAGGCAAGTTATTATGCCGTTGGCGGTGTTCGTGGTAGTTTAACTTGGGAGGATTTTTGTAATATGAAACTTTCCGTTCCTTCCATCACTCGTCAGCGTGAAATCGTATCAGAATACGAAACGCTGACCAACCGCATCCGTCTCAACAATCAAATGATTCAGAACCTCGAAGCCACCGCCCAAGCCCTCTACCGCAAAACCTTCGTCGACAACATCGACAAAGAAAACCTCCCCGAAGGTTGGAGAATGGGAATGTTGGGAGATTATGTTGAACTATCCCAAGGAATTCAAGTTGAAGTCGAAGATCAATCACCAATTAAACATAATGGTTATAATCGCTTCATTAGAATAATAGACTATACTCCCAATACTTCAGAGCCGCCAAGATATGTAAATATATCAAATGAAAGGTATTTCTCTACAAGAGGAGATGTCATTATGATTAGATACGGTGATGCGGGTACTGTGTGCCGCAGATTGGAAGGAATTATCGCGAATAATTTGTTTAAAATAACTCCAATTAAAACACTTACTCGTAATTATATTTACCATTTCTTAAAGAGTGATACCATACAGAAATTGATAAAGGGTTCTGCTGCTAGTTCTACTATGCCGGCGATTACTCATAAAGCAGTTAAGGATTTGGAGTGCATTATACCACCAATTTCAGTAGTGCAAGAATTTGATACAATCATTAATATCATAGAAAAGGATATTTGCTTAAAATCAGATGAAATCTCAAAACTAACCGAATTACAGTCTTTGCTTTTGGCGAAGATGGGGCAATAAATAATAAATAGTTATGATACCAGAAGCATTATTAATGAAGGCTGCTAAGCCAGTAATAAACACTCTGATTAAAAATGTTATTACTCCCAAAATAAAGCAATTTGCCGAGCGATGTGATATCGCTTATAACGAATTGTTAATTCCTCGTGGAGAACATTTTGAAGAATATTTGTTTCGTACTTACAAAAAATATAGTATAATAAATACTTTGGTTTTCAAGAATGAACAAAGACTTCTTAAGGATTTATACTTGCCTTTGACTATTTCTAAAGAAGATATGCATTCAAGAAATAAGGAAAGTTTCAAGATTGATAAATATCCCCAAGAACTTATACAGAAATATGATAAGATTCTCATTACAGATACTGCTGGTATGGGAAAATCAACTATGACAAAAAGGATCTTCCTAGATGTTATAGATAATGGATATGGCATACCCATTTATTTAGAAATGAGAAGACTATCCGAAGAAAAGACTATACTGGATGAAATACAAGAACAGGTTAATTCTATCGCTAAAGATTTTAACCGTCAGTTATTATTAGAATTTATTCAAACAGGAGGTTTTGTGTTCTTTCTAGATGGATACGATGAAATCTCTTTAAATGACAGGATATCTGTCACTTCAGATGTGCAAAATTTCATTTCTAAGGCAGGTAATAATGTATTTATTATAACATCAAGACCAGAGCAGGCTTTGGCAAGTTTTGGCGATTTCCAAGTTTTTACGATAAATCCATTAGCGAAAAAAGAAGCTTATGAATTACTCCGTAAATATGACAATCAAGGTGGCACATCTAAATTGTTAATAGATGAGCTTAAGTCAGGACAGTATGGAATGATAAATGAATTCTTGAAGAATCCCTTGTTGGTTTCATTGTTATTTGCAGCATTTGACTACAAGCAAACCATCCCATTAAAGAAACATATCTTTTATAGACAAGTTTATGATGCCTATTTTGATTCGCATGATTTGTCAAAAGGTGACCATTACATCCACGACAAACATTCTAACTTGGATATTGATGATTTTGAACGAGTATTACGTTATGTTGGCTTCAAGTGTCTTAAGTCTCAAAAAATAGAATTTGATAAGGATTCACTTCTTTATATTATAGATGAGGCGAAAGAATTTTGTCCTGATTTGCATTTTACTTCTTCAGATTTTTTAAATGACATACTATCTTCTGTTCCTTTATTCTGTAAGGATGGACAATATTTGAAGTGGGTGCACAAATCTTTACAAGAGTATTTCGCAGCTCAATTTATATATAAAGATTCGAAAGAAAGCCAGGATGCTATTCTAAGCGCTTTATATAATAGCGATAATCTTGATAAATACATGAATATGTTAGATATTTATTATGATATTGACAATTGGGGATTTAGAAAAAATATTTTAAAACCATTATGTGAATCATACATAAAGCATTATGAAGCAAATATTTATACATCTTCAATAGTTGATAAAAAGGAAATAGAAGAACGTATAGGTTATTTGTTCATGAGAGATGTTTGCATATTGAGAGCGGAATTAAGTAATACCCTTGATCTTTTTAAAGAAATTAGAGAAAAAACGAAGCATTTTTTTAAAGGAGAAATTTCGACAATGACTCATTTTCATAGAGACGATGTAGCTATTTCCACATCAATAAATCCTAAAAGGAAAATTTTGTCTATCTTAATAAAAAGACTACCCTTTCTGTTCGGAAATTACACGCATCGGAGGCCAACCGACGACTTTAGTTTGCCGTTCGGCAAGATTGTGCTTATTTCAGTTCATAGTGGTGATAGTTGTTTAGATGAGTTCATCTATTATAATTTTTATATGGGAGCTGCAGCTCGTGAAACTCATTCTTATTTTGATTATATGAGATGTAAAGAAGAAATAAGTAAAATAAATAAAATATTACGTAACAAAGAAAAAACATCCAATTTAATAGAAGGATTATAATATCTGTATAAAGATGAATCATTAATGTCACGTTAAAATAGGGACACTAATGGTGTGAAAGAATAAAAAAGAATACAATGGTAAACGGATTCAACGAACATACGCTGGAAATGGCCATCATGGAACTGTTTGAGCAACAGGGCTACAGCTACGTGAATGGCGAGACGATACACAAGGAACAGACGGAGGTGCTGCTGCGTGATGACTTGCGGATGTATCTGATGGACAAGTATGCCCAGGAGGGAATCACACCTTTAGAAGTGGAGCGAGTCATAGCAAAGTTGACGGCAGACAATGGTGCTCCGCTCTATGAGCAGAATGCACAGACATATCGCTTGATGACTGAGGGTTCCGCTATCAAGCGTGAGGATGCTTCATTGCCAGATTTGTTCGTTGAAGTGGTAGACTTTAAGGATGTTGACAGGAATATCTTCAAGATAGTCAATCAACTGGAGATAAAGGGTACAGAGAAGCGTATTCCCGATGGTATCGTCTATGTGAATGGTCTGCCCGTAGTGGTACTGGAGTTCAAGAGTGCTGTAAAGGAAGACACCACCATCATGAATGCCTATACACAGTTGACGGTGCGCTACAGAAGGGATATTCCAGAGCTGTTCCGCTATAATGCTTTCGTGGTCATCAGCGACGGTGTGAACAATAAATACGGCACGCTGTTTACGCCTTACGATTTCTTCTATGCTTGGCGAAAGGTGGAGCGGACGGATAAGGCAAATGACGGTATCGACTCCTTGCACACCATGATGGAAGGTCTGTTCCGTAAGGATAGACTGCTGAGTGTGATGAAAGACTTTGTGTTCTTCCCTGACACCTCGAAGAGTGAAAGGAAGATAGTATGTCGCTATCCGCAGTTCTTCGCCACCCACAGGCTTTATGAAAACATCTTAGAGCACTCGCATATCAATCTGCATGGCGATGGAAAGGGCGGCACATACTTTGGCGCAACAGGCTGTGGCAAGAGCCTCACGATGCTTTTCCTAACAAGAATGTTGATGCGCAGCCGACATATGGCAAGCCCTACCATTGTATTGATAACAGACCGTACAGACTTGGACGACCAGCTTTCAGCTCAATTCGTTAATGCCAAGCAGTTTATTGGAGATGAGACTGTGGTGAACGTCGAGACACGTGAAGAGTTGGGCAAGAAACTGAGAGGGCGCAAGAGTGGTGGCGTATTCCTGACAACCATTCAAAAGTTTAGTGAAGACATCAATCTGCTGTCTGACCGCGCCAACATCATCTGCATCTCCGACGAAGCCCACCGTTCGCAGACAAATGTGGAGCAGAATGTGACCATTACCGATAAAGGTGTAAAACGCAGCTATGGCTTTGCCAAGTACCTGCACGACTCGCTGCCCAATGCCACATACGTGGGCTTCACGGGAACACCGATTGATGCCACGATAGATGTGTTTGGCGATGTGGTGGATAGCTACACCATGACAGAATCGGTGGCAGACGGCATCACTCGTCGCATCGTATATGAAGGAAGAGCCGCTAAGGTATTTGCCGACCACAAACAACTGGAGGCGATAGAGGCTTACTATAAGCAATGTGAAGAACAGGGTGCCAATGAATACCAGATTGAGGAAAGCAAGAAAGCGGTGACACAGATGAATAAGATTCTGGGTGACCCGAACCGTCTGGCGGTGGTGGCAAAGGATTTCATTGAGCACTACGAAAAGCGAATAGAGGAAGGAAGTACCGTTTGCGGTAAGGCAATGTTTGTGTGCTCAAGTCGCGAAATTGCCTATGACCTGTATAAACAGATTATTGCCTTGCGTCCCGAATGGGAAGAGAAAATTGGCTCAGAAGACCAGACACCAGTAGAGCGCATCCGACTTGTGATGACTCGTGAGAAGGATGATGATCCAAAATTGCGCGAACTGATTGGCTCGGATGAAGACAGAAAAGCGCTTGATGTGCTGTTTAAGAATCCTGAATCAAACTTCAAGATTGCTATTGTTGTGTCTATGTGGATAACAGGCTTTGACGTGCCTTGTCTCGACACGATGTATATTGACAAGCCATTACAGAAGCATACGCTGGTACAGACCATTTCGAGGGTAAACCGCGTGTTTGAAGGTAAGGATAAAGGACTGGTGGTGGACTATATCGGTATCAAGAGCAATATGAACAATGCACTGAAACAGTATGCCGGGGGTGGTGACATGGGTGAAAACGTGGAAACCATCGAACAGAGTGTGACGATGGTGAAAGACGAGTTGGATATCCTGCGCCGAATGTTCCATACCTTCGATTATAGCAAGTTCTCAACGGGTACGCCATTGGAACAGTTGGAATGTCTGAAACATGGGGCAGAGTTCGTACAGGCTACGGAGAAAACGCAAAATCAGTTTATGGGACATGCCAAGAAACTTAAATCTGCTTTCAACCTCTGTTCCAACCATGAGACAATCAGCGATAAGGATCGTGAGGACATACATTTCTTTACGGGAGTAAGGTCTATCATCTACAAACTGACAAAAGGTGATGCTCCCGATGCCTCGCAGATGAATCGCAGGGTGAGCCAGATGATAGCAGAAGCATTAAAGTCGGACGGAGTAGAGGAAGTAGCTCAGGTGAATGCGAATACAAAGGATCTGGACTTGCTGAGTGAAGACTATATGACGAGGCTGGAGAAACTGAAGTTGCCTAATACGAAAGTGAAACTGATGGAGAAACTGCTTCGGACTGTTATTACCGACTTCAAGAAGGTCAATAAGATGAAGGGCGTGGATTTCACGAAACGCCTGAATGCATTGGTGCAGAGATATAACGACCGTAGCGACAATGCCGTGTTTGCCGAAGAAGTGCTCAATGAGGTAGCCAAGCAGATGGCAGAACTGCTGAAGGAGGTAAACAAAGAGAAAAAGTCGTTCAAGGATTTGGGTATCACTTATGAGGAAAAGGCCTTCTATGATATTCTGAAAGAAATAGCTCATAAGTTCGGCTTTGAATATCCAGAAGACAAACTGCTGACATTGGCAGCTGCTGTGAAGAAAATGGTGGATGACAAGTCGAAATATACCGACTGGGCCAATCGTTCTGACATCAAAGCAGAACTGCAGATGGACTTGATTCTGATATTGGCAGAGCATGGTTATCCTCCTGTTCCGCAGGACGAAGTCTTTAAGGAAATCTTTGAGCAGGCTGAGAACTTTAAGAAATATGAGCAAGCAGATGAAAATGATACGGGAAAAACAGCTCCAGTCATTTCCATGTATCCTCAATTTGAGGAAGAAGAAATGATGATGGTAGCTGAACCATTTGAGTGCTATAAATGGAATCGCTTTGATCAGGACATTATAGATTTCTTTGGTGGAGATAAAACCATTCTTGTTGGATGTACCAAGAATAAGAAACAGAAAGACTGGATTCTCACGCATAATATATATAATGTAAGGTTGGGTAAGACTAAGGGATCTATGGAAGAGCATAGAGAGATGTTTGGAAGAACGTCCCTGATAGTCCTATATGAATTTGGTAATCCTGACAAGCTGTCTGCCTATACTATTACAGGACATAAGGAGATGGGGAAGGAAGAACTGAAAGCGATGGACTATCCCAACAAGAATCCTCGCAGAAGTTACATGACTTTCTCTATAGAACCACTCGACATAGATTTAAGCCTTTTGGTTAATCATCGAATGATAGAGAAACTGATTGAATTAAATCCTGAAAACGAAAAGGGAACTCCCGTATTTATTGAACTGTAAAAAAAATAGTGATTGCAATATAACATATGAGTACAATACAGAATAAGAAGATAGTGGCCAAAGAATATCCTTTGAAGGACATTCTGAGCAACAATAAGTATTCCATCGACTATTTCCAAAGGGAATATCGTTGGAGAAAAGAGAATATAGACCAGTTAATTGATGACCTATATAATGCATTCCGTGCTGATTATCGGCCAGAGCATTCCACAAAAGATGTTGCTAATTATGCCTCTTATTTTATGGGGTCTATAGTTGTAATTGCTAAGGATGATGCCACTATGAGCATCATTGATGGCCAGCAACGTATAACATCATTAACTCTTTTATTGATATATCTGTATCATGCTATTGGTGTTGCGAAGGGAGCTATCTTGCAAAATATGATATTCAGTGACAGCTATGGAGAGAAATCTTTTAATATCCAAGTACCTGAGCGCAAGGATTGCTTAGACGGTTTGTATAACAATAATGAGTATACACCAAAAGATACAGACGAGGATAGCGTGCGCTTTATGGCAGACCGCTATAATGACATAAAGGACAGTTTTCCTGACGATCTTCAAGGTCAAGCTCTTGAAAGTTTCATGTATTGGGTCATCAATAATATCATCATTGTAAAGATTGAAGCATATTCGGAAGAGAATGCCTATACAATCTTTGAGACGATGAATGACAGAGGACTCAACCTCACCAATAGTGATATGCTGAAGGGGTTCATCCTCTCTAAGTTCCATGATGATGCAAAAAGAACAGCCATCAATGAACAGTGGAAGAGAGATATGCATCAGTTGCTTTCATATGGTAAAGACTATGATAATGCGTTCTTCACTGTATGGATGCGCTCGCAGTTTGCCGAAACAAAACGTCAGAGCAAAGCTGGGGCTGTTGATGAGGACTTCGAACATATTGGCGTGCGTTTCCATAGTTGGTTCCGGGATAACTATGAGAAGGGGCGATTAAAGGACGCAATCAATGGAAGTATGGAAAACTTCCTTGATACCAACTATCGTTTCTTCTTCAACAAATATATTCTAATTCAGGAGGCACAAAAGGATATAGTATCTGGATTGGAATGGGTTTACTATAACCAATTTAGAGGTATCTCCCCATATTTGGCATTCCCGATGATGTTGGCAGGTCTCAAACTTGATGACAGCGATGATGAATGCAAGAGGAAGATGAATTTGGTTGCGCGGTTCTTGGATGGTTTTGTTGTAAGAAGACAAATTAATTTCCGGTCCTATACCGCTTCGTCCATTGCTTACACAATGTTCAATATCATCAAGTCATTGCGCAATAAAACTTATGATGAAATGCTGGAAGTTTTAAGATATCGTGTCGAAGACTTAGACATTGATACAGGTATGAATGACCTTCGTTTGCACGGACAAAACGGCCCATTCATAAAGTATTTCCTATGTCGCATTACTGCCTATATTGAGGAACAGAGTGGAATGGGCAACAACTTCAAGCGCTATATGACAAATCCTGGATGCAAGCCTTTTGAGATAGAACATATTTGGAGTGATCATTTTGACCGACATACTGATGAGTTTGAGCATCCAGAAGAATTTATGCGTTTCCGTAATAAAATTGGTAATCTGGTGCTACTTCCCAATGGAACGAACCAATCATATAATGATATGAAAGAGGATGAAAAGATTACACACTATGTGAAGGAGAACCTGCTGGCAAAGTCCCTTTGTCCTCAGGCATATCAGAATAATCCGAATTTTACGTCCTTTGTAAGTTCTAAGCATCTTGACTTCAAATCTTATGCTCATTTTGACAAATCAGCTATAGAGCAAAGATGTGTTTTGTACTCTCAGATTGCAAAAACTATCTGGGAATTGTAACCTTTAAGTTTCTATAAAGAATAATCAAGATATGGCAACATGGAAATATACCGAAATAATGATAAATGGACAGTCTGTGAAAGCACAGTCTCCCATCATTGTTTCTGCAAGTAGAAGCACTGACATTCCAGCTTTTTATGCTGATTGGTTTTTCCATCGTTTGGAGAAAGGCTATTCAGCATGGACGAATCCCTTCAACGGTGTTAAGTCGTATGTCTCGTATGAGAATACACGTTTCATCGTATTCTGGTCGAAAAATCCTCGGCCATTGTTGCCATATCTACATATCCTCAAAGAACGTAACATTAAGTGCTACATTCAATATACTCTAAACGACTATGAGCAGGAGAAGTTGGAAAAGGTTCCTTCCCTTGCTTCACGTATAGAGACATTCAAACTATTAGTTGAACAATTGGGCAAGGGCGCAGTTATATGGCGGTTCGATCCAATGATTTTGACGGATAACATATCTGTTGACGATTTGCTTCAGAAAGTTCAAAACATTGGTGACCAGCTGAAAGATTATACTGAGAAGCTGGTATTCAGTTATGCTGATATTGGCACGTATAGAAAAGTTAAGCATAACCTTGAAGTGAATGGCATTCCATATCATGAATGGGATACAAAGCAAATGGAAATCTTTGCTGACAGACTGTCCGCCATGAATCGTGAACGAGGCTGGAACTTCCAGCTGGCCACTTGCGGTGAGAAGATTGACATCTCGAAATATGGTATCCAGCACAACAGCTGTATAGATGGCGACCTTATCACCCGCCTTGCATGGGATGACAAGAAGCTGATGGAATTCATGAAGGTGAAGATAGAAGATGTTCCAGCACCGACCCTGTTTGACGAGCCAGAGTTGCCTGAAGGAGCAATTATCCTTCCTCATAATCATTACTTTATCAGTAAGCATAAGAAAGATCAAGGACAACGTCCGTTCTGTGAATGCATGGCCTCTAAAGATATTGGTGAATACAACACCTGTCCACATCTTTGCGAATACTGCTATGCCAACACGAATAAAGCAACGGCTTTAGAAAATTTTCAAAAGCATAAGAACAACCCTTATAACGAAAGTATTGTATGATGGAAGTTCATAGAATAGTAGAGCAGTGTTACAATCGACTACCCAATGAATGGAAAAGTCATCCTTGGGACTTAACCGAACATGGAAGAAAAGTTCTTCAATCAGAAACTGAACTTGATGGATACCTTGCCGCCTATGGTGAAATGCATATCGTTAAGTGTAGGGTTGCCTTGCAGAATTTTCCATGCAGAAACACAGATGATGAAATTAGAAATCATAATTTTGAGGTGTTTGATTGGGGATGTGGCCAGGGAATAGCATCTCTCACTCTCCTTGAATTTCTGCGAGAAAGAAATCTTCTTGGTCGGTTGAATGCAATTACACTTATAGAGCCCTCTCATATTGCACTCGAAAGAGCGAGGAAATGGGTTTCCCAAAATGCGGGCCCCGGTATTAAGGTTAATGCAGTTGAGAAACTTATTCCTTCTGACATTAATGGCCGCATGGATGAAGTCAATTGCAATTCTGCTGTAAGTATAAATCTTTTCTCCAACATTCTCGATATACAAAGTCTTAGCCTACAGTGGATAGCTCACAAAACAGCCTCGTTAGCCAATGTTAACTACATGATTTGTATTGGACCAAAATTTTCAAATAACACTCGAATCAAGGACTTCTGCGGCTACTTCAATCCATCTTCATACTTTTCGAGTATTGAGTCATACTGCTATGGCTATACTCAGAAAACTCATCATCCCTATAGTTGTGAAACAAGATGTTTTGTACACTATAGAAAAGAACATTTGAATGAAACCTATGTTGAAGTTGCCAGTGACACTACGCAAAGAGATGATTATGAATATTCGGTTGAATGTCTTAGAGGGGTTGTTAATGATTCGGCACTATATTTCTATAATAAGGTCAAAAATGAATGTTCGAGCCTTTTTAATGTTTTTATACGTCCCTCTATCGGTATTGATACAACCGATGTTCTAATGACGAACATTAGTCGTGGTATTATCTTGGTGAATATCTGTTATGACATTTCCAAATTGGAAGAAGATTTTAAACGCATTGAAAATATTAAGAGTTACATTTTCAACACACATCTTAAATCCATCAAGATAGATTCGATTATTAACAAAAGCGTATATGGTTGTGTCAAAACAGCCCTTTACTTCCCCAATGCAAGTAAAGAGGAGGTTGCTGGCAGAATTGAAGACATATTATCAAAAAGTAAAAATATAGGTCGAGGTTACGATTATCTCATACAACTATACCCCTCTGATTATTTTAAATATGTTTTTGAGCGGACACGTGCGAATGGTTTAAGGTTCGATTATATTGACGAACTTGTCAAGATTATCGTTGGACATTGGCATCCTTATACAGAAGGAGATACGAATTTCCATCTCACTGACAGACAGAGAAATATCGTAAGAAGTGATAATAATCGACTTCGTGTTAAAGGGGTGGCTGGTTGTGGTAAGACGCAATCAGTTGCTAATAGAGCCGTTGAGAAACATTTGCAGACAGGAGACAAGGTGCTGATATTGACATTCAATATATCCTTGATACAATATATTAAAATGAGGATAAATCAAGTGCCTGCAGATTTCTCTACATCAAAATTTGAAATAACAAACTATCACCAATTTTTCGTGTCTATGGCAAATAGATACTCAGATAAAATGATAAACTTATCGGATTTTGATGATCCAAATTTCTTTGCTTCATGTGCTGGTCAGATAGATAAGTATAAAACGATTATCATTGATGAGGTACAGGATTTTAAATCAGAATGGCTAACATCTATAATCTCTTACTTCCTAACATCTGACGGAACAGTCTCCGTCTTTGGTGATGGAGAACAGAATATATACAATCGCCAAATGGAGGCCGAAACGAAAATGCCATCAATACCAACATTTTCTGGTAGATGGAATGAAATGAGTGAAAGGCTTTCAATGCGTATTATAAATCCAGAGATTGCTTCTCTTTCACATAAGTTTGCAAGAACTTTTGTTGACAGCGGAATTCCTGCATTAAATATTCAAAATGAATTAGTTTTTGAGACTTATTGGATAAAGTATTGGAATGTTTCTCCAGACACAACCGCTTCTCAATTATGTCAAAACATAAGATGGATTTTGCAGGAATATAATATCAGCACTCGAAATTTAGTTGTTATGGCAGAATCTATCAACGTGCTCAGAGATATTGAAAAATGCTATACTACAAAAGATAGTAGGTGCATGACAAACTTTGAAACTGCCGATGAATATGAGAAACTAAGAAGAACACAGACTAGTCCTAGTCTATTCCAGAAAGATTTGAAAGAAATACGCCGTGCGGCTAAAACTCATTTCACTACTGATACAGATGACATGAAATTGTCTACCATACATAGCTTTAAAGGGTGGGAATCCGAATCGGTCATTTTGATTCTGCAACCAGAAATGTCTATAAATGATAGGTACGATGGTTATTATATTCAAGAAAGAGAGAACATTCCTGCTTTGATTTATACTGCTCTGACAAGGGCTAAATGTAATCTCTTTATCTTGAATGTGGGAAATACAAAATATCATTCATTCTTTCAAACAAATATAAGACAATGATAAACGAGCTTAATATATCCGAAAAGAGAGTTATATTTTATATACTCTCTCAAATAATGAAAGCAGACAATATTTTAAATCCTGCTGAAATCACTTTTCTCGATAATGTCTTTGAGAAATTTCAATTAGAAATAAACGAATTTGATCATATGGATGATTTGTCATTTGACGAGTTGTGCAAGGAGTATCGAATTCTTTCGCCTGAAACAAAAAAATATGCCAATATGCTTTTTGTACGCATGGCAGAATGTGACGGATATGTGGATCCAAGGGAACTTGCGATAATTCAAAAATTGTCACAGTGTACCCAATAAACGTAAAGTGTTATAATATGTTGATTATCAAGATGATTTCAATGTGAATGACGAATTGAACAATGTATATTAATAGATATGATGATCATCGGCATTACAAACATTTGTTCGCGCCGGGACCTGTCACGATAACAATGCAAAGATTTTAACATTATAAGAATAAAGTTAATCGTAATATGAGCGGGAATAACGTAAAAGAAAAGTATCTAAACTTTGATGAGTATATCCGTCAGGGTGATCCTCAGAAGAAAGAACGAGCCGAGGCTTGGCGCGTAGCCATCGGTTTGCAGGCGGTGGACGGACTGAAGGTATCCGGCTACTTGTTGGAACTTGTCCGAAGAAATATAGAGGGTGAAATCAGTATGGAAGAGCTTAATAAACTCTTAGATGAGTATTATGAAGAGAAACATAGGATAAGGGATACTTGGAGAGAATATGAGACCTATACAAAGATTGATGTTCATCCAGACCCTGAAGGCTGTAAAAGGGGAAGGCCAATATAAAGGCCAAGTAAAACAGAACGGATTAAATGCGTTATACGAAATATGGACAAAGAGAATAAATTGATACTGTATAAAGATGAAGAAGGCTGGGTGAGTGTGAATACTCGCTTAAGGAATTGAGCGAAGAGGGAACTCGAAAGAAATTCTTACAAGTTCGTCAAGAGGGCAAAAGACAAGTGCGTCGAAACTTGTGAAGCGGTTGAAAAATCTTAATGACGATTCGGATAGTGGCGACCTAATCAAGTGTTAAAACAAATTTTGAATATGATAGACAAGAACGAGATTACCCGTCAGTTGCAAGACTGGATTGATCAGATGGAGAGAAGCGGTAAGCACGTGAACCTGGATGATATTAACTGCCATCTGGGTGAAATCATGCATGCACAGAACGCTGCTCCAAAGCCGGATTTCAACGGATTTTCATCTGAGCAGATGCACCAGATGCTTAACAGACCGTTAGAAGTGGGGTGTCCAGTACGACTCCGTCGATTAACAGAGGAACAGATGGAGCGGATTCCCGTCATGCGACAGACTCTGCACCTGATGAATGAGTTGAGCGAAAAGGAATTGAAACTCACTGCACAAGGGTATATACCTCCGAAGATAGTTGCCGAACTCTATGAATTAGGAAGCCATAGTTGGAACTCTGACTGGTATAAACAGAAGAGCGAACCGAAGACAGAAGAAGTGCAGGTACTCAGGGTCGTGTTGAAGGAGTGCGGACTCATCAAGACTCGTATTGGGAAGTTGTCGCTAACAGCCAAGGGTAAACAATTACGTGTTGACCATAATGAATTGATGAGAACAATAATTCTGTTCCTATTCAGGGATTACAACACAGGCTGGCTTGATCTGTATGAAGACAACGAAGTGGGTAATTTGGGACGATTGTATTCCTTATGGCTCCTACATCACTATGGCGCGGAATGGCGCGACACAGGGTTCTATTCTGTTGAGTATAGTAAAGCTTTCCCAATGCTAAATGCTGGTCATGGGTATGAATATAGAGTATTCAACCGTCTGTTCCGTTTTATTGGTCTCTGCGAGATAAACGAAAGCGATGAATTCAAGGGGAAGAACTGGGGAAAAGAAGTTCGTAAGATGGAAATACTCGATCAGATGTTTTCCTTTGATGAGCCTATATAAACCCACTACTTTCCCACGCAGAATCTACTTTCCGACGCAGAATATTTAATTCGTGCGTGTAATAGGCTGATAATCATTAATTTTATTTTTGATGGAGTTCTATCTGCTGTTTCAAATTTGTTGCAAATTCTTCTTGCGAACCATCATAATCAAAATTGCTGATTGTAATCATCGCTCCACCCATTTTATAGTTCATCTTTGTCCACCTGGGTTCCAAACACAGGGGTAGGGTTCGTCCTTGCTGAACGTGATTCCACTTTTGTAAGGTATGACACTGTTGCTAGTTATTATTGAATCAACCACTTCCAGCATGGAATAACTTCAATTACTCCATATTCGTCTTCAATGGCCTTTTCTTCATCGTAGGTAATGATTACTCTTCGTTTACATGACAATACTTTAGGTAACTTTTGCAAGGCTTCCACCTCTCGTTTCTGAGTCGTATCTGATCCTTCAATAGAATAAGAAACCTGTATGGCAAGTTCATCGTCAGGGATATAGAAGTCAATTTCCACATTCTGTTTATAGAAGAATACACGCTCATTATCATTGTCATTTCCATATTTACGGAAAAGAGAAAGAGCAACAAGGTTCTCCAGTAAAGTCGTTGTTGGGTCCACTAAGAGAAGACTCAATAAGCCGTTGTCAATGAAGTAGTATTTGCTATTTGTTTCACGTTCAGCAAAGGCTGCACTGATATTGTGTAATCTGAGCAAAAGCCATGCATCCTCGCAGTATTCAATATAGCTGCTAGTTGTAGGAATGGTAATCTTACCTCCAACGCTTGATAGAATTTTGGTCACTCTGGAGTAGGATAGTGGCTGTTTTACGCTCTCAGCCATCTTTTTTATCATCAAGCGTAGAAGGTTAGGGTTACTTATTTTATTTCTTGCACAAATGTCACCCAAATAAATTTTCTGATACACAGAACTTAGGCAGCTTCTTTTTACTGGAAGATGTACGCTCTCAGGTAATCCGCCCCAATTCATGTATTCTGCATATTCACGAAGAAATAGAGATTTTCCTGTTGTGCTCATCAGTGTTTCCACGTCATAAGGAATGTTGCGTGAGCGAAGGAATTCCTTGAAACTGAAAGGATATACTTCTATTGGTATATAACGTCCGCCTAGAGTAGTCATTATCTCTTTAGAAAGCATCTTGGCATTTGAACCCGTAATCCAAATCGTTTTTTTGTTATCAGCCATACGACGTGCAAACTTCTCCCACCCACTAATGTTGTGAATTTCGTCCAGGAATAGCATTGGATTATCCTTGCCAGTCATCTCTATGTGACATTCTAAAATGGCATTAAAATCTTCATGGGTAAAGCCAACTAATCGCTCATCCTCAAAGCTTAGATAGAGCATTTCGTCCCAACTATGTCCCTCACGAAGTAATTGCTGCATTTTTTCGTATAGCACAAAAGATTTTCCTGCTCTGCGTACCCCTACGAAAACGTAGCAATTAAAGCCTTCTGTAACAATATCTCTATGAACAATTTTGTAGCTTTCAATCTCCTTACGATTATCAAGGAGAATTTGCTTGAGTAGAGTTTTGTCTATCATAATATTAAAATGTCATTTTATACTTTAACGCAAAAGTGTAAAATACTATTTAAAAGAGCAAGAGTTTTTGTTCATTTTTACTATTTTTCCTTATTTTATTGTTGTCGAAGTGAGTTTTTGATTGTTTTGGTGATGCTTGATACGGCAAACAATGCGCCCAGCGAAGCCAACGTCTTCAGATCTCCTTTCTTGACGCTGAACGACTTACGCTCCACAATGAGCATCACGGCCAGCATCAGGACTGCCATCGAGAAACGATAGAAGAGGACGGATGCCGTGTTGACGCCCTCCTCATAGAGCGGCAAGGCACCGAATGGATTTGTGCCGTAGCAGACAGCCGCCAGAATTCCGCAGATGATTTCTTTATGTTTCATTGTATTTTGCCTTTACTATCTCGTTTTTTATTTGCCCCAGTCTCTTTTCAAAATCATCTTGCATGATTTGAATGTTAGACATTATCCATCTGTTCGACAAATTGGAATTTATTGGTCAAGCGGATAGGGGAAAGAATAATGTTCAATACCAAAAGCGCGAAATTCACCATTGATAAAAGATACTTTCCAAGGATGGTAAGCCTTCAACAGCCGAGTCATTTCTTCGGCAAGTTGCTGATTGTCGCCGGGCTTGAGGACCTTAACTTCACATTCTACAAGATTGCCGTGCATATCAACTCGTGCTTGTCGGATATTGAATATGATGCGTTTGACATTGGCGAGTTCGGGATACTTTTCTGTTTTCAAAGGAAATAACTTCCGTATGTCTGTATTGCTCTTGACTTTATCGAATGCGAAACCGTCAACAACATAGTTGTGATAATCTTGTTTTCCAATGACCTTTCCCTCACGGATTGTAAAGATTTGTTTGTGTTCATAGTTTCGTTCAAACCCCATGTGCTGATAGTAAATCATTTATCTTATCGCTGCCAATGCCGTCAACGGCACCAAGGGGGCGATGGGCTCGGCCTATCTATCACAGATAGTCTGTGCGCCAGACTCAACGTTCTCAGCTGCTTCCGTGCTTACCCTCTACAATAAGCTTCAGAACTACAAAACTCTTCATGATTCCTACATCAACCCCATGCACTACTTCATTGATGTCATCCGCACCGTCTTTATTCGTGGTGGAGGCCTGCACGAAACTGCCCACCAGGTCTTAGCCCTTGCGGGCATTGGCACACTGATGGGCTGTTGGGCGGTGCAGAGCTATAAAAAGAATTCATAAGGTTGATGCTGCAGATCTTTGTGACAATAGTTTATTCAATATGTTGATGTTTTGACATGTGTGAATATCCACAGATCGTTAGTGTATTCTATATTTGAGAATTATAAATTCGGCAGTAAACTAAAATTACCGCCGAATTTATTTTTTTAGAATTGTTATTATTCCATCTTCACGATAGCTTCAATCATTTTCTTCGAAGGCATCTTGGCATAGTTCTGTTAATGTCCTAGCGGCTGAATTATTCATCTAGCTTCGTTTATTGTACCTGCACAAAATGGCTGAAGCTGTTTGCCCATCACGCCCTTCATTACCTCAAACACATTATCACCTGTGCAATGGCTTGTATAGAACCGTGTCGTTGGATATTGTTCTTTCAGTCTTTCTGCCAGTTCCTGTAGTTCTTCTTCCGATTGACTTTGTCGACTTCCGTCACGCCTCGGCCGTTCAATCGAGCTTGACGGCTCTCGCTGCTCCGGAAGTTCCTGACCATCGAGTAAGTGAAAACCACCTACTACAAAATTTACAGGATAAGGGCAAGCAGCAAGAATATTCTCCAGTCCACTATGAGCGCAGCCTGTAAATAGCAGACCATCGACATACAAGGCCAACTCATGACGGAAATCGTCGTGGATATAATCTCCATTGACATCCTGCACATAGAGGTTTTGATTTCCCTTGGGCATTGGATGATTCTGAGGGATATGGGAAATCACATGGATATCTTCTTCTATCTCACAGGTTTGGTCTATCAAGATAAGTCTGTTTTCGTCTATCTCCGGCCACTCCGTGGTAATGCTATGCAGATTACCTCGTTTGGAAAAGAACATTCCGCTCATAGCATCAGGTGAGACAATGACTTGAGCCTGTCGATTATGCTCCAAGAAATATCGTAAGCCTCCTGCATGATCACTATGTCCGTGAGAAATGAAAACATAATCCACATCACTAAGATTTACACCCAGCAACTCTGCATTTTGGATAAATACATCATTTGCTCCAGTATCAAGCAAAATCTTGTGCCGCTCTGTTTCCAACAGGATAGAAAGCCCATGCTCTGTGGATAGACGGCTATTGCTGCTTCGATTATCTGATAATACAGTCCACTTCATTTGCTGAACGAAATTCTGTTTATACTAAACAATAAAACCGACTTTGTCCTTATCTGTAATTTCTCTTATGACACGACAGGGATTACCTGCTGCCAGTACTCCTGACGGGATATCATGTGATACGACGCTTCCAGCGCCGATGACACTATCGTCACCTATGGTAACGCCACTAAGAATAGTGCTACCACCGCCTATCCAAACTCGGTTGCCTACGGTAATAGGTTCGGGAATCAAGGCGCCTGCTATACGCTCTGCGGAATCGAGTGAATGGTTGGCAGAATACATACTTACGTTAGGTCCCAGCAACGTGTTATTACCTATCGTTATCTGACCGCAATCCAAGAGTGTGCATCCGAAATTAATATATACATCACTCCCGATGGTGATGTTCTTGCCAAACTCACATGTAAAGTTCGGCTCTATCCAAACTCGTTCACCTATTTTTTTGAAGAGCCTTCGCATGATGTCCTGACGACGTTCGGTTTCTTCGTCCTCGGTACGGTTAAACTCTTTAAACAACTTTTTTGCTTTAACTCTCAGGTCGAACAAATCTGCATCAAAATCATTGTATATCTGATGCTCCTGCATCTTATCCCATTCTGTCATATTCATTAAATTAATCATTTATTGAACTCAATGATAGCACTCACTTCACTATTGCGGAATCCGAACATGGGCTTCATGCCATAGACGGAGGTTGTCACCGTCAACTCCTCTTTGTAGTCAGGCACACGGATAATCTCAACCTGTCGTGTTGCCAAGAGCTGCGCCATATTTTGCTGCAAGAAGTAGTCCTTGACCTCCGGCTCGCTGTCAATCCACATCTCTGAGCAGTCCTGCATCATCTGGAGAGCGGAGTAGAGTTTCAGCTTTCCTTCGCTATCGCAGGTGCTTGTCGTTACCTTATATTTTAAGCTGTACATATAGATTATATGCAGATAAATTGGAATTTACTTGTTTTTGGATGATGTATATCTGGGGGCAAAGGTAATCATTTTTTTTGCATTTCTGAAAGCAAAACGGCGTTTTTGCCAGAGGACGCTGCGTTTTGGCTACGAATGAAATGCCAAAGCACAAACAGGTTTGACTTTGGTCATTTGGCTTAACGAAAATATTCTTATTCCGACTTCCTCATTGATGACTTTTCCGGGCGAAGCGAGTCACACTTACTTTTTCCGTCGCAAAGTTAGTGCAAGCCGTATTCTGCAAGTACCAGGTGCCTTATTCCCTGAATTTTTTCAAAAACTTTTTGCCGTCTACAGGGCATCCAATAAAAACTTTTCCTGGCCCAAGGGTGAAATAATTCGGTAATTCCTTGCATTCCCATACTTCCCTTGCCAACTCTTAAAGCTGGCATTGAAGGTCTAAAATTCAAGCGGAAGAAGAAAAAGGGGCTCTCATATGAAGATAAATGTAAAATAGTTCGTGAATATCAGGAAAGTGAATTAACTTTGTTCCAGCTTTCAGCCAAATATCAATTGTCAAGCTCGTTAATTGGCAATTGGGTTAAATTGGTTGAGCGAAATGGATTTGAAGCACTGGAATCTCGGCGATCCAGGTATTTCCAAACAGGTGAGCATATGGTTAAACGGCTACCCAAAGAAGAGTACGAAAAGGAGAATGAGTGTCTTCGCAAGGAGAACGAACGCTTAAGACTAGAGAATCTCCTGCTAAAAAAAGTGAGAGCCTTAGTCGAGGAAAGAGAAGCTCGAAATAGAGCGATTGGGAATGGGCCATCCAAGAACTAAGGCGTAATGAGCATGCAGATTTAGCTGTCCTGCTGGAGCTCAAGAAGATGGCGCGTAGTACATTCTCTTTGGTCTTATGAAATCGGAACTGCTGTATTCTGGGAAGTACACATCAGCAGACACCTTCATCAAAGACCTGATAGATTATATAGAATACTATAATAACGAGAGAATAAAACTGAGGCTTAATGGCATGTCGCCCATACAATACAGGAAGATGCTTACAGCTTCGATTGTTTAACTGTCCAAACTTTGGGGTTCACTTCAGTAAAAGTCCCCGGGTGATGATATAAGAGAAGATATGAAAGAACTGTATTTTTTTGATGAGACATTCTACTGGCTCCGCTCCGGCAGGCGGGCCACGGTGATAGAGGCTGAATGTGAACTGACGCAGAGCGTGCGGCCAGATGAACTGCGGGCGGCGGTGGTGAGCGCCCTGAGGGTACACCGCAACTTTAGGGCACGCCCCGTCATCGTGGACCGCCGGTTCCTCGTGGAGGACTCCGAGGCGGAGCAGGTCGCAGTGGTAAGTGAAGCCGACGGACTGCCCCGGCACCTTGGCACTAAGGAGACCGGGGGCCTGATGCTCTATGTCAGTTACAGCGAGCGTCGCTTCACGCTCCATGTGTTCCACGGACTGGCCGACATGCGGTCCATCTGCGGCTTCCTCGGGACCGTGCTGAGGTTCTATTGTCAGGCGGGCGGCGACAGTCTGCCTGCTGCCGACAGCATGGACACCTTCCCCTGCCACGAGTACATCCTCGGGGGAGGCACACCGGGAGCGCCAGAGGGTAAGTTCGTCCCCCAGGAGCACGACATCTTCCATCTGCCCGAAAGGCTGTTCAGCACGAGGACCACGCGGCAGCACATCATCGACATCGACGTGCCACTGGCCCCGCTGCTGGCCTTCGCCCGCGAGAGCGGCAGTTCGGTGGTGCCGGCCTTGAATGCCGTCATAGGCCGGGCCATCCGCCAGCGCTACGACGTGGGGCAGAAGGAGATAGTGTGCTACACGCCCAAGGACCTGCGCCCAGTGTTCCGTTTCGAGACCAGCGGCAATGGCGCCATTCCCTTCTCGCTCCCCTATACGGCAGAGATCGACCGCCTGTCGGCAGGCGAGAGGGCCAGGCGGCTGCGCGAGGAGATGATGGTGCAGACCCGTCCGGAGAACCTCTACGCCACAGTGGCCCAGTTGCGGGCAGACTTCGACCAGATATTCGCCGCGCCGCTGCCCGTGACAAAGGTGTCGCCTATGGTCGTCAAGAGCGGCAGGCAGAAAGACTCCGCCTTCTGCACCTACGGCATATCCTACGCAGGGCATCTCGGTTTCTCCGACTATCAAGGCGAAGCAAGGTGCGGCGATGCCATCGCCCGGCAGGTGCAGGCCGTGGGTGTCAGTGCCGGCTCCTATTCCTATCCGCTATGGATCATAGCCTGCGAGTATAAGGGCATCCTCCGCATGAGGCTCGTGCAGTCGTTTGAAAGCGACCGCCTGGCCAACGTCATCCACCAGGAACTCGCCGCCCTCTTCCCCGGCACGGCCTACACCGACCGCGGACATCACGACTTCGACTCGTTCCCCTTAGGCAGCGTTCCCCGTAAAGACAATAAGTAAGTATAAGCATTTAAACAAAAACATTCATGAGAAAGATGATGAATTGGGTGCTCGCCGCCTTCTTCATTTGCGGCGCAAGTGCATTCACATCGTGCAGTAATAACGATGACAATCCGGTAGTTGATAACAGCCTCGCCGAAAAGATTGTCGGCAAGTGGATTCATGCCGACACCGACGGGGAGGCGGTCACGACTGACATGAAGTCGGTCTATACCTTCACGAAGGATGGCGGCTCCGCGCTGAAGGGCTTCTACAGCATGTCGAAGACGGAGAGCGGCGTGTGGGCCTACAGGCAGGAGACCGACGTGACCATCAGCGGCAACACCATCACAATGACATCGCGTCTGGCCGACGGACATTAGCCGTAGTAGCATTAATTGTCATTGTAGGTGGAGGTATCTATCTTATATTACGTCCATTGGTTTTATGGTATTTCAAAATATACTCGATAGAGTCTGAATTACAAGAGAATAATGCTTTATTAAGGGGTATTCTTGATGAATTGGCCTAAAAGAATGTACAAACGCCATCTTCTAACCAACCAAAAGAAGACTATAGTAAGTATATGCCAAGGTAAAAAGGAAATAGTCAAATGTAAGGTTGAAAAATATACGTTTTTCTATATTATTGCTTTAGTTTAAGAAAACATTTTAGATATATTGGTTTAGTTTGTTCCGCTTTATATATAAAGAGGTTTAAACTAAACCTACTTACCCACGCAGAATCTACTTTCTGCAAATATAAATGGTTGATAATCAGCACAAACGCCTTTGTTTTAGGGTGTCTAAAGTGACTCCGAGGGACGGTGGGGGGACGCAAAACAGGCAAAAATCTGCAAATGACGGAGCTGCGAGAGCAGAGTCAAGCGAGCTTGAACTATGCCGAGTCGTGACGGAAGAAAACGAAGATAAATATGACTGCCGTCAAAAAAGAAAATGCAAACATCTGCAAAATCGATTTTCCAGTTTTTTGCACGTTTACACTTTTTAACGCATATTTTTGCACATTCTTGCATTAAGGTTTAGGTTAGGTTATAGATATTTAATATGGGTATAAACTAAACCAAAGGGTTGCGCTATCAAACAGAATAATTGGCTTCTCTTTCTTTTGGACGGCAATCATATCTCATATTTAGAGTTATATGCGTGTATTTTGCTTCCAAATTCGATAAAAATGCGAATTTGGAGATAAAATTCTATAAAACAGAGTGATTTTAGGCAAAAACAGTACAAAGGTAATGTTTTCCTTATTATATTTGCACCAAAATTACTCAGTATGACATTACAAAAGTGGATTGAAGATAGAGCTATTCATGGTTTTCCTACGTTTTCTGTTGAGGATGTAAGGGCTGCTGGCTTGTGCTCTTCTGAACAGATTCTTCAGAACGAACTTTCTAGACTTAGTTCAAACAAGACTATAGCCAGTGTATATAGAGGGTATTACGTTATTATTCCCGTTCACTATGTTTTACGTGGGTCAGTTCCTGCGACCTACTATATTGATCAGTTAATGTCGTACCTGCAAAAGCCTTACTATGTATGTATGCTTAGTGCAGCAGAGCTACTTGGCGCTGCTCATCAACGTCCCCAGCAATTCTCTGTAATGACGACTTTTCCTAAGCGTAGGACAGTCTCTACTCGTAATGTAACCATAGATTGGTTTTATCGGGATGGACTGCCAGAGGAAGCTCTGATTACAAAAAATACAGAGACGGGAACTATCCGCATATCAAATCCTCTTCTAACCGCCGCTGACTTAGTGCAATATCAGCAACATGTAGGCGGATTGTCGCGAGTCGCCACCATACTTGAAGAACTTTCAGAGCAGATTGACATTAATAATCAGTTTGCGCCACTTGCAACTTATGTGAAAAAGGTTGTATGGCAACGACTTGGCTATATACTTGAAAATGTCGTTGGGGAAAAGAAGTTGGCAGATGACATGTATGAACAGCTTCGAGCATCATCGGGTTATTTCAAATATCAACCTTTGAGTACATCGGCAGAAGATAATCCATCTGTCAGAGACAGCCGGTGGAAGATAAACGTAAACGTAGAAATAGAAACAGACGATATATGATTAATAGAACAGCGATACAGCAGTGGAGCGAACATGCTCCATGGATAGATAATGCACAGATTGAGCAAGATCTGATTATATGTCGTGCCTTGGTTTCCATCTTTAGCGATGAGTTCCTTGCATCGCAGTTGGCATTCCGAGGAGGAACAGCTTTGCATAAACTTTATCTCTCGCCTCAGCCTCGATATAGTGAGGACATAGCTAATATAAAAGAGAGAAAAGTAAGCAAAGATTTACACCTTATATACTTGAGATTATGAATAATAGATTTTTCTTAATAGCCATATTGATATATTTATCTGTGCAAGTTTTGGGACAGGATGTAGTTCCACGTCAGGCTCCTATAGATAATATGTCATCTTTTGAGGATTCGATAAATAATGATAAAGGTGACAATTCTGAATTCACAAAGATTCCAATTATTATTGATTCTACTGAAGGATGGGAGTGGATTGGCAAGGAGGAAAGTGAGGACGTATTTGAAGCATACCCATTACGATTGTCCTACAACAAGTATAAGTCACATCCACAATATCGTGTAATTGGTGAAGAAGTTTATAATGAAAAAGGGCAACTGGTTAGAGTTGTTGACATATTTGATTATAATCGACGTCCAATATCCCAAAGAGTAACAGACGAACTTTTGCGGCAAACATATATTAATGATTATAAGACTAACAAGTACAACTTCAAAAAGGAAAATCAAATTGCGCAGAATTACGTTAAGAAAGAGTTGAAGCTCATAACGTCATCCCGTTTTTATTGGAGTAAGGAAGGAGTAGGGTATCTTCAGCAACTAGAATTTGATCATGCTGATGATTTTGATATTCTCTTAAAAATCGAACGATTGAATGACACATCTTTCAAATTGATATTTGGAGATGTTAAGGGTAATTCAGTGAGCACATGGAAAGTTGCCTATTTACCTAATGGACAATTTAAATCAAAAATCATAGTTACTCATTTGCCGTTAGAGAAAATAAAGGTTCCAATAAGGGTCTATGAGGTTAATAATGGAAAGTGGACAATGCACGAAGATTAACAATTAGCTTCTTTTTATATGAATAACATAGATCAACTCCGACAACTGATGACTCTTGATGCCAACATAAATACAACCGGCATAGAGGAGCGTTTTGAACAAATAGCAAAGATGCTGTTTGAAAGTTTTGCTATTCAAAAGGGTGAGAAGAAGTATCTCTTTAAAGAGATCGAATTTTACTTCTACAATAAGAATCATCGTGATGTCATCACATATCCACGTTCATCAAAACCGCTATGTTGGTATAACAATAGATTTGGGGGAATTGACTTGAATTTTGAAAGTAATATAGAGTGTCGAGAATCAAAGAAATATAATCTTGATGATAATGCATACTTTGGTGGCATTCTCATTCGTCAATTAGTTTGTGTCAATGAGGTTGGTAATGTTAAGGTCTTGTGTGGACCTTTGAAGTGTGCAGAATTATTCAAACACAATGACACGACCAGCAGTTTCAATGAACCACAACTTGTTAAGTACGACAACGGTATGGTAGGATACATTCGTAGACCTCGAATCAATATTCTGCAACCGAAGCAGATTGTCAAGGAAAAGGTGAGCGATATTCTTAACAATTATCATGTGTATCCAGAGAAAGGAAAACTATGCGACGACTTTTCCACATTTAAGGGTAAACTCTATAGATATATACGATGTGATAAATTGCTGCACGATAAAGATACAAACCTCGTGTATTTCTCTCCTTGGTTAAAGGACAAGAAAGAAGGTCACCCTGAGTTTTATCAGCGTCTGAAGGATTTGCTTAACGAAATGGGAATTAAGTCCAAAGAGCTGAAATGCACAAATGATTATTGGGCACGTGACTATATGCCTATTCAGTTGGGTAAAGATGAATTTTTAAATTATCATTATTATCCAAATTACCTTGTAAATATGGATGATATTGAGACGATTACTGATGCTACCAAAGTGTTGCGTGGTATGGGAATAAACAGTCGTTCTACCAATCTAATTATAGATGGCGGTAATATGGTGCCCTGCGGTCCATATATCGTGATGACAGATAAGGTGTTTTCAGAAAACAGAAAAAAGAAAGATGATGCAGATTTTAAGGCTTTATTGGAATCAGAACTTGGTCATCCTGTCATCATTATTCCTTGGACTCCATATGAAGACGATGTATATGGACATTCTGATGGTTTCATCAAATGGTGTGGTGATAATCGAATACTGATGGGTAATCATGGTGACTGCAATCCAGATGAAGCTGCATCCATCCGTAGGATTCTTGAAAGTTATGGTTTTGAGGTAATAGAAATGCGTTTCAAGGATAAAGTTGATACACCTTGTTGTGATCTCAACTGGGCATATATCAACTTTCTACAAGTTGGCAAGAATATCATAATGCCTAAATTCGATATTCCAGAAGATGCAATAGCCCAACAATATATTCAAACTGCTTTCCCTGATTGCAATATTCGTCAAATTGAAATGAAAGAGATAGCAAAAGAAGGTGGCGCTTTACATTGTTTAAGCTGGAATGTATATCTGCCAAAACATGAGTAAAAACGAGAATCACTACCCATGAGATATTTTTGTCTCTCGGCTATTTTTGACTATCTTGGGGCATAAGTTAGATGGAGTTGTTCTTCCTTATGAAAAAGGACAAATTTTAAAGGATAATAAAAGCAACAAAAATGAAAAAACAAAAGAATACAAACCAACAAGAAGCTTTAGAGCGCTACAAGCAAGAAGTGATAAATTATTTAATAAAGAATCACAATTATACCAAAGAGGATATAAAGGATTGTCTAGAATGCAGAAAGACAATTTGGGAGCAATATATGAAAGACTTTTCTCCAGAAACAACGGCATTGGGTATAGCTTCAGGTCTAATTTGACATCAGAAGAGAAAGG
Organism: Segatella bryantii; assembly: GCF_022024215.1. NCBI lineage: Bacteria > Pseudomonadati > Bacteroidota > Bacteroidia > Bacteroidales > Prevotellaceae > Segatella > Segatella bryantii. The sequence continues at coordinate 1,246,218 of NZ_CP091798.1, read as the reverse complement.
TACAACTTTCAGAATAGGAGAGGAATCTCCAAAGACAGATGGGGGACAAAACGGGCGAAAATCTGCAAATATCGAAGTTGAAAATCAAAAATCTGCAAAAATGGATGAAATTCTTAATGCTTGAAATTATGCTATTTATGAGCTATATTTGCAGATGGTATGCTTTTCTTTGCAAAAATCACTTTCCCACGCAGAATCTACTTTCCGACGCAGAAGTTACTATCTGTAAATATAAGTGGCTGATAATCAGTGCAAACGCCTTTGTTTTAGGGTGCCTAAAGTGACTCCGAGGGACGGTGGGGGGACGTAAAATAGGCAAAAATCTGCAAATATGACTGCCGTCAAAAAATGAAAATGCAAACATCTGCAAAATCGATTTTCCAGTTCTTTGCACGTTTACACTTTTTAACGCAGGTTTTTGCACATTCTTGCAATCGCTGAGAAGCGAGCAAGGAATGAATCTGGTATGTCTTTTAGTGATGCTCATTGTCATTTCTATCTTTCTTTAGTAACGAATTTGAAGTACTTTTATTGCTTCATATAAGACGAATACGTTTTTGTCCCCCGTCAGTCTTCCGTCGTATTCGAGTTTGTCCCTTGTAAAGTAATGCTGGTTTCATGGCCGGAAGATAATAGGTTTAGTTTAGGTTATGGATATTTAATATGGGAATAAACTAAACCGTACCTTATCCAATTGAACCAAACCATCTCTCTTTCTTTTGGACGGCAAATAAACTTATATCCTCAGAATCCTTCGTGCGCGTATGCGTATAATAAGGACTGCCGTTTCTGCTTTCGTGAGTCGATGAAATTAGGTTGCAAAGGTAACTGTTGTTCCTTCATCTACCCAAGGTGATCCAATGGTATGACTCTAAATCTCCACACCATACGGGTTGTATTTGGAGCCATAACCTTGTGCTGATGGTCACAACACCTTGTGAAGCAACATAATTTCTAATCACTCCCGAAAGTAGAGAAATCTACAGTAGGGAAATAAAAAAACATCGAGATTATGGCAAATCAAGCAACAACCACCTACAAGGTGACAGGCTCACGCAAAGCAGTGAACGACCTGTGGAGCATACTCCAAAAGATGGAGGTGAACAGTAAGAACATCTGGCTTTACCAGTTGGCAGAGCATTATGGCATCGACTACGAGACAAAGCAAATCAGTGTTCGTGGTCACATCTATTGGGCAGAGTATGAGGAAGACCCAGCCAATGACTACTATCTGCTATCCTTTGAAACAGAAACAGCATGGGATGCTTGCAACGAGTTATTCGAGGAGATTAACCATCTGCTATGGGATGAACTCTCTATCTCATACAGAGTCTGTGAATGTGGCTGTGAGGTCTATTATGTGCATGATGAAGGCGACTTCTTCCCTGAAGAGTGTGCCGTCAGCAGTTATGGAGCACCATTCGACGAAGCCTGTGAAGATGTCTATTCTACCGTAGAAGATGCCATCAAGGAATGGTGCAGCAAAACCGGTATGGAACAGGGAGAGCGTACTAATGAGCAGATGATGGACTTCATTAATGAGTACGAATACGAGGACACTGAGGTTTACTTCTACATCCGTAAGTTTACATTTGAATAATTCACAAGTGAGGGCATTTGTTGTCATAGCTTTTGCCTTCACATAAACACAATCAATATGAAACGTATAATTCCAATCGCCATTATTTCTCTTTTGATGGCAAGTACTATCGCTATGAGTTCCTGCTGCAACGAAGATCTGCAGGAACTGGTTGAGAATAATGAAACTCCAGTTACAGTATGGACGGAGCCATTCCACGTTTATGGAGTCTCTGTCGTTGATGTTAAGAGCTACATGGTATCAGCTATACCTGGACTCTCATTGACAGAGAATGCAACCAAGACCAACATCCAACTGGTATATTCCAAGCCAGGAACGTCTGAAGGCATCCTTTATAGTTTCTCTCCAGTAGATGGTGGCTTGTACTCTGTGATAGATACGGAGCCTTCTACCATGATGAATGTGGTTCTGGAGAGACTGCATAATAGCTATACATAGGTTCCTGTATCATCAGAAGGGCTGTATATGTTCACGAATGCTGACCACACGATGGTCATTAGCGTCGCGAAGCTGTCTGATTTGTATTTCAACGTGAGCTATGACTTCGTGAGCTTGTAATCAGCAAAAAGAGTAGGAGAGTAGCCTGTTTACAAGGGCGGGTTACTTCCTTATATTTTTTACGCACGCGCGACGTGGACGCCCGATGATTACACCATAGTCATGGGCAAATTATGGATCGTCCACTTTCCTCCTCCTTTTAATGCTTCGCCCCATACCAAGGATTGCGCCTGTTTTGACAACTGAGAGTCTTCGCATTCATGTCAGCAGAGCATGACGTGAGAGCGAAGACCCTCTTGCCAAAAGGAGCAAACAAGGACCAACTGTCTGGACTACCGTCAGGATTGGTGTCAAGCCACTGATGCAGCCAGCAGTTCATTCAGTCCATCCTTTTGATGTTTGCTCTGGCAGATGCAATCCTTTCCCGCCCAATTTCTTACAAACAGCGATGCTGAGAGTTCTTTCTATCAAACTTACGCCCACGCCAGCTCAAGAATGGAATGACTGTTTGCCAAAGTAACTTCCCCTGCATGGTCAGCACAAGGCATGACTATGCAGAGAAAGACACTTCAGTAAAGGACTCTAACATGAAACGCTTTCTGTGAAAGCCATTCATCTGATAGTTCGAGACTGGCAGTGATCCCGTTCTTGGCTTACCCAGCCCTTTCTATCTTTTGAAAGCAAATGAATTTGAGTAGTCGCTTTTGAGGTTGCAAAAGCAATAAGGGAAAGAAGGGATGAGATAATTACCTCGTTCCCTGTTGTGCCAGTATCCGTTTTTTCAAGCACCAGGAATCAGATCAGCGGTCACGTCTGTAATCGCTTTCACCGAACCATCCGAAGATCCCCTTCAGAATAGGTTTCAAAACCAATGCCACCACGAAGATGACAACGAGTGCGGTTAAATCATCCATATCTTAATAGCAGCAATGATATGACATCTACTGCTATACAAAATTACTCATTTTTGCGAGAATACCAAGTTAATATGAGGGATTATGGGGCTTGTATACGTTAAAATATCTGTTATTTTAGCGACTTTCTTACTTTGAGTCTTTATATAATTCTTGTGGACCAAGATTGGTTCTTGATTTTGAGAAAACGAAACTAAGTTCCACTAGATTAGGGATTTTTTGTTTAATTAGAAACAGAAGGCAAGTAAAATTGAAAATAAATGTAAACCCTTACTATATTTTGACTGCATTTATGTTAAAAAAGCGCCTAAATATAAAGAATATCGGTTGAAAATTTGTATGGATGAAGAGAAAAATGTATTTTTGTAATCGTTAAAAACGTGTATTTACACAAAATAGACGAGTAAAGTATGGATATAAGTAGAGATAAGTACTTGAATCAACTTATTCACAGTTGTGGTAATGGTTTGATAAAGGTGATAACAGGCATGCGCAGATGTGGTAAATCATATCTGCTATTTACCCTTTTCAAGAACTACTTGCTTGGGCAAGGTGTAAAGGAAGATCATATTATTGGAGTGAATCTTGAAAATCGTCTGAATAAAAGTTTGCGAGATCCTGATGCTTTACTACAATATATCGATAAACGTCTATCAACAGATGGACAATATTATGTGATGTTAGATGAGGTACAGATGGTCAGCGAGTTTGAGGATGTTTTGAACTCATTTTTAAGCATCAGCAACGTAGACGTGTTTGTGACAGGTTCTAATGCTAAATTCTTATCGAAGGATGTTATTACAGAATTTCGTGGTCGTGGCGATGAAATACATGTACGTCCATTGACTTTTAAAGAAGTGGCAGATTTTCGTGGTAATTATTCACAAGAATTGATTCGTGAATATATGCTATATGGGGGGTTGCCTCAGGTTGTACTTGAAGAAGATATTAACAAGAAGGTTAACTACTTAGAGCAACAAATGGAACATACCTATTTGCGTGATATCAAAGAACGTTATGATGTGCGTCAAGATAGTGATCTTGCAGAATTGGTAGATATCATGGCATCATGTGTTGGTGGATTAACCAATCCTCCAAAGATTGCAGATACCTTCAAGAGTGTAAAGCAGAGTAGTATTTCAGTGGATACTATACGTCTCTACCTTGAATATATGGAAGATGCGTTCGTACTTGAACGTGCCACACGCTATGATATAAAGGGACGCAAATACATAGACTCTCCTTATAAGTATTATTTTGAAGACCTAGGTTTAAGAAATGCTCGTCTTGGTTTTAGACAGGTTGAGCCTACACACATGATGGAAAATATGCTTTACAATGAACTACGTGCTGTTGGCATGAAAGTAGACGTTGGCCAAGTATATACTGAGGTTAAGGACGTTGATGGTACTCGAAAGAGAAAAACTTTGGAGGTGGATTTTGTTTGCAACCGTGGGTATGAGCGAGTATATATACAATCTGCTTATGCGATGGAAACTCAAGAAAAACGTGATCAAGAACTTGCGTCTCTGCGTAAGCTTCGCGATGGATTCCGTCGTATTGTTATAGTAAATGGATTACAGCCTACTTACATGAATGAGGAGGGTGTATACATTGTAAATCTTATGGATTTTCTTCGAGAACCAGAGAGGTTCGTGGAATGGGGAATGTGATACTTAGTCTAGTTCTCCATCTTATTTCTGGATTTTGATGTTCGGAAAAGTGAACAAGTGAATATTTTAAATTGATAATTATATTTTTGTTATGCCAGAATTCATCAGAGCAATCGGTATTTACTATAGAAGCGAGTTGAATGCAATTAAGAAAAGTGGCGTTCAACTTCAACCTGTATATGAGGCGTTCTCCAATGCTTGGGAGTCTATTATTGAGAGGTTTTCCAAAGAAAAACTTCGCCATGGTAAAATTCGAATGGAGTTCCACTATACAATGGGACTCTTTCAAGATGATGCAGAGAATCAAACTGCTGCCTTGGATAAGATTATAATTATCGATAATGGTTAGGCATTAATCCTGCAAGTTACAATAGATTACTTACTTTACGTGACAATAGTAAATCCGCCAGCAATAAAGGTACAGGAAGAATTCAATTTGCGCACTACTTTGATGAAACAACTTTTGATAGTATGTATTCCATTGATGAGCATCATGGAAAACATATTATAATGACTTTGTCAAAGAAAGAAGCTTTTTTGAATAATAACGCCATTCTCCGCAAAGAATTAGAAGAGGACGTTACAGATTGGCAACCTTACACCAAAGTTACTTTAAATAGAGTTTTAGATGAGAAGAAAGACGGTAATTTCTTTAGTGCAATGTCTCTTGAGAATATCGTTTTTGAACTTAAGCATCATTTTCTTGCTAGATTGTGTGAGAGTCGTATTAATCTTCCAACAATTGAACTAGTTCGTTTTGAAGATATTCTCTTGATAGATAAATTATTGTCACTATAATATTTCCAATCTTTCGATATGAATTTATGGCTAAAGAATGCTTAAGTTTTCAATTTGAAAGACAAATTATTCCAGTAATTCACTCAAATTATGTGAAAATATGGGGTAATTAAAAGAAAATCGACCTGCAAACAACATTTTTATTGCGAATTAGGCACTATTTAAAATATTAAATAGTAATTTTACAGCAATTATTTATTAAGATGTGAGACTATGATTAGAAAGTTGAACAGAATCAAGACGGCATTGGTCGATCAAGGCAAGACCAATAAGTGGTTGGCAGAACAATTAGGCAAAGATCCTGCTACCATTAGTAAATGGTGTACCAACGCCAGTCAACCATCTTTAGAGATGATGATGGTAATAGCTAAAGTTCTCAATGTTGAGATGAATGATCTTGTTCGTTTAGACGAAGCTCCAGATCCCAAATCTAAGGATATAGCTTTTGATGATACGCAGAATAAATAATTAAATTTAGCTTGTCCCACGAATTGGGACTACTAAAATATAAATTTGCAAAATAGTAATTTATTAAATCTAAGATATACCTATGTCTAAGATATTCGATAACTGTACTGAAGATAAAAAATTCAAGAAAGTACTCAAATATGTTATTGCTGAGGACGGAGTTAAGCGCATTGACATGTGTGTAGGTTATTTTAACTTGCGCGGATGGAACTTCATAGCTGAAGAGGTAGATTAGCCTTGAAGGAGCTTATGTCGACGAGGAAGACGGGCATTACTGTAATGCAGCAATTGCATTATTATCTTCTAATTTATTCTTCTTAAATTATATTATATGGTCAAGTTGTCAGGTTGTAAACAGCCGTGATTTTAATTTCTATTTCAATTTTGATTCATTAAATGAAGATACCTTGGAATCTTTGTCTAGATTGGTAGTTTGCAGCAAAAAGATTATCAAAAAAACAGTCATGTTATTAAGAGAAATTATTCAAAGAAAGGTCCTAATTTTACGATGGAAAAACAGCATTTCTTTATAAAATTTTCTAAGCCAATTATTGATGAAATTGATAAATTATTGGCAAAGCTTTATAAGCTATCTAATGAAGAATTAGACTTCTTTATCAATTACGATATAAAATATCGTATGGGTGATGAACTTAGTAATGAGTAATAGTAGCGTTCAAAGATGGAAACAGTTAAGGACATACTAAATAGAATCAAGACACACACAGATCTCGAGCAAGAAAACAATGTGACTAATAGGTCTATTGGGCGAGGTCGTGTGGTCATGAATGCTAATAATAAAGAACAGGAGATTTGGGTTACTATGGCCAAATATCAATCCTCTTATTACAACAATTTCACAGAGGATGGTAGATTCCGTGGTGATGCTAAGCCTAATATGCATACACTAACTTCAGATGGAACTACCACTTGGAGAAATAGCGCTTGGGGACGTATCCTGCTTGAAGGCAGTAATGGTCCTCAAACAGTAATGACTCCTCGTGGTGCTATGAAGTTTGAGCAACTGAATTCAGCCCATTATACAAACTATGGTAATGAAGTAAAAGACTTGGTTGTAGGTAATAAAAATATGGCTAAATACTTGCATTTTCCAGCTTTGCAGGATGCTTACCGTAAGTATGTCAGCATCATGGACAAGCATGAGGAAAATGAAGCTCGAAAACGAGAAGAACAACGCAAGATAGAAGAACAGCGTAAAGCTGAGGAAGAAGCCAGAATTGCCGCACAAAAAGCTAAAGACGAAGAAGAACGCAGAAAGGCTGAGGAGGAACGGCGTAAAGCAGAAGAGGCTCGTATCCTTCACGAGCAAGAAATGGCCAAACTCGAAGAAGAGAATCGCCAGCATGAGGAAGAAGCAAAAGAGTTTGAGGATACTTATAAGTTTATTCGAACTCAGGCTTCGCTTCGTTTTAATCCTGTCTTAGATAAGAGTCAGAATGCAATCAAATTTGGACATGTATATGATGAAATAGCTTCTATTATCAATGGGGGACCTGGTACTGGCAAAAGTACAACATTGATTCAACGTCTGAAACTTCTTATTGATAGTGATGACTTGCAGGATTACAAGTTGAATCATGAAGATAGTACACTTACAGATGAAAAAATTGCTATCGTTTCAGCACGAAATAGCTGGATATTTTTCTCTCCAACAGAATTGCTTTGTAAGTATCTGAAAAGTGATATGAGCTATGAGGGCCTCACACAATATGAAGACAAAACTTACGTATGGAATGATTATCTTCGCAAAGTTCTCGTTAGAGATGAATATAAAATAGCAGGAACAGGTAAGAGATTTACTTACACCAATAAATTTGGTGAAGAAGGATTATTCATCAATGATCCTATGCAGGTTGTTGCTGATTTCAATGATTATTATCTAGAAACTCTAAAACAAAGATTGCTTAAAGTATCATCCATTGATTATAGCAAATATACATGGAAAGTACCAGGTAAGCGAATCATTGAAACCTGTGCAGAAGCTGCTCATGTAACAGATTTCACAGGAATGGTTAGACTACTGTTTCGTTTAAGTGATATGAAGAGTCTGGAATTTCCTGGATATCCTAATGGTGTAAGAGAGATTGTGTCTACTTACGAGCATAAAGTAAATACTATCACCAACAATTATGTGAACGATTGGAAGAAGGATGAAGACTTCTGGGATGAACTTCTTGATTACGAAGAAGATTTACTAGACAGTGATGAGTATATTCCCCAGGATGAAGATGATCTTGATGGTGGTATGGATAATGAAGACAATGTAGAGGATGTTTACTTGGAATTACTCAAAGATTTAAAACGAGTAATAAGACGTATGGCTTCTACTCCAGAAGGTACAAATATCTCTAAAGATTGGCCATATTATAACCTTTATAAGTTTGTTGAAGATAAGATTAATACTGACGACTTAAAGGAACTTGCAGGTGCTGCTATATTCAATAGAGAAGTGTACCCTTGCATGAGTAACTATGAATCTTTCTTGATGAATAACGACTTCTTCAGTAATACATATATTGCTTTCCGCCAGAAAATGGCTGAGGAACAGAATGCAAACTGGAATCAAGAAGTGTTAGGAAAGATTGTAAGTGTCTCTACAAAGAATTACTTACATCATGATGAATGTTGCCTGCTAGTAGGCTTTATAAACAATCTCATGATCAAATTGGCTAATATTAATGCTACACGCTTTGATAACATGAAGAGCCTCTTCCCTGAGGTGTATAAGAAGATTTGCCGTCCTGTAATTGGTGTAGATGAAGCAACTGACTATAGCTTAATTGATTATTATGCTATTAATTCGCTTCGCCATTATAAGGTATCTTCAATCACACTTTCTGGTGATATGATGCAAAGTCTCTTGGCTTCCGGTATATCAGATTGGAAACAATTGCAACATCCATTACTATTTAATAAGATAGATGTGCAGTCCCTTAAAGTGTCTTACCGTCAAGGGCCAAAATTGATAAAACTTGCTCACTACCTATATAATAATGTTACAGGGAAACGAGCTCCATATTCATGTTATCTTAAGAATGAGAAAAGAACTCCAGATCCTTTATGGCATGAGAGTAGTGACAAGGAAGAAAAAGCAGAATGGATGGTATCCCGTGTCCTCGAAGTTCAAGCAGCCTACAAAAAGGTGCCTTCAATAGCCATCTTCGTTAATACGGATAAGGAAGCTGCAGAACTTGAAAAAGCAATGAAGGAAGACGAGCGTTTGGAGAATGCAGGTATTGACGTGAAAAACTGTACTTTTAATGACGAACTGGAGAAGCAGGATTCTGTACGCATATTCCTTCTTAATAAAGTTAAGGGAATGGAGTTTGAAGTAGTATTCTTCCACAATATAGATAAGGTTGATCAAAATGATTTGATTGATCGATATCTCTATGTAGGACTTTCTCGTGCAACTTTCTATATGGCTGTAACTTCAAATCCTATCAAGGATGAAAAACTAGAAGATCTTTCTGAACAATTCAAAAAAGAAGGAAAGTGGAAAGTTAGAAAAAGATAAAAAATGATGACAGTCGGCAACATATCACTTCTTGACCTTCCTAACATGGTTTTCTCTGCTCAAGATGCACACAGAGCAGTGTGATACTTCCGTGTCTGGACTGGGCTGTGGCTTATGCTAAAGGTAGAGAGCCAATAATAAGCACGTTTCATAGCAAAATGGAAGAATCTATTCTTGATATGTTGTATAATGGTACATGTCCTATAATACTTGTGTTAGGCAGAAAACCATATAAGGTCATGCCTGACAAATTACAGAAATTGATTGAAAGCAATAGACTTTTATTTGTTTCTATTTCTGATCAAAGCCGAATTTCTCGTGAATCTGCATTGTTGTGCAACGAGTATATTTGTAATCAATCCGATGATTTGACATTTGGATCACGCACTCGCCGATGCAGAAGCATGTGCATGGATAGCAAGAGAAATTTTATAATATTAAATTTGAATCGTACGATTATGAAAATTGAAACAAAAGGTATATTTGAGGCTCTTCCCAATTGTTTGTCTCTCCAAGAAATAATAGAATATTTGGATTCGAGAAATTACGACGAAAGGAAAGCGAAAGGAGAATATCACGAAATGTATGAAGAAGGCTCTATAATTCTAAACAATAAGTTTAAGTAAGGACAGAGTTCGGATTAACTATACAGAATTTGAGAGATCTTCTATACTGTTAGATGACCGTATCGTTCATCAACCATCTTGGTTGATTGTACTTACAGCAACAAGAAATGATGTGTTGGTAAGTGGGACTGTCGTTTGTTATTTTCGTCAAAAAGATGAATTAGTATCTGACCCATACTTGGGACAAATTAAATGCAAACATTCAATCAAGAGAAAATATACTGGGGTAGTCCGTTGTCCATATACAGAATTAACGACTGATAAACTCGAGTCAATGTTAACCTTCGTAAGAGCCTTTCTGAATTTCAATCAGTCGCTCAGAACGGATAGTTTCTGCCTTGGTCATTGTCTGAAGGTTCTGTTCCTTGATGGTACGAGAACTGCCTGGCAAAAGATAAAGTTTCAGAAACTCACGGCTTCTTTTGCCGTTGTGCCTAATGTCAAGATACAAACTTGAAGTGCCATCTGAAAGCACTTTCTCACGGATGGTAACGGTCTCCTTTCGACCATTAGATTCAGTCTTTTCTGTCATAGCTGAAAATTTTTAAAACATTCTGATTTTGTCACCTGGGAGACCAAATTGTGGTCACTCGGCCCCTTCGGGTGACCACTGGGTGACAAAATTATGCTTTAAAAATGATTATCAAGAACAAAAAAGACCAAATATTAAAAAATATTAAAAATTGGCAATCATCAGCAATTAAGGGCTTTATACGCTGATTTTTGTCTTTTTTTTGATTTATAAATGGTTGTTTTTTAATTTCTTTATTTCCCCACGCAGAATCTACTTTCCGACGCAGAAGTTACTATCTGCAAATATAAGTGGCTGATAATCAGTATAAATACCTTTATTTTAGTGTATCTAAAGTGACTCCGAGGGACGGTGGGGGGGGACGCAAAATAGGCAAAAATCTGCAAATATGACTGCCGTCAAAAAAAGAAAATGCAAACATCTGCAAAATCGATTTTCCAGTTCTTTGCACGTTTACACTTTTTAACGCAGATTTTTGCACATTCTCGCATTAAGGTTTAGTTTAGGTTATAGATATTTAATATGGGTATAAACTAAACCAAAGGGGTGCGCTATCAAACAGAATAATTGGCTTCTCTTTCTTTTGGACGGCAATCATATCTCATATTTAGAGTTATATGCGTGTATTTTGCTTCCAAATTCGATAAAATAGAGTGATTTTAGGCGAAAACAGTACAAAGCTAATATTTTTTTTATTATATTTACACCAAAATTACTCAGTATGACATTACAAAAGTGGATTGAAGATAGAGCTATTCATGGTTTTCCTACGTTTTCTGTTGAGGATGTAAGGGCTGCAGATTTGTGTTCTTCTGAACAGATTCTTCAGAACGAACTTTCCAGACTATGTTCAAATAAGACCATAGCTAGTGTTTATAGGGGCTATTACGTTATTATTCCCGTTCAATATATGTTGCGTGGATCTGTGCCAGCAACCTATTATATTGATCAGTTAATGTCGTACCTGCAAAAGCCTTACTATGTATGTATGCTTAGTGCAGCCGAGATGCTTGGTGCAGCTCATCAGCGTCCCCAGCAATTCTCTGTAATGACGACTTTTCCTAAGCGTAGGACAGTCTCTACTCGTAATGTAACCATAGATTGGTTTTATCGGGATGGACTACCGGAGGAAGCCCTAATTACAAAGAATACTGAAACGGGAACTATCCGTATATCAAATCCTCTTCTAACCGCCGCTGACTTAGTGCAATATCAGCAACATGTAGGCGGATTGTCGCGAGTCGCCACCATACTTGAAGAACTTTCAGAGCAGATTGACATTAATAATCAGTTTGCGCCACTTGCAACTTATGTGAAAAAGGTTGTATGGCAACGACTTGGCTATATACTTGAAAATGTTGTCGGGGAAAAGAAGTTAGCAGATAAATTGTATGAACAGCTTCGTAGATCATCGGGTTATTTCAAATATCAACCTTTGAGTACATCGGCAGAAGATAATCCATCAAATAGAGATAGCCGATGGAAGATAAATATTAATGTGGAAATCGAAACAGATGATTTATGATTAATAGAACAGCGATACAACAATGGAGTGAACATGCTCCGTGGATAGATAATGCACAGATTGAACAAGATCTTATTATATGTCGTGCCTTGGTTGCCATCTTTAGTGATGAGTTCTTGGCGTCGCAGTTAGCTTTCCGTGGTGGAACAGCCTTACATAAATTGTATCTCTCACCTCAGCCACGCTATAGTGAAGATATCGATTTGGTTCAGATTACCCCTGGACCTATCAAGCCAATCATGTATCGATTAGGCGAAGTTCTTGACTGGCTACCAGACAGAGTAACTAAGCAGAAGCGATACAATAATACGATGTTGTTTCGTGTGGAGTCTGAAATACCACCTACGGTACAGATACGTCTGAAAGTTGAAATCAATTGCTTCGAACATTTCAACGTACTTGGGCTGACAAAGATTCCGTTCAAAGTGGAGAATTCATGGTTCACTGGCGAAGCCGAGTTGACGACCTATCATTTCGAGGAATTGCTGGGTACCAAACTTCGTGCTCTTTACCAGCGAAAGAAAGGCCGCGACCTCTTTGACCTTTATATTGCCTTACAGCGAAAGGATGTGGATGTTGACAAAGTCCTTCTGTGCTACAAGAAGTATATGGAGTTTGTGGTTGAAAAGGCTCCGTCCTATAAGCAGTTCGTCAATAACATGCAGGAGAAGATGGAGGATGCCGAGTTTACCAACGATATGCAATCTCTCTTGCGCCCAGGCATAACATTCAATGCAAGTGATGCTTATACTTTGATTTATAAGACCTTTATAGATAAGATGGAGGGAAAGAGAGATTGAACTATCTTGCTAAGCAGAATCCACAGAAGTTAAGGGATAAAGCAGATAAATTATGTAAGGAAATTCTAAAAAATATGGATATTTTGCAAGAACTATTAAATAATATCAATGCTATCCTTCAAATAGAGGAAGCTGATAACGAGCGAGATAAGAAGAATGGAAATTCGTTAAATCTTTTTTCTTCTCTAAACCTAAAAACGAGTGAATTAATACATTCAAGAATGATTGCCGAACTCCTCAATCCAAATAGTTCTCATGGCAAAGGATCGATATTTTTGAAAAAATTTATTGAACTCCATGATTTTGAGTTTACTTTTGATGTAGAATCTGCATCTGTATCCACAGAGTTTGATATTGGTCCAATATCAAAGAATTTTTCATCAGGTGGTCGAATTGACATATTAATTAAAGACGCAAATAATCATGCATTGATTATTGAGAACAAAATATATGCAAAAGACCAGAAAAACCAGTTGCTTAGATATGCTAATTATGCAAAAAGCAAGAAATATGATTATTGTATTGTCTACTTAACTTTAGATTGTCATGAACCACCAGAGTTTTCCACCGGTAAAAATCCTGATTATGAGTATGTAATGTTTTCATATGAGGACGACATACTTCCTTGGTTGAATCAATGTATGAAGCTGTGTCCTCATGAATCTACATTATATTATTCGTTGTTTCAGTATTCACAATGTTTAAAAGATTTATTAAATCTTATGAATGAAGAGTATAAAAAAGCAATTATAGATATAGCGACCGATGACAAGAATGTCAAATCTGTCCTTGCTTTGTATAAAAATGAACATAGAATAAAAAAAAGAATAATTGATGATTTTGTTGATATTCTATGTTCAAAAGCGAAAGAAATGGGTTTTGTTATAAATGTGGATGATAAATTTGGTGATGATGCCGAAACGTTTATATCATTTTGTATCCCAAAACAATCTGATAAGTGGGCTTTGTTTATTGGAAGCGATAAAAGGTATGCGAAAGATGTTTATTTTGGTATATACCTGTTAGCCGATAAAACATCAAGAATTAAAAAAGCAGACTTGACAAACATTCCTCGCCTTTGGACAGTATTTGAACAAGAGAAAAGTTGTCCATGTGGTTGGAGCTATTTTTGGAGTCGCTCAGGAGAAAAGTATTCGGGAAAATGGTATGATTGGTATGACAATGAAACCATAGAAGCTATGATAGATAGAAGTCTACTAGATTTTATTGTGGAAAACATTTTTTCACCGATAATAAATAAAGGTGTTTTCAAAATTCTAAATCGATATTGATAAGAACACTTAAACTATTTGCCATTGTCAATGAGCATCACAACTCAACTCAGAAAACGAATGACTCTTGATGCCAATATGAACACAAATGACATCGAAGAGCGTTTTGAACAAATAGCAAAGATGCTGTTTGAAAGTTTTGCTATTCAAAAGGGTGAGAAGAAGTATCTCTTTAAAGACATTGAATTTTACTTCTACAATAAGAATCATCGCGATATTATCACTCATCCACGTGTGTCAAAACCTTTATGTTGGTATGTCAATAACTTTGGCGGGATTGACTTGAATTTTGCCAGTAATATTAAGCGTGAGTCTAGAGCTAACAGTAAAGGAAAGAGTGTTGAAAAGTATGTTCTCGATGATAGTGCATATTTTGGTGGCATCCTCATTCGTCAACTAATAAGTGAAGATGGTTGTGAAGTTCTAAATGGACCATGGGCTTGTGCTGAATTGTTTAGGTGCTATGATGCTACTGGTGTCGACAATGAATTTCCTGTTCTTTTGGAGCATGATAATGGTATGGTGGGCTATATTCGTGAACCTCGTATCAATCTACTTACATCCAAACAAACAGTAGAGGGTAAGGTTGATTATATTCTTGAAGAATATCATGAAGTTTCTGAAAGGAAATGTCTATATAGTAATTTTTCGAGATTTGTGGATAGACGTTATAGATATGTGCGTTGTGATACATTAATGCACGATAAAGATACAAACCTCGTGTATTTCTCTCCTTGGTTAAAAGACAATAAAGAAGGACATCCAGAGTTTTATAAGCGTCTGAAGGATGTGCTTAATGAAATGGGAATTGAGTCCAAAGAACTGAAATCTACAAATGATTATTGGGATCGCGATTATATGCCGATTCAATTGGGCGAAAATGAGTTCTTGAAATATCGCTATTATCCTGATTATCTTGTGAAGAGCAAGAATAAAAAAGATATTGAGACAATTACCGATGCTACCAAAGTGTTGCGTGGTATGGGAATAAACAGTCGTTCTACCAATCTAATTATAGATGGCGGTAATATGGCACCATGCGGTCCATATATCGTGATGACAGATAAGGTGTTTTCTGAAAACAGGAAAAAGAAAGATGATGCAGGCTTTAAGGCTTTATTGGAATCAGAGCTTGGTCATCCTGTTGTCATTATTCCATGGACTCCACATGAAGACGATGTATATGGACATTCTGATGGTTTCATCAAATGGTGTGGTGATAATCGAATACTGATGGGTAATCATGGTGATTGCTATCCTGAAGAAGCTGCATCCATCCGTCGGATTCTTGAAAGTTATGGTTTTAAAGTTACAGAAATGCGTTTCAAGGGCAACGTTGATAAACCTTGTTATGATCTCAACTGGGCATATATCAACTTTCTTCAAGTTGGCAAAAACATCATAATGCCTAAATTCAACATTGAAGAAGATGCAATAGCTCAACAATACATTCAAGAAGCATTCCAAGATTGTAATATCCGTCAAATAGAAATGGCAGAAATTGCAAGAGAAGGTGGAGCTTTACATTGTATAAGTTGGAATGTATATCTTCCAAAATAACATGTGAAAGCGTAAATCACCACCTATGAGATATTTTTGTCCCTCGGCTATTTTCTATTATCTCGGGGGACAACTGGGGGACAAAATAGAGGATAATCTGCAAATATCGAAGTTAAAAATCAAAAATCTGCAAAAATGGACGAAATTTTAAATGCCTGAAATTATGCGATTTACGAGCTATATTTGCAGATAATATGCTTTTCTTTGCAAAAAATCACTTCCCCACGCAGAATGTTTATTTTCCGACGCAGAATATTTAATTCATGCGTGTAACAAACTGATAATCATTAAATTGCATTTCTTGTGTCAGACAGTGTTTTGCCTTCGGGTGACCAAATGAGGACTTTATTTGGATTCCCATTGGCAAATATACAAATTTAATTGCAAATAATCAAGAGTCCCAAATTTGTAACGTGGTAATTTTTCATTCCAAATGGTTGATTTCATTTGTCAATGGTTGTTTGTTTAACAATTCAATAAAAACGACCTTTTCAAAAGTCGATAAATCATCGATTTTTGCCTTCAAAAAAAGGGTAAAATGAGGTCTAAAACCATAGGGATTACCCCTCACGAAGTGTTGGTGAAAATGTTATGAACTGTAGTCAAATCATCGTTGGTTATAACTCGTTGATATTGGCGTCATAACCATCTTTATCCTCTTATTTTTATATGTTTAGTATGGTCAATGTATATTTAAAATGGGATTGACCATACCGACTTGAAGAGAAATATATAAATTAGATGATATGATTCATTAGGATATAACGTCTTTTCGCTCTAGCTTATTTAACAATATAACTTATAAATCCTATGTATCTTTCTATTTACATGATTATCTTATTAAGGCATTAGAGATGCTCCATTATGATTTGTTGTAATGATTGGCTAACCTTTTTTATGTATGAACAAAACTCAAACCCTTTTGTGTCGGGAGAGCTATTCTAAGAATAGTTCTTTTACTTGTTGCAAATTTGTTTGTTTAACAATAAATCTCCACAGTTCTGGTACACTTCGTCAAAGATTTCCTGGCATCGTTTTGTGTTCATCTTGATATTGGTGCCAACTGCGATGAAATCTTTCAAGGTAGGGTAACCAGTCTGATTGACAGATGTAGCATGTTGACCATTATAGCCTTCTGTGCAGAGCGTCAGATCGTAAGCTGGAGCCAGATGCCACACGTATTTTCCGTTGACATCCTTTTGCACCAGGAAACTGAAGTTCTTGCAGTGGTCGTCCTTATTATCAGTGAGGTAGTTGAATACCATACGGCGATACATTTCTTCCACGTACTTGGGGCTTTGGGTTAGATACCCAGTTAATGCCAACAGGTTACTGTAATCGAGTACGGGCTCTGAGAGGGAGAGACAGAGCAGGCCCCCGGCTGTGGCGGTATGGATTCGTTCTCCCTCTGCAGTTAAATCAAAACGACGAGTGGTAAAATACTTTTCGTTTATTAACTTGAAATCAGGAACGTCAATGCCGCATTTTCTGGCAACCTCATTATAGTGGTATTCCTGCTGCCCCATATCCTTTGGATCATAAGTATGCCGGAACTTGACAAGCCAATGGCCTTCCTCATCTGAAAATATGGCTTTAGGACGACATCCTCCGCTATTTCCACTGTTATAGAGCAAAAGACCTGCGTCTGAATCTTGCTGCTCTTTTAGAACTTCCAAAGCTTTTTCCTGAAGTAAATCAAAATCTTTAATTCCATCTTCCTTGACGATAATGGTCTGGGGCTCATAAGTCAATGCGCCCATTCCGTTGCTGCCCACGATGCTGAGTCGGTCGATGGCAGAAAGATTTCTATCATCAATACCTTCGCGTAGCAAGGCTTTGTGCAGAAGATATCGGCCATAGCCATCGGGCAGACTGTCCTCGAAGATTCCGAAATTGCCGTACAATGGTGTAGGTTTCGCAAGGAAGAGTCCGCTCTTCAACGGCAACTCCAATGGTGAAATACTGAATCCTTCGGCAATCCATTGAGAATCATACTCAAAAGCCAGTCGCTTGTCGTCAGGAGTAAGCGATAAAACACCCACAACCTCATTGTGATACTTTACGGTCAACCTGTCTATCTTATTCATAATTTCTATATTTTATTTTTGAGGCTTGTAGGCTCTAGTCTTACCTTTGTTTTTACGGATTTGAGTCAGTTCTTCCATAGTGGAATACTTCGGCTCAGCAAAGATGCTTTTTACTTCTGATGTGTAGTCCATAGACATAGCGAGGCAGATAAGGTTCTTAAGGGAAATGAGCCCTTTCTGCTCAAATCTGATGATGTTACTTAACGCCACCCCAGACTTCTCTGCCACCAGTTCACGTGTCAGATTCTTCTCGATACGACGTTTACGGAAGTCATCTGCCAAAGCCTTGGCAATGTCGTCTGCATTGTCAAGTGTATAGTTGTTTAATAGTGATAATATATTATCCATAAAACATTTAAACTTATACTTGTTGCCAATATATTGTCAGTTGCAAAGTTACTAATTATTCTTGTAATTCATTCATTTTTATGCGAAAAATGAAATGTGTGATAGCTGTTTTAACTGAATTTGCAAGTTTTGCAGTACAAATCTGATTCCTATAATAGTTTCTACTTCATGGGATTGATAAAATTCTGTTGCAAAGGTACATGATTATTCTTGCGACCATGCAAGAACAAGCCTTCGGTTCATTAAGAAATCTCCACACCTTCGGGTAGTATTTCTTAATGACTTCTTGCATTGCTTGAACAATCACCTTTGTCGGTCAACATAATTTTTAATCAATCCCGAATTACTTCATCAACAGATCCACTAACGCATCTGCGGAGTCTCTAAATTCTAAATTAAAGGGATTTAGAGCTCAGCTACATGGCATCTCGGACATTCCTTTCTTCATGTATCGTTTGTGCATGATCTTCGGTTAGTCCGGTATGGGGGGGGTAGCCACGGAACTTTTCTCCTGCGCCAAATTTTGCTTATGTTGATGATAATGATGTTTTGCATAAAGTTGGAGGGGAATCGTTGTCTGAAGGACAGTTAAGGGCTTTGATTAATGAATCCAAAGTTATTTATGTTCAAATGTTGGATAATGGAATACAATGGCATGCATTTATAAGAACTTTCCAAGGATTAAAAGGAAAAGAGCCTGGTATACAAGGTTCCGTTCCTCATATTCATTATTATTCCAATAAGAATGGTACCTCAAAAGTAGATTTTGTCGATATGATAAAAAAAAGGCAACTATCCTACAGCAAAAGTGCATGTTCCATTAATTGATAAGCAAATTATAAGTCATTAATATGCAGATATTTACACCTTAATTGAGATATTTTTTGTCCCTCGGCTATTTTCGACTATCTCGGGGGACAGCTGGGGGACAATATGGGTGATAATCTGCAAATATCGAAGTTAAAATTCAAAAATCTGCAAAAATGGGCACAATTCTTAATGTTTGAAATTAAGCGAATTATGGGCTATATTTGCAGATAGTATGCTTTTCTTTGCAAAAAATCACTTTCCCACGCAGAATCTACTTTCCCACGCAGAATGTGACGAGCTGGTTTTGTAAAGTATTGATAATAAAGTGTTTAGAATTAAATTTCGAGGGACAAATTTTACGTCGGGGGACGGAATAGGGCCGGAAAAATGATAAAAAACGACAATAGTTAACCGCCCCAAAAAGAAAGAATGATAACAAATGACAATACGATTTGTCGTTTCTTATCATATAAACACTTTTTAACACTGATTTTATCATTTGTTGTACCATTTTTGAGAAAGAGTTTGTCCCTCCAAAAATTACTTTTTCAATTGTTAATTTTACCCCATTTCGTTTTTTATCATTTAACGCAGATTTTATGCGTTTCTTATCATTTCCATGTAGAAAGTTCATATTTGTCAACTAAATTATCCTTCCGATATACCACAATTAACAATTCCTGATCAAACATAGCTAACTGCTTTAACTGTATCCTCAATGGCATTATGTGTGGCTCATTTGATTTTGCAAAAGTAATAAAAAACACTAGTGTCCACTAAAAATATGCGGAAATGTTTGTAAATTACTTAAACATAGAGTTTTAGAGCGAAAAAATGGTGGTGACGATTTGAATTGACTACCTTTGCAATCCCAAAGCAAATCAGTCATTCGATGAACACCGGAAAATATATCTTCGCTCAGCTCATAGAGTTCTTGCCACAGAGAATCTTTGATAGAATTGTAATGAAATACGAAGGTAACAAATACGTGAAGCATTTCACTTGCTGGAACCAGTTGCTCGTCATGATGTTCGGGCAACCGAGCAACCGTGATAGCCTCCGTGATCTGACTAATACCGTTTCTGCGCTTTCCAACAAGGCCTATCATCTTGGCTTTGGCAAGAACGTGACGAGAAGCAATCTCGCAAAGGTCAACGAAAGACGAGAGCCTCGTATCTTCGAAGAGTTTGCCTACCATATGATAGACATTGCGAGACGAAAGAGAATCTACAAAGAGTTTGAGATAGAAGGGAAGGCGTTTGCCTTCGACTCGACTACCATCGATCTTTGCCTGAACGTCTTCTGGTGGGCAAAGTTCCGTCGTACAAAAGCGGGCATCAAAATGCATACGCTCTATGAAATTCAGACGGATATTCCTACGTTCATACACATTATCGAGGCGAAGGTACACGATCAACGCGCGATGGACGAGATTCCTTATGAACAGGGAGCTTATTACGTGTTTGACCGATGATACTTTGACCTGAAGAGACTCTATCATATCAATGAGATTGAAGCCTATTTTGTGATAAGGCAAAGAGGAAATCTTCAATATCAGGTCCTTAGCGAAAGCGACACCATGCATAACGCAGATGGGGTACTCTCTGACCAGGTTATAAGACTTACGAATTACTTCACCAAACAGAAATATCCTGCTGTTCTTCGTCGCGTCACATACTATGCGGCTGACAAGAACAAGACATTTGTCTACCTGACCAACAACATGGAGATACCAGCCACGCAGGTCGCTCTTCTCTATAAATATCGTTGGCGCGTAGAACTCTTCTTTAAGTGGATTAAGCAGCATCTTAAAATCAAATCCTTTTGGGGTACGACAGAGACTGCTGTCAGAATCCAGATATACTCCGCTATCACCGCATATTGCATGGTGGCTATCATTGAGCATGAACTCAAACTGCACAGAAGTACCTACGAAGTGTTGAGAATTTTGAGTGCTTCGCTGTTGGATAAGACTCCTATTAAGGAACTCTTTACCAAGAAACCTGAGTATGTTGCTGATGATGGTCAATTGACTCTTAATTTTATTTAGTGGACACTAGTGTAGCAAGGTATAAAAGATATGAAAAAGATTCAATATATTATCGCAGCCCTTTTCCTGCTGCAAATTAATAGCGCTGAAGCACAGACACAAATCGTAAACATCAAGGCTCCTGGCTTTGCCCGTCCATTGGTAGAGCGTTGGATTGCCGAATACCAAAAGATCAACAGTGATCTCAGTTTTTATTAGTTCTTCTTTTTTTCAGGTTTTGGCTGTTAAAAAATGCGACATTTGTAAAAAAATACCATATTTATGGTACATCATCTCACCATAACAGGTTATGCAAAATACCATAGTGGGCGTATTTCCCGGTTGTTGGAATCGGCATACCTTTGCACCAGAGATTTTTAATGACTCTGAATGTTAAACATTTTAAACAGAAAAAACGATGAGAACAACAGACTGTAGCATACGAATGCGAATGTGTTGCTGCCCAAGCGGCGATATGAATATAATGAAGAAAATGACGACAGAGAACAGACAACGTATATATTATTTAATATAGCAAGGTCACTAGTGTCCACTAAAAATATGCGGAAATGTTTGTAAATTACTTAAACATAGAGTTTTCAGCTGAGGTATCCTATACACTTCAGCAGTGAGACACGTGAGGTAGAACTGACTGGAGAAGCTTATTTCTTTGTGGCGAAGGATAAGAACAGACCGTTTATCGTACATACTCCCAACGGTGATGTGAAACAATATGGCACAGAGTTCAATATCAATACGAAAGATGAGATCGGCGTTACCCGTATTGTGCTGGTCAACGGTAGTATCAGCATTACTCCAAAGGGTGGAAGAGAGTATATGATGAAACCCAGTGATATGGCAATCTTGCAGCCGGAGAGTGGAGAGGCTATGATCAGTCAGGTGGATATCACACCGTATATCGCTTGGAATATCGGCACGTTCGTGTTCGAGGACTGTACCCTGGAGCAGTTGATGCGGGTGCTCAGTCATTGGTATAACAAGCGAGTGCAGTTTGAGAGTGAGGAGATCCGCCAGATGCGCTTTACGGGTGAGTTTGATAAATACGAGTCGATTGTCCCCATCATGAAGGCAATCCATAAAGTGACAGGATTGCGTGTAGAAATACGTGGTCAGGAAATCATTATTAGCAAGTAAACATTTATATTACTAACATAACAATTAGGAGAATGAAAAGAATCAAAGCAACGAAGCGAATGGTCGTTATCCTGCTGATGACGATGCTGACACTCAACGTGGCTGCGCAGTCGGTGAAGGATAAGACCGTGACACTTGACATGACGCAAGTGACCGTGAAGCAGTTCTTTGCGGAAGTGAAGAAACAGACGGGGGTGAACTTTATCTACAGTGCAGAACTGGCAAAGTCCTTCCCTAAGGTGACTGTAAAAGCTCAAAACCGTCCGGTGAGACAAGTGCTCAACGAGGTGATGAACAGCATCAACTGCACTTACGATGTGGACGGTAACATCGTTACCGTGACACGTAAGCTCTCCGGTGCACGCACCCGTACGGTGAGTGGCGTGGTGAAGGATGATGCAGGTGATCCCCTTCCCGGCGTGAGCATCTGTATCGACGACTCAAAGGTGTGTACGATTACCGACATCAACGGCTTCTACACCCTAAAGGTTCCTTCAAATGCTTGCGACCTGAAATATTCTTTCGTGGGAATGGACAATGCCATCGTTCACATGAAACAGGGCAGTGGTCATGCCACACAGGATGTCGTCATGACTAGCAGTGCCGTTATTGACGAGGTGATCGTGACGGGTTATCAGACTATCTCTAAGAAAAACATGACGGGTGCCACAGCCACCATCACAGCCGAGACGCTGCAAGACCGTTATACCAGCAACATCGTCAGCAACCTGGAAGGCCGTATCGCCGGTCTGTCAACCTATGGCGGTGAGTTGAAAATCCGTGGTACCAGCTCGCTCTACGCAGAGACCTCTCCGCTGCTCGTTGTCGATGGTCTGCCCATGGAAGGCCGTTTGAACGACCTGAATATCTACGACATAGAGACCATCAACGTGCTGAAGGATGCTGCCGCCACCGCCATCTATGGTGCGCGCGCCGCCAACGGTGTGATTGTCATCACCACCAAAAATGCGCGCAAGAAGGACAAGGTGGAAATCGACTTCTCTGCCAACCTGACCTTGACAGAGAACCGCAACCTGGACTACCACGATAACTTCTATGTGAATGCTGCCGAGCAGGTGAAAATGGAGTCTGACTATTATGACTACTTCTGGAGCCTTCCTGACAACACAGCTGAATCATATCTGTCGAACATCACACAGGCCACACAACCCACCTCTGCACTTGCCTACGCTTACTATCGCCGCGCAGCCGGTGAGATTTCCGATGCAGAGCTGCAGAGCATCAAAAGCCAGCTGAGCAAGAACAACTTCGCCAAGGAGTTTGGCGATGCCGTCTACCGTCAGCAGGTATTGCAGGAGTACAACCTCGCCCTGCGCTCTCGCACCGATAAGATGCAGAACAACCTGACGCTGAACTTCAAGCACGACAACAGCGGCATCATCAACCACATGAACCGCCAGATGAGCCTGAACTACAAAGGTAGCTTCGACCTGGCCAAGTGGCTCACGGCCAATGTGAGCGTGAACGCACTCTACAACAAGATGCAGTATCAGGGAGACGACTATAACAGCTATGCCACTTTGGGCGGACGCTCTGGCGGAGAGAACATCTGGGCGCATCCCGCTTACGAGCCTTTCTATAATGAAGATGGCTCACGCCGCAAGTTCTACGGCTGGTTCGACGGTAACTTCTACGCAAATATTTGGGACAAAGAGGGACTGGTGGACACCGGAGCCGACCCTGTGGACGAGTTGTACAATAACGTGATTACCACCAACCGCCAGCACATGCGCTATCACGGCGAGTTGCTCTTCAAGATTATCGACGGTCTGACCGCCAGCGCCCAGTACGTCTACGAGACCGACAACGTCAATTCTGAGTGGTATGCCAACGAGAGCAGCCACGTGGCCCGCGTCCTGCGTAATGCCTACACCATGCAGAATAGCGATGGTAGCATCACTCATATGACTCCCGAGTCAGGAGGACTGAAACGCTTCTCCAATACCCAGGGTCACTACTGGACTGCCCGTGGCCAGCTGAACTACATGAAGACTTTCGGCAAACACGCCATCAACGCATTGGCCGGTGTGGAGTTCCGTGAGACCAAGACTTGGGGAAACAACTCCATCCTGCTTGGCTACGACGACCAGTTGCAGACCAGTCTGACCGATAACATCGAGTTCGGCACGCTGAAGAATACTCGCTACAACGCATATGGCTACCCTGGTCAGAGTGGTTTCCCAAGCCGTCAGTTCGCATTTGAGCCCTATATCGAAAACTCGATGGCACTTATTACCGAAATCAAACACCGCTATGGTTCGGGCTATGCCAACTTCACATATACCTACGATGAGAAATACAATGTATTTGCTTCCTGGCGTAAAGACTATGCCGATGTTTACGGTCTGAACGTTGAGTTGCGCGGAAAACCGCTGTGGTCGGTCGGAGGTGCATGGAACATCGACAACGAGTCGTTCATGAAGGACGTGGATTGGGTGAACTACCTGAAACTGCGCTTCAGCTACGGAGGAACGGGTAACATCTACCAGGGTGCCACTTCTTACATGACAGCCTCTACTGGCGAGAACAACTATTACACCAGCCTCCCCTTTGCCAATATCACCAGTCCGGGCAACCCCGACCTGAAGTGGGAGAAGAGCAACATCACCAACATCGGTATCGACTACTCGCTGTTCGACAACCGCCTGCGTGGTGCCCTCGACTACTATTACAAGAAGTCGAAGGACGTGTTCTCCAACAAGCCGCTCGACCCCACAACCGGTTTCACCAGCCTGGTGGTCAATGCTGCCGAGATGCGCAACCACGGTATTGAACTGTTGCTCACCGCCGAGTGGTTCCGCGCCCGCACGGAGAAAGACTTCGGATGGAGCACCACCTTCACCCTTGCCCACAACGACAATAAGGTGACCAAGGTGGAGAATCCTGCCGTGAATGCTTATCAGATTATCAATAATCCATTTAAGGAAGGTTATCCGGCAAGTGCAGTATGGAGTTACCGCTTTGCTGGTATCTCCGACGGTACCGAGGAGAACGGTCATGGTGCCGGTGCTGGTATGACGCTTTGGTACGGAGCCAACGACGTGATAGCCCACGGTCCTGCCGGTGGTCCCGAGATTTTGGAGTACAGCGGTCAGGCTGAGCCAAAGATTATCATGGGTATGGGCAACGAACTGCAATGGCAGAACTTCACCCTGGGTCTCCAGATGGCCTACTACGGTGGTCACGTGATGCGCGCCCTTGCCGAGACCGAAGGCTTTGAACCATCATATGTCACTATTCCCAGCTATTTTCTGCATGCCTGGACACCAGAGAATCCCACTAACACACCTGGATGGGGACGCTATGCGTCGACAGCTCTTGGCAGCGAGCCTCGTTACAGCAACAGGGCTGTCCACGATGCCTCGTTCCTGAAGATTCGTAACATTGTCTTTGGCTACAACTTGCCCCACACCTGGCTGAACTCACTCGGCATCCACCGCATGAGACTGCAGTTCCAGATTGACAATCCTAAAGCCATCTGGACAGCTAACGACATTGGCGTAGATCCTGAGACACTCGGTGTTCGCTCTCGCTCGAACTATATCTTCAGTCTGAACGTGAACCTCTAATGTGATAAGTAATTGATAATTCATCATTCATAAATGAAGACAGATATGAAAACCAAGATAAAGAACATCAGGAACCTCGCAATTGCCAGTATCATGGGTTGTGCCTTAGCAGCAACAACCACCTCGTGCGATGATTTTACTGACATCCAGCCCAAAGGTGAGAATCTGCTCGCCTCTACTAACGACTTGGAGCTGCTGCTCAATACCGATTCATATGACGGAATTATGAGCAACGACTTCCTCATCATCGGCAGTAATATTATTTACAACTACCAAAACGTGCCATCGTTGCTGGCTGTCGACAATAAAGGCAGACAAGCCCTGCTCTATGGCTATTTTGACGACGAGGTAAGTCTGAACACGATTGCCGCCTTGACAAACAGCGACGCCACGTACACCTATTGCTACAATATCATCGGCCGCGTGAGCAATCCCATCCTGAAGCAATTGCCTATGGCCAAAGGCGATGAGGCGAAAAAGAATGCGCTGAAAGCTGAGGCTCTTGTGGCCCGTGCCTTCTGCCATTATGTGGCGCTCCAGAAATTCGCACCAGCCTATAACGGAAGTAATGGCGATCAGGCCGGTATCATCTATATGACGGAGGACAAGGATATCTTGCAGCAACATGAGAAAAACACCATTCAGGAGTGCTTAGACCAGATGCTGGCAGATGTCAACGACGCTCTAGCCCTGAACAGTTTGCCCACCAAATCCATCAACTATATGCGTTGGGGAAAGGCTGCTGCACTCACCCTGAAGGCACACATCCTGATGGCGATGCGCAACTATCCGGAGGCAGAGGCCGCTGCGAAGGAAGCTCTCTCCGTCAACAACAACCTGTACGACTATTGGGCCAATGCAGTGGAGACAACCAGCATGTACAATCCCACTGCTCCACCATATATGAAAGAGGCCCATGATGATCGAAACATTGATGAGTCACTCTTTATCATTCCCAATATGAACTTCCTGTTATGGACCTCCCCCAACGAGTGGGATGCTATGGAGACAAATTATGGTAGACGCGGATTGAACGAGACTATGAATAAGATGCTGGGCATGGACTATGGTATGGTTTATGTGGGACTGCCCGGTTGGGACTCTCCTTACGATGTGATGGATCAGTTATACACTAACGTCATGGGACTCTCAATTCCACAATCATACCTGATTATTGCAGAATGTGAGTTGCGTGCAGGCAATATCGGAACAGCCATGAACTGGCTCGACCAGCTGCGCGCCAAGCGTCTGCCCAGCGACTTTGAGAAACTGGAGGGAACAGTCACAGCCAAGGCTGATGCCATCAAGTGGATGCAGAAAATCGTTGCCAGTGAGTTTGTCTGGCAGGCATGGACGTTCGTATGGCGCAAGCGCTGGAACACAGAGGCAGAGTGGCAGACCACACAGACTCGTACTCTCGGCGGCAAGACCTACACGCTGCGTCCCGACTCGAAGCTCTGGATATTCCCGTTCCCAGTCAACGCTACCGAGAAGAACACGAACCTGACCAACAACTGGTAGGATGGTTGTGACCATGATATCAAGGCCAGCCTCTCTTCTTTGAAGTTGGCCTTGATTTCATCTTTTCATATAAAAAAACACCAAGACGTATGAAAAAAATCTTTCTGCTCAGCACTCTGCTGCTGACGATGAGCATCACCGTGATGGGTGCCGTCAAGAAAACAAAACTACGCGTGCTCTACGTGGGCGGACACTCCAACCTGGAGACGTTTGCCACCGACTACGACAAGGCCGAGAACGAGCGCAGCGTGAAGGAGCGTACCGCCTCGTTCGAGCAGTTCCTCGGCGAGTATTTCACCATGGTGAAGGTGGTGATGGCCGACGACTATAACTACAAGATGTCGTACGACTACGACGTGACCGTGCTGGACGGACAGCCCAAGCCTCTGGAACAGCAGCAGACCGTGATGGACGGACAACGCTTCGTGAAGCGTATCAAGGCCAAGTATTTCCCCGACGACTTCGACCGCCCCGTCATCACGATGGCCGAACTGGGCGAGCGCGTAGGCCGCCGCTTGGGACTGAAGACCGACTGGTACTGTCTCTGCCTCGACCAGTGGGCACACGGCATGCGCACCAGCCACCCCATCTTCAAAGGTCCCTACCGGGTGAAAATGACGCTCGTTGACCGTCCCACGCCCGAGGGAGCCAAGGAGTTTGCGCCCCTGGTGGGCGAGACGCTGCCCGAGACCACCAAGATGTGGCACGTCAACAGCAAGGGATATATGACCGACAAAGGTTTTAAGGTAGGTATGGTGAGCCGTCCTTGGGGCTTTGAGGACTCGCCCGAGGCCGAATGGATATCGGGTGGAGTAAGCTCGAAGTCTATCGACGCAATGGCTCTGGGTCGCCACGGCTCGTTCTTCCACTGGGGATTTGCCGCCGCTCCTATGGACATGACCGACGAGGCCAAGCCCCTGTTGGCCAACGCCATTGTCTATATCTCGAAGTTTGCCGGACAGCACGTCATCGCCCGCAAGCTCTCTGAGGGCATTGCCACCCGCATCGAGGCCAAAGAGAGCGCCTATCGCGTGACCCACAAATGCTGGGAGGAGTATAAGACAAGCATCGAGCAGTTCAACGCACAGACCAAACTGCAGTCCGACTCGCTCAAGGCAGCCAAGGCCGCAGGCAAGGAGATTGGCCGCCAGATGGCCATGTATCTGCAATGGCAGCCACAGCCCATCCCCACCGCTGACGAGTGGATACGCAAGCAGGCTGGACCTCTCTACGAGAAGTTCGGCACCGACGAGGCCGCCTACGCCAAATATTACGAGGAGAACACGCCTTACTTCTACGGTTCGTTCAACAGCTACGGCCTGCAGCTCGACGAGGATGCCAAGAGCCTGGGCATTCCCAACAACGACAAGCGACTGCTCGACAAGGCCATCTCGCTCTGGGAGAGCGGACAGGACGCCGAGAAGGGCCGCCGCCTGCTGGAGCGTTACACCCTGTTGCGCTACGAGACAGCCAGGCAATACCGCGACTGGTATCAGAAATACCAGAACAAGCTGTTCTTCACCGAGAGCGGCGGATGGCTGTGGCTGGTGAACTCGCAGGACAAAAACGTGCCGGGTAACGACTACTCGGTATTGAAATACAACGAGCTGCCCGAGCAGAAGACACCCGAGATTAGCGGAACTACCGACCGCGACAACCCCGTGCTCATCTCCGGCGTGGTGAACGACCTGCCCAGCGGTGACAAAGAGCTGGTCATCCGCGTGAAGATGCACAACGGTTTCCACATCTACGGCTTTGTCAGCGACCAGGACCCCTACATTGCCACCACCTTCGACATACAGACCGAAGGCAACTACCAGAAGGTGGGCGACTTGCAGATTCCGTCGTTCAAGAATCTGGGCACAACCGGCACCACCATCTACGAGGGCGACGTGCTGTTCCGCCAGCGCCTGAAGGGCAGCGGAAAGGGCAAGGTGACCTGCACCGTGAACTATCAGACGTGCGACGAGCATGCCTGTCTGCCGCCACGCGACGTGGAGCTGAGCTTCGACCTGAAGTAGTGAACATTCACTTTAATAGGAAACAAAAAAATGAAAACAACCAAAATCATCATGATGGTCCTGGCCGTGATGCTATCGGCAACGGCTATGGCCAAAGGCTACAAGATTACGGGTCGCCTGACGGGCAACGTAGAGGGCAAAACCATCTATTTGTGCAAGAGCGGAACCGACGAGGAGATAAAGTATCGTCCGCAGACTATCGACTCTACCATCATCCGCAACGGACAGTTTGTGTTTAAGGGAAAGCTCGCCGAGCCCAGCTTGCTGCTGCTGAAGTATTTCCCCAACGACAACCGGGGCGACGAGGAGAACGGCCGCATTGCCATGCGCCCCGTGCTGCCGCTGCTGATGGGCAACGAGAAAGTGAACATCGAGGCCAATGTGGACGACTGGCAGGAGGACTTCCTGACGGCTGTTTACGACACCTACGACTATAAGAACACACAGATCAGCGGCTCGTCCCTGAACGATCTGTACCGCGAGTACAAGCAGGGACGCACCGACTATACCAAGCGCAGAAGCCGCCTGAGCGACGCTTTCCACAAGCAATACTACGATAAGAACAGCGTGACACCGATGGACTACGTGGTGAAAGAACTGGCACGCCAGGACTCTGCCAAGGCCGCAACTAGCGCCTTCTTGAAGGATTTCATCATGCGCAACAGCGACAACCTGGCTGGTGTGGTGGCACTCGACGAGTCGCTCGGCACTTTCGACAACCCCACCATCGAGAGCCTTGTGGCCGCCATCAGCGACAAGATGAAGGCCACCACTCAGGGACAAACCATGCTGACACATGCCAACGTGATTAAGCGTACCGCCGAGGGAGCCCCGTTTGCCGACGTGACGCTGATGGACGCCGACGGACGCGACCACCAGTTGTCGGAGTATCTGGGCAAGGGCAACTACACGTTGCTGGAGTTCTGGGCATCGTGGTGCGGTCCCTGCCGCGGCTCTATTCCCCACCTGAAACAGCTCTACGGTCTGTACCATCCACAGGGATTCGACATTGTGAGCGTATCGATGGACACCGACAACAAGGCCTGGCACAAAGCTCTGGACGAGGAAAAGATGAAGTGGACACAGCTGATTTGCAAAGACGGTTTCGGACAAGTGGCCAAGACCTACAACTTCAACGGCATACCCTACTGCGTGCTCATCGGCCCGAAGGGCGAGATTGTGGAGACCAACTGCCGCGACGCACGCCTGGACCGACAGATGGTAAAGCTCTACGGCAACAAGCTGGAGACCTTCCACCTGACGGCACAGCAGGAAGACCTGACCGACAGCGTGGTCATCATGCCCATGTATTATGGCGACATGCAGCGCGTGGGATTCCAGAAGTACGCTCTGAAAGACGGCAAACTGGACATCACGCTGCCGCTCGACAAACCGCAGAACCTGGTGCTGATGCGCCCGGGCGACTATATGCACACCATCAGCATCCCGGCCCTGCCCGGAGAGTTTGTCAATCTTACTGGCAGCTTTGCCGACATGAAAATCGAAGGCTCGAACTTCTACGAGCAGTATGCCCCCATCGGCGAGAAACTGAACGAGTATCAGGCCAAGATGTCGAAAGACCGCGAGGCCTACGAAAAGGAATACCAGAGACTGGTGAAGAACGAGAAGAAAAACCGCAAGCAGATGGACGCCAACAAGGCAGCCTACATTGAGTCGCAGGAGAAACTGTATGCCGAGTTGAAGAAAGAGATGACCGACTACATCAAGAGCCATCCCAGCAGCGAGGTGAGCGCCACCCTGTTGCAGGTGGTAGAGTCAGACAGTCTGGAGTCCGTAGTGAAAGGACTCAACTACTATGTACGCAACGGCCGCATGAAGCCGGTCATCGATGCCATGCTGAAAAATGCCGAGAACGAGCGTCTGGCCAAGGCTGCCAAAGAGGCCATCAAGCCCGGTGTCGTGGCTCCCGACTTTACGCTCGACGACATTAACGGCAAGCCGCTCACGCTATCGTCGTTGCGGGGCAAATATGTGGTGCTCGACTTCTGGGGCTCATGGTGCGGCTGGTGCATCAAGGGCATGCCCGACATGAAGAAGTATTACGAGAAATATCGTGGCAAATTCGAGATTGTGGGCGTTGACTGTAGCGACGCCGTAGAGAAATGGAAAAAAGCCGTGAAGGACAATGAGTTGCCATGGCTCCACGTTTACAACAAGTCGGCCGACGGCACACCCGAGAAATATGCCGTAGAGGCCTATCCC
Source organism: Segatella bryantii (assembly GCF_022024215.1). Taxonomy (NCBI): domain Bacteria; kingdom Pseudomonadati; phylum Bacteroidota; class Bacteroidia; order Bacteroidales; family Prevotellaceae; genus Segatella; species Segatella bryantii. Next base: position 1,214,610 of record NZ_CP091798.1, on the reverse strand, counting down.
ACCAAGATCATCATCAATCCCGACGGCACCATCAACAAGATTATTGTGGGCGAGAGCCAGGAATTCTATAAATACCTGGATGAGCTGTTGAAGTAAAAATGGCTAAGTTCTGAAAAGAATCACATACCAATAGCATAAGGCAGACCCGGCGGGTCTGCCTTTTTTGTTGCCCTCAAGAATATCGCCATTCCTTTTTTTTCGGGCTGTTGCCTGTCATAATTGGTTCTTTTTTTGTAATTTTGCGGGCATGGACAAAGAAAGCTATGAAAAACGAAAACTATTTGCGGGAGAGAAGAAACCTTCGATGAAACGCCGTTTTGTAGGTCATGACTACACGCGTCGCGGCATCTATATGGTCACGATGGCTGTCGAAGGTCGGCGCCCGCTGTTGGGCCGTGTTTGTGGCAGCGCCGCCGATCCGCGTCTGGAGCTGACCGAACTGGGGCGCGCGGTAGAGAATGAGTGGTGGAACATCCCCCGATACCATCCCGAAGTCAAGGTCTTTGGGATTCAGATGATGCCCGACCACCTGCATGGAATCCTTTTCATCAGCGAGCCGCTGGCATGCGGGCTGAGCGGCATCATCAGGGGTTTCAAGACGGGTTGCGGGAGGGCCTATCGGCGCCTGGTTGCTCCAGGGTATGTTGCGACTGAGTCGTAACAAGCCATCAAGGAGAGCCACCCTGAGCACGGGCTGTTTTTTGAGCCTGGCTACAACGACCTGGTGCTCCGCACCCACGACGAGTATCAGCGTTGGAAGCACTATCTGCGCGACAACCCGCGGCGCCTGCTCATGAAGCGCGAGCATCCCGACTTGCTGCGCCCCTTCTTCAACCTGGCCCTTGGCTCGCACACCTACAACGGCATCGGTAACCGCGCCCTTCTCAAGGCTCCCCGCAGGCTGGCCGTCAGGCTGTCGCGCCGTCTCACCGGCCAGCAGCTCGATGCCGAGGTGGCCCGTTATATAGCGGCGGATGGCTGTGGCTGGTGAACTCGCAGGACAAGAACGTGCCGGGTAACGACTACTCGGTATTGAAATACAACGAGCTGCCCGAGCAGAAGACACCCGAGATTAGCGGAACTACCGACCGCGACAACCCCGTGCTCATCTCCGGCGTGGTGAATGATCTGCCAAACGGTGACAAGGAATTAGTGATTCGTGTGAAGATGCACAACGGTTTCCATATCTATGGATTTGTATCAGACCAGGATCCTTATATCGCCACTACCTTTGATATCCAGACAGAAGGTGATTGGAAAAAGGTGGGTGAGTTGCAGATACCTTCTTTCAAGAATCTCGGCTCAACGGGCACCACCATCTATGAGGGTGATGTGATGTTCCGTCAGCGGTTGAAGGGTAGCGGGAAAGGAAAGGTTATCTGTACCGTGAATTACCAAACGTGTGATAAACATGCCTATCTGCCACCCCGTGATGTGGAGATGAGTTTTGATCTGAAATAAAGCATACAAATAAGATACAATTGTTTAGATTAATATACAGTGGTATAGGGGTGAAAATCCCCAACAAAAAAAGCCTTGCGTGAGCAAGGCTTTTTGATTTCGTTCTTGAAGATTTTTTAGTTCTCTTTCTTGATAACAGTACGCTTCTCTGCAATACGTGCTTTCTTACCAGTGAGTTTACGGAGGTAATACAGCTTAGCACGACGTACTTTACCGACTTTGTTCACCTCGATGATCTCGATGTTCGGACTCTCGATAGGGAAGATACGCTCAACACCTACAGTACCTGACATCTTGCGAACAGTGAAACGCTTCTTGTCACCATGGCCTACAATCTTGATTACAACACCACGGTAGAGCTGGATACGCTCTTTTGAACCCTCAATAATCTTGTAAGCAACAGTAATAGTATCACCAGCCTTGAAATCGGAGAACTGCTTACCGGTTGCAAATGCTTCTTCAGCAACTTTAATCAAATCCATTGTATTATTTTATCATTTAATGATTATTAGTTTCGCGCAACATAGACAGGCTACTCTTCTTCCTTCCATCGGTTACGTCGAAAAAGCGGTGCAAAGGTACAAATAATCAATGGTCATCCACAAGAATGATATTAAAGCTACAATTAGCTAAAGACAGCCAGCCGTCAGCATCAAACTGAACGTAATTGGACCAAAAGAATCCATTCGGTAAATAATCATTTAGTTCTTCTGAATGCCACAGAAAACCATGAGTTTTATATTCTGACAGTTCTTGCTCTAGCCAATTGTATTCAAGTTCGTCGGATGCACCATCAAGGCAATCCTTTCTTATAAGAGCAAATACTTCGTTTTGTATTTCCTTCTTAGCAAAAGTAAGAACGGTTAAGGGCTGCCCCAACTCTACACCGATTCCATAGACAAACCTGCTTACATCAGCTATAGGTTGTCTTGACCTGACAAGCCATAATACAGGTTTAATAACTTTCTCAAATGAATCAACTATTTCCATACTATGCACGTTTTATTGTGCAAAGATACTTTTAAGATATGCCAATTAGAGGCACATGATTCTACTATTTATAGTAATCCACAAAAAAGATACAAAAAAAGGAGCTACAGCTATAGAGGCAGTAACTCCGGTAGTCTCATTGACTTGATCTGATAGTTAGGTGTTTCCCTGAATTATAGATCTAACATGTGGAAGCAATCTATTTAACTCTTCTATAAATCTGCAAACAGCCGAACAAACTTTAACACTTGAAAATAAGCGATTTACAGCGGTTTATTTGCAGATTTTATATTTTTCTTTGCAGTGGGTTCACTTTCCCACGCAGAAATGCTTAAATATATTTCCTAAAACTTCGTGAGTTGTAATCTGACCTCCTGTTATATCAGCAAGCTCTTGCAAACATATACGAAGATCTTCAGCTAAAAGATCACCACTTAGGCTCATTTTCATACCCTCTATGACTCGCTCAATACTTTCTTTTGCCCTTATTAAAGCTTCATAATGACGGGCACTGGTAACAATAATACTATCTTCATCGATTTCTGGAATATCAGATGCTTCATAAAGTTTTTGTTCCAATTCTGTAATACCTATACCTTCTTTGGCACTAATTTGTAATTCTGCAAATGGTCTAAAGTCATAGAAGTTATAGCTAGATTGTGGCTTAATATCCATCTTATTGCTCAAGATAATTACTTGTTTCTCTTTTGAACGATTTTGGATATCTAATACTTCTTCTTTAGATGGTTGATTGTCTAAAATCCACAATACAATAGTTGCTTCTTCAAGCTTTTGATATGCCCGCTTTATTCCGATTTGTTCTACTTTATCTTCTGTCTGTCGAATACCAGCTGTATCAATAAAACGGAAATTAACTCCATGAATATCAATGGTATCTTCTATAACATCTCGTGTTGTTCCATCTATATCACTGACGATTGCCTTTTCCTCGTGGAGAAGCTGGTTGAGTAGAGTACTTTTGCCTACATTGGTCTTTCCTATGATAGCCACAGGTATACCGTTCTTAAGTGCTCTTCCTGTTTCAAATGAATGGGCTAGGGTGGTAATACGTTTATCTATTTTTTCTGCCAATGCTTGTAATTCACTGCGATCTGCAAATTCCAATTCTTCATGATCGCTGAAGTCTAGTTCTAATTCTAATAGACTTGTTAACTTAAGAAGTTGTTCGCGAAGTGTACTTAACTCGCTGCTAAAGTGACCTTTAAGTTGGCTAAGTGCAAGCTTATGTGTAGCCTTATTAGTAGCTGCTATTAGATCTGCAACAGCCTCAGCTTGGCTTAAATCCATCTTACCATTAAGGTATGCACGCTGGGTGTATTCACCTGGACCAGCTTGACGGCATCCTTTTTCAATAAGTGCTTGTATTATATTCTTAACGATATATATACTGCCATGACAATTGATTTCTATGCTGTTTTCTCCAGTATAACTATGAGGGGCATGAAATACAGAAATTAGAACATCATCTATTGTATTTCCTTCTTTGTCGATAATATTACCATAATGCACAGAATTTGCTTTAACTTCTGTCAATGACTTGCGACCCTGAAATATCTGGTCCGTTATGGCGATACTGTCATCGCCACTGACTCTAATAATAGCAATTGCGCCACCTGCTTTAGTGGCAAGGGCGCAAATAGATTGATTTGTCATGTTTTTTTATCTCTAAATAATTAGATTCTCACTAGTACTTTTTCTATCAAACCGTCTATAGTATTCTTATAACTAGAATTAGCTTCACCTGCCAATCGATTAGCAATAACCATACATACTGTAGTAGCTTTATGTCCCATCAATTTAGCAAGACCTGCAACTGCAGATGATTCCATTTCAAAGTTACAAATACGAAGATTCTGATACTCAAAGTTTTCAATTTTTTGGTTCAAAGTAGGATCTGCTAGAGGTAGACGTAATTCTCGACCTTGTGGTCCAAAGAAACCACCACAAGCGATAGTTACACCACGAACCATATCATCGCCCGCTATGCGATCTACCAACTCTTTATCTGCTACAGATACATAAGGATTGCCAATTTGTGGATTCCAAGAAACTTGCTTCTTGAATTCTTTTTCGAAATCTAAATCGCAAGCCTCATTTCGTCCAGCATAAAAATTAAGCAGTCCATCAAAACCAATACTCTTTACACTTGCAACATAGGTTCCGATAGGGGTATTAGGTTGTAAACCACCACATGTACCGATACGTACAATCGTCAATTCACGATGTTCTGGGTTTTCTGTTCGAGTCTTAAAATCTATATTCGCTAATGCATCCAATTCATTTAAAACAATATCGATATTATCACATCCTATGCCTGTGCTTTGCACAGTAATACGCTTGCCATTATAAGTTCCCGTAACAGTTTTGAATTCACGATTTTCTACTTCATCTTCAATTGAGTCAAAGTGAGAAGCAACTAAAGCAACTCGGCCAGGATCTCCTACAAGAATAACTTTATCAGCTAAGTGCTCTGGTTTAAGGTGTAAGTGAAAGACACTTCCATCTTCATTTATAATTAATTCTGATTCTGCAAAATATTTGCTCATAGTTCTTAGTTTTGCTTATTAATAATTTTCTTCTCTTGGATTTAATTCAGTTATAATGTCTTAAATCTAAAATACAAAGTTACATTTTTTCTAGTAATAGAACAAAAGTTTTGACTTTTTTTACCATTCCATGTTCTACTTCATAAAAACGAAATAAACAGCAGCTAGTAAACATGCAAATGCTGCAAAATGATTCCAATGCAAACTCTGTCCTTGGAAAAGAATATTAGCAATAATAGCAAAAACTATTAATGAGATTACTTCCTGAATAACTTTAAGTTGTACCAATGTAAAAGGTCCACCATTATCTATAAAACCTATACGATTTGCGGGTACTTGACAACAATATTCAAAAAAAGCAATACCCCAACTAAATGCGATAACAGCTAACAGAGGCCAGTTGTTACTGACCCCTGTTTCTTGTAATTTTAAATGTCCATACCAAGCTAATGTCATGAATGTATTACTTAGTAGGAGTAATAATACTGTATAAAATGCGTTCATTTCAAATTTTAATTAAACATCAGCCTGAAGCTTCTTATCCATGTTGGCTGCTGCCTTACGTCCATCACCCATGGCGAGAATTACAGTTGCACCACCACGAACAATATCACCTCCTGCAAAGAGATCGCTACGTGATGATTGCATTTCGTCATTTACGGCAATTGTATTTTTGCGGCCTAGCTCCAGACCAGGAATACTATTAGGTACCAGTGGATTAGGTGAAACACCTATAGCCACAATTACCTGATCACATTCCATAGTAACTGTCTCACCTGTAGGAACAGGACTACGACGTCCAGATTCATCCGGTTCGCCTAGTTCCATCACTTCAAGAACTGCAGCTTTTACTGCACCATTCTCATCTACAAGATATTCTTTTGGATTGTGAAGGGTCATAAAGTTGATACCTTCTTCTTTTGCATGTTTTACTTCCTCAAGACGGGCTGGCATTTCTTGTTCAGAGCGGCGATATACGATAGCGACCTCTGCACCTAAGCGTTTAGCTGTTCTACATGAGTCCATTGCAGTATTTCCACCGCCAACAACGATTACCTTTTTACCCAAATTAATAGGGGTATCTGTTGTTGGGTCTGCTGCGTCCATCAAGTTTACACGAGTAAGATACTCGTTGGAAGACATAATATTTAAGGCATTTTCGCCAGGTATATTCATAAAGCGAGGCAAGCCTGCACCTGATGCTACAAAAATACCCTTAAATCCTTTTTCTTCTAACTCCTCTACAGAAATAGTTTTACCGACTATACAGTCTGTAATAAAATGAACTCCCATTTTACGAAGGTTCTCTATTTCTACATCAACAATACGATTTGGTAATCTGAACTCTGGTATACCATATTTCAGTACGCCTCCTATTTCATGAAGTGCTTCGAATACAAATACATCATAGCCTTTCTTTACCATATCACCAGCAAAACTTAACCCCGCAGGGCCAGAACCAACAACTGCAACCTTAATGCCATTAGGAGTGGCCATTTGTGGTAATGCAACCTGTCCGCTCTGTCGCTCATAATCAGCAGCAAATCGTTCCAAATAGCCAATAGCAACAGCTTTACCACCCATTTTAATGTGAATACATTTACTTTCACATTGCTTTTCTTGTGGACAAACTCGTCCACAAACGGCAGGGAGGGCTGATGTATTTTTCAAGACTTTAGCAGCTGCAAGAAACTGGCCGCGCTCTATATTCTTAACAAATGAAGGAATGTTGATATTTACAGGACAGCCTTCTACGCATGAAGGTTTACCGCAATCTAAACAGCGTTTTGCCTCAAGTAGTGCCTGTTCTTTTGTTAATCCTATATTAACTTCTTCCAAACGTGTAGTTGCACGATACACAGGATCGAGTTCTGGCATGATTGCACGGTCAATAGCAGAGCGTTCTTTAGGTTTCATAGAAGCACGTAATTCCTTTCGCCATACAGAGTTACGATCAGTAAGTTCTTCTACAGTTTCATTTGTAGGCTCTACGTCCATCGCAATATCTGTTTTTTCGACAACCAAGTTATTATCGACTTGATTAATATGGTCCTGATAGTGCTCCATCTCTTCACGCTCTACAGCTTTGAATGTACCCATTCGCTTGAACATTTCGTCCCAATCAACAAGGGCACCATCAAATTCTGGTCCATCTATGCAGACAAATTTGGTTTTACCACCTATTGTCAGACGGCAAGCTCCACACATACCGGTACCATCCACCATAATAGTGTTAAGCGATACATCAGTAGGTAGATTATATTTTTGAGTAAGAAGACAGCAGAATTTCATCATGATAGGAGGCCCTATGGCAAATACTTTGTCGATGTGCTCCTGCTTTATAAACTTTTCTATACCAACAGTAACCACTCCTTTTTCGCCAGCGCTACCATCATCTGTCATAATGAGAGTTTCATCAGAATTTGCGCGTACATCATCCTCCATAATAATAAGATCTTTATTACGACCCGCAAGAACGGAGAGTACACGGTTACCTGCAGCTTTTAGGGCTTTTATAATAGGAAGCATTGGTGCAACACCAACACCACCACCTGCACAAATAACTGTTCCGAAATTTTCAATATGAGTTGGATTTCCAAGAGGTCCAACAATATCAGCTACGTTATCACCCTCGCTGAGGTTACAAAGTTTAGTAGATGACAGTCCCACCTCTTGTACAACGAGAGTAATTGTACCTTTCTCGACATCAGCATCAGCAATAGTCAAAGGCATGCGTTCACTTTTTTTATCTACACGTACAATTACAAAGTTGCCGGCTTTTCGACTCTTTGCAATCAAAGGAGCCTCTATTTCAAATTTAAAGACTCTTTCAGAGAACTGCTGTTTACTTACGATCTTGTTCATTCTTTTAGTTTTACTGGTATTATAAATGTTATATTTGTTTCTTGTATAAAATTGAGGAGTTAGTTAGATAGAAAAATAGATCTTATGAGAGAGTTGATAACAAAATAGAGTAGAGGTAAGGTTTAACCTCTACTCTATATCTATTTTAGTTTTTAATCGAAATTCTTATCGTCAAGCATTTCGAAGCCACAGTAAGGTACAAGTACCTTAGGTACACGAATACCCTCTGGGGTTTGATTGTTTTCAATGATAGAAGCTACTATACGTGGAAGAGCTAAAGCAGATCCATTCAAAGTATGAACAAGCTCTGTCTTTTTAGTTTCACTTCTGCGGAATCGACACTTCAAGCGGTTAGCCTGGTAGCTTTCAAAATTAGACACTGAAGAAACTTCAAGCCATCTTTTCTGAGCTGCGCTCCAAACCTCAAAGTCATAACAGATAGCAGATGTAAAACTCATATCACCACCGCAAAGACGAAGAATATGGTATGGCAATTCGAGTTTCTTTAATAAGCCTTCTACGTGATCCATCATCTCTTTCAAACTTTCATATGAATGCTCAGGAGTATCAAGACGAACGATTTCCACTTTGTCAAATTGGTGAAGACGATTCAAACCACGTACATCTTTACCATAGGAGCCTGCCTCACGACGGAAGCACGCTGAATAAGCACAACGCTTTATAGGAAGGTCCTTTTCATCAAGAATAACATCGCGGAAAATGTTAGTAACAGGTACCTCTGCAGTAGGGATAAGATAAAGATTGTCAAGGTTTGCGTGATACATCTGACCTTCTTTGTCAGGAAGCTGACCTGTACCATAACCAGAAGCTTCATTAACGACATAAGGAGGTTGAACTTCTAGATATCCACTTTTACGAGCCTCATCTAGGAAGAAAGCTTCCAGCGCACGTTGGAAACGAGCCATTTTACCAAGATATATTGGGAAGCCAGCACCGGTAATTTTAACACCAAGGTCAAAATCAACCAAATTATATTTTTTCAGAAGATCCCAGTGGCATAGAGCATCTTCTGGAAGTTCTGGCTTAAGTCCACCTTCTTTAACTACTACATTATCAGCTGCATCTTTACCTTCTGGTACATCATCATTTGGTACATTAGGGATAGATAACAGTGTTTCTGTCATATTCTTTTCGGCCTTGTCCATTTCGGCCTTAAGTTCTGCATCTGTTACCTTAAGAGCAGCTACTTGTTCCTTTATGGCATTAGCTTCGTCTTTTTTGCCTTCTTTCATCAATCCACCAATCTGCTTGGCCAACTGATTTTGCTGGGCCTTATTATTGTCGAGCTTCTGTTGAGCTTCGCGACGTGCTTTGTCAAATTCCAAAACTTTTTCGATAGCCTCTCGTGCACCATCAAAGTGTTTTTTCTCAAGGCCCTTGATCACCTTTTCAGTATTTTCGCTGATCAGTTTAAGTGTAAGCATATTCTATACTTTTTCTTTAAAATTTTATTTTATATTTAATCGCAAAAATACAAAAAACATAGGGAATAGCCAAAAATTTGTTTAGAAAAATAGTTGGCAAAAAGAATAAAGATCAAGAACAGGGTAGAAAATATAAAAATTGATAAGTGAATTATACAATTTCAGTAAGGTGGAAATAATGCATACGAAGAAAGCCAACTCCATAGAGTTGGCTTCTATTGTTTGTTTGGAATAAGATATTATCTTTAATTAAGCTTCAGCCTTTGTTTTAGCTGCGTAAGCTTCTGGTGAAAGAACAGATACTGTACTCTTGTTCTTCTTGCCTTTGTGGAAGTATACCAATCCATCTGCAAGAGCGTAAAGAGTATCGTCTTTACCCTGAGCAACATTCTCACCTGCATAGTGCTTATTACCACGCTGACGAACGATAATGTTACCAGCGATGATGCTCTGACCACCCCAGATCTTAACGCCTAAACGTTTTGAATGAGACTCACGACCGTTCTTAGAACTACCAACACCTTTTTTATGTGCCATCTTGAAATCCTCCTAATTTAAGCGATTACTGATTTAACTGTTACTTCAGTGAACTGTGCACGATGACCATTGCGAACGCGATAGTCCTTGCGACGCTTCATCTTGAAAACGATGACCTTGTCACCCTTAACAAGTGGGTTCACTACTTCTACTACTACTTTTGCACCATCTACAGTTGGAGCACCTACTGTGACATTGCCTTCTTTGTCTACAAGAAGAACTTTGTCAAACTCAACAGTTTTGCCAGCTTCTGCATCTTTGATGCGGTGCACGAAAAGCTTTTTGCCTTCCTCAGCTTTGAACTGCTGACCGTTAATTTCTACGATTGCGTACATTATTTTATAATATAAACGGTTTTCTCTGCCAGGCGGTCGACTTTTGTCTACACTTATTTGAGCCCGAACAGACTAAATCGGCTGCAAAATTACGAATATATTTTTAATTAATAAAGAATGAATTAACAGAAAAATGTTTTTTTAAGAAATATTATAGATTGTCGCCTATGTTTGATAAAAAAAAGCGATGACCTTCGCAGGCAACCGCTCCAAATCTTCAATAGGTATTAGTTTTTCTTAAGGTAAAAAGATTGTTTTCAGGATAACGGTAGCAAATTTAAATCTTTTTTTATAGTTTGCAAACATCTTCCAAGTTTTTTTTAAGATGATATGATTGTGTGCGTTAACATTAACATCTTTTAAAAAGAAATTAATGCAATCGTTTTAATTTTAGTATTTTTGGACCTAAAATGACCTTTCTTTAGTGTTTTTTAAAAATATTAATTTTACACAGAATAAATGTTACTTGATTAAAGTTTACTATATTATATAGTTCTTGCTATATATAAATAAGTCCTTCAGACAGAAAGAGTCTGAAGGACTTATACCTTATTTAAACGCTAATAATTAGTTTTTACTAATATGATTAGTCATCATTGTATTTTTTTACTTTTTCTACATATGCATCAATACATGCTATAGCCGTAACATTTACCACATCAGCTACACTACTTTCAAAATCAGTAAAGTGAATAGGTTTGTTCAATCCCATCTGAATAGGACCAATGATTTCAGAATCAGGGCTCAAACCTTGAAGGAATTTATATGCACCATTAGCACTACTTAAATTTGGGAATACTAAAGTATTGACATCCTTACCTTTAAGGCGAGTAAATGGATATTTATCATCACGTAATTGCTTGTTTAGAGCAAAATTAACTTGCATTTCACCATCTATCGCAAGGTCTGGATACTTTTCTTGCATATAGGCAACTGCATCATGTACTTTAACTGGACTACCACCTAAGTCTGTACCAAAGTTACTATAACTTAACATAGCAATAACAGGCTCTTCATTAAAGAAACGTACAGTATGCGCACTAAGTTTGGCTATATCAATAAGTACATTTTGGTCGGGATGACGATTAATTAGAGTATCAGAGATAAAATAAACGCCCTTAGGAGAGTTAACAATATGCATTGTGCCGAATGTATTATATTCTTTACGAATACCAATAACTTCCTTAGCTACTTTAATAGTATTACTATATCGGGTATACAAACCTGTAATGAAAGCATCTGCATCACCATTTTCTACCATTGACATACCAAAGTAGTTACGCTCATACATCTTATCGTAAGCTTCCTCAAAAGTAAATCCTTCGCGTGCGCGTTTTTCTGCTAAATGCTTTGCATAAGTAGCGCGACGTCCTTGCTCTTGGTCTGCACGCATATCGATAATCTGAATTTCGCTCAAATCAAGCTTTAGACGGTGGGCCAAACGATTAAGGCGATCTGGATTACCAAGCAAAATAGGGGTACAGAAACCTTCTGTCTTTGCCTGAACAGCAGCTTTCATCATTGTAGGGTGACCACCTTCTGCAAAAACAACACGCTGTGGATGAAGACGAGCTGTTTCATGAATCTTTCGTGTCAACTTGGTTTCTTGTCCCAAGAGTTGGCGTAATCTATCTTTATATGCATTCCAGTCAGTAATCGAAACACGAGCGACGCCACTATCCATGGCCGCCTTAGCTACTGCTGCACTTACTTCAGTAATAAGTCGTGGATCAACTGGTTTTGGAATAAAATATTTAGGGCCAAATGTTAAATCTGTTACATGATATACAGAATTTACGATATCTGGAACAGGCTGTTTTGCTAAGTCCGCAATAGCACGAACCGCAGCAAGTTTCATTTCTTCATTGATAGCTTTTGCATGAACATCAAGAGCACCGCGGAAGATATATGGGAAACCAATAACATTGTTTATTTGGTTAGGGTAATCGCTACGTCCTGTACTCATTAGTACATCAGGACGGCTTTCCATAGCTTCTTCATAGCTTATCTCAGGAACAGGATTAGCCAAAGCAAAAACGATAGGAGTGTCTGCCATAGAGCGAACCATGTCCTGTGTCAGGACATTACCTTTGCTTAAACCTAAAAATACATCAGCACCCTTAATAGCCTCTTCAAGAGTATGAACATCACGACGATCTGTAGCAAAGTACTTTTTCTGTTCATTTAAACCCTCACGATCACTAGTAATAACACCCTTAGAATCGAGCATTAATATGTTTTTACGCTGGGCTCCAAGAGCACAATACAATTTTGTACAACTAATTGCTGCTGCGCCGGCACCATTAACAACGATTTTTACATCCTCAATTTTTTTACCAGCTACTTCAAGTGCATTAATCAACCCAGCAGACGAAATAATAGCAGTGCCATGCTGATCATCATGCATAACAGGGATGTCAAGCGTCTTTTTTAGTCTTTCTTCAATATAGAAACATTCAGGAGCCTTAATATCTTCAAGGTTAATTCCGCCAAAAGTTGGAGCAATCTTTTCAACAGCTTCGCAGAACTTTTCTGGATCTTTTTCATCAACCTCGATATCAAAGACGTCTACACCACCATAAATTTTAAAGAGCAATCCTTTGCCTTCCATGACTGGTTTACCACTCATAGCACCGATATCACCAAGGCCTAATACTGCAGTACCATTACTTATAACAGCAACGAGATTACCTTTGTCGGTATATTTGTAGACATCATTAGGATTTGACTGGATTTCCAGACATGGAAATGCCACGCCAGGCGAATACGCTAGACTTAAATCTGTCTGTGTACGATAAGCTTTAGTAGGCTTTACTTCGATTTTTCCAGGGCGCCCATTCTCATGATAGGCGAGCGCTGCCTCCTTTGTAATCTTTACCATAAATTGTCGTTTGGTTTAGAAGTTTTTAGAAGGTGTTTGTGCAACACATGCATTTTTACCTTAATTATTGTAGTCTGTTTACAAAGTTAATAAAAAACAATAGAAAAGTAACGCATTTTTCATTTTTTTTGTAACTTTGCAACGTAAACGTTTACTTTTATGACACGAGCAGTTAAGATTCAGAGAATTAAAGGTATGTCTAAATACCGCATTGAGTTGCGTGGTAAAATACTTGATGTGGCTATTGAGGAATTTTTAGTTAATGGTATTAAGACCGTTAAAATGGATGATATCGCTAGTAAAATGGGTATCTCTAAACGTACTATGTATGAACTATTTACTGATAAAAAGACTTTAGTCTACCAGGCATGTGTCAAGCGAACTGAGGAATTTAATATCAAAATGAAGGAGTATGCTAGCCAGCCAGGACATAGTGTAATGGATATTTTACTAGAATACTTCCGTGAAAAGATGACTAACAATCGTAAAATTAGTTCAGAGTTTTATAGTAATTTGCACGATAAATTTCCTGAAGTCATAGAATATTATAAGGAGGTGCATGAAAAAGATCAACTTCAGACAAGAGAGTTTATCACTCGAGGAATAGAGGATGGATACTTCAGAAATGATATTGATTATGATGTGCTTACACATTTAATAAATATAACTATGCTCAATGTCATGAATCAAAAATTATATCATTCCTTGAGTATTAATTCCATAATTCGTAATTATTTGGTTGTCATTATTCAAGGATTCTGTACGTCCAAAGGATTCGATGAGATGAATAAAATTGTTTCTAAGTTAGATGAATTGTAATTTGATCTAATTCCCCATATTATATCTTTTTACTGTGTAAACAACATTATTATTGTTTTTAAAGTGGATTCATGAGTTAATAGTTTTGACTATTTTCTGTCTGTAATGGATCTGCTGTCAAATAATTTGTTAAAAAACAGCGTTTTCAAAAATCGTCATCTAGCTCAAAATATTCAACTTTTGATCGGCCTGTTTGGTCTTTTTTCTTCCCCTCGATTTTTTCTCCCGCCAAAACCACAGGTCCTAGGGGTCGAAAGCTAAGACTTTGTTCGCTAAACTCTATGACCTTATCGCATCAACCCTAAGCTTTCGACCCCTAGGACCTGTGGTTTTGGCGCCCATTTCTTGAATCGAAGAAATGCTAAATGTGTAACGTGTTGATATTCAGATAGATACGAAAATTCTTCAAAATTCACGTATTTGAGACATTCTTACATCGCAATTTCAAATACGCAAACCTCATGAGGGTTCTTGTCCGTAAAATTCAAAAATGCGGTTTAATGCACTTGATAAATTTGAGATAATTAAAATATTTTTTGTACATTTGCATGCATCAAATATTAAAAAGCGAGAAATGGACATATTAAAAGAGCGTATACTGAAGGATGGCAAATGCCTTCCTGGAGGTATCTTAAAAGTAGACAGTTTCGTTAATCATCAGATGGATCCTAATTTACTCAAAAAAGAAGCCATCGAGTTTATTCGACTATTTTCGGATACTAAAATTACTAAAATTCTTACAATTGAAGCTAGTGGCATAGCACCATCTATTATCGTAGGTTTACTACTAGATTTACCTGTTGTATTCGCAAAGAAAAAGACTCCTTCTACAATGGATAATATGTATCGCACAAAAATACATTCGTTTACGAAGCAACGTGATTATAATGTTGTAATTGCCAAAGAATATTTATCTCCCGACGATAGGGTTCTTTTTATAGATGATTTCTTAGCTTATGGAAATGCTGCTAAAGGTATTGCAGATATATGTCAGCAGGCAGGGGCAGAATTAGTGGGCATGGGCTTTATCATAGAAAAAGCTTTTCAACACGGTAGAGAGGTTCTTGAAAATATGGGCATTCGTGTAGAAAGTCTAGCTATAGTTGATTCTCTTGATAATTGTGAAATAAAACTTAGATAATGTTTATATTTTCTAGGTAAAATTTTAAAAACTATCGATGGCACTCATTATTTGAGTGCCTTTTTTTATCTAATGTAACAATAGATAAACTATTTGAAAATATTCGCAAAAAATAATCAAAGAGTTATTATTACCTTTGCATTCGCAATACAATTGCGATTTTACTCATAATATAAGTCTAAAAACTTAAATAATCAACTTAATAATGAAAAGACTAATTATTTCTGTATTTTGTATGTTTTCAGCTACAATATCATTTTCAGCTGAAAAATTTATTTCATATGCGCCTAGCGTAGAATCGTTTGCCCTTGCACAAAACGGGCAAGTTGTCAATTTGCTATGTGACTCTCTAGAAGATGAGGGTATACAAATGGCCATCAATAATTTACAAAATGACTTTCAATCAGTTACTGGTAATAAACCCACATTGCAGTCGACCGCTACATGCAGTTCGTGCATAATCATTGGTAGCTTAAAGTCCAGTTTTATAAAGAAACTAATGGCTACTGGCAAAATCAATAAGAAATCATTAGTCGGCAAACATGAGAAATATATTATTCAGCTGGTAGATAATCCTATGAAGGGGGTAAAAAAAGCTCTAATTATAGCGGGCAGTGATAAAAGAGGCACTATATATGGTGTATACGAATTATCTAAACAGATAGGCGTATCACCTTGGTATTGGTGGTTAGATGTGCCAGCTGAAAAACATAAGAATATTTATTTTAAAAAAGGAATTTATACAGATGGTGAACCTGCTGTAGCATATCGTGGTATATTCATTAATGATGAGCATCCATGTTTTGCACAGTGGAGTAATGAGAAATTTGGAGGTCAAAATCACAAGTGTTATTCACATATATTTGAGCTTTTACTTCGCCTTAAAGCCAATTATATGTGGCCAGCTATGTGGGGAAATGCGTTTTATGATGATGATCCTGAAAATGGTGTATTAGCAAATAAGATGGGAATCATAATGGGCACATCACACCATGAACCTATGGCATGTGCACAACAAGACTGGAAAAGAAGAAAAGGTCATGGTGAATGGAACTATATGAAAAACGGAAAAGAATTACGTGAGTTTTGGCGAGGAGGTATAGAGCGTGCAAAAAATTGGGAAACAATGGTAACTATAGGTATGCGCGGGGATGGCGACGAAGAAATGGATGGTACTGGAAACATAAAACTCATGCAGAATATCATCGACGATCAACGTAAAATTATAGCAGATGTAACAGGAAAAAAAGCAGAAAAAACTCCACAAGTTTGGGCCTTGTATAAAGAGGTCATGGATTATTACGACAAAGGTATGCGTGTACCTGATGACGTTATTATGATGTTATGTGATGATAACTGGGGAAATGTCAGACGTGTACCTACCGGAAAGGATCTTAATCATAAAGGAGGATGGGGATTATATTATCATGTAGATTATGTGGGAGCGCCTCGCAATACTAAATGGCTCAATGTTACACCTACTCAAAATATGCAAGAGCAATTGTCGCTTGCCTTCAATCATGGTATTCAGAAAATGTGGATACTAAATGTAGGTGATCTCAAACCTATGGAATATCCTATAAGCTATTTTCTTGACATGGCATGGAATCCTGATAGATTTTCTTGTACAGATGTAATTGAACATACCCAAAATTTCTGTGCCCAGCAATTGGGAGTTAAATATGCAAAACAAGCAGCAGATTTGCTTAATAAAAATGGTTGGCTAAATGGTAGAGTCACTCCAGAGATGCTTGATGCTAATACATATAATGTAGAAACTGGTGAATGGAAAGAAGTAGTAGGAGAGTATATGACTCTAGAAGCAGAAGCTTTGAGACTATATAACGAGTTGCCGAGTAATCTTCATGATACCTATAAACAGATTATTCTTTTTCCTATCCAAGCTATGGCTAATCTTTATCAGATGTACTATGCTGTGGCTATGAATCACTATTTGGCAAAACTTGGTGATATCTCTTGTGAAAATTGGGCTAAAAAAGCAGAAGAGGCATTTCTTCGAGATTCATTACTATGTGCAAGTTACAATCATGAGATTGCAGGAGGTAAATGGAACCATATGATGGATCAAAAACATATAGGCTATACTTCGTGGAATGATGCGTTCCCTAAAAACAAATTGCCAGAACTCATGCATTTATCTGCTCCTCAGAATGGTGGATATATTTTTGATGATAAAACGGCATATATATCAATAGAGGCCGCTCATTATTATAGTAAATCTGATGCCAATAATGCTCAATGGAAAGAACTTCCTTTCATAGGAAGAACCCTAAGCGGTATGGCTGTTCAACCATATACAGAATCGACAAATAATGCGTCTTTAACCTACAGATTTCGTCTAAATCCTATGGAAGATGGAGCAAATACATTTAAAATTCATGTTATAGTGAAATCTACATTGGATTATTTGAATAAAGGAGGAATGGAATATGAAGTAGCGCTTGATGGATGCAATGTTAAAACCGTTAATTTTAATGGAGATCTGAACGAAAAACCTGAGAATATATACAATAAATATTATCCAACAATCGCAAGGAGAGTCGTTGAAAATGTCATTGAATTGCCCGTTGAAACCGGTAAAGCGGGAGAATGGCATACTTTGACAATACATCCTAAAGATGCTGGCATTGTCTTTGAAAAAATAATCGTAGATGCAGGGGGATACAAGCCTTCATACTTATTTATGAAAGAATCAGCAAAACATAAATAAGAGCTATTAAATGATTTTTAGGTTATCTTGCAGAGAAATTTCAATATTTTCTCTGCAAGATAACCTAAAATGCCTTTTGGCTATTTATCATAATAATTATGTACATATTCAGAAAACATCAAGATAACATCAAAGATATAGAGCAGTCTAATAAATATCAATCTAGAGAAAAAATAGATAATTTAAAGAATAATTTATTTAAGTATTAACTTTAAGTAGTAATCTTTATTATAGAATGTTTTCTCGTTCATATAATAAGCCTGTTTCATAATAGATAAGTCGTATGCGTCTACGATTTCTGGACATAAAGATGAATACAACTGTATAACAGCTGATACTTTAGCTTTCATTTTTGGGGAATTTCCAGCCAATTGGTCGCATGCTTCTGAATTTTGAATTTTTCGAGGACGACCACGTTTCTTTTGAGGCACAGGAAGGCCTGTTATAGTTACTGGCTCAATTTTATTCTTGATATGCTCATTGGCATATCGATCAAAAAGATAAAAAGGCACTCCGCGACTAACACAGAACTCTATAAGCGGAATATTATTTGGAGCACCTTCCATTTGATACAGAAACCATAATCGTTCCAGTTCTGCATCTGAAATTGTTCTTTCGTCTGTTTGCATAATCGTTTTATTTATTGACCATGCAAAGTTAAAAAGGGTCGTTTTTTACCACAAGGGTCGAAATTGGACGCTTACTAAAAAAGTACTCCGCGACTAACTATCATATTAGAACATAATCGGCATTATGATAAATAGGTGTTATTATATTAAAAATATAGATATACAAAAGTCCTCTATCATTATAAAGTTATTTATCTACACATATAAAACTGCTATTTTGGCAGAAAAGTTTAAAATAATTATACTTTGATGTCAAATCGGCATAATACTACTCGGTGGCATATTCATTGCATAATATCAAGTGAAACGAAAGCTAGATTTAAGGCAGATGAGCCTGAAATTAAGTAATAGTTTCAATAGATAAATAAAGGATAAAAAAATAATTGGAGGTATTAATTATGTTGTTAGCTCGTAGAAACAATGAACAGAATTGGTTAAACAATTGGTTTGATGACAGTTTCTTTGATACCGACTTAATGCCACGCATCAACGCTACTGCACCAGCTGTTAATGTAAGAGAAAATGAAAAATCTTATATTATGGATATCGCTGCTCCTGGTTTGAAGAAAGAGTTTGTTCGCATGGATTTAGATAACGATGGAAATTTGAATATCGCTATTGAGAACAAATTGGAACATAAACAGGAAAACAAGAAAGAACATTATATTCGTCGTGAATTCTCGTATTCAAATTATCAACAGGCTTATACCCTACCAGAAGATGTTGATAAAGATAAAATTTCTGCAAAGGTAGAAAATGGTGTTCTTGAAATACTATTGCCAAAGCTTAATCCTAAAGATGAGCCCCGTAGCACGAAGAAAATAGAAGTTGCATAAGTGTAAATAACTAAAATTGTAGATTTAAAGCAATGAAAATGCCTGAAAGATAGCATATTATTTAAGAATATGCTTCTTTCAGGATTTTTTGTTAAATAGCTCTTGCTTCCTTTGCTGCCTGTACCATATTCAATAATGCAGCTTTAGTTTCTTTCCAACCTCGTGTTTTAAGTCCACAGTCTGGATTTACCCATAACCTTTCGGCAGGTATTAATTTTGAGGCTTTATGAAGCAGTACAACCATTTCATTGACTGCAGGAACACGTGCAGAATGAATATCATAAACACCTGGTCCTATCTCGTTAGGATATTTAAATTCTCGGAAGACATCGAGTAAATCCATCTGTGAGCGCGAACATTCGATAGTAATAACATCTGCATCCATTCGTGCTATGTGTTTAATAATATCATTAAATTCAGAATAGCACATGTGAGTATGTATTTGAGTTTCGTCCTTTACTCCTGCTGCTGACAATCTGAAGCAGTCTACTGCCCATTTCAAATAATTATCCCAATCTTTGCGGCGAAGTGGTAATCCTTCACGTATAGCAGGTTCGTCTATTTGGATAACACTTATACCATTTTTCTCTAAATCAAGAACTTCATCACGTATTGCCAATGCAATTTGCTTGCAAGTATCCTCGAGTGGTTGATCATTGCGTACAAAACTCCACTCGAGAATTGTAACTGGACCGGTCAGCATTCCCTTCATCGGTTTATTACTAATACACTGTGCATATTTTGTCCATTTAACAGTCATAGCATGAGGTCTCTTCACATCACCATATATTATAGGAGGTTTCACGCATCTGCTTCCATAACTTTGTACCCAGCCCTTCTGTGTGAAAGTGAAGCCATCTAATTGTTCACCGAAATATTCAACCATATCATTGCGCTCAAATTCTCCATGAACAAGCACATCGAGGCCTATTTCTTCTTGCCACTTAACACACTTACGTGTTTCTTCCTCCAAAAGACGTGTATACTCCTCGTTTGTTAAATGTCCTTTACGATAAGCTGCACGCCAAGATCTTACCTCTGAAGTTTGAGGAAAAGATCCTATAGTAGTTGTTGGGTATTGTGGCAAGTGTAAATGTCTACGCTGAACTATACTTCGTTGAGCATATTCACTTTTTCGATTAAAGTCAGAAGACTGTATCGCAGCAATACGACTTTTTACAGCATCATCGTGGATTTCTTCAGATTGACGCTTGCTTCGCATATCATTTTCGTTGGTGACAAAAGCCTTAATACATGAATCAACGATTTGACCTGTAGTACGTGTTTTCAATAATGTTAATTCGTCTATTTTTTGTCGTGCAAAAGCCATGTATCGTTTGATACTTTTCGGTAAGACTTGCTCATTATGTTCAACTTCAAGATCGTATGGTACATGAAGTAGCGAACAACTTGTACTTAATATAACACGATTATGTCCTAAAGTACATATTGCCTCATGCGCCTGTTCGTGGACAGTTTCAAGATTACTTTTCCAAATATTGCGTCCATCTATAAGACCAAGTGAGAGTATCTTATCTTTTGGTAAACGCTTAACTATGTTCAACTGCTCTGGAGCTCTTACAATATCTACATGAATTGCTTGAACAGGAAGACTAATAGCCAAAGATTCATTATCCCCAAGACTACCAAAATAAGAGGTTAAAATAATATTTGGTTTAACCTTATCACTCAAATAGTTATAAGCTTCAGTATATGCTTTCTTAGTACGTTCATCTAAATCAGTAACCAGACATGGTTCGTCTATTTGAATCCACTGAGCTCCTCTAATCTTCAACTGTTCTAGCAATTCTGCATAAACTGGAAGCAACTTAGGTAAGAGATCAAGTCTGTTAAAATGTTCTTCTTTCTCTTTGCCTAAAAGAAGATAGCTAACGGGGCCAATAAGCACAGGCTTGGTCAATATACCTAGCGATTTAGCTTCCATAAATTCATCGACGATTTTTGTATCGAAGCAAGTGAATAGCATATCGTGAGTAAATTCTGGCACTATGTAATGATAGTTCGTATCAAACCATTTAGTCATCTCCATAGCTATAACATCCTGTCCATCTTTTTGATACCCACGAGCCATTGCAAAATATAATTTTAGCTTATCCTGACATAAAGAATCATAACGTTCTGGTATAGCCCCAAGCATAAAGCTCATGTCCAACATCTGGTCGTACAAAGAAAAGTCATTGCTTGGAATTAGATCTATACCTGCCTGCTGCATTAGTTTCCAATTCTCCGCACGAAGATTTTTTGCAACTTCGAGTAACTCTTCTTTTGTGGAATTTCCTTTCCAATAGCTTTCTAGTGCTCGCTTCAGTTCGCGATCCTTACCTATGCGTGGATAGCCCAACACATTAGTCTTTACAATGTTCTTGTTTGTCATCTTTCTTATTTATACGATAATTTTGTTCTATGTTTATTTCTTTGACAAAAGTAGAAAAAAAATATTAGCAAGACAAAATTTCTTGAATATTCGGAAAAATATACTAACTTTGTAGCAAATAATATGTTTTAGCAGAATAAAATTCTGCGTATATGAGCAATATAGGAATATTCAAGTAGGATTTGAATAACTTATAGAAAACAATTAAATCAATTTAATCGAAAATTATATGGAAAGTAATTACACATTAGATGATGTTGATATCAAGATATTGAGAATTCTTCAACAAAATTCTGATTTGACCGTCAAAGAATTGGCAGCTCGGGTTCACCTTTCACCATCACCAACCTTTGAAAGGCAAAAGCGTTTGGAGCGTGAGGGATATATACAACGATATATGGCTGTCGTAGATCCGCAGAAAGTTGGCAACGGAATACTTGTGTTATGTAATATCAGGCTTAAACAACACACTCAGAAACTTATTCAAGAATTTATGGATGCAGTACAATCTATACCAGAAATAACAGAATGTTTTAATACAAGTGGTGATTACGACTTTTTAATAAAAGTATATTCACGCGATATGAAAGCATATCAGCAATTTATGCTTAACACTTTGGGAACTATAGAATGTGTGGGTAGCCTACACAGTATCTTTGTTATCGATGAAACCAAAAATACAAGAGGTGTGACTATACCTAGATAAATAGTTTTTTTTGAAATAATATACTTTTAATTTTGCCTTCTTACAGCGAAATTTAAGCCTAAATGTAAATTTAAGCTCGATTTTAATTAGTCTTCCATAAAAAATTACTACATTTGAAGCAAACAAAATAGGCTAAGGTAAAAATGATATCGTTTGAAAGTGATTACGACAATGGCGTGCAGCCAGAAATATTGAAGAGATTTGTTGAAACCAATAGTGAAAAAACATCCGGATATGGATTTGATGCATTTTGCACGAGTGCTAAAGAAAAAATAAAAAAGGCTTGTGGACTAGAACAAGCTGAGATTTTTTTCCTAATTGGTGGAACACAGACTAATGCAACTGTTATAGACGGACTTTGTGCAGGATATGAGGGTGTAATTGCAGCTCAAACTGCTCATATTAGTGTACATGAATCAGGTGCAGTGGAAGCTTCTGGCCACAAGGTGCTTAACATTCCAAGTAACGGAAGTAAACTTCAAGCAGAAGAAATAGACCATTACATGAAGAACTTCTTAGCAGATGAAACTTACGAGCACATGGTACAGCCTAGAATGGTTTATATCACTATGCCTACTGAATTAGGTGACATCTATACTCGACAGGAGTTAGCAGATATATATGAAGTGTGTCGCAAACATCATCTCTACTTGTATATAGACGGAGCACGATTAGGCTATGGACTTATGTCTCAAAAATGCGATTTTGATTTGCCTTATTTAGCTTCTCACTGTGATGTATTCTATATTGGTGGAACCAAGGTTGGTGCAATGTTTGGTGAAGCTGTGGTATTTACTAATATGCGTGCACCACGTTACTTCTTTACTCATGTTAAACGTCATGGTGCTTTATTAGCCAAAGGAAGAATGCTTGGTATTCAGTTTGATACGCTGTTTACAAATAATCTTTATTTCAAGATTTCAAAACATGCAATTAACTGTGCCGAGGAACTAAAGGAAGTGTTTGCCCGACATGGCATTAAGATGGGGGTAGACTCCCCTACCAACCAGCAATTTGTTATATTAACTAAATCACAGAAAGAGCACTTGATGAAGCATATTGCTTTTGAAATTTGGGAACCGATTGATGACAAGCATCTTTTGTGTCGATTTGTAACAAGTTGGGCAACTACAAAAGAAGATATAGAAGGCTTAGATAAAGCTTTGGCACAATTATAAAAAACAAGTAAAAAAAACAAGATGACTATTCGCAAAATTATCGTAACAAGTATAGTAGTTCTTTTAGGAACCTTTGTTTATGCACAGACCCCACTGAAAAAGGTCTATGATGAGACTATCAATCCAATAGAACAAATCGATCAGGCTCTTTCTAAAGCAAAGGGCAAACATAAATATATAGTATGTCAAGTAGGTGGTAACTGGTGCCCTTGGTGTCTTCGCTTTGCAGATTTTATCACAAAAGACCAAGATATAGCCCAGCTTATTGCCAATAACTTTGAGTATATTCATGTCAATTATAATCCTCGAAAGTCTACTGGTGCAGAAAAAAATGCACAAGCAGAGGCTATGCTCAAACGTTTGGGTAATCCGAGCAGATTTGGTTATCCGGTATTTGTGGTATTAAATTCTAAAGGGGATGTACTTCATATTCAAGATTCAAGTTTTCTTGAAGAAGGACAGGGATATAGCAAAGATAAGGTTATCAGATTCTTCAAGAACTGGACACCTCAAGCTGTAGAAAGCGGGAAGTAAACAACTCCCGCTTCCCCCCTACCAACCACAGAAAAACACATTATTATAGAACACAACATTAAACATCATGACTATATTCCACCACACATCTAATTATCAAATCAGATCCGCAGTTGCGGCCAATCAGTTTTATACAAGTAATGCCCAAGAGTTAGAACAGCCAATGCTATTCTTTCGCAAGATGTAAACACTTTTTTACAGATACTTAATTGGGGATTGGGCAATGTTGAGTAATTTCATTATATAAAATGAAAGAAACATAAATAAGACCATACTTTTTACTAAAAAACTAGTAACTTTGCAATCATACAAAAAGATTGTAAATTCATGAATATTATCCAAATTTTCAAAAAGTGGTCCCTGCTATGCGCGATAGCTGTAGGTATGTCGATATATTGCCTATTCTACTATACTCCAATACTCGTCCCCGTAGGAGAGATTTGTGGCCCAGCATTGCAAGGACTCATGCCATGGATACTCTTCACTATTCTTTATGTTACATTCTGTAAAATTGAAGTGAAAGAGATGCGGCCTCGTACATGGCATTTTATTCTTCAGGGATTACGGACGTTAATTTCAGGTCTGTTGGTACTGATTATCATGTATACTAGTAATCCAGAAGCGAAATTAATATGGGAAGGATGCTTCTTGTGTGTCATTTGTCCGACAGCAGCAGCTGCCGCTGTTATTACAGAAAAACTAGGTGGAAATATTACATCTCTTACCATTTACACAATTATAGCCAACTGTGTAACCAGTATTATTATTCCACTCTTCTTTCCTTTAGTAGAGCCATCTGCCAACGTTCCTTTTCTTACTATGTCAGGCATGATTCTAAAGCGTGTATTCATAGTATTAATAGCTCCACTAGCCTTAGCCTTCCTCACTCGAAAGTTTGCAAATCCATTAGCTATTTGGGTACGTAAAACCAAGAATTTAGGCTATTATCTTTGGTGCTTCAATCTCACCATTGTCAGTGGTGTAACGATGCATAATATTCTCGCTTCTACCGTTTCTTGCTTCACGTTGTTAGCATTGCTGATTTCGCCACTATTCATCTCTGTAATTCAATTTGCAATAGGAAAGGCAGTAGGTAAGCCATATGGTGATAATATTACAGCAGGTCAAGCTTTAGGTCAGAAAAATACAGTAGTCGGTATATGGCTTACTATTACTTTTCTGAACCCACTTGCTGCCATAGCCGCAGGTGGCTATTTAGTTTGGCAAAATATCATTAATGCTTTGCAAATAAGGTACAAAGAGAAATATGGTTATTTAAAGTGGTAATTACACTTTAAGATAAAAATTTAGCCCTCGATATGTCTTTTACATACCGAGGGCTTTGTTTGCTGCATCTTTTGAAACAATTTTATAAATTTAATCAAGTTTGAAGAGTCCTCCTACAAATGTTGCAGCTATTTTAGCACCTTTTACAGCCTGACCTGTTGTAATATCCGTACGATATACATAGAGTCCTTCTGATGTACCTATCGGAGCATAGACATAATTGCCTTCTTGGAAAGCAACGAATCGGCGACCACCACTACCATTGTGTATAGGTATTTCTACAATATCCTGTGAAGTCTTGTTTACAAGATCGATTATACAACACTTTAGATCGGCGTCACTCCATGCACTAGCATCCAGGCGTGTAGTTACTTCTGCATAAACCTTACCGTTACCTAAATAAAGCCAATGTGCAACTTTCTGTCCAGTTAATGCCTGATAATCAAAACTATAATTTGGATCAAATTTAGTTTCTCCAGAATTAATTTTTAAAAATCCTGAGTTTTTAGTAGACTGTGAAAAGCCATTAGCTAGTGACGAATTAGACATCGCATAAATATCGCCATTTTCATCCTTTTGGAGTCCATTGAAAGCATTCCATGAGCCTATATTGCCAAAACGAGGGTCCTTAATAAGAGCCTTGAACTGACAATCAGGATAGCTATATACTGCTACGTAAGCTGTATCTACAGCTGGTGTTGCAAAGGTGGTAGTACTCATTGGTACATAACTTACATACAGATTACCACCTGCGTAAACCATGCCCGTTACAGAAGGCCATTCTTCTTCATCCATTGGCGCTACAGGTGTTGTTGTTATTTTATTTTTAAGAGCTAATGACTTAATATCAACGCTGTAAAAAGTTAGATTTTGATTTTTTCCTGCAGATGTAGGCAATTCAAGTGCTGCCATCGTATTATTATCAACCTGACAAAATCCAATCGGAGTATTATTGAATTGGAAATTACTTACTTCCTGAATGTATCCTTCTGTATCGCGTTGTATACCTACAGCCTCTGTTACACCTAAACCACCAATCGAAAAGATGGTTTGTTCTGCTTGTTGATAATCACGATAACCATTCTGCTCGAGACCTTTCCCGATAGCATCGATAGTACCATCCATCAAATCTGAAGTGGTTACTGCATAGTATGTAGTAGTGCCACTATTGGTGATACCAAGTGCCATAACATAAGGTTCATTAGCAACTTCTGTGCTGCCCATATCGTCATCGCAAGAAGCAAGAAACGTTAAACTTGCTAAGAGTGAAGATACTAAGACAATAGATTGTATTTTATTTTTGATAATTGTCTGAAAATTCATATTTATTTGTATTCTTTTAAATGTTAAATTGGCTATATAATTACATCTTAGAGAGGAATAGGCGGAATTTAATATTAAATGCACGACCTGGCTTCTGCAGGCGATAGTTATCATAGAGTTTCTCATCCGTAAGATTTGTGCACTCAAGAGATACACTATATTTACCCTCATTCATCAAATAGGTAAGCGATGCATTATGTGAGAACTGTGTAGGAATATATTTCTTACTTGTAGGACGTCCCAAGCCAGGAAAACTTAGATAATATTTATAGATATAATCACAATTATAGCCCAATGTCAAGGTATTGCCTTTAGCTAGTATATTGTGAAAATTCCATGATGCATCACCATTCATAAAGAAATATGGTATATTAGGCATCCGCTGACCATAAGTTACATTCTCTGATACACCTGTATCTACATACGAATTGTCTACAGTCTCTGTCTTCTGTCTGTCCTTAATATCCTGATAAGTAAGATTAAAACCTACATTTAGATTATTGCGCCAACTATACTGTAAACTTGCTTCTAAACCATTAGTTATGGCTTTACCTATATTCTCATAAGAAGTAGTTGGATCACTAGTAAGACTTACACCTTTCAGAATGAAGTCTTTTGTATTGCGATAGATGTAGCTTACTTCAGCCATAAGGTGATGTTCATCAATCTGCTGATCAAAGAGTAAACCAATGTTCAGATTTCTAGAAATCTCCGGACGAAGATCAGGATTAGCTTTTTGAATAAATCCATCACCAAATATTTCAACTGCTTCAGGCATACGATAAGCTTGCTCGAAGCTAGCTTTCAACTGCAATGAAGGTAATATAAAATAGGTAGCAGCAGTTCCATAGCCGATCTTACTTTTGTTATTTTTCACTTGTTCATAATGCTCAGTTTCGAGGAACTGATCCATAAGTTTATGAGTAGATGTGTGTAAGAAATAAGCCTTTCCGAAAACATTGACATTCCATCGATCATATCGTAGTTGATAACCTAGCCCTGAAATATTCTTTGTGAGATACTGAGAGATATTATTCATTGCATAGTCAGGATATTCTTTATCATCTTGCTTATGTCGCATACTACTGAATACATGATTAAAAGTAATGCTCTGATGATCATCAATCACATAATTAAGATTAGCATTAACTTGCCACTGACGCTCATGGATTGTAGCGTTAGTTAGATATCCTTCACCACGACTATTGCTAGCAATTGATTCTCCACGCCAATTATAAGTTACAGCAGCTGTATCTACATTGTTAGTATTAACTATACTGTATGTTGTATAAAGAGACAGATCGAGACCTGGTATGAAGAGGTTAGTTTTATGATAGCGGATACTAGGAATGAAAGAAATACTCTTGGTTGTAGGTTTACCATATACAGCATCCATTGTAGCGCCAGTCTGAATATTTTTATCATTTGCAGACAAGATGGCTCCAACAAGAAAATAATCCGCCCACGACTTACCTATTATACCCGACTCTACTTTTAAACCACCAGACTGATATTGATCATGGAAACGTTTTACCCATTCATCCCCTAATTGCTCACCTGTATTTAAGTCGACAATAGGAGCATATACTTTAAAATTATTCTTAGAGTAATTATAAAATGCATTCGTACGAATAGTAAATCCTGTGTTTGTGTTGGTATAAGCACCATTTAAACTTACTTTATGTGTACCAAATGAACCTATAGAATAAGTTGCATCAAGGTAATTTGCATTCTTTCGAGTTACAATATTCACAGCTCCTCCAAGTGCATCACCTCCTAAATAGACTGGTAATACTCCTTTGAATACCTCTATATGTTCTGCGATATTCGCAGATAAGTTGGCAAGATTAAAACTGCTACCGAAGTTATCCATAGGTATTCCATCAAGGAAAAATTTTACTTGATTGCCACTAAAACCATTCATAGAGAAAGTATAGTTACTTCCTACTCCTCCATCTTCTCGCACGCGAATACTACTTACTGTATTCAGAACTTTATCAAGAGGTTTAATTGTAGTATATTGTTTTGATAGATCTACTACAGATACCGCATAAGCTTGCTCTTGCAATTTCCTAGCTTTTGACTTAGCTATGACAACAACATTATCAAGATTCTGCTCAGAAAAATAGCCCTTACTACTATCTTTCGATGCAGTTATATCTTCACTATTAAGTTTAGTAGAAGGTGATACTATCTTTGCTGCAACCATCTGCGATGACAGCATCATTAATCCAATCGTTAATACCTTATTATTTTTTACCATATACCTATTATTTATATCAATACTTCAACTTTTCAATTCTTTATCGAAAGCGATGCAAAGATACCATGATGCTTAAGAATTTGCAATACTAAGAAATAGGTAAAATATAGTATAATTCAAACAAATATATTGTTATTTTGGGTATTCTATCATTATAAGTAAGTATTCGTTGGTGATGTTGGCATACTAATGAATTGTCTACTCTAAACTTGCCAGCCATGAAGCAAGTGCTACTAAAGAAGCCTGCCAGTTAATTGCGATTTCATTAGAAGCATAAGACTCTGTAACATCGAGATATGATAATGCAGGTTCCTTACTTGGATAAAGAATGTTTATCTTATCCAAATCTTTTTTATCCTGTTGCCCTGGATTTGGTCCACCTACCAACAGGCCAGGAAATGGTTTTGCTATAGCATCTGCTGCCGATAAACGATGATGAGGATGCATGACAGGTTTGATGCCCATGGCTGTTACAAAGCAATAGCCTGTAGGATTATGACCTAAGATGTATTGCATATTTGCGCGAGCGATAGCTTTATAATCATTAGACTCCTTGCGCTGTTTACTGCGGCGTATTTTCAAAGAATTAATCCTACTACGTTTGCTCTGTTTTTGAGTTGAACGACAATGCCTACGATGAGGCATCGATGAAGCTGCTACAGATTTACTTTTGTCTATTGTTTGAACTTTATCCACTAATCGATGTTCCTGGCGTGACGATTTGCGGCTCGCGCGTTTATCAATATGATACTTATCTGCCATCAATAAAATATAACCTTGTGTGCACGCATTAGCAAGACTTCCCCAGTAGAAATCTTGAGGACGAGTACCGAAACTTGCTCCTATCGATGATTTCATTGATAAGCGCGCAAGATGTTTGGCAAAATGATGTAATCTGATGATAGCTTTATCGTGTAGTATACCATGTCCATGAACAATAGCCTCCAGCGAACCTAAAGTAGCAACAGAAGCCCATGAAGGCACATTCATTTGAAATGGTTGATTACGAATAGCTTCAAAATAATAAGTATACTTATGCGTCATTAAAAAAAGTTCAATTGATGCCCAAAAGCATTCATCACTAGCATTATTGTCACCATAACTACCTGTAGTAATAGCAGGCTTAAATGTATTATTTATTTTGTTTTGGTCATAATAGGCATATGGATGTTTTTTAGCCCAGTTATATGCTTTTTCAGCAGCAACTAAAGCCTGGGTAGAAAATTCCGGATAATCAAGATTTCCCTTAAAAATACGGGCTGCTTGCGCCATAATTGCGGCGAAGTCATATGTTGCAGTTACACTTTTTTGTACAACATAGCGCTGTTGTTTACATTCTGATGGCATAATAAACTCTTCAAAATGTGGAGTAGTCAATTTATGATATACTCCTCCATCTTCTGGATCTTGCATGGTAAGCATCCATTTCAGGCTAAACATAACTTCATCCAGTATATCTGCTGTTCTATTACTACTTTCTGGAATATTTGATCCATGCTGTTTAAAGTAATCGGGTATTTGCTCATACGCCAGAAGCATTAATCCACAGGAATAGGCACAGTTTACCACATACTTATTATAATCACCTGCATCATACCACCCTAAAGGCGAGGATATCACAGTACCAGCTGGTCTATCAAGGGATGCTGCCGAAGGATGAATAAGCACATGGGTATCTTTGTGACTTAGAGGTCTGGCGTATTCTCCAGCATACTGTGTTTCGATGGGTACACCCGAACGAATAAGATAAAAGGCCTTAAGGGATGCCTCGGCTATATCCTTGAATGTTGGTTGAGATACAGCTGTTTGCGATGAAGCTTGCAATGAATAACCAAAAAAGCAAACGATTCCAAATAAGATTGTTGCAAATAGTTTTTTCATGTTATCAATTAATGCTAGATTATATCTTTCCAAGATAAACGATGCGCTGATGATCTGAATGATCACCAAACCATGTTACAAAGTTAACAAAAAAACATATACTTCCAAATATATATGATATAAAAGCGTAAAAGCCAACTTAATTATACAAATCGATCATTGTTATTTTATTCTGCAAACCTACGTTATAAAACTTTTGTAACTTCATTTTTATTCCATATAATCAAGAGTTTTTATCTATATTTCCACAAAGTTTTAGTATATGGGAAAACCATAGAAAAACGCTTTCATATTACATTTTTTTGTCCATGTCTTTTTATATTTTTGCAAACGTTTTTTATCTTAAATATTGAATCGTATACAGAAATACTACGTTTTAATAAGCAATAAATTTACCAATAAACAAAAATGAATGCATTACCAAAACAAGTGAAAAGATTGAAAGTGTGCGGAATGATTGCTATGATGGCGTGCTGTAGCGAAGCTATGGCTGGCGGATTAATGAGTAATACGAACTACCATATCGCGTTTGACCGAATGATGGCTCGCGGTGCTTCTTTTGAAGTCGATGCAGCCTATAGTAACCCTGCTGGCTTAGTATGGGGGCACGAAGGATGGCAACTCTCATTTAATTGGCAGATACCTACTCAGAATCGTGATATAGAGTCTACATTCCCACTTTATACAGAAGAAAACCAGACCAAAACTTTCCATGGTAAGGCTTCTGCTCCTTTTGTCCCTGGTCTTTTTGCTACTTATCATAAGGATAATTGGGCTATCTCAGCTATGTTGGGTATCGTAGGTAGTGGTGGCTATGTACGTTATAATGAGGGCTTGCCGATGTTTATAGCTCCTCTTATGGCTGGGATCGCCAAATCTTCAGGCTCTATTACCCCTGAAATGTATGATATCGATGCACAAGTTAAGGGTAAACAGTATATATATGGAGCACAAGTAAGTTTTGCCCATAAGATAGGCGATTATTTTTCTGCTTCTGTAGGTTTTCGTGTCAGCTATTATCAAGGATACTATCGTGGGCACGTCAAAGCTACACTTAAAGATGCCATTATTAAAGGACTTGCTTCTCAGGGAATTAACAGGACTGCAGAATTGATTAACTATCAGCTAGACTGCGACCAGAGTGGATGGGGAGTCAATCCAATATTAGGTGCTAATTATCATAATGGTCCACTCACATTGACAGCCAAGTATGAATTCCGTACCAAACTGAATATTCCTAACAGTACTTCCGTAAATAGTGATCCTGACGGCTTACTGTCTGCATTTAAAGATGGCAACAAGACTCGTTATGATATACCTGCACTACTAAGCATTGCTGCTGGGTATGAGTTTACTCCTAAACTTCGTGCCACACTCGAATATCATTGGTTTGACGATAAACATGCAAAGATGTCTAATAATCGCCAAGAGGCGCTAAAGAGAGGAACAAATGAGTTTTTGGCAGGTGTCGAGTATGATATTAATAAAACATGGACTGTAAGCGTTGGCGGCCAACGTACAGACTATGGACTATCTGATGATTACCAAACTAATACATCGTTTGCATGTGATAGCTACTCAATTGGTGCAGGTGTAGCGGTCAACGTTAATGAACATGTACGCATCAATGCTGGATATTTTACAACTCTCTATAGTGATTATGAGAAGCAAGTAGATAATTATTACGATACTAAATTGTCGGGCACAGAAACTCTTAAACGCACGAATGGGGTTATAGGCTTTGGTATCGATTACAAATTTTAATTATTAAAGTGAGATCTCTTAAAAAAATACATATATTTAGCAATACATAAACATACCATACTGCATTTAAAAAGATCTCTCTAAGCTAAAGAGCAGCACACAGCTTCATTTTATACAGAACCTTCTGAAGCGAGTGCTGCTCATTTATTTTTGTCGGAGCTTATCGCTTGTTCTCATTCCGTAATTCTCCAGGAGTTTTACCAAAGTATTTATGCACATAGTTTGCAAAGAAAGAAATATTAGCAAATCCCATTTTATTACAGATTTCTTTCATTGATAAGGTGGTATTACAGAGGTTAAAACGAATATCCTCTTTTGTATATTGCCTGATCCATTCAGTTGCAGTTCTATTACTATATTTACTACATAGCATCGATAAATATTTTGGAGTAATCGATAATTCTGCTGCATAGCGCGATACTGGACCATATTTGACAGAACTTGACGATAGTCGATCGATAAAACGATCAAAAAGTATCTTGCCATGTGAATGGTCAGCCTTGGTATCACTCAGATAATCATCCATAACACTACACATATCTAACAATAATCCTTTGATAATTGCTCGCATAGCCTCTACCCGATTTGTCCCCTTGGCATATTTTGCCTTAAATCGAATAAGCTCATAATAGCACAAATACTGTTGGCGAAAAGATTCTGTCAGCTGCATAATATGCATCTTCTGATCGTAAACAAAGAGATTCCATTGGCCTATTTTGCTGCCTAATAGAGAGTGAATGATATCTGACGATAAACAGATAGCTTTACCTTTAAAGTCATCACTCATATCATAGTCCTTAAGCGTAGAACCAGGAGGAGCAAGTACCACCTCACCCGCGTGTAAATGTTGACTTTGTCCATTAAAGTCAAAGCTACAATTACCCTGCGATACTAACACTACACAATATGCATTCAGATGAAGATTATGAAGATGCTTCTCCTTAACGATACTATCCACAAGAGCTATTTCGCCATCATGATACGATACAAACTTAAGTTCTTGACTTAACCGGGCCAAGTCAAGTTCGTATATTTTGTTAGAGATATTTAAGCTCTTATTGGTTTTCATTATTCACAGTTTAAAGAGAATCACCTTCATTCATCATTTTAATATCTATCTTTAGTCTTGATATCATCAGACCATCGATGATCCTTAGGGAAAGCTAGACCACCCCAAGCCTTAACTTGAGTCCAAGGCTGAGCAGCATCTGTCCAGAATGGAGCATCTGCAGGCAAACCTAACGGCATAAAGCTTAAACTTGTCATATACAGACTACCATTATTGGTATACCAGTCTGCTGTACCAGGTTGATTTCCACAGAATCCAATAGTAAGGAAGCCACCAGCATTATAATTATTCTGTTCATCAAACATGCGATGCATTACCTTAGTAAGAGCTGCACGAACTTGTCCATTACTTAAATCTTTTGGCAGAGTCTGATACCATGCCATGAGAGCTAATGGCTGCAAAGCAGCAAGACGATATGGTGTAGAACGACCGATAACAGGAAAGGTACCTTCTGGCGAAATGAATCGCTCAAGGATAATAGAAAACTTCTGTGCCCGTTTCAGTTCGCGTTCCCAATATTTCTTATAATCTATGCGATTATGAGCCTTAGCTTCATCCATTGCTTTTAAAGTTTCAAGATACATCGGATGGAATACATAGCTACTATAGTAATCGAAAGCAAAGTCTGGTCCATCTGCATACCAGCCATCTCCCACGTACCACTCCTCCACTTTTCTCACAGCAGAGTTAACACGATATGTGTCATAGGGTGCACCAACTTTAGCAAGAAAACTTTCGATGGTTGAAGAGAATAAAACCCAGTTTGTATATGGTGGATCTATAGCTCTTACACCTAAGAAATTGTTGATATATCTTTTCTTAGTCTGTTCATCAAGCGGAGTCCAAAATGTATCAAAACCTCTGAGGAAACTTTCAGCGATGTATGCTGCATCTACCATAAGTTGTCCCTCACCTTTCCATAATAGACAGTCTGGCGAATTAGGATCAACTGCGTTTTTATAGCTTTCTAAAGCCCACTCTCTCAGCTGTTTCCGTTGTTTGCTTTCAAGCGTGTTATCATCTGGCAAACTCAACCAAGGTGTAATACCTGCCATTAAACGTCCAAAACATTCCATATAGGCCACCTTTTTATTTCGTCCATCCCATGTAGGTGAAACTTCGAGTTGCATATTCTTTTGCAATTCACCTTTTGCCATGTTTTCAAGTACAGGCTTGGCCATCTTATAGGCTTGACTGCACCAATACTCACGATCGGTTGTATGTTTGTTACTTCTTTTTGCTAGCATGCTAAAAGGAACAAACATCAACAAAAGTAACACTAAAACTGATACGTTTTTTTTCATTGTGTAATTAGGTTTAGATATTATAGTTTATATAGAATTATCGTTTATCCTCATAAGTATACCCTGGATAATCAGATTTTTTAAAGAGAAAAATACTGTTATCATGAATATTTGGATGAAAATGGCTAATATGTATAGTCGCCCAAATAAATGCCACTTTAACCTTGACCGACATCGGGTAAAGAGTCTTTTTATCAAGCAACACTTTGGCATGCTTTATAGAACTAGAAGCTCCTTTTTTAAGGTTGAGTGAGATTAAAAGCCCCCCCTTAGCATTAGCAATGCTATAATCGTAATCATGCTCATTAAAAGTAAACTTACTAGCATATTTACTTTTTTTATTAGCATTATATATCTCTATGACTTTGCGCTTAAGATCTACCTTATAATAGTTTACACCATCTCGATAACCTACATATTTGGGCTCTATATATTTTTGCATTTTACCTTTCGTCCAAATCGTGCCATTAGCCTTATAGAGACCTGCAATATTCAACTTATAAGACAACGAGCAACCTTGCGGATTTGTAAACTGATGATACGTCTGAAAAAAGAGTTTTTTAGCCTGACGCTCATTAGGAGTTTCCTGGCAAAAACTAGTTAACGTAAAACACAAAAATAATAGAGACAGAACTGTTCTATCCCAAAAGGTTATTTTCAATCGATTCATGAATGCAAAATTACGAATAATTGTCGAATAACCAAAAATCAATAAACAAAATTAAATTCACAAAGATGAAGTAATAACAATAAAAGCGCGATAGTAAGGGTTTTAAATATGGATTATCATGTATTTTAGCTCTTAAAATGTTATTTTTTACTAAAAATTTATTTATTATATATTAATGTATAATTTAAATAAATATCTTTGTACGTTTTTCATAATGAAAAGAAGGTTAGACGTTTGAATTTAGGTAAAAAAGATAGATTTAGGAGGTAATTTTAGTTTGGTATGAGGCAATTAAAGATACAAAAAAGCATTACTAATCGTTCAAGTGAAAGTCTGGATAAATATCTCGGCGAAATTAGTCGTGCACCAATGATTAGTATTGAAGAAGAAATCGATTTAGCACAACAGATTAAACGTGGTGGTCGCGAAGGTGAACGTGCAAAATCAAAATTGGTTACAGCAAATTTGCGATTTGTAGTATCTGTAGCTAAACAGTATCAGCATCAAGGACTTACACTTACTGACCTAATCGATGAAGGTAATATTGGCTTGATTAAAGCTGCAGAAAAATTTGATGAAACACGAGGATTCAAATTTATTTCTTACGCAGTATGGTGGATTCGCCAAGCTATCTTACAAGCTATTGCCGAGCAGAGCCGCATTGTTCGTCTTCCACTTAATCAGGTTGGTTCTTTAAGCAAGGTTAATCAAGAAATTAATAAGTTTGAGCAAAAGTATCAGCGAGTACCAACTATTCAAGAGTTATCACAGCGCACTGATATCGATGAAGAAAAGATAGCACAAAGCATGATGGCTAGTGGCAAACATGTAAGTATTGATGCTCCTTTCCAGGAAGGTGAAGATAACTCCATGGTGGATATTATGGCCAGTGGCGAAGACAGTCGTACAGACAAAGAAGTTGACCATGAGAGTATGTCATATGATTTAAATCAGGTACTCGAAACAGTGCTCAATGAGCGTGAGATTACTATTATTCGCGATTGTTTTGGTATTGGCTGCCCTGAAAAAGGACTTGAAGAAATTGGTGATTTGCTTGGTCTCACTCGTGAACGTGTAAGACAGATTCGTGAAAAGAGCATTACTAAATTGCGTGAATCAGGCAAGATTGGTGTATTGATGAAATATTTAGGTTAAACAATATAATTAATAGTCAAGATTGAAAAAGTAATACGCAATATTTAGCTTGTTAAAAGATATAAATTTGAAAATCCGTGGTTTTCGTTTGGAGTCCACGGATTTTTTTTATAACTTTGACTTCGTTATGAACACGAAGAAGTATCTATACATCCTTATCTTTTTACTGTTTGGCATTTTATCTGCCATAGCAGAAGATCGTGATGACTCTGATATAAAGATACTTCGTCGTATATGGAGTTATCGCTCCTCAATAGACACCTCGCTCATCAAAGCAGATACTACCTATAGTTACAATCGATTCTATATTCGTACCCAGCGTCGAAATATACTTCTCTTAGCCATTCCATCAATGTACGAAGTGGCTCACGGCAAACGTCGTGAATTCATGTTTGAGAACTATAATCGTGTTATCTTTAACGATCTTGATAACTACAAGCAGCAGACGCAAGTCTTTCTAAATACCATTCCGCACCGTCGACACACAATGTCTACGTTGAGCCAGTACATGACTCCAAAGATTTATGACGTCTATATGTTTGCCAATGAGCGTCTACTTTCGCCTTTTAATCGTGGTAACCGTCAGTATTATCGTTATTATGTAGGGCATATGGTTGGCAATGTTATAGATATTGAGTTCCGGCCAAAGACGCATAATACGCAATTAGTCTCGGGCCAT
Organism: Segatella bryantii; assembly: GCF_022024215.1. NCBI lineage: Bacteria > Pseudomonadati > Bacteroidota > Bacteroidia > Bacteroidales > Prevotellaceae > Segatella > Segatella bryantii. The sequence goes on along the minus strand of NZ_CP091798.1, from coordinate 1,177,165 downwards.
TGCATTGTACATCCAGAAACAGGAAGAGTTGAATTTGTAGAGTTTGATGCAGAATTTGATATGATCAATTTTCATCTTTCACTCACGATGTCTTCTGAAGATATGAAAAGTATTCTCCCAACCCAATGTCGACTTAATGGCAGTTTTAAACTCTTGGGAAATCGTGTATCGTGTTCGCTTTATACTTCTTACGGACTAAAGAAGACATTACCAGACAGTATCAATAATGTGGAATCTACAGAATTAATGAACATAGTTCGTCCTTTTCCTCTTACTCACGCACAGACTATTGTTTACGACAAATATTACAGCCGAGAATTAGCCAAAATGTGGAAAAAAAAACATGGCAATTCTGCTTATATCGCCCCTACTCCAATAGCATCCACAAATTATACAGACACCACTTATATTGATACCATAAAGTTCAAAACCACTCATCCCAGTACTCATTTTTCGGATTCTTCTTATGTCAGCCATCCTAAATCACCATTGATGGTAGTAGGTGCTTCTGGGACAATCCACGAATCTGTCGATACAGTAGTGACGACAACCATTGTGAAGACAACTACCCCATTTTATCATGTCGTCGATGATGTTGCCGACCATCTATGGAATCGTATCAGAGGGCATTTTGGCAGTAAGAAACAGGGTGAAATACGACTTAATCCACTTTTTAATCCACTTTATTTCGGCTACAATTCTCGTCGGGGATTAACCTATAAGTTTAAGGCACGAGGCACTTATAGATTTTCTGAAAATTCAGATATCAGCCTTGAACTAAAAGCCGGTTATAGCTTTAAACAACAATTAATCTATTATTCTATCCCTGCAACGATATTCTTTAACCATCGCAAGAACGCTTATATTCGTCTGCAACTAGCCAATGGTAACCGTATCAACAATTCACTTGTCGTAGATGCTTTAAAACAGGAAAAAAGAGATTCTATTAATTGGGATAAGATGAATCTTGATTATTTCAAGGATTTCTATTGGCGTACATATTTCAATTATGACTTTTCTACCCGACTAGGTATGCAGTTGGGAGTTATCTGCCACAAACGTTCAGCTGTCGATAAATCTGGCTATAATGCCCTAGGACAATCTGGCCGATTCAAGTCCGTTGCCCCTAATGCTAAACTCATCTATCGCCCAACTGGTTATAGTGGTCCTGCCATAGCTCTCTGTTATGAGCGAGGTATTAAAGGACTAATCGGTGCAAATCTTGAATACGAGCGTTTTGAAAGCGATATACAATATGTTTATCGCATGGCTGGACGTAAATCATGGAGTTTTCGTACAGGTGGTGGATTTTACACCGACCGCAGTAAAGAGTGGTATTTCCTCGACTATGAGAATTTCTATGATGAAAATATCATCGGTGGATGGAACGATAAGTGGACTGGCAGTTTCGAGTTGCTTAATTCTCACTGGTATAATTCTTCCAAATATTATATTCGTGCAAATGCTGCCTATGAATCGCCATTACTGTTCTTGTACTGGGTACCAATATTGGGCCATTACGTAGAGCGTGAGTCGCTCTATGCTAGTCTGCTTCATGTTAGTAAATTAAAAGCTTACGGTGAAATCGGTTATTCTTTCAAAACACGCGTAATGACTCTTGCAGCTTTCATGGCTTTTGCTAATAAGCACGTCGATGGATTGGGGGTTAAGTTTGCTTTCGAACTTTTCAGAAGTTGGTAATGCTCATACTATAGCTTCATAATTTATAATGCAAGATCAGCATATACGATTTAGGCATAACCTAATATTACCTGATAAAAGAAATAAAAGATATACAAAATATACAATGATAAATCATCCTAAACCATTAACGGTATACAAAGCATCAGCAGGTTCGGGAAAAACATTTACCTTGACCAAGGAATACATCAAATTGGTTATCAAGGATCCTACTTGTTATCGCAATATTCTTGCTGTTACCTTTACTAATAAGGCCACAGAAGAGATGAAAATGCGAATTTTAAGCACTCTCTATGGCATTTGGAAACAACTTCCCGATTCAGTCGACTATTTGAAGCAAATTACGAACGAAATCGATGTTTCGCCCGAACTCGCTTCAGCACAAGCAGGCAAAGCACTTTCGTTATTGGTTCATAATTATAATTACTTTCGTGTAGAAACCATCGATACATTCTTTCAGAGTGTATTACGTAATTTGGCTCGTGAGCTTGATTTAACAGCAAATCTGCGTATTGAGCTCAATGATTATCAAGTAGAAGATATGGCTGTCGACGAACTCATCGAGAATCTAAACACGACTTCTCGACTTCTACTTTGGATTATGGAGTATATACGCGAAAATATCAATGATGACAAAAGTTGGAATGTTATCGGCAAAATTAAGAGTTTTGGTATCCAGATTTTCAAAGAGTACTATAAGCAGCATAGCAAACAGCTCAACGCTACCTTGTCAGAACCTAACTTCTTCAAGACTTTTACAGACAGTATGAAGGATGTTATTAATAATGCTGATGATAAAGTAAAAATGATAGTGTCGACTTTTGAGGATATACTGCAAGCGTACCACCTCGACATAACCGATTTTTCATACGGAGCTTCGGGTGTTTGTAGTTATTTTGTAAAACTTAAAAAAGGGATTTACGATGAAAGTTTGCTCACATCACGCGTGCTTAAAGGTATGGAAGACCCAAAGGCTTGGGTCAAAAAGTCTGGTCAAAATCGAGATTTAGCGCAAACAGCTGTCAATGAAGAATTATTCCAACTTCTCAAATTTGCGGAAGAAAAACGTCCTACCATCTGGCGAATGGCACAGAGTGCAAAACTCACCATGCGACATATCAATCAGCTGCGTTTGCTCAATAGCATCGAAGATAAAGTACGTGAGATGAATCAAGAAGCTAATCGGTTCTTGCTGAGTGATACGCAGACATTACTCCATTCACTTATTCAGAATAGTGACTCACCATTTATCTTTGAGAAAATTGGTACTCAATTAGAACATATCATGATTGATGAATTCCAAGATACCTCTACTATCCAATGGCAAAACTTTAAGGTGTTATTAGAGGAAACTATGAGTCATGGTAAGGAAAACCTGATTGTAGGTGATGTAAAGCAAAGTATTTATCGATGGCGAGATGGCGACTGGCGACTACTTAATGAAATACAAAACCAATTTGATAACAATGAACAGCAGTTGCAGATACAGCCACTGATGTACAATTACCGTTCTAATCGTAACATTGTCGAATTTAACAATCTGTTCTTCAGAGTAGCAGCCGATTACGAATATAATCAGCTCAAAAATGAAAATCCATTGGAGGCTGAACAGATGAAGTTAGCCTATGCCGATGTAGAACAGCGGGTACCTGAGGGAAAACCTGCAGCAGGAAAAGTAGAGATGCATTTACTTGCAGACGAAGACTGGTCTGTCCGTACTCTAGAACTTACTGCACAGACTATCAATAATTTACACGACCAGGGTGTTCCATACAACAAGATAGCAATACTAACGCGAACTAATGGTAATATTCAAAGTATTGCCGATGAATTCATGAAAAATTATCCATCAATTCCATTGGTCAGCGATGAAGCCTTTCGTTTAGATGCGTCTATGGCTGTCAATGTCATTATGGATGCCTTACATTTGCTTACTCACCCCAACGATATTCTTACTCGTGCTAATCTGGTGAAATCATATCGTAAGATTGTCGATGCAGAAGGCGTTACCGACACGCAATTATTCGTCATTCCATCGATAGATGATCGACAAGAACGAGAAAATGCTCTTATTGCACACATGAATCAATTTCTGCCATCAGAATTTGTGGAAACTAGCGATGAATTGGTTAGAATGCCGCTATTTGATCTTGTAGAGCGCTTGTTCGCACTCTTTGCCCTCCATAAACTGAGCGATCAAAGCGCCTATATCTGCGCCTTCTACGACACCCTTAATCACTTCATTACAGATTACACTACAGATATCGATGCTTTCGTAACTGAATGGGATAATAGACTGCATATCAAGACGATACAGAGTGATGAAATCAATGGCGTTCGCATACTTTCTATCCATAAAAGTAAAGGTTTGGAATTTGATCATGTTATTATCCCGTACTGCGACTGGCGTTTAGAGAAAGTAGGTACTAACATCTGGTGCGAACCTCAAGAAGAACCGTTTAATAGACTACCGTTGGTGCCTGTAGATTTCAGCAAAAAAGAGATGATGGGAACTATCTATGAACACGACTATCTGCACGAACACCTCCAAAATGTGGTTGACAATATGAATTTGCTTTATGTAGCCTTCACACGTGCTTCGCGTAATCTCTTTATTATCGGCCGACAAGGAAATGAGAGTATGCGTTCTGCGGTTATTCAAGAGGCTATGTATGATGACTGCTGGACACATGCCAAAGTGCCAGTCTTTATCGAAGGCTTACCTGATAAGTCTATTGATAAGAAGAAAGTGAAGAAGACTGATTCTGCAGAAGAACCAATTGATATTCTCTTTGAATATGGAGAACTCGATATCGCATCTGAAGAAAAACAGGAGAAACAATCTGACAACGTATTCAAGCAGCATATTGAGCCTGAATCACTTCAGATAACTAACTATGTAAATAAGGTTGAATTTAAACAAAGTAATAAAAGTCGCGATTTCATCGGGGGTGAAGACGATGACGAATTCATCCGTCAGCGTAATTATATTCAAATGGGTAATGTGCTTCATAATCTATTTAGTACTATACATACTGCCGATGATATAGAATCAGCTCTGCAACAACTCGAACTCGATGGTGTAATCTACGATAAAAATATCACTAAAGAAAAAATAGAAAAGATGTTGCGTAAGCGATTGGAAACTAAAGAAGTATCCGATTGGTTCTCCCCTCGTTGGACGCTTTTTAATGAGTGCTCTATCCTCTATGTAGAAGACGAGAAGGATGAAGAAGGTAACATAACGAGTAAAGTACAGGAACGGCGACCTGACCGTGTAATGACAGATGGTAAAGAAATGATTGTGGTCGACTTCAAATTTGGCCGTTACAAAGAGGAATACGATAAGCAAGTACGCGAGTACATGTCGCTACTTCAAAGCATGGGATATCCCCAAGTTAAAGGCTACCTCTGGTTTGTCTATAAGAATGAAATTAAGGAGGTTACCTTATAATATCTATAAATACATCATAGCAAAATGAAAACATTTTTACAATATATAGCGCAAGATATTATCTCGAAATATGGCACTAATCTCTCCAGAATAGCTGTTGTATTCCCTAATAAGCGTGCAAGTCTGTTTCTCAATGAAGAACTTGCACGGTTGGCTGATAAGCCACTTTGGAGTCCTTCTTACATTACTATTAGTGATTTGTTTCGCCGTCATAGCAAACTACAGGCAGGAGATCCGATAAAACTCATTTGCGATCTTCACAAAGTATTCTGCAGCTGTACTGGTAGTAGTGAATCTCTCGATGAATTTTATGGTTGGGGGCAGTTGCTAATCGCTGATTTTGATGATATCGACAAAAATATGGCCGATGCAGATAAGGTATTCGCCAATCTGAAGGATATTCATGAACTAGATGACGTTACATATCTTACTGACGAACAGAAAGAAATGCTGCAGAAATTTTTCAGTAACTTCTCCGAGGAACATAATACCAAGCTGAAGGAACGTTTTCTTAGTCTGTGGAGCCACTTCGACGATATCTATCATCAGTTTAATACACGACTTATAGAACAGGGTATTGCTTATGAGGGTGCACTTTACCGTAAGGTTGTAGAAGATGACGATATTGAATTTAATTTCGACACTTATCTTTTCGTCGGCTTCAACATGATGCAGAAAGTAGAGTTGAGTTTATGTGATCGCTTGCAGAAACAAGGAAAAGCAAAATTTTATTGGGATTACGATGATTATTATATGCAAACAGAGGCTGGCACTTACATTCGCCAATATCTCGCCCATTATCCAAATGAACTCGATAATACAAACAGCAATATCTATCATAATTTTGCCAGACCCAAACAGGTTACATATATCAGTGCTGCCACAGAGAATATTCAGGCACGCTATGTAAGCGAATGGCTCAAGGCGAATAATCGTATAGAAGCAGGACGTCGAACTGCTGTCGTTATGGCCGACGAAGCATTGCTCAATACTGTTATTCACAGCTTACCTGAAGAAGTAACCAAAGTAAATGTTACAACAGGGTATCCTCTGGCACAAACTCCAGTAAGTTCGTTTGTCGAAACTCTTATCCAGTTGCAGACCATAGGTCATCCGAAGGATACAGACCGATTCCGCCTACACCAGGTTAATGCTATCTTGCGTCATCCATACGCTCGTTATATTAGCGATAACTGCAAAGAGGTATACGACAACATTAATATTGTATCAAAGCGCTACTATCCTAGTATGAAAGATCTTGCCGGAGAAGACGAAAATCTAGCTTTACTCTTCAGCGACCTTTCTGCTGAGACTCAGTATCTGCACACAAAACGACTTGTTACCTGGCTTTGCGATGTGTTACAGTGTACCGGTCATCATGCCAAGGACGATAAAGATGCACTCTTCCAGGAATCACTTTTCCGCATGTACACCTTACTCAACCGTCTAGCAGGATTGATGGATACTGGAGATCTCGAAATAGATATCCAAACCTTTACCCGATTGCTTACACAGCTTATACAAAGTACGACCATCCCATTCCATGGAGAGCCTGCAGTAGGTATACAGGTTATGGGCGTACTCGAAACGCGAAATCTTGATTTCGATCATGTACTTATTTTATCATGCAACGAAGGCAATCTTCCTAAAGGTGTAAACGATTCATCATTCATACCATATTCCATTCGAAAGGCTTATGGACTTACTACAGTTGATAATAAAGTAGCCATATATGCCTACTATTTTCACAGTTTACTCCAGCGAGCAGGAGATGTAACACTCATATATAATAACTCTACCGAAGATGGTCATACTGGCGAAATGAGCCGCTTTATGCTACAAATGTTGGTAGAGAGTCCCTTCCAGATAAAGCAGAAAAGTTTGCGAGCAGGACAGATTCCGATCTCTACCCATCGTGAGGCTATACCTAAAGATGAAATTGTACTTAACAAGTTACAGCAAATCAATACGTTATCCCCATCAGCCATTAATCAGTACCTATTTTGTCAGCTTCGCTTCTACTATCGCTATATAGCAGGTATAAGTGAGCCTGATGAAAACGATGAAGATCAAATAGATAACCGTATTTTTGGTAACATTTTCCACCATGCATCCGAACTATTCTATAACCAGTTTGGTAAAGGTGTCGTTATACAACAAGGCGATATTGATGAATATCTCAAACGCCCAGAGTTATTAGGCAAACTTGTAGATGAGGCGTTCAGAGAGGATCTCTTTAACATCAAGGATCCGCATGGTTATCTGCCAGAGTACAATGGCTTACAGATTATCAATAGAGAAGTAATACTCAATTATCTACTACAGTTATTGCGGCTCGACCGCGAACTAGCACCATTCACCATACTTGATACAGAAATAGGTGTCTATATGGATACTCAGATAAAGATTTCTACTGGTCAGCGTAGTTTGCGAATAGGCGGACTTATTGACCGTCTCGACAGTATCAATACGATGCCTGAAGGCGAGCGTATCAGAGTTGTTGATTATAAGACAGGTGTTTTGCCATCGCGCAAAGTATCATCCATAGAAGACATTTTCGGCACTGAGTTTATACATCAGATGCACTCTGATTACTATCTTCAAAGTTTCCTCTATTCGTATATAATACGCCATAACCAGAAATACAATGCTGACAATCTGCCAGTAAGTCCCGCTCTTTTATTCATTCAGCATACTGGTGGTAAAGACTATGATCCGACCCTTATGATAGGCAAGGAAAAAGTGATAGATATTGATACTTATGCCGATGAATATAGTAAGAAATTACACGAAGTACTTTCTGATATCTTTGAACCTGTCCTCAGTTTTGAGCCGACAGAACATAAAGACCGTTGCACCCTCTGTCCATATAATAAGTTATGTGGTAAATAAAAGGACTTAAGTTTATCCTAAGCCCTAGAGCAAAAGTACTACAGTATAATATATCTACTTGAATATCAATATGTTATATGTTTTTATATTTTCGATTTGAAAAGGCTTGGCATAAGTATGGTTTTTATGAGTTAAAAACATAGTGTTTAGGTAGTAAAAACATAGTGTTAGTTAGCTATAATCTATGTGTTTACCCTTCATCGACTATGTTTTTTTAATATTTTATTTAACAATCTGCCCTTTTTGGGCTATAAAAATTAGCAGCAGTTCAACGATTATCATTGCGGCAGAATTCTGTGCATTGGTACTATTTACCCAGCTGCAGTCCTTGGGGCTGAGAATCCCCGAGGACTGCAGCACATGTTATCATTTTCCTTTCATTACTTTCTTTTTCAGTTTCTTAAGCTCACTAAGTGCTGCTTCACCAGCCTCAACCCCTCGCTGAATCATCATGTCGATTTTACCAGGTACAAAACTAGTCGCTTCAAAGCCCTTCAAGTCTGGATTGATATATATATCACAGTTAGCGCGGTTCTCATTATATTTAACGATATCTGGACGTGCTCTAAGCCATTGATATACTCGCCCTGTTAGAGTCTTACGAGCCTTAATTTCCCTCTTTACGCGCTCATGTTTATTTTGAGTAAGATCAATAGCAATGATTACATCTGCACCCATCGCCCTACATACATCTACGGGTAGATTATTAAGAACTCCACCATCTACCAAAGTCGAATCACCCATCTTCACGGGTTTAAAAGCTCCAGGAATAGCCATCGACGCACGCATAGCCGTAGACAGTTTGCCACTACTGATTACTACTTCTGACATTGTTTTCATATCGACAGCTACGCATCTGAACGGGATAGGCAACGCATCAAAGTTGATAGAATCGTGCAGATTTGTTATAGAGTCGATTAGTTCTACCACCTTATCACCACGAGAAGCACCAAAGCCTCTATCACCAACTTCGTCCTTATTTTTCTTACCCACAGGATACCCAAAGAAATAGGTTATTCCGCCCACCTTCTTTAAGGGCTTGCTTTTATAATCCATCTCACGATCATAGAGAAGTGATTTCCATTGCTGTGAACGGAAGAGCTTCTCGATGTCAGTTGCATGATAACCACAAGCATAGAGCCCACCCACAATAGACCCGATACTAGTACCTGAAATGAAATCGATAGGAATACCACTCTTCTCAATAGCCTGAAGTACCCCCGTATGAGCAGCACCTTTAGCTCCACCTCCACCTAAAACGAGACCAACTTTAAGGCGGCGCTTATACGCATTCAAGGGAGTGCTTGCTACAGCAGAAGATATTACAGATTGCAATAACAGAACGGCGGCTAAATAGTAAATGATTTTTTTCATTGATTTGTGCTGGTAAAAAGCATAATAAAAAGTAGTAAATTCTATTAACTTACAACTTTTCCTTCGTATTTTTTATATTGATAGATCCACTAATCTATCAATCATTATGATATAATCCGTCTTAATCAAAGAGTTTTTTCCAGATCCACAATACAGCTACAGCACCAACCACACAAAATACGAAATTGGTAAAGTAGCCTTTGCCAAACAAATCGATATTCAGTAAATGACTGATAAAAGTACCAGCATAACTACCTATGATGCCTACAAAAAGATTCATACAACATCCTTTGCCTTCACCGCTCATAATTCGGTTGGCAATGTAGCCAATAAAGATACCTGTTAGTATTGGCCACGCAATAAAATCAATGATGTGATCTAACATATTCTGAATTCTTTTCTTGCAAATATAAGTAAATTTCCTATATGTTATTCTTTTTTATATAAGAAAATGCACACTCAAGTGTTTTTATCTCTTGATTACTTTGGTAAATCAGCGTTTTTTGTAACTTTGCACCTGTTTGATTAAAACATAAGCTATGACAGGGACTGATTGGAAAAGCGCATTAGCTGCACTGGGTGGAGCTAGCGATAACGAGAAAGAGGACACTTCTATTAATAATAATGGTATTAATGTAGATACGGAAAAAAAAGATAAGAAAGACGTTAATCGAAAAAAACGAGTTGGCGTGGTCTACTCTACTAATCCTGATTTCGGCTATGCTGAAGAAGAGAAGGAAAAAACAGATACTCTACCAAATAATCAACAAAAACTGCGCCTGAACATGGAACGTACAGGCAGAGGGGGAAAAACAGTGACGCTGATAAAGGGATTTGTAGGATCTGATGACGACATTCTCGCTCTTTGTAAACTACTGAAACAAAAATGTGGTGTTGGCGGAAGTGTAAAAGATGGAGAAATTATAATTCAGGGAGATCATCGTACGCGACTGATACAACTACTGAAGAATGAAGGTTATACACAAGCTAAATAACTTAACTTACGAAATTCACTTTTTACAATCATATACATTCAATAATGAAATCATTGTTTTTACGACTTAAGGCATGGCTACAAGGACTATCTTTCCGCACAGGAGCAATCATTCTTCTGATGGCCATTCCCTTTTATATTTTATCGTTTGCTCAAACGCTAATTCCTTCTGAATATCTGTCTGTTAAGGATAAAGGCATTCTCTTTACTGTATTTTTCGGTTTAGCTAAAACATGCCAATACGGTGGTCTTACCATTCTAGGCACAGAAGGATACAAAAAGGTAAAAAGCTGGTTAACACACTAAAAAGCACGACACAAGATTATTATACCGACTATAGACTTAGGACTGATACTATTTTTTGATATTCCACTACTATTTTTTCAAGAATATAAATTCGTAGGCCTAATCACTTTGTATTTTCAATTATTATACTTATATTTGTTGAAATAATATAACTAATACTATTAGTCCTAAATCTATATGGAAAATAAACGTTATGGTCATTTCGATGATGACAATCGTGAATATGTAATCACAGACCCCAAAACTCCTTGGCCATGGATTAACTATCTTGGCAACGATGATTTTTTCTCACTAATATCTAATACAGCTGGTGGCTACTCTTTTTATAAAGATGCTAAGTTCCGTCGCATTACACGCTATCGCTATAACGATGTACCGATGGATAATAACGGGCGCTACTTCTACATTAAGGATGGCGATACTATATGGAATCCTGGCTGGAAACCATGCAAGACTCCTCTCGACAGTTATGAGTGTCGACATGGCATGAACTATACTCGCATTATAGGTAGCAAGAATGGAATAGAGGCTAACGTTCTCTTCTTTGTACCTTTACACACCTGGGCTGAGGTACAAAAGATGACCATAACTAACAAGAATAATACGACGAAGAGCCTAAAACTCTTCTCGTTTGAGGAGTGGTGTCTTTGGAATGCTTCTACAGATATGGAAAATTTCCAGCGTAACTTCTCTACTGGAGAAGTGGAAATCGAGGGAAGTACAATCTATCATAAGACGGAATATCGAGAACGAAGAAACCATTTTGCTTTTTATCATGTCAACGTTCCTATTCAGGGCTTTGATACCGATCGCGAGAGTTTTGTAGGGCTATACAATGAATACGCAGAACCTCAAGCGGTTATAGATGGAAAACCTACCAATAGCTATGCCCATGGCTGGAGTCCTATCGCTAGTCATTATATCGAGATTACCTTACAACCTGGCGAAAGTCAGGATCTCATTTTCATCCTTGGCTATGTAGAAAACGAGCAGGATAAAAAATGGGCTGGATATCAGACTATTAATAAGGAAAAAGCACACGAATTGATAGCATTGTATGATACAACAGAAAAGGTGGATACAGCCTTTGCTGATCTTAAACGCTACTGGGATAAACTACTCAATATCTATCGTGTTGAGTCGGGCAATGAGAAACTTGATCGTATGGTTAATATTTGGAATCAGTATCAGTGTATGATCACCTTCTGTATGAGCCGATCTGCCTCGTTCTTTGAGAGTGGTATCGGGCGCGGTATGGGTTTCCGAGATTCTAATCAAGATCTTGTTGGCTTCGTACATCAGATACCTGAGCGTGCCCGTCAACGTATCATCGACATCGCCAGTACCCAGTTTCCAGATGGTGGATGTTATCATCAGTATCAGCCGCTCACCAAGCGAGGCAATAATGATATCGGTGGCGGATTCAACGACGACCCGTGTTGGCTCATCTTTGGTACCGTAGCTTATATTAAGGAGACTGGTGATTTCAGTATACTCGACGAGCAAGTACCTTTTGATAATACACCTGGCACAGAGGTAAGTCTTTTTGAGCACCTACGCATATCACTCCATCATGTTATCAATCATCTTGGACCTCACAAGCTACCACTTATCGGCCGTGCTGATTGGAATGACTGTCTTAATCTCAACTGTTTCTCATATGATCCTAATGAAAGTTTCCAAACTACAGAAAATAAAAATGAAGGTAGTCAAGCAGAAAGTGTGATGATAGCTGGACTCTTTGTGGTTACTGGTCGCGATTATGTGGAACTTTGCAAGGCGATAGGTAAAAGCGATGAAGCTGAGCGTATGCAGATAGCTGTAGACAAGATGGTGCAAGCCATAAAAAAATATGGATGGGATGGCGAATGGTTCCTTCGTGCCTACGATTTTTATGGCAATAAGATAGGTAGTAATGAGAATGAAGAAGGTAAAATATTTATCGAGAGTCAGGGCTGGTGTACGATGGCTGGAATTGGAATTGAAGATGGACTTTGCGATAAGGCTTTAGACGCTGTAAAAGAGTACATGGAGTGCGAACATGGTATAGTACTCAATCATCCTGCCTTTACTACTTATCATGTAGAAATGGGCGAAATATCTTCTTATCCAGAAGGCTACAAAGAGAATGCTGGTATTTTCTGTCACAACAATCCATGGATCATTATTGGTGAAACCGTAAATGGACGTGGCGATGATGCCTGGAGTCATTACACCAAGATATTACCATCTTACGTAGAAGAAAAATATCAGACTCTACATAAAGTAGAACCATATGTTAACTGCCAGATGGTTGCCGGAAAAGATGCATTTCGTCCAGGCGAAGGTAAAAATTCATGGCTTACTGGTACAGCTGCATGGATGTGGTATACTATTAGTCAATTTATATTAGGTATTAAACCCGACTATAACGGTTTACTTATCGATCCTTGTCTCCCTAAAACAGCTAAAGAATATACCGTATACCGTAAGTTCCGCGAAGCAGAATATACCATTCACATCAGTAATATGAATGGCAATAACAAGGGGGTTAAGCAGATTTCTGTAGATGGAAAGGCGATAAAAGGTAATCTAGTGCCTTATGCAGCAGGCAAACATACCATAGAAGTGTACATGTAATAATATGAATTCCCAAGATAAGGAATACTAAACCCTATCTTGGGAATTCGTTTACCAACCGAAAGCTTTGGCACCATTCATCCATTTATGCTGAGCACGCAACACTTGCTCGATAATATCCCTGCCAATACCCTCTCCACCATTCTTATTACTCACATAATGAGCTATAGACTTAATGTCGGCACAAGCATCAGCCGGACAACAGGCACATCCACACCGGCTCATTATCTCATAGTCGGGAACATCATCGCCAACATAAATAATCTCTTCATCCTTCAAATCATTCTTTTCGAGAAATTCATTGTAGGTTTTAATTTTCACGGCACAGCCCATATAGATATCTTCTACACCTAAACGAGAATAACGTAATCTGATAGCTTCTGTTTTCCCACCTGTAAGAATAGCTATACGCAACCCCATCTTTACAGCCAACTGAATGGCATAACCATCTTGAATATTGACCGTTCTGAGAGGTTCTCCATCTGCCGATAACGTAATCGTCTGCCGAGAAAGTACACCATCAACATCAAAGATAATAGCTTTAATTTGGGATAAATCATAATTTATCATATCATTCACCCTTTCTTCTTAATTCCGTACGATGTATACTAACGCTCATGCGATCGTATAAGTCTTTCATAAGTGGATTATCCTTGAGAAGTAGCGATTGTGATCTGATTACATTCTCATCATAACGCAGGGCGGGACCTGTTTGGGCGTCAGCTGGAGACAGATGATGTACTTTTTGTGCAGTCTCGTCAATCAATGGTAGCATGACGTCAAACGGGATACCATGGGCTTGCAACACTTCAGACGAAAGTTCATAACAATGATTTACAAAATTACAAGCAAATACAGCACCAAGATGTAGATATTTACGATCTTCAGACGACAGTTGATAGCATCGATCTGAAAATGTATGTACAAATTCTTCAAGTAGCTGAAGTGTATAATCATCATTACCCTCGATAAAGCACGGTATCACAGAGAAATCTACTTCTTTCTGTTTCGAAAATGATTGCATAGGATAAAGTACACCATAGTGAAGCGCCATACCTTGAAACAAATTCATTGGCATACTACCAGCAGTATGTACAAACACCTTGTTTTCACGCCCAGCACATACCTTAGGAATCAATTCTGCCAGTACACTGTCTTTTACAGACAATATATAGAGGTCTGCATCAGCCCTTACCGACGTAATATCAGTAGTAGGCGCTCCACCCGCCAATGTAGCTAAAGCTTGAGCCGATTCCATGGTTCTGCTATATACCTGAATAATATCATGACCTGCCTGCAATAAAGCTTTGGCAAGATTTGTTGCGAGATTTCCCGCACCGATAAAAATAACTTTCATAAATTAATATTTCATTCTTTGTACCACAAAGATAATAATTCTTCATCATAAATATGAGTGCACTTCACTTATTTTTTGTATTTTTGCATTATGAAAGGTGTAACCATTAAAATATTTACAAAAGCTAAAGATTTGCCCCATTTATCCAGCCGCAAATTTTTTCATAGCAAAGAACTCTTCGATATCACAGCGCAGAGTCCAGGCTGTTCACCTTACATGTTCGTCGCTTATAATGAGCAAAGCGAAATCATTGCCCATCTGTTAGCCACCCTTCGCCATAGAGGTTCATTACTTCCACCTTATATATATACCCATGTACGTGTATATGGTAAGGGGGAATATGCAGCGGGAGTTAATCAGGAAGAATTATTCGATCTATTTGTTAAGGCTATAAATCGTAAGTTCAGATGGCATCTATGTTTTTACATGGAATTTTCGGATATTCACCCTAAAATGTTTGGTTATGGTGTGTTCCGTCGCAATGGCTATTTTCCGATACCATGGCAAGAAGTACACAATTCACTCCACAGTCATACACCAGAAGAGCGGCTTACCAACAAGCAGATAAAGCGTATTAGGCGCCTGGAGCAAGTGGGCGTATCGACTTACGAAGCAAAAACCCCGGAGGACCTGGACAATTTCTATCAGATGCTCAAAAGTTTTAGCGCTACACGACTTCGCCGATATATACCACCTAAGGAGCAGTTTTTACAACTTCGAAAAAACGAGAATGCTCGCATCTTGATTACAAAAATACACGATAAGATTATCGGCGGATGTGCGCTTGTATTTAGCGAGAACAATGCCTTTTTATGGTATCTAGCTTCCAAGAAAAGGCGTTTCTTACTTTATCATCCTAACTTTATGACAGTATGGGGCGCTATCAAGTATGCGCAAGCTAGTAAATGTGATCATATCTATTTTATGGATGTGGGGTTACCATTCCGCAAAAATCATTTTCGCAGTTTTATCCTTAGTTTTGGAGGTAAACCTGTAGCTAAATACCGCTGGTTTAAGTTTTGGTGGGCATGGCTCAACCGACTATTCTCGTGGCTTTATCGCGAATAACTGTCTTAAACAGCATAAAAATAGGGCGTACCCTACGAGAAAAGGTACGCCCTATACTTATTATTATGTATGATAGCAACTACACTTTAGTAATTACACCTCGTCACCCGCATATAAGAATGGCATCATCGGTGTAGAATACTCAAAGAATTCATCATCCTTAAAGAATCTCTTCAATTCTATCTTCGCATTTTCTACACTATCGCTAGCATGCACAATATTTTCTTGACCAGAGATTGAGAAGTCGCCACGAATAGTACCAGTTGCTGCCTTACGACCATTGGTGGCACCCGTGATAGAGCGAACTACTTCAACAGCATCAAGTCCTTCGAATGCACATACGATAACCGGACTTGCCATCATAGCATCTTTTAACATCTGGAAGAAAGGTTTGCCTGCAAGATGAGCATAGTGCTCACTAAGTTGCTCGTCTGTGAGCTGAGCCATTTTCAAACCAATCAAATGCAAGCCTTTACGTTCGAATCTTGTTAACACTTCACCTATCAATCCACGCATTACACATGAAGGCTTCAAGATAACCAATGTTTTTTCCATTATGAATATAATTTATTAAGGATTATTGTAATCTGCTGACAAAGATACAAATATTTAAATTAATCTCCAAATAATAATTGTTTAATCATTGTTTCCAACTTTCATCAGCATGATACCAATAAATATCCAGATAATCTCTCGCACACGGCAGATGATACTGACAAAGATACCCAAGGCCGCTGATAACCCCATGGTGGCTATCGAAATAACAAAGCCTCCCTCTTGCACGCCCAACTGCATTGGAAGAAAGCCTATTAGATTAGCCAACAATGTGGTAAACGATAGTATCAAGATGGAATGCATAAAGGTAAGAAATAGTCCACTAAAACCTCCACCACAATCAATGCCGAAAAGGAGTAACATAAACATGATCTCTAGGCTTTGCACGATACGTGATAGATATTCCAGTGACAAACTGCTATAGAAGGCTTTCTTTTCCTGAGCATGCAAGGCTGCTATCTGATGATCTATATGCTGTAGAGTATCAGCATGGTTAGCTTGGAATCGCAAACTCCAATTTTTTAAGCCAGGAATCTTACCGATTAATCTAATTAATTTTACGACTAAACCGTTACGATAACCCTTACTGAAGAAATAAAAAGCAATACTACAAAATACAGCAATAATGGCCAGTACAGTTGCTGTAGGTACATTCATCGGCATATCACCAATAACGACCAGCCCAAGATAAAAGAAAATAGAGGTAAACCAGAGCCAGAAATGAGCAAAAATATGCATCATCGCGTACAGAATAACGGATGAGGTTGCATGTTCTTTGCTCATATTGCGCGTTAACTCTACGATGCGATAAGGCTCACCGCCAAGACCACCAACTGGTGTAGCATAGTTAAGCGCATATCCAGTAATGGTCAGTTTGAAAACTCTTAAGAAACTAACATGTTCATCATCACTCTTATTACCCTGAATAATACAATACCATGCCCATGCATTAATGCCGTAGATGACAACCCAAATACCAATAATTGGAATAAGCCAATAACCGGCTCTTTTGAGATGCCCCCATAGCTCCACGAAACTTACATCAAAGGTAAAGAGCATAATGACTACTGCTGCTATACCGAGGATAAAAAAGAGATTATTGAGCCCTTGTTTTGTTAACTTCATAACTGATGGCTTTACAAGTTCTGAGCTATCTTCTTACAGAAAGCCTCATGACGATGATTAATATAATAGGTAAGCAAAGACATACCGATAATCTCAAACAGGAAGTTGGCTACAGGGATATCAAGTAGACAGAAGATAAAGAACATTCCTGAGCGGAAATTAAAGGTAAGCAACCCATTCCACTTCATGATAGCCAATGAGTTACGATGAATTTCTTCACGCACTTCTGCAGGTATCTTATCTACCGATCCATACTTATCCTTAAGCTTACCCATCAGCTTCTGAAACTCAGGAGTAGCCTTCTCTTGCTTCTGCGTGTAGCCCACATATGATTTTAGGAAATACTTCCAAATAAGGTTGCCCTTCCACGGAGTCTCGTCATAGAGCTTTTGCTGCTGTGCAGAATTATCAAGCTCACTACCCTTTTCACCCTTTAAGAAGAAAAGATGTATCTGAATATAGTAGTCAGCCAATCTCTGCTGACCACCCATACCAAGAAATCCAGAAATAAGAGCGAGCACGAATACTACTCCCGTTGCGATATAGGTATTATCCATCGTATTATCGATATCCAACCACGAAAACTCTATTTCATGATAGTTATAGAATCGATATACCAAACCAAGATAAATAGGCACAAACCATACGAATCCCGCAGCCCCATCCAGGATACGTCCCATTTGACTCTTCTTGCCTGTCATACGAGCCAGCTGACCATCGGTACAATCGTATATATCAGCCCAAATAAGTAGGAAAATGGCGATAAGATTATACACCAAACCCTCCATACCTTCATAATAATAACATCCATGTGCATAAAAATAGGTACTAGCCGCACCAATGATCATCGACATGATCGTTACCATATTCGGGTGAACACCCAACTTCGCAAAACCTACAGCACAATAATAACTAAGAGGTCGTACAAAATGATAATCAAGCCAGTCTTCAGTCTCAGAAGACTTTAGTGTTGATTGTACTTTTTCGTTCATTTTTTATCAATTTTTTGTTTTGTAAGGCAAAATTACGGATATTAGCTGAAAGATACCCCTTATAATTGTTAATATTTGTTTATTGTAACTAACTATCCAAGCGAAAAACAAGATATCTTTTCACAAAATGGTCTATTTTTCATCAATAATAGTCATTTTTCCCCGTCTATACTAATAATTTACACCTCACCAAGCAGTTTTAGCATAAAAATAACCCTTCATTTAATATATTTTTAGTAATTTTGCCGTGCTTGTACGAGAAGATAAGCCTGTAATATGTGCATACTAATAATCGACAAGTAACCATCGGGCCATATAAGCCAAAACATGAGTGATAACAAAAATATAAGATATAAATATGAATTTTCTTGATAGAAACGAATTTAATTTCAAACCTTCTCAGAAGGTAATCGATGCTATTAAGAGTTTTGACCCTGAGACTCTTTGTTTTTACACCCGTATTTACGACGAAGGTAAGAAAAGTGTAGTATCAGTACGGTTGAGTGAAATCTATGGTGTACCAGAAGAGCAGGTACTACTAGGTTATGGTGGTGAAGATATACTGAAAAACACCGTACACTACTACTTGTCTAAGGGCGACAACAATACCATTATGATACCACAATTCTCATGGTGGTATTATAACCGTATCGCTGGCGAATGCGGCGGAACTTTCGAGATGTACCCACTCTATGAGACAGGTGACACCTTTGCATATGATGTCGATGAAGTTATCGCATACGCTAACCGCATCCACCCACGCATGGTTTTGTTAGCTTCTCCTAACAACCCTACAGGTAACTCTCTCACATCAGAAGAAATCGGTCGCATTGCCGATAATGTACCTTCAGACACCATGATCTTGGTAGACGAAGCATACGCCTCTTTCATCACTTCTGATGTAGACTATATTGCTCCACTGGTTAACAAACACCACAATCTTATCATTTCGCGTACATTATCTAAGTTTTACGGTCTTCCTGGGCTTCGCATGGGCTTCGGATTCATCGGTAAAGGCAATGAAGACTTCTTAAACTATGCCAATAAGTACTTAGGCTATAACCGCTTTAGCGAGGCTGTAGCTTTAGCTGCTCTCGAGAGTGACGAGCACTATCGTAGTGTTGCTAATGATATGGAATGGGATCGACAACTCTTCAAGAGTGAACTCGGCAATCTTCCAGGTTTTAAGGTATATAAGAGTGTAGCCAACTTTATTCTTGTGAAATACCCTGTTGCTATTAAGGAGAAATTACAAGAAGAACTGAAGGCTCAAAACTACAAGATAAAATTCATGACTGATAAAGGTCTCGAAGACTGCCTTCGTATTACTCTTGGTCGTCGCGAACAGATTCAGGTAGTGGTAGACACCATTAAACGTATTGCTACTGCTCTATAAGATGTACAACAATAGCAGAATAAAGTCATAACACGATCGATATGAAAGCAGTAATATTAGCAGCTGGCACAGCATCGCGTCTACGCCCACTTACAGAGCACACCCCAAAGTGTCTGCTCCAAATTGGTGAGCGGTGCCTATTGCAACGAAGCATGGATGCCCTTATCCAGAATGGCATCGATCAATTTGTCATCGTAACCGGCTATCTCCATGAGATGATCGAGAACTTTGTAGCTCAGCAGTATGGCGACAGCATCAGTGTGAAGTATATTCACAACGAAGTATACAGCAGCACCAATAATATCTACTCACTATGGCTGGCTCGCCCAGAAGCTGAAAATCAGGATTTTCTCTTACTCGATAGCGATTTGCTCTACGATGCCAATATCGTGAAAGAAGTACTTGCCTGCGATGCCGACAATGTACTCACCCTTATCAAGCACGAATTGGGAGAAGAAGAGATGAAGGTAGTCATCGACGAGAAAGGTGTAATCCGAGAGATTAGTAAGACCTGTAACGTAGCCGATGCTGCAGGTGAAAGTCTTGGTATAGAGAAAATCGGTAAAGCCTACTCTACAGCCCTTTACCACGAACTTGAAGTCATGATGAATCAGGAACATCTTGAAAACAAATTCTACGAATTAGCTTTTGAACGACTTATTCCACAAGGTCATAGCTATCGTGTAATCGATGTAACCCGCTATTTTTCATGCGAATTAGACACTGTAGAAGACTTTAATAATGCCAAAGACAAAATACCGGCAGAATTATACTAATCATCATTAGAGTCTATATCTTGGGGTTCGGTTAAATTATTATTCACCGTATTCATGAAAAATGACCCCACCTTATTATAATATAAAAGAGGATGAGTCTATATTTTTAGGCACATTCTCTTTTTTTATTCCTCCTCCCCCTCGATAGTGAATTTATTCTTTCTGTTAATCATATTTCATTTTTTGAAATTTCAAGCAAATTGTTCTATTATGTCTTTAACAGAATAACAAGTCCATATATATCTTTCGAAGATAAAAGTCACAACATATATAAAGAGTAAAGATTGTCATATTATGAGGAAATATTATCACTTGTAGTTTAGATAAGAACAATAATAAACGATAAACGACTCTGTTTCGGACATTTTTAGTAAATTTGCTTTTGAATTCTAACAAACAAATCAATCATTTTACACAATAATATTATAATATGAAACGAATTACTTATATGGTTGTGGCTATGACCAGTTTTCTGCTTAATACCACACCCATGAAAGCTCAGTCACCATCAAATACTTGGAATCCGAATTTACCAGGTGGTAAATATCGAAATCCAATAATCGATGCTGACTATAGCGACCCCGATGTTTGTCGTGTAGGCAACGACTATTATATGACTTCTTCTTCATTTGCTAATTTCCCGGGGTTACAGATTTTACACTCCACCGACCTCGTCAACTGGGAACTAATAGGTTCAGCCTTCAAGGATGGCTACCCTGTGTTACCAGAGTATCAAGGTACCGACCTCGACTGGCATAAGAAGATACAGCATGGCAACTATGTATGGGCCCCATCCATACGTTATCACGATGGCTGGTTTTACATCTACTGTGGCGATCCTGACCAGGGACTTTTCATGACAAAGACTAGAAATCCGCGTGAAACTTGGTCTGAGCCTGTATGGGTAATGAAAGGTAAAGGTCTTATCGACTGCTGTCCACTCTGGGATGAAGATGGCAAAGCCTATCTCAGTCACGGATGTGCAGGTTCACGAGCAGGAGTAAAGTCAGTACTCTTCGTAGCCCCTATGTCTCCAGACGGTACCAAAGTTATCGGTCCGTCTCAAATTGTATACGACGGTCACGAAGATCAACCTACTATCGAGGGAACAAAGTTTTATAAGCGTAACGGCTATTACTACATTTTCTCACCAGCTGGAGGTGTCAAATATGGTTGGCAAGTAGAACTCCGCTCCAAGAATCCCTATGGCCCATACGAAGAATATGTTGGTTTGGCGCAGGGCAAATCTAAGATTAATGGTCCACACCAGGGGGCATGGGTAGACACTCAGAATGGTGAAGACTGGTTTTTGCATTTTCAGGATAAGCACGCTTACGGGCGCGTAGTACACCTACAGCCAGCACGATGGAAAAACGACTGGCTTGTTATCGGTGAGGACAAAGATGGAGACGGCTGTGGCGACCCTGTACTAACTTGGAAGAAACCTAATCTGCCATCAAGTGGTAATTTTCAGCCAGCCGAAGATGACGATTTTAACTCTACTACATTAGGTTTGCAGTGGCAGTTTGAAGGCCCCTACAGTCAATATTGGTACTTCTGCGATGCGGCAAAAAGCAAACTTCGCCTCTATGGTGTACAGGCACCTGACAACTATAAAAACTTATCAGACCTTCAAAATGCTTTGATGCAGAAATTACCAACAGAGAACTTTACAGCTACTGCTAAACTAAAGTTTATTCCAAATCCATCATACAAGCAGAAGGGCGAAGAAGCTGGCTTTATGATTAAAGGTCTAGACTATGCTGCCCTGAAATTTGTATCTACAGAGAATGGGTGCGTACTGCGATACGTAACCTGCCTTGGAGCACAAAAAGGCAAAGCCGAAAAGACAATAGCCGAAATACCGGTAAAGATGGTAAAGCAAGCCAAGCCATACACCCAAAAATATGCAGTAGACGACATACCACAGCCTAGAATGGGCACAGTAGATGTATATGTTAGAGCAGAAGTAAAGAGTAGTGGCATTGGCAATAACATTAAGAGTCATGCACAATTCTACTACAGTCTTGATGGCAAAAAATACAGCAAGATGGGTACACCGTTCGAAGTAAAAGAAGGCAAATGGGTAGGTGCTAAAATTGGATTCTTCAATATGCGCCCAGAGTCTAAGAATGATGCAGCCTTCTTAGACATAGATTGGATCAGATTTACAAAATAATCCCTCCCCATCAATACAAACGAGCTATATATAAAGCTAAAAAACATTAAGAGCTGAGAAAGAATCTCAGCTCTTAATGTTTACACACGTAAACCCAATAGTGGATGAAGGGCCGTACGCACAAACCCTAAAGGAATGTTACCATTTCGCAATATTCTATCAGGCAATAGTATTAACTTTACCGATAAATCGCGAATAGACTCTTCGAGAGAATGCAATTGATATAAATGTTCAAGATACTCAAATGATAATTCATCGGCCACAGTACGGCTTTCCTCACTATCATACTTCTCATGAAGCGAGGCCAGTTGTCGAGACAAAATATGCTTTCTCTCCAAGTAATCAGGATAAGCATCGCGAATATAATCCTCTTCGAGTATAATTTTCTGACAGTTGAGATATATCTGCCTAAGCAAATCATGAGCAGTTTCGACACCATATTCATCGAGATAACTATAAGTCTCTGATGCCGAATACTCTAAGTCACGTCTCAGTCTTACCCCCTTAAAAGGTACAGTCATCTGTACTTCGATAGAAGATGCTGAAATGTAACTAATTTTACCTATTAATTCTATCCCGTCAAAATTAACTCTGACCGTTTTACCGATACTTAAAATAGTTTTTGCACTCATAACGTTTCTTTTTTAGTTAAAACACTCACATCATATATCCCACCGTGGCTACGCTATAGTAAGCTCGGTTGGTGGCAACACACGTTGCATCTCTTGATATTTATTTTCGACTACAAAGATAAGCTATTCTTCCCTATTCGGAAATACCATTTATTAGCCATTTTTTATGGCATATAATAGGTATCTAAATCGACGTAACACACATAAAACTATGGAAAAAGGAAACATGAAAGACTATTATGTATATTATCATTAGTATTTTGATAGCTACTTTAGCGGCTCTAGATACCACCAGGTGCATGGAGCCCCCTTATATCTAAATACATTAAAAGGATAAGCAAATCGCTGTATATAAACTAAGCGAAGTAAAAAACAGATTACTACCAACACCCGAAAAATAAGAAAGTTTAATATTTTATAAAAAATGAATGTTGGTCGGATAAGAAATTATTCGAAGAAAAATTTATACCTTTGTGCCACATATCAGACAAACTGCCTTGATAGAGAAATTAACATGTTAGACACCATAAAAATGACCAACGAAATAGAACCACACCAAGTATTCAATGACGATATTCCTTACGAGGTAAGGATGAAATATATAATCGAGTCCTATCGTAAAGACATAAAAAGGCTGGAGCAACTCACCAAGTATACGAAAGGGCTAGAAGAAGAAAATGTAATGCTGCAGAAGGAACTTGATACTGTCCATGAATGGAACGAAACATATCATGAAAAGATGGCTATTATTAATCAGCAGCAATCTGAAATCAACAGGCTGAAAGGTTTGATAGTCAGAACTTTCCCAAAAAGAGTATTACAAAAACGCCTCTTAAAGCAGAAAATCAGAGATTTAGAGGTATATTCGGCTTATCTAAAAAAAATGCTGCATGATAACGACATCGAATATAAGGAAAAAATGCCTAACTCCAATCGCAATGTTGAAAAAATCATAGCCGACGAGATAAACGAATTTGCAATAAGGGGGCATAAAGAGAATTACTTTGTGTACGATTACCCTCGACCTGCATTAACGGCAGACTGTATTGTAATCACAAAAGAAGCTAAGCCCAGGGTGCTACTGATACAACGTGGTAGAGATCCCTATAAGGGGTGTTGGGCTTTCCCTGGCGGATTTTTAAATATGGATGAGACTGTTGAGCAATGTGCTATCAGAGAACTGGAGGAAGAGACAGGTCTAAAAGTGACAGCAGCTGAGCAAATTGGTACATACTCTAAGATAGATCGTGATCCAAGAGGACGTACTCTAACGGTGGCCTATCTGGCTATTATCGATGCACCTATAGACGTGAAAGGTCAAGACGATGCCGCCAAGGCACAGTGGTTCTCGATTACAGAGTTGCCACGTCTCGCTTTCGATCACGCAGACATCATAAGAGACGCTTTTGCATGCTATATTTGCAAAGTCGGCCACAAGTAAAAATGATATATTGTATTAACAAAAATATTACATATTATGAAAAGTTTTAAATCTACTGCGTGGATGCTACCACAACCTGTGCTTGTTATAGGCACCTACGATAAAGAAGGTAAAGCTAATGCGATGAATGCTGCTTGGGGTGGCCAGTGGGATCTGAAGGATATTATGATATCACTGGGTTCTCACCAGACAACAGATAATTTAGCTACAAACGCAGAGTTTACGGTGACATTTGCCACTGCCGACACTATGGCGACTGCTGACTATGTTGGCATCGTAAGTGGCCGAAAAACATCCGATAAAATGGAGAAAACAGGCTGGACTATAGAGAAAGCTCCTCACGTGAACGCTCCGCTCTTTAAAGATTTTCCTATGACACTGGAGTGCCGCGTTAGGCAGAAAATCGATGAAAGCGAGACAGGCTATTTCTTGATTGGTGAAATCGTTAATATCCTCTGTGATGAGCAGTATCTGGCTGAAGACGGCAAACCTGATGTAGAGAAGATGAATTTAATTACTCTCGACCCTGTACACCATAACTATATTCAGCTAGGCAAGGCTGTGGGTAAGGCTTTTGCTATAGGCAAAGATGTTATTTGAATGAATAAAACTGACAGTTACACACTCATCAATATAGATGAACTACGACAGACGCGTAGTGAATGTAATGCACACAAGTTATATCAGCGGGTAAAAGCAGGAAACGATTTTCTTGCATTTACCCGTATCTATGCGCTCAACTCTGATGAGTTAGTGACGAGAAATGCCCTGTGGATACTGACAAAAGCTCGTAAGAAAGAACTGGCCGTGCTACATGAACTACTCTCCACGCTTATAGATCAGGCCATGCGGACGAAAAACTTATCTGTTAGGCGATTGACACTTTATATAATAGAGCGACAAAAGATGGAAGTAGACGACTTACGCACCGACTTCCTTGACTTCTGTCTCGACCAAATGAAACGTATAGAGGAGCCGCCTGCCATCCAAGCCGTCTGTATGAAACTAGCTTACCGTATGTGTAGGTTCTACCCCGAACTGTCAGCCGAACTGAAGCGTACCCTCGAAACGATGGAAATCGACTATTACAAGCCCGCCGTAAAATGCGTAAGAAATAGAATATTGAGCGGAAAATTAAAATAGCACAGTAACACAAGCATTTCTCGCCGTTCGAGCAGTAATACTCTTGAGCTTATACTAAAAGTGATAAATAAATAATGTAAGAATAAAGACTGAAATGATTGTAATAAGTTCTACTCTAAAACATACTTTTATACTGGTGTGCATATCTTTTAGGGTAAGAACCCGCGGATTATTTCCTATAAAGGGTTTGTAACAATCCTCGCCAAAATATGAGTGAGTGCCCCCAAATCGACAACTCAATATGCCAGCCAAAGCTGCTTCTGGCCATCCACTATTGGGCGAAAGATGGTTGTTGCCATAATGGCAGACAAATTTAGCCAACTGGCTAAGCGTATATGAAGTATTTAGATGATTAACCTTATAATATATGTAACCACAGATGACTATTAGCAATGCTGTAATACGAGCAGGTATATAATTGGCAATATCATCTATATGAGCTGCCCAGCAACCATAATTCTTAAACCTATCTGTGCGATAAGCGATCATACTATCCATAGTGTTTATCATTTTATAGGTAAGCATTCCGGGCAATCCTAAGGCTAAATACCATAATAATGGAGCTATAATCCCATCACTTAGATTCTCTGCCAATGTTTCTAGCGCAGCTGTACACACCTCTTGACGGGATAACATCTTGGTATCTCGACCTACTATTCTGGCAACTTGCTTTCTTCCTTTATCGAGGCTTTCATCTAAAGCCTCAAATACGAGTTTTACCTCTTTACGTAATGTATGACCAGCTAGACTGAAAAATACAAAAACGGTTGATATAAGTATATATACCTTTTCATCATCAGTAAGCCAACGCTTCACCCCCCATGCTAAAACAAATATCAAGACTATACTCGTAACGGCAAAACATGCACCTTTTGTCTTCTTATACTTGCCATGATTGGTATGATGTTCCCAGAACGAGATCCATCGGCCCATATAGACTACAGGATGTGGCAAATATATAGGATCACCTAAAAGTAAATCAAGTAACCACCCCAATAGAAGAGGTATTAAAAATGTCATTATTGTATGGTCTAAAAGCATGTTCTATTTATATATTGTATTAGGGCTTGTATAAGTAAATTATTTTCTTCTGGCAACTGAATAGCTATACGAAAATGGGCTTCACTGAGGGCGGCAAAGTTAGAAGCATCACGGATAAGTATACCGTAATGAGTCATCAAGAACTGCTTTAAATCTGCAGCGTTGCCTCTAGTAAGCTTACACAGAATAATATGAGTATCTGTGGGATAAACCTGCAGTCCATCGATGGTAGATAATAATCGGTATACCCGCTGAGCTTCATCCATATATGTCGAGATATTTATCTGATATTCTTGAGCATGATGAAGTAAATAACGACCGGCATCTTGTGCTAGCTGATTAACAGACCATGGTATCCGATAAGCTTTCACTTTATTGAGCAATGATTCTTCTGCAGTAATATACCCTATTCTCAGTCCGGGCACAGCGTACTCTTTAGTCATGGAATGCAGCATGATAACATGTGGAAATAACGAGGCTTCCTGAACTGTAAGTAAGGGTTGACGCGTAAAAAAAGCATAACTGGCATCAATGATGATGGTCTGCTGTTGATGCTTGTAAATAAAATCTAGCAAAATACTCTTAGGGATAACTTGTCCCGTCGGATTATTCGGATTACATAGCCATAAGATGTCTGCATCTGAAGGCATCTGGTCTAATTCTGTTATCATGGTTATACGATGGCGATGCATTCTGCAGGCATCAGCATATTCAGAAAATGTAGGCGTAAAGACAACAGAGTGAGCTTCAGCAAAGGTCTGTGCTAACAGATAGATTGCTTCTGTCGCTCCATTTGTGGCCATCACTTCGTAAGATTCTAGCCCTAAATGCAAAGCTATCTCTTTCTCTAAAGTTATAGGTGCTGCTTCTGGATAATGGCTTACCTTATATAGTTGGGAGCTAAGATAGCTAAAAAGGTCTATATGCGAAAAATGCCCATAAACATTAGAGCTAAAATTTATCTTCACTTCATTATATCGATATACATCATCACCATGTCCATTAATCATTGTCTTACTTTTTTAATTACAAAGGTACAGTTTTTTGTCCTATCCTTACCACACCTATGGTATTTTTTAAGCAATCAGAAAAAAAATCTGATTACATCATAAAAAGTTAGTATCTTTGTAAAATACGAAAACATGGATATATAATCTTAATCATTATGACAGAAAAGATAACGGTAAAAAAGGATAATTCAGAAAGAGCTATAAAAAGTAATAAAAGACAAATTATTATTTGGGTAAGCGCTTTAATTATTGGAGCTTTACTGGGCTTGCTTCAGCTACATTGGCTGAATGAGTTGATGACATTTATAGCTACTGTTTTTACACGACTATTCCAGTTGATAGCTGTGCCGACTATTGTTTTAGCAGTAATCACAACTCTTGCAACTTTTGGTACGCATAGAGAAACGGGCAGGATATTTAAGCATGCTGTCGTATATACACTGCTTACAACGATTATGGCAGCTACCGTGGGACTATTACTGTATCTAATCGTAAAACCAGGTAATCTTCCTGCAGATCTTGCTAATATAGAAGCAACAGATATTCCGAAGATGATGGGCAATGAGAGTTACCATGATCATATCATTGGCGCTATACCTAATAATATCGTAAAACCCTTTCTCGAAGGTAATGTACTCTCATTGTTACTCTTAGCTTTTGCTGTTGGCTTCGGATTAGCCAAGTTACCAGAGTCTGAAAATAAGTCTATATTGGTAAAAGGTATAGATGGTTTACAATCCCTACTTTTTCTGCTCATCAAAGCTCTTATCTGGGCTTTACCTATAGGCATTGTCGCTTTTTCTGCCCAGTTATCAGCACAGGTGTCTGCTGGTGTCGCCGCAGAGTCCTTGGGAAAATACGTTACTATTATCCTTGCAGGTAATATGATACAATTTTTTATTGTGCTTCCGCTCTTCTTATTAGCCAAAGGTATCAATCCTGTAAAACACCTCAACAGAATGATGCCTGCAGTACTCATGGCTTTATTTACCAAGAGTTCAGCAGCCACACTTCCTGTAACCATTGAAACCGCAGAAAACAAAGCTCATATCTCCAAGCAGGTAGCAAGATTTGTACTACCCATTTGTACCACCATTAATATGAATGGTTGTGCCGCATTTATTCTTGTTACCTCACTTTTTGTTATGCAGAATGGTGGTATCCATCTATCTATCATACAAATGATAGTATGGCTTTTTATAGCTGTTATTTCTGCAATAGGTAATGCAGGTGTACCTATGGGGTGCTTCTTTCTAACACTGTCACTGATGTCTGGACTAAATGTACCTGTCAATATCATGGGTATCATTCTGCCTATCTACACGATTATTGATATGATAGAAACTGCAGAAAATGTGTGGAGCGACAGTTGTGTAGCTGCTATGACAGAAAAGGACAATGGATAAATATTAATACTATGACGAGAAGAAAAAATAGTAATACGGGCGAACAGGAACTCGATTTGTTCGCATCGTCTGATTTTGAGGATGAACAAGCAAGCCATAAAGAGGCTGAAGCACTCGAAACCTCTCCCATTATATCGTCTGATGTGAATGAGGATTTTAATCGTCTCTTTGACCGTTTGGCCCAATCCACTTTTCGCAGTCGATTCTACTTAAACAACAAAGATAAAGCCTATATCCAGGCGAAGGGGCTGAATACGATTCGCCAGCATGCAGCCGATTTTATCGCCAAAAGACTTGCTCCTGCTTATATTCCTAATGATGGCAAGCAGACGCCTATGCGACACGTACATCCTGTATTTCAGGCACAACACGCCACAGGATGTTGCTGCCGGGGGTGTCTGGAGAAATGGCATCATATACCTAAAGGTAGGCTTCTCACCCCAGCAGAACAGGCTTATATTGTAGCTGTCATCATGGAGTGGATTAAGCGAAAAAGTGGTTCTGGTAGCTCTACATGATCACAGTCAATCTGAGCCAGCATCTCTTCGCCACTCTTAGAAATACTGAATTTCATACACCGCAGATCTTCTTTGCAGGCGTGGCGCACTATGAGTTTACGCTTTTCTAAGGAAGCTATTACTTTAGAAGCATTAGATGGGGTTAACCCCATTTCTGAAGCTATTTCGCTCGAGGATATATTGATCTTTTCAGACACGATGATAAGCAGCATGACCTCATTGATATTGAGGCCAAACTGCTTTTGTAAGGTCTGTTCGAAAGAAGCTATCGTGCGATAGATACTTCGAATATAACTTAAGCATTCTTTATTCATTTGCTATTTCTTGCTCTAAGAATTCTGCTGCATCAGCTACACAATCGTTACATGGTCGGAGCACCTTCTTGGTCTCTATACCCTTCAGTACTTTACAAATCGTGCTACTATTGCGTTTCTGAAACTTCTCCATGATTATGCGCATAGCCTTCATTGCCTTGACCTTATCCTTATGGTGAAGTCCCAAGACAACTCCGGCACCTATCAATGAGCCGCACGTACCTTCCATACATCCCATACCAACGCCAAATGCATTGGTCACATTCTTCATCATCTCTTCGTCTATGCCAGCAATATCGCAATAAGTGCAAGCTATAGCTTGAGCACAATTAAAGCCTTTCATCTTGCGTTCGACAGCATCTTTTACTTTTGATTCCATTTGCTAAGTATCTTATTTATTGGATATTAATGTTTATCTATTCAAGTATTTGTAATATGGCATTACTTCTTTTTATTTTTGACTTTACAAATCATCTGTGTCATATTTCCCATCGGACAGAATGTGCACCAGGTACGTGGGCGAAATACGATAGTAAGAAATACACCTACTATCAGCGAAGTAAGCATAATACCATACAGTCCGAAGGCAAACTGAGCCACCCACGGCTCTACGCTTACAGGATAAGCCCAATGCCAAGGCACATCGAATGTCCAAAGCAGAAGTAAAGTTTCGTGCAGACTATCGGTGCCCCGAGCCACAGCAACAGTCAACATTACCATTTCAATGAAAAAGAACATAAACCATACGAGGAAGGCATTTCTAAACCATACAGACGAAATCCATCGAGGCGCCTGTTTTCTTGTAGTAATTCCGAGTGTATTTCCAAGAAGCATAAACAGTTGTCCCCGTCCACAATACTTATTACACCACGCTTTATTACCACCAATAATGGCTACCAGCAACGGTATAATCATACAGATTAAGCCAAGCCAGGCAAACACAATATTAAAAAACCCTAAGGTAAAATATGCAGCCGATACGACCCACATATAATCATACCATTTCTTCTCTTTTTTCATCATACTCTCCATTTAGTTGTAATGGCACCAGCAGGACAATGCTTTTCACATTTGCCACAACCGACACATAATTGTTCATTCACTTCGGAATTACATCCCCGATCAATTGATACTGCTCCCTTAGGACAAACCGTCAAGCAGACGCCACAGGCTACGCAATGACTGAGGTCTACTATTGCTACTTTTTTACTAATACCCATATTAACATCTCTATATTATACATATATATTATCTAAAATATCTTGCATATTATTTTCCACTGGAAAACATCTGCAAAAATAATATTAATAATTGAAATAAACAAGTTTCCAATGGAAAATATTTATATACTCTACTTATTTTTTTTATTTAAGCCGATATTGTTGAGGAGATATCCCTACATGTGTACGAAAATAGCGTGTAAGTGCACTCTGATCTGAAAAATGATATTCATCGGCTATTTGCTTCAGACTATTTTGAGAAGTACGCATCTTCAGTTTCAAATGCAAAATAATGTATTCATCTATAATCTGCTTAGGCGTAAGCCCTGTCTTATTCTTAACAATAATACCCAGATATTTTCGAGTAATATTCATGCGATCTGCATAATAGTTTACCTCGTGCCCCTTATGATATTCGTCTTCCAAGAGTTGCATAAAACGGGTAAAGAGTTCCTCTGTACGCTGTGTACTCTTACCCATACTTTTACTTCGAATATTTGATTGTAAATAATCATAAAAACCAAGGAAAAATGCCTGGAGATGTAATGTTACTATACTATCAGTCATCTGATAATGCTCTACTCTAAAATAGAAAGCAAAGATACGAAACATACTGTTTACCACTTCGTCGATGAGTTCTCGATAATCACAGCGTCGATCGGCTTTAAGTTGTTCGTATATTGCATGCTCGATATGTAAACTCGCAGAACGCAGTATATCTGAACTATAACGTATCGCCTCGGCCGAGAAATTATCAGATACTTGTTCCCATTTTACCACATCTCCTGGAAAAAAGATGAGTACATCACGCTCTTGCAGTTGCCAATGATCAAAATTGATTCGTACAGAGGCTTTACCAGTGTGTGAGTAGATGATGGCTCCATAATCGATTGCGTGTACATCGCGGTATAGCGATGTATGGTCTATGGTTGTATATATGGTTTCGTTCATAACTATAAATTACGTTTTATATAGAGTTATTCAGGTAGTTTAATGTAGTAACTAAAGTATTATTATAGAGCTACAAAAGTACTACATTATTCTCAAATTGTCAAATTCTGTCGAAATTTTATTTCCCTATCTCCTAAGAAAACTCAGTACTTTTGCACACGAATTAAAAAGATGGTATGAATAAAAAATTAATTTCTACGATGGCGTTAACTTTCGCCATTATCTTATCAGCAAATGCTCAGACTCGCAAGATGAGTATGAATGAGCTGTTTGAATTGATAGGGCAAAACAACAAAAGTATTAAGGCAAGCAGATCTGCAGCAGCAGCTGCCATAGAAGGTATTAAGGCTGCCAAAAGTGAGCGACTTCCTGATGTCAATGTACAGCTCAGTGCCAGCTATATTGGTAACGCTATTATGATGGATCGCGACTTCTCTGACTGGCAAAACTTGGATTCGCCTCACTGGGGTAATCAGTTTGTCGTAGATGCTCAACAGACTATTTATACTGGTGGCGCTATTACTGCTGGTATCAAACTGGCTGAGCTTGGAGCCAATCTGGCAGATATTAGGGTAACGCAAAATGTACAAGACCAGCGTTTTATCGCGTTGAGCCAATATCTTGAACTTGAGAAGATTACTCATCGTGAGAGAGTGCTCGAAAGTAATATTAATCTTACCCAAAAACTTATCGACAATATTAAGGAGAAGCAGCGACAGGGAGTAGCACTCAAAAATGATATTACTCGATATGAGCTGCAGATGGAAAATCTGAAACTGAATCGCACCAAACTGCAGAATAACAGAAAAATACTAAATCATCAACTCTGCAATACGATAGGTATATCAACTGATGAAGAAATAGTACCTACAGATGATATAGCTGGAGTTATTTTTAACAAAGAGGGCGAAGAGCACTGGCAAACGGCCGCACTAGGAGTAAATCCTCAATTGGCGATGGCTGGCGTAAACGAGCAGATGGCTAAGCAACGAGTAAAATTGGCCAAGAGCGATATGCTACCTAAGGTGGCCGTAGTAGCTCAGAATAATTTTAATGGACCGATCACTTTTGAGCTGCCTCCTATTGACAAAAATCTGAATATCTGGTATGTTGGCATTGGTGTACAATACTCACTGTCGTCACTATTCAAGAGTAATAAAAAAATATCACAAGCTAAACTCCAGTCGCAAGCTGCCACTGAGCAGAAAGCGGTAGCAGCAGAGTTACTCAATAACCAGATTCAGGCTGCTTATACCAACTATCTGCAGAGCTATGTGGAACTCGAAACACAGCAGAAAAGTGTACAGCTAGCTCAAGAAAACTATCAAGTAGTAAACGATCGGTATCTTAATCAACTTGCACTGATTACCGATATGCTTGATGCTAGTAACATGAAACTTGATGCTGAATTGAGCGAAGTAGATGCACGCATTAATATCGCTTATGCTTATTATAAAATGAAGTATACTGCAGGAAATCTGTAAAAGCAATGATAAAAACTATTAACTGTTATCAATAGACTAGTAAAAATTATGAATAAGAGAAAACAAGTATTAAGAATTTACAATATTATCGTTATCGCTCTTCTCGCTTGTGGAGTAATATTTGTATGTAGTCGATTTATTCATTTGGGTAGTACCGAATATACCGACAATGCAATGGTACATCGCAATCTTATCCCGTTAAATACACGCGTGCCTGGATTTATCAAAGAGATACGTTTTAACGAGTTTCAGTATGTACATAAAGGCGATACCTTAGTGATTATCGAAGATGCTGAGTTTCGCTTGGCACTGGCTCAAGCTGAAGCTGGTATGAAAGGGCAAAAGTCGGGAACATCTGTTGTAGATGCCAGCATGAACACTGTATCTGCCAATGTAAATGTAGCAAGTGCAGGCATAAAAGTGGCTTCTGCTGGTATTGCTGAGGCTAAGGAGGGCATGGACAATGCTAAGAAAGATTATGACCGTTTTGCTGCATTACTTCAGAAGGGTGCTGTTACTCAGCAGCAGTTTGATCATGCGAAGACTCTCTATGAGCAGGCACACAGTCGCTATCAGGCTGCTCAAGCTCGTCTAAGCCAAGCTGCCGCTTCACGTAAAGCTACGGCTATCGTTAACAACGAAACATTGCATCGACTTGGCCAAAGTAAAGCTGGAGAAAGTGTGGCCGAAGCTCAACTTAATCTGGCTCGTCTTAACTTAAGTTATACTGTTATCACGGCTCCATGCGATGGTTATGTAGGACGTAAAGATATTCACGTGGGCCAGCTTATGCAGCCAGGCCAGTTGCTTGTCGATATTATCGACCAAAATGATGTATGGGTTATCGCCAACTATCGTGAGAGTCAGATGCATCACATTACCGTGGGAGCTCCTGTAAACTTTAAGGCTGATGCTATCCCAGGGGTAACCTTCAAGGGTAAAGTCAAGAGTATCTCTGCAGCAAGTGGTTCTGCTTACAGCAATATGCCTGTAGATAATGCTACTGGCAACTTTGTCAAGGTAGAGCAACGTGTACCTGTACGCATAGAACTCACTACGAATAACAACCAAGCTGATATCAAAAAACTTCTCAGTGGTCTCAATATTACCTGCGAAGTAGACTATTAAGTTGAATCTAGCTCCTTAAAACAGAGCCAGATTATTAAAAAGTTGATAAAATAAAAAATGAAACTATGGCAGATCCTATGATAGGGCGACCATTCGCCATGCCCATGATGAAGCCTTTCATACCGAAGAAACTTCAGCCATGGATCTATCTACTCTTCGCCATTATCTTTCAGCTGGTCAATGTTACCTACATGGGTAACATGCAGCAAGAGATAGGCGATATGAGTATCATGCGCGAAGACGCCACCTTTATATTTATTTGTGGAGTTGTGGGGGTAGCCATGCCCTTCCCCATCCTCTTCAGATTGAAATTTCGCTTCACAAATCGCTCTCTTATGCTGTTTTCGGTATCAGGTATGATAGTCTGCATATTATTATCGCTCACTACTGAGTTGATACCTGTATTATGCATATTATCTTATTTGTGTAGCTTCTTCAAATTAATGGCTACCTTTGAGGCACTAAGTAATATCCAACTGTGGATAACTCCAAAGCGCGATTTCGAGATTTTCTTTCCATTGCTTTATATCATCGTGTTAGGCGATATGAGTGCCAGTGGTTGGATATCTCAGCAACTCTGTTACTACTGTGGCGATTATCATGCCATGCAGTATTTTATCGTCGCTTTATTGCTTCTGGTACTCCTTTTTCTATATACATGCACTCAGCATTTCCGATTCATGCGTCCAATGCCTTTTATTAATATCGACTGGCTTGGCTGTATACTATGGTCTACTACATTACTAGAGATTGTGTGGCTGTTTACCTATGGTGAATACTATAACTGGAGCGATTCAGGCTTATGGTGTAATGTGGCCTGTGCTCTACCAGTAACGGCGTTCTTTGCTTATGGCAGAATGACGCACATACACCATCCATATATTGATCCGAAAGCTTTCAGATATAAAACACTGGGAGCTATCCTTTTCTTTTTTGTCGTAGAAGAGTGGATGAACTCTACTCATAATGCTTTAGAAGGTATCTTTACTGGGAGTATACTACATTATGGTATGCTCACCTCTTCCCGATTCAATCTCATAGGGTGGGTAGGTTCGCTTAGTGGTTGTCTGTTCAGTCTCTGGTGGATGAAGATGCTTAAGCTTCGCTATACTAGTCTACTTACTATCGGTTTTGCACTGATGCTTGGCTATCAGGTGCTCATGTATTTTTACATCACTCCTGAGCTCAATATCGAGCGTCTATATGCGCCTACCTTTGTACGCACTTTCGGTTATGCCATTTTCTTCTGCACACTTACGGTATATCTCGAAGAACTCTTGCCTTTTCAGCATTTCTTTATGGGGCTAACCATCGCAGGTTTTATCCGTAATAGTGTAGTCGACTCTATCAGCGGCGGTATATATAGCTATCTTTTCCGCTATCATGTAGCCGACAACTTTGCCCGTGGCTTGCAGATAGACCCTGTACAGAGTATTATGCTCTCTATAAAATATCTATATGGTACCACTTGCTTGATAGGGTGTTTTTTCTTGTTACTTCTTATGTTATGGCGTGTTCAGCCAGTACGCTCTATGCTTAAGCATATACCTTACTGGAACAAAGTAGGCCAACAGATGCGCAAGGAACTGGAAAGTGAATAAAAATAATCACACCTTATTATATGACATCATAAGTATTTCATACCTACACTATATTTTATATGAATAGGAAGTTAGCTCATTGCTAGCAATCCATTCTTCCCCTTTCGATCCCTTCTTGAAGCCAATATAGCAGCAAGAAGGGATTTTTATAGACATATTCAATAATAAGGCTGCTATATTTTTTGATAATCATAATGCTGTATATTATCCTTTTTATGTATCTTTGTGTTTAACAAATCACATCAGTAATATATGATAAAGATTATATCAGTATTCAATAATTGAAATCATATCAAAATTAATAATAAATGTCAGAATTTAGAGAAATGCGCAGAAAGCGCCAATTGCTGTCAGAAGCAGACAGCATAGCAATATTACAAAAGGCTACGTCAGGAGTTCTCTCTCTGCTTACAGAAGAAGGTTATCCTTACGGAGTACCTATCAGCTATGTCTATACCCATGGCAAATTATATTTCCACTCAGCACTGAGCGGCCACAAACTCGATGCCATTCGCTTTCACGAAAAAGCAAGTTTTACCGTTATCGACAAAGATGATATCGTACCCGAAAAGTTCACTACCTTTTTCCGTAGCGTTATCTGTTTTGGTAAAGTACATATCATCGATGATAATGAAGAGAAAATGCAGACCCTTCGCTTACTCTCTGCCCGTTACTGTCCTGATCAACCAGGTACAGAGCATGAAATTGCAAGCGGATTCAACCATATGTGTATGATATGTTTCGAGATAGATCATATTTCTGGTAAAGAATCGATAGAATTGGTAAGAGCTAAGGAAAACCATGCTAAATAAGATAATTATCATCGCCACCATGGTGCTCACACTTACTTCATGTGGTGTGAGCAATACCGATCAATCTATCCATGAGCTCATTTCAGATATGTATAACAAAAGTTTATATAACGACTATGCATATCTTAAAGCTCATTGTACTGACAAAATGCTGAAAAAATTGCAAGATAAATATGATTACGACTGTGATAGCGGTGACTGCTACGCTGTATGGCTCTTCCGTACAGGCTTTAATGACGGAGAAGGCACAAGCAAGATTATCTGTATCAAGCCGCTAGGCGATTCATGGTATCGCTATGATTTTTATGATGAGGGGCACCAAGGCGCTAATAAAATAAAAGTGATAGAAAAAAAAGGCAAATGGTACTTTGATGATATTGTAAAGATATACGAAAAAGAGTAGAAACAGCACAAATCATACAGTTAAATTCTACAACTTTTTTTGCGAAAAACTAAAAAAAATAATAAATTTACTTGCCTTTATAAAAAATTATACTTATATTTGTGGCACGATATATATATGAATAAACAAAATACAATTAAGGACGAATAAATAAAATAGATATGTGTTAAGCAAATAGGTATTAGAATAACATATTCTGTATCATATTTTAAAACACTAGCAGTAAAAATAGTTCTAAATGAATGATTTATTGCGAGATATTTATTTAAAAGATGATTTGTCTAAGATTGCGTAAATAATAAGATTTTTAAAACTTTCAACTAAATTATTAAGTGATGAAAAAGCGTATAACACTTCATGTAGTTGCGGCTACAGTATTATTTGGTACAACCATGTTTACTTCATGTTCTAAAGATGACATGGCTGGTATCGACAATCTGACTAATGCAAATTCAGAAGTTGTAATTTCACCGGTTAAAGAGACCCAAATCCAAGCATTTTCTAAGGGTAATCTGCTTAATGCTTCTAAAGTCATCAGGTATGCTGCTTATCAAGGTGATGCGCAAGCTAATGTAAACTATTTTAAAGTTAGCGATCAGAATATGTCTGATGATCAGTTGTATTCGCAGCGACGTGCTTATTATCCTTATCGTAATAATGCTCCTGAAACTACAGACAGAGGTGAACAAGTATCAACTGATGAATATAATTTTGTCATTAATTATATCAAAGAACATCCAAATGATGGGGGTCAAGAATGCGACCTAGAAAACTACTTCATACAAAACGTAGGTTCGAGCTTTGATTCTTATACTACAACTCCTGATCAAAATGGTTCTACAGAAATAGTAAAAGGTGGAAAACAAATGGATTACCTCACTATTGGCGGTATACACTTTCTCGACTATAATGCTTCCTACGGGCCACGTGCGTTGGTATTAGGCATTCGTGCTGATCAATCTCCAACCTATAAGGATTCGTACAGTGATAATAATGAAAATGTTAAAGAGGATAAATATAAATTCTATAAGATTACCTATAACAATGAAACTAATTGGTACTTGTGTTTCGACTATACGACTCAGAAGCATGATGGGAAAAATGGTGCTGTAGGTAAATCTCATGCAGGCGATGGCGTATATAATGACTGGGTTGTTAAATTGACACCAGCTGATGGATCTAAAATTACTCCAAATCCTGATCCTACATCTGTAACAGTAAATAAAGGTGAGGTTGAAGTTAATTTGGCATTCAATGCGCCTAAGACAACAGATGATTATATCTCTTCTCATTTGTCTATCCACGTACGTGATACAGCTGATGTTGAAGTATTTATCCCAATCAATCAAAAGTACTATTGTACTGAGGATGATATGTATATCGTAAAAAATCATGATAAAGTAGATGAAACATTCAAGTATGCGCATAAAACACAAACTTGGAAAATCGCTAATATTGACGTCGTCCTTACTGTGGCATATGAACCAAACGGTATTCGCATAACTACTAACGGAATATGTGCTGCTGTACTCCAGGAACTACGAAAAACATATCATGATGGTATTACATTTGAAGTTTGGAACTACTATAATTCTGAAATTGATGAAAATGGTCAAACAAAATCTTTAGATCGTGACTTCTATCTCGACTTACTGAAAAAAGAAGGTTCACAACCTACCATAACTTTCAAAAGTGATAATGTAT
This sequence comes from Segatella bryantii, assembly GCF_022024215.1. Lineage (NCBI taxonomy): Bacteria > Pseudomonadati > Bacteroidota > Bacteroidia > Bacteroidales > Prevotellaceae > Segatella > Segatella bryantii. The sequence goes on along the minus strand of NZ_CP091798.1, from coordinate 1,137,569 downwards.
ACCAGTATACAAATGCTTTCGGCAAAGATAAAGATGATTGGACCTCAGAAGGAACTCCTTATACAAAGGTTAATGAGTTAGCTGTAGAGGTTAAACTGCTGAATACTCCTTATACAGAGCAAAATGATTGGGAAGAAAAAATTGGTAATAATAAAGTAGAAATGATCTTTACTAACGACAATATCTATAAGGATTTAATTGAAAAAGGTATTCAACCTCTTCCAGCTGCTGCTTATATAAATGCCATTGACGAAGCTATTAGCAAATAAAGCTACAGTTTCTTCTGATTCTGACAAATAAGTTTATTCAAAACTTTCATATATATACATTAGAATACTGCCCAGAGGAATTTTGTTCCTCGGACAGTATTTTTTTTTGAAGTAATAATATTACTAGATAAACTATAGTTATTTTCTTGAATTATGTTGACAAGAACCCTCTCGTATTTTGCTTATTTGTAGCTGGAATATTAGAAACCCTTAAATATGCAAAATTTACGCTACATTACATCTACCTGATTATCAACGTATTATCTATACACGCTATCTATTTTTACGTTGTCGATTTGATAAAGACATAGCATAAGTATAGTTTTTATGAGTTAAAAACATAGGGTTTAATCTATGAAAACATAATGTTAGTCTGCTATAATCTATATGTTTACTCTTCATTGGCTATGTTTTTGCTGGAAATAAAAGTAAAATACGGTAGCAAAACACTAATAGTCAACCCAAAAATTGAAGATTTCGAGCTAGATGAAGATTTTTTGTGACTGTATTTTTTGACATTTTATTTAACAGCCTGCCCATTGCAGGCTGTATAAACATAACTTACTTGAATTAATTATCAATATTCCTTTTTACAAAAGCTATAAGATCGGCAGCTCGCCAAACCATCTTCTCACCTGTCTCACTATTGTGAACACCAAGTTCATATATACAATGCCAACGGTGTGAGCCGCTTTCACATCTCAATGTCATATCGATAGCACCTCCTTGCTGATAATTATAACTTATTCGCTTCACAATGTAAATAGTACTTTCAGCTTGCGTTGTAATCGAAATATTATAATCACCTTTACTTATTTCTACACGATTTATGTGACATTGAGGCACTTCACCCGATGTATCGTATACATAAACATAATTATTATCGTATGCTGCGAATACTTTTTCGTTCTTAGCATCTTGAAATATATAATAGGTAAGAAATTTTTCACTGATTGTGTATTCACGGTTTACCTCAAGACGTGTATTATCACTGTTGTCAAGTACATGAGCACTCGATCTTGGAATATCTGCATTATCCTTGGCACAAGAAATAAAACTGATTATAATACTCCCCGTAAGGGCGATAACCGCTAAATGTTTGAAACCTTTCATAAGTAATGCGAAATTAGATGTTTATAATGCTGAAAAAAGCTTAATGCTTCATGTAAATATGTGCAAATGCTATGCTTATTAAGGCAAGTGCAAAATGTTTGATACACTACAAAGATAATATTTTTTTGCTGAATACCAAATAAATTATCACATTTTTTATTTTTATAAAAAAAAGTATTTTTTTTATTAAACCTTTCGTGGTTTTATACGTCAAATTGTCTGATATAAAAAAACGTAATAACTAAAATTGGATGAAACGTACAACATTACTACTCCTAACAGCCATGAGCATAAGTGGTGCTTGGGCTACAGAAGGTAACATTAAGGGAAAGATTCTGGATAGGAACTCGAATACTCCACTGGAATTCGTAAATATCAAAATTACCTCACAGTCTGATTCTGCCAAAATCGCAGGTGGAGCTATTTCTGATATCGACGGAAAATTTAATATTGGCAAACTTCCAAATGGTCAATATACGATTACTCTTACTTGCATCGGCTATAGAGATGTCACTCGTAGATTTACTATTTCTGATAAAAACCAAAATATTTCATATCCTGCTCTCTATATGACTGAGGATGCTAAAATGCTAAAAGAAGTAACGATTACTGGTCAGCAGTCTACTATGAAGCTGGAGGTGGATCGTAAAACTTTCGATGTAGGATCCTTGGTATCAAATGCCGGTCAGGCAGCTACTGATGTACTCGAAAATATTCCTTCAGTCGAAGTTGATAACGACGGAAACGTATCGCTCCGAGGTAATTCGAGCGTGGAAATATGGATAAATGGTAAAGCAAGTGGATTAACAACAGATAACCGTGCACAGATATTGGAACAACTCCCTGCAGAAAGTATCGAACGTGTAGAGGTCATCGATAATCCATCGGCTAAGTTCTCAGCAGAAGGTAGTGCAGGTATCATCAATATCGTACTGAAAAAAAATCGCAAAGCAGGTTACTATGGTAGCGTACAGGCAGGGGCTGATACAAGAGGGGGTGCCAACACAAGTTTCAATATAAATTATAACAGCAGTAAGCTGGATGCTTTTGCCAGTGTCGGCTATCGCCATCGTGAAAATGTAGGCAAAACCGACTCTGAGCAGGAGTATTTTAATACTCACCAGTATCAAACTTACCATGGCACTTCACCTAACTTGGGTAATAATATTTTTACTCGCGCGGGACTTACTTGGCACTTGACGGATAAAGATGATATGGGTATTACAGGAATGCTCATGACCGGCAAGATGAACAATTGGCAGTTTCTACCCTATCACTATGGTGTAATTGGAGCCGATATGGATACACGCATGATGTATCGACGTAGCCATACCAATGGTCGTATGCTCATGCAGCACGTGGAATATAATTATCGCCATAACTTTACAGAAAGACACTTCCTCGATTTCACAGCTAGTTACAACCGATGGAAGATGAATATGGATAATCTGTATCAGGACTCTACAACTTATTATGGTGAGGATGCGAAGGCTTCTGAATACGCTTATCAGTCTCGCCCAATGAAAATGAACAATCGAAATTGGGACTTTAAGCTAGATTATGAAAACCCTATTACGGATGCTTTCATGTTGCAGGCTGGTTATCAAGCTACTCTCTCACACGAAAATTCTCCACAGGAATCGTGGATTGATGATACTTGGGATGGTGTGAATAAAACAGAAGATAAACTCTACTATAACCGTTTCATCTACGACATGGATTTACATGCTGGATATCTTACCTTATCATACAAGTTTGGTAAATTCAGCCTGATGGGAGGGCTTCGCGGCGAATACTGGAAGGTGAATACCGAAAGCTATACTTGGGATCAGGAACACGATGCAACAAAGCGTGACCCTGCTTTCAAGAAGGATTTCTTCAAACTCTTCCCTAGTGTATTTATGAGCTACCAGCTTACTCCTAATGATCAGTTACAATTAAACTATACTCGCAGACTTCGTCGTCCTTGGGGCGGTCAGCTTAATTCTTTCAAAGATACAAGAGATGCTACTATGATATCTTTCGGTAACCCTGAACTTACTCCAGAATACTCTAACTCGTTCTCTCTTAACTACTTGCGCACATGGACACAACACTCACTGCTTATAAGTGCGTACTATCGCCCTACTACAGACGTTATGCAGCGCATAAGTTGGCAAAATTCTGCTGACAATATTATGTATAGCACTACCAAGAATATTGCCAAAAGTCAGAGCAGCGGCTTAGAGATGACTCTTAAAAATAAGTTTGGAAAGAATTTCGACTTGACTACTAATGTGAATGGCTACTACTACAAGCTCGACGGTTTCAGCTATAATATTGATGGGCAAACAATTACAGGCGAGGAAAGAGATAATTTCCAATGGAATGCTCGAATGACAGGTAGCTTGATTCTGCCTTACGACATTAGCTTGCAACTGAGCGGTCGATATAATTCACGACAGACAACGGTGCAGGGGTATCGCAAAGCGAACTACAGTGTAGATCTAGGTGTTCGCAAGAATTTCTTTAACAAAAAGTTGAGCCTTTCAATCAGCTGTCGTGACTTGCTGGATACTAGAAAATGGCAGACTTATACTGAAACAGATACATTTACACGTTATCAGTTGAATAGACGTGGTGGACGTAAGGTAAACTTCACTCTGACCTGGAACTTTGGTAATAATAATAGTAAAAAGAAGGGTAAACCTGATAGCCAAAATATGCAAGACGATGATACAGATATGACAGGAGGATATTCTGGCGGTGGTGATATGTAAAAATCAGATTAATAATACAATTACAAAAAATCCTCGGGTCTTATATGACTCGAGGATTTTTTTTATCTTTTTATAATTTCGAATAAAACAAATATATGATTCAATTATTTGTTATATTCTATTCGCTAAATTCTTAGCATTATTCAAAGAATCTCTTATAAAGACCTAAGAAACCTGCAGCATGACGAGCTTCGTCTTTAGCCATCTCGTGAATAGTATCATGAAGAGTATCATTGCCTTCTTTCTTAGCCAACTTAGCCATTTCGAACTTTTCAGCACAAGCACCCTTCTCTGCTTGAATACGAGCAAATAAATTCTCCTTGGTAGAACCTAAGACCTCACCCAAAAGTTCAGCATAACGAGCTGCATGTTCTGCCTCTTCGTAAGCATAGTGCTCATATGTACGAGCTACTTCTGGATAACCCTCACGATCAGCTTGGCGAGCCATAGCCAAATACATACCTACTTCGCTGCACTCGCCGGCAAAAGTATCCTTACAATGCTGGATGAGTTCCTGAGAAACACCTTCCTTATAAGCTGCACCAAGATAATGTACAGTAGCGAGTTCAAGATCAGGAGTTGTATTTTCCATCTCTTTAAACTTGTCAGAACTAGCTTTACAAACTGGACATGCTTCAGGAGCTTCTTCACCTTCATAAATGTAACCACAAACGGTACAGATAAATTTTTTCTTCATAATTGTTTAGTTGTATAATAATGTTTAATGGATAATAAAGACTATTTGGTAGCCTATAATTATTTTCCTATTTTAATTCATACGTGTTTTTTTGCTGCACAATCAGCACAAATTCCTTTATAATAAAGGTGCTGCTCTTCTACTATATTACCTAGAATAACTCGTGGCTTTGATGGTACTGGAGCATCTTCGTCAAAAAAGTCAATAACCTTACCACACTGTTTGCAAAAGAAATGTACGTGAGAACGAGTATCACCATCATAGCAAACACGATGATCGTCTATGGTAAGCATCTGTGCTGCATTATGATCTGCAAGAAGTCGTAACGTGTTGTACACTGTAGTCTTACTAAGTGTTGGAATGTCGTCACAAAGTCCTTGATAAACATCATCTACAGTAGGATGAGTATGATGTGTAAGCAAATACTCCATAATGGCAATTCTTTGAACCGAAGGACGTACTCCTCTATCTGTTAAGCGTTTGAGTGCTTCTTCTCTATCTGTCATATATTTCTAATAACCTTTATTATTGCAAATATAATATTTAATTTATTATAATCCAAACAATTTTGTAATTATTACAACATTATATTTAAAAAAATTACATTTAGCAATAATAATTAAATAAATAGAACATCAAGTACGACTTCCAATAGCTAGGTTCAACAAAAAAAGCCGATATTCAGAAATACGAATATCGGCTTTTAACTATTTAGTAATCTTTACTGAAGAATACTTAATCAATTTTATTTTTTTGCTCTTAGCAATAACTGGTTTCTTCCAGGTACCATCGAGAATAAGAACTTCGCTTTTCTCTTTTTGTCCATCAGGTACTGCATCAATAGCTTGCTGCAAATCCATATAGTTACCTCTACCCTCTGCAGACACAACATATTTATAATGATGAATATGTTTCTGCAATTGAGGCACTAGTTTACCCAATTCATCAACAATAGCTCCTGCTACAATACGCGCACCTTCTATATTATAATGTGTATTATCTTTTTTACCTTTTGGCACTTGTGCATTCTCACCAGGTAAGTACCACATATGCAATTTTCGGCTTCCTATCACACCCAACCTTTGCTCTATATCGTGGGTAATCTTAGTAGCATTTATAAATGGAACTTTCATCTTCCTTGCTACATTTTTTGGAGCAACAACGTAAGCACCATGAGTATCAATCAATGTGTCGCTGGTAATACGCTCCTGACCATCATAAGTGGTATTGCGAAGTTTTTCATCATCGTCGTTCTTAGGTGCATTTGTCCAAAAACATCTACGAACTACAGCATTGAGCAATACCGGATAAGCACCTTTGGCACGTGTCTCATTAACGAAACGTTCCATATTGTAATCGAAGGTAGTGCCAGGATCTGTGTGTCGGGTTTCGCCAGACTTTTCATCATTATGACCAAACTGAATAAGTACATAATCACCAGGCTTCATATTGTCTAGCACTTTCTGCCATCGACCCTCATTGATAAAACTCTTAGAAGAGCGACCATTACGAGCATGATTTTCTACACGAATATCTTCATCAAAAAAACCTTGTAGCACCATGCCCCAACCACGTTCTGGATCTGTTTTATATTTGTCTTTTTCAGCTGCTGTACTATCTCCAATAACAAAGATAGTAGTCTGGTGCTTACCTGAGGTAAGCGCCAGAGCTATCAGCAACATACTAAGTAGCTGCGTAATTTTTTTCATTGTAGATTTGTAGGTTTATTAATTCATCAGGGGCAAAATTATGCCTCCTTGGCAATTTTGGTGCCATTAGAAACGATAGCAATCAGCTCTTCGGTAGAAACCAATTTCTGACCACCCATCTCCATATCCTTAACAGTTACCATGCCTGCTTCGATTTCGCTATCCCCCGTAAATACAGCATAAGCTATATGCTTAGCATTTGCATAATTCATCTGCTTCTTCATTTTAGCTGCATCTGGGAAGATTTCTGCACGTATACCTGCCTCACGACATGCCTTAAGTACTGGTAAAGAATATGCTGTCTCTTTATCGCCAAAATTTATAAAAATAACTTGTGTAGCATTGATAGAATCCTTAGGATAAAGATCAAGTGCATCTAGTACATCATAGATACGGTCAGCACCGAAGCTGATACCAACTCCACTAAGACCTGGCATACCGAAAATTCCAGTAAGGTTATCATAACGACCACCACCAGTGATACTACCCATAGGAGTATCAAGTGCCTTAACTTCGAAGATAGCTCCAGTATAATAATTCAAACCACGAGCCAAAGTTAAATCGAGTTGCATCTCATTCTTAAGACCCATAGTCTTAAGGGTATCCAATATAAACTTCACCTCTTCTACTCCTTTAAGACCCGTTTCTGAATCTGAAAGAACTGTCTTGATAGTAGCAAGCTTCTCATCATTGCTACCACTTAGGCTAAGGATAGGCTGCAACTTAGCAATAGCATCGTCACTCAGACCGTCTTCCTTAAGTTCAAGGTTAACATTGTCAAGTCCAATCTTGTCGAGTTTATCAATAGCAACAGTAATATCAACCATTTTCTCTGGTGCACCGATAACTTCAGCGATACCAGCAAGAATCTTACGGTTATTAATCTTAATCTGAACACGAATACCAAAGCGAGTAAATACGGTATCGACGATTTGCATGAGCTCAACTTCATTGAGAAGAGAGTCTGATCCTACAATATCAGCATCGCACTGATAGAATTCACGATAACGACCCTTCTGAGGACGGTCTGCACGCCATACTGGCTGAATCTGATAGCGCTTGAAAGGCATCTGAAGTTCATCACGATGCATCACCACGTAGCGGGCAAAAGGCACGGTAAGGTCATAGCGCAAACCTTTTTCACAGAGCTTAGACTGAAGTTTGAGTACATTTCGCTCAGCAAGTTCCTCATCTGATATTTTTTTGAGATAATCGCCTGAATTAAGTACCTTAAACAACAATTTATCACCTTCGTCACCATACTTACCCATCAAAGTTGATAGATTCTCCATACTAGGAGTCTCAATCTGTTGGAAACCATACAGCGCGTACACTTCTTTTATCGTATTGAATATATAATTGCGCTTGGCCATTTCTACTGGGCCAAAGTCGCGTGTTCCCTTAGGAATACCTGGTTTTTGAGCCATCTTATTCTTTATTTTTATTAGACACGTTAGGCATGAAACACACTGTTAAGGTGTATTTCATGCCCACGTATTATTATTACAATAACGTATTACTTTCTTACGATGGTTTGATCACGGTCTGGGCCGATAGAAACCACCTTAATAGGAGTTTCGAGGAACTCCTCGAGGAACTGTATGTAAGCCTTGAATTCAGCAGGGAATTGATCCTCACTAGTCATCTTAGTCATATCTGTGTTCCAACCCTTAAATTCTTTGTAGATTGGCTCTACCCCGTCGATTTCATATGGCAACTCCTGTGTTTCTTCACCATTAGGGAGTTTGTAACCTACACAAGCTTTAATTACAGGGAATGTATCAAGCACATCACTCTTCATAAGGATAAGCTGAGTGACACCATTAATCATGCATGAATAACGAAGCTGAATCAAGTCGCACCAGCCACAACGACGCTCACGACCTGTAACTGCACCATATTCATGACCGAGATCACGTATCTTCTTGCCAACTTCATCAAACAATTCTGTTGGGAAAGGACCAGCACCTACACGTGTACAATAGGCTTTCATAATACCATATACATTGCCTATCTTGTTAGGACCAATACCTAAACCAGTACATGCACCTGCACATACGGTATTAGAAGAGGTAACAAACGGATAGCTACCAAAATCTACATCTAGCATAGTACCCTGAGCACCCTCACAGAGAATATCTTTGCCACTGCGAAGGATGTTATTGATTTCGTGCTCGCTATCTACAAACTTAAAGCTCTTCATATATTCAACACCCTCCATCCAAACTTTTTCAGTTTCTTCGAGCGTAGAAAAATCTGTCCAACCAAGTTCTGCTAGACGCTTCATGTGGCGTTCCTTATGCTGAGCATACTTTTGCTCAAAGTTTTCGAGGATATCACCTACACGAAGACCATTACGGCTAATCTTATCTGTATAAGTAGGCCCGATACCCTTACCTGTGGTACCTACCTTATTCTTACCCTTAGCAGCTTCAATAGCCTTATCGAGCAGACGATGTGTAGGCATTATGAGATGAGCTTTCTTAGAGATATGCAATCGACTCTTAAGATCGTGACCACTTTTCTCTAAATCCTTAGCCTCTCCCATGAAAAGGTCTGGAGCTAAAACAACACCGTTACCGATGATGTTAACCTTACCACCTTGAAAGATACCAGAAGGAATAGAACGAAGTACATACTTCTGACCTTCAAACTCTAACGTGTGACCAGCATTAGGACCACCCTGGAAACGAGCCACAACATCATACTTAGGTGTCAAAACATCGACAACCTTACCTTTGCCTTCATCGCCCCACTGCAAACCGAGAAGGACATCTACTTTACCTGTGTTCATTTTTATTTGGTTTCTTAGATTTTTCTTCTTCATCCACTAATATACGTTTGGAAAATTTCGCTTGACAATGGCCACATACCCCATATATATATAAGGTAAAGCCATTTTTACGAAATCCTTTTAATTCTGCATCATGGACCGCCTGTGTTATCTGTGGTACATAAATCTCTGTAACCTTACCACACACTGTACACACTTGATGCACATGGTCATCTCGATCATCACACACTTCATACTTGGTGCCATCGAGCAGATTATGACGAGTAAGAATACGGAGTTCAACAAAGAGGCGCATAGTATTATAAAGGGTAGCTCTACTAACTCGAAAATTACGTTTTTCGAGAAGGCTTCCTAAATCTTCTAGAGAGAAGTGCCCTTTAAGACTATAACAAGCTTCTAAGATGTTATAGCGCTCAGGTGTCTTCCGATGACCTCGGGCTACCAAATAATTATCAAGGATTTCCCTTGCTTTATTTACTAAATTCTCTTTCATCTTGCATATACATAACACAAAACGCCTCCAAAGTTACTAAATTTTCGCCACATATAACAAAAGAATGTAAGGAAATCGACAGAAATGATAATTTTTTGTTGCTTTTAGCAAATAACTATAATTACTGTCGTACAATAATTGAGACATTTCAGAAGATTTCAATCAGATCCTTAAGTGCAGACTTTGCCATACGCTTGTATACTTCGCCTAATTGTGCAAACCGCTGAACACAGTTGGCTGCTGCATGCTTCACATTAAGCTGATTACTCTGAAGGGCTACACCAACCTGATCGAGAAATTCATTAATACCACGCTCGTTTGGTTGTTGCCCATTCATAAAGAGTCGAGACAAAATGTGATAAGCTGCAATCTGGTAATATGGGCGATTTTCGGCCATCCACTGATAAGCAATAACTGGTGCATAATTAACATATTGCAGCAGATTAAACACCAATTGCTCTACAAGTTCTTGATTATCTACACTTTCCATCCAGATATCTGTGATTTCCGGCAACATTTTATCAACAGGCATGATCATTGTTGCTAATAATTTGCATTCTCGCACATGGTCTTTCCAAAGTTCGATAGCAAGATCATAATCCTTGCCATACTCTGTCGACATACGTTTTAGTTCCATCAATGGCACGCCCCAGTTAATCTTATAATCGATTCCCTTATCACGCATAGATTGTGAAACAGGTCCGTTCATCAATAATCGGAAAGATGAACGGATCTCTTTAAGTTTATCTTGAGTTTCTTGTGATACCATATTTTTTATTTATAGTATAAACATATAACTAACATTATAATGTGCCATATTCCTTACTATATCGAAGATTCTGTTCAGCAAAGCTCTCACTGTAATCAAGCACAATATCAGTAAGCTGACGATGCGCATCATATACAGGAGTCATCTTCGGATTAATAAATCCTTTATACGGCGCAATGTTCAGCTTAGCATACCGATCAAGCACTTCTTTATGAAGCACTGGATCTACCTTTACGGCGTATTTCTCTACAAGTTCTCGAGCCGCATCGAAATCGCCTTCGCTCTTGATACGCTGAACCTCAGCTAGGAGTTTACCGAAAAGTACACGTAACTGTTTATAATCGTTAATCTTCACGTAGGTTTTATGATCACGATGAACAATCTCTACACAGCCATTGCCTTGTTCAAGTACCCAATAAGCGATAAGCGCACGATTACGCATATGAGCTTCCTCTATATTCAATCCCGGTTTGATGCGCACTAGCTGAGTTATCAAACCATTCATAAGATAGGTATAATACTGACTCTTATAAGCTTCATCGTTTGGCGTAAGCCCAAGCTCTACCAATTTATGATCTGCGATATAATAGAGGCCAAAGAGATCTGCTCTTGCCTCTTCCATCGTGTTACCATAGGCCTTGAGAGCATCAGGATCTGTACCAGGAAGTAGTCTACCACTACCATGACCAAGACACTCATGTAGGTCGGTATGCAAATCATCGCAAACATCACCATACTTTTCTATTAATTCTCGAGTAGACTCATCGATTACAAACTCTTGGGTAAAACCATTGCCATGAGCAGCCTTAGTATAAGCTTCGGTAAGATTACCAATAGTAACACTCTTGCTTCCATATGTACTACGAATCCAGTTAGCGTTAGGCAGATTGATACCGATAGCTGATGCTGGATACTCGTCACCACCAAGCATTGCAGCACAAATAACCTGTGCTGAGACACCCTTTACCTCAGGCTTACGGAAACGAGGATCTACGGGCGAATGATCTTCAAACCACTGGGCATTGTTTGCTATCGTACGTGTTCGAGCCGTTGCCACTTCGTCTACATATTCTACAATGCCTTCCCACGTACCTTTCAGACCAAGCGGATCGCCATATACTTCTATAAAACCATTAATGGTATCAACTACCCCTTCTTGCTGAGCTACCCAAGCTATCGAATAATCATCAAAGTCGTGAAGATCGCCAGTATTATAATAAGTAATTAGCTTCTGAAGAACTATCTTCTGTTGCTCATTCTCTGTATATTTAAGTGCTTTGTTCAACCAAAACACAATCTGCTTAATAGCAGAACCATACATACCATCAACCTTCCATACTTGTTCAATTAGTTGATTATTTTGTTTCACCAATTTTGAGTTAAGTCCCCATGAAGGCTGTTCATCCTGAGGAAGTTTTTTCTGAGCATAAAACTCTTCTACTTCCTTCTGATTTACCCCCTCATAAAAATTACATGCTGAGGTAAGGATCAAATCTTCACCATCTGTTTGGTTCACACGCTTTGGTAAAACAGTAGGATCAAACATAACAGGCACAAGCTCATCTATAAGTTGCTGCTTAGTTTGTCCCTTACGCAAGGGTAATACACTATCATCTAATCGGACCACCTGCTCGCGAAAGAAATCTTCTGAAAATTCAGGCAAAAATTTCTCGCAACCATAATGATGATAGATTCCAGAAGAAAACCATACTCTTTTAAGATAGACCTCTAGACTGCTAAAATCATTTTGATTGCGAGATGTTTGATCTGCATTTACGTAGATTGCTTCGATCACTTTACGAATTGTCAGATTATATTTTCCTTGTTGATCGAAAGTAATATCACGTCCAAACACAGCCGCCTTACTTAGGCAGAAAATAAGAGATTTCTGTTGAAGCGAGAGATTTTCAAAACCATTCAGACGATATCGAAGCATTTGCAAATCTGCGAACTTTTCTTCTGAAAAATTGAAATCTTCTTTCATCAAATTCATTATTATCAATTCTATTATACCACTTGTCTCCAAGAGAGAAAATAGCAAAAAACTAAAAAGGTACTGTAAAGTAATGCTAAAACAGAACCCCACATAGCCCAAAACAGCAGGACTCGTCCTGCCATATTATGGGAAATAATCTCTTCGAGACTGTGATAAGTTCATAGATACCATCAAGATATCCCTACACCATATACTAACAATTACTTGTCATCTTCAGGAGTCCAGCCTTTTGGCTTGCGACCACGTTTTTTAGGAGTCTTTTCAGGCTGCATATGCTTCAGCTTGTATTCTCGTGGTGTAATACCAGTAAACTTATAGAAAGATGCATAGAAACTCTGACGATTAGAGAAACCAACCATATCAGAAATATCTTCCATGTTATAATCTTTATAACGACGATCTACAAGAATAGCCATTGCGTCCTCTATACGATACTTATTAACAAATGAAGTATAGTTCGTGTGAAATTTTACACTAACTACTGCCGAAATATAACGGGTATTAGTGTGTAAATCCTCAGCCAGTTTCTTTGCAGAATAGTCTTTGTCTTTATACTTCTTGTTAATTAAAATAATCTCTAGGATTTTCTCCTTCAAGTCATCCATTAATCGAGGGCTTACGAGCGTACGATAAGCAGCCTCCTTCTCTTTTTTCTCTGTAATATTATACTTTGACATAATAGAATGTAAGTTTATTATTTTAATAATTATTATCCTATTTATTGCAAAGATAATATCTTTTTTTTAAACTGCAAGCAAAAATCATTTTTTTTACATTATTTTGAGCAAATAAATTAAATTGAAGTGTATTTTATATTGTACATCATGTTGTAAAGACTTTATACATAAATAGAATCATTATTTCTTGTACAAATGCAAAGAATATAGATACTTACGCAAAAACTATAAGTAATTTCGTGTTATATAATATTTGATGTTTATTGGTAACGTACACACTCATTTCGTCAAGTAAATTATAGGATGTAGAACATACACGTAATTCAACCAAAAATTGACAAAATTGCACTTATTTATCAACATAAAACAACAAAAATAGCAACATTTCACATTCATAACCAAATTTCAATACATCTTACATTTAAATAAAGAAGTAAAATGTATACTTAAAAACTTGGCACACCTTTTGCTTTTATACTAAAAAATAGTAAATTTGCATTTAATTAAAAAGAAAGGATATAATAATTATGACTAGTCAGTTTTCACCAAGAGTTTCTCAGGTGCTTGCCTTCTCAAGAGAAGAAGCAACCCGTCTGGCCAGTCGCTCAGTAGGCCCAGAGCACTTGTTATTAGGCTTGTTGAGGGAAAAAGAGGGTATCATATTGGAACTGATAACCCGATTTGATGTTAATGTAAACTCTGTTAAAACAGAACTCGAGAACCGAGTGAGCGAGAATGAACTTCAAGAGCCACTGATTACCACAGAACTGGTACTCAACGATAAAGCTAATAATATCTTGAAACTCGCTGTGCTCGAAGCTCGCATACAACACACACAGACGGTAGACATACAACACTTATTCCTTGCAATTCTACATGACCAAACACAGAATGGTGCAAAGGAAGTACTTGAATTTAACAATATGAATTATGAAGATACGCTGAATTACCTGCAGAAACGCACCAATTCAGCTCCTATAAAAGATGGACTACAACTGCCTGACGAAGAGGAAGAAGATGACGAGGAATTCGCTAATTCAAACTCTAACGGCGGTGCATCGAGTAAAAGAAGCACTATACAAGCTGCTCCGCATTCAAACGGAAAAACTCCTGTTCTCGACAACTTCTCTACAGACCTAACCAAGGCTGCAGCAGACAATAAGCTAGACCCTGTTGTGGGACGTGAGAAAGAGGTTCAGCGTGTTATAGAGATTTTAGGACGTAGAAAGAAGAATAATCCTATATTAATAGGTGAGCCTGGTGTAGGCAAAAGCGCTATTGTTGAAGGGTTGGCCCAAATGATAGTAAAGCATAACACTTCTCCTATCCTATTTAACAAAAGACTTGTTAGTCTTGACATGACTGCCATTGTGGCGGGAACAAAGTATAGAGGGCAGTTTGAAGAGCGTATTCGCGCACTAATCAAAGAGCTTGAGCAGAATCCAGATATTATTATTTTCATCGATGAGATTCACACTATTATTGGTGCAGGAAGTACTCCTGGTACAATGGATGCTGCCAATATACTGAAACCCGCTTTAGCACGTGGAACCATACAGTGTATCGGTGCTACCACTATAGACGAATATCGTAAGAGTATTGAGAAAGATGGTGCGTTGGAACGCAGATTCCAAAAGGTTATTGTAGAGCCTACATCAAAAGAAGATACATTGCAAATTCTACAAAATATTAAGGGACGTTATGAAGATCATCATCACGTTACATACACAGATGATGCCCTTGAAGCTTGCGTCAGATTGACAGACAGATATGTCACAGACCGTTTCTTCCCTGACAAAGCTATCGATGTTCTCGATGAAGCAGGCTCACGTATACATTTACAACATGCTACTATTCCACAAGAAATAACTGATAAAGAAAAAGAAATAGAAGTAGTTAAAGGTAAAAAACGACTAGCCGTATCTAACCAGAACTTCGAATTAGCTGCTAGTTTCCGTGATACTCAGGCTGAACTTGAACGTGAATTGGCTCGCATGCAGAATGATTGGGCAAATGGCGTAGATGTACATCGCGAAGAGATTACGATAGCCGATATTGAGGATGTAGTAAGCATGATGACAGGTGTACCGGTACAGCGTATCGCACAGTCGGAGGGTATCCGCCTGAAGAATATGAATAGCGAACTTAAGAGTCTTGTTATAGGTCAGGATGGAGCTATTGACAAGATGGTTAAGGCTATCCAAAGAAACCGTGTAGGGTTGAAAGACCCTACTCATCCAATCGGTGCTTTCATGTTCTTAGGTCCAACGGGTGTTGGTAAAACCTACCTTGCCAAAAAGTTAGCTGAAAAAATGTTTGGCAGTCAGGATGCTTTGATTCGTATCGATATGAGTGAATATACCGAGTCTTTCAACACATCAAGACTTATCGGTGCGCCTCCAGGATACGTTGGGTACGATGAAGGAGGACAACTGACAGAACAAGTTCGTCGACATCCTTACTCGATCGTACTGCTCGATGAAATAGAGAAAGCTCATGGCAACGTATTCAACATGCTTTTACAGGTTCTCGACGAAGGTAGACTTACTGACGGAAATGGCCGACTCGTAGATTTCCGCAACACAGTGATAATCATGACGTCTAATGCTGGTACACGCCAGTTAAAAGAATTTGGCAAAGGTGTTGGATTCAATGCAGGTAATGCATTGGCTATTAGTGAAAGCGAAGCCGATAAAGAATACGCTCGCTCTATCATTCAAAAGAGCCTCAGCAAACAGTTTTCGCCAGAATTTTTAAACCGCTTAGACGAAATCATCACATTCGACCAGCTCGATATGACTTCTATCAAGAAGATTATCGATCTCGAATTGAAAGGCCTCATCAATCGTATCGAAACCTTAGGATATCACATAAATGTGACTGACAAGGCTAAAGAATTTGTTGCAACTAAGGGTTACGATGTACAATTTGGTGCACGTCCACTGAAGAGAGCCATCCAAAACTATATTGAAGATGGTATATGTGAAATGATACTTAGCGATAATTTGAAACCTGGTGATAGCATTACCGTAGGGAAAAGTTCTAGCAAAGAGGAACTTACATTTAAGAAAGTAAATTAATATTTGTTCAGACAATGTTAATATAAGCATTATTCCATATGTAAAATATAACTGTCTAACCAAATAAAACATATAAAAAGCTCATGTTTTTGAAAAAAAACATGAGCTTTTATTTTGTAAATTAAAATATTAATAGTATATTTGCATTCGCAATTGCCGATATGGCTCAGTTGGTAGAGCAACGCATTCGTAATGCGTGGGTCGGGGGTTCGAGTCCCCCTATCGGCTCGCACATGTTGCGGGATTAGCACATCGGTAGTGCACGGGCTTCCCAAGCCTGGGAGGCGGGTTCGATTCCCGTATCCCGCTCTGATAGATAATAAAATTCTTAATTCTCTTTTTTTCTCTATTATTTTTTTTAGAATATTAATAAAAAAATAAGTATTAATCCCTAAGGAAACATTATATTATTACATTTAGGTATAACAATAGGTATAACAAAATCACTGAAGTATATAGCATATACAAATAGTGTCATATCAAAGGATTTAAAACCCTAACTCCTCACCTACCAACACCACTATATGGCGACCTGCAGGAGCTGACATACGTTGAATAGAGATAAAATTACAGATACAGCCAGGTGATTTACAATCATGACATACACCATCGATTTGACATGGAGCTTCAAGACCAAAACGAGTGGCATTAATAGGAGCAGCAGTACTGCGTGCACGCTTAATAGCCGCATCAAGATCCTGACATACCTTATTCATACCTACCACATAAACGACATGACGTGGTCCCCAAGTACAAGCCGCAACACGATTGCCATTACCATCAATATTTACAATTTGACCATCTTCGCTAATAGCATTGACACTAGCTAGATAGTAATCACAATCCATTGCCTTAAGTGCTATTGTACGCTTTTCTTCAGGTGTCGAGGCAGCATCTCGATCGGAAAAATCATAATTGCCCTGACGTATCATATCGAGAATGCCAGTATCACGAATAGACACAGAACCACCACAACTAACACTACACCCTTCTGGAATAAGCTCATGAATCTTATTCAGAAGTTCTGAAGTATTCTTGCAATAGAAGGCATCAAAATGTCTTGCCTTCAGATTTTTGATCATCTTTGCTGCAAGACGGTCATTTCTTAATTCATTAACCTCTTGAAACGTCATAGTAATACTATTTAATTATTAATATTTGCACTATTGATTACATTTTTGGCATCTCTATCGAGTTTTACGATTTCATTGAGAACGATACCCGTAATAGCCATACCAAAGATAGCTGTAATATGGCAAAGAGAACCATTAATCTGTGCCTTACTAGTACACCATTCATGCTCTACTAAATTCTGATCGCCAGGAGCATCATATACAGCAGTATCTGTCCCACGGACACCACTCAACAGTTTAGCCTTCGGACACATACATCCACTTGTACCACAAGAATGGTTTTCCCCCATATTCGACATCGGTTTCTCCTCACTATATACACAGAAGAATTTGCGGGCTGGACGAACCTTCTGTTTCTTGAATTTTTTACGTATAGCACGAGCCAAAGGATCACCTTTAACCTTCCAGAATTCAGCCTTGCGAACCTGGAATGGATCTATCCTAAGAGCTGCACCCATAGAAGAAATAAAAGTAATATGTTTGGGTAAACTTGTCGCACGAAGTATCAAATCGGCTTTCTCACTAAGAGAATCTATTGCGTCTATGATAAAATCGTAATCTTCCATATGAAAAGAATCAGCCGTTGCTGGTTCATATATTTTCTGCAGCGCTTCTATTTGTGCATTCGGATTAATCTCGAGAAGACGATTACGGAGAGCTTCCACTTTCACTTCACCAACAGTCTTAGTAGTAGCCATCAACTGACGATTACAGTTAGTAACACATACACGATCTGAGTCTACAATAGTTAGTTTACGAATACCACTTCTCACAAGACTTTCTGCACACCATGAGCCTACACCTCCTAATCCGAAGATGAGTACACGTGTTTCAGCTATCCTATCAAGATTATCCTTACCCAAAAGCAATTCTGTACGGCGCTGCGTACCACGTTCTATATCTGAAATCATATGTATAAATATGTTTAATTTAACTGCAAAAATACACAGAAAAGTTCAAATATGCAAACATCTCCTATTTTGTTTCATGAAGAAATTCATCCTCAAGAATATTCTTCAATAGATACGTAGCATTCTGATTGCAAGCTACTCCATCTGATATTTTATACGTATAATTTATCTTATCACTTAACTGTATCTCAAAACAGTAATTACTGAATCTATCAGGACGTTCTTCTGACAAACGAGAAAGCTCCAAATCGTGAGTTGCCACAACTCCTGTTACAGGAAGCGAAGAAATATATTCTAGAAACAAACGAGAACCATTCAACTTATCAAGTGAATTCGTACCCTTAAGTATCTCGTCGAGGATAATAAACGTGCTACGATGTTCTTTACAATAAGCTATAAGTTGTTTTAATCTAAGTAGTTCTGCATTAAAATAACTGATACCTTGGTTCAGATTATCAGTTGTGCGCATACTACTGAAAAGAGCAAAACAAGATATTTGTAGAGTCTCAGCAAACACAGGCATTCCACTAAAAGCTAAAACACAATTGATACCCAAAGCTCGAAGAAATGTACTTTTGCCCGCCATGTTAGCTCCGGTAACAATATAATAATGTCTGTCTTCCACTTTGAAATCATTTCGGACTGCCTTTGCACCAAGAAACGGATGATACAGTCCCCTAGCCTGATAGACCACTTTATTAAAAGCTACAGGAGACTGTTTGATATCTATAATTTCGGCATCCCTACTGTCAGGCTCATTAAATCGAAATGTAGCCATACTTACCAGTGCATCAAAATGACTGACGGCATCTATCCAGTCCTCTATATTGGCCATATAGTTCTGTTGCCATTTTAAGTATCTGCGTACAATAAAGAAATCGCTCAAATAAAGCATATTTGACAGAAATATCCAAATAGAATTTCGTTTATCCAAATCATCAAGTATACTCTTCAACTGATTAAAAGCAGTAACAGCATCATCATTCTGCATTTGAAATTTAGCTTTGATTTCATCTATCTCTGCACTTTTCAGCTGACTTTCCATAATCAAGATGATCAAACCTATATATTTGCTCAAACTTGGCAAAATGAAATGGATTGTTTTATTCACTAACGATAGAGGACGAGACAAAACTATTAAGGTCAAACTAATAAGAAAAAAAATCCACATCAGTACCAACGTTCCCGACACGCTGCCCCATATAGTACCAGCAATAAGACCATAAGACATTCCTAAACAAAGAAAAGCTACAACTAAAGCTATAGATTGCATCGCAAAACGAGGAATACGAGTATTTTTAACCTCTTGTAATCCTCTGAATATTTCTTCAGTAACTATATGCTCACCCTTACTTCCGGCAATAAAGGCTGTGCGCAAAGGCTCTTGCTTCGCTAGTTCGGCTATCGCTTCACGCCGCTGGTCTATCGCTTTTTTAGATGGAACAGCAATATTAGATATAGTTTGAGCAAGAAAAGTACTTCCACCGGTTGTAACTGTACGATTAATACGATGATAAAGAGAATTCTTGCCAAATATATCCATATCAAAAGAAAATGGGTGATGAACATCCACAAATTCTTCACCAGCATCAAAAGCACTGAAATCACCAGACAAATACTGTAACTCATGTTCATAGACACGAAGCTGATGCTGGAGCATATCCACTCTTTCACTTGTAGCAACATCTTTGTTACGTATCACAATATATACAGCCATAAATACAGCAGCCAAGAAGAACCAAAATATCCCAACATCTGTCAAAGTATACGCTACAAAACATACTATTATAAGAGCAAAAGCTATCAATTCTGTTATAATATAAGGTGTAGAATATTTTTTTAATTGAACGATTTCTAGATGGAGTTTAGATGCACGCTCACTATAAAAAGTATGTAAGTCTTTTTTTGTCATTGTTATAATTATATAGAATTCATTATCATGAATACAAAAATACGACATTTACAGCAATACCTGTAATTTTTTCAACAAAATTATATGAAGACTATTCTTTTTATAAAAAAATATTTACCTTTGCATCATGTATGCAATAAACTCATTAAAAAAACATTATAATAACCATTATAAACAAAACTATCAAGTATGAAAAAAACTTTAATAGTAGCAGCTACATTACTAGGAGCTCTTACTGCGAATGCACAACAGCCTGTTGGCAAATTTTCGATTACACCAAAATTTGGTTTTAGTAATAATTACACTTCAAGAGATATGCCAGCATCCTTTTACTATGCCACATTCATCCCCATTAGTGAAGAGGATTTCTTAATTCATAATAGTAGTTCTGATATAACAGCCGGTAGTTTTACATTTTATAATAGTAAATCAAAAACAGGTATTACCTTTGGTGCTGAAGCACAATACCAATTTACTAAAGTATTTGCTCTATCTGGAGGCGTAATGTATACTCAAAAAGGAGCAACATATGATACCAAAGGTTTTTCCACCAATCTAACAAATTTGAAAGGAAACACTTATAAATATAATATTGATGAGGATATTAAACTGAAACTTGACTACTTAACCATACCGATATTAGCCAATGTATACGTTGCAAAAGGCTTAGCGCTCAAAGCTGGAATACAGCCTGAAATTGCTATTAATAAGAAAATGCAAATTCAGACAAGTATAACACCATCTGATAATCCTTTCATAACTTCAACAAACTCAGATGTAAAGAATGTTTCTACATTCGGACTTTCTATACCAATCGGCATAAGCTATGAATACCATAATTTTGTTGCTGATGCTCGTTACAACCTAGGGCTTACAAATATTGAAAAAGAAAAAGCCTCTGGTGCAAAACATCAGAATATAGCCATTACTATTGGATATAAAATTATACTTTAATAAAAGCCCCAATTGGGGCTTTTAGTTGTTTTTACAAGAAATGCTTACCTCAGCACATTATCGCTATCACGACAGATGAAAGTTTTTGCTGATGATTATGAACGTTTAGTTGATTTATTTTTCATTTACAAACTTTTTTTTATATATTTGCTTTTATCATAAATAACAAATTAGAAATAAATAAGAACGCAGTAGATGAAAAAATACCATTATAATAGTCCTTCCATTCGTATAGCCTCAATTGTTGCAACACGAATTATTATTATCACCTTATTTATAATGAATAATTATACCACATCAGCAGGTCCCGCAATGCGTAGATTTAAAACTGTGACACAGTCAAATGGAGACACGCTCACACTTACTAAAGCTGGCGATGAACATCACCACTTTTATTTGACACGTGATAATATTCCTGTAATCAAAAAAAATGGAGCGTTTTTTTACGCTGATCGTATCGGTCCTGACATGAAAGCCAGCTCTATTATGGCGCACAATAAAGCTCAACGAACACAAGTTGAAATCGCTCATATTCAACAGATGAAACAAAATACAACAAGCCTAAAGAAAATAAGTTCTTCTACAAACAACCCTTCAAGCGAATCAAGCTCAACCTCTACTACCAATCGCAAAAAAACATTACGTAAAGCCTCATCTGTAAATTATAAAGGCAGTAAAAAAGGACTCATCATCCTTGTACAATTTACTGATCAGAAGTTTTCTATGAGCGATCCAAAAAGTACCTATGAGGCCATAGCTAACCAAGAGGGTTACGTAAGTCCTTATGGTACTACCGGCAGCGTACACGATTATTTCAAATCGCAGAGCTACGAACAATTTGACTTAACTTTCGATGTTATTGGTCCAATAACCCTTGATCATGCCTATTCTTATTATGGAGGGAACGATGATAGCGGTGATGATATTTATCCAGGGCGAATGATAATCGATGCGCTCAACCAAATTTCCTCGTCTGATCTCGATTTTTCAAAATACGATTGGAATGGAGATGGCGAAGCTGACCAAGTTTTTGTTCTCTATGCAGGACAGGGTGAAGCATCAAGTGATATTGAAGAAACGATATGGCCTCATGAATGGAGTCTACAATCAGCTTGCTACTATGACTACCTCTATACTTTAGAACAATTACAAGCAAGTGCAACATCAGTTAATTCATATAGAAACGGGTATTCTGATCGTCCAGGAGATTTAGGTCTAACAGGTGGAAGTTCCAGCACAAACACGGTAAATGCAGACAGTCTTTATCGTGCAATTTCCTCTTACTATAGTGTTAGCATCAATGGCATCACCTTCGATACCTATGCATGTAGCAACGAATCGTATGTATATAATAAAAAAACTTTTCTGATGGGAATCGGCACTATCTGCCATGAATTTTCACATTGTCTTGGCTTTCCTGACTTCTATGATACAACAGGCAGTAACTATGGTATGGGGTATTATGACGTAATGGATGCTGGCAGCTATAATGGACCAATGATGCTCGGTTGGGTACCAGCTGGTTACACAAGCTATGAACGACATACTGCGGGGTGGCTTGACTACTCTACCCTTAATGACAACACAGAAGTATCGTTATCGCCACTGAACAATCAGGCTACTGCCTATATCATTCCTAATGAGGGGTATGAAAACGAATACTTACTGCTTGAAAATCGACAACAGACAGGTTGGGATACCTATATTCCAGGCAAAGGATTACTTGTACTTCATGTAGATTACGATAAGGATGCATGGGAGAACAACACGGTTAACTCTACTACTGAGACCACAACATCATCTGTAAGTTGGAAAAAACAACAAACTACCGAAGGACACCAACATCTTACTATAATCCATGCCGATAACGATGACGCTATACGGTATTATTCGAATGTCATTGACTCTAGTGAGATATATGACACTTACCCATACGTCGTCAATAACACTGTGCGTAATGACAGTTTGACAGATTACAGTTCACCAGCAGCAATTCTCTATCATACAAATACAGATGGTAGTTATCTTCTGCACAGTCCAATCTATGCTATCACGCAACAGGACAATGGTGATATTACCTTTGTCTATAATCCTTTAAATGGATATCAAGAAGTAATTGAAGAAGCTACAGAAGATGAAGAGACTAATGCTATAACAACCATAAAGACATCAAACAATGTTACTGTTGTTGCTCGATACAATGCAGCAGGAATAAAAATAAATCAGCCCATTAAAGGCATAAATATTTTAAGAATGAGTAATGGTAGCATTCAAAAAGTCATTGAGAAATAAAAAATGAGAAAAAATTAACAATATTTGATGCATGAATATGAAAATGTAACTATTTATAAACTATTGGGTACTTTAGGAAAAGCATAATTTTGGTGAAAGCTATACCTTTGCAGACAAACGAATAATAAACTAATATTATGAATAAGAAAATTATTATTGTCTGCCTAGCTTGCGCCATATCATTATCGTCCATGGCTCAATATCGAACTCTAAACAATTTACACGTAGAGGGCAGAAATCTGAAAGATTCTCAAGGACATACAATTGTGCTTCATGGCGTTATGGATACGCCGAGTCCCTACTTTAATGATTATCGTTGGACCAAGTGGGTACCTGAATTGACATCGAATAATATACCTGCTTGTCTAACCTATTTTGATAAATTATTCTCCGCTATTACCGACACTAGCCAAGGAACTTATTGTGACGCTTTCCGCCTACATATGGATCCCTGCTGGACGAATGATCCTAACAAAACGGCCACTAATGGTGGAGGTGAAAACGATATATCACGCTTTAGTGAAAGTAGGTACGAATATTATCTACAGAATCTCTATGTGCCTCTTGCTAAAAGTGCCAATGAACATGGGCTCTATGTCGTAGTTCGTCCACCTGGAGTATGTCCTACCAACATTTACGTAGATGGTGATTATCAACAATATCTTCTCTATGTTTGGGATCAATTCAGCAAGAATACATATATACAAGAACACGCTGGTGTCATCGGAATCGAACTGGCTAATGAACCTGTCAATGTACTTAATGCCGATGGAAGTAATACAGCTAATACCTTGCACGATTTCTTCCAACCTATTGTTGATAAAATCAGAGCAAATGGTTTTAAAGGTATCATCTGGGTACCGGGATCTTCATGGCAAGCTAATTATACCGGATATGCAACATATCCTATAACCGATGAACTGAAAAATATTGGCTATGCGGTACACGATTATGTAGGATGGTATGGAAGTAATGAAAACAATCCGAATGTAGATGGCGCTATCTCTCAATTTAAAAGCCAGGTACCTGTCGTAGAAACTAATCCTATTATGATAACGGAGGTAGACTGGAGTCCACAGGTTGCCAACTTCGATGAGAATGATGCTTCTACCTATCATGTCAATGAACATGGTGAAAAAATACCTAATAATCTGGGAACATGGGCTACAGGTACCACAAGCAACTGGGGCAATGCATATAAAAAACTCATGGAACACTATGGTAATATCTCCATGACACTGTCCGGTACAGGATGCTATATTGATATCGATTCATACATCAATAATAATAAGGTTATTCCTGCTTTCTCAAACAAAACTGGAGGAGACGAAGCATGTGGTGTAGCTTGTTTTAACTGGTACAAGACGTATGCCGAAGAAAACATGGAACGTATCAACTATGTGCCTACAACAGAAGATCTCGATATAGAAAGTATCACAGCTAGCTCGAACAATTTTACCATTTCAGTAGGAAGCAATGCTGTCGTAACGATCATTAGTCATGCTAAAAGCGGTAAAGAGGAAGAAATAACAGGAAAATGCACAGTAACAAGTAGTGATGAAAATGTGGCATACTACAATGGAAGTCGAATCATCGCCAAAGAACAAGGTGCATGCACGGTTACCTTTAAGTATACAGACACAAATGGTAAGACACTAACCACAACGGTAGATATTCATGTTCCGGAGTATTTCCCACTCACTAATGTAGGTTTAAACCCAAGCATCTATGGTAATGGATTTTTCGATGAAACTACAGGAAAACTTCAGACAGGCCAATATGGTTTTGGTGGATGGAAATTTGCATCAGGTCTCGATCTTTCAGCTTACGACTATCTCACTGTAGAACTTCAAGAGGCTAATACAAGTTGGGGGTTGTCGTTCCGCCTATTCGACAATGATAATTACTGGAGTAATCCATATAGTAAGACTTTCGACGGAAAAACTTCTATTACCATAAATTTGAACCATCTTGATATAGAATACGAAGATGCCAACAAAGTAAAACAGTATCGCACTGTAGATCCTTCTCATATCTATATTGCTGGTTTCTGGACAATGGGAGACTCTCCTATTTATATCAAGAGTATTACGCTCACAAAAAAAGCAACATCCGGAATCAGTCAGCTTGACAATAATGAAAAAGATGAAATTGCATCTGTGAAATACTACACTGTGGATGGCCATGAGGTTAATGATGGATACAACAAAGGCATGAAAATCAAAAAAATAACTTATAAGAACGGTAATGTTAAGATTAATAAATGCTTATAAAGCATAAGACCTAAAAACTTGTACAAAGGAATAAATTACAAATACACCCGGCCTATGATATTCTGTATGATTGGTCGGGTGTTTTGTGACAGGCTATCGAACTAGGATTTTTTTTGAATTCCATAGATATATTCCAGGCTTCTTTTTAAGAAGTTGATTCTGAGTCATTACCCCTAAATAATGTCCCTGTACATCATACACTTTGGCAGAAGAGTCAGTACTTGTTGTCATGGATACAGTATTAATACCTGTAACATAACTATTACAATTTCCTATTATTTCTGCTTGATATTGTTCTTCTATAATTTTAGAAGTCGATTTTGAATTAATAATCTTACAACCATTAATAAAATTGATATTATCACAATAAGCCACAAACATACCCTTCTCTGCTTGAACAAGAACATTATCAAAAGTAATATTACGTACATGTTCTTCGGGCAGACCATAGATATAAACCGGAAAATTACTCTTGGAACTCTTCTTGTAAGGTGTACCAACAGAGGTAACATTCTGTATAAGAATATCATGAAAATTAGGAGTAGTACTCGTTTGCAATGCAGAAGGAGCATAAGGAGGTTCAGGCTTAATACTCTTATCATACCAACACTCTATATAAATTGGATTATTCACATTCTTCATCATACAATTACGAAAAGTAATATTGTAAACTTCCCCGCTTCGTCCACGTTGAGATTTCAAGCGAAAACCACTTTCTGTATTAAAAAAATTGATATTCTCCCAAAGTATATCATGCATATTAGAGGTATAGCTACCCATCGATGCACCATGACCATTTCCAAATGTACAGTTCCACACATGAACAAACCGACCATCTGAATCAACCACGACATTATCATCACCATTATCAATATCACAATTATAGATATTAACATAAGGCCCCCATACAGAAATACCATCCGTATTATGAGATGGTTGTTCGGTCTTAGTCGTCGAAGCCGGCTCACGAATGATAACATCGTGTACAGTACCATGACTGCCTTTACCATTTTGACCAATTGAAATATTCACGCCTGGAGCATTTTTCACCATCACATTACGTATAAGAAATCGAGTACCCTTAGACATACGTATTACCGCACCACGGCTTATACTCTTATTATTCTCATAAGCAATCCACCACTCTTTACCTTGGCCATCAAAAAGAGAAGTATACTTATCCTCTCCTTCTATAATTATATCTGTAGCATTTTTCTGCACATCAATAAAATTATCAAACTTTATACTACTTGAAGTTATAGCCGGGTAAATCCCATAAGGTAAAAGTTTAAGAGTAGCATGAGCAGCCAGATGCAATATCGTTTTAGATTTTAATTTCACGGGACCACACAACCACTCACCTGCGGGAATAACGACCATCCCACCAGATGCAGGCACTGCATTAAGAGCCTTTTGGATAGCAATAGTATTATCTGCCGACGATATTGTAGCACCATAATCTGTGATATAAATAGTATTATGCGGTGTTATGTCAGGAATAATCGGTAAATTCACCGTCTGCCAACCTTCTGGTGTATTCTGACTTGCTTGTTCCGCAACAACATGATTATCAGCCTCCCCCCTTATTGACAATAATGTCAACAACGATAAGAAAAATGTACGTTGAAGTAAATTTGTTTTCATTATTATTTAAAATTGATATTAATCGACGACAAAAATACTACTTATATATCGCTCAAAAATATCTTTAGAATTAGAAGTCTTTAATTTGATATTAGAATCTTCTAATCGCTTGTAAAGGCTCTACTCAGGATAAAATAGTACCTTTGCATCAGGTAAAAGATAAAAAAACATGTTATTAAAATTTTTTCTTATTTGTTGTAAGATTGGCGCCTTTACATTAGGGGGTGGATATGCGATGATTCCAATTATGGAAAAAGAATTCGTAGATAAAAAACAATGGATGAATAAACAAGAATTTTTGGATATAATGGTAGTTGCCCAGACAACTCCAGGTATTTTTGCTATTGATATGGCCAGCCATATCGGCTATAAACTAAAAGGGATATGGGGAGGTATTGTTGGTGCACTCGGTATTGCTTTGCCATCAATCATTGCAATATTACTTATTGCCATGTGCTTTCATCATATTGAAGATAATGAATATATAGCCAAATTTTTTAAGGGAGTTCGCCCTGCTGTAGTAGCATTGATAGCTGCGCCATGTTTTACGATGGCAAAGACAGCTAAAATCAACAAGTACAACTGCTGGATTCCTGTAGTAGCTTGCCTACTCATAGCTCTATTCAATGTGTCTCCGATTTGGATAATTATGGTTGCAGGAATCTCTGGCTATCTGTATGGCCAACTCAAAAAGGACAAAGCATAATACGTATAAATTAAAATTCAACATAAATGATTTTACTAAAATTATTCATTGTATTTAGCAAAATAGGTATCTTTAACTTTGGTGGTGGATATGCCATGCTTTCCTTGATTTATGGTGAAGTAGTAATGAAAAATCATTGGCTCACCAACTCTGAATTTACAGATATTGTTGCAATCAGTCAATCTACTCCTGGACCTATCGGCATCAATGTAGCAACCTACGTTGGCTATACTGCTGTTATTAATGATGGCTATGCACAATGGGTAGGTTTTCTTGGTTCTATTATAGCCTCCTTATCAATCATGTGGCTACCATTTATTCTTATGATTGCCATTAGCCATTATCTCATAACGCATAAAAATTCTCCTATCGTTAAAAATATTTTTGCTGCTCTTCGTCCAACGATTGTTGGTCTTATTGCAGCAGCAGCCTTACTGTTGATAAATAAGGAAAACTTTGGAGCCCCACAAGAAAGTCTATTCACTTTTATTGTCAGCATTTTTATTTTTACAATCGCATTTTTTGTTACTAAGCGGTATAAGGTCAACCCGATTCTCACAATGCTCTTCTGTGGTATTATCGGTTTATTTCTTTATTAAAAATAATGTGAGTTAGACGAATATAAGTGTCTGAAAAATTGGCAATTAGTGAAAAATTGATGTCACATTATTGTGATGCCTATAATCACTTGCAATCTTTTTCTTATAGAAAGTTGTATCTGCGTGATAATTACTGTTTTGTCCGTATTCTGTTTCAACAACATTATCCTCCTTTTCATGGTTCTGAAACATATAAAAAAGGGGTTAACCGTAGGATAATAGTATGTCATTTCATATTTAAAACTACAAATCTTAGAGTGATTTGTACAAATCTCACTGTGATTTATAAATAATAACTATATAACAGCTATTATTTAGATAGCTTCCATCTCTTTTATACTAAGAGTATGAACAAAAATTTATTGATTTAACAAACTTTCTATATATAAACTACGATATCTTAGAAGCCTTGTTTCAACGTAAAAAGGACTATTGATACACAGCTTAATTTTGAGTATGTCAATACATCATTGACGTACTCTTATTACTTTGATCAATATAAAGTTATTACACATTCATAGTTATACCCCTTAATAAGGATAAAAACAAGCAATTCAGTACATTAGAAACTTCTAATTTCATATTAAAGCCTTCTAATGAATATTTTTTCTATACCAAAATAAGGTTATTTACCTTTGCATTCGAAATTACAAATCTAATAAATAGAATGCAAAATGAATATTACTAAGTTTAACATTGTATTTCTTATCATGGTAGGAATTTCAAATAGTACCATGGCTCAAGGGTTATTATTAGCAAATACAAATAAAGTCATGACACTAACATTTGAAAAAGCAAAGCAGATGATGCGTGAGCACCATCTGCTTCTTCTGCAAAAAAAACTTGACATAGAAAAGGCTGAAGCTCAACTAAAACAAAGTCGACTCTATGAAAACCCTACTATTGAGACAATGTATAATATCAATAATCCTGTAACACATCGCTACTTTGATTCTGGTTACGAGGGGGAAATTGACATTCAAATAAGTCAACCAATTGCTATTGGCGGACAACACAGCCAACAGGTTAAATCAGCTCACAACCAGCTGGAATCTACGAAATATGAATTCATCGATACAGAACGGGAATGCATAGCCCAATTGTATGCTAAGCTGATTGAGCTTTATTATACACAGAAGAAACAAGTAATCTATTCACAGGAACTTCATGCTATACAACAAGTAATCAATGCTTACCAAGAGGAAAATACCAAAGGGAACATTTCGCATTTAGAATTACAACGTATCAAAAGCATGTATCTTCAACTTCAAAAAGAAGCATACGACTTCCTTCAGCAAGAACAGACTTTAGAACGAGACATCAAACTAATGATAGGTATAACTGACGATGATGACAAAATACGACCTACACTAAACGAAGATAATATTACCGAACAACACATACAGAATATACATATAAACGAACTTCTGTCGCTGGCCAAATCGAGACCTGATTTAGTTGCCCAGGGCTACGATGTAAAGGCCAGCGAACATGAAGTGAAATACCAAAAAGCCATTGCACTGCCTATTATCGCTCTACAAGGAGAATATGACAAAAATGGAAGCATAGGCCATAACACATATCTTGTGGGCTTATCAGTAACAGTACCTATTTTCAACCACAATCAAGGTAATATCAAGAAAGCAAAATCTGCACTCCAACAAGCAGTAATAAGTAAGCAGATGAAAAATCAACAAATTGAAGCAGATGTGACTACATATTATAATCTACTTTGCACCCAGACACAACAAGTACAAGAATTAAAACAACTCCATAATACTCCTATGAAACAGCAGATAGATCAAGTAAAAGAACAATATTTAAAAAGAAATATTTCTCTTCTTGAATTTATCGACTTATATACTTCTTTCAAAGATACCTATTTAGCTGAACAAGATATTAAAAATCAACTGATTCAAACAGTCAACGAATTGAATACGACAGTGGGTACAGAAATCATTAAAATAAAATAAATATTAATACAATATGAATAAAATAATTTATAATGTAGCATGGCTGATACTGACAACCTATGCAATAAACTCATGCCAGCACTCACCACTAGAGCAGAATAAAAATGAAAAAGAACAAATCGCTGATAGCATTACCAAAATTCTATCAACATCTTTAGCACAAAATGCATTAGTAAGCAATGAACTGATTCTAAATGGTAATATAACATGTGATGAAAGCAAAATTGGTAAGGTTTTTATTCCTTGCAGCGGCAAGATAAGCGACATCCAACTGCAAATCGGTGACTATGTAAGTCAAGGTAAGCAATTGGCCATCGTTCATTCAGCTGAAGCAGCAGAATACAATAAACAACTGCACGAAACTGATGCCGAAATCAGACTGGCACAACGCGAACTTCAGATGAAACTTGATTTGCAACGAAGTGGAATGTCTACTAATAAAGAGATAGAAGAAGCACGTGAAAGACTAAAGGTTGCTAAAGCCGAGAAAATACGATTACGGTCAGTAGCCAACATCAACAATTTCGGCCAACTTTCACATGCTGTACTCACAGCACCTATATCAGGATACATTATCACCAAGAATATTTATAATAACTCGTACTTTGACTATACCAACAACGATGAACCAGCTTTCGAGATAGCCAATTTGGATGATGTATGGGTAATTGGCAATGTCTATGAAAGCGATATCGCTAAGATACACCAAGGAGAAAGGGTATACATTACAACCCTATCCTATCCAAATGAAAAATTTACAGGAACAATACAACGCGTTTATAGTATCATGGATACAGTTAGCAAAACCATGAAAGTACGCGTTCTATTACATAATCCGAAAGGAATGCTTAAACCTGGCATGTTTGCAAATATACATATTCAGACAGGTAATAACGTCAGTAGAACAAGTGTGCCTGAAAAAGCGATAGTCTTTGAAAACGGACATCAATATGTTGTAGTTCAAGACAATGATAAAAAACAAAAGAACCATTATCATAAGCAAGAAGTGAAAATAGACCATCAGTCCAATGACATCGTCTATATTAGTCAGGGACTCAAACCTGGTAAAAAGGTGGTATGTAAAAATGCACTTCTGATATTCAATGCCCTCAACAACCAATAGACTTATGAATAAACTTATAGACTTTATCATAACATTCTCACTGAAGAAAAAATACGTTATATTTTGTATTACTGTAATAGCAGCTATCGCGGGTATACTGAGTTTTTCTGATACCCCAGTAGATGCTTATCCTGACGTAACCAACACGAAAGTAACTATTATAACACAATGGCCTGGTAGGAGTGCTGAAGAAATTGAAAAGTTCGTAACCATCCCTATCGAAATTGCAATGAACTCAGTTCAAAAGAAAACGGATATCCGGAGCACTACCCTTTTCGGCCTGTCTGTAATAAATGTCATCTTTGATGATCACGTGGATGATGAATTCGCCCGTCAACAGGTATTTAATATGCTTCATGATGCCGATTTACCAAATGGAGTGACACCCGACGTGCAGCCTTTACAGGGTCCTACAGGAGAAATTTACCGTTACACATTGAGTAGCAAAAATAAAAGTGTACGTGAACTGAAAACATTGCAAGACTGGGTTATTGAACGCAAACTGAGATCGGTTTCCGGCATCGCTGATATAGTTAGCTTCGGTGGTGAAGTAAAAACTTTCGAAGTTAGTGTAGACCCTAACCGACTAGCTTCATATGGCATCAGTTCATTAGAATTGTATGAAGCTATTGCCAAGAGTAATATAAATGTCGGAGGTGATGTAATCGAGAAAAGTTCGCAAGCCTATGTGGTACGAGGTATCGGTATGATTAATAATATTGAGGAGATTGGAAATATCGTTGTCAAGAATATTAATGGAACACCTATCCTCGTCAAAAATCTGGCCCATATTCACGAAAATAATCAGCCAAGACTGGGACAAGTGGGAAGAGATAATACAAATGACGTAGTAGAAGGTATTGTTGTCATGCGCAAAGGTGAAAACACCCAGAAAGTCATTGCTGCTCTCAAAGACAAAGTGGCAGAAATACAAAAGGAAGATTTGCCTGATGACGTAACCATCACACCTTTTTATGACCGTGAAGAACTGGTAAATCTCTCTATTCATACAGTTCTTCATAATGTGATAGAAGGCATCCTGTTAGTTACACTTGTAGTATTCCTCTTTATGAAAGACTGGCGTACTACAATTATTGTTGCAAGTGTCATTCCACTGGCTCTTCTGTTCGCCTTTATATGCCTGCATATCACTGGCATGAGTGCTAATCTGCTATCAATGGGAGCTATTGATTTTGGAATTATCATCGACGGTGCAGTCGTCATGGTAGAAGCAATCTTTGTAGCACTAAGTGACAAGGCTAAATATTTGGGTATGGCCGCATTTAACAAATATGGAAAATGTGGTCTGATACGTATCACGGCACGCAGCAAAGCAAAATCAGTTTTCTTTTCAAAACTTATTATCATTACAGCTCTCCTGCCAATATTTAGCTTCCAGAAAGTAGAAGGGAAAATGTTTTCTCCACTTGCTTTCACATTAGGTTTCGCTTTGTTAGGTGCACTCATCTTTACCATGACCCTAGTACCAGCTATGGCTTCTGTACTGATGAGTAAAAATATCAGCGAAAAGAAAAACAGATTCCTTGAATTGATCTACAAATACTTTGACTGTTGGTTTGCATTTCTGCATCGCCATGCAAAAAGTACTATTATTGTAGCTATTTTCACTATGATTTCCGGTCTTTCGAGTTACATGTTTTTGGGATCAGAGTTTTTACCAGAGATGAATGAAGGATCTATCTACATCAGGGCTACACTTCCACAAAGCGTCTCGCTCAAGGAATCAGTAAAACTATCCGATATATTCCGTAAAATAGTGAGAGAGTATCCTGAAGTAAAAGAGGTAATTACCCAAACTGGTAGACCAAACGATGGTACAGACGCAACTGGTTTTTATAATATCGAACTTTTTGTTAAGATGTATCCAGAAAATGAATGGACTACAGGACGTAATAAGGAGCAACTCATTGATGCTATGAACAAAAGCCTGAACGCTTATCCAGGTATCGACTTTAATTTCTCTCAGCCTATCAGTGATAATGTGGAAGAAGCTGTCAGTGGTGTCAAAGGTGCCATCGTTGCTAAAGTATACGGACCGGATCTTTATGAGAGTGAACGAATAGCCAAACAGATATACAAAACCATGTTGCCTATACAAGGTATTACCGATTTAGGGGTCATAAAGAATATAGGACAACCTGAACTGCAGATTAATATCGATGAAAACAGACTAGCTCGATATGGCGTGAACAAGGAAGATGTGCAGAGTATCATTGAGATGGCAATTGGTGGAAAAGCTGCATCACAAGTTTACGAAGATGAGCGTAAATTCGATTTGGTGGTAAGGTATGATCAGCCATTCCGCAACAATGAAGAAGAAATTGGAAAAATCAAGGTACCTGCAAGTGATGGAAGTATGATTCCAATCAAGGAACTGGCTGATATTCATACCATAACAGGTCCATTAATTATTTATCGAGAGAATCATACCCGTTATTGTGCCGTAAAATTTTCTGTCCGTAATCGCGATATGGGTTCGGCCGTCGATGAAGCAAGAGCTAAAGTAGCCCAAAACGTAAATCTTCCTGATGGCTATAAAATAAGCTGGAATGGAGATTTCGAAAATCAGAAACGTGCTACAAGCAGACTGTCTCAGGTAGTCCCAATCAGCATTCTTCTTATATTCGCCATACTTTATATGCTCTTTGGAAACAGTCGCGATGCCATACTTGTACTGCTCAATGTACCATTTGCTGCCGTGGGCGGATTACTCATATTATTACTCACCCACTTCAACTTTAGTATATCTGCAGGTATCGGCTTCATCTGTCTCTTTGGGATATGCATACAGAATGGTGTCATTATGATTATGGATATCAAGCATTATATTAGGCATGATCAGGCTCTACCCGATGCTATTTCAAAGGGAATGCACTCTCGTATCAGAGCTGTACTAATGACAGCACTAATGGCTATATTAGGTTTGATGCCTGCTGCACTGAGTCACGGTATCGGAAGCGAAAGCCAACGACCTCTGGCTATCGTAATCATCGGAGGACTCATTGGTGCAACCATATTTACCCTATTTATCTTCCCTCTCTTTGTGGAGAAAATATATGGACGAACTGTTTTCAATAAGAAAGGTAAATTAAAACAACGAAAACTGTAAGAGAAGCCTAGACTATCTAAAAAATATTAGTATTTTTGCAGAGCATGATTAATGATTCTGAATATATGTCTACATCTTATATTTGCATGGTTGAGGATGAACTCAATATCTCTGATTTCGTATCCCGAGGTCTTAAAGACTTCGGATACGAAATCGATGTATTTCATAATGGACAAGAGGCTTGGAACAAACTCAAGGCTGACAATAGATATGATCTACTGCTACTCGATATCAGAATGCCAGGCATGACTGGATTGGAAATATGTCAACACTATCGTGAAAAATATGGTTATCATACTCCTATTCTAATGCTTACTGCACTGGGTACTACAGAGGATATTGTCATGGGATTACATGCCGGAGCTGACGACTACGTTGTTAAACCATTTAAATTTGCAGAACTCATAGCACGAATAAAAGCAATGCTGCGACGTACACAGGCTTTACAGCAAAACTCTCTGATCTATCATGACCTAACTATAGATCCATCAACTCACAAAGCCATCCGTAGCAATATAGAAGCAGATCTAAGTGTCAAAGAATATAGACTTCTGGAATATATGATGCAACACCATGGCGAAGTCATTTCAAGAAGACAACTTCTCAAAGATGTATGGGATAAAGATTTCGACACGAATACAAATATCGTAGATGTATATGTTAAATATTTGCGCACTAAAATAGACGATCCTTTTAAAACCAAACTCATACACACTATCATTGGCATGGGATATATGCTTAAATAAAGAAAAATGGTCATTAAAAATGAAATGAATACAGGACACAAAATATCTATTACATATTCGGCCATAACCATTGGACTTGTTCTTTTGGCAGGTTTGATATTTTATATAATATTTTCAAAATATACTGAAAATCTATATTTCGAATACCTTCAGGAAAAAGCTCACGTAGTAGCTACAGAACGATTCGAAAAAGATGAACTGTCTCCTGAGAAATATAAACAAGTGGTTCAACTTCGAAAAAGAGCCATTCCTACTTCACAACAATATTTTATTAATTTGTCAGATCATGTTAAGGCAAGAGGTATGATTAGCAAATATCTATCCGATACCCAATTATCTGATTTATTTAAAGGAAAGGATATTAATTTTAAATATGGAGACGAAGTGGGATGCGCATTCACTTATGATGACAACGAAGGTATGTTTGCTGTTATAGTAATGAGCCGCAATCCTTATGGTGAGGCGATAAATCAATATATTGGGATTGCAATTATGGCTATCATATTCGTATCCGCTATTATTCTATATCTCATCAGCAGACTATATGCTATA
Organism: Segatella bryantii; assembly: GCF_022024215.1. NCBI lineage: Bacteria > Pseudomonadati > Bacteroidota > Bacteroidia > Bacteroidales > Prevotellaceae > Segatella > Segatella bryantii. The sequence goes on along the minus strand of NZ_CP091798.1, from coordinate 1,101,265 downwards.
AAAGTAGTGAACAGAATTGATAAGAATTATCAAACCGAAAAAATGTTTGTCAATAATGCATCACACGAAATAAATAATCCACTTACAGCAATTCAAGGTGAATGTGAAATAACACTTATGCGTGAACGAACTCCTCAAGAATATATTAATACACTACAGCGTATAAACGAAGAAACTGATCGAATTATCAATATCATGAGTCAACTGCTTCAGTTCTCTCATACCCGAATGGAGAAAATTAACGAAACTGAAATAGAAAATGTAAACATGGCTGACTTCATGCAAACATTTACTAATGAGCATACTTTACTGACAATAGAAGATAATTTTTCTGTTGCTATAAAAGAGAATCTACTTCATATCGCCATACGTAACTTAGTAAATAATGCTCACAAATATTCAGGGGAAAAGCCTATATCTTTAACACTAGGACATCGTCAACTAATCATACAGGATTATGGTATAGGTATACCTGAAGATGAAATTCAGCATATATTTGAACCTTTTTATAGAGCAAGTAATACAACATCTATCAAAGGACACGGCATCGGATTGGCGCTTGCTCATGAAATACTAGAAAAATATGGCTGTAAACTTACTGTTTCATCAAAAAAAAATAATGGAACTAAAATTTGTATTACTTTCAAAAAAACATACTATTAAAAAATCATCTATCAATTTATAAGGCTAAACAAATAACTAAAAAAATTAGCCCACGATTCACATCGGGGGCTAACAACAACACAAACACAAAATTCAAATGCCTTATAAAAAGGACATTTGCTATATCTTATACAAGCCCAAATAGGCCTACGATATCTAGTCTAAAGTGTATATTCTAATAAATACAAACTCTACATAACTCCATCTTCACGAAGTTTCTGCTGCCATTTCCAAGCTGACGCCAATACATCCTCAAGTGGAGTTTTAGCTTCCCAACCCAATACTTTATTGGCCTTAGTACAATCACCCCAAATCTTTTCGATGTCACCCTCACGACGAGGACCATATTTCCAATTCAACTTCACACCGGTTGCCTTCTCAAATGTTTCAACAATCTCAAGTGTAGAATTTCCACGTCCTGTACCGATATTGAAATACTCAATTGCATCGGTATCCTGATCGAGTACACGTGCCATAGCAGCAACATGAGCCTTAGCCAAATCAACTACATAAATGTAATCGCGAATACAAGTTCCATCAGGGGTATCATAATCCTTACCAAATATCGTCAATTCCTTACGGATACCCATAGCTGTCTGAGTAACATATGGTATCAAGTTAGCAGGAACACCATTTGGAAGTTCTCCTATAAGAGCTGTTGGATGAGCCCCAATTGGGTTAAAATATCTTAGAACAATGCTCTTAATAGCAGCACCACTATGGATATAGTCAAAAATAATCTGCTCATTAATCTCTTTTGTATTGCCATAAGGTGATGTAGCTTTCTGATGAGGTGCATTCTCTGTTACAGGAAGATTCTCTGGCTTTGGCTGTCCATATACAGTACAACTTGAAGAAAAAATGATTCCCTTAACATCATACTGTGGCATCAACTCGAGAAGATTAACTAAAGATACAATATTGTTACGATAATACAACAATGGCTTCTGTACACTCTCGCCTACGGCTTTACTTGCTGCAAAATGAATGATACCTTCAATCTTTGGATACTTCTTGAATACTTCCTCTGTAGCATCTTTATCACGTAAATCAACCTGTTCGAATGCAGGACGTACACCGGTAATTTTTTCAATACCATCAAGTACTTCTATCTTAGAATTGCTTAGGTTATCTACTATTACTACGTCATATCCGGCTTCTATCAACTCTACAGTAGTATGAGAGCCTATAAAACCAGTACCACCTGTAACTAATATTGTCTGTTTCATATATTTGATTACTTAGTTAACAACAAAGGTACGCATTTATTTTAAAAAATGCGTACCTTTTTCAAATATTTTTATCGAAGTAAATAATATTTTTACTCTTTCGAAGAAAATTTCATTAGTTCAAACCAAACAATGTACGAAGACCACCCTCAAGACCACTAAAGCCCATGAAAGCGAGAGCCAATAAACCAGCTGTAACTAGTACTATACTCATGCCTTGCATGCCTTTTGGGATTTTAGTTAATGCCTGTTGTTCACGAATACCTGCAAAAAGTATCAATGCCAAAGCAAAACCAAGAGCTGTAGAGAATGCATAAACTACACTCTGAAGTAATGAGTAGTCTTTCTGAATAACAAGAATTGCAACTCCAAGCACTGCACAGTTGGTTGTAATCAAAGGGAGAAATACACCTAATGCCTGATAAAGAGCTGGTGACGTTTTCTTCAGAATAATTTCAATCATCTGTACCAAAGCAGCAATAACCAAAATAAAGGCCAAAGTCTGTAGATACTGCAAATGAAATGGAGTTAACACATAGGTCTGAATGAGGAAGGTTACAATTGTAGCTAAAGTCATAACAAAAGTTACAGCTGCCCCCATACCTAATGCTGTATCAATTTTCTTAGATACACCAAGAAATGGACAGATACCCAAGAACTGTGACAATACAATATTATTAACGAATATTGCAGAGATAAATATCAATAAATATTCCATAATTGTGCTATTTAACGTTTAATTTTATTGATAATAGCTGAAAGATATCCTAAAGTGATAAATGCACCTGGAGGAAGGATAAACAGCAAAATATTGGTAGTCTCTGGCAATAGATTGATACCGAAGATACTACCGGCACCAAGAAGTTCACGAACACAGCCTAAAAGAGTAAGAGCACCGGTAAAACCGAGTCCTATACCTATACCATCAAAGATGCTAGCCAACGGTGAATTCTTGCAGGCAAAACTCTCTGCACGTCCCAAAATGATACAGTTTACTACTATCAGCGGTATAAATAGGCCCAATGCCTGATTAATTGAATCTGGAGCATATGCACTCATAACCATCTGAAGAATAGTAACAAATGCTGCTATCACGACTATGAAAACAGGTATACGAACCATATCGGGGGTAATCTTCTTGATACAAGAGATTACAAAGTTAGTACAAATCAATACGGCCATTGTAGCCAAGCCCATAGAAAAACCATTGATGGCGCTTGTCGTTGTAGCCAATGTTGGACACATACCAAGGGTAAGAACAAATGTAGGGTTCTCCTTGATCATGCCATTCAAAAGAACTTTAATATTACTCATAGGGCTTATCTTTTCTTATTAGATTTGATATACACGGCATAAGCCTGATTGATAGCCTTCAGGAAAGCACGTGATGTAATAGTACTAGCTGTGATGGCATCTACAGCATTACCGGTTTTATCATCCTTGCTTACATGGAGGTCACCATCAGCTGGATTTTTACCTATAATATTACCTTTACCACCCTTCTGGAACCAATCACCTGCTTTAGCACCAAGACCTGGTGTCTCTGCGTGCTGAAGAATGGTATAGCCTAAAATCTGACCTTCTGGATTGAAACCTACGAGTACTTTCAAATCGCCACCAAAACCACCAGTAACACTTTCTACTGCTGCACCGAGGTTCTTGCCACTCTTATCGGTTGTAGCGTGAATGGTAAAACTTACTGGCTTACCATCAATAGTCTCTGTTACATTAACAGGCTCAGCAACTTGCAAATCATTGGTTCCCATAACGTTCTTGATACCTGCAGCAAGGGTCTTTTCTGCCTTTTCAGCTATTGGACCTTCTGTAAGATGGTTGATATAAGCTAACAAACCACCGATTATCAAACTTACTCCTACCAGTACAAGAACCATATTTGTCAAAGATGATTTTAATTTTTGCATCTTTTTATAACTTTAATTCTTTGTAATTTCGTTGAATACTCTCTATTACTTAGCTATACCGTAGCGCTTAGGCTTCATATAGTGATTAATCAGAGGTGTAAAGCCATTCATGATTAAGATTGCAAATGACATACCCTCTGGATAGCTTCCCCAATTACGGATTACTATAGTGAGGAAACCAATAGCAACACCATAAATAAGCTGACCTTTCTTTGTCATCGGACTTGTAACATAGTCGGTAGCCATAAAGATTGCACCCAACATCAAACCGCCACTCAGCAACTCATATACAGGGTTAGCATATACAGGATTAATCATATGCATTAAACCACTAAATACAAAAACTGTGCAAAGAATAGATACAGGAATATGCCATGTGATAATTTTCTTCACAAGCATATAAATTAAACCTAAAAGAAGCGCAGCTGCACAAACCTCACCTATAGTACCTGCACCCATACCATTCGCAGGATTACCAAGCAACATAGTAAAAGTATCAGGAAGCTTATCCAATAAAGATGCATCGCCTGTCTTGATAGCTTCTTTCATAACACTTAATGGTGTAGCACCTGTCTGTGCATCGAGATAACTACCTAACTGTCCCACTGTAGGCCAACTTGTCATCTGCGCAGGGAAGCTAACAAGAAGAAAACAACGACCAACCAATGCTGGGTTAAAAGGATTATTACCAAGTCCTCCAAAAGACATCTTACCAACTCCAATAGCAATAAGCGCACCCAGGATAATTATCCAAAGAGGTAAATTACTAGGAAGATTCATACCCAAAAGAAGACCTGTTAGCATAGCAGAGCCATCAAGTACTTGCGGCTTAGTCTTTAGCATATATTTAGCAATTGCCCACTCAAAAAATACGCAGGCAGCCACACTAGTCAGCAACACAACAGCTGAACCTATTCCGAAATAATACAGAGAAACGAGAACAGCAGGAATCAACGCTATAATGACACCGTACATATTTCTTTCTACACTATCATTTCCATGTGCGTGTGGTGAAAGAGAAACTATTAATTTTCCCATTTTATTATTTAAATTTCTTGATTCTATTATTTATAGGTAACACTCCACTTAAGCCTTAACATCTGCAGGCTTAGCTTTTTCAGCTTCTGCCTTAGCCTTCTCTGCTTCAGCTTTTGCCTTCATTGCACGACCGCGAATAATTCCCATAACAGCGCCTTTTCCATTAGCGATATTATCGAGTAAAGGACGGTGAGCTGGACAAGTAAACTGACAACTTCCACAAGATATACAACTTACAACTTCCTCTTGCTCAAGCTGATCAAACATCTTGTTAACAGAAAGTGTAGCCAATAAATATGGTTCCAGTCCCATAGGACAAGCTTCGACACACTTACCACAACGAATACAAGCCTGTGCTTCTTTTCGATGAGCATCTTTTCCTGTAAGTACTGTAATGGCATTGGTACCCTTACATACAGGAACATCAAGGCTAATAACAGCCTTACCCATCATCGGACCACCTGCAAGAACTTTGTTATCATCATCTGGAAGACCACCACATGCTTCAATAAGTTGACTCATTGGTGTACCCATACGAACTAAGAAGTTACTTGGATTCTTAATATGCTTACCTGTTACAGTGGTATATCGTTCAAAGAGAGGCTTATTCTTCATAACAGCTTGATAAACAGCATATGCTGTACCTACATTCTGAACAATTGCACCAACATTTACAGGTATTGCAGGTGGAGCTGGAACTTGACGCCCAACAACTGCATCTACTAACTGTTTTTCACCTCCTTGAGGATATTTTGTCTTCAAAGGAACAACTTCAATTCCTGCATGTTCTTTACATAATTCTGTTAGCAGACGAATAGCTTCTGGCTTATTCTCTTCTATACCAATAAAGCCTTTATCTACCTTAGCTGCTTTCATCAAAAGCTCTACACCTACAAGAATCTCATCAGCATGCTCCATCATCAAACGATAATCAGAGGTGATATATGGCTCACATTCTACAGCATTTATAATAACAAATTCAGCTTTAGCTGTAGGTGGAGGACACAACTTGATAAAAGTAGGGAAACCAGCACCACCCATACCTGTAACACCTGCAACCTTGACACGATTAACAATTTCTTCTGAAGTTAATTCAGGATGAGCTGCAAGTGTCTCAAGAGTATCACTACGATCAATGCTTTCCTCCCACTCGTCTTCTTCATCGACATTAATAATAATAGCTGGCTTGCGATAACCTGTAGCATCATAAACATTGTCAATTTTAGCTACAGTACCTGATACTGAACTATAAACAGGAGCAGAAACAAATCCACCTGCCTCAGCCAACAACGTACCAACCTTAACTTTATCACCACGCTGAACTACTGCTTTAGCAGGAGCACCAATATGCTGAGAAAGCATAAAAATGGCTTGTTTTGGCAATTCTGCTACCTTGGTAGGTATCTCAGCAGTGATCTTATTTTCCTCTGGATGTACACCGCCTATTTTAAATGTATGTAGTTTCATTACTTTTTCTCCTCTACTTTAGTTTCTTCGTTAACAGAAGCAGCAGCAGGCTGAGCAACTGTTTCAACCGATTTCGCAGGCTGAGCTTTCTTCACAGGGAAGTTAACTTTGATAATAGCGCCTGTAGGACATTCATCAACACACTTGGTACACATGCGACACTTGTTGAAATCGATATAAGAAAGGTTGTTTTCAATAGTAATTGCCTCAAACTTACATACCTTCTGACATTTACCACAACCGATACAAGCTGCAGTACAGCTCTTACGTGCAACAGCTCCCTTATCCTTATTGACACACTGTACATAAACACGGCGTCCCTTTGGACCTTTCTTACGAAGCTCTATAATATGGCGTGGACATGCCTTGGTACAAGCACCACAAGAAGTACACTTCTCTTCGTCTACTTCAGGGAGACCTGTCTCTGGATTCATATGAATAGCATCAAAAGCACAAGCTTTGGTACAATCACCACAACCCAAACAACCGAAACCACATCCGGTTTCACCACTACCATTAGCATTCATTGCCTGACAGGTACGAAGACCGTCATACTCAGCAATACGAGGACGATTTGTACATGTTCCATTGCAACGAACCACTGCAACCATAGGTTCAGTATTAGCAACAGCCATACCCAACAGGTCGGCTACTTTACCCATAACAGGATCACCTCCAACAGGGCAACGAATACCCTCGATAGAACCTGCATCGGCACCTTTAACAAGAGCTTCTGCAAGACCACCACAGCCTGCGAAACCACATCCACCACAGTTAGCACCAGGAAGTATTTCTACTACCTGAGCAATGCGGGGATCTTCTTGCACAGCAAATTTCTTGGAAACGATATAAAGGATTACAGCTGCAACCAGCGCTATCGCTCCAAGAACTAGAACCGCAATTAAAATAAAGTTCATAATTTTTGTATTTGTTTTAGTTTAAATTATTTCGATTCAATTTTAAAATCAACGATTTCGCGTATCTTATTGCGCATCAGGTAGATAACAAAAAAATATGGTATTAATGCTGCAAGGCCGCAAAGGGCTGCAGTCCCATCGTTTCCTGTTAAAGCCCGAACAACAAAAAGTACTACTACCATAATAACAAGAGGTAGTCCATAACCTAACATAGTAGCACGATACCCTACTGTTGTATTAGTATACACCATAACGTTCTGACCAATTTTATAGGAGCTAGTGTCATGATGAAAAACGTCTATAATCTTTTCTTTTTGTTCTGAGGCGTTACAATGTCCTGAAATCTTACATGCACTACACGAAGCTGACTGAAGGATGCGTACATGTATACAGTCATCTTCTATCGAATCTACAATTCCAGCGTGAGTTATTTTCTCCATTTCTTGTGTTCGCTTTATTTAGATCTTTGTATATTAGATTTTGCAAAGTCCACTTTACAAATGCAAAGATAACAACATATATCGAATAGAGCAAATAAATCAAAAAGAAATTATTCTTTTTTCTATACCACTAGAAAAATTATTAGTCAAACATTTTGATTTTCATGATAAATACCTTATCTTTGCTTTAAATTTATAACAAAAAAATAGAAATGGAAGCAAACGAGCAGATAACACAGCAAGTTGGACGCTTCATCAGAAAAGTAGCAGAAAAATTTCCTATAACTGATGAGCTATCTTTGATAACCGATATCCACGTAAGAGCCAATCAGGAAACAGGGGAACTTTTGGCTTATGACGATGATGACAATGAAATTACTCGTGTTACAATAGAAGCATGGTTTAACTGTCAGGATGAAAATTTTGATAATATTGTAACTTCCATCCTTCGCGAAGCCCTTCTGAAGAATGAGCAAATAGTAGGAAATCTTGGTATTCTTAAACCTTATAACTTTGTTCTCGAATCGTACGAGGAAAAAGAATATATCGCTGAACTTTTTCTAGCAGATGATGATACGGTTATTATAGGGGGTGATTTGATGCCAAATTTGGACGAAGATTTGAATCATTTTCTTGACGAGCTTCAATTGGAAGATTAAACATTCAAATTATTATATATAAAAAGAGCTTGCCATAGTTTAGCAAGCTCTTTTTATTTAATTATAGCTTTATCTTTTTTTTAGTAATTTTACTTTCATTACCTACTCTATCGAGCGAAGTTACAACATAAGTATATTTTGTTTTTCCATTCTCATATGGTAATCTGTACATCGTTTCAGAAGTAATTGCAAGAATCTTTTCTGTATTCTCTACATCCACTTTCTCACCAGGATTAAACTTATATACGACATAACGCTCTGTTGCATCACCCCATTTTTTTGCCTTTGGTGCTTTCCAGAAAAGTATATAACCATCACTAGTCCATACTGGCTTAAGACTTTTCACTTTCTGAGGAGCCTTATTATCTAAGAATGGCATTAATGGCGGTAAAGCTGGATTTTTCCAATAGTTCTTACGAAGTACCGTACCATAATTGCCATAATTATCTACTGCTAATCGGGAATACCATAATACAGTACCATCAACATGCTCCATTTGCTGATGTAAGCGGTATTTTGCAGCCATTTGATTGCTCTGTGGATTATTAAGATCCGCAAACTTACAAGTACGTTCGATGTCTTCACCTATATATAAAGGACGATTACTTGCGTGTTTATTCCACCACTTGATAAGAGTCTCATAATCTGCTGTTGTATGGCCAATTTGCCAATAGAGCTGTGGCACATTATAATCCACCCAACCATTATTTACCCACATTAACACATCGGCATAAAGATCATCATAATTCTGCAAACCTGCTGTAGCAGAACCATTTGGTGAATTTTTCTGATTACGATATATACCAAAAGGAGAAACACCAAATTTGACCCATGGCTTTGCTTTATGAATGGTTTCACCTAACTCCTTAATAAAAATATTCACATTATCACGACGCCAATCTGCAATATTACTAAAACCGTGATTATACTGTTCAAACTGTCTACTGTCGGGTATTTGTTGACCTGGTGCTGGGTACGGATAAAAATAGTCATCAATATGTAAGCCATCAATATCATAACGATTCACAATATCCTCTACTACCCGATAAATGTATTGCCTATTCTCTGGCATACCTGGATTTAGAATAAATAGATTATCATAAGAGAATACGCGTTCTGGATGCTTGATGGCAATATGATTACTTACTAAGTTTGTTGTACCTTTTGTTTTAGCTCGATATGGATTTATCCAAGCGTGAAGCTCCATACCTCGTTTGTGACACTGTTCCACCATCCATTGAAGAGGATCCCAATATGGTGAAGGAGCTTGTCCCTGTACACCCGTAAGGAATCTACTCCAAGGTTCGTACTTGGACGCATAAAGAGCATCACACTCTGCACGTACCTGAAAAATGATAGCGTTAACACCATCTTTCTGTAATTCATCTAACTGATGAAGCAGATTACTCTGCATAGCCTCAGTAGACATTCCCTGAAACTGTCCATTAACGCACTGTATCCAAGCGCCACGAAACTCTCGCTTTCGTGCTGACACTTGCAATATAGAAACTAGTAATAAAATCAGTAAAAAGATTTTTTTCATTGTTAGGATTTTATATTTTAAGACTACAAAGATACAACTAAAAATTGAACGCACAAAATAACCAATAGAAACGTATAAAAATAAAATAGAGTTTGTCATCACGACAAACTCTACTTACATACTTACTAAAACTAAATTAACCACTAAAAAAACTAATCTTATTTAAAGTTTTATCTTTAATCAAATTTGTTTGAAATAAGCAGAGGCTATGAATCCTCATTCTTAATTCTGATGCAAATATAAGACTAAAAATTGTAACTACCAAATATTTTTAGGGAAAAGTTTAATTAAATCCTATTTTTTATAATAATCCTAACAATTCTAATTTGAATTAGAATCTATATCCTAATGTCACCAACAACTGATTACGCTTGTTGCTGACTGATGTTGGAGCTACATCGTTTTTACCCTCTTCTCCTCTATCATTGAGACTATAGTTCATAAATGGATAAAAATCACCATTCGTCTGACTATATTGATAGGCCATATCTAAGTACAACTTATCAAACGTAAAACCAACACCTGCTGTAATGCGATTAGTTGATTTCCAATTGGTATAATCGGTTGAGGTTGCGTAGGCTACACCTTGAGAGTATAGAGTCTGATCTCTGAAACCATCACTTTCAAATTTAGGTGATACATAGTTGTAACCCAAACGAAGAGCTATTGTCGAAATGGGTTTATATTCAAAACCCAACTTCAATGTATGTACACCTTTTAACACCATATCTGTATTACGATTCATGACCTCATCACTTACAGATGTTGATGAATAAATGTCATAATAGTAATCATAGTAGCCGCCATAATCGATACGATTATCCATTGAACTGTAATCTGAGTATTCGTACGTAAAGCCTAAAGCCAGATATCGTCCTACGGTGTGCCCTAAACTTAATCCAAATTTCCAAGGTGTATTCATTTTATAGTCCAATCGAACATCACTTCCTCTCTTAATCCCATCTGAACCTATCTCACCTCCTTCGACATCACTTGAAGCCGCAAGAGATAAATTATAGAATGTAGGAGTATTAATATAAACACCAAATCGGAACGGAGAGGTCTCAATAGGACGGAAAATAGCACCCACTTTCATATCAAAGCCTGTACCTGTAATACGTAAACTTTCCCATGCCTGACCATACGTGTTATTCTCTAATGTTTCCGCATAGACTGAATTAGATGTATAATGCACATCATGAATACCTACAGAAAAACCTAAGAAAACACGATCATGGATGTTTCCACTAATATTGAAATCATAAGTACCAATGTATCCTTTCTGATATTGACCAAAACGAAATTCTTGACCATTAGAATAATCAATATGGCGATCATCACCATCATAATACTCATAAAGACCCTCCACATACTGACCTTTACTGTTATTAGCACCACCATAAGCAGCATCAATGGCTGTCGTGTTCCTATCTTCGAGAATTTTTCCATTAAACTTATTAGATGTAAGTTTATTCTGAGAAGCATTATCCAACAGACCTGCAGCACTCAAAATTTGGTCAAAATTCTTACTTTTATGAAAATTGAAAGACAAATTCAAGAAAGAATTAGCTCCTGATCGCCGAGCTAAGACAAAACCAGCTTGATCAAAACTTGCATTTGTTTTATTGCCATTAAAACTAAATCCTACTCCATTAGCAAAAGGATCCAAAGAAGTCTTTGCGCCAGACTGGCCTACCATACCAGCAGAAATAGCAATCTGGCTACTCTTAAATAATCCAATACCTGCAGGGTTACTACTTATTGTAGAAATATCTGCACCCAGCGCTTCCATCGCACCACCCATCGCAACATATCTTGCCGTACCATTCAGATCATTAGCAATCATTTTTTCATTGCTATAGGTGTCCTGTGCTGCAGCAGGAATTGTCACTAGTCCCAAAGCAGCTATGTAAATATATTTTTTTTTCATAATTCCATATCATTCAAATTTCAAAACCAATAATCACCAAAATGTTGTAATACGTCATCCTTTAGCGATGGCCACCGCCAAGGTGACCACCACCGCCACCAGAGCGACTAGAGCCTCCGCCTGAATAGCCACCACCACTACTACGAGAGACGCCGCCACCGAAGCTTGATCCTCCAAAATTAGAACCACCAAAAGAACGGTTATTATAAGAACCACTACTATAAGTAGAAGTATTATTATTAATTACTTGGCGATTGTTTGATGAATTGTAACCTCTATTACGTCCTGCTCCACCCCATGAACGACCAGGCAACACTCCTGTTCGAGCTGTGAAGCGAGCTTGACGCTTACTATAGCGAGATACATAAATACCACGATAAGGCCAATAATAAGGACCTACATAGCCGTAATACCACGGATCATACCAGCCATAAAAACCATAGTAATAGCCAGGATACCAACCATAATAATATGGATCATACCAAGAATCAAACCATGGACTATACCAGCTGCTATACCAACCGTATCTCCAAGAAGGGCCATATCCCCAATAAGGACCGTAACCATAACGATAACGATAATACCAAGGATCATAGAATCCATCCCAACGACGCATGTATTCTGTATTGTCAAAATCTTCCTTCTGACTATAATACTGATACAATTTTCCTGCAAAAGTTGTATCAACGTACATAGAATCTGGATAAATACCTTTACCCATGGTCATTTGAATGATATCGTTACCTAAACTGTCTGAACCTATCTGCTGATAATGACTCCAAAATTTTCCATTTCTGTTATACTCATCAACATCACGGTCAGAACCACTATAGTATGCTGGTTCAGCCTCTTCATAAGAGCTCACAACCTTACCCTTTGTAGGTGTAAAGTAAAGGTCGTCGTCCTGTGCCATTGATGACAATGGCATAACTCCAGCAAGGACTGATAGAAGAATTATTCTTTTCATCTAATGCAACTTAATGATTCATATTTTATTATCAAAAATATTTCTATTTTCTTTGCAAAAATAGGGAAAAACCCTAAACGATGATAGGTTTTTCCCTATTTTTTATATCTTTGCATTGAATTTTAACTATTTGAACAATGAAATACCAAGTTGCGACTTTTCAAATCGAATGCGAAGACTCTTTAATGGAAACAGCTCAAGACTTACTAGCCGATGCTGCTGCCGAAGCTGGGTTCGAATCTTTTGAACCAACCGAATTAGGTCTGAAAGCTTACGCCCAAAAGAATTTACTCGACAAAGAGAAACTTGATGAGAACATCGAAAATTTCGATTTGCCTGGAGTCAAAATCACTTATAATATAGCGGATGTAGAAGATCAGAACTACAATCAGGTTTGGGAGGATCAAGGTTTTGATCCCATCATAGTCGATGACGACATCATTATTTATGATGCAAAGCATGCTGAGACATTCCACCCAGAACAGAGCAAAGACCATATAGAAATTGGCATCGATGCCGTACAAGCTTTTGGCACCGGAACTCATCAAACTACTCGTATGATTGTTTCGGCTCTACTCCATATGGGAGTACACGACAAGCGTATCCTTGATTGCGGATGTGGAACAGGCATTCTTGGACTAACTGCAAGTAAATTGGGGGCTAAGGATATCGTCGGTTATGATATAGATGAATGGAGTGTCGAAAATGCAAAACATAATGCAGAAATCAACGGCGTAGAAAACATGGAAATATATCATGGTGATGCAAATGTACTTAATCACATCAGTGGTATTTTCGATATTGTTCTTGCAAACATCAACCGTAACATCTTGCTGAATGATATGGCAAAATTCAAGAGTGTTATGGCTGCTAACGGAACATTAATACTAAGTGGTTTCTACGAAGAAGATGTGCCATTACTCCTTGATAAAGCTAAAGAGTTAGGGTTACATGAGAAATCTCGTAGCATTGATGAAAAATGGACTTGCCTTAGTCTTGAGGCATAAATATAAAATTCTTTATAAAGAAATAGAGTACGGTCTAGTAATCGTCGTACTCTATTTCTTTTTATTTTAATCTCTTTTTCAATACAAGTTTCGGTATTTTCAAAACCTGACCTTCTTTTATCGAACCTGCATCATTCAGTGCTTCCACATAGCACTCCATACCAGGACCTAAATTACTTCTACTTATACTAGAAAGAGTTTGTCCTCTTCTTACCGTAACTGTCTTTTCTACTCCTACAATCGCATAAGCACCAGTACGAATACGCGGATCACTGTCGTATTTCGTAGTAGTCTGCGGTGTAGCCTTCCGGCTATCAACAGACTGACTTACCCGTTTCTTTGAAATTGAATCTTTTTTATCTTCATGTATAGCGACTTCTTTCTGCAACTCCTTTTGAGTAGCCTTTTCTGCCAAAGCTACAGCCTTAGCAGTCTGCTGCATTCGAACACTATCCTCTTTTGCCTTTTGAAGAACAGCTGTAGATGCTGCATCAATAGTATCCGGTTTAGCAACAGTTTTTTTCGCAGAAGCTTGAGTAATATGCTGAATATTCTGCAAAGCTATAGATTTACCATATTGATATGCAAAAAAGCATGCAGATCCTAACAAAAGAAAGACACTGCAAACCCAAAGGATGAGTTTTCTCTTTGGCATACGAATAGACTCATCTTCATCATTGTCATCCATATCAGTAGCCAGCAGTTGCTGATCTTGCTCTTCTTCTTTCTTATCAGAATGTTTAGGAATATCTACTTTAACATTCAATTTATCTGAAGAAATTTCAAGAACATTTTCGTCCTCAGAATTTACTTCTAAACTTTCTACAGGAACAGTATCTTTCTGATTTTGCTCAATTTGACTAGAATCAACTGTAATCTCATCTGACTCAGATAACATAACAGATTGATCATCTGTTGCTGAGGCAGAATACGACATTGAAGGTTCTTCTGCAAGATCATTTTCTTGTTCAAAATTTTCTTTCTCCTGAGAGTCGATAAGAGCAACCTCTATACCGGAAAATTTATGATCTTCGTCAGCCTGTGTTCCCGTTTCTCGCTCATTTTGCGTATGGAGTTGTTGTCTGAAAGCAAGTATCCCTTCTCCATCTGAATTAGCAATAGATACGGCTGATTGCTCTGCTGATTCTGTGCTTTCATCCTCTACTTCTGGCTCAATTTCCATCACCTTAGTTACAGGTTTGACTACACGTTTTTCTTTTCGGAATGCTAATATACCACCATCACCAATTTTTTGATGATCAGTTTCAGAATCCGAATATTTTTCGTCTATAGCATCAAAATCAACCCCATCATTCAGCTCGACAGTTTCAAACTGTGCAAAAGGCTTGTTTACAATATCCTTTACAATAGCATCAGGAGTAAAACTTATTTTATCACGACCTTCAATAATTATACGCTCACCGGTATTAACATCGACACTTTCGCGATCTTTCACAGATAAAACCTTAAAGGTTCCAAACCCTTTAATTTTTACTTGCTTATCCTCCTGTAAACCCTCATTGACAGTATCAAACATTAGGTGCACAAATTGCTCTGCATCATCTACAGAGAGTTTATGCGTATTCACCAGAACCTTGGCCAGCTCGTTAACACCTATTTTACTCATCAAGACCTCCCTCCTCATCTTCAAAAGATGCATTTTTGAGTTGTTCCTTAATAGACTGAACAGGCTTAAAACCCAGAACTAACTTTGGTGGTACCAACATGCGCTTCTTGGTAGCAGGATTAACAACAATTCGCTCCAATCGCTTCTTCACTTCAAATGTTCCAAATGACGGAATAGAAACAATATCAGTTTCCGCAAAATGGTCGGTCATTTCATCAATAACCGTTCTTACCAACTTTTGCGTATCACGCTGATTATACCCACTCCGTTGGGCCAGTTCTGTTATGAATTCCTTATTGTTCAATGTCGATAATATTTAATAATTTATTTTGCTTTACTAGAAACTACAGTTCCAGTAAGATCAAACTCACTACTATCCACAATCTTCACCTGATAAAAACTACCTACACGCAGTTGACGTTCATTGACAGGAATAAGAACCTCTGGATCGACTTCAGGACTACTAAACTCAGTACGACCAATATAATAGTCACCTTCTTTTCTATCGATAATCACTTTCAATACTTTGCCAACTTTTTCCGCTTCTATTTCTGTAGAAATCTGCTCTTGAATTGCCATCAATTCATCAAGTCTATGTTGCTTCACATCATCAGGTACATCATCCTCATAATGTTCAGCACTATAGGTACCTTCTTCTTCAGAATAAGCAAAAGCACCCATACGCTCAAAACGAGCCCATTTTACAAACTCTTGCAATTCTTGATAATCTTCTTCTGTTTCACCAGGAAAACCTACCAATAGCGTTGTACGTATTGTTATACCTGGAACGCGCTCACGAATAGCCTTTATCAGGTCTATTGTTTCTTGCTTCGTAACATGACGATGCATACGTGAAAGAACATTATCACTAATATGTTGAAGCGCTATATCAAGATATTTGCAAACATTATCACGTTCACGAATCACATCAAGCAGATCCATAGGGAACTGATTTGGATAAGCATAATGCAAACGAATCCATTTGACACCTGGAATATCAGCCATTTTAGAAATCAACTCAGTAATGTGATGCTTACCATCAATATCAATTCCATAATAAGTCAATTCCTGAGCAATCACCTGAAACTCTTTAACACCTTGCTCAACCAAATTCTTGACTTCATCCAAAATTTCCTGCATAGGACGGCTCACATGCTTTCCTGTCATAATAGGAATAGCACAATATGCACAATGGCGATCACAACCTTCTGCAATCTTCAGATATGCATAATGATGAGGAGTTGTCAGATGACGCTTACCATCACAAGTTATGATATCTGATTTACCTAAATCCTGAAGCAGTAATTTATAATTAAACTTGCCATAAAACTTATCTACCTCTGGCAATTCAGCTTCCAATTCTTTCTGATAACGCTGTGACAGGCAACCCATAACAAATAGTTTCTTAAGTTTACCTTCATTTTTGCGCTCCACAAATTCTAGTATCGTATTAATGCTTTCCTCCTTGGCTGTCTCGATAAAACCACAAGTATTAATCACTGCGATCTCGCCCTGAGGATTCTTACTATCAGCTACACATTTATAGCCATTGGTTTCAAACAGTTTCATCAAAGTTTCACTGTCTACCAAATTTTTAGAGCATCCTAATGATACTACATCTATTTGATTCTTTTTCATAATGTTGTTACCTTCAAAAATTTTTGCTACTGAATAACTACAAACTCATCAAAAAGTAACAGAAATTCAAGAAGAATGTATACTTAATCCTTTTTAAACAATGAATCTACAAATTCTGTCTTATTGAAAAGTTGCATATCTTCCATACCTTCGCCAAGACCTATATATTTCACTGGAACTTTAAGTTGATCGCTGATACCAATAACAACACCACCCTTTGCAGTACCATCAAGTTTAGTAATAGCTAAACTGGTAATTTCAGTTACTTTAGAGAATTGCTTAGCTTGCTCAAAAGCATTTTGTCCCGTACTTCCATCAAGTACAAGCATAATTTCATCTGGAGCATCAGGAAGTACTTTTTTCATAACTTCCTTAACTTTTTTCAACTCATTCATTAGACCGATTTTGTTATGCAAACGTCCTGCTGTATCGATTAATACGACATCAGCTCCATTTGCCTTGGCACTCTGAAGAGTGTCAAATGCGACAGAAGCAGGATCAGAGCCTTGCTGCTGCTTAATTACAGGCACACCAACTCGCTCTCCCCAAATACATATTTGCTCTACAGCAGCAGCTCTAAAAGTATCTGCGGCACCGAGATAAACCTTCTTGCCTGCATTTTTAAACTGGTAAGCCAATTTTCCTATAGTTGTAGTTTTACCTACACCATTAACACCAACTACCAGAATAACATAAGGTTTATGGTCAGAAGGAAGATCCCAATTCGAATTATCATCAGAATTATTTTCAGCAAGCAGAGATGCGATTTCCTCACGAAGAATTTGGTTTAATTCTGAAGTCGAAACATACTTATCACGCTCAACACGTTTCTCAATGCGCTCGATAATTTTCACAGTGGTTTCAACACCCACATCAGAAGTAATCAGAATCTCTTCAAGATCATCCAATACATCATCATCTACTTTTGACTTACCTGCTACAACACGAGCAAGTTTACCAAAAACACTCTCTTTGGTCTTTTCAAGACCTTTATCAAGAGTCTCTTTCTTTTTCTTATTAAATAATCCGAATAAGCCCATAATTATATAATTTAATGCAAAGATAATAAAAAAAAGAGACATGACAGTTGACTGCCATGCAAAAAACTTACAAAACAACAAAAAAAGTCGCATTCTCTTTAAGAGAACACGACTTTCGGTATGATAATTAAATAAATTGCTTATTTAAAAAAGTCCTTAACATCCTCGTTACGAACCATCTGCTCATCAAATACATAAGCACCGGTCTTAGGACTCTTTACCATCTTGATAACCTTTGAATAAGCGCGACCATCCGTAGAACCTTCATGGAGGGTAGCGACCGCTTTCTTTGCCATATCTTAGATATATTTAAAAGATTTATTACTTAATCTCCTTGTGAAGAGTCATCTTCTTGAGGATAGGATTGTACTTCATGAGCTCAAGACGCTCAGGAGTATTTTTACGGTTCTTAGTCGTTACATAACGGCTTGTACCTGGCATACCAGAGTTCTTCATCTCAGTACACTCAAGGATAACCTGTACTCTATTACCTTTAGCTTTCTTTGCCATGATTATTATTCTCCTATAACTTTAATGTCCTTCCAATCGCAATAACCTTTAGCTACAGCGTTCTGAAGAGCAGCGTCAAGACCTACTTTATTAATAAGACGAAGACCAGCTGCGCTAATCTTCAAGCTAATCCAGCAGCCTTCTTCTACATAGTAGAATTTCTTGCTGAAGAGGTTAACGTCAAAGCTTCTCTTTGTACGGTGCTTTGAGTGAGACACATTGCAACCTAACTGTGCCTTCTTACCTGTAATTTGACAAATCTTAGACATTTCTATCTTTAATTTTCTAATTCGTTAATTGATACTTATTCCAAACAGAATGCAAAATTACAATCTTTTTCCGATTAAACAAAATAATCCTTAAAAGAATGTACACTTTTAAGGATTTTTTTGATTTTAAAGAGGCATTTTCTATTAAATCACTGATTATCTGATAATAATTTAGTCTTTACTTTTTCAGTCCATTACCAGACAATCGATAGATTTTTATAAGTTCAAATCCTGCTCTTTCAAGAATTCAAGCATCAACTGAAGTGCCTGATTGGTAGCAACCGCCAAATTGATATCGCGACCAAAATCTTCAGTCAGCTGAAATGTACGAATATCATCTTTACTTCCATAAGCAATCCAAATCGTACCAACAGGGATTTCTTTTGTACCACCAGCCGGACCTGCAATACCAGTTGAAGATATAGCAAAATCTACATTCAAAGCCTTAATTACACCCAAAACCATTTGCTTGGCCACTTCCTCACAAACAGCAGTTTGCTCTTCTATTACTTCATGACTAACCCCAAGGAGATTTTCTTTTACTTCATTAGTATAAGAAATAATACCACCCTTGAAGAAATCAGAAGCACCTGGAGTCGCTATAATTGCTTCTGCAATTCTACCCCCAGTACAACTTTCAGCAGTTGCTAAAGTCTTACCTTGTCCGTAGATTAAATCCTGAATACGCTTACTTAATATTTTGCTTTTAAATTCCATATTTTACTTTAATGTTACTTTAGAGAAAGCAGGTTTGTCGATACTACAGAAGTCCTTATCTTTATACTTAAAAGTGCCAACACATGCTATCATCGCTGCATTATCTGTTGTATAACTAAATTTTGGAATATATATTGTCCAACCATACCTTGCTGCATAATCATGGAATGCATTTCGAAGCCCAGTATTAGCAGAAACACCACCTGCAACACCTACATGCTTAATACCCGTCTGCTTAACTGCCAACTTCAACTTTTTCATTAGGATATCAACGATGGTATATTCTAAACTAGCAGCAAGATCCTCTTTATGATGTTCTACAAAATCAGGATCATCTTGAACCCATTTTTGCAAACTATACAGAAAAGAGGTTTTCAAGCCAGAGAAGCTATAATTAAGTTCCGGAATATGAGGCTCTGAGAATGTGAATGCTTTAGGATTACCCTTACGCGCCAATTTATCAATAATTGGACCACCAGGATAACCGAGCCCCATAACCTTAGAACATTTATCTATAGCTTCACCTGCAGCATCATCGATGGTTTGACCAAGTATCTCCATATCGTTATAGGCATTAACCTTAACAATTTGAGAATTACCACCGGAAACTAAAAGACACAAGAAAGGGAATGGAGGCATACTATTATCATCCTCACTAGACTTTATAAAATGTGCCATTACATGTCCCTGAAGATGATTTACATCTATCAACGGTATCTCGAGCGAACGTGCAAACCCTTTAGCAAAACTTACACCCACAAGCAAAGAGCCCATCAAACCAGGACCACGGGTAAAAGCTACACCACTAAGTTGTTCTTTAGTAATACCAGCTCGCTTTAATGCCTGATCAACAACAGGTACAACATTTTGCTGATGAGCGCGCGATGCTAATTCTGGCACTACTCCACCATAAGCACGATGTACTTCCTGAGAAGCTGTTATATTACTAAGAAGTACACCATTTTTCATAACAGCTGCAGAAGTATCATCGCAACTACTTTCCAATCCTAATATATATATATCTTGATTACCTTCCATAATTTATTCTGCAAGAATCTCCACACCATTCTCTGTCATCAGGAGTGTATGTTCCCATTGAGCAGATGGCTTTTCATCACCTGTGATAATTTCCCATCCGTATGGATCATCAGCATCGAGATACACTTTCCATGTTCCCATATTAATCATAGGTTCTATGGTAAAGGTCATACCAGGTACAAGCAGCATACCCTCACCTCTATGACCAAAATGACATACTTCTGGTTCCTCATGCATAGCCAAACCTACACCATGCCCACAAAGATCACGTACCACACCATAATGATGTTTTTCTGCATATTTTTGAATAGCATGACCTATATCTCCCACAAAACCATAAGGCTTAGCAGCAGCCATACCAATTTCAAGACATTCCTTAGTAACACGTACTAATTCTTCCTTTTCTGGAGTAGTTTTACCACCGATAATAAACATACGACTGGCATCACCATAGAAGCCATCTTTATCAATCGTAATATCAACATTTACAATATCACCTGGCTCAAGTACATCCTCCTCTTTAGGAATACCATGACATACAACTTCATTGATACTTGTACAAACAGCTTTAGGGAAACCCTCATAGTTTAAGCAAGTTGGATTACAGTTATTGTCCTTACAGAATTTAACCACGATATCATCAATATCCTGTGTATTTTTGCACTCAGCTATCTTAGCTGCAACAGCATCAAGGCACTGCGTGGTAAGCTTACCTGCCATACGAATGCCTTCAATCTGTTCTGCAGTTCTAATCATATCACGAGTTGGAACCAGCTTACCTTTATTTTCCCAGTACATCACCTTTTTATCAAGTTCCGTAGGCTCTTGACCTGGAAGGCAATGCCATCTTTTCTTTTTTCCAAACATTATATTATCGTTTTAATTTAACATGCAAAGTTAACATAAACCAATATACCAACCAAATATATTCGTTTATAAATTGTTAATCACACGTATTATCAATTACTCCTTCAAATAATCATATATCTTTTCAGTCCAATCTTCACCATTTTTCGGGCAATAAGTAAAAATTCCCATTTCGCTTGCTGCAGCCACATTACGAGGCCCATCATCTAAAAACAGTGTTTCTGATGGTATAATCTTTTCTGTTCGAAGAACATGCATAAAAAAGACATCTGATGGCTTCATCATTTTGCATTCATAACTACGATACATAGCATCGAAGTAATCTGAAATAGAACCACCGTTCCCATCAAAATCAGTTTCAGCCCATTGCTGCATGAAGGCATTTGTATTAGATAGCAAAATGAGACGATACCCCTCTGCCTTAAGTTTCTTAAGCATATCTAGATTACGCTGTGGCACCTCTAAACGATAGCCTAACCATGCCCACTGACATTCTTCCCACGTTAAGGACTTACCTACTTCCTTGCTTAATATTTGCCTGAACTCCTCATCAGTGATCTTACCTTCTTCAAGATCACCGATATATCCACTCTGGGTATAAGAATTCAACATACGATTCGCATTTTTTAAGCCCAATGCCGTAAAACGCTTTACAGCTTCTTCTGGGTCTATCGGCATCACCACACCACCTAGATCAAATAAAATATTTTTTATCATAACCTCGTTATTCTGTACGATTCTATTTTTCTCCAAATAAATCTAACTTATTTTTGCGTGCATCATCAAGAGATACTAACTTCTCTTGCTCTACAAAATAACCTTCACGCAACTTCTCATACTGTTCATCTAATTGTTTATGATAATTAACTTTCTCACTATCATTCAATAATTTACTTGCAATAATTGGATTTTGAGAAGCATCTTTCATCCAAATAACAGGCCCTCCATAAACAGGAGCTATCTTTAAAGCTACATGAAGTTCACTGGTAGTAGCACCACCTATCATAATCGGAATTTCCAACCCTGCATCACGCATAGCCCTGGCCACATTAACCATTTCTTCAAGAGAAGGGGTAATCAAGCCACTAAGTCCAACGAGATCAACCTTTTCTTCGATAGCTTTCTTAACGATTTGTTCTGGCGGTACCATGACACCCATATCGATAACTTCATAATTATTACACCCCATTACAACAGCTACAATATTTTTTCCAATATCATGAACATCACCTTTAACTGTAGCTAGAATTATTTTACCAGCAGAAGTCTGCCCCTGTGACTTTTCTGCTTCTATAGCTGGTTGAAGTATAGATACAGCTTGTTTCATTGTACGAGCTGTTTTAACAACTTGGGGAAGAAACATTTTACCTTCACCAAAGAGTTCGCCGACCTTATTCATACCTGCCATTAGTGGACCTTCTATAATATTCACAGCATGCGGATATAGACTAAGCGCCTCTTTCAAATCTTCTTCCAGATAATCTCCTATACCTTTACGAAGTGCATAAGCCAATCTGTCGCTAAGCGATTCTTTTCGCCAAGCATCCTCTTTCTTCTGGACTACAGGAGCATTTCCATTCTTTGCAGCTTCCTTGGCAGCATCCATTTGGGCTTTAATCTTATCTGCCAATTCTATTAAATCCTCCGCAGCACCTTTTCTACGATTTAGCACTACATCTTCTATAACCTTTAAGTGTTCCTGAGGAATATCTTCGTAAGTTATTCTCGTAGAAGGATTTACAATTCCAAAATCCATACCCTGACGAATAGCATGATAAAGGAATACAGCATGCATTGCTTCACGAATATAATTGATACCACGAAAAGAAAAGCTCAAATTACTTACACCACCACTTATATGTGCACCTGGCAAATTTTTCTTTATCCATCCTGTGGCATTAATAAAATCTAAGGCATAATTATCATGCTCCTCCATACCAGTTGCAATGGAGAGCACGTTAGGGTCAAATATGATATCCAATGGATTCATACCTACCTTTTCTGTTAATAATTTATAAGCTCGCTCTGCTATTTCTATACGACGCTCATACGAAGTCGCTTGTCCTTTTTCATCAAAGCACATGACTACAACAGCTGCTCCATACCGTTTTATATCTCGTGCATGAGAAAGAAATTCCTCCTCTCCATTTTTCAAAGAAATAGAGTTAACTATGCTTTTACCCTGCACACACTTCAAACCAGCTAGAATAACATCCCATTTGCTGGAATCAATCATTACAGGAACTTTAGCAATTTCTGGTTCAGAAGCAATGAGATTTAAAAATTTCACCATTTCTTCTTTGGCATCAAGCAGAGCATCATCCATATTAACATCGATGACAAGAGCACCATCTTCTACTTGTTTACGTGCTATTGATGTGGCTTCTTCGTAATTTTTCTCTTTGATAAGTCTAAGAAATTTACGACTGCCAGCCACATTACAACGTTCACCCACATTAACAAACTGAACTTCCGGAGTAACATTCAAGAGTTCCAGACCTGATAACCACATGGTCCTTGGTGCGGCTACTGGCATGTGAGGTTTTTTATCTTGTACAAATGGCTGATAAGCCTCAATAAACTTTTCTGTAGTACCACAACAACCACCAATAATATTCACCAATCCTTCAGAGACCATCTCACCCATTTTCGGAGCCATACTTTCAGCACTTTCATCATAGAGCCCCATCGCATTTGGTAAACCTGCATTTGGATGACATGAAATATAATAAGGTGCTTTAGCAGCCAATTCTTGAATAAACGGTTTCATCTGATCGGCTCCAAAACCACAATTCAGTCCAACAGAAAATATGGGATAGTTATCAATACTGGCAAGGAATGCATCAAGCGTTTGTCCACTAAGCGTTCGACCTGCTAAATCACTCACAGTAGCACTTACCATTATCGGCAAAGAAACATTATAGCGTTGCATGGTCTGCACACAAGCATCAATAGCAACTTTAGCATTGAGAGAATCAAATATGGTTTCAACCAATAAGGCATCGACTCCACCATCTATCAAGCCTTCTATCTGTTCACTGTAGGCTTCAAACAATTGATCATAGGTAATTTCACGTGCAGAAGGATCACTTACATCAGGACTCATAGAACACGTCTTGTTGGTCGGACCTATATCACCACACACAAAACGCGGTTTATCTTCTGTACTAAAAGCATCGGCACATTTTCTTGCAATTTGAGCTCCACGTAAAGCCATTTCACGACCATATTTCTCCAAGCTGTAGTCAGCTTGAGAAATACACTGAGAAGAAAAAGTATTTGTAGATATTAAATCTGCACCTGCTTCTAAATAGCGATTATGAATATCTGCAATTACATCAGGACATGTCAAGTTAAGCATATCGTTGTTACCTTTCATCTGTCCTTTTATATCTTGGAAAAGGTGTCCTCTGAAATCTTCTTCAGTTAAGTGATAATTCTGAATCATGGTACCCATAGCGCCATCAAGCACTAACACCCTTTCCTTAACAACATCCTCTAATCGCTTCATCTTTATATTGTTAACCTATTGTATTGTTTTTGTGATTGCTTTTATTCGCTTAGAAATGCTTTATAGCACGATCCATCTCTCTTCTATCCTGCTTTTCACGTAAAGTCTGCCGTTTATCATATTCCTTCTTACCTCTTGCCAAAGCAATATCAAGTTTGGCACGACCATGATCATCTATAAAAAGTAAAGTAGGAACAATTGTATTACCAGGAGTTTTTACGGCTTCTTCTAATTTATGAATTTCACGTTTATTCAGTAAAAGCTTTCTATCTCTACGAGCAGAATGATTACTAAATGAACCATAAAAATAGGGAGCTATATATGAGTTCTTCACCCATATTTCACCTTGATAAATATCACAAAAAGTATCTACCAATGATGCTTTTCCGTCACGTATAGATTTGATTTCTGTACCAGTCAATACAATACCAGCTGTAAAAGTATCAACGAAAAAGTAATCAAACGATGCCTTTTTATTCTTAATTTGAATAGGACTCTTACGTCTTACTTCTTGATCTTCTTTCTTCATTGTCTATTTCTCTATTGTAGCGAAATTATCGATATGTTCATCTATATAATGAGCCACATCGTAAGTCCACTCTTCTTCATTTTCCACAAAGCAATCGTCATAATCATCAAACTCTGGAACATTTTCATAAAGAGCCATAAATTCTTCATCAGAATATTCTGCTTCAAGATATTTTTTATGCACATTATAACTTTTATGTGCCTTGCGGAGCAAACTACATAAATCTATTATTCCCCACTCTCGAAAAGCCTTGTCGGTTGGGTTTATGAAGATAAAGCCACCATAACCATTATGAATAAGTTGTACAAAACCACCATCCATAACTTCTTCATGCAAAATATCCCAAGCCAATAGGGTTATCTGGTCTGAATTAAGCAGAGCCATCGTTTCTGCTGTCAACTCTCCACCGATAGCATTTTTTATACCATCAATAAACACCTGGATAAATTCATCCATACCCAGCTCTGCTGCTTTCTGCAATACGGAATCTTTGACTTTAACTTCTACCATAATTGTATATTTTGAATGCAAAGATAATGATTTTTGTTGAATAATAGCTTATTCTTTTCACCGAATTATAAGCAAATAACGAACTTTTTATGTATCTTTGTCATGATTTTACCAAATCAGAATTGCATGAATCATACTTTATACAGCTTTCTTATTTTAACCTTAACGGCATCGCCTCTTTCTGTATTGGCTCAACGTCATAAAATTTACAGCCCTAATATTGCAACATTACAGGCTGTAGCTGATGACAAGTGGCAGAATATGCCACTTATACAACTGGGCACGAATCAAGTGATGAATTTTGCTTTCGATGATCTTACCCATGAATATCATCGTTACATGTATCGTATAGAACATTGCGAAGCCGATTGGACAACCTCAAATGAGATTTTTACAAGCGACTATATTGATGGCTTTACAGAAGATAACCTCATTAGTAACGCAGAAGAATCGCTCAATACAAATATCATGTATACCCATTATAGTTTTCAAATTCCAAATAGTTCTTGCCAAATCAAAATCAGCGGAAACTATAAAGTTACCGTTTACGATGAAAATGAAAACAAGACTCCTATACTATCCTTTTGCTTTATGGTCTACGAATCAAAAATGGGAGTAGATATGGATGTAACTTCTCGTACCGATCATGATATTAACGGATGCCATCAACAAGTTAACATAGAAGTAAACTTTAACAACTTGCGTGTTAACGATCCAACAACACAAATTAAGACTATAATTTTACAAAATGGCAGATGGGATAATGCTGTATATAATCCTATTCCTCAATATATTATGAATGATGGGTTAAAGTGGAGTCATAACAATGCACTAATATTTAATGGTGGCAACGAATATCGAAAATTTGAAATACTCGATGTTAACCATACTACAATGGGTATAGAAGATATCGGTTGGGATGGCAAAAACTACAATGCCTATCTTTGGACTGACGAAGCTCGTCCTAGTTACGTATATGACGAAACAGCTAATGGAGCTTTTTATATTCGCAATAGTGATAATAATAACAATGATATCCAAAGCGATTACATCTTAACGCATTTCAAACTAAAATCTCCCAAAATTAATGGAGAGGTATATCTCAATGGCACTTGGACACGAAATGAGTTTTCTCCTGAATACAAACTAGAATACAATGAGACCAACAAAATGTATGAAGGAAAAGTAATGCTTAAACAGGGGTATTATAGCTATCAATACCTTGTACTAAAACCTGATGGAACCACAGACATAGTACCTTCTGAAGGAAATTTCTACCAGACACGTAACAATTATCAGGCCTTAATATACTTTAAAGGTGTTTCAGACCGCACAGACCGACTCGTAGGACACCAAGAAGTACAAATTAAATGATATACTCAAAAAAGCCGAGGCATTATAAAATGCCCCGGCTTTAACAAATATTTAAAGTTTTTTTTAAAGCTCAAACTTATAACCTAAAGTAATCTGGAATACACTGTTTTTATTAGTTGCACCTTTCCAAACCTTGGTAAGACCAATGTTATAACGAGCATCTAATTGCCAGTTTGCATATTCATAAGAAGCACCAACAGGAATTGAAAAATCAAATTTTCTTACATCCATATCTTCATCAGAGAGCTTAAAACCAGGCTGTACACCAGTTTTTAGCGCAAATCCCTTTACAACATAGAAATTTGCCAAAATTGGAACATTCAAATAAGCTAAATTCCATTTTTTAGCCCCTTGACCAGAATACAATACTGCTGCAGATAATGATACAGGACTCCAAGCCTGATACTCTAATTCTACACCACCTACAAATCCGACTTTTGTATCAAATCCGCCCTTTGTAACTTTAGCTACATTGATACCAACTTTAGGTTGGATATTCCAAGTACCTTCTTCGTGCTGAGCACTTGCACTGAGACTAAGTGCTGCCATTACAATTGCTAAAAATAATTTTTTCATAATAGAAGAATTTTTGTTACGAATATATTTAACACTATCTTTCATAAAGAAATTAAATCTTTATCTTCTTAATGCTACAAACATATAAAAAATATAAATTACTCCCAATTATTTCCGCTTTTTTTGTCCTAAAATTAACAATTATTAAATAAATCTTAATAAAATACAAGCAAAAACTCACATTTATTATTCTAAACATTATTGATTACCCTTTGTTTTGTCAAATACTAAAGTCTACTATCAAAACTTATAGTTAAATTTGCATATCAAAACCAATAATTAAAAACATTAATTAATAACCTACACACAATGAGAAAGATTTTCCTATTTTTACCAATAGTCATGTTCTGTCTGTGTATGCAAGCTAATAATGGAATACACCAAGTCATTAATTTAAACTTTGGCTGGCAATTTCATCATGGCAAAGCAGACAGCAAACATCTAAATGCTATTTCTGACTGGCGCACCATTGATGTACCACACGATTTTCTTATCGAACAGCCTTGGGTTGCTCCCGATCAAAACGAAAAAGCCAACAACAACGATCCAGCAGCAAATCGTAAAAGTCGTCTTTCTTCACGAGGATTCAAAGAAATGGGGCAAGGTTGGTATCGCAAAACATATATTCCAGAAGTTTCACTGCGTGGCAAACGTATCGTCCTTGATTTTGAAGGCATCATGTATGTGGGTGATGTATTTTTAAACGGAGAGCGCATCGGTGGAACAGACTATGGATATTTAGGTTTTGATATCGATATTTCTAAAAAATTAAAATATGGACAGCCTAACGAAATTGCTGTTTGCGCAAGCACAATGGGACCTGACGATAGTAGATGGTACACAGGCGCAGGACTATTTCGTGATGTTCGTTTGCTCATTACGGACAACGATCTCTATTTTTCCCGTCATCCACTCTATATCACGACACAAAACAACAAACAAATCAATGTTCAGGCAGAAGTAGCCAACTTTACGAAACAGGACGATGTAAATCTTGAAATCGTTATCCTAGATGCAAAAGGACAAGTTGTTGCAAAATCACGTAAAGATTACAAATTTAATCGTCGTATGCGCACCAATGAACTTAAACTTGACTCTTTCCAAGTTGTTCAGCCTCATCTTTGGAGTTGCGAAGATCCTTATCTATATACCATGCAGGTCTCTTTATATAATAAAGAGGGACAGTTAAAAGATGTAGTGAAGCAGCGTTTTGGTATTCGTACTATCGAGATAGGTCCAGACTTTGGTCTTAGAGTCAATGGTAAAAAGGTCCTCCTCAAAGGTAATGCAAACCACCACACCTTAGGTGCCCTCGGTGCAGCAGCCTACCCTCGTGCCATCGAGAAACGTCTACAAATGCTCAAAAGTTTTGGATTTAACCATATTCGTACCTCACATAATCCATACAGTACTTCGTTCCTCGATAAATGTGACGAAATGGGTATACTCGTTGTCGATGAAATTTACGACAAATGGCTCAAACAATATACAGGTGGCCGCAAAGACTGGGAATCAACTTGGCCACACGACCTGCCTGAATGGATTAAACGCGATCGCAATCACCCTTCTGTTATCATGTGGAGCCTCGGCAACGAATTACAAACATACGCATCTCTGCCATTCGGAGATTGGGGAGTTACACCATATCGTATGATGTTACCAGTACTTAAACGGTATGATAATACCCGTAAAGTTACTGTTGCCATGCATCCAAGAGGCCGTAACTGGGATACAGACTCTCTACCTTGTGACCTGGCTATGATTACCGATGTGCAAGCCTATAATTATCGCTACATGTACTTTCCTGGCGATGGAAAACGATTCCCATGGATGACCTTCTATCAAAGTGAAGCAAACAATACGATGATGGGACCTAACTTCTTTGCAATGAACCTTGACAAAGTTATGGGACTGGCATATTGGGGTATGATAGACTACTTGGGCGAATCTATGGGATGGCCTGCTAAAGGATGGACACAAGGTGCCTTTGACTTGTCTTTACAGCCTAAACCAAAGGCATATCTGCTTAAAAGTATGTTCTTGCCAGATACACCTGTAGTACAGATTGGTATCGTTGATAAAGCTGCTAATAGCACTGAATGGAATGGCATTACATTCAAAAATGACGAAATGACTGACCACTGGAATAGAACACTCGGTGAAAAATATAATGTAAATGTATACACCAATGCAGAAAAAGTAGTTCTTATGGTTAATGGTAAGAAAGTTGGTGAACAGTTTAATACAAAGGATCCTAATGGTCGCAACCGATTGCTTTTCAAAGATGTAAACTATGAACCGGGCTATATTGAAGCTATTGCCTATATTAATAATAATGTGGTTGCTCGACAAAAGATTGAGACCACAGGTGAAGCTAAAAAACTTAAACTTATTGCTGATATTGAAAATTGGAAAGCTGATGGTCAAGATCTACAGCACATTCGCATACAGGCTGTAGACAGTAAAGGTCGCCGAGTGTATGCTGCTAATAATGATCTCATGTTTAAAGTTGAAGGAGATGCACGTATTATTGCTGTCGACAATGGTAACTTATACTCTAATGAATTGCATGTAGCAAATCACCGTCACCTCTATAATGGTAGTGCTCTTGTTATTCTTCGTGCCGGTAAAACACCATCTAAAATTACACTTACTGTAACTTCTAAAGACTTCAAGACTCAGAAGATTACTCTCAAGACTTTGTAAACATATACCAATATAATTATAAGGCGTAATTCTGATCCGGATTGCGCCTTATATACAAAAAAAATATGTAACTTTGTCACGAAATAACAACATGACAAAGAAAATAAATACATATAGTATTCTTACCCTTTTGGTTGCAGTAATTTCCTTACGATTACTGCCAGGAGGTGGAACATGGTATAATCAACAACTATATCCTTCTATAGCAAAACTACTTAGTATTATATCTTCAATTGTTCCATTTTGTATATCAGACTTTTTCTATATCCTCGGCATACTTGGCTTATTAACTTATCCAGTAATAGGTATACGAAGATATAAACAAACTTGGCAACAGATTGGTATTTGTGAATTAAAGATGATAGCAATACTATATATTTGGTTTAACATCGGTTGGGGTATCAACTACATGGCACCAGATTTCTATAGTCGCACAAATATAAAACCTGCTCCATACGATACGGTTTTACTCAAAAATTTTGCCAAGTGCTATCTAAAAAAATTGAATGAGACTTATTGTAATCCACATCAACTCGATGAAAAAATAGTCAGTAAAGAAATAGTAAGGGCTTATAATCAATTAGGTATCCAAGCCGGTATCCATAAGCCTTTCAACACTCATCCTCAAAGCAAACCAATGCTATTAACCCCTTTATATTCTAAAGTAGGTGTACTTGGATCTATGGGGCCCTTCTTTGGAGAATTTACTCTTAATAAGAATTTGCTTCCTATCGAATACGCTGACTGCTGGGCACATGAATATGCCCATTTTCTTGGTATAGCTCGAGAAAACGAAGCAACATTTTATGCGTATGAAGCTTGCACAGCTAGCAACAACAAACAAATACGCTTCAGTGGCTATCTTTCTATATTACCATATGTTATTCGCGCACTATATGCTGAAGATGAGAATGCTGGCAAAATCTTTGTAGCTCAAATTCGACCAGAAATTAAACTTCTTTATGAACAACGACGAACATACTGGAAAAACAAATATAGCCATTTTTTAGGCGATGCACAATCTTTTTTACTAGACCATTATCTTAAATCAAACCAAATCAAGAGTGGCATCCATAACTACTCTGAAGTTTTAGGCCTCCTCATCAGTTGGGAAAATCGTCACCCCCTTAAATATAGCAAAAGCCACCCTCCTATATTGCATATACAAGATTATATTCACGAACCAAATAAAGTACATAAATTATAAAATCTGTATTAACCCACTAAATCATGCCCCTATTATGGTACAAAGAATCTATAATAGTTATAACCGACTTTAAAGTTTAAGTAGACACCAAAGACGATTTGGCAACAAACTCCAAAAAAAAGTAATCAAACGCCATTTCCAATCAATGACTACGATACGACGTTGGTGTATAATTGCATGAACGATCGTTTTGGCAACACGTTCCGGTTTTAGCATCAAAGGATAATGAAAATCACCATTGAGAAGGTCTGTATCAACAAATCCGGGACGGATATCTGTAAATGAAATAGCAAGATTTCGCGATTGAGCTTGTTGCTCTAAAGCCTGCATGTAAACATTCTGAAAAGCCTTTGTTGCAGAATAACTCGGAGCCGGCCCCAAACCTTTAGTTCCAGCAATAGAAGAAATGCAAGCTATATGGCCCTTGCCCTGAATAGCAAAATGCCGATATGCCTCTCCTACCATACGCGTAAAACCCAATGCATTAGTTTGAACTGTATTTAACTCAATATCAGGGAATAAATTTCGATTTTGCTTTCCTATTCCTGATACATGAAAATAGAGATCTATACCACCCATTTTATGAATCAAATTACTTAACTTCTGATCAGCATCGCTCATAGTTACATCTATTTGCTCCACGTAACTGGCCTTCAAATCCATCAATCGATCCACTCGCCGCGCCGCAACACCAACAATCCACCCCTTAGCTATTAGTAACTTAGCGACCTCGTATCCAATTCCACTACTTGCTCCAACAATAATTGCTTTCATTATCCGTAAATTATAAAAAGTACCGAATGGAATAATTCCATAGCCAAAATATAAATAAGAAATAGTGATGCTAATTGATGTATACCAACCAGCAATGACTCGACGACTTTTGTGGGACTATTAAAACGACCACTCATTACAGCAAAACTCTCAGAAAACAAGATAATCATAAATGTAGCTATCGGAATAATACTTCCTGAAAAACTACTTGGAAACAGATTTCCTGTGACACTTAATAAAATAGCGTGGGGAAACATTGTTAACATGAGTAAGACTAACAGACAAACACCAAACTCGACAATAACAAGATTCATACCTAGGCGCTGCCTATATACATGAGAATCATATTGTAATATGCGACTCGATGTTAAAGCTCCATATGCCAAAATACATAAAATAAGCCAAACTAGAATTGGACTTGTTAAATTATGAATAAAAGATCCGAAAAACCATCTTATACCTTCACTACTCAAAAGAGAATGAAAATTCTGCTCAGGAGCAGCAGCAGTAATAATCCAAGAAAGCAAAAAAACGGCAATTTGGGCTATCCCAAGAGCCAAAGTAATTGCCGTATATATGCGAACAAACCGCTTATTCATCATCAGGCAACAGGTTATCTACATCAAGGATACGCAATTCTAATGCTCTAACAGCCAAACGAGTTGCATTAATACCAACTTTACCATTACCATCTGGGAATAACTTCTGCACAAGTTCATTTTGTCTTTTTTCTAGACTTTTAACGCCAAAAGGCATACCACGCAAATTCGTTATCTGTTCCTTAGTATAACCCAAAGCTAAATGACGTAGAAAACGTTCATCGTATTCATCAATCTCATAGTTTACTAAAGCTTCCTGATGCATAATTTCATTATTGACACTCTTACAGAAACGATCAACTATCTTTTCAAGTATAGGTTGATTAAACACAAGTTTCTTGCCTCCCATACAACTCGAGACGTCACCACGAGTAAGCAGTTCACCACTCTTCAAAATGATACCATCGCAACCTGCATCCAAAACATCTACCCAAAGCTTCTCATTAAGGATTTCTCCAGTAAAGATTAACACCTTAATTTGAGGGTATTTTTCTTTTGTCTGACGACATATTTCTACACCAACAGTTGTGCTTCCACCTAAGCCTAAATCTAATAATATTAAATCAGGTAATTGCTGATTAAGCAATTTCCAGTAAGCCACTTCATTTTCGGCTGTTCCTATAATTTCGGCTTCTGGTATATCCATTTTAAATATACCCAGTGTACCTTTTAGTTCTAAAGGTACATCTTCAACGATAATGACCTTAAAATTTTCCATCTTTATCTTTGGCTTTAGTTATTACTATATCAATTACTACATTATGATTATCCAAATGAGCTTGTATACCACAACCTCTTGAATTGGTTACTTCACCTATATCCCGAATAATCTGGCGACAAATCATCAACTGAATATTTTCTGTCATAGGTGTAAAAAGATTACGGCACTGTTCTTCTGTTAACAACACATCTGACCATAAGACACGATAAACCACATAATCTCGGTCTGTTTTTGCTACGCTAACATGGAGTGATTTTTGCTTACCCGCCTTTTTGAGAATATCAAAGAGATAATGCAGCATATCCGGATCACCCAGAACCGTTGCACCATAAATTGACACAGGCTGACATCTCATAGTTATCGCATGAATCTGACGCATAGCTTGAGCACTCAGAAGCACATAAAGTTCTTTGTAATAATCTACTAACTCACGAATTCCACTCAGATTTCGCTTATCGACATCTATCAACTGCATTATTCGCGATGGATAATACATCGTTTCATGTTTCAACGAACTAAGACAGTTATCAAGTATACTATTGCTCACATGCAATTTCGCATTTTCAAATTCTACACGATGTACTTCATCTGAGGCAAGTTCAAGATTAGTACGATATTTATCATCCAGTTGAATACTTTCTTTAAGAGCCTTTTCTATCTGTTTTACGACATGAACCAAGGTTGCACTTTGCCCTATACGATTATGGGAAGGATTAAAATGTTTCTGCCACAATTGCTTAATACGTAAGAGTTTCTTCTTGTCTGAATCTTCACTAAGCAAGATATCGTTCATCAGATTAACCCGTTCTAAATAAAAGCGATAATAAAGGAAATGGCGATAATACAACAGATAATATGCGGGTAAAATTGCTAAAAGCAATAGTACAAGGAGAATGATTGCCACCATCTTATTATTCTCTGAAATCTGCATGCGTTTCACATAGGTACGCAAAGTATTATCGGATGAACGAAGACGAAACAACTGCGTATATACATTATTATTGTAACGATAGATATCCCAATGATGCAGTGCCAATGCCGCAACTGCAGACTCATTTCGAATATCAAGAATTATAGCATAACTGGTCTTTAATTTCTCGTTATACCATTTTATTTCTGCTGGAATAACAGTTGTCTCCGTGGCTGTCATGACATCTTTACCACGAGGATATATTGTGTAGTAATATTGATTAATCAAATAACGGGCAGAATCTGCATACCTAAGAGTTTGTTCATATGTTCCACGCTTATTAGACTCATAACATTTGTCAGCATAAACATTAGCCTTAAGCAAATATGGATGCGTTATAGGATAAGGATCTTCCGGAATCTTTGACAAATTTGCATGTACTTCAACAGCAAAGGACGAAATAAAAAGTGCGAGAACAAAACGAACCACACCTTTGGGAAGACGAAATGAGAATCGACTTCCTTTACCAAGTTCACTTTCTGCCGAAATAGTACACACCGAGAAGAGTTGGCTTACTTTTTTATATTTCTCTATAATTCCTTTGCAGTTCATCAAGCCAAAACCATGTGACTTATATTGTAGTCCTGTACGTTTTTCGTCCTTTATTGGTTTGTGATCAAACACATGTTCCACTTGATCATGAGTCATACCACAACCTGTATCTGAAATGCTGATTTCTACATAATCATTACCTTCTATCGCCTCAATGCTTACCTTACCGCCTTGAGAAGTAAATTTGCATGAATTATCAGCCAATGTATTAATCATAAAAAGAGTAAGAGTCTTATCAGCTTTCACTACGGCATTGGTAGGTTTAACATTCAGAGTAACTTCCTTAGTATTAAACTTCATCTGCCCCTTATTGATGATATCGAAAAGAGTCTGCAATGAAAAACTCTCAATATGAAGGCTCAACCGGCCTTGACGCAATTGTATCCACTGCGTTAAAATATTATTATAGCGGTTAATTGTATCAAGTAATTCTGAAATATATTGATAACGTAGCTCTTTTACATCATCACTCTCTTCATTTTTAGATAGACGCTCTACCTCATGAATCATACGATCGATAAACGGTAAGACACTGTTTACTAAAGAAATTTTGGCACGCTGCTCTATGTTTTGTTTTTTACTATCTAAAAGATGAAGCTGACTGATGGCATAATTTTCTTGAATTTCTTCATATTTCTCCTTTAGTTCCTCTACACATACATCATTTTTGGCTTTCCACTCACGAAGAGGTGATAAAAGACTATCCAAAGAGGTAGCAGCAAGCTTAGATTGGCGCATCTTGTCAAAAATAGCAAGCAAACCTACTAAGAATACAATCATAATCACAACTCCGATAATCATAATATTAAGCCAAACTACCGAACTTTTAAGTTTCTCAGCTCGTGCCTCTAATTGACGATCTTGTCGAGTCTGCTCCTGTAAATCAAGATAAATATTACGATTACGATCGCTGTTTGGTTTATCATCAATAGCAGAATATACAACACTCAACTGTTCCCGGATAGATGCAACCAAATCTGGGGCCTTAAAAATTGCACTATTTCGTGAAAGTGCATTCTCTAAACAAAGAATAGACGAACGATTATCTCCTATCGACCAATAACAACTAGCTAAAGTACGATAAGCTCCCGAAATCTGGTAAACATCGCCAAAGGATCTAAATATTTTTAAAGACCGTTTTGCAAGATTAACTGGTAAAAGATCATAAGACACGTCCTGAACATTAAGATACTTTATTGACTGCAAATTATTTTTAATCAGGAACTTACGATCATTAACATCAAGTAAATGTTCACTTAGTGATTGTAAGGAATTGGCTCTCCAAAATGGATATCGATCACCTGCCATAGCATAACACAACAACAAATATTCAAATTCCTTTTGAATTATAGTTTGATGCGATGTTCCCTCAATGGCATCACCAGCACCCATATTATATAAATAACTAAGATACTGAGCTGTGTCTTTTGCTATATCATCAGGATTAATCTTTTTAAGTTCTGCAATAAAAGGTCTATGTTGACCAACATAATAATAATAAGTTGCTGCTACAATATGAAACTCAGACTTAGCATACCTAAAACGAAATTTCTGACGAGCTGTTAGTAAATCAATCTCCTCCTGAATGCGTGACATTCTTTCTAAAGCTCTCTCCTGATATACATAGAAATCTTTGTTATGAGACTGACGCTGGCACAAACGCATATTTAGAATATCAGAAATCAGGAGTTCAACCTGATTATCGGCAGAAGACGCCTCAAGAAGCAGTTTGGAAGCATTAGCGTAACGCATACGAGCAATGCTTACAAAAGCCATATTATTCAGAGCCTCAGCCTTACCATCATCATACCCCTCATCGAGTGACATCATATAGGCACGATAAGCTATCGAACGCGCAGAATCAAGATTAAGATAATGATATGCATAAGAAATACTATTCAACTTGTCGATTTCATTCTTATGCTTAGGCGAACAAGCTGAAATTAAAAAAGAAAGCGCCATCATCAAAATGATGACAGCGCTCTTAATATTATAATTAAGCGCGAGCTTTTGCGATATAACCAAGAGCCTCAACACACTTATCTGTAATTGCTTTCCAGTTTTGAGATTTAACAACATCACCAGGGAAGAGTTTAGAACCCATACCTACGCACATTACACCAGCCTTAATCCACTCTGTAAGGTTTGCCTCTGTAGGTTCAACTGCACCAGTAACCATAATGTTGCTCCAACGCAATGGACCAAGCACATTCTTAACAAATGAAGGACCACCTACATTACCAGCAGGGAACACCTTAGTTACATCACAACCAGCAGCCTGTGCATTACTCATCTCAGATACAGAGCCACAACCTGGAGAATAAGGTACCAAGCGACGGTTACATACTGGAGCAACTTCTGGGTTGAAGTTTGGACCAACGATGAAGTTTGCACCCAACTGAATGTAAAGAGCTGCAGTAGGAGCATCAATTACTGTACCTGCACCAAGAATCATCTCTGGACATTCTTTGTCTGCCCATTTTACCAACTCACCGAAAATTTCGTGAGCAAAGTCACCACGGTTAGTAAACTCGAATACACGAACACCGCCTTCGTAGCAAGCTTTGATTACATTTTTACAAACATCGATATCCTTGTTGAAGAATACAGGAACCATACCTGTTTCCTTCATAGCAGTCATCACCTGGATCTTACTAAATTTAGCCATAATATTCTTTAAAAGATGCCAAGTCGCCCGAAAGCGACCTGGCTTTATTATAATGTTTTATTATTATTTAATTATAACAAATTAACGCTGTACGCGACCATTTGCATTACCACCAGCAAGGCTCTCTACCTCATCAGCATTTACAAGGTTGAAGTCACCTGGAATTGTGTGCTTCAATGCAGAAGCAGCAACAGCAAACTCAAGAGCTTCACCCTGAGTTTCCTTAGTCAACAAGCCATGAATCAAGCCACCAGCAAAAGAGTCACCACCACCAACACGGTCGATAATAGGATTGATATCATAGTGCTTGCTCTCGTAGAACTCCTTACCATTGTAGATCAAAGCTTTCCAGCCATTGTAAGTTGCAGAGTAAGACTCACGAAGAGTTGAAACTACATACTTGAAGCCAAACTCCTTAGCCATCTGCTCGAAGATCTTGTGATAACCAGCAGCATCAGTCTTACCACCTTCAACGTCTGCATCTGGTGTAAAGCCTAAGCAAAGAGCAGCATCTTCCTCGTTACCGATACATACATCTACGTACTGCATCAAAGGACGCATAACAGAGATAGCCTTCTCTGATGTCCAAAGCTTCTTACGGAAGTTAAGGTCAACTGATACTGTCACACCATGACGATGAGCAGCCTCACAAGCCAACTTTGTCAACTCAGCAGCCTTGTCACTAATAGCAGGTGTAATACCACTCCAGTGGAACCAAGAAGCACCTTCCATGATTGCATCGAAATCGAAATCAGATGGATCAGCCTCTGCGATTGAACTATGAGCACGGTCATAGATAACCTTAGAAGGACGCATAGAAGCACCTGTCTCTGCGTAGTACAAACCTACACGCTCACCACCACGAGCAATAAAATCTGTATGAACACCATAACGACGAAGAGCGTTAACAGCAATCTGACCAATCTCGTGTTTAGGAAGTTTAGATACGAAATATGCATCATGACCATAGTTTGAAACACTAACAGCTACGTTAGCCTCACCACCACCAGGGATAATACGGAAAGAATCACTCTGAATGAAACGATCATTACCTTCTGGAGAAAGACGGAGCATGATCTCACCTAATGTTACAATTTTTGCCATTTCTTAATTTTTTTAATATAGTTTGTTTGTAATCAAATTCCTTTTTGTTTTGTTTTACCGGACAAAAATACTGATTATTTTGCAAATTAAGAAATAAAATCTCAAAAAAATAGTTTGAAGGGCAAAATAAAGGGTTGTGCAAACACACAAATCAAGTTTTTTTGTTATATTTGTACCGAAATTAAAATTATGTGTACGAACACACAGGTATAGAAACATAGCAAAACTATTTATAAAAGGAAAATCTCTATGGCATCCAAAATTCGAATTAAAGATATTGCAGAAAGAGCCGGCGTTTCTGTTGGTACAGTAGACCGTGTACTGCACAATCGACCAAATGTTTCAAAATCTGCTCTTGAAAAAGTAAGTAAAGCTCTTCAGGAGATGAACTATCAACCAAATATGTATGCTAGTGCTTTAGCATACAATAAATCATATACCTTTTATATTTTAATGCCAAAACACGAATCAGAAGCATATTGGGAAGAAATCGAAGAGGGTGCCAAAAAAGCGGAAGAAACGAGACGAGACTTCCATATTGATATCGAAATCAGATATTATGAGCGTTTCGATCAAAAATCTTTCGAGACCCAATCGCAGGAAGTACTGAATAATAATCCTGAGGGTGTGGTCGTCGTACCATCTGCTTTAGCATCAACTAAGAAATTCACAGATCAGCTACATGAGCAAAATATTCCTTTTGTAATGCTTGACTCATATATGCCTGACTTAAAACCATTAGCATTTTATGGACAAGATTCTTTCAGTAGTGGATATTTTGCTGCGAAAATGCTAATGCTAATTGCTAGTCAAGAGGAAGAGATTATGCTCATGAAGCAGACTAAAGATGGTGTGGTTATGAGTAAACAACAGGACAACCGTGAAGTGGGTTTTCGTCATTACATGCATGACCACTTTCCAAATATAAAAATCATCGATTTGGATTTACCACTTGATGGCACCAAAAAGAGTTATGCACAGATATTAGAGCATTTCTTCACAGATCATCCACATATTCATCATTGTATAACATTGTCGTCTAAAGCACACTTAGTTGGTGAATTTCTTTTAAGAACCAATCGCCGTGATATTCAAATTATGGGATATGACATGGTTGCCAAGAACGCTCAATGTCTTCGTGAAGGAAGCATATCATTCTTAATAGCCCAACACGCATATATGCAAGGATATTCTTGCATAGATACTCTATTTAAGGCAATCGTACTGAAGAAAAAAATTACTCCTGTTAATTATATGCCAATTGAGCTGCTCTGCAAAGAAAATGTAGATTTTTATCGCAGAACTCAACTTTAATTAAAAAAATAAGAAATAATACATATTAATAAATAACATTTTAAGAACAAGATCTACAATGAAACAATCATCTTTTATCAAGATTAACCCAGCAGACAGTGTTGTGGTTTGTCTACGTCCTTTTACTAAAGGTGAAGAGATTGAGGTCGATGGTAAAACCATTACTCTGTTACAAGACACTCCAGCAGGACACAAAGTTCTGATTAATGATGCCTCAGAAGGTACAGATATCATTAAGTATGGTTACCCTATCGGCCATGCAAAAAAGGATTTAAAACAAGGAGAATGGGTTAACGAGAATAATTTGAAAACTAATTTGGCAGGAACTTTGGAATATACATACAATCCTGTTAAAGAAGAGCTCAATATTGCACTCGAAAATCGTACATTTAAAGGTTATGTGCGAAAAAATGGTGAAGTCGGTACTCGTAACGAAATTTGGGTAGTCCCAACTGTTGGCTGTGTTAATGGCATCGCAGAAAGAATCGTTAAAAAACTTCAGGAAGAAACAAAAAGTGAAGGCATCGATGCAATCTTTGCATGGCATCATAATTATGGTTGTTCACAATTGGGTGACGATCATGAAAATACCCGCAAGATACTACGTGACATTTGTTTACACCCTAACGCTGGTGGTGTATTGGTATTATCTTTGGGTTGTGAAAACAATCAGCCAGAAGACTTTATGGCTACACTTGGAGACTACGACAAGGACAGAGTTAAACTTGTTGTAACTCAACGAGTTGAAGGTGATGAAGTAGAGGAATGCATGAACGTATTACGCGATCTCTATGCAAAGGCTAAGGAAGATAAACGTGAAGATGTACCAGTAAGTAAGCTACGTGTAGGGTTGAAATGTGGAGGTTCTGATGGCTTCTCTGGCATCACAGCAAATCCATTGGTTGGAGAACTTTCAGACTGGATTGTAGCTCAAGGCGGTACATCAATCTTAACAGAAGTACCAGAAATGTTTGGTGCAGAAACTATCTTAATGAATAGATGTAAGACCCCAGAACTGTTTGAGAAGACCGTTAGCCTAATCAACAATTTCAAAGAATATTTCCTATCACATGGCGAACCTGTAGGTGAAAATCCTTCTCCAGGTAATAAAGCTGGTGGTATTTCTACTTTGGAAGACAAGGCTCTAGGCTGTACTCAGAAGTGTGGTCGCGCTCCTGTAAGTGGTGTGCTAGAATATGCAGAACGCCTTCAAACTACAGGTTTGAATCTACTTTCAGCTCCAGGAAATGACCTCGTTGCTTCTACAGCTTTGGCATCATCAGGCTGTCAGATCGTCTTGTTCACAACTGGTCGTGGTACTCCATTCGGCACTTTCGTACCAACAATGAAGATTTCTACAAACAGCAATCTATATAATCGCAAACCAAATTGGATAGATTTCAACGCTGGCGCACTTGTAGAAGGCACAGAAATGAAAGATCTCGTAAAACAGTTTATTGATAAAGTCATCGCTATTGCCAGTGGAGAACTAGCACGCAACGAAATTAATGGTTATCGTGAAATTTCCATTTTCAAAAATGGTGTAACACTGTAAACCATCTAATATTACTAGATACATGAGCAATAAAAAAGGTTTGTTGGCACTTTCACCTCTCATTATATTGATAGGGTTCATAATTATCTTCACAATGTACTCAACAGAGCACTATGGCGAAGAAAACAACTTATCACTGATTGTAGCATTTATGATATCAAGTATCTATGCTGTCATTATTTCAGGTGGTATTCCTCTGTATAAACGTATCGATATGTATAGCAAGGGGGCAGGTGCCAGCAATCTTATGCTCATGTTATGGATATATGTTTTAGCAGGAGCATTTGCAGCTTCAGCTAAAGGTATGGGAGCAATTGATGCAACCGTAAATTTAACTTTATGCATATTACCAGCAAACCTTATTCTGCCAGGATTATTCTTAGCAGCCTGTTTTATATCTTTATCTATTGGCACTAGCGTTGGAACTATTGTTGCACTTGTGCCTATAGCAGCAGGACTGGCCAATTCTACAGGGAGTAATCTTGGACTAATGACAGCTGTCATTGTAGGCGGTGCCTATTTTGGCGATAATTTGTCTT
Organism: Segatella bryantii; assembly: GCF_022024215.1. Classification (NCBI taxonomy): domain Bacteria; kingdom Pseudomonadati; phylum Bacteroidota; class Bacteroidia; order Bacteroidales; family Prevotellaceae; genus Segatella; species Segatella bryantii. The sequence continues at coordinate 1,058,568 of NZ_CP091798.1, read as the reverse complement.
TTATTTCAGATACAACTGTTGTCGCTACCCAAACACAAGGTTGTAAAATGAATGACAAATTTAAAGCCAATTTTCAAATCGTAGCTCCAGCAGCTATAATTGTACTTGTTATCTATACAATACTCGGTTCTGATATAAAATTGCCAGCCAATATACCTGATATAGAATATATCAAAGTCCTACCCTATCTAGCGGTCTTAGTTACAGCTATTCTAGGAATGAACGTCATGGCTGTATTGACATTAGGAACGATTCTTTGTGGTATAATTGGAATCACTTATAATTTTTTTGATGCCTCTCAAGCCTATAATACCTTTGGCTGGTTTATTTCCATGAGTAACGGGGTTATCGACATGGGAGAACTTATTATCATTGCCATGATGGCAGGTGGAATGTTAGAAATTATAAGGACAAACGGAGGAATTGACTATATTATTGAGAATATCACCAAACATGTTAACAGCAAGCGAGGAGCCGAATTATCTATTGCAACCTTAGTTTCTCTAGTCAACGTCTGCACAGCCAACAATACAATTGCAATTCTAACCGTAGGAAATATTTCTAAAAAAATCGGTGACCAATATGGAGTGGATAATCGTAAAGCGGCAAGTATTCTTGATACTTTTTCATGTTTTATACAAGGTATCATCCCTTACAGTGTACAAATGCTTATAGCAGCAGGACTGGCCAACGTTAGTCCATTACATATTTTACCATACCTGTATTATCCATTTGCGATAGGCTTTTTTGGCTTAGGAGCTATACTATTAAGATATCCTAAAAAATTGAGTTAACTTTATGATGAACTTTATTCAAAGAAACATCTTCATTCAACTTCGGGCAAATAAATTCCATACTAACGAACACATGGAAGACATGACAAATTATAAGAAGCAAAAAATAGCCAATATAATGAAAAATATGGAAGATCTGCCTGAAGGAGAAGTTCGTTTGAGCAATCCTATACTCAATAAAAGGCTTAATAAAGTTATGGACGATGAACGCCATGCTATAGATACTTCTATCGAAAGTCTAGACCTTTTACGTATCATCATAGCCAACATCGATAGTATAATGAACCATTGTATATCAATCAAAGGGATCATTAAATTAGGTAATTATTTAAGGACTAAAGGCGACAAAGTTGATTTTGTAAAAATCGACACATGGCTATCAAAACTACACATCCAGCGTATTGCTCAATTTCAAGGAAGTATTCTTATACAACTGTTCAACTTTGAAATCGATGAAATACCATTTGTACGAAGAATAGAAAAGAAAGCAGAAAAATTAACATTGCAAAGTTTGAATATGAATCTTCAAGATTTACAGGAAGACTGGCATTTTAAGCAAAGTAGTACTGGATTTGTTCAAAATAATAATAAGGTATTACGACGAAATCTTAATCATAGCCTACATTATTTTAACTATGCACCTATTGAAACTATCAGCCATTTCTTTTTAAAATTTGCACATAGCCTCTCAGAAATCGAAGAATAGAAATATTGAAAAGATGTAAAATAATAACTATAGCTTACACGCATATAGTTTCTTTTTAGTATCTTTGCAATCATGAATCGAATTCTATTAATTATATTAAACATATTCTTCTCTTTCAGTATGCAAGCGCAAGTACAATGCGAAGATACTTGCAGTCACATACATGGTATAGATTTAAGCCATTATCAAGGTAACGTGTTTTGGGAAACCATTGGCAATAATTCAAAAATGGCCTATGTATACCTTAAGGCGACAGAAGGAGGTAATAATATAGACAGTAAATATAAAACAAATATTGATCTAGCTCATCAATATGGATTAAAGGTTGGTTCATACCACTTTTATAGACCCAAAATAGAACAAGAAAAGCAATTAACTAATTTCATGGCTCAATGTCGTCCTGGTGATCAAGACTTATTGCCGATGATAGATATCGAAACAAAAAGTGGATTACCGACTCAGGAATTTAGAGATAGCTTATTTAAATTTTTGACACTTGTAGAAAAAGCATATCATCAAAAGCCTCTTTTATATACAGGTACAAATTTTTATAACAACTATTTACTTGGCACCTTAGACGGATACAAAGTCATGATTGCACAATATAATAATCGCCCACCAAAACTGGCGGACAATTTTGAATATATTATGTGGCAATATACTGGTAAAGGTCGGCTTAATGGCATTAATGGTTATGTAGATAAAAGCCGATTTATGGGAAAACATCGTTTAAGAGAAATAAGATTTAGACATAGATAAAACATTTAAATATCATGGCAATTATTAAATGTCCTGAGTGTGGTCACCAAATTAGTGACAAAGCTCCAATATGCCCGAGTTGTGGCGTTGAAATTTCAGGTAAAGTCATTAAGTGCACTAATTGTGGAGAAATATACTTTAATGACGAAGAATGCTGTCCTAACTGTCATCAACCATCTGTTCGCTATCGTACAACAGAAAATATGACAAATCCACAAGAGACGTTGCGTTCTGCTGTACCTCCTATCATTCCACAAAACGTACAGACAAAATCTGAAACCGTAAGACAAAACTCTCCATCATCACACGGTGGTAATACCTCGGATATTTCAACCCCACCTATTCCACCTACAAACAGTCAATTTGAGCAGAAAAAAAATAATAACAATAAATATATTTGGATTTCTATTGTTATTGCATTGATAGTATGTGCAACATGCTTCTATTTCTATAGTAATGCAAAAGATAATCAAGAGCAGGAAGACTATGAATATGCGATGCAAAGTACTGATCCTGCTGTACTTCAAAGCTATCTCGATAAATATAAAGATGCAGACCAAGCTCATATTGACTCTATTCAAAGCCATCTGGAAATACTTAAACATAAAGATGACGATTGGAATAATGCTGTTATAAGTGGTAGTCGTTCTGCATTAGAAGATTATATTCGAAATAATCCAGACTCTCCTCACAAACAAGAAGCTTTAAACAAGATTGACTCTTTAGATTGGATTTCAGCATCCAATGAAAATACGATTGACGCTTATCAACAATATCTGTCAAATCATGTTGACGGCATACATATCGATGAAGCTAATGAAGCCATGAAGAAAATAAAATCTAAAGAAGTGCAATCTGATGAGAAACAAATGATAAGCGGACTATTTCGCAAGTTCTTCCAAAGTGTGAATTCACGCAACGAACTTGGATTGACTGCTACCGTTGAAGAGGTAATGACATCATTCCTTGGCAAACACATGGCTACAAAAAGTGATGTTGCATCTTTCATAGATAAGATTTACAAAGATGACATTACAAACATGAATTTTAAAATCAATAATGATTATAAGATTAAGAAAAAAGAAGTAGGCGAAGACGAATTCGAATATCAAGTAGAATTTACTGCAGAACAAAGTATAGAACGTACGAATCCTGAATTACCTACAAACAATCATTTCAGAATTAACGCAAAAGTTTCTCCTGACGGAAAAATTTCAGAAATGAACATGGTAAAAATCATCAAATAATCAATTTTGATCTCAATAAAAAAAAGCTATCTTGTAATAGATAGCTTTTTTTTATTGATTCTGCATTTGGCGAAGCAAATCTTTCTGTCGTTCTGTCAGATTGGTTGGCAATTTTACATTATAAGTAATAATCAAATCGCCAAATGTACCATCTCCCCTATCATAACCTTTGCCACGGACCCGAACTTTAGCACCAGGTTGAGTTTCAGGCTTTACTTTTAGCTTAATTTTCTGTCCATTACTCAATTGAATAACAACCTCACCACCAAGCATAGCTGTATAAAGATCGATACTAACCTTGGCTTCCATTTCTCCAGAATTTTGTCTAGCTCTGCCGTTAAAGCCACCGCCAAAGCCTGCAGAACGGAAAGAAGAACCACGGCCACCACCGCCAAAAAGATCTTGGAAAAAGCTAGAAAAACCACCGCCTCCTCCAAAGGAATTGAAATCAAAACCTTCAAAAGGATTGCCACCAGCATTTCCTCCGCCAAATCCGCCGAAGCCTCCAGCATTTTCATAAGCTTCTGCGTTATTCCATTGCTCACCATATTTATCATACTTAGCTCGCTTTTCAGGCTTTGAAAGAACCTCATAAGCCTCATTTAAAGCCTGAAACTTAGCTTTGGCCTTAGGATCATCTGGATGAAGATCTGGATGAAATTGCTTTGCCCTTTTGACATACGCTCTACGAATATCCTTTTGAGGGATATCCTTCTTTACACCTAGAATTTTGTAGTAATCGATAAATGCCATAATTCTTATATTTTATTTTTATGAAATAAACAGCAAATAGTGTGCCTATATTACTAAAAATTAGTATTTTTGCAAAATAATTAAAATATGTATAATGAAAAAAATTCTATCAGCATGCCTGTTAGCATGTTGCTTATTTCAGCCTGTGACAGCAAAAACAAAAAAAATTACTCTACGCGTAATTGAAACAACCGATGTTCATGGTTCGTTTTTTCCTTATGACTTCATTACACGTAAGCCTCTTTCTGGTACATTAGCAAGAGTAAGTAACTATGTAAAAAATGTCAGAAAGCAACTTGGTGATAATGTTATTCTATTAGAGAATGGTGACATTCTGCAAGGACAACCAACTTGTTATTATTACAATTATATCAATACTAATACAACAAACGTTGCTTCGGACTTAGTGAATTATATGAAATATGATGCACAAGGTATTGGTAATCACGATGTAGAAACAGGTCATGCTTGCTATGACAAATGGATCAAAGAACTAAACTGCCCAGTTCTTGCTGCAAACATGATAGATAACAAAACTGGTAATCCATATGTCAAACCTTATGTTATTCTTGAGAAAGAAGGCGCCAAGATAGCAATTTTGGGATTAATTACTCCAGCTATTCCAAATTGGTTGACTGAAAATATTTGGAGTGGCATACACTTCGAAGACATGGAAACCTCTGCAAAAAAATGGATAAAAATTATCCAAGATAAAGAAAAGCCGGATGTTATTATCGGCTTGTTTCATAGCGGTGCAAAAGGAGGTATAATAACACCAGAATATAAGGAAGACGCATCTTTAGATGTTGCTATAAATGTTCCCGGCTTTGATTTGATTATGTTTGGACATGATCATACACGAAGTAATCAATTTGTAACTAATATCGAAGGAAAAAAAGTATTATGCATTGACCCAGCAAATAATGCCAAGAGCATTGCTGATGTCGAATTGGTCCTTACCATGGATCACAAAAAAATAAATGGCAAAAAACAGTGGATAAGAAAAGATCTTTCGATTAAAAACGTTTTAACAGATATAACCAAAGAGCCTTTGGACCAAGACTTTATGGAGCACTTCAGTAAACAAATTGAAGAGGTTAAAGGATACGTTAACCGAAAAATTGGTGAAATAACAAGCACCATAAGTACTCGAGAAGGTTTCTTTGGCAGCAGTGCGTTCACGGATTTAATCCTAAACTTGGAACTACAAATAACCAAAGCTGATATCGCTTTTAACGCACCAATTAATTTTGACTCACACATACAACAAGGCCCAATCTATGTAGGCGATATGTTTAATCTCTACAAATTCGAGAATCAACTCTATGTAATGCGCCTTACGGGTGAGGAAATCAGAAAGCACCTAGAAATGAGTTACGACCTATGGGTTAACACGATGAAAAGTCCAGAGGATCATTTATTGCTTCTTAGCGAAAGTACTAAAGGCGACCAGCAACGCTTAGGCTTCAAAAATTTCTCTTTTAACTTTGATAGTGCTGCAGGTATAGATTATGAAGTTGACGTAACCAAGCCAAATGGTCAAAAGGTTCATATTTTAAAAATGAGCAATGGACAGCCTTTTGATGAAAAGAAATGGTACAATGTTGCTATTAATAGTTATCGTGGAAATGGTGGTGGCGAGCTTCTAACTAAGGGCGCAGGGATTCCTCGCGATAGTTTAAAAAATAGAATTATCTGGCGCAGTGAACGTGACCAACGCTATTATCTTATGGAAGAAATAGAAAAAATAAAAGTACTTTACCCTAAAGCAAACAATAACTGGAAATTTGTGCCAGAAAAATGGGTAAAACCTGCTGCCAAACGAGATTATGACATTCTCTTTGGTGAAAGAAAAGAATAAACACAAACACATGAAACAATATTATTTTATTTTTTGCAAGTCAGATCTCCTGCTTGAGGTTCTTCCAGATGGCACCTATACGATTCCATACCACAGTGAATCACCTATCCAAACTAAAGCATGGACACATGTCATGAATATCTCTCCTATGGATGACGGAATTGAAGTAAAGACTTTCAAGATTAATAATCCGTCAGAAATCGAAGATATAACAAAGGGATATCTTCAAGAAGGACATTCCTTTGAGATGTGTCCACTAAGACAGAGCTATTACAAAATCTCAAAGGATTTATACAATAAAGCAGGAAAGTGCTTTGAATTGATATATTGGGATCAAAATTCACAATTCTGTGGAGTATGTGGTGCTCCTATGAAAATGCACACTGACATCAGTAAACGTTGCACCAACTGTGGAAAAGAAATATGGCCGTTACTAGGTACTGCTGTTATTGTTTTAATACACAAAGGTAACGAAGTTTTATTGGTTAGAGCAAAAAATTTTAGGTCCGATTTTTATGGACTAGTAGCAGGATTTGTTGAGACAGGTGAAACTCTTGAACATGCTGTTCACAGAGAAGTAATGGAGGAAACTGGCCTTAATATAGGAAACTTAAAATATTTTGGTAGCCAAGCATGGCCTTATCCATGCGGATTAATGGTTGGTTACAATGCTGATTATATTAGCGGAGATATTCATATTCAGAAGGAAGAATTAGCACGGGCAAGCTGGTTTACAAAAGATAATTTACCCAAAATTCCAGAAAAGTTGAGTATTGCAAGACAAATACTGGATGATTGGATTACAAACGGACCAGGACATTCTTCTGAAATAATTAAATAAGAAACAAAAGGCATAGCTAATTATAGAGCTATGCCTTTTTATATATAGTATTATTAGTAATATCATAAAATTATATATTTAAATCAGATCACGAACTAATATTGAGTCCCACTGTTTTATTTGTTTACTGTAAAGTTCAGCTATTTTTTTTATCATGAGATTATCGTGCGGTATTTTTGACTTCAAAACTAATTTAGTATCAGTATTCTCAGCCACGTTGTCTAAAGCATAAACCATCTTACCCATAGATAGCTGATCCGTTTCACATATAGATTCCCACACAATCTTATCTGTAGCTAAATCAACATATTGTTGCAAAAGCCCTGCCCGTCTTAAATTATCAAGAACATCCAACACTATTCGTATGGGCAATTGTATCCTATGGGTAATTTCGATTGCAGATAAAGCTTTATTCTCATTACGCTTTGCCTGGCTAATATGAGCTAGTATTAATCCAGAAATTATCATCAAATCATAATGGCATATTTCAGATGTTTTCAAAAAATAAGCATAATAATCATCATTCTGATTAGCATAACACAACTCACCAAAAAAAAGAATAATATACCATGAAGCTAGCATCCATATCATAAATAAAGGAATAACAGCAAATGAACCATATATAGCATTATAACTAGTTAGAAAAATTTGACCATGTATATAAAAATATTGCAATGCTAACATAAACGCAGATGCGAACATACTTGGAATTATTGTACAACTCAACTTCACATGGGTATTTGGAACATACATATTAACTCCTATAAAAACAGCTGTCAGTAGCAACCACGGTGAAACCACGCGAATCAGAAAACGAAATATACCATCGAGTAGTAAGAAATCAGGAATACGATCTAACACACCAAAGACTAGAACACTAGTACTAGATAGTATAATCAAGATGACTGGTATCAAAAAAATCATCGCTGTATAATCTATTATTAAACGTCCCACTGAACGTTGACGATCAACATGCCATATTATATCAAAAACCATCTCTATATTTCGAATAAGAGATAATATACTATATAGCATAACTAATATTCCAAGACCTATCAAAATTCCTGTTTGAGCTTGATTAAGGTAAGAATCTGCCATTGTAAACAGCTCATCTGCCACTTGAGGTTGAGACTTAAATACCTGTCTTAGAATGTTGTCAACATACATAGAAAGGCCAAAAGCTCTCCCTACTGCAAAAAACATGGCCAATATTGGTACAAGCGCCAATATCGTACTAAAAGATAATTGCGTGGCATAATCCATATGGCCTCTAAGAAAAAAATATCGACATGATACTAATATTTTTCGTGATATTGATTTGCCCCACTGCTGAATTTTAGAGGATCCATTATTTTCCCAAATATCAACTTTTGAAAACTTCCATATTTTGTCTAATAGTCTCATTGGCGCTTAAATTCTTAATAAACACAAATATAGTAATTTTTAAAATAAATGCGTACCTTTGTGCTCAATAAATTATCAAATAGAACAAGCATATATCTCAATAATTATGAATTCAAAAAATAAAATAGTTATCCTTATATTATGGTATACAATATCTACCCTATCATCATATGCACAAACCAAAGATACAATTACACTAGAATCCTTCTTTCAAAACGAAAAAAACACAATAGAAAAACACAGAATACTATGCAAAGAAAAATATAACGATTATATTGCAACTACTACAGAAAAAGTATTAAATGACTTATTGGCCTATAAATTGCCAAATAAAACATCAGAGGGCATTACCAAATACTACCAAAATATATGTGCAAGCAATCTTAAAATAGAAGATATTAAACAACCTATCACAAAACAAATAAATGAACTCATAAAAGAGATTATCACAGAACGAAAAAAGTATATACTATATGTTACAAGAATATTTACGCCAACAAATATCATGCAGCAAGTATAAAATTCATCATAAAAAGAAAAACCGTAGATTGCCCCATCGATTTATTTATGAAAATCATTAACCACCCGATACCTATAGACTGGTCAAGTTTAGGCTTTAACCTATCATCATTATCTAAACCAGGAACAGGACAATTATTACTTAATCAAAAAGAATTAATATCTGCTCAACAAATAGCAAAAAACGAAGATTCAAAGTTTATTGGACCAATAATTAATCAAATAGCTTTATCTACTTCAACAAACATCAAAAATTCGTTATATTACACTACAGATCAAGTATTTGACGATGTAGAAAAAATAATCATTAAATATGAGCCAAACTTTTCGAAATATATTCATGAGGCAAATTAGAAAACCAGATTACTTCAATTTTACAAAAAAGGTTTAATAAATTATGTTTTTTCTCAAAAATATAGTTTTTTGAGAAAATTATCAGATAAAAAAGAGCGTAGATAAAAAAAATATATTATATTTGCAAAAGTTATGAGGATGTTGATTCTTCATAATTTACATAATAAGGATATAATAGATGTTTGATGCGAATATAAATTTAAGAGCGAATTTATTTCTCAATTGTTAATTAATGACACATGTTAAAGGTGCTTTGGGTAAAACTGGAGCACCCTTTTTTTATAAAAAAATTGTCCCTAATTTCATTTTGTGAAATTAGGGACAATTTAATATTACACTTGTTAAAAACTATCATCGAATACGATCTGCAGCTTTAACCAAAGCCTCATCAGCCTCAATGCTCTTCTTTGCCATAACAGTTAATATAACAGCTATCAAGGGTAAGCATGAAGCAAATGCCATATGATATTCCCCTTTTAAATCACCAATAAGCCCTTGAGTAAATGAAATAAAATATACATACCATACTAAGATTAAGATATTACTTCCGATACATAATTTTATTTGCAGCGTACGATTATTGAAAAGGAAAATATTAACAAGATCAACGATTGCAGATAGCGTCAATATCAAACACAAGGGCCAAGAAACAAATTCCAAATTACCATTTAAATCCTTTACACCCAAATTAAAGAGTCTTCCCCCTAAGCCCAAAGAATCAGACTCTAAAGTAGCAATTGGGAAAAAAAGACAAACAACTATTGCAACAATAGCGAAAAATAAAAAAAGTGTTTGTTTGCGCTGAATCATAATCTATTATGCTTCGTTTACTTTTTCCTTGCTTGGATCACGAAAATAAACATTACCCTCAATAAACTCCTGTGTTGCCAACAATGTTGGTTTAGGCAATTTTTCGTAGTAACGAGAAATTTCAATCTGCTCACGATTTTCAAAAACTTCCTCGAGACTATCATTATAAGAAGCAAATTCTGCTAATTTCTTATTCAAGTCTTGTTTGATTTCAGCAGCAATCTGATTACTACGCTTAGCGATAATAGCAACACTCTCGTAGAGATTATCAGTTTCTTTCCAGAGAGTTGTAATGTCTCGTGTTACGGTTGATACCGGTGCTTTTGATTTTTTATAATCCATATTTATACGTTGAATTTAAATTTCTTAATTTAATGACATCTCTTTATGAGAGGATATATACTCTTTACATTTTTCAATATATGATTCAGCTGTTTTTCTCTCCTTCGAATCAGGATATTCATTGATAAAGCCGTAGCATTCATCCTCTGCATCTTGGAAACGCTCATATTTTCTCTCATCTACACTCATTTTAGCAAGTTCAAACTTACTTTTCATAATAAGTGTGGCAAACTCTTCACGATTATCACTATATGGATAATCCTTTAAAGCATTTTGAGAAGTAATAACACATGCTTCATAATTGTTACCACCATTTGTACAATTACCAAAATAGGAGCCTAAATTATAATAGAGACGAGCATTATAAAGCTCTTTCAAAACTAGCTTATCTTGTAATTCAAATAGACGTTTCTGAGCAGTTGGCTTCATTTTACCGTCTGGATAAACATCTAAATATTCTTGAAAAGCTGATATAGCTGCTATCGTACCACTTTGATCAAGCCTAGGCTCAGGAGTACTCATAAATAAACTCTGTCCTACATAATACTCTGCCATCTCCGAATATGTGCCATGAGGATAAGAAGAAAAATACTTCTTAAAATATTCTGAAGCTGTCTCATAATCTTTCAAACAATATTCAGACATAGCCAACATATAAAGACTTTCTTGGGCATTCTCAGTACCCTTCTCTAATGTTACCAATTCTTGCAATAGAGCTACAGCCTTACTGTATTTGCCATTTGCAAACATTTCCTTGGCATATTCATATTTATAATGAAAATCATCAGACTTATATACCTGATTAAATTCTCGGGCACAACTTGAAAACAAGAGTACCAATGCTATTGCTGATAGAAATACTTTCTTCATTATATTTTTTGCACTTTTGAGATGCAAAAATACAATCTTTTTACCGATTTACAAAGTAAAAAATGTTTTTTTTGGCAAATTATTAATCTTTATAACTCATATTAATTGATAAATTCGTAATTTTGCAAAATATGAACTTTAATTTAACATCAAATTACAAACCTACTGGCGATCAGCCACAAGCAATTAAGCAACTAGTGGAAGGGATCGAACAAGGAGTACCCGCACAAGTTCTTCTAGGCGTAACAGGCTCTGGTAAAACTTTTACCATGGCTAATGTAATAGCTAAAGTAAATAAGCCGACTTTAATCTTGAGTCATAATAAGACCCTAGCAGCTCAATTATACCAAGAAATGAAAGGCTTTTTTCCTCATAATGCCGTTGAATATTATGTTAGCTATTATGACTATTATCAACCTGAAGCTTACCTACCTACATCAGATACTTATATAGAAAAGGACTTAGCTATAAACGAGGATATTGACAAGCTAAGACTTGGTGCTGTATCAGCCTTATTATCAGGGAGAAAAGATGTAATCGTTGTATCTTCTGTATCATGTATTTATGGTATGGGAGGCCCAGTGGCTATGCAGGAAAGTATAATCAAATTAAAAAAAGGACAAATCATTGATCGTAACGAATTCTTACGAAAGCTGGTTGACGATTTATATGTAAGAAACGACATAGAACTTCATCGTGGTAATTTTAGAGTAAAAGGAGAAACTGTGGATATCGCTATGGCTTATTCTGATAATATTCTTCGAGTAAGTTGGTGGGACGATGAAATTGATTCTATAGAAGAAGTTGACTCTGTATCGTTTCACAGAATTGAGAGTTTTGAACAATACGAAATATATCCAGCCAATTTATTTATTACCACTAAAGAGCAAACAGAACATGGTATTCGCATGATTCAAGATGACTTGGTCAAACAAGTTGACTATTTCAATGAAATCGGGGACCATATAAAGGCACAGCGAATCAAAGAACGTGTAGAATACGATATTGAAATGATTAAAGAACTTGGGCATTGTTCGGGTATTGAGAATTATTCCCGATATTTCGATGGTAGACAAGCTGGAGACCGTCCGTATTGCCTTTTAGATTTTTTCCCAAAAGATTATCTGCTTATAGTAGACGAAAGCCATGTCAGCATTCCACAGATTGGAGCCATGTATGGCGGTGATCGTGCCAGAAAACAAAACTTAGTAGAATATGGATTCCGACTTCCTGCAGCATTTGATAACCGCCCATTAAAATTTGAAGAATTCCATGAGTTACTGAACCAGGCAATATATGTATCAGCCACACCTGCTAACTATGAATTAGAAGAATCTGAAGGTATTGTCGTCGAACAATTAATTAGACCAACAGGTCTCCTTGACCCTGAAATTGAAGTAAGACCTAGTGAAAATCAGATAGACGATCTCATGGATGAAATTCTCACGCGTATTCACCGAAACGAACGTGTACTAATAACAACGCTTACGAAAAGAATGGCCGAAGAATTAACAGAGTATCTTTTAAATCACAATGTAAAATCCGCATACATTCATAGTGATGTTGCTACTCTAGACCGAATTAAGATCATGAACGATTTAAGAGCAGGAACTTACGATGTATTAGTTGGAGTAAATCTTTTACGAGAAGGATTGGATTTACCAGAAGTCTCTTTAGTCGCTATACTCGACGCTGACAAAGAAGGTTTTTTAAGAAGTCATAGAAGTTTAACTCAGACTGCAGGTAGAGCTGCTCGAAATATACATGGTAAAGTAATCATGTATGCAGACAATATTACCGAAAGTATGCAAAAAACTATAGACGAGACTGCAAGAAGACGAATGATACAGATGAAATATAATGAAGAACATGGTATCACTCCTCAACAGATTGTCAAAGAAATCAAGAACGAACTAGCATCTGTTAGCAACGAAAACGAACCCGCTAGAACTCGCAATATGGATAAAACAAACAATGTTTATCATGAGTCTGAAGTTGGTACATTTGCAGCTGACCCAATTGTATTAAATATGACTAAAGAGCAACTTGAAAAGAGTATAGCTAACACTACACGACTTATGAAAATGGCCGCAAAAGACCTTGATTTCATGCAAGCTGCTCAATACAGAGACGAAATCGTAAAATTACAGGAAATGTTAGACAAAAAATAGTATAAATGTTTTTTAAGACTATAGTTTTGGACAAATTCAAATAAAATATGTATCTTTGCGATAGAATATATACAAAAATAATTTATAAAATGAGGAATTTTTTAATCAGTACATTTTTTCTTTTGCCTCTGACGTGTCAAGCACAGACGGTACTAACCCCTGAGCAGAAACTTGAACAAGCCCAAAAGCAACTTGAAGAGGCCCAAAAAGCATTAAAAGAGGCCCAAAAAGCAAAAGAAGATGCTGAAAGAAATGCATCTGAGAAATCAAGCAATAGAAATCAAGGCTGGACCATCCCAACTACTCCTCAGAAAAAAACTATAAAAGAAAAAACTAGTAATGACCATATTGATGATTCTAAATATTTAGAAGGAGCTATCACTTATTCAGAAAAAGGTGATATCGTTTTCAAGCTCAAATTAGATCATATCAACATGAGTCAAGACGATATCTATACAAAAATATTAGAATATCTAACAGATCTCACCTCTGATAGCAATCAGTTACAAGGAAGCCGTGTCGCTCTTGTTAATCAAGAAAAAAGTACAATTGTTGCTACCGTAAGAGAATATTTAATATTTTCAAATACATTTATATCTATAGATCGTACTGAGTTCTACTATACAATTATTGCAAAATGTAAGGATAATCAGTTAGACCTATCCATAAGTCGCATAAGTTATAATTATGACCAAGGCAGAGCTACAGGCTTTAAAGAACCTGCTGAAAATGTAATTTCAGACAAATATGCACTTAACAAAAAGCACACTAAATTATCAAGAATTTATGGAAAATTTCGTCGAAAAACAATCGACAGAAAAGATGAGATATTTAAAAATATTAAAGATCTTCTCATAAAATAAAAACAATTAAAAATGAGCCAAGAAGAAGAACAAAAAAAGACAATTAAATCAACAGATAATGAGGAATTAAGAGCTAAGTTTCATCATGCTCCTTTGCATGTGGAAAAACCTCGTGATCAGTACTTCAAGATAAGAAACCTGCTCAATATTATATTTATGCTATTAGCTGCAATCGGATTAATTATCATGTATGCTACAGACATGTATCAGACAGGTGTAATAATCGTGCTTTCAGCAGTTGCAGTCAAGATTATCGAAGTAGGTTTACGTATGTTTAAAAGATAATGAAAAGTTTATTTTCTATATTACTTTCAGTTTGTGCCATAACACCAGTTATGGCACAAACCAATTTAGATGAGGATATAAATAATCCTTATTATTCTACAATGAATCCAAGTAAGTCTTCAGACTCTATTATGTCAAAAGGACATAATAAAAAAATACCTGAAGGTATACGCGTTTGGACCATAGACGAACGTTTTGGTGATCAAAGATCAGCAGAAGTTGACACGTCATCCTATATGTACATGAATACTGTTTTTACAACAGGACTCAGAGGAGAATATAATACAACAGGAAACTTAGGCGCACCAAGAATCAACAGAATATTTATTGACCGTCCTGAAAATAGCCAATTTATATTTACGGATCCTTATGACTATTTTGTGAAACCCGTTGGTACTTTCCATTTTACAAATACATACTCTCCTATTACCAACGTTACGCTTAACGAATGTGGCGATCGTACAAATGGTGAAGATGATTTTAAGGCTATTTTCGCAGTTAATGCTGGCAAAAAACTTGGTTTAGGCTTTAGATTTGACTATAAATACGGAAGAGGATATTATGATTCCCAAAGTACTTCACACTTTGGGTATACTTTCTGGTCTTCTTATTTAGGAGATCGCTATCAAGCTCATTTCTTGGTTAGTCTAAATCACCAAAAAGTAACAGAAAATGGTGGTATAACCAATGATGCTTACGTAACTCACCCTGAAAGCCAATCTACTACTTACACTTCTGATGAAATACCTACCGTATTATCACAAAACTGGAACAGAAACGACAATCAACACATATTCTTTACTCACCGCTATAACGTAGGCTTTAACCGGAAGGTTAAAATGACAGAAGATGAAATCAAAGCAAAAAAATTTGCCATAGCTTCTAAAAAGGAAAACGAAGGTCAAAAAGCAAAAGAGGAAGCACTCAAAAAAGCCAAAAAAGAAGGAAAAAATATTTCAAGAGAAGACTTGGAACACCAAAAGAAATTTACAGGAAGACCTGATGATGCAAAAATCATGGGCGATGAGGCTTTGGTAAACACGAAAGGAAGCGTTGATAGTGGAAGAGTTTCTCTGAACAGTAAAGCCGCAGCAGACAGCCTTATCACTGAACAAAAAAAGGTTGCAGAGGATACTAGTTGGTTAAAAAACGAATATGTACCTGTTACAAGTTTCATCCATACAGTAAAATTTGATAACTTTAAAAGAATATATCAGGCATACAGCACCCCTGCTGATTACTATAATAATACCTATGACTATACTGGTGCATTAGCAGGAGATTCTATCGAGGACCTAACAAAGCATTACGAAATTAAAAATACTTTTGCTATAGCAATGCTCGAAGGTTTTAATAAATGGGTAAAATCAGGTCTCAAATTATTTGCCAACTATGACTATCGTCATTATGAGCTTCCTGATTCTACCGCTTCTGGTATTTCAAAATACAATGAGGGAACTCTAAATATAGGAGGACAGCTAAGTAAAACTCAAGGAACCTTGTTCCATTATAATGTTACTGCAGAAATTGGAGTAGCAGGACAAGATGCTGGTCAAATACAAATAGATGGTCACGGAGATCTCAATTTCAAATTATTCGGAGACACAGTTCGCTTGGCAGCTAACGCATTCTTTCACAGATTGAATCCAAGCTTTTATTATCGCAATTATCATTCACGCCATTTTTGGTGGAGCGAAAATGATAACGATTTTAAACAAATGATTCATAGCCGTATAGAAGGTATCTTTAGCTATGACAAAACCCGAACTCAGCTCCGAGTAGGATTTGACCAACTTACCAACTACTATTATTTCAGTCAGAGTTATAATATTACAGATAGCTATTTAAGAACAGGAGTTACTGTAACACCTATGCAAACAACCTCTACAATTGGCTTGCTAACTTTACAACTCAACCAGCGACTGACTTATGGTATTTTAAATTGGGACAATGTATTAACATTCCAACAATCAACAGACCAAGACATACTTCCTGTTCCTAGTTTCAATATATATTCTAATATATATTTGAAATTTAAGATTGCTAAAGTACTAAAATGTGACTTTGGTGCTGATGTCAGATATTTTACAAAATATTATGCACCAGACTATAGTCCTGCATTGGGAAGCTACGCTATTCAAGGCAACAAAGATAATCGAGTAAAAGTTGGTAATTATCCTGTTGTAAATGTATACTTTAACTTCTTCTTGAAACATGCACGCTTTTTTGTAATGATGAGTCATGTAAATATAGGAGGATCAAAAGAGTACTTCTTTACACCTCACTATCCACTTAATGAACAAATTCTTCGTTTTGGTGTAAGTTGGAATTTCTTTAATTAAAATTCACAATGTCTACAGTAAAAATAAATTCTATTAAAGCATGGATACTAGCAGCTCGCCCCAAGACTTTAACAGGCGCAGCTGTACCCGTAATGATTGGAACTGCCTTTGCATGGAAAAATTGCGGGGCAGAAATGTTTCAAATGATTCCCGCAATCTTATGCTTTTTATTTGCATTTGTTATGCAGATAGATGCTAACTTTATAAATGATTATTTTGATTGTCTAAAAGGTAATGATGATAGTTCTACGCGACTAGGGCCAAAGAGAGCTTGCTCTGAAGGATGGATAACTTTAAAAGCTATGCGATGGGGACTAATGATTACTACCCTATTAGCATGCTTAATAGGACTACCACTCATATATTTTGGAGGGATAGAAATGATTATAATTGGCATAATCTGTGTATTATTCTGCTTTCTATATACCACCAAACTAAGTTATATCGGATTGGGAGATTTACTAGTTTTAGTATTCTTTGGAATCATACCTGTATGCCTCACCTACTATGTAATAGTCCCAAAAGATATGCAGTACATACCATGGACTGTCTTTTTGACTTCACTTGGATGTGGCTTGGTTATAGACACGCTTTTATGCATAAATAATTTCAGAGATAGAAACAATGACAAAAAAGATGGAAAAATAACACTCATCGTTAGACTTGGAGAAAACAGAGGATATAAATTATATCAAACCGTAGGATTCATCGGAGTCATCTTAACCATGATTGCTATATTAATTGAAGGAATGGAAATCGATAAAAATCAAGAAACAATTCTTGCCCTAACAGCTTTTATACCCTATACTATTCTACTTGACAATGCTTCAAAAAAGATGAAGTATATTTGGAAAGGTAAAGAATTAAACCTCGTATTGGGTATGACAGCCCGCAATATGTTTATTTATGGTTTAACCACGGTTCTAAGCATTTTAATTATCCAATATGTATAAAAATATAATGCTTAGAGAAAACATTCAATAAAATAAAAGAAGAAAATGAGGCAAAATGTAAGTTTGGATCTCATGGAATTTATTGAGACAGAAATACTTCCACGATATAATGCTTTTGGAGAAAGTCATGGCCTACGACATGTAACACGTGTCATGAGAAACTCTATAGAATTAGCTAAATGCACAGGTGCTGATATAGACATGGTATATACTATAGCAGCATACCATGACCTGGGCATGAGTGGACCTAGGGCTATACATCATATTACAAGTGGTAAAATATTACTTGCTGATGCTAGATTAAAAAAATGGTTTAGTATAGACCAAATCAACATCATGAAAGAAGCAGTAGAAGATCATCGCGCATCAGCAAGTAGGCAACCAAGGAGCATATATGGTAGAATCGTAGCTGAAGCAGACAGAGACTTAGAACCTAACGAAGTCTTCACACGAGCTATTCAATACGGCTTAGAAAATTATCCAAACAAAAATAAAGATGAACAGTGGGAAAGATTTCGACATCACATGAAAGAAAAATATTCGAGTTCAGGCTATATTAAACTATGGATTGAACACAGCCCAAACGAAAAAAAGCTGCGAGAAATACAAAACATCATTGAAGAAGAAAATAGACTTAAAGCTATATTCAACGAAATCTACGACACTTTAAAACAAAAATAAAGTTTAAATTATTTGCTTGATAAAAAGAAAAGACTTATCTTTGCAATAGAAAGGAGAAAGGTATGGGTCGTGTCGATTCGATTGGGATACTCATCAAATAATATGTGAAACCGAGAAGACATCCTTTGCCAATGGCGGGCCACATAAACCGCATTTGCGACTAAGCTGTAAAGCCTGTGGATTACAAAGACGGGGAGCTCTCAAATCTTTTTAAGATTGGAGTTTCATCACATCATCGAACGACCCTTTTATATTGAAGGCAGGATTTCATTGAAATTCTGCCTTCACTTTTAAGAATTAATAATCAAAAGAAATAATCAATTATGTTCTCAGGAATAGTTGAAGAAATGGCTACAGTAGTAGCCGTACAAAAAGAACAAGAGAATATTCATTTCACTTTGAAATGTTCTTTTGTAGACCAACTCACCATTGATCAAAGCATTGCACATAATGGTGTTTGTCTAACAGTAGTCGACCTAAAAGATGGAACTTATACGGTTACAGCTATGAAAGAAACTTTAGAACGAAGCAATTTAGGAAAACTTCAAGTTGGCGACAAAGTAAATGTTGAACGATCTATGATTATGAATGGCCGATTAGATGGACATATTGTCCAAGGTCATGTAGACCAAACTGCCAAATGCATCAAATTAGAAGACGCTGGTGGTTCGACCTATTTCACATTTGAATATCCTTTCGATAAAAAAATGGCAGAAAGAGGTTACTTTACAGTAGATAAAGGATCGATAACAGTAAATGGTGTTTCACTCACTGTCGTGAATCCTACAGAAAATACATTTACTGTTGCCATTATACCTTATACACGTGAAAATACGAATTTTTGCAATATCCATGAAGGTAGCATAGTTAATATAGAATTTGATATTCTGGGAAAATATATTGCTAGATTACAAAGTTTGAAATAATTAAAGGTTTACTCTAAAGATTAGTTAAATTCTACTTTTTAGAGTAAACCTTTTTTGATTAACCACATCAAAAAAGTCAGAATTATAATTTAATATAAAAAGCCAATGAATAAATACTGGACAAAGGGTATTTTAGCTCTTTCAATGATGGCTATGCCGATAATGACAAATGCCAAGCAGTGGACACTTCAAGAATGTATTAACTACGCACTGCAGAACAATATTACAATTCAGAAAAATCATCTTCTGAAATTGAAAGCAAATGAGGACGTACTTGAATCAAAAGCTGCCTTATTACCTTCTCTATCAGCTTCAACTTCCCAAAATGTAAATTATACGCCATGGGTTGAATCTGGTGCAGTCAGTAGCGATGGGTATTCTCGCTCTTCTGTTGATAAAGTTTCTTATAACGGTACATATAGTGTTAATGCAAACTGGACTATTTGGAATGGAAATCGAAACAAAAATACCATCAAATTAAATCAACTTGCTTCAGAAAAAGCATCTATTGACTCTGTTACTACCGCTTTAAGCATTCAAGAACAGATTGTGCAATATTATATCCAAATACTCTATTCTAAAGAGGCTATTAAAGTAAATGAGCAAAGTTTAGAAATGAGTAAGGAGAACTTGAGTCGTGGGCAAGAAATGCTAAAAGTTGGTAAAATGAGTAAGGCTGATGTTGCTCAATTAGAAGCACAAGTTGCTCAAGATCAATATAATGTAGTTAGTTCACAAAGTAATGTAGCAAACTATAAACGTCAACTGAAACAACTACTACAAATCACTAATGATGAAGATTTTGATATCGCTGTAACCGAACAGACTAATGAAATGGCATTAAGCTCAGTTCCTTCACTGAATAGCGTATATGCTGCTGCTCTTGAAACAAGACCTGAAATCAAAAGCTATCAAAACGCTATAGACCAAAGCGATATCTCTATAAAAATGGCTAAAGCACAGAATTTGCCAACAATTAGCGCCAACGCTGGTTTAAGCACATCTTCCACAAGCCTGAGCTCTACAAATATAGG
This sequence comes from Segatella bryantii, assembly GCF_022024215.1. NCBI lineage: Bacteria > Pseudomonadati > Bacteroidota > Bacteroidia > Bacteroidales > Prevotellaceae > Segatella > Segatella bryantii. Next base: position 1,038,053 of record NZ_CP091798.1, on the reverse strand, counting down.
GAGTCAACTGAAAACAAACTTTGCATTAGGTGGTGGTTTAACTGTTAGTATCCCAATTTTTGATAATCGCTCAAAAAAGACAGCTACTAATAAGGCTATTATTAATAAACAGCAAAGTATACTTGATCTAAAAGACAAACAAACAGAGCTTTACTCAACTATTGAAAATTATTGGATACAAGCTACAAGTAATCAAAATCAATACAAAGCTGCAAGCATAAGTACTAACAGTGCCCTTGAAAGTTATAAACTCTTAAGTGAACAATTTAAGTTAGGTCTGAAAAATATTGTTGAACTTAGAACAGGAAAAAACAACCTTCTTACAGCTCAACAGAATGAATTACAAAGTAAATACCTGACTATTCTAAACATCAATATGCTCAACTTCTATAAAAATGGTTCTTTAGACAAATAAATACAGAGAACATCTATTATATCATAATAATGTTAAAAGGGCAAAATAGATAAAACAACAATATTTATATTAGAACAAATAAAAATCTAGACTTATATGAAAAGAATGAGTAAAATTTGGTATATAGTTATTGCTTTAATAGCAATCGCTATAGGGATATGGTTTTTCTCTAACAAAAAAGAGGAACAACATGTAGATTTCATAACAGAGAAAGTAGCTCCACGTACTCTTGAAAGTACTGTTACTGCTACAGGTACTATCGAACCAGTGACAAGTGTTACTGTCGGTACACAGGTTTCTGGTATTATCGACAAGCTATATGTTGATTATAATAGTATAGTAAAAAAAGGACAAGTAATTGCCGAGCTTGATAAAACTAACCTTAACAGTCAATTAAACACAGCCAAGGCAAACTTAGCTAGTGCACAAAGTAAATTAGCATACGAACTTGCTAATTATAATCGCTATCACACTCTTTACAAAAAGGGACTTGTCAGTGCAGATGACTATGAAAATGCTCTACTTGCTTATAATCAAGCTAAAGCTACACTTAAAACATCTAAAGAAAGCGTCGCACAAGCCCAAACTAATCTTAGTTATGCTACAATTACATCTCCTGTCGATGGTATTGTCCTGAGTAAGAGTGTAGAAGAAGGCCAAACTGTTGCAGCAAGTTTCAGTACCCCAGAACTCTTCACCATTGCACAAGATCTTACCAAAATGCGTGTTATTGCTAATGTTGATGAAGCTGACATTGGTAATGTTAAACAGGGTGACAAAGTAAAATTCACTGTTGATGCTTTCCCTGATGATACTTTTCATGGTTCTGTAACCCAAGTTCGCCAGGAGGCTACAACGACAAATAATGTTGTTACCTATGAAGTTGTAATCTCTGCTGAGAATAATGACTTAAAACTCAAACCTGGTTTAACCGCTAACGTAACCATTTCTACTTCTGAAAAAGTGGGTGTTCTCAGTGTACCAAACAAGGCTCTTCGTTATACTCCTACCAAAGAAACAGTAGGCAATAAAAAAATAATTGATGTAAATGCCAAAAATAAAGTATGGGTCGTTGAAGGCAACACTATCAAAGCATACAAAGTCAACATAGGTGAAACAGACGGTACACACACTCAGATTATAAGTGGTATTTCACAGGGTAAGAATGTTATAACAAATGCACAAGCAGTAACTTCTTCTGAAGAGGAAAGCAGTCAGGAAAGCAGTCCATTCACACCTGGTCCACGTAAGAAAAACAACAAAAAATAATCATTTTTACAGTATATCATATGACTGAAGAAAAAAAAGACAAGAAAATTGTCATCGAACTTGACAACGTCAAGCGAGAATTCCAAGTCGGAGGGGAAACTGTTCATGCCTTACGTGGTGTAAGCTTTAAAATATTCGAGGGTGAATTTGTCACAATTATGGGAAAATCAGGTTCTGGAAAATCAACACTCCTCAATCAGCTTGGATGCCTCGATACCCCTACCAGCGGCGAGTATTATTTGGATGGTGTCAGCGTTCGTACAATGTCTAAGTCACAAAGAGCATTACTACGTAACCGCAAAATCGGCTTTATATTCCAGAACTATAATCTGTTGCCTAAAACAACAAGTGTAGAAAATGTAGAACTTCCTTTGATGTATAATGGCAATGTTAGTGCCAAAGAACGTCGTGAAAAAGCTATTCAATCTCTCGAAGCAGTTGGCTTAGGAAGCAGACTTTACCATAAGAGTAACCAGATGTCCGGTGGTCAAATGCAACGTGTCGCTATAGCCCGTGCCCTAGTTAATGATCCAGCTGTGATTCTTGCTGATGAGGCAACAGGAAATTTGGATACAAGAACTAGTTTTGAAATTCTAGTTCTATTCCAAAAACTTCATGCAGCTGGGCATACCATTATCTTTGTCACACATAATCCGGACATTGCCAATTACTCAAGCAGAAACATCGAACTACGTGATGGACAAATCATTAGCGATGAAATCAATAATAATATTCTGAGTGCTGCAGAAGGGCTAGCAGCCTTGCCAGCCAACACAGATGAATAATTCAAGCCTATGAATTTTACAAATTTATTTAAAATAGCCTTACGAGCAATTTTTGCCAGCAAAATGCGATCATTTCTGACGGCATTAGGCATAATTATAGGTATAGCATCTGTAATAACGATGCTCGCTATTGGTCAAGGTACAAAAAAAAGTATACAAGCCAACATTTCATCAATGGGCTCTAACATGATCATGATTACACCAGGAGCAGACGTTCGAGGAGGTGTAAGACAAGACGCGTCTTCAATGGAAACATTAAAACTAACAGACTATGAAGCTATAAAAGAGCAATGTGACTATATCTCTGCTATAAGCCCTACTGTTAGTAAGAGTGGACAATTTATCTATGGTAATGAAAACACTCCATCATCCATGTATGGCGTTAATCAAGATTATCTTACCATTCGACAGTTGAGTATTAGTGATGGGGAAATGTTTACTGAAACCGATATCAAAACAAGTGCTAAAGTCTGCATATTAGGACAGACAGTAGTAGACAATCTATTTCCAAATGGTTCCGACCCTGTCGGGAAAATAGTAAGGTTTGGCAGTATCCCGTTCCGCGTTGTTGGTGTTTTAAAGAAAAAAGGATACAACAGTATGGGAATGGACCAAGATGATTTGGTACTGGCACCCTACACTACTGTTATGAAACGTATATTGGCCCAAACATATTTGGGGGGTATTAACTGTTCTGCCATCACGGAAGACGTTTCATCTAAAGCACAAGAACAAATATCAGAAATTCTCCGTAAGAATCATAAACTAAAAGATGCAACAGAAAATTCAGAAGCTGATTCTGACGATTTCACAATCAGAAGTCAAGAAGAAATTGCAAGTATGATGAATTCTACATCATCTATGTTAACTTACCTATTGGCTGCTGTTGCAGGCATATCTCTAATAGTTGGTGGAATCGGAATTATGAATATCATGTATGTCAGTGTGACCGAAAGGACACGTGAAATTGGCCTTCGCATGAGTGTTGGTGCAAGAGGCTTAGACATTTTGAATCAATTCCTCATAGAAGCAATAATGCTTAGTGTAACAGGTGGCATAATTGGTGTTGTATTAGGTATTGGAGCATCATTTGCCGTAAAATCAATACTCCATTGGCCTATTGTCATCGAATCATGGACCATTGTTATGAGTTTCGCTGTATGTACATTTACAGGCGTATTTTTCGGTTGGTATCCTGCCAAAAAGGCAGCTCAATTAGATCCTATTGAAGCTATTCGTTATGAATAACAGTATAAACATATACTAACAAATAAAGGTGGTCAATAATGACCACCTTTATTTGTTAAAATATTTCTTCAGGGCTATTAACAAATACAGAGCCTCCATGGCGCACTAGAAAATCTTTATCTCTAAATCCCCACAAGACACTAATACAAGGCATTCCACTATTTTTAGCAGTCATTATATCAACATCACTATCTCCTATATATACCGCATTATCAGCTGTAACCCCCAATTGCTTTAACGCTTCTTTCACCGTATCAGGTGCAGGTTTCTTTTTTATATTTTCGCGCTCACCAATTGCAACCTGAACTGTATCTGAAAAGAAATGATGGCATAGTTCTTGAGTTGCTGTATAAAATTTATTACTAACTACAGCTATATTTTTATGGTTAGAATGCAGTCTATCCAACAACTCTAAGATACCAGGATAAGGTCCTGTATGGTCTAAATTATGATGCAAATAATGCTGGCGAAAAGTATTATATGTTTCGTCAAATTTGGGATTATTAAGTCCCTGAGGAATAGCACGTTCCATTAACTTCTTTACACCATTACCAACAAACATTCTAACCTCATTTAGAGTACGTTCGGGCATATTATTTTCATGCAAAGCATAATTACAGCTCAACATTAAATCTTCAAGAGAATCCAACAGGGTTCCATCCAAATCAAAAATGTAAGTAGAAAATTCCTTCATCTTTTTACCATTAGTCTTTACAAAAGTACCATAAACCGTCCATTCTACCAAGATTTTAAATAATTTTAAACCTATCCACACATTTTTCTTTATAAATGATTGAGTTAATCGATTAATTCGTATCTTTGCAAAGTTTTAAAACAGAAAAATAAAAAATGAAACCATCAACTTGTAAAAAGTACATCATAGGAGCAAGTGTGTGCCTATTGGTGATTCTAGGTTTAGTTTATTTCTATTTCTTTGCTGGTATGTCCTCAAAGAAAGGAACAAGTTATATCTACATTGATCAGGATGATAATATAGATTCTGTCTACGCTAAGTTAGATACTATAGCTACCAGCAGATCTATGCATGCCTTCAAGACACTTGTACGCCACAGTAAATATGCAGACCATATTCGTACGGGCCGATATGCTATAAAAAACGACATGGGAGCATTTATTACTTTTAGACATTTAAAAAACGGCATGCAGGACCCAGTAAGTCTAACCATTCCTTCTGTTCGGACTAAAGGAGATTTGGCTGCTGCTGTAGCCAAAAAGACCATCATCGACGAGGAAGAATTGTACGACTCACTAGCAGATGAATCTTTCTGCGAAAAATACGGATATGACACTGCTACTATCGTTTGCTTATTTATCCCAAATACCTATGAAATTTATTGGAATGCGTCTATTTCTAAATTCATGGATCTCATGAAAAAAGAAAGCAAAAAATTTTGGGATTTTAACCGAACAGAAAAAGCAAAAGCCATGCAACTCACACCAAATGAAGTAATAACCCTTGCAAGCATCGTTGACGAAGAAACTGCTAATGATGCGGAAAAGCCAATGGTTGCAGGAATGTATTATAACAGACTTAAACTGAGAAATGCAGAATATCCTAATGGAATGCCACTACAAGCAGACCCTACTATTAAATTTGCATGGAAGAGATTTGAACTTAAGCGTATTTACAACAACCTTTTGTCCATCAATAGCCCATATAATACTTACAAAAATACGGGACTACCACCTGGACCTATTCGAATACCTACAGTAGCAGGTATAGATGCAGTACTTAACCACATTAAACACGATTATTTGTACATGTGTGCCAAAGAAGATTTCAGTGGTACTCATAACTTTGCAAAAACATATCAAGAGCATCTTAAAAATGCCGAAAAATATTCTAAAGCATTAAATGAAAGAGGTATTAAATAATACCTCTTTTTTTTATTTCATGAAATATTCGAAAAAGGAAAATGTTATAAAACATACAATCAACATTTGGAAGTATAAAAATATTTCATTATCTTTGCAATGTTATCCTAAATACAATCTTTTTACCTTAAAGAAAACTAATACCTATTGAGATGAATGCCTCCCACTGCGAAGTGAGAGGCATTTCGCTTTTTTTTAAAGAACTCTTTGATTATTCATAGGAAAATTAGTATCTTTGCATAAAATTATCTATACGACTATGGCAGTTAAAGAAAAAGAAAATACTGAAGAGAAAAGTATTAGTTTTGTTGAGCAGCTAATCGAAGAAGATTTGGCAGCAGGTAAAAATGGTGGTAGAATTCAGACACGCTTTCCTCCTGAACCAAACGGATATCTTCATATTGGCCATGCCAAAGCCATTTGCATGGATTTTGGTGTAGCAGAAAAATATAACGGAGTATGTAATCTGCGCTTTGACGACACCAATCCTAGCAAAGAAAACAATGAGTATGTAGAAAATATTCTACATGATATTTCATGGTTGGGTTTTAAATGGGGTAATATTTACTATGCTTCAGACTACTTTGAAAAGTTGTGGGATTTTGCTATTTGGATGATTGAAAATAACCACGCCTATGTTGATGAGCAATCTGCTGAAGAAATAGCAAAACAGAAAGGAACTCCAACCACTCCAGGTACTGATAGTCCATATCGTAATCGACCAATAGAAGAAAGCTTGCAGCTTTTCAAACAGATGAATACACCTGAGGCTAAAGAAGGCAGCATGGTTCTTCGTGCTAAATTAGACATGGCAAACCCAAACATGCATTTCCGCGATCCAATCATGTACCGCATTATTCACACACCCCATCATCGTACTGGTACAAAATGGAATTGCTATCCAATGTATGACTTTGCACATGGACAGAGCGATTATTTCGAAGGTGTAACCCACTCTATCTGCACATTAGAGTTTGTTCCTCATCGTCCTCTCTATAACTTGTTTATTGATTTCCTAAAAGAAAAAGACGGCTCTGCAGACGTTTTAGATGATAATCGTCCTCGTCAGATTGAATTTAATCGCTTAAATCTTACTTACAATGTAATGAGCAAACGCAAATTACACACTTTAGTAGATGAAAAGTTTGTTAGCGGATGGGACGATCCACGAATGCCAACACTTTGCGGTATGCGCCGTAGAGGTTATAGCCCAGAAAGTATTCGTAACTTTATCGACTCAATCGGCTATACTAAGTTTGATGCTCTTAATGACATGGCCCTATTAGAAGCTGCTGTTCGTGAAGATCTTAACAAAAAAGCAACACGTGTAAGCGCTGTACTAGACCCTGTCAAACTGGTAATCACAAACTATCCAGAAGATCAGACTGAAGACATGGATGCTATCGATAATCCTGAAGATGAGAATTCTACAACCCACAAAATTACATTCAGTAAGAATCTGTGGATTGAAAGAGCAGACTTCATGGAAGATGCACCTAAGAAATTTTTCCGTATGACCCCAGGTAAAGAGGTCCGTCTAAAAAATGCCTATATCGTCATGTGTACAGGCTGTACTAAAGATGAAAATGGAAATATAATAGAGATTCAGGCAGAATATGATCCTGAGAGCAAGAGCGGAATGTCTGGAGCAAACAGAAAAGTAAAAGGTACATTACATTGGGTATCAGCAGATCACTGTAAACCTGCAGAAGTACGTGAATATGATCGTCTTTTTAGTGTTGAAAATCCATCTGCTGATGAAAGAGATTTCCATGAATTGCTCAATCAGAATAGTCTTAAGATCAATAAAAACTGTTTTGTTGAAGATTATGCTGCAACCAAGAAGGCTGGAGAATATCTACAATTCCAAAGAACGGGTTATTTCATGGCAGACTTAGATTCCACACCTGAGCATCTTATCTTTAATAAGACTGTAGGTCTCAAAGATACTTGGGCTAAGCAAAATAATAAATAAATAATTAAGCAAGAAGAAGTATTGAGTAATAAAATCTTCGAAAGCAAAGAATTTCGTCATAACCTCCAAATGTATGAAGAAGCTTGTAACACAGGCAACTCCATCTATTTGGAGGCTGATGATTTAATTGATATAGCTGAGTACTATCAGAGTAAAGGGGAGTATAAAAAAGCAATAGCTGCAGCCGACTATGCTATCTCGATATTTCCGGGAGCAACTAGTCCCCTACTTTTTCGATCACGAATGAGTTTGATATATGAAAAAAATAGCCAAAAGGCTAATGAATGGGCTGACAAAATTGAAGATAAAACAGATTTAGATTATTATTACCTCAAAGCAGAAATTCTGATAGCAGATAATCACGAAAAATTAGCCGACAAATATCTTGAAGAAATATTTGAAAATATATCTCAAGACGAGCATGATGAGTTTTGTCTTGATATAGCCAATTTATATATAGATTACAATCTGTATAAATATGCTAAGAAATGGATGAATTGTGCTAATAAAAAAAATTATACCCTGTATCAAGAAATAGATGCACAAATTGCATCAAGCGAAGGAAATTATGTAAAAAGTAAAAAAATCTACAATAAGATTTTGGATAAAGACCCGTACAACAATATATATTGGAATAAACTGGCTACGGTACAATATTTATCGAATGAAATAGATGATTCTATAGTTAGCTGTGAATATGCTATAGCTATTGATCCTAACGATTTTGAAGCTTATTTTAATAAAGCTAATGCACTATTCTACTTACATAAATACGAAGAGGCACTGAAAAATTACAAAAAGGTTGCAGAACTTAATCCTAATGACGAAACTGGTGAGATGTTTCAAGGTATAACTCTGTCAAGCATGTCTAAATTCGAAGAGTCAATTTCTCATCTTGAAAAAGCAGAAAAGCTACTTGATAAGTCATCACCCAATAGAATAGAAATATTAAAACAGTTAGCTTATAACTACGATCAAGTTGGCAACACAGAATTATCGTATAAGTATATCAAGAAAGCTTTAAATATAGATCCAACTAATCCTGACTTACTCGTTCTTGAAGGGCACATGGATTTGGAAAATGGAAAAGTAGACGAAGCAAAATCTGTATTTGAAAAAGCAATAAATATGTCAATTAATTCTGAAGAAGTAATGCTACACATAGCCCTGTCATTTTATGATAACGGTTATACCAATGCTTCATATAAACTTCTGAATACACTTGTACATATTCACCAATCTCATGAATCTACTCCTAGTTATGTATGGAAAGAAATTTGGATCTATTTGGCCCTTTGTGCATTGACTTTACATGATCATGATAGAATACCTGACTTTCTAGTCAAAGCTGTGGAAAAAGATCCAGAAAAGTCAAAAACCATCTTGGGACCATTCTTTCCAGAAAAACTAAAACCTGAGGACTATTTAGAATACTATAAAAGTCACATAACGCAGTATTAATCAGTAATAATAATTATAAAATGGGAGGAATACTTCAAACATTACTTAGTAACTTAAACTATGGTACTATTTTTTTACTAATGCTATTAGAAAGTACCGTTATACCTGTACCTTCAGAGTTTGTTGTAACACCAGCATCCTATCATGCAGCTGGTGGAAATTTAAATTTTTGGCTAGTAATTCTTTTCGCTACCATCGGAGCAGACTGTGGTGCAACCATCAATTATATAGCAGGTTATTATCTAGGTAGACCTGTCATCTATCGTTTTGCTAACAGTAAATGGGGAAAAGCATGCATGTTGAATCAGAAAAAGGTAGAAAAAAGCGAAAAATATTTTGATGACCACGGTATGGTTGCAACAATATCAGGTCGACTTGTACCAGGAATACGCCATCTTATATCTATTCCAGCAGGATTAGCCAAAATGACATTCTGGAAATTTTTATTATATACAACTATAGGTGCTGGTGTTTGGAATATAATTTTAGCAGTATTAGGCTTGTGGCTACATTCTTTCGTACCAGAAGAACAACTAGAGAATAAAATTTCAGAATATGGCGAATATATCAAATTTACAATTATGGCTATCGTAGCTATTGCATTGATATATTTTCTAATAAAATGGTATATTAATCGACAAAAAAGTCAAATTAACTAAATAAAAAAACAGGAATTCTCTTCTTGAGAATTCCTGTTTTTTTATTTAATAATTTTATTTAGTAATAACCTTATTCAGTTCTTCTTTCCATTCTGCATAAGCATTTAAATATGCATCACGATTAGATTCATCTGGCTCTATAACTGCCAATTTCTTAAGAGAGCTGAAAGCTTCATCATGATCCTTATAAATACCAGCACCCATACCAGCACCTTTAGCAGCACCGACACTACCATCTGTTTCATAAAGATTAATAGTAGCGCCACTTACACTAGCTAAAGTATTGCGGAAAAGAGGACTTAGGAACATATTAGCCTTACCTGCGTGTATCTTATGAATATCCATACCCATCTTTTCCATGACCTCAATACCATAACAAAAACTAAATACGATTCCTTCCTGGGCCGCTCTAATAATATGAGATCGATTATGCTTATTGAAATTAATTCCACGAATAGAACAACCAACATTTTTGTTTTCTAGTACACGTTCAGCACCATTACCAAATGGAATAATTTTAACCCCATCACTGCCAATAGGCGCTTCTGATGCAACGTCATTCATCGCAGCATAGCTTAAATCAGGAGCAACATTACGATGTATCCAGGCATTAAGAATACCAGTACCATTAATACAAAGAAGGACACCTAAACGATTTAAATCTTCAGTATAATTAGCGTGTGCGAAAGTATTAACACGACTCTTTGAGTCATAGTTCACATCACCCAGCACACCATACACGACACCACTTGTTCCAGCAGTTGAAGCAATTTCACCCGGATTGAAAACATTAAGACTGACAGCATTATTAGGTTGATCACCTGCACGATATGAAATAGGTGTAC